>CAVOOH010000005.1:0-568973 GCA_963697495.1 uncultured Gammaproteobacteria bacterium | reverse complement strand
CCGCTCGATGATGGCGGTGCGCGCCTGGCGCAGCGCGGTGCCGGCCAGTCCGCGCAGGCGGCCGTGCGCATCGAGATGTTCCTCGACGGTGAGTTCAGTCCACACCGGCGCGCGTTCCGGCAACCAGCCGATCTGGGTGCGGGCCAGTTCCGGGTGTTCCAGGAAATCCTCGCCGTTCAGCGTGATGCCGCCGCTGTCGGGTCGCAGCGCGCCGGCGATCATCGACAAGGTGGTGGACTTGCCGGCGCCGTTCACGCCCAGCAAGCCCATTACCTGGCCACTTTGCAGGTCCAGGCTCAGCTCCTGCACCGCGGGGCGACCGGCGCGGCGGCGGCTGAGACGCTGCAGCCGCAGGACGGTTTTCGGTGAATCGGGAATGATCGATGCCATTGCGTGATTGTCACGGTGACCCCACAGTTAAACAACCAGGGCAAAGCACGCGTGCGTATAACATCACCTTAGCCCGCCGCTCTTGACCGCCTGCTATCATTCGTGATCAGTGACATGCTGGCGGGTACGGAGACCCCTGATTTAGACTGGCTTTCTCCCTTACCCGGTGCCCCCCATGCTCGATGCCGTACTCAATTTCCTGAACGATGGTCTGACCGGCGCAAGCTGGGGCCAGATGCTGGTCTACATGCTGGTCATGACCCAGCTCACCATCTTCACGGTGACGCTGTACCTGCATCGCAGCCAGACCCATCGCGGCGTGGATTTCCACCCGGTGCTGGCGCATTTCTTCCGTTTCTGGGGCTGGCTGACCACCGGCATGGTCACCCGCGAGTGGGTGGCGGTGCATCGCAAGCACCACGCCAAGGTCGAGACCGAGGAAGATCCGCACAGCCCGATGATCTACGGCATCAAGAAGGTGTTCTGGGACGGCGTCTCGCTGTACCGCGACGCCTGCGAGTCGAAGCAGGACATGGAACAGTACGGTCGCGGCACTCCGGACGACTGGGTCGAGCACAACGTCTATGGCGCGCACCCGTACTGGGGCCCGACCCTGATGCTGCTGATCAGCATCGCGCTGTTCGGCGTGATCGGCGCCGCGCTGTGGGCCGTGCAGATGATCTGGATCCCGTTCTGGGCCGCCGGCTTCGTCAACGGCATCGGCCACTGGGCCGGCTACCGCAATTTCGAGAGTGCCGACACCGCGCGCAACCTGATCCCGTGGGGTTTCTGGATCGGCGGTGAGGAGCTGCACAACAATCACCACGCGTTCCCAAGCTCGGCCAAGTTCGCGCTGCGCAAGTGGGAATTCGACATTGGCTGGGCGGCGATCTGCGGCCTGCGCGCTGTTGGTCTGGCCAAGGTGCTGCGCGTGGCGCCGTCACTGGATGTACGCCCGAACGTGCGCCTGCCCGATGCCGAGACGCTGAAGGCCGTGCTCACCCACCGCTTCCAGGCGATGACCGACTACTACCGCGGCGTGATCATCCCCACCCTGGCCGACGAAGCCCAGCATGCCGGCGAAAGCCTCAAGTCGATGCCGCGGCGCATCCGTCTGGCGATGGCCGACGGTGGCCGCTGGCTGGACAGCGAAGGCCGCGAGCGCATGCAGGCCGTGCTGGCCAAGCGCCCGACCCTGGCGACCGTGGTCGAATTTCGCAGCCGCCTTGCCTCCCTGATGGAGCAGCGCGGTGCCGAGCAGGCGCTGAAGGGCTTGCAGCAGTGGATCCATGAGGCCGAGCAGAGCGGCATCCGCTCGCTGCAGGAATTCGCCCAGCGACTGAAGAGCTACGGCGTCGCGGCGGCCTGACCTTCGCAACGAAAGCACATGCACCAGCAAAACCCGCCCGACGGCGGGTTTTGTTTTTGAGAGACTTCGACGGCTGCGGAAACGGATGGGCCTGCGCGTAGTGCTGATCGGTGCCAGCGGCGTATTCGGTTCGCGCATTGTCCGCCAGCTGGCCGGCGATCCGCGCTTCTGCCTGACGCTCGCTGCCCATCGCCGAGCAGCTCGGGGAACAGGGCGGTGGTGGTCATGGCATCGATGATGCGGGGAGGGTTGCAGGTCGGGCAAGTATTCGAGTCAAAGAAAACCCGCCTCGTGGGCGGGTTCTCTTTGAGACTTCATCGCTGTTGCGGATGCAGCAGCAAGAGCAAGAGCGATCCCTGCCTTCGCAGGGATGGCGTTCTGACAGAGCCACTCGCGCAAAGCGCGAGTGGGTCAGAACGTCACTTGATCTTGCCTTCCTTGTAGATCACGTGCTTGCGCACGACCGGATCGTACTTCTTGAACTCGAACTTTTCCGGCGTGTTCTTCTTGTTCTTCTGCGTGGTGTAGAAGTGGCCGGTGCCGGCCGAGGAGATCATGCGGATCTTGTCTTGCGATTTGTTAGCCATGGCTCAATCCTCAGACCTTGTCGCCGCGGGCGCGCATCTCGGCAATCACGGCCTCGATGCCATTCTTGTCGATCGTGCGCAGGGCGTTGTTGGAAACGCGCAGCTTGATCCAGCGATTCTCGCTGGGAACCCAGAAGCGACGCTCATGCAGGTTCGGCAACCAGCGGCGACGGGTGCGGTTGTTGGCATGCGAGACGTTGTTGCCGCTCTGCACACCCTTACCGGTGACTTGACATACACGGGCCATGATCTGCCTCCGTAATTCTTGATTGACACCCGTTGGCCAGGGTGAGATCGGCCCAGCGGCGCCATGCGCCACGCGATGCTGGAGTTGTCGCAACGCGTGATCGTGAGGTCCGTACCGCGTGGCGGACCGCCCGGAAGCACCGGGTCGACAGAGGCGAGCCGCGTATTCTCGCAGAAAAACAAGGCTGTGCGCAATCTTCGGCGGTCGCGGGCGCGCTTCGCGGCGTGCGCACTGCGGGGATGTATGGAACAATCGACCTCTTTTATACACACGACAGACCCGAGGAACCCCCGATGGCACAAGAGATCACCAACGACCAGGCCAACGGCCAGGCCAGTCAGCCGCAGCTGGTGATGCAGAAGATCTACGTGAAGGACGTGTCCTTCGAGGCGCCGAACGCGCCGCAGATCTTCCAGGAGATCGACGATAAGGATCAGCCGCAAGTGCAATTGAACCTGGGCCAGAAGGCCACCGACCTCGGCAACAACCTGTACGAAGTGGTGCTCAGCCTCACCCTGACCTGCACCATCGGCCAGCGTACCGCCTACCTGGCGGAAGTGGAGCAGGCCGGTCTGTTCGGCATCGCCGGTTTCAACGAGATGGATCACGCCGGGATCATCGGCAGCTACTGCCCGAACCTGCTGTTCCCGTATGCCCGCCAGGTGATTTCCTCGCTGGTGCTGGAAGGCGGCTTCCCGCCGTTCCTGCTGCAGCCGATCAACTTCGACGCGCTGTTCGCCGAGCAGCAGCGCCGCGCGATGGGTGGCGACGCCGCTCCGGCCACGCTCAACAGCTGAGCCGTGTCCATGGATGAAAACCCGAAGCTGACCGTCCTCGGGGCCGGCTCCTGGGGTACGGCGCTGGCGGCACTGACCGCGCGCAACGGCGTGCCGACCACGCTGTGGGGCCGCGATCGCGACGCGCTCGCGGCGCTGGCGGCCAGCCGCTGCAACCAGCGTTACCTGCCGGACATCGAATTGCCGGCGGAGCTGGTCTGCGAAAGCGACCTGGCTGCCGCCGTGCGTGGTGCCGGCATCGTGTTGATCGTGGTGCCCAGCCATGCGTTTGCCACGATGCTGGTCGAGCTGGCGCCGCTGCTCGACGCGGGCACCGCGATCGCCTGGGCGACCAAGGGCTTCGAGCCGGGCACCGGCCGCTTCCTGCACGAGCTGGTGGCCGAGCGGCTGCCCGGTCGCGCCGCGGCGGTGGTCACCGGCCCGTCGTTCGCGAAGGAAGTGGCGGCCGGACTGCCCAGCGCGGTCACCGTGCACTCGGACGACGCGGCGTTCGCGCAACAGTTGGCGATGCTGCTGCACGCGCCGAACCTGCGCGCGTATTCCGGCGGCGACGTGCTCGGCGCCGAGCTCGGCGGCGCGATGAAGAACGTGCTGGCGGTGGCCACCGGCATCGCTGATGGCATGCAGCTGGGCTTGAACGCCCGTGCCGGCCTGATCACCCGCGGCATGAACGAGATGCTGCGTCTCGGCGTGGCGCTGGGCGCCCGGCCGGAAACGCTGATCGGCCTGTCCGGCCTCGGCGACCTGGTGCTGACCTGCACCGGCGATCTCTCGCGCAACCGCCGGCTGGGCCTGGCGCTGGGCCAGGGCGTGGCGATCGACGAGGCGGTGCGCCGGATCGGCCAGGTGGTGGAGAGCATCCTCACCGCCGACGAGGTGGCTCGGCTGGCCGACAAGCACGGCCTGGACCTGCCGATCAGCGCCGGCGTGCGCGCCGTGCTGCACGGCGAGGTCACCCCGGCGGACGGGCTCAAGGCGCTGATGGCGCGCGAGCAGAAGCCGGAGTATCCGAAAGGCCTGTTCGGCACCGTCTGAACCGTTCGTCGCACGGCCGGGTCGCCTCGATCGGGCTGTGCTTGCGACGGTCGCATCCTGCCCCTGCGCTGCTAAGCTCAACGTTTTGGTTGTCGCCACGGATCGCATGCGCATGCAGCAACCGGACGAGAAACAGCAAGCCGCCACCGCGCCTTCCGGCGAGGATGAAGCCCTGCCGCAGGCATGGCGGCGGTTGCTGGCTGCGCCGAAGCCGGCCGTGGCCGACGACCACGGCGTGCTCGGTTTCTTCCTGGAAGTGATGCCGGAGGAAGGCGCCGCATTCGCCCGCCTCGACGTGGCGCCGGTGTTGCTGGCGGTGGCCGAGCATGGCCGCTACGCGAGGCCGGTACCGCTGGACAGCCGGCACCTGGCGCAGTCGCCGCTGCAGCCGCACGAGCAGCGTCTGGCGGCGACCATGCTGGGATTGCCGCAGAGCGTGCGCAAAGGCCGCAGCTACGCCCGCCTCGGTGGCCACGTCGGCGATACCTTGCTGGCCGAGATCCTGGATACGGCGCCGTGCTTCCTCGGCGGCCTGGCCGGGTTGCGGCTGTCGCGCGGCAAGTCGCACCAGCTCAACTGGCACTGGCAGATGGAGCCGGACGGCAGCCAGCGCCTGCTGCCGGTGATGCCGCACAGCCAGCGCCTGCTGCGCATCGACGGGTTGTGGTACCTCGATGCCGAGCGCGCCACCGTGGGCCGCTTCGATGCGGCGATCGAGGAAACCCGCTGGCTGGAACTGCCACCGCTGAAGCATGAGCACGGCCGCCGGCTGCGCAATCGCCTGGCCAGCAGCCGGCTGGCCACACGGGTACCGCTGCCGTTGGTGTTCGGCGAAGTGCGTCGTTCGGAACTGGCGCCGAAACCGGTGCTGACCCTGCATGCGCTGACCCGGCACGCGCGGCTGGCCGCCGGCACGCCGCCGCTGGGTTATGCACGGCTGGCGTTCGACTACGCCGGCGAGCGCCTGCCCGGCCGCGGCGGCGAGCCGCTGGTGCGACGCGTACGCAACGGCCAGTTGGTCGAGATCACCCGCCGCCGCGCCGAGGAACTCAGCGCGATGGAGCAGCTCGAACGCGCCGGGCTCACTCCGGGCGTCGATACCGAAGGTCTGCCCTGGGACGTGGCGGAAACCCTGCCCGACGACGCCTGGCTGTTCCCCGGCACCGGCTACGCCGGCGCGCTGGAGGTCAACACGCCGGCGCGTTGGCTGGCGTTGCGGCCCAAGCTCGAGGGGGAAAATTTCCAGGTCGAGTACGCGCCGAGTTTCCCGTTCGAAGTGCTGGAAGGTCCGGTGCACTGGTATGGCCAGGCGGTGGAAGACGCCGACGACCACGCGTTCGACCTGGAGATCGGCATCGAGCTGGACGGCCAGCGGCACAATCTGCTGCCCGCCGTGGCGCAGGCGCTGGCCGAGCACCAGTTGAACCTCAGCCCGGCGCCGAACGAACCGGAAGACGCGGTGTGGTATGCGCCGGTCGACGCGCGCCGGCGCGTGCCGGTGCGCCTGAAGGAATTGCGCGGGCTGCTGGCGCCGCTGGCCGAGTACCTGGACAAGCCGCGCCGGAAATTGCACCTGCCACGGGTCCAGGCCGGCCGGCTGGAGGAACTCGCCGCGGCGATGCCCGACGACGGCACGCTGGAGGCAGCCGAGCCGCTGCTCGGCTTTGCCGCGCGCCTGCGCGACGCCGCCGAACGTGCCAGTGACGCGGTGCCCGAAGGGCTCACCGTCGAGCTGCGGCCCTACCAGCGCGAAGGCCTGCGCTGGCTCAACGCGCTGGCCGAAGCCGGCGTCGGCGGCGTGCTGGCCGACGACATGGGCCTGGGCAAGACGCTGCAGCTGATCACCCACCTGCTGGCGCTGAAGCAGAGCGGCGCGCTGACCCACCCGGCGCTGATCGTGGTGCCGACCAGCCTGATCCCGAACTGGCAGTCGGAGATCGCGCGCTTCGCGCCGATGCTGCACGTCCTGACCCTGCACGGGCCGCAGCGCGCCGAGGAATTCGCCCAACTGGGCGCGCAGGACATCGTGCTGACCAGCTACGCGCTGCTGCCGCGCGACGTGGTCGCGCTGCGCAAGCAGCCGTTCGCGCTGATCGTGCTGGACGAGGCGCAGCAGGTGAAGAACCCGCGCACGCAGGCGCGCCGCGCGCTGCTCAGCCTGCGCACGCCGCGCTACGTCTGCCTCACCGGCACGCCGCTGGAAAACCATCTGGGCGAGCTGTGGTCGCAGATCGACCTGGCGGTACCCGGCCTGCTCGGCGACGAGGGCGCGTTCCGCCGTTTCTACCGCGTGCCGATCGAGAAGCAGCATGACGAGGAGTGCCAGCAGCGGCTGAACCTGCGGCTGGCCCCGTTCATCCTGCGCCGGACCAAGGCGCAGGTCGCGAAGGAACTGCCGCCAAAAACCGAGATCACCCGCCGGGTGGTGCTGGAAGGGCGCCAGCGCGAACTGTACGAAGGCTTGCGCCTGTCGCTGGCGGAAGAGCTGCGCGAGGTGATCGCCCAGCGTGGCATCGCGCACTCCGGCATCGTGGTGCTGGATGCGCTGCTCAAGCTGCGCCAGGTCTGCTGCGACCCGCGGCTGGTGAAGCTGGAAGCCGCGCGCGGCGTGCACGAATCGGCCAAATTCGAGCTGCTGATGGACATGCTGCCGGCGCTGCTCGACGAGGGCCGCAAGGTGCTGTTGTTCTCGCAGTTCACCGGCATGCTGAAGCTGATCGCGGCCGAGCTCGACCGGCGGCGCATCCGCTACGTCACCCTGACTGGCGACACCCGTGACCGCGCCGAGCCGGTGCAACGCTTCCAGAGCGGCGAGGTGCCGCTGTTCCTGCTGTCGCTGAAGGCCGGCGGCGTGGGCCTGAACCTCACCGCCGCCGACACCGTGATCCACTACGACCCGTGGTGGAACCCCGCTGCCGAAGCGCAGGCCAGCGACCGTGCGCACCGTATCGGCCAGGACAAGCCGGTGTTCGTGTTCCGCCTGATCACCTCGGGCACGGTGGAAGAGCGCATCGAGCAGCTGAAGGAGCGCAAGGCCGAACTGGCCGCCGCCGTGCTCGAAGGCGGCGGCAGCCGCGAGAAGCTCAGCTTCGACGAAGGCGACCTGGACGCGTTGCTCGCACCGGGCTGAGCCCTTCGCGCCAAAGACCGTTCACGATCTCTCAGGAGGCGGCAGGCGCGTGCGCAGCAGCGCGTCCACCGACTGCTGCCATTCCGGCGAGCCGGGTTTCGACTGCGGCGCCTCCTGGCCCAGCTTGTGCTGCACTGCCTGGTTCCATTCGTCCGAGCCGTGGTCCGGGCCGTGGCCGTCGTCGCCGATGTGCAAGGAGCGGTCGACCCACGCATACCATTCCGGGGAGCCGAGCGCGGCATTCGCCGGCGCGGACTGGCTGGCGCCGGATTGCGGTGGTGCCGGCGAGGGCGAGCACGCGGCGAGCAGCAGGACGAGCGGCAGGCTGGCGGTGAGGCGACGCATGGCAGGCTCCGTGGGCGATTGTCATGGAGCCTACCTCGCGTCCGCGCACGGGTGATTAATTTTTCATGAGGCGGGTTGGCGCATTGGCGCGGTTCAGCGAGGCCGGCCGCTCAGTCGCGTGCGGCCACTTCGTCGATGTGCCACAGCAGATCGGCCGGGTCGTCGTACACGCGGAACGCCCCGGACTGCTGCAGCTCGGCCTGGCCGTAGCCGCCGGAGAGCAGGCCCACGCCGAGCGCGCGGGCACGCTGCGCGGCGAGCATGTCCCACACGCTGTCGCCGATCACCAGTGATTGCTGGATGTCCATGCCCAGTCGCGCGGCGGCGGCGAGGAACAGGTCCGGGTCGGGCTTGGCGTGGCGTACCTGGTCGCGCGTCACCACCGGCACCTTCGACGGATCGACGCCGAGCGCCTCCAGGTTGTGCGCAGCGGTTTCCATCCGCCCGCTGGTGGCGATCGCCCACGGGATCTGCTGTTCGCCGAGATAAGCCAGCAGTTCGCGCGCGCCGGGCAGCGGCCGCACCGAGCCCTGCGTGTGCTGCCGGGTGAATGCCTCGGCATGCCAGCAGCGCAGGCGATCGAGCCGTTCGGCGGTGATTTCCAGCCCGGTCTCGCGCAGCAGGATGTTGGCGAACAGCCCGCCGCTCATGCCGATCTTGCGGTGGATGCGCCACACCGACAGTTCCACGCCTTCCCGGTCCAGCGCCTCCTTCCACGCCAGCACGTGCTGGTAGACGCTGTCGATCAGGGTGCCGTCGAGGTCGAACAGGAAGGCGGTGTCGTGGCGGGGCATGGGGGGTTCTCCGTGAGGCTGCATCAACGCAGCAGGTCGATCTTGCGCAGGCCGCGCCGGATCGCGTCGAGGTTGCCGCCGGGCGGCCAGCCGACCACGGTGTCGACGACGCTGCCATGGTCGAGGAAATAAAACGTCGGCATGTCGAAGCGCTCGACCATCGGCAGGGTGGCGTTGTCGTAAGCGATGCCGAGCCGCAGCGCGGGGTGCGCCTGGTTCCAGTCGCGCACGGCATCGAACGCGGTGACCTGGTCGGGCGGGGCCACCCATTGTCCGTACTCGCGGAACAGGTCGCGCAGCAACGGGTCGGCCTCGATGTCGTGCGCGGCGTTCGCGGAGAAGTGGCAGCCGGGCGACGCCAGCACGATCACCTGCGCCGGGGCGCGGACATTGAAACGGAAGCGCACCAGTTCGCGCTGGCGCGTGCCGGGTGTGACGACCCACAGGCTGGGCTGGTCGCTGCGGATGCGGTTGAACGTGCGCATCAGCGGCGGCGGGCTGCGCTCGATCGCGGGATGGCTGGCAAGCAGCGCGCGGGCTTCGTCGCCGTGGTGGGCGGCGAGCAGCGCGTCGTAGAGGTCGCTGGCATGCGGACGGTCGGCGCGGTGGCGGCGTTCCAGTTCGGCGAAGTCGCGGCGCATGTCGGCGAGGTAGTCCGGCTGGCTGGTGGCGCGGAAGGCCAGCGTCGCCGCGCGGAACAGGAACTCCGCGTCACGATCGCCGAGCGTGCGCCGCCGTGCGTCGGTCTGCACGGGAGCGAATGCCGCGGCGTAGCCGGGCGCGATGGCCTGTCCCTGTTCGGCGCTTCCGCTGGTCGGTGCGGAGGCGTCGAGCAGGCGGTCGTAGGCAGGTTCCAGCGTGCCGGCTGGCTGTTCGTCCGAGACCGGACGCGGCGTGGTGAGCGCATCCAGGTCGAGCGCGTAGCTTTCCGCACCGAACAGGCGCAGCACGCTATAGGCCTGCTCGCGGGTCAGTTCGTAGCGCAGGTCGCCGAGGCTCATGCCGCCCAGGCCGTGCTCGCGGTACACCAGGCTGCCGACGAAGCGGCGCTGTGCGCCGGGGCTGAGCCAGCTCAGCGGCGAGCGCGCCGGCGGCGTGTCGCGCAGGTAGGCATCCAGTTCCGCGCGTGAGGTGATCGGCCTGGCCGGCATGGCCATGGTCGCGTGGCGGGTGACGCCGGCATCCGGCGATGGCGCCGCCAGCGTGGCGAGCGGCAGTGTCGGCGCCAGCAGGCACAGCAGACGGGCGATGACGGTGCATGGCGGCATACGCATTCCTCGCCAGTGGAAGGATTCGCGTCGGCCCGTGGTGTCGCAGCGGGCTAGCGCGATGGCAACAACGACTGACCTGACTCCAGCGCCGCCAGTGCCGCGGCGCCGATCAGGCCCGGTTCGGGATTCATGATCGCCTGTGTCGGCACCTGTTCCATGGTGACGCGGAAGCGACCCTTCGCTTCGAAGCGCTCGCGGAAATGGCCGCGCTCCATCCACGGCAGCAGGATCGGCACCAGTCCGCCGGTGAGGTATACGCCATCCCACGCGCCCAGCGTCATCACCAGGTCGCCGGCGACACTGCCGAAGATGCCGGCGAACGTCTCCACCACCTGCACGCACAGCGGATCGCTGTTGGCATTCGCACGCGCGCTGATGTCTTCGGGTTTCAACGCCTCGGGCGTCTGCCCGGCGATTTCGCAGAGCACGATGTACAGGTTCACCAGGCCGCTGCCGCAGACCAGCCGTTCGTTGGAAACCCGGCCGTAGCGCTGGTTGAGGCGCTTGAGGATCTCGATGTCCTCGGGCGTGTGCGCGGCGAAGCCGGCGTGGCCGCCCTCGGTCTGCAGCACGCTGCACCGGCCCTGGCGCAGCAGCAGGCCGCCGACGCCGAGCCCGGTGCCGGGGCCGACGATCACGAAGGTCTGTTCGTCCCGTGCACCGAGGTGCGGCAGCGGCAGCTTGCCCACCGGCACCAGGTCACTCGGCTGCAGCAGCATCACCGCCATGCTCTGCGCCGCGAAATCGTTGACCAGTCGTACGGATTGCAGGTTCAGTTCGGCCTGCAGCTTGTGTGCCGAGATCGCCCACGGATTGTTGGTGATCTGCACCGTCTCGCCATCGGAGATGCGGCCGGCGGCAGCGATCAGCGCATGTTGCGCCTGCATTCCGCTGTCGGCGAAGTACTGGCGGATCGCGTCGGCCAGCGAAGCGAAATCGCCGACCTGGTAGCGCCGCACGTCGTCCATCCGGAATGGCATGCTCGCGGCCGGATCCGAAACGGCGAAACGCACGTTGGTCCCGCCGAGATCGGCAAGCAGGGTCGGGGCCGGAACGTGCATCGGAACTCCATGGGCGAAGCGGAAACGGCAAGCGTGCCGTGAATGCCGGCCATCGTCCAGCGCCGCGGCGAATCCGCGACGCCGGCGGCCGCGTTCGATGCGCCGCTCAACCGGGCGATTTGCCCGTGGGGTGCTTGCCGCCGGAGCCAGGGGGTTTCTTGTGGCCGCCACCCTTGTGCTTCTTGTGGCCTGGTGCCGGTGCCGGTGCGGCGCGGCGGCGCCGGCGCGGGCGCTGCGCCTTGCAACGCACCGAGCAACGCCTGGCCGTTCGGGCTGCCCAGCCCGGTGCAGGCGTCCCAGCCCGGGCCAGCCGAGTAGCTGCCGTTGTTGCCCTGGGTAATGTCGCGGAATCCTTTTTCGCCGAGGCCATAGAGAGTGGCGTTCGCGGCACCCAGCGAATGGCCGAGCTGCTGGTTCAGGCGCGCCACCAGCGCCGCCCACAGCGGGGCGACCGCGCTGGTGCCGCCGACCACTTCGTCCTGGCCGTCGACGCGCACGGCGTAGCCGGTGAGCGGATCCGCGTTGCCGGCGACATCCGGCACGCCGCGGCCTGCGAAGCCGCCCGCCGCCGCAGGCACACCCGCGTTCGCCTGCCAGGCGGGAAGCGCGAACACGGCGCTCACGCCGCCGCCGGTGGCGCCTTCGTTGCCGGCGGTCTCGTTCCACACCACTTCGCTGCTGATCGTGCCGCCGCTACCGAGCAGTTCGGTGCCGCCGCACGCCAGCACCGACGGGCTGGCGGCAGGGAAGTCCACGTGCGGCAGGCCGTCGCTCTCGCCGTCGCTGGAGCCGCTGTCGCCGGACGCCACGCTCACGGTCACGCCGAGTGCGGCGGCATCCTCCAGCGCGGTTTCCATCGCATTGCGCGACGCCGTGCTCCAGCTGTCCTCGGGGCCGCCCCAGCTGATCGACATCACCGTGGCCGGCTGGCTGCTGTCGTGCGCGGCCTGCGAGATCGCGTTGTAGAAACCCTGGTCGGTATTCGGGGCGAAGTAGACGACGAACTTCGCTGCCGGAGCCAGCCCGCCGGCGACTTCGATGTCCAGCATCACTTCCGCATCCGCGGCACCGCCGGGCTGGTTGCTGCCGCCATCGACGGAAACCGCGCTGACCGAGGGCGTCGCCAGGCCGAGCGACTTGAAGTAGGTATCCAGATCGGCCTGCTGGTAACCGCCGCCGAGTTCGATGATCGCGATGGTCTGACCGCTGCCGTCGGTGCCGGCGGGGAAGTCGTACAGCTGGCCTACCTGCACCGGCGTGTAGGTCGTGCGCGGCTGCGCCTGCGCGACGCGGAAATGCGGCCGGGCGACCGGGCGCCGGTCCAGCCCCAGCACCGCGATCACCGCCGGATCGGGCAGCACGGGTGCCTGCGCGGTGCCGACGTAGGACGTGCCGCCGGGCGTCGACTCGTAATGCCCCAGCTGCACGCCGAATGCCTGCTGCAGCGATTGCGCGGTGCCGCGCAGATGCAGGTGCGCCGCCCCGGTTCGCAGGCCAGTTCCTGCAGGCCGTGCTTGCGGCTGAAGTTGCGCATGCGATCCACGTCGGCCGGATCGGCACCGTAGCGCGCCACGAAATCGGCATGCCGGGCGCTGCGCGACGCCGACGGCGCCAGCGCGCCCAGCGGGTTCATGCGCCGCAGCACCATGGTCACGTCGAGCGTTTCGTCCGGCGCATGCGGGCCCAGATAGCGGGCGCCGGTCGGTAAACGCCAGTGGGAAGCCGCCGTAACGGGCTTGGTCTTGCTCATGGGCTTCCTCCGGGGGCGGTTGGCGAGGCGTGGCGCGGAGGGTGCGCCCCGCAGTGTTACGACAAGGTGTCCCCGGTGTCGGGGCCGTTGTGACAAGGGACGCAGCGAATGTCGCAACGCGGCCGCAGGCCTTGCGTTGTGGCCTAAAATGCCCGGGATACGACCAGTCAGGATCTGCCATGAGCTTTCCCGCCATCCGCATGCGGCGCATGCGCCGCGACGCCTTCTCCCGTGCGCTGATGCGCGAGCACACCTTGCTGGCCAGCGACCTGATCATGGTCGCGTTCGTGATCGAGGGCGAAGGCCAGCGCGAAGCGGTGCCGTCGATGCCGGGCGTGGATCGGCTGTCCATCGACGAGTTGCTGAAGCTGGCCGGCGAATGCGTGCGCCTGGGCATTCCGGCGCTGGCGCTGTTCCCGTCGCCCGGTGCCGGCGTGAAGTCGCTCGATGCCGGCGAGGCGTGGAACCCGCGACAACCTGATGCACCGCGCCACCCGTGCGCTGAAGGCGAAGTACCCCGAGCTGGGCCTGATCGGCGACGTGGCGCTCGACCCGTACACCACGCACGGCCAGGACGGCCTGATCGACGACGACGGCTACGTGATGAACGAGCCCACCGTCGAGGCGCTGATCAAAATGTCGCTGGCCCAAGCCGACGCCGGCATGGATTTCGTCGCCCCGTCCGACATGATGGACGGCCGCATCGGCTCCATCCGCGACGCGCTGGAAGCGGCCGGCCACATCCACACCCGCATCCTCGCCTACTCGGCCAAGTACGCCTCCGCCTTCTACGGTCCTTTCCGCGACGCGGTGGGCTCGTCGGCCAACCTCGGCAAGGGCAACAAGCACACCTACCAGATGGACGTCGCCAACAGCGACGAAGCGCTGCACGAAGTCGAACTGGACATCGCTGAAGGCGCCGACGCGGTGATGGTCAAGCCGGGCCTGCCGTATCTCGACATCGTGCGCCGGGTGAAGGACACCTTCGGCGTGCCGACCTTCGTGTACCAGGTCAGCGGCGAGTACGCGATGCTGAAGGCGGCATCGCAGAATGGCTGGCTGGACGAGAAGGCGGTGGTGCTGGAGTCGCTTACCGCGATGA
The DNA here is from genome assembly GCA_963697495.1 of uncultured Gammaproteobacteria bacterium. Classification (GTDB taxonomy): domain Bacteria; phylum Pseudomonadota; class Gammaproteobacteria; order Xanthomonadales; family Rhodanobacteraceae; genus Rhodanobacter. Next base: position 555,095 of record CAVOOH010000005.1, on the reverse strand, counting down.
AGCGGGCGGGGGCGGATGCGATCCTCACCTACTACGCGGTCGACGCGGCGCGGTGGTTGCGCGGGGAGGGATGACTGCCGCTTTTGTAGCGGAGGTTTTTTGAACCAGGACGGGCGCGATATCCGATGTAGAGTGGCGACGCCAGCCATCAGTCGATGGCACAACAAAGGCTGGGCGGGATGAAGTCTCTTCTTTGGGGATTGCTGATGCTGTCCACTCCTGCCTTTGCCGCAGGCGACTCGTGCATCCGGGCGATTCCGCCGGCACTTCGTCAGTCACTGCAACACCATTTTCCGAATGAGCGGCTCCCTTCGTTGGCCGATACCTCGTCAGCCGATCGTCGACAAGCCATGCAACACGGTGACGCATGCTTGCTTGTGGCCAGTGCGGACGTCGATGGTGACGGGCGTGCGGACATGATCTTGATACTTCCTTCCAGGAAGCATCATGGATATCGCCTCGTGGCGGCGCTCAATTCACGGACTGGCTGGAAACTCACATCACTTTATGAGTGGAAAGGTGCGTACGACCACATGTACGTCGACGTGGCGCCACCCGGAAGTTATCAGCAGACGGAAGCCCATGAATTCATTCCCGAGCCTGGAGCCGTTGAGCAGCTAGCCGCAAAGCTTCCGGGTTTTTTTGTGGGAGAGATCGACTCGGCTGCGGACGCTTATTTCCTGGACGAGGGTCATTGGGTTCACGTCCACCCGACCGACTAAAGTACGTATCCGTCTCGGGGGCAGGTTCGGTTGTTGTGACTGGCTTGGAGCTTCGCGGAGACAAGAGCTTTCGTGCGCCTGCGGCGCCCGAGTTATTTTCTTTTTGCATGGCCAAAGAGAAATGTAACCAAAGAGAAAGGCCACCCCGCTTGGCGCTTGTTGGGCTCCCGCCCAACAAGTCCGTGAGCCGGAGTCGGGCTTTTCGAGCGGGCATCCTGCCCGCGCGAAAAGGCGTTGCCATCCCTGGCAACGCCCGCTGCGCGGCCTGTCGACCCCGCCTCACCGCCGCGCAAGGGACCCCGGGTAGAGCAGCGGGCCATCCTGGCCCGCACTCGGTGATGAAGCTGAAGAGCAGAAGCCACAGCAAAGCGACGCTTTGCTGTGGCTTCGCTTGGGCTTTTGATCTGGTTTTTCTGAAGAGTGCGCGCAGGATGCGTGCTGCTCTACCCGGGTCCCCTCTGCAGCGGCGGGCGGGCGAAGGAAAGCCCGAAGGGTGGTTCGCATGGATGCGAACCAGTTTGTCGTCAGGGCAGGATGCCCTGTCGACAAACCCCGTAGCCCGCCCGCGAACCTTGCGGGCAGGATGCCCGCAAGGCGCGGAAGCGGGGTGTCGTTTTCTCTTGGGTACTTCTCTTTTGGACAAGCAAAAGAGAAGTACCTCGCCCTCCGAAGGAGGGCGAAAGCTCTTGCTCTTGATAGCAAACCAGCAAGCCGGCAGGCTGCCCGGCGCAGAACCGAAGCACGCCCGCGCGATACCATTACCGTCTCCGATCGCAACCCGAGTCCACCAGTCATGACGCCAACGCGCCTAGAAATCACCCGCCCCGACGACTGGCACCTGCACCTGCGCGATGGCGACGCGCTGGCCTCGGTGATCGGCCACACCGCGCAGCGGTTCGCGCGCGCCATCGTGATGCCGAACCTGAAGCCGCCGGTAACCACGGTGGCGCAGGCCGAGGATTACCGGCAGCGGATTCTGGCGAGCCTGCCGGCGGGCGCGCGCTTCCAGCCGCTGATGACGCTGTACCTCACCGAGAACACCCCGGTCGAGGAGATCGCCCGCGCCAAGGCGAGCGACAGCGTGTTCGCGGTGAAGTACTACCCGGCGGGCGCCACCACCAATTCCGATTCCGGCGTGCGCGAGCTGTCGCGCGTGTACCGCGTGATCGAGGCGATGGAGCAGCACGATCTGCCCCTGCTGCTGCATGGCGAGGTCACCGACCCGGACATCGACATCTTCGATCGCGAGCGCGTCTTCATCGAGCGGCACCTGCTGCCGTTGCGCGAGCGGTTCCCGGCGCTGCGCATGGTGCTGGAGCACATCACCACCCGCGACGCGGTCGAGTTCGTCCGCGACGCCCCGGCCAACGTCGGGGCCACCATCACCGCGCATCATCTGCTGCTCAACCGCAACGCGCTGTTCGAGGGCGGCATCCGTCCGCACAACTACTGTGCCCCGATCCTCAAACGGGAGTCGCACCGTGCTGCGTTGCTGCAGGCGGCCACCAGTGGCGACGCACACTTCTTTCTCGGTACCGACAGCGCCCCGCATCCTCGCGAAGCGAAGGAAGCGGCCTGCGGATGCGCGGGTCTCTATACGGCGCACGCGGCGTTGGAGCTGTATGCCGAGGCGTTCGATCAGGTGGGCCGGCTGGATCGGCTCGAAGCGTTTGCCAGCTTCCACGGCCCGGATTTCTACCGCCTGCCGCGCAACCAGGATCGCATCGCGCTCGAACGCGCGTCGTGGACAGTGCCGGACGAATATCCGCTGGCCGAATCCACCTGCAAGCCGATGCGTGCCGGTGAATCGGTGGCATGGTCGCTCGTCGAGGCGACCGTTCCCTGATCCGGATGGCATTTTCTCAAGCGTAAAAGCCTCACATTCCGTCATTCCGGCGTAGGCCGGAATCGCATTTGGCTTTTGTTGGCGGCGCCGAAAAGCGATTCCGGCCTGCGCCGGAATGACGATGCAGGGGGACGGGGCAGCGGAGCCAGTGCTCTAGTAGGCAAACTCGCGGAATACCGGATCGACGCTGCCGTTCCATGCGACCGTGGAACAGCTCCAGCTTGCGCTCGGCCGGGGTCTGGTTGGCCTGCACGATCTCGATCATCGGTTCGAGGAAGATGCTTTCGTCGGCGCCATTGCGGTTGAGGCGGGCGCGGCGCCTGCAGGCCGTGGCCGGCGATCTTCAGTGCTTCCTCGGCGAGGTCGCGCACGCTGCCGCCGCGGAACGGCAGTTTCAGCGCCTGCTTCGGCACGCCGTCGCGCAGCGCGTGGCGTTCCTCGCGGCTGAAGTCCTTGACCAGGTCCCACGCGGCGTCCAGCGCCTGCTGGTCGTAGAGCAGGCCGACCCAGAACGCGGGCAGCGCGCACAGCCGGTTCCACGGGCCGCCATCGGCGCCGCGCATCTCCAGGTACTGCTTCAGGCGCACCTCGGGAAAGGCGGTGGTGAGGTGGTCGGCGAAGTCCTTCATGGTGGCGTGGATGCCCGGCAGCATCGGCAAGTCGCCGGCCAGGAAGCGCTTGAAGTCCTGCCCGGCCAGATCGATGTAGCGGCCATCCTGGTAGCTGAAGTACATCGGCACGTCGAGGATGTAGTCGACGTAGCGCTCGTAGCCGAAGCCATCGGCGAACACGAAGTCCAGCATCCCTGTCCGGTGCGGATCGGTATCGGTCCAGATCTGCGAGCGGTACGACAGATAGCCGTTCGGGCGTCCTTCGGTGAACGGCGAATCGGCGAACAGCGCGGTGGCGATCGGCTGCAGCGCGAGACTGGTGCGGAACTTCTTCACCATGTCTGCTTCGGACGAGAAATCCAGGTTCACCTGCACCGTGCAGGTGCGCGTCATCATGTCCAGGCCGAGCGAGCCGACCTTGGGCATGTACTCGCGCATGATCTTGTAGCGGCCCTTCGGCATCCACGGCATCTCGTCGCGGCGCCATTTGGGCTGGAAGCCCATGCCGAGGAAGCCAAGGCCCATGCCGTCGGCGACCGAGCGCACTTCTTCCAGATGCTGGTTCACTTCGCAACAGGTCTGGTGAACGGTTTCCAGCGGCGCGCCGGACAATTCCAGCTGGCCGGCCGGCTCCAGCGTGATCGAGGCTTTGTCGCGCGACAGCGCCACCGGAATCTCGCCCTCGCGCGCGATGTCCCAGCCGTAACGAGTGGCGATGCCCTCGAGCAGGGCGCGAATGCCGCGCTCGCCCTCGAAGGTGGGCGGGCGCAGGTCGTCGGTACGGAAGCCGAACTTCTCGTGCTCGGTGCCGATCCGCCACGCCTCGCGCGGCTTCTCGCCGGCAGCGAGGTAGTCGGCAAGCTGCTGGCGACCCGCGATCGGGGTGCTCTTGACGGCACTGGGTATGGACACAGGCAAAGCCTCGCTGGGTGAGCCGACACTATGGGGGCGGCGCGCGGTGACGAAAAGGGGCGTGGGTTGTGGGGTCGGCAGCCCATTGAACCCGGATTGGACAAATGGTGCCCTGAGCTGGATCAATCGGGTTGGCGCCTGAAACAAGAACGGCGGCCAGTGGCCGCCGTCCGTCGCCGGGCGGGATCGCCGTACCCTGCGATCCCGGTTCCGTTGATCAGCGTTTCATCGAATTGAAGAACTCGTCGTTGGACTTGGTGTTCTTCATCTTGTCGAGCATGAACTCCATCGCGGAGAGCTCATCCATCGGGTGCAGCAGTTTGCGCAGGATCCAGATCTTGGCCAGCATGTCCGGCTCGATCAGCAGGTCCTCGCGGCGGGTGCCGGAGCGGTTGATGTCGATCGCCGGGTAGACGCGCTTCTCGGAGATGCGGCGGCTCAGGTGCACTTCCATGTTGCCGGTGCCCTTGAACTCCTCGTAGATCACCTCGTCCATCTTGCTGCCGGTTTCGGTCAGCGCGGTGGCGATGATGGTCAGCGAGCCGCCTTCCTCGACGTTGCGCGCGGCGCCGAAGAAGCGCTTCGGGCGCTGCAGCGCGTTCGCGTCGACACCGCCGGTGAGCACCTTGCCGGAGCTGGGCACCACGGTGTTGTAGGCGCGGGCCAGGCGGGTGATCGAATCGAGCAGGATCACCACGTCCTTCTTGTGCTCGACCAGGCGCTTGGCGCGCTCGATCACCATCTCGGCGACCTGCACGTGGCGCACGGCCGGCTCGTCGAAGGTGGAGCTGATGACCTCGGCGCGCACGGTGCGGGCGATCTCGGTCACCTCTTCCGGGCGCTCGTCGATCAGCAGCATGATCAGGTGCGCTTCGGGGTGGTTGTAGGTGATTGCCTGGGCGACGTTCTGCAGCATCATCGTCTTGCCGGACTTCGGCTGGGAGACGATCAGGCCGCGCTGGCCCTTGCCGATCGGCGCGATCAGGTCGAGGATGCGCCCGGTGATGTCCTCGCTCGACCCGTTGCCGCGCTCCAGCTTGAACGCCTTGCGCGGGAACAGCGGGGTGAGGTTCTCGAACAGCATCTTGTTCTTCGACGCCTCCGGCGGGTCGCCGTTGATGTCGTCGACGCGCAGCATCGCGAAGTAACGCTCGCCTTCCTTCGGGTGACGCACGCGGCCGGTGATGTAGTCGCCGGTGCGCAGGTTGAAGCGGCGGATCTGGCTGGGCGACACGTAGATGTCATCCGGGCCGGCCAGGTAGGACTCGTCGGCCGAGCGCAGGAAGCCGAAGCCGTCCTGCAGGATCTCCAGCACGCCTTCGGCCCAGATGCCGCCGCCGGAGCGGGCGTGCGCCTTGAGCACGTTGAAGATCACGTCCTGCTTGCGGGCGCGGGCGACGCCTTCGTGCACGCCCAGCGATTCGGCGAATTCCAGCAGCTGGATCGCGTTCTTGCGCTTCAGTTCGGTGAGGTTGATCACCCGGTCGTTGCTGCCTGGATCGGCGTTGTCGTCATCCACCGGCAGGCCGTTCGGGTTGGGTCGCGGATGACCACCGCCCTGCGGACGCCCCTGCTGTTGCTGATTCGGGTTGCCGCCGCGCTCGTTGCGGCGGCGCCGGCCGCGGCCCTCGCGACCTTCGCGGCCGCCATTGTTCTGGCCACCACTCTGGCCCTGGTTCGGGTTCGGGCCCTGGCCCTGGTTCTGCGCCTGGCTCTGACCCTGGCCCTGCGCCTGGTCCGGGTTCTGGGCGGGCTGGGGTGTGAAGTCGCGTGGCTCTTGCGCAGGGCGCGGTGCCGACGGTTCCACGGGCAGGCTGGCCTGTACCGGAGCGGGTGCCGCCGGGGCCGACGTGGACGCCGGTGCCGCTGGAGCCGCGGGTTTGCCGGCCGCCGCCGTCTTCTCGGCGTTCGCCGCCGCTATCGCTGCGGCGGTGCGGCGCGGCGCGCGGGGGCGCGGCTCGGGCTTGCCTTCGGCAACGGGTCTGGCTTCGGCGCCCGGGGCGTCGTTCGGAATGTTGTTATCGGTATCGGACACGGGCAATCCTCGCAGGGCGCCGTTGAATTACAGGAGGGAGGGTGTGCGTCGCGCGGAAGGCGCAAGGGGACAGGGCTGTCCCGACGGACGCAATGAATCTAGCACCCGTTGCGTACCGGCGTAAAGCCTCGCAAGCCGGCCGGGCAGCGCCGGGCCGGCTTCATGCAGCGGGTTGGCAACGGGGATCAGATGGCCTTGTCGATCATCTGGGTCAGCTGGCCCTTGCTGACGGCGCCGATCTGGGTCGCTTCGACCTTGCCGTTCTTGAACACCATCAGGGTCGGGATGCCGCGCACCCCGTAGGCCCGCGGGGTCTGCTGGTTCTGGTCGATGTTGACCTTGACGATGCGCAGCTTGCCTTCGTACTGCTGGGCAATCTCGTCCAGCATCGGCGCGATGGCCTTGCATGGGCCGCACCATTCCGCCCAGAAATCCAGCAGCACCGGGGTTTCGGATTTGAGCACCTGTTCGTCAAAGGCGTCGTCGTTCACATGGGTAATAAGGTCGCTCACCGGGGATCTCCGTGGCTGGGGGCGCAAAACTGGCAGGTGCAGAACAATGGGGTGGCCGGGGCGGAAAACAAGGAGTGACGACGGGCGGGGCCGTCATCGGCTACACTCAGGCGCCCACGAAGCGCGGGTTGGGTCGGAACAGGCGTTGCCATGGCGGCAAGCCTTCATTCCAGCGCAACTCCGGGCACGATTCAAGGGCGGCTTGCACAGCCGCCCGTCAGACCGCCGGCAAATACGGCGTCGCCAGCCGCGGCGCGACCTTGTTGACCCTGACATTGAGCCGCTTCGCCGCGCATCGCGCACCCGTTCTGCACCGCCCGCCGCCGCTGTCCGGCGCCTGGCGCCAAGTGCAGCGCATCACGCCGCCGTCAGGCAAGGTCAACCATCCGCTTATGTCACAAACCGTACTCACCGACACTTTCTTCGCCAACTTCGATCTTCATCCGCTGTTGCAGCAGGGCCTGGACGACAGCGGTTTCACCCGCTGCACGCCGATCCAGGAAATGACCCTGCCGCTGGCGCTGGCCGGGCGCGACGTCGCCGGCCAGGCGCAGACCGGCACCGGCAAGACCTGCGCGTTCCTGGTCGCCGCTGATGAACCGCCTGCTGACCACTCCGGCCGTGGCCGACCGCAAGGACTCGGACCCGCGCGCGCTGGTGATCGCGCCGACCCGCGAACTGGCGATCCAGATCGACAAGGACGCGCGCAACATCGGCCGCCACACCGGCCTGAAGACCGCGCTGATCTACGGCGGCGTCGACTACGACAAGCAGCGCCAGCAGCTGAAGGACGGCTGCGACATCATCATCGCCACCCCCGGCCGCCTGCTCGACTACCACAAGCAAGGCGTGTTCAGCCTCAACAGCGTCGAGGTGATGGTGATCGACGAGGCCGACCGCATGTTCGACCTCGGCTTCATCAAGGACGTGCGCTTCATCTTCCGCAAGCTGCCGCCGCGCGAGCAGCGCCAGGTGCTGCTGTTCTCCGCCACCTTGAGCCACCGCGTGCTGGAACTGGCCTACGAGCACATGCACGAGGCCGAGAAGCTGGTGGTGGAGAGCGACAACGTCACCGCCGACAAGGTTCGCCAGCTGGTCTACTTCCCCGCCAAGGAAGAGAAGATGCCACTGCTGCTGAACCTGATCGACCGGCACAAGCCGAGCCGCAGCATCATCTTCGTCAACACCAAGGCCGCGGCCGAGCGCATCACCGAGCGGGTCAAGCGCCACGGTTGCCGCGTCGGCGCGATCTCCGGCGACGTGCCGCAGTTGAAGCGGCAGAAGCTGCTGCAGCGTTTCCAGGATGGCCAGCTGGACATCCTGGTGGCCACCGACGTGGCCGCGCGCGGCCTGCACATCCCGGCGGTCAGCCACGTTTTCAACTACGACCTGCCGCACGAAGCCGAGGATTACGTGCACCGCATCGGCCGCACCGCGCGGCTGGGTGCCGAGGGTGATGCGATCAGCTTCGCCTGCGACCTGTACGCGATGTCATTGCCGGATATCGAGACCTATATCGGCCAGAGCATCCCGGTCGCCGCGATGGATCCGGAGCTGCTGGTGATGCCGAAGCCGCGCGACGTCGATCCCGAATTTGCCGCGAATGCCGCCGCCGACAGCGCGGCGTTCGGCGACGTGGTGCCACCGCGTCCCGGCGAGAAGCCGCGTCGTCCGAATGGCGACGGCAGCCGTGGCGAGCGCAGCAGCGGTGCCCGCGGCGCTTCTTCGCGTCCGCCGCGCGAGCGCAAGCCGGCTGTGGCCAATGTCGAAGTCGCCGCCGCGGCCGAACAGCCGGCCGCCGTGGCCGTGCACAAGACCGAGGCAGCGCCGGCGGACGGCAGCATGCCCGCCGAAGGCACGCGCAAGCCGCGTCGTCGTCGCGGTGGTCGCAATCGTCGCCGCGAGGGCGCGCCGACCGATGGCGTCGAGACGACCGGCCACCAGCCCGCGGTTGCCGACGGCAATCGCGCGCCGCGGGGCGAGCGTCGTCCGCCGCGCGAGCGCGTTGCCGCCGATTCCGCCGGCGCAGTCCACAACCGGCCGTCGCGGCAGGTCGCGGTGACCTCGGGCAAGGCCGTCGAGCACGCCCATCCGAAAAAGCCGGGCCTGTTCCGCCGCTTGACCCGGCTGTTTACCGGGCGCTGAGCCTGCCGGTCGCCGCGATGCAGGTTCGCGGCGACCGGAAGTCCGCATCTTGATGCCGGCTTCCCTTATCCTTGCCGTCGGTACGACGACACGCAGGCTCGGGGAAGCTCGGTGATCCATTTTGATCAAGTCAGCAAGCGCTACGAAGGCGGCCATGAGGCGCTCTCGCAGCTTTCGTTCGAGGTGCCGACGGGCGAGATGGCCTTCGTCACCGGGCATTCCGGCGCCGGCAAGAGCACCTTGCTCAAGCTGCTGGGGCTGATCGAGCGGCCGTCGCACGGCGCGATCAGCGTGGACGGCAGAAGCCTGGCGAAGATCCGCCGCAGCGGCATCCCGAAGTGGCGCCGGCAAGTCGGCATGGTGTTCCAGGATCATCGTCTGCTGCTGGATCGCACGGTGTTCGCGAACGTCGAGTTGCCGTTGGTGATTGGCGGCATTGCCCGCACCGAACGCGCCAGGCGGGTGCGGGCGGCGCTCGAGAAGGTCGGCCTGCTCGCTTACGAGCGGCAACTGCCGGCGACCCTGTCCGCCGGCGAGCAGCAGCGTGTCGGCATCGCCCGGGCGATCGTGGCGCGCCCCGCGCTGCTGATCGCCGACGAGCCCACCGGCAACCTCGACCCGCAGCTGGCGGTCGAGATCATGGATCTGTTCGGCGAGTTCCAGCAGGTGGGCACCACCGTGCTGATCGCCAGCCACGACCTGCCACTGATCAAGCGCATGAAGAAGCGCGTGATCGTGCTCGACCACGGCCGCCTGGTCGCCGACCTGGCCGCGCAGGAGGTACTGTGAACTCGCTGCCGGAAACCCTGCAGGTGTCGAAGGACGCGCCGCCGCGCAACGGCCATAGCCGCGGCAGCCGCTTCGGCAGCTGGCGCGAGCACCACCGCTGGAGCGCGGCGTCGAGTTTGCGCCGGCTCGCCTCGCGCCCGCTCGGCAGCCTGCTCACGATCGCGGTGATGGGACTGGCGCTGGCCCTGCCGCTGGCGTTCTACCTGCTACTGGGCAATGTGCAACAGCTTGGCCGTGCGCTGGGCCAGAGCCAGGCGATCAGCGTGTTCCTGCAGCCGGGCCAGACCGCGCCGCAGGCGCAACTGCTCGCCCAGCAGTTGGGCGATCGTCCCGAGGTGGCCGCGGTGGTGGTGAAGACGCCACAGCAGGGCATGGACGAGCTGGCGAAGATGCAGGGCTTCTCCGGAGCGCTGCAGGCGCTGGACGACAACCCGCTGCCGTACGTGCTGCAGTTGCAGCCGCGCGCGGGAGTCAGCGCCCACGCGCTGGAGCAGTTGGTGGCCGACGTGCGCACGCTGCGCAGCGTCGAACTGGTGCAGGACAGCGGCAACTGGCGGCAGCGGCTGGATGCCCTGCTCGGTGTGGGCAACCGCGTGGTCATGGTGCTCGCTTCGCTGCTGGCGCTGGCGGCATTGCTGGTGGTCGGCAACACGGTGCGGGTGGACATCACCAGCCGCAGCGAGGAGATCGGCGTTCTGTTGCTGGTCGGCGCCAGTAGCGCATTCGTGCGCCGGCCGTACCTGTATGCCGGGATCTGGTACGGCCTGTTCAGTGGCATCCTGGCCGCCTTGCTGGTGGTGCTGATCGAGCTTGCGCTGGCCGCGCCGGTGGCGCAGTTGAGTCAGGCCTATGATGGCAAACTTCAAATCGACGGCTTGCCGCCGTGGCTGCTGCTGGCGGTGCCGCTGGTCGCCGCGGCGCTGGGGTGGCTCGGCGCGCGGCTGGTCAGCGCGTGGCAATTGCGCAAGGCGGCGTGACGGTCTTGCGCCGGGTGACGTGAATCGCAACGGTCGCGGCCGTATCCGGTGCACTATAGCCAGTCGCGGCGGGTGCATGGGGTGCGTCCGCGTTTCATCGGCGAAGGACTGCCGCCGGTCGGGTGGGTGAGCTAAGGAATGAGTACGAATATCAGCAGCCGTCTGCTGACCGAGGCGCCGCGGGTGCTGGTGGTCGACGGCTCGCGCGTGGTGCGCCAGTTGATCGGCCGCGTGTTGCTGGCCGAGCTGCCCGGCGTCGAAGTGGTCGGCTGCGGCAGCGGCGCCGAGGCGCAGCAGGTGCTCGGCGAAGGCGTGTTCGATTTCATCACCATCGCGCTGCGCCTGCCGGACATGGACGGACTGGAGTTGGCGCGCTTCGTGCGCGAGTCGGCGCCGCAGGCCTACGTGCCGATCGTGGTGGTTTCCGGCGATGTCGATGATCGGCTGCATCGGCGTTCGCTGGGCGAGCACGTCACCGACTACTTCGACAAGGCGCTGGGCTTCCAGGCGCTGGCCGAGTTCATCCGCGGCTACGTGCGGCCGGACGCCACCGCCGAGGGCGTCGTGCTGTACGTCGAGGACAGCCGCGTGGTGGCGCTGGCGACCCGCCGCATGCTGGAGAAGATCGGCCTGACCGTGCGCCACGTGGTCAGCGTGGAGGATGCGCTGGCCCTGCTGGAAACCGCGAAAGCGCAAGGCGAGGTCGGCGCCGACGTGGTGCTCACCGACGTCAGCCTGAAGGGCGAGCTCACCGGTGGCGACCTGCTCGAACATATCCGCGGCGAATTCGGCTACGGCAAGGGCCGGCTGCCGGTGCTGGTGATGACTGGCGATGAGAACCCGGCCAACCAGGCCGCGCTGATCAAGGCCGGCGCCAACGACCTGGTCGAGAAGCCGGTCGAGGAAAAGCTGCTGCTGACCAAGCTGCTGTTCCAGCTGCGCGTGGCGAAGCACCTGCGCGGGCACGCGGCCGAGGCATGAGCGACGCGGCGCAGGTCAGGCTGGAGCCATCGTGGAAGGCGCGCATCGGCGACTACCTGCTGCGTCCCGAGATGCAGGCGCTGGCGGCGTTCCTGCGCGCCGAGAAACAGGCCGGCAAGCGGATCTATCCGCCCGGGCCGGAGATCTTCGCGGCATTCGAACACACCCCGTTCGACGCGGTGCGGGTGGTGATCCTGGGCCAGGACCCGTACCACGGCCCGGGTCAGGCGCACGGCCTGTGCTTCTCGGTGCGCCCCGGCGTGCGGGTGCCGCCGTCGCTGGAGAATATCTTCAAGGAGATCCAGCGCGACCTCGGCATCCCGCGTCCCGACCACGGTTGCCTCACCCCGTGGGCCGATCGCGGCGTGCTGCTGCTCAACAGCGTGCTGACGGTGGAAGAAGGGCGTGCCGGCTCGCACCAGGGCAAGGGCTGGGAGGGTTTCACCGATGCGGCGATCGACGCGCTGAACCGCGAACGCGAAGGCCTGGTATTCCTGCTGTGGGGTTCGTATGCCCAGCGCAAGGGCCAGCTGATCGACACTCACCGGCACGCGGTGCTGAAGTCGGTGCACCCGTCGCCGCTGTCGGCCCATCGTGGCTTCATCGGCTGCGGACATTTCTCCGCCGCCAACCGCCACCTGGAATCCCGCGGGCAGCCGCCGGTCGACTGGTCGCTGCCGCCGCGGGCCGCCTTGCAGGGCGGTTTCACACCTGCCTGAAGGCAGGTCTGGCAACCTCATATCGGGCTGGAGGCGGCGCTGGACAAGGATGGCAAATATTTGTACTATACGGTTCATTAAAGCGCGGAACCATTGCCGTGCTTTAGCACTCCAACCAGCCGAGTGCTAAACTTTTACACCGTTCAGGAGGTTCCACCCATGTCTCAAGCCTTGGTGACCGCCAATTTCCCGCTGCCGAGTGTCGTCGGCAGTCTGGATGCGTACATCTCCGCGGTCCATCGGATTCCGGTGCTGAGCTCGGAAGAAGAGCAGGCGCTGTCGCGCGACTACCTCGAAGAGGCCAACCTGGCCGCCGCGAAGAAGCTGGTGATGTCGCACCTGCGCTTCGTGGTGCATGTCGCGCGTGGTTACAGTGGCTACGGCCTGCAGCTGGCGGACCTGATCCAGGAAGGCAATATCGGCCTGATGAAGGCGGTCAAGCGTTTCGACCCCGACCAGGGCGTACGTCTGGTCAGCTTCGCGGTGCACTGGATCCGTGCCGAGATGCACGAGTTCATCCTGAAGAACTGGCGCATCGTCAAGGTCGCCACCACCAAGGCGCAGCGCAAGCTGTTCTTCAACCTGCGCAAGAGCAAGAAGCGCCTGGGCTGGATGAACGCGGCCGAGGTGAGCACCGTGGCGAAGGATCTGGGCGTGCCCGAGGCGACCGTGCGCGAGATGGAATCGCGCCTGTCCGGCCGCGACATCGGCTTCGAGGCTCCGGCCGATGCCGACGACGACGCCAAGCCGGCGCCGGCGGCGTTCCTGATCGACGACGGCGCCGACCCGTACGAGAACGTGGCCGACGAGGATTACGCCGACAACCAGATGCAGACGCTGACCGATGCGCTGGATCGTCTGGACCCGCGTTCGCGCGACATCATCCAGCGCCGCTGGCTGGACGACAGCAACAAGGCCACGTTGCAGGATCTGGCCGACGAGTACGGCGTGTCCGCTGAGCGCATCCGCCAGATCGAGGCGAACGCGATGAAGAAGATGCGCGGCCTGTTCGCGGCGGTCGCCTGAGAGCCGCCTCCAGTCAGCGCGTCGCGGCCCGACGGGCCGCCCATGCAAACGGCCCCGCGAGGGGCCGTTTGCGTTTGGGCTGTGACGGCGTAGTGGTCAGCGCCGCACGGCGGCGGGCTGGCGCAACGCCATGCCCTTGAGCACGTTCAGCGCCTGCGACAGCGCGTAGTCGCTGGTGGCCAGCTTGGCGTCGGCAGCGCTGCCGTCGTCGTTGATGCTGGCGCCGGCCTTGCCTTTCTCGTTGGCCAGGTGGTTCGGCAGATCGGCTTCCGAGCTGATCAGCACCGGTCCGCGGTCGGATTCGTTCACGGTGAGATCGGCCAGCGCGATGTCGGGCTTGATGCCTTCGGCCTGGATCGAGGTGCCGTTCGGCGTGTAGTAGCGCGCGGTGGTGATCTTCACCGCGTGATCGGCATCCAGCGGCAGCACGGTTTGCACTACGCCCTTGCCGAACGTGCGCTGGCCCATGATCAGCGCGCGGTGGTTGTCCTTCAGCGCGCCGGAGACGATCTCGGCGGCCGAGGCGGTGCCGTTGTTGGTCAACACGATCATCGGCGCGCCGTTGAGCTGGTCGCCGGGGTGCGCCTTGAAGCTCATGTTCGCGTCCTGCAGCCGGCCACGGGTGGTGACGATGGTGCCGGCGTCGAGGAAGTCGTCGCTGACGCCCACGGCCGCGGTGAGCAGGCCGCCCGGGTTGTTGCGCAGGTCGAGCACGGCGCCTTTCGGCAGACCGTTCTTAGCGATCAGCTGGCCCAGTTTCTGTTCCAGGTCGCCGACGGTGTCGCTCTGGAACTGGCTGATCCGCACGTAGGCGTAGCCCGGCTCCAGCTCGCGCACCTTGACGCTGCTGACCGAGATGTTCTGGCGTACGAGATGCAGGTCGATCAGCTTGTCGCTGTTCTGGTGCACGATGGTCAGGTCGATCTTGCTGCCCGGCTTGCCGCGCAGCTGCTTGAACATCTCCTCCACATTCTGCGTGTCGACCAGGGTGCCGTTGATCTTGACGATGCTGTCGCCCGGCTTGATGCCGGCGCGTGCCGCCGGGGTGTCGTCGATCGGCGAGACGATGCGCAGGCCGCCATCGACTTGCAGCACCTCGATGCCGAGGCCACTGTACTCACCCGTGGTGTCCTCGTTGAGTTGGACCAGGCCCTCCTTGTCCAGGTACTCGCTGTGCGGGTCGAGGCCGCTGAGCATGCCGGTGATGGCCGCCTTCATCAGGGTCTTGTTGTCGACCTTTTCTACGTACGCCTGGCGCACCACTTCGTAGACGCGGCTGAAGTTGCGGATGTCGTCCAGATTCACCTGGTCGGCGGAGCCGGCGCGGGCCGGTGCTTCGGCGCTGCTGCTGGTGGCCGGCAAGTCGACCGGCGGGGCCACGCTGGTGGCGCTGGCCGGTGCGCTCTGCGCGCGGACATCCGGCGCGGCCAGCAGGAACGGAACGGCGAACAGCAGGACAGCCAAGCCTGTCGCCGGGCTACTAGTGGAAGGACGCATGCGGGTGACTCCGTGCAGCAGACAGACGTCGCACCGAAACGCGACGGGAAGAGTGGCGAAGTTTGAGACAACCAGATACCGGAGTAATTCACAGGGAATGCGCGCCTAGACTGCGATGGGCGCGCGATCGCGTCAACGGCGCTGGCTCAGCCAGCTGCGCGGGTCCACCGGCTGGTTGTTCCTGCGCAACTCGAAATAGACGCCGGTGTTGGTCCCGGTGGGTGCGCTGGCGGTGCCGATCGCCTGGCCGGCCTCGACCTGGTCGCCGACATCGCGCAGCAGGGTCTCGTTGTTGCCGTACATGCTCATCCAGCCATTGCCGTGGTTGACGATCAGCAGCATGCCATAGCCACGCAGGAAACCGGCATAGATCACCCGGCCGCGCGCCACCGCGTGGATCTCGCTGCCGCCGCCGGCCTTGATCAGCACGCCGTTGCCGTAACTGTTGACCACGCCGCTGGCCGGCCACGGCAGGTTGCCGCGGATATTGGCGCTGGCGCCGCCGACCTCGACCGACGGTGGCGGCTTGTGCCCGGGGTGTTTCCTGGCCGCGGCGGCGCGTTCGGCGGCGGCACGGGCGGCGGCTTCGTCGATTGCCTTCTGCAGCTTGTCGAGCAGGGTATTGAGCGCCTGCGCGTTCTGCTTCAGCGCGGCCAGCCGTTGCGCCTGGTCCTTGTATTCGGCGTCGGTTTCGGCGGCCAGTTTCTGCTGCGCGGCGCGCTGCTGGGCCAGCACGGCGGCCTGCTGTTCGCGCTGGATCTTGGTCGCCTGCAATGCCTGCTGTTCGGCGCTGATCGCATCTTCCAGCTCCTGCAGTCTGGCCAGGTCGTTCATCAAGCGCTGCACGCGCTGCACGCGGTCCTGCTGGAAGTATTTCGAGTACACCAGCGCACGCGCGATGCGCGCCACGTCCTCGTCGCCCAGCAGCAGGCGCAGGTCCGAGCCATGGCCCAGCGCATAGGTCGCGCGCAGCAGATCGGCGATCGCGGCGCGCTGGCTGTCCAGCGTCTGCTTCAGGGCGGTGCGCTGTTGCTGCAGTTGACCCAGCTGTTCCTGCTTGGCCGCCAGCTCGGCATCGGTCTGGCGTACCGCGCGCGCCGCACTGGCCAGTGCGTTGGCCTGTTTGGCCAGTTCGGCGTTGAGGCTGTCGCGCCGAACGGAGGTATCCGCCTGCTGTTTTGCCAGCGCTTCCATCTTTTGATTGAGCTCGGCCAGCTTCTGCTTCGTCGCGGCCTGCTCGCTCTTGCTCTTGCCATCCTGGCGGGCCATTGCCGGGGTCATGAGCAGGGCAATCAGGAGCCCGATGCTGATCAGGCGGCTAAAGGAAGGGTGAAGGAAGCGTTCGGACTTGGGCATGCGTCGATTATCCCCGAGCGCGGTAGCGGGAGCGAGACAAGAGGAGTTTCTGATTTCCACGATCGTTGTGTTCATGGGACAGGCATTTATTTGCGACGGTTCACGACCACCAATCGGGTTGAGTGCTTGCCCGAGAGTCACTTTTGCACTGATGTTGCGATGGTCGATCGCAAGATCATCCATTCCCCCTGAATATGTAAAAACTTTCGATTAATTATGTACTTGTGTAGATGTTATGAGAGTGATAAACCGCAATTGCGAAGAGGCCTTCCACACGCTCGTGGCCTTTCGCGGCTGATGAAGCCGGCTCCCCCACCCCAATCGCCTGCTTCCCCATTGCCCGACCAAGACCGAGCGCCACCAAATGATTGCTCCGCAAGTGGAGGGTATGTTCATGAAACGCACGCTTGTCATTTCGCTGGCGGGTTTGGCCCTGTCCCCGATAGCTGCCGCCTTGGCGCAAAGCGCACAGACCACCGAGACACCGCAGGCACAGACCACGCCGCAAACCCCGGCAAGTAGTACGCAGAATCCGCCAGCGCCGAGCGGTCAGAACGTGCAGAACCTGCAGACCATCACGGTGACCGGTTCGGCGATCCCGCGCATCGACCTGGAAACCCCCTCGCCGGTGACCACGATCACCGCCGCGCAGATCCAGCGCAGCGGCCTCACCACGGTGTCCGACGTGGTGCGCGCGATCTCGGCCGACAACAGCGGCTCGATCCCGAATGCGTTCGCGAATGGTTTTGCGGCCGGTGCGTCGGGCGTCGCCCTGCGCGGCCTTACCGTGAACTCCACCCTGGTGCTGATCGACGGTCACCGCGTCACCAACTATCCGGTGGCCGATGACGGCCAACGTACCTTCGCCGACCTGAACACCATTCCGCTCGCCGCGGTCGAGCGCATCGAGGTGCTGAAGGACGGCGCCTCGTCGCTGTACGGCGCCGACGCGATCGCCGGCGTGGTCAACATCATCATGCGGCCGAGCTTCAAGGGCGTCGAAGCCACCGCCACCGTGGGCACCTCGCAGCACGGCGGCGGCTTCACCCGCAAGGCCACGTTGCTGGCTGGCGGCGGCGACCTGGACAAGGATCGCTACAACGGCTACCTGAGCGTGCAGTACCAGAAAGACAACCCCATCTGGACCCGCCAGCGCGGCTTCCCGTTCAACACGGCCGACCTGAGCTCGCTGGGTGGTCCGGGCCTGGGTGGTCCGGCGGCCCGCAACGGCGGCACCAACGGTGCGATCAGGCCGGATGCCGCCGGTTCGCTGTGGCAGCCGCTGAGCGCCTGCACCTCGGGCCCGATGATCACCGACGCCACCGGCAGCTACTGCCGTTACGACTCCGTCAATCTGTATGGCCAACTGCAGCCGGCGATGGAACAGGGCGGCGTGTCCGGCCGTTTCACCATCAAGCTGGGCGACACCACCACCGCCTATATGGACGCCAGCTACATGGAGGCAAAGACCTGGGCACCCGGTGCGCCGCGTACGATCCAGAACAGCACGCCGCACAACCTGAGCGGTATCACCCTGCCGGTGGGCAATCCGTCCAATCCGTTCGCGGTGCCGGCGCGCATCAGCTACGTCTTCGGCGACATTCCATCCGGCTTCAACTACAACAACCACAACGCCCGCATCGTGGGCAATGTCAGCGGCGCGTTCGCCGATTGGAACTGGAACGCCGCCCTGGTGCTCAACCATGCCTGGCTGAATACCACCCAGTACGGCTTCCTCAGTTATCAGCCCCTGCTCGATGCGGTGGCCAACGGCACCTACAACTTCGTCAACCCGTCGGCCAACTCCGCTGCCGTGCGTGCCTCCGTGGCGCCGGGCTACGACAAGACCTCAACCACCGACATGGACTCGCTGGATCTGAGTGCCAGCCGCTCGCTGTGGGATCTGCCGGGCGGCCCGATGGGCCTGGCCGTTGGCGCCCAATTCCGCCATGAGGCGCAGAACGACCCCACCCTGAATCCGAACTTCCAGTTCCAGGGGTTGGGCAATGCGCAGACCAAGGGCAGTCGCGACGTGAGCGGCGCCTTCGCCGAGTTCGACTTTCCGCTGCTGCAGTCGCTGGAGCTCGATGCCTCGGGTCGCTACGACCACTACACCGACGCCGGCAACAACTTCTCGCCGAAGATCGGCGTCAAGTTCAAGCCATTCGACTGGATCGCCTTGCGCGGCACCTGGTCCAAGGGCTTCCGCGCGCCGTCCTTCGCCGAGAACGGATCGAGTTCCGCGCAGGGCTTCATCACCTACACGCCGCCATCGGCGTTCCAGGCGCTGCACGGCGGCAGTCCGTACGTGACCATTCCGTACGGTCTGTCGGAGTTCACTCTGGCCAACAAGAACATCAAGCCGGAGAAGTCCAAGAGCTTCACGTTGGGCGTAGTGCTGCAGCCGCTCAGCTGGCTGAACGTCTCGGTCGACTACTACAACATCAAGAAGTCCAACCTCATCGTGCAGGCCGATACCTCGTCGGCGCTGGCCAACTACTACGCCGGCACGCCGCAGGCACCGGGGGTGACCGTGACTCCCGACCTGCCGGATCCGGACCATCCGGGTCTCCAGCCGCGTCCGAACGAGCTGATCGGCTCGTACCTCAACGCGCAAGCGCTGAAGACCACGGGCGTCGACCTGGACGTGCAGGCCCACTTCGACTTCAGCGACAACCTGCACTACATCAGCGAGCTGACCGGCACCCAGATCTTCCAGTGGAAGGTCAGGTTCCCCGACGGCACGGACCAGAGCTACGTGGGCACCCAGGGCCCGTACAACCTGTCGTCGGGTGCCGGAACGCCGCGCACCCGCGCTTCGTGGGCGAATACGCTGATGTACGGACCGCTGACGGTCACCGGCACGCTGTACTTCACCAGCAGCTACAAGAACATCGCAGCGGACGTGGGCGTGCTGGGCCTGTTCGACGGCGACTGCCTGTCGACCCGGCCGGATAACGGTTTGAACTTCCCGTCGAGTTGCCGCGTGGGCCCGACCTACGACTTCGATCTGACCGGCAGTTACGCGATCAACGATCACATCAGCATCACCGGTTCGATCATGAACGCGTTCGACAGGAAGCCGCCGTTCGATCCGTCGAACTACGCCGGGGCGGGTTCCAACTACAACCCGACCTGGTCGCAGGCCAACCTGGTGGGGCGTTTCTACAACCTGGGTGTGAAGGTCAAGTTGTAGCCACTGGTTGGCCGGCTGTTCCAGCAGCAAGGCGTGGTTCGAGGCGGCGCTCCGGGAATCCGGGGCGCCTCCTTTTTTCGCCGCCGGTAAGGCCGCGGCCTGCTGTGCTGGAAGATGAAAGTTTAGCCGTCCAAACAACTATTTTGAGGCGCCGCTGCAATCGTGTTCTGGTCGGAGCCGCTCTGCGCAAAAACGATCCGCGCTCCGCTGGCGACAACATGCGCGGGGCGGACCTGGTGGTGCGCGCGGTGCATGACGGACGCCAGGCAGCGGCCTCGACCGTCCGGATGCTCGGCAAGCGGGTCGTGGCTGCGGTGGCCTGTGTGGCCTGAGCCGCTGCAATGTGCCTGATCGCCTTTGCCTGGAATGCGCACCCACGCTGGCGATTGCTGCTTGCCGGCAACCGCGACGAATTCCATGCGCGTCCGAGCGCCGCGCTGGCGCGCTGGGACGGTGCGCCGATCATTGGCGGGCGCGACCTCGAGGCTGGGGGCACCTGGCTCGGCGTCGCCGATGGCGGGCGTTGTTGCGTGGTGACCAATGTGCGCGATCCGCGCGATCCGCAGCTCGGTGCCTCGCGCGGTCTGCTGGCCACCGATTACCTGGGCGGCCGCGCGGACGCCACCGTCCACGCGCAGCAGCTTTTGAGCACGGCGGCAGATTACCGCCCGTTCAACCTGCTCACCTTCGATGCGCAGGCGGCGTTCTACCTGGGCAACCGGCCCGAGCCGCGCGCACAGGCGGTGACGCCCGGCGTGCACGGTCTGTCGAATGCCGACTTCAACACGCCGTGGCCGAAGACACGCGCGCTGATGCGGTGCCTGCAGCAATGGATCGATGCCGGCGACGACAGTGATTTCGTGCCGTTGTTCGAGGTGCTCGCCGACGAACGGCAGGCGCCGGATACGCAGTTGCCGGACACCGGGGTGGGGCTGGAACGCGAACGCTGGCTGTCATCCGCTTTTATCCGCGGCGAGCAATACGGCACCCGCGCCAGCACCGTGGTGGCGATCGATCGCCACAGTGCAGGGGTGATCGTGGAGCGGCGCTTCGGCCCGAACGGTCGCTTCGACGGCGAGACGAGGTTGCGCTTCGGGGATATCTCCCGGCACCGCTAGCCCGGCGCCTACGCAGGCGATCGGCATCGTCGGCTGCCCGCGTAAACGGGCGCTGGCTAGCCTGTCGCCAGGTCCATGGAACGGCACGGCACATGCGCAAGGAATGGTTTTCGTGGGTTGTCGGCATCACGCTGTCTGTCGCCGGCGTGGCGCGAGCGGCCGACTGTCCGGACTGGTCGCCGGCGCAGGCGCGACAGGAGCTGGCCGCGCTGCATGATCGGCTGGATGGCTGGAACCGCGCCTATCGGGCCGGCGGCCAGTCGCCGGTCGACGATGCGGTGTACGACCAGGCCACGCAGCGCCTTGTTGCATGGCAGCGCTGTTTCCCCGCACAAGCACCGGCGCCGCTGGCGCATCTCGCCGACGCCGGCGGCCGGATACGGTCGCCGGTGGCACAGACCGGCCTGGCCAAGCTGACGGATGCCGCAGCGATCGGCGCATGGATGCACGTGCGTGGCGGCGACGACCTGTGGGTGCAGCCGAAGGTCGATGGCGTGGCGGTCACCTTGCTGTATATGGACGGCCAATTGCACCAGGCGACCAGCCGCGGCGATGGCGTGCAAGGCTCGGACTGGACGGCACTGGCGCAGGCGATCGACGCGATTCCGAAGCGTCTGCCCCGCGCGCCGGCGCGGGTGGTACTGCAAGGTGAACTGTACTGGCGTGTGCCCGGCCATGTGCAGGCCGACCGAGGAGGCGTCAATGCCCGCTCCGCGGTGGCCGGTGCGCTGGCGCGCACCGCGCTGGACGCCGACACCGCAGCGAAGATCGGCTTGTTCGTGTGGGACTGGCCCAGCGGGCCGGCCGACATGCCGGCGCGGCTGGCCGGACTCGCGGCGATGGGCCTGGCCGACAGCGTGGTGCATACGCAGCCAGTCGCGACGCTGGATGACGTGAAGCGCTGGCGGGAGCGGTGGTATCGCCACGCCATGCCGTTTGCCGCCGATGGCACGGTGCTGCGCCAGGGCCACCGGCCGCCGGCCGCGACCTGGCAGGCAGCGCCGCCGGACTGGGCGGTGGCATGGAAGTATCCGGCCGCGTCGGCGCTGGCCGAGGTGCGCGCGGTGGAGTTCACGGTCGGCCGCAGCGGCCGCATCACGCCCGTGCTGGAACTGGTGCCGGTGCAACTGGACGACCATCGCGTGCAGCGGGTCAGCGTGGGTTCGCTGCAACGCTGGCGGCAGCTCGACATCCGTCCCGGCGACCAGGTCGAGGTGGTTCTCGCCGGGCTGACCATTCCGCGCCTGCAGTCGGTGGTATGGCGCACGCAACAACGCGCGCCCGTAATGCCGCCCGATCCGCAGGCGCACGGCCGCGTTGAGCTGCTGGCAGGCCACGCCCGGTTGCGAGCAGCAGTTCCGCGCGCGGCTGGTGTGGCTGGGCGGCAGGCGGGGCTTGCAATTGGACGGGCTCGGTGCGGATACCTGGCAGGCCTTGATCGATGCCGGGCTGGTCCATCACCTGCTGGACTGGATGAGCCTGACGCCCGACACAACTGGCAGCCGTGCCCGGCCTCGGCGCGAACCGCGCGGCGGCGCTGGCACGCAGCTTTGCCGCTGCCCGCGATCGTCCGTTCGCGCGCTGGCTGCTGGCGCTCGGCGTGCCGGCCAGCGTGGCGGCCGGTCTGTCCGACTGGGCGGCACTGAGCGCACGCGAAGCGCGCGATTGGCAGACACTGGATAGCATCGGCGTCGGGCGCGCAACCCAGCTGGTCGATTTCTTCAACTGTCCCGAGGTGCGTGCGCAGGCCGCGCGCCTGCATGCGGCCGGTGTGCAGGGTTTCTGAGTGTCAGCTCTTCGAGTTCGCCGTCGACGTAATACCAGCGACCGTCCACACGCGCGAAGCGGCTGGTCTCGTGCTGGCGCTGCGCACGGCCACCGCCGAGGCGGTAGCGGGCGACGAATTCGACCGTGGCGTGGTCGTCGTCGAGCACCTGTTCGCGCCGGACGTCCAGTCCCAGCCAGGTCGGCGGCGGTTGCTGCGCGGCCAATCGCAGCGAGGCCGGCCGGGTGTCGGCGTGCCAGCTGGCCAGCAGATAGTCCTCGCGCCTGAGCACGTAGGCGCTGTAGCGCGAGCGCATCAGTTGGCCGGCCGTGGCGGCGATGGCACCGTCGTGCAGTGGTCCGCAGCATTGGCCGTAACCGGCCGGATTGCCGCAGGGACAGGGGGTCAGCGTGTCGATCGACTTCATGCTGCCTTTGTACCCGGTTCGGCGATTTGTGCAGACGGGTCAGCTCAGTCCGGGTGCGGCGCCACACGCGGCAGCGATTGTTGGCCGGCATCGCGATGTCGGCGAGCAGGCGGAAGCCGGCGGCGTCGGCCAGGGCATCGACGGCTTCGGCGTCGCGGATCGCCATGTGTGCACCGCGTGCCTGCAGCCATTCGTCGAACGCGGCATTGCTGTCGCTGCTGTAGCGGCCCTGGTAATTGAACGGGCCGTAGACGATCAGCAGGCATCGGGCGTGGTGATCGGCGGGCAATTGTGCGAACAGCCGTTGCACCTCGGGCCACGCCATGATGTGCAGGGTGTTGGCGCTGAACATCGCGTCGAACGACCCGTTCGGCCAGCTGCCGCTGACGTCCAGTTCCAGTGGCGCCGGCGTGTTCGGCAGCGCCGCCTCGTCCAGCCAGGCCCGGATGCCGGGCAGGTTTTCCGCGCGGTCGGAGCTTTGCCAGGTCAGCTGCGGCAGCGCCGCGGCGAAGTGCGCCGCATGCTGGCCGGTGCCGCTGCCGATCTCCAGCACGCGTCGGCGATCGGCGAAGTATTCGCGCAGCACATCGAGGATCGGTTCGCGATTGCGCTCGCACGAGGGCGAGTGCGGCTTCACCACGCCTGCCTCCGGCTCAGGCCGGATGGCCGCGCAGTACGCGCGCCGGCAGCATCAGCAGGGCGCCGAGGAAGGCGAATACGGCACTCACGGTGATGCCGACCAGGCGCAGCGGCAACAACAGCAGCCACACGATCGGGTACAGCACCAGCGCCAGCAGCGCGAGCGGCCAGCAGAACACCAGCAGCAACAGCCAGAGCAGGAAGGCAGCCATGTGTGGTCCCTCGCGGGTGGAAGACGCAGCCACTCTAGCGCAGGCCGCCGTGGCTGCGTAGATGACTCTCGCCACCCCTCACATCAGCGGGTTCACCCCGATCAGCCGCAGGTGCAGCCATAGCGCGAACGCGGCCCAGGCCGCGACGCCGATCACCACGGCCAGCACGTCGCCTTTCAGCGTGCCCGCCGGGTAGACGGTGCCGGCCAGCCGGTCGCGTCGACGCGACACGATGAACAACGCCATCGCCCACAGCAGGAAGGCGCCGAACAACACCACGTCGTGCAGCATGCCGGTAGCCAGCAGGTGGCCGAATGCCCACGTCTTCACGCCCAGCAGCATCGGGTGGCCGAACTTCGCCTTGAGATGGTTGCGCGGAACATAGGCGGCGGCCACCAGCACGAACGCGATAAGGGTGAACAGGGCATTGAGGTGGCGCAGTGCCAGCGGCGGCACGTACAGCAGGGTCGGCTGCTGCCGTGCCAGGCAGAAGCCCCATACCATCAGCACGAAGCCGATCAGCGACACCAACGCATACAAGCCTTTCCAGCGTCTCTCGCCCAGCCGCGCCAGCTGCCGGTTGCGCCAGCCGTCGGCAAACAGGCGCAGCGAATGCACGCCGAGAAAGATCAGCAGGCCGAGAATCAGCACGGACATGAAGTTCACCTCACTGAGTGGGGTGGGTCCGAGTATAGGCGGCCACGGCGGCCGATCAGCCGGCGCGTGGCTCGATCCGCACGACCAGCGCCAGCGCGCCATCGCGCAGCGTGACCGGGTCGACCGAATGCGGCGGCGGACGCCAGGCGTCGCCGGCGTGCAGCTGGCCGTCGGCGGTGTCGATCACGCCACGGGCGCAGAACACCAGAACGGTCGCCGGATCGGTTGTCCGCGTTGTCGGTTCGCGCCACACCTGAACCTCGCCGCTTGCCCTCGCACGCCGCACCATCAGGTTGAAATCGCGCGTCGGGCCGTCCGCGAGCGCCACCTCTACCCTCGCCTCGCCGGCGAACGCGAACGGCTCGAACGGCGTGGTCAGCGCATGCACGCGGCCGTCGTCCAGCGTCATCGTGAAGCCGTTGCCGTCGAGCAGCGCGATCTGCCGGTCGATGCCGGGAAAGCGGGAGAATGGCGCCGCGCTGTCGACCTCGGCGATGCTCACCCGCCACAGGAAATCGTCCATGCCGGCCGCGGACGGCTGCACGGCTATTTCGCGGGTACGGCCCAGGCCGTTCTTCCACGGCTGCGGCGGGCAGTCGGCCAGGCGGATGATCATGCGGTTCTCTCGATGATGCGCTGGAACGGCGGCAGCGCCTTCAGCATGCCGCTGCCGTAGCGCTTGGTGACCACGCGGCGGTCCAGCAGCACGATGCGACCGCGATCGGTCTCGTTGCGGATCAGCCGGCCGCAGTACTGGGTCAGCAGGCGGGTGGCTTCGGGGATGCTGACCTCGATGAACGGATTGCGCCCGCGCGATTCCAGCCACTCGGCATAGGTGGCGCCGACCGGGTCGGTCGGCACCGCGAACGGTAACTGGGTGATCACCACCGTCTCGCACAGCTTGCCCGGCAGGTCGAGGCCTTCGCCGAACGAGGCCAGGCCGAACAGCGTGCTGCCCTTGCCGGCCTCGATGTCGGCGCAGTGATCGGCGACCAGCTGCGACTTGCCCAGCGAGCCTTGCGCGCGCACCTTGCGCACCTGCGCGATCGGCAGCTTCTGCAGCACGCGGTCGAGTTTCGCGCGCGAAGTGAACAGCACCAGGTTGCCGGCGTCCCAGTCGAGGTTGTCGGCCAGCCACTCGCTGATCTCCTCGGCGTGCGCCTCGCGGGCGTCCGGCAGGGTACGCATCGCCGGCACTTCGAGTCGTGCCTGTGCGGCAAGGTCGAACGGCGAGGGCAGGCTCAGGGTCACCGCGTCGTCGGGCAGGCCCACCGCATCGGCGAAGCCGCGGAAGTTGCCGCCCGCGCTCAAGGTGGCCGAGGTCATCAGCACGCCGCTGGCGTTGCCCCACAGCACGCTGCGCAGCAGGCCGGCGGCGGATACCGCCGAGGCGTGGCAGACCAGCTGCTGGTCGCCGCCCAGGGTGACCCAGCGCGCCAGCGGCGGCGCGTCGTCGGGATCATCGCTGGACCATGCGCGCCAGCAACTGGCCTGCTTGCCGATGCGTTCCAGCGCGATGCCCAGCTCGCGCGACAGCGCTTCCTGGGTCGGTCCGCCGTCGGTCATCTCGACCACCGCGCGGCGCACCGCGCCGAGCCAGCGCTGCACCTCGCCGGTGAGCAGACTGAGCCCGCGTGCGTGCTCCACCCACGGCTCGGGCAGCTGGCCCAGCGAGCCGCGGTACATCGGCTCGGTCTCCGCCGGATCGGGCAGCCAGCCGAGGCGGATTTCCTTTTCCAGTTCCTCCAGTGCGTCGCTGAGTTCCTGCAGCTTGGCGTCGCCGGCATCCAGCGTGAGCTTGCCCAGGGTTTCCTTGTCGGTCAGCGAATACGCCGCGTGCACCTGCCGGCCGAGCCGGCTCAGCTGGCGCACCGTGGCGGTCATGTAGACCTCGGCGGCGCCGCGGTCGATCGCCTTGCCCGGCACGTGGTGGCCTTCGTCGAAGATGTACAGCGTCTCGTCCGGCCGCGGCAGGATCACGCCGCCCCATGCCGGAACACCGCCGCCCTCGTCCTCGCCGGGCATGGTGAGGTCGGCCAGCACCAGGTCCTGGTTCGCCACGATGATCTCGGCGTCGTCGACCGCGCGGCGCGCGGCGAAGAACGGGCAGATCATGAACTGGCCGCACTTGCGGTTGGTGCAGCCGCCGGCGCTGGTGGTGATCATCGGTCGCAGCAGGTCGCTGACCGGCTCCGGCGCGCTGTCCATGTCGCCGTTCCATTCGTTGCGGTCGAACGCGCTGCGCAGTTTCGCCAGCGCCTGCTTGTCGCGCGCCTGCGGTGGCTTCGTCCACAGCACCAGGTCGGCATCGAAGCCGGCCAGGCCCATCTGCGCGGTGTCATTGA
Source organism: uncultured Gammaproteobacteria bacterium (assembly GCA_963697495.1). Taxonomy (GTDB): domain Bacteria; phylum Pseudomonadota; class Gammaproteobacteria; order Xanthomonadales; family Rhodanobacteraceae; genus Rhodanobacter. The sequence goes on along the minus strand of CAVOOH010000005.1, from coordinate 528,608 downwards.
TGCTGTTCGCCGCCATCATCAGGTTGCGCGGGCACAGGTAGCGGCCGCGGCCCTTGGCCAGCGCCACCTTGGCCTCGATGCCGTTGAGCCTGCAGGTACAGCGGGATGTCGCGCTGCACCAGCTGCTCCTGCAACGCCACGGTGGCGGTGGCGATCAGCAGCTTCTTCTTCTGGAAGCGCGCCACTTCGACGCCGGCGATCAGGTAGGCCATCGACTTGCCGGTGCCGGTGGGCGCCTCGATCACCGCCACGCCGCCGGTATGGCTGAACGCCTTGGCCACCTCGGCGATCATGCGGCCCTGCGAGGCGCGCGCGCGGAAGCCCGGCAACCCGTCCTTCAGGCGTGCGTAGGCGGCGCGGATGGCGTCTTTGGTGGTGTCGGCGAGCATGGGCGGAACGGGACCTGTGATGCGGATGACGCACGAAACATGGCAGCGGCTGACGGATAGCGCAGCTGCCGATGCAGTCAGGCAGTTTATCGGTATTGCGCGTTCGCCCACATGAGGGCAGGCTCTGCACTGTCCGGCGCCAGCGTTGTTGCATCGTTTCGAAGGGTGGGCTGGCCTATCGACGTTGGCGGGCCGGGCTTGGGGGAACTCCATCGATGAAGCGTGCCGATGTTGTGGGGTCGACGCCGCATGACGGAACGTTGCAGCTGAGCTGGCTGGCCCGGCTGATCGTCGCACACGCGCCGGAAGAGGTGGCCGAGGCGATCACGGCGCTGGCGCAGGCCCGGCCGGGCTGCGTCGCGGCCAGCGTGTTGTGGGGACTGGATGGTGCGGCAAGCGGGCCCGATGGGCTGCCCGCGCCGTTCGCGGCGGCCGATGGGCCGTGGCTGGCCGCCGCCAGCCGCACGGACGGTCCGCACTGGCACCCGGACCGGCAGCGCGTGGCGATCCGCCTGTGCGCGCAGCCCGAACCGGCCGTGTTGCTGCTGCAATTGCAGGCCGGGCATGTCGACGACGGTTTCTTCGCCGAGCTGGAGGCCCCGCTGCAACTGGCCGGCCAGCACCTGCGGCGTGCGCTGGAGTGGGCCGAACTGCAGGATTCGCACGAGCAACTCGAGCGTTCGGAGAGCCTGCAGCGTGCGCTGTTCGCGATCTCCGACCTGGCCGGTTCCGAGCGCGACATGCCGGACATGCTGCGCGGCATCCACGCTATCGTCAGCACGCTGATGTACGCCGAAAATTTCTTCATCGTGCTGCACGACGCCGCGCGTTGACACGATCCGCTTCCTGTATTTCGTCGATGTCGAGGATCACCACCCCTGTTCGAGGTTGGCCGTGACCTGCCGTTGAGCGCGATCGAGTACTCGCTGACCTGGTACGTGATCTGCGATGGCAAGGCCCGCATGGGCGACGCCGAGGAGCTGCGCAGCCAGGTGACCGGGCCGGTGACGCTGATCGGCCCGGACAGCCATGACTGGCTCGGCGTGCCGATGCTGCGCGATGGCCAGCCGTGTGGCGCGCTGGTGGTGCAGAGCTACCGCCCGGACATCGGCTTCACCGACGAGGATCTAGCCCTGCTGGAGTTCGTCGGCAGCCATATCCTCACCGCGCTGGAGCGCAAGCAGGGCAAGGAAGAGCTGGAGCAGCGCGTGCAGTTGCGCACCTTGCAGCTGGCAGAGGCGAACCGCGGCCTGCAGCAGGAAATCGTCGAACGGCAGCGCGCCGAGCATCTGCAGGCGGCGCTGTTCCAGCTCGCCGAGCTGGCCACCGCGGACATCGGCCAGGGCGCGTTCTACCGGCGCGTGCATGCGGTGGTCGGCGAGCTGCTGAACGCGGAGAATTTCTTCATCGCGCTGCTTTCCGACGATCGCCAGCGCCTGACCTTTCCCTATGCGGTGGATGCCGTGAGGCTGCCGCCAGCCGAGCGTCCGCTGGGCCGCGGCCTCAGCGAGTACGTGCTGCGCCGTGGCACTGCACTGCGTGCCGACAACGCGGATATCGAGCAGCTTGAGCGCCGCGGCGAGATCGCGCCGGGGCGCATGGGTTCGCCGGCGGTATGCTGGCTGGGCGTGCCGCTGACCGTTGGCGACGAGGTGATCGGTCTGGTCGCCGTGCAGAGCTACCGGCCCGACGTGATGTACGGTCCGGCCGATCAGGAACTGCTCAGCTTCGTCGCCTCGCAGATCGCCAACAGCCTGACCCGGCGCCGTTCCGCCGAGTCGCTGAAGCACGCCTACGAGCAGCTCGAGCACCGGGTGGAGGAACGCACCCTGGCGCTGCGCAAGGAAATCACCGAGCGCGAACGCATGCAGGACCAGTTGCGCCATCAGGTCATGCACGACTCGCTGACCGGGCTGCCGAACCGCAGCTACCTGCGCGACCGCATCGACCGCGTGCTGGCCACGATGCGGCGCGAGCCGCTGCAGCGCTGTGCGCTGCTGTACCTGGACGTGGACCGCTTCAAGATCATCAACGACAGCCTCGGCCACCTGGCCGGCGACGAAGTACTGAAGGAGGTGGCGACCCGGCTGGCCGGCTGCGTGCGCCATCCCGACCTGGTGGCGCGGTTGTCCGGCGACGAGTTCGCGATCCTGCTGGAACAGGAGGACCTGCCGCGCGGCGGCCACCGCCGTGGCGCAGCGCGTGCTGGATGCGCTGGGCACGCCGATGCTGGTCGCCGGCAAGGAGCTGCAGGTGACCGCCAGCGTCGGCATCGCGATCGGCGACGGTCACTACGCGGCGGCCGACGAAGTGCTGCGCGACGCCGACATCGCGCTGTACCGCGCCAAGGAGCTGGGACGCAAGCGCTTCGAGTTGTTCGACGAGACCGCTGGCGAAGAACGTGGTCGACGTGCTGGCGCTGGAAGGCGAGCTGCGCCAGGCCCTGCTGCACGACCAGTTCGAGCCGTATTTCCAGCCGATCTGCGCACTGGACGGTACCGGCCAGGTGGTCGGCTACGAGGCGCTGATCCGCTGGAACCATCCGCAACGCGGCGTGCTGCGGCCGGGCGAGTTCCTGAAGATCGCCGAGGACAGCGGGCTGATCGAGCCGATCGACTGGCGCATGTTCGAACTCAGCTGCCGAGCTGCTGCTGCAACACGGCCGCGCCGACACCTTCATGACGGTGAACGTCTCGGCGCTGCACCTGCGTCATGCGGATTTCGACCGGCGCCTGATCCAGCTGCTGGAACGCACCGGCCTGCCGCCGTCGCGGCTGGTGGTCGAGGTCACCGAAGGCGCGCTGCTGGACAACCCCGAGCGCGTGCGCGCCACGCTGGAGCGCCTGCGCACGATCGGCGTCGGGGCGGCGCTGGACGATTTCGGTACCGGCTACTCCTCGCTCAGCTACCTGCACTCGCTGCCGCTTGCGCATCCTGAAGATCGACCGCGCGTTCGTGCATGAGCTGGACAAGGGCGCGAACACCTCCAGCACCACGGTGGTGGCGGCGATCCTCGCGCTGGCCCGCGCGCTGAACATCCAGGTGATCGCCGAGGGTATCGAGACCGAGATCCAGCACGGCGCGTTGCTGGCAATGGGCTGCGAGATGGGCCAGGGCTACCTGCTCGGCCATCCGTCGCCGATCGCGCACTGGCTGGAGCCGCGCGCCGTCGACGCGTGAGCGGGCCTATGCGTTGGCGGCGATCTGCCGCAACGCCTGCTCGAACGCCTCCGGCGGCTGCCCGCCGGCAATCAGGTGCTGGCCGTTGACGATGGTCGCCGGCACCGAGTGGATGCCGCGGCTCTGGAAGAACTGCTCCTGCGCGCGCACCTCGTCGGCGTAGCGCGTCGCTGGCCAGGATCTGTCGCGCGCGTTCGACGTCGAGGCCGGCTTCGCCGGCCAGCCGCAGCAGCGTGTCGTGCGCGCTGACGTCCTCGCCATCGGTGAAGTAGGCGCGCAGCAACGCGTGCTTCAGTGCGAGCTGGCGGCCTTCCAGCTCGGCCCAGTGCAGCAGGCGGTGCGCGTCGAAGGTGTTGTAGACGCGGCTGCGCCGATCCATGTTGAAGGTGAAACCCAGCGCCGCGCCGCGGTCGCGGATCGCCTCGCGGTTCGCGTCGATCTGCTCGGCCGAACTGCCGTACTTGCGCACCAGGTGCTCGGTGGAGTCCTCGCCCTCCGGCGCCATCTGCGGATTCAGCTCGAACGGCTGGAAGTGGATCTCCGCGCTGACCTCGCCCTCCAGCTTCGCCAGCGCCTGCTGCAGCGAAGCCAGCCCGATCGCGCACCAGGGGCAGGAAACGTCGGAAACGAAGTCGATACGGAGCGGGGCGGGGGTGGACATCGGGATACCTTCATCGTGAGACGGCAGCACGGCTGCTGCGGACCCGATCAAGATGCGGCCGCCACGCGGCGCAATCAACCACCGGCCGGAACCCGGCTGCCGGCGATGCTCAGCGCCACCGCCTCGGCCACCTTGATGCCGTCCACCGCGGCCGAGAGGATGCCGCCCGCGTAGCCGGCGCCTTCGCCGGCGGGGTACAGGCCGCGGGTGTTGAGGCTCTGCAGGCTCGTCGTCGCGTGTGATCCGCACCGGCGAGGAGGTACGCGTCTCGACGCCGGTGAGGATGGCGTCGTGCATGGCGTAGCCGCGGATCTGCCGTTCGAACGCGGGCAACGCCTCGCGGATCGCGGCGATCGCGTAATCCGGCAGCGCGCTGTCGAGGTTGCCCAGCGCGACGCCGGGTTTGTACGAGGGCTGCACGTCGCCGAATTCGCGCGAGGCGCGGCCGGCAAGGAAGTCGCCGACCAGTTGCGCCGGTGCGCTGTAGTTTTCGCCGCCGAGGACGTAGGCGTGGCTTTCCAGTGCACGCTGCAGCGCGATGCCGGCGAGCGGGCTGCCGCTGGCGTCGTAGGGCGCGAAGTCGGACGGGTCGATGCCGACCACCACCGCTGCATTCGCATTGCGCTCGTTGCGCGAGTACTGGCTCATGCCGTTGGTGACCACGCGGCCCGGCTCGCTGGCGGCGGCGACCACGGTGCCGCCGGGGCACATGCAGAAGCTGTACACCGAGCGCCCGCCTTTGCGCAGTGATGCACCAGCTTGTAATCGGCCGCGCCGAGCACCGGATGGCCCGCCTGCGGGCCGAAGCGGGCGCGGTCGATCACCGACTGCGGATGCTCGATGCGGAAGCCGATCGAGAAGGGTTTGGCTTCGAGGTAGACGCCGCGTGCGTGCAGCATCTCGAACGTGTCGCGCGCGCTGTGGCCGAGCGCCAGCACCACGTGGTCGGCGCGGATCTGTTCGCCGCTGGCGAGCGTCACCCCGCGGATCTGCTGCCGGCCGTCCGCGCCAGGCTCAAGCAGCAGATCGTCGACGCGCTGGCTGAAGCGGATCTCGCCGCCCAGCGACTCGATCGTGGCGCGCATGTTCTCCACCATCGTCACCAGCCGGAACGTGCCGATGTGCGGCTTGCTGACGTAGAGGATTTCCTCCGGCGCGCCGGCCTTGACGAACTCGGTCAGTACCTTGCGGCCATGGTGCAGCGGGTCGCGGATCTGGCTGTGCAGCTTGCCGTCGGAAAACGTGCCGGCGCCGCCCTCGCCGAACTGCACATTCGACTCGGGGTGCAGGTTGCGCTTGCGCCACAGGTCCCAGGTGTCCTTGGTGCGCTCGCGTACCTCCTTGCCGCGGTCGAGGATGATCGGGCGGAAGCCCATCTGCGCCAGGATCAACCCGGCGAACAGGCCGCACGGGCCGAAGCCGACCACCAGCGGGCGGTGCGGCAGTTGCGCCGGTGCCCGCGTGACGACGTGGTAGTCGGTGTCCGGCGTGGGCTGCACATGTTGATCGTCGGCGAAGCGCCGCAGCAGTTCGGCCTCGCGCGGGGTGTCGATGTCCAGCGCATAGATCAGCATGATCGCGCCGCGCTTGCGGGCGTCATAGCCGCGCCGGGCGATCGTGTAGCCGTTGAGCGCGGCGGCTTCGATGTCCAGCCGCTTGAGGATCGCGGCGCCGAGCGCGGCCTCGCTGTGATCGAGCGGCAGCTTGAGGTCGGTCAGTCGCAGCATGGGGGCCTGGAACGGTCGGTCGACAGGGGCGTTGGCCCGGCCGGTTATTGTCGATGCGATGGCGCATACCCGACAAGCACGGCCCGACTTGCGGCGTCACGCCTTGTCCCGACGGCGCCAGCGTACGAGTGGCGCCGTTGCGAAGTGACGCGATGGGTCAGTTCAGGCCGCCAGCATGGTCAGAATCTGTTCGCCGGTGGCACGGGGGTGCAGCAGCAGGTAACGCGTGCCCATGCTTTCATCGTGCCGGCGAGCGGCGGCGATGCAGGGCTCGCCGTCCGCGGCGGTCACGCTCAACTGCGCCGGGCGGCGGCGGTCCCACGGGCGTCGGAGGACCAGGCCATGCTGCGGGCCGCCGACGATGATGCATTTGATCTGTTCCATGACGCCTTGCTCGGGGATGGGGGATGACGAGGTAGTCATCCCCCTCCAAGCAGGACTCAGGCCAGTGGTTGATGGCCAAATGTGTTGCGCATCACGTTTCGAGCATTCGGCGGCGACCTTCGTGCGGGTCGCCGCCGTGCCGGGTTTTTCAGGCGTTGCCGATGAAGTCGGACTTGCCGATGTCGGTGCCGGCCTCGCGCAGGATGTCGTAGGCGGTGGTGCAGTGGAAGAACAGGTTCGGCAGGGTGAAGTGCAGCAGATAAGCCTGGCCTTCGAAATGCATCTCGCCGTTGCGCATCTTCAGCTGGATCGCGCGGGTCTCGCTGCCGTCGATCTGCTCCGGCTTGAAGCTGTTGATGTACTCGATCGAGCGCTCGATGCGGCTGTAGGCCTGCTCCAGCGTAGTCTCGTTGTCCTCGAAGCTCTGCGGTTCCACGCCGGCCAGGCGGGCGGTGCCGCGGGTAGCCATGTCGCAGGCGATCTGGATCTGCTTGATCAGCGGCAGCATGTCGGGGATCAACCGAGTCTGCAGCAGAACTTCGTCGCTGACGTTCTTCGACTTGGCGTGTTCCTCGCCCTTCTTCAGGACATGGGCGAGGTTGCTCAGTGCGCGGACGAAGACGGGAACGGCGACCTGGTACATCGAAATGGTCATGGGCGATCTTCCTGTGGTGGGTGAGGGTATGTGGATGGGTGGGCGTTGGTGATCGGCGGCAGATCGTCGGGGCAGGCCATGGGCATGGCCGCCTCGACTTTCGGCGTGCTGCCGCCGGGCAGGTGCCGGGTGGCGCGGGCGGCGATCAGCGTGCCGGCCAGCATCAGGATCGCGGCGAGCACGAAGGCTACACCCGGCAGGTCAATGGACGAAGCCGGGGCGATCGACAGCGCGAAAACCTGCGCGAACAGGTACGGCCCGAAGATCCCGGCGAAGCTGCCCAGGCTGGTGATGGCGCCCTGCAGGCGGCCCTGTTCGGATGGTTCCACCTGCTGCGTCATGATCGATTGCAGTGGTGGTCCGGATAGTCCCCACAAGGCCAGCAGCGGTATACCGAGCAGGAACACCCAGCCGGTGCCAGCCATGCCCATCACCAGGAAGGCGCCCACGCCGAACAGCATGCCGGCCAGCAGCACGCGGCGTTCGCCGAAACGCGGCGTCAGCCGGCCGGTGAGCGCGGCCTGCACAAAGCCGTCGCAGGCGCCGACCAGCATCAGCACGTAGCCGACCGCCTGCGGCCCCCAGCCGTAGCGGTAATCCGCGTACAGCACGAATACCGTCTGCAGCACGTAGTGGGCGAGATAGACCAGCAGCATCACGATCGCCAGTTGAAACACCTGCGGGCGCTGGAACAGCAGTTTCAATGAACCGAACGGTTGGGCGCTGTGCAGTTCGAAGCGCTTCGTGCGGTGCTCTTTGGGCAGCGACTCGGGCAGCACGAAGTAGCCGTAGAGGAAGTTGCACAGTGCCAGCACGGCGGCGACCCAGAATGGCAGGCGCAGGTGGATGCCGCCCAGGAACCCGCCGAGACCCGGGCCGACGATGAAGCCCACGCCGAAGGCGCTGCCCAGCAGGCCGAATGCTGCCGAGCGTTTTTCCTTGGGCGTGATGTCGGCGATGTAGGCATTGGCGGCGCTGAAACTGGCCGCAGTCATGCCCAGCAGGACGCGCGCGGCAAACAGCAGCCACAGCGTCGGTGCGAGGGCCAGCATCACGAAATCCACGGCGAGGCCGAGGTTGGAGATCAGGATCACCGGCCGCCGGCCGAAACGGTCCGACAGCGCGCCCAGCACCGGCGAGAAAACGAACTGCACGATAGCGAACACGGTGCTGAAAATGCCCACCCACCATGCTGCGTTCGCAATGCCGCCGCCGGCCAGTTGTTCCACCAGGTGCGGCAGCACCGGCAGGATGACGCCGTACGCCAACATGTCCAGCAGCACGGTGACGTAAATGAAGGCCAGCGCGGCCCGGTGGCGCGGTGCAGCGGGAGTCGGCGACGGGTCCATGGGCATGGCGGGGCGATGGGAAGGGCACGATAGCCGAACCGCGACGGCGCGGCATGTGCATCCGGTGAGGTGCCGTCCGGCCGGCCGGCCCGGGCGCGCCATCGCGATGCAGTGCACACGCTCGGCCGCGCGGCGAAGCGACGTGGCGCGATACCATGGGGTATCCCCTCGTCAAGGAATAGCCATGGTCCGACGTCTGCTATCCGCGTGCTTGCTGCTGGCGCTGGCCGCCTGTTCCTCCCACCAGGACGCCGCCAACACGGCGCCGGTGTCGAAGGAGGAACTGGCTCCGGCGCCAACCGGCACGACGGCATCCAGCGACAGCGCCGGTGCGGCCGTGCGGCAGCATCTGGCCGATTACGCCACGGTGAAACTCAGTGCCGACCTGTCGAAGTTCGACGCGAAGCAGAAGAAGATGATCGCGCTGCTGGTCGAGGCGGCCGACAGCATGAACGCGATCTACTGGCAGCAGGCATGGGGCGACAAGAATGCGCTGCTGCAGAAGATCGCCGACCCGGCCACGCGCGAATTCGTCGAGATCAACTACGGCCCGTGGGACCGGCTCGGCAACGACCAGCCGTTCGTCGATGGCATCGGGGCACGCCCGGCCGGCGCGCAGTTCTATCCCGCCGACATGGACAAGGCCGAGTTCGAGCGGTCTTCGCTGAAAGACAAGACCTCGCTGTATACCTTGCTGCGCCGCGATGCCCAGGGTCAACTGATCACGCTGCCATACCACGACGCGTACAAGGCCGAGCTGGAGAAGGCGGCCGGCCTGCTGCGCGATGCCGCCAAGCTGTCGCAAGGATGCCGGCTTCAGGAAATACCTGACGCTGCGCGCCGACGCGCTGCTCAGCGACGACTACCAGGCCAGCGATTTCGCCTGGATGGACATGAAGAACAACCCGGTCGACATCGTGATCGGCCCGATCGAGACCTACGAGGACCAGCTGTACGGCTACAAGGCCAGCTATGAATCCTATGTGCTGATCAAGGACCAGGCCTGGAGCAAGAAGCTGGCGCGCTTCGCCCGGTACCTGCCCGAACTGCAGCGCGGCCTGCCGGTACCCGAGCGCTACAAGGCCGAGCAACCCGGTTCCGATGCCGACCTCAACGCCTACTTCGCGGTCTATTACGCTGGCGACGCCAACGTCGGCGCCAAGACCATCGCGATCAACCTGCCGAACGACGAGCAGGTGCAGTTGAAGAAGGGCACGCGGCGGCTGCAGCTGGAAAACGTGATGCAGGCGAAGTTCGACAAGATCATGCTGCCGATCGCGAAGGAGCTGATCGCCGATGACCAGCAGCGGAACCTCACCTTCGACGCGTTCTTCCAGAACACCATGTTCCATGAAGTGGCGCATGGTCTCGGCATCAAGAACACATTGGGCGGCAAGGGCACCGTGCGCAAGGCGCTGAAGGACCAGGCCTCCAGCTTCGAGGAAGGCAAGGCCGACATCCTCGGCCTGTACATGGTCAGCAAGCTGGCCGAGAAAGGCGAGCTGGACAAATCGAAGCTGATGGACAACTACGTCACCTTCCTCGCCGGCATCCTGCGTTCGGTGCGCTTCGGCGCCAGCGACGCGCACGCCAAGGCGAACATGGTGCGCTTCAACTTCTTCAAGCAACAGGGTGCGTTCAGCCGCGACGAAAACAGCGGCCGCTACCGCGTCGACTTCGACAAGATGACCGCAGCGATGAACGCGCTGTCGGCGAAGCTGCTGACCATCCAGGGCGACGGCGACTACGACGCCGCCAAGCAGCTCACCGACCAGATGGGTGCCGTCGACGCCGAACTGGCCGGCGACCTGAAGCGGCTCGACCAGGCGCACATCCCGGTCGATATCCGCTTCGAGCAGGGGCTCGACGTGCTGGGCTGAAGAAGCCCTGAGGGGCATGCGTCACGTCGCCGCGTCGATCCACGCGGTGACTTCGGCCGGATGTTCGAGATGCAGGTGGTGGCCGCCGGCCAGGTGGCTGACACGGATGTTCGCGACGCAATCGGCGCGGGCCTGCATCGGGGCGCTGGGCAAGTAGGGAGAGGCCGGTTGCGCCAGCAGCAAGGCGGTGGGTGCGGTGATTCCGCGCAGCAGCGCGTGAACCTGCGACTCGGCCATGCGCACCGCGCTGGGGCGGGTCAGCCGCGGGTCGCTGCGCCAGCGCCAACCGCCGTCGGTCGCGACCAGGCCACGTTCGACGATCGGCTGCGCCAGCTCGGCCGGCAGGCCGCTGGCCATGCTGCGTGCGTTGATCGCCTGGGCGGTGTCGCAGAACACCCGCAACGGTTTGCGGCGATCTCCACGCGGCGCCATGGCGTCGCGGAAGCGCTGCAGGGTGTTTGCGCCATCGTCACCGAGCGGACCGAGGCCTTCGATCAGCAGCAGCCGATCGATCCGCTGCGGCTGCGCGGCGGCCGCCAGTGCGGCGACGCCCGCACCCAGTGAGTGGCCAAGCAAGCTGTAACGATCCAGCCGCAGCGCGTCGGCGGCGGCCAGCACCGCCTGCACATAGTCGATGTAGTGATAGGTGGCCCCGGCGCCGAGATGGCCGGAATGGCCGTGGCCGGGCAGGTCCAGCGCGATCACCCGGTGGCGCGCGGCCAGCCGCGGCGCCAGCCGGGCGAAGCTGCCGGCATTGTCGAGCCAGCCGTGCAGCGCCAGCAGCGGCGGCAACGCTTCGTCGCCCCACACCTGCGCATGCAGCGTGAGATGCGCCAGGGCGATGGCTTGCTCGATCGCCGCAATCACCCCGCGGACTCCGGCCAGCCCTGCAGGTGACGGCGCACCAGCGCGGCGAGGCTGGCCACCTGTTCGACGCTGTCGTTGAGCGCGGGGATGTAGCGCAGCGTCTCGCCGCCGGCGGCGGTGAAGAAGTCGCCATTCTGCATCGCGATTTCCTCCAGCGTCTCCAGGCAGTCCACCGCGAAGCCGGGGCAGGCGACGTCGAGTTTCTTCACGCCATCGGCAGCGAGCTGGCGCACGGTGGCGTCGGTATACGGCTGCAGCCAGCGCTCGCGGCCCACCCGCGACTGGAAGCTGACGAGCAACTCATCCTCGCGCAGTTGCAGCCGCTCGCGCAGCAGTTGCGCGGTCCGCCGGGATTGGTCGAGATAGGGGTCGCCCAACCGCACGTAACGCTCGGGAATGCCGTGGAACGACAGCAGCAGTTTTTCGCCGCGGCCGTTCGCCGACCACCAGCGCTCGATGCTGGCCGCCAACGCCTCGATGTGGCCGGGATCGTCGTGGTAGTCGTTGATGAAGCGCAGCTCCGGTGGCCAGCGCAGCTGCTTGAAGGCGTCGGCGACCGCGTCGATCACCGAGCCGGTGGAGGTGGCCGAGTACTGCGGGTACAGCGGCAGCACCAGCAGCCGGCGCACGCCGTCGCGCTGCAGCCGTCCGATCGCATGCGCCACCGACGGCTCGCCATAGCGCATCGCCAGTGCCACCCGCCACGTGCCGGGCCGTTGCTGGTCCAGCTCGGCCTGCAGGCCGGTTGCCAGCGCCTCGCTGCCGTAGCGCAGCGGCGAGCCACGTTCGGTCCAGATTCGCGCATAGGCGTGCGCCGAACGCTGCGGCCGCACGCGCAGGATTACCCCGTGCAGGATCAACCACCACAGCCAGCGCGGGTAGTCGATCACCCGCGGATCGCCCAGGAACTCGGCCAGGTACGGGCGCACCGCCTTCGCGGTCGGTGCGGTCGGCGTACCCAGGTTGACCAGCAGGACGGCTGCCTGAACGGAACGGGCGGACGGCGCGTCGGAATGGCCGGGAACGCCGGTATAGTGGTTGCTGCGTGGCATCGTGACAGTCATGGCTACACCAGCCGTGGAGTCTGCCACAAGCCCGGCGGGCTGCGTTGCGCCGCGCCATTCCCCTGAACCCGTGTGGAGTTGCCCATGTTGAAGACATCACTGCAACGACTGCTGCTGACCGGCCTGGCCCTGCTGTTGCCGGCGATGGCCGTGCACGCCGAGGATCCGCCGCTGGTGCGCGCCAGCAACGCCGTGCGCGTGATGAACGACATCATGCAGGCGCCCGACAAGTCGATCCCGCAGGACTTGCTGCGCAACGCCCGGGCGATCGCGGTGATCCCGGACATGATCAAGGCGGGCTTCATCTTCGGCGGCCGCCGCGGCGAGGGCCTGATTTCGGTGAAAAGCCCGGATGGCACCTGGTCCAACCCCAGCTTCATCACCATGACCGGCGGCAGCGTGGGTTTCCAGGCCGGCGTATCGTCGACCGACGTGATCCTGGTGTTCCGCACCCAGCGCGGCGTGGATTCGATCGTCAACGGCAAGTTCACCCTCGGCGCCGATGCGTCCGCCGCGGCCGGCCCGGTCGGGCGTACCGCCAGCGCCTCCACCGACGAACAGATGAAGGCCGAGATCTATTCCTACTCGCGCACCCGCGGCCTGTTTGCCGGGGTGGCGCTGGACGGTTCGGCGCTGCGCATCGACTATGATGCGAACGCTGCGGTGTATGGCAATGGCATCACGCCGCGGCGCATCTTCGAGGGCGGCGTCAGCAATGTGCCGGCGCCGGTGGTCAATTTCCGCGACCGGCTCGAAGAGTACACTTCACGCTGATACGGAAAGGCCGGCGCGCGCTGCGCGGTGGGTTTCCGGTTTCGTCCGTTTTCGAGGTAATACATGAGCATCTGGCATCTGGTAATCCTGCTGGTCGTGGTGGTGGTTGTGTTCGGCACCGGCAAGCTGCGCAATATCGGCTCCGACCTCGGCAATGCCATGCGCGACTTCAAGAAAGGCCTCAGCGGCGACGAGGACGAAGCCAAGCGCAAGGAAGAAGCAGAACGCCTGCGCGCCGATCCGCCGGTCAACCCCGCTGACAAAGGCACGCAGAGTCAGCGCGACTCCAGCGATTCGAAGTAAGTCTCGGCGACGGGCGGGTTGCGGCGATGATCGAGATCAGCTTCGGCAAGCTGGTGCTGCTCGCGCTCATCGCGCTGATCGTGCTCGGCCCGGAGAAACTGCCGGGCGCGGCGCGCACCGCCGGCGCCCTGCTGCGGCGCATGCGCAGCGGCTGGGACGACGTGCGCGCGGAAGTGGAGCGCGAATTGCAGATCGAGGAGATCAAGCGCAACGCGCGCGAGGTCGCGGCGCGGGCGGAAGCGGCGCAGGCGGAGCTGGACGCCACGCTGCAGCAGGTACGCGACGTGCAGAATGCTGCGCCCCCGGACGGTGAAGCGATCGCGGTGACCGGCGAGCCGGACAACGCCACCGGCGACCTGTTCGCCGACACGGCCGGCGCGGCCACGACGGCACCGAAGGAACCGCCGCATGGCCACGCCTGATCCCGAGGTCGACCTGCAGCAAGGGCTGTTCTCGCACCTGCTCGAATTGCGCACGCGCCTGCTCAAGGCCAGCGCCACCGTGCTGGTGGTGCTGCTGGCGCTGGTGCCGTTCGCCAACCGCCTGTACACCGAACTGGCCGCGCCGCTGGTGACGCGGCTGCCCGAGGGCGCGCACCTGATCGCCACCGAGGTCGCCAGCCCGTTCGTCACCCCGCTGAAGCTCGCGTTCTACGCATCGCTGTTCATCAGCATGCCGATGATCCTGTACCAGTTGTGGGCGTTCGTCAGCCCCGGCCTGTACAAGCACGAAAAACGGCTGGCCCGGCCGCTGCTCGCCGCGGCGCTGGTGCTGTTCTACATCGGTTGCGCGTTCGCGTATTTCCTGGTGTTGCCGGCGGCGTTCCGCTTCCTCACCGCGGTCACGCCGCAGGGGGTGGAGATGATGACCGACATCACCCACTACCTCGATTTCGTGATGCTGATGTTCTTCGCGTTCGGGCTGTGCTTCGAGGTGCCGGTAGCGGTGGTGGTGCTCGCCGCGATGGGCATCGTCGACGTGCACAAGCTGCGCAGCAGCCGGCGCTACGCCATCGTCGGCGCGTTTGCGATCGCCGCCTTCATCACCCCGCCGGACATCACCTCGATGATCATGCTGGCGGTGCCGATGTGCCTGCTCTACGAGCTGGGCGTGCTGGCGGTGAGCTGGCTGGTGAAGCCGGTGGCGAAACCCGACGCTGGCTGAGCCGCTTCAGTAAAGATCGATCGGGTCGACATCCAGCGACCAGCGCACCTTGCGTGCCGCCGGCAGCGCGGCCAGCGCCAGTTGCCACGAACGCAGCATCGCGTGCAGCCGCTGCCGGCTGGTCGCCTCCAGCAGCAACTGGCCGCGATGGCGGCCGGCCCGCAGCGGCATCGGTGCGGGCATCGGCCCGGCGATCTGCAGTTGATCGTCGCGCGGCAACGCGGCGCTCGCGGCGGCCAGAAAGGCATCGACCTGTTCGCGTTGCGGCGCCTCGGCGCGCAGCAGTACCTGATGGCTGTACGGCGGCAACTGGATCCGGTGGCGCTCGGCGAGCAGTTCGCGCGCGGCAGCGGCATAACCGTGGGCCAGCAGGCTGCGCAGCAGCGGATGCTCCGGCTGATGGGTCTGCAACACCACACGGCCGGGCTTGCGTGCGCGCCCGGCGCGCCCGGCCACCTGCACCACCAGTTGCGCCAGCCGTTCTTCGGCGCGGAAATCCACGCTGTGCAGGCCCTCGTCCACGCCCACGATCGCGACCAGGGTCAGATTCGGCAGGTCGTGGCCCTTGGCCAGCATCTGGGTGCCGACCAGGATCGCCGGCTGGTCGTCCCGGAGCGCGGCCAGCAGTTCCTCGAACGCGTCGCGGCGGCGGGTGGTCTCGCGATCCACGCGCAGCACCGGCACCTGCGGGAACTGCGCGATCAGCGCTTCCTCCAACCGCTCGGTGCCCTGGCCCTGCGGCTTCAGCTCGCCGGCGCCGCAAGTCGGGCAGGCCGCGGGCAGTCGCTGGCGGTAGTCGCAGTGATGGCAGATCAGCTGGCGCCGACCGGCATGCAGGGTCAGCGGACGATCGCAGCGCGGGCAGCCGGCGTGCCAGCCGCAGGCGTGGCACAGCAGCACCGGCGCGTAGCCGCGGCGGTTGCGGAACACCAGCGCCTGTTCGCCGCGCGCCACGGTGTCGGCTACCGCCGCCAGCAGCGCCGGTGACATGCCGTGCTCCAGCCGCTGCGCGCGCATGTCGATGATCTGCACCTGCGGCGGCCGCACCGCGCCGGGACGGGCGCGCAGATGCAGGGTGCGGTAGCGGCCGGCATCGGCATTGGCCAGCGATTCCAGAGACGGCGTGCCCGAGCCCAGCAGCACCGGCACGCCCAGCGCGCGGGCGCGCACCAGGGCGAGGTCGCGGGCGTGGTAACGGAAACCGTCCTGCTGCTTGTAGGCGCTGTCGTGTTCCTCGTCCACGATGATCAGGCCGGCTTGCGGCAGCGGCGTGAAGATCGCCGAGCGGGTACCCAGGATCACCCGCGCGCTGCCGGCGCGGGCGCGCAGCCAGGCGCGGGCGCGGTCGCCTTCGGACAGGTTCGAGTGCAGCACCTCGACGATCACCCCGAGCCGCTCGCGCAGGCGCCGCACGGTCTGCGGAGCGAGGCCGATCTCCGGCACCAGCAGCAGGGCTTGTTTGCCTTGCGCCAGCACCTGCTCGATCAGCGCCAGATAGACCTCGGTCTTGCCGCTGCCGGTGACCCCATCGAGCAGGAACGGCTGGTAGCCGCCAAGGCTGGCGCCGACCGCAGCGACCGCCTGTTGCTGTTCGGCGTTGAGCTGCGGTGCGGCCGACGGCGGCAGCGGATGATCGAGCGGTGGTCGTTCGCTGCGTTCGAGCAGGCCGGCGCTGGCCAGCCGGCGGGCCGCGTCGCGCCAGCCGGGCAGGCGCTCGGTCAACTCCTGCGCGCTCAGCGCGCCCTCGGCCAGCCATGCCAGCAAGGTCTTGCTGCCGCCACGCCGGCTGCCGGCATCGTGGGCGCTTTGACCGGCGCCGGTAAGCGACCAGTATTCATCGCCGATCGGCGGCAGCGGCTTCGCTTCGCGCAAGGCCAGCGGCAGCGCGTTCGCGTAGGCTTCGCCCGGCGCGCCGAGCCAATAGTCGGCGGCCCAGGCCAGGGTCTGCATCAGTTCGGCGTCGAGCAGGGCGGTGTCGTCGAGCAGCCGCAGCACCTGCTTCAGCCGGCTGCTGCCGATGCTCGCCTCGGCGTCGATCGCCACCACCACGCCGACCAGCTTGTGACGGCCGAACGGCACCAGTACCCGGCTGCCCACGCCGGCCTCGCCCGCCGCAGGCGGCAGGTAGTCGAACAGGGTTGGCAGGGGTACCGGCAGGGCGACGCGAAGAACGGCGGGCATGGGCGACCTCGTGGCAGGCCAGTGTAACTGCGGCGCCTGCCGGGTCGCGTTTCGATGGCAGCGAGGTGGGCTGAGCCACATCCATCGAGTTGCGTGAACTTGCTGCCCGATAATCGAGGAGTCGCGGGTAAGTAGCTATCCCCCGGAGGTTTTTGCGCTTATCCACAGCAGCTGTGGATAAGTCTGTGGATGCAGCGGGGAAGGGAGGGCTCAAAGGGCGTCGTGGCGCCTTTCACGACAGCTTGACCAGGTTTTGGTCACGCAAAAAAAGCCTTTATCTTCAATGGGCTGCAAACTGCAGTCGGTTACAGTTCACACAATTGACAAACTACCCCCGGCTGCCTTGACAGGCCCGTGACGCTGTGCAAAACCCGCCACCTCGCCGACCGGAAAGCGGCTTCAGTGGGCCATGCCAAGCGCCGCGGCGACCATCAGCGCGACCAACAGCAGCCAGAAGTAGCACCAGCCGACAAACCAGAATTTCAGCAGGGTCATCGGCCACCCCTGGCGGTAGACATGTTTTTGCATGAGCAGCAGGTAAGTGGGCACCCACAGCATCAAAAGTGCCTGTATCCAACCCAGCACATAACCGGTCCAGGCGGCATGTGGCCGCAGCCAGGTCGAGAGCATGCCGACCACGGTGATCAGCAGCAGGGAGAGGAACATGAAGGCATGGCTGTGCAGGGCCACGATCAGATGCTCCATGTACAGCCGCCGGCGGAACACGTAGAACAACTTGAGCAGGACTGCGAACACCGGGATCAGCACGAACATGGCGGGCGGCAGCGTGCTGAAGACCCCGTTGATCATTCGCTGCTTCGCTTCGGCGCTGGCCGCCGCGTCGCCATGCGTGACGACTCGCCAATTCCGGTACGCCTGCTGGGCCAGCGCAGTCAGGCGCGCATTGACCGCGTCCGGCAGCCAGCTGATCCGCACGGGTTTCGACTCGCCCTCGGTCGCCTTGCCCACGGCATCCCGCAGTTTCGTGTCGCTGGTGGCGGTCTTCGTCGCGGCTGGCGGCGGTGTGGCGGACGAGGCGGCCGGCGTGGACGCCGCACCGAGTGCGGCAAGGCGCCGATTGGCTATCCGACGAAGGGTCTGTGCATCGGCGTTGGCCCGGTTCAGTACGTTCGGCGGCAGCACGCCGGTGTCCCGGGCGCTCTGCAGGGCGTCCAGTTCATCCTGCAGCGCCTCGCGCACCTCGGCCGGGCTGGCAGCCGCCTCGATCGCCCGGCTGTCCATGCTCACCAGCGGCTGGCCGTTCGCGACGACCGTGCCGGTGATCTGGTCGAAGGCCAGGTGGAATACAAAGAACGACAGCAGGCACAGCACGAACATCAGCCGGAACGGGGCGATGTAGCGCACCCGCCGGCCGCCGAAATACTCCAGGGTGAGAAAGCCGGGCTTCAGCAGCAGCGGCGGCAGCGTATGCACGATGCGGCCGTCGATGTGCAACACCGTCTCGACGGTTTCCTCGACCATGTGGTGCATCGGCCTCAGCACACTGTGGATCGACTGCCCGCACTCGTGGCAGAACTCGCCCTGCATCGCGGCGCCGCAATTGGCGCAATGCAGTCCTTCGTGGCTGGTCAGTTGCTTCATCGAGTTCCCCGTTCGCGGCAGCGGGAGATCTTCGCACAGGGCGGCCGCAGGGCGGGCGTGACCTATGGCTCAGGTAGAATGTGCCGCCCTGGAGTCAGCTGTCCCCCATGAAACCCTTCCGTCCCGAGCGCGCCCATCTGCTGCACGAGGTGCGCGCCACCATGCGTCTCGCGCTGCCGTTGATCGCCGCCCAACTGGCCGCCGTCGGCAGCAACGTGATCGACGCGGTGCTGGCCGGGCACGTCAGTGCGCACGTGCTCGGCGCGGTGGCGGTGGGTGCCAGCATCTGGTCGCTGGCGATCGTCTGCGGCATCGGCATGATGATGGCGGTGCCGCCGTCGGTGGCCCAGCTCGACGGCGCCGGGCGCCGCGGCGAGGTCGGCGCGGTGTTCCAGCAGGCGCTGTGGCTGGCACTGGGCATGGGCGTGGTGTTGTGGTTCGCGGTGCGCCACGCGGAGCCGCTGATCGAACTGATCGGGGTGACGCCGGGCCTGCGCCACGACGTGCAGCGTTTCCTGCTGGCGATCAGCTGGGGCGCGCCGGCACTGACCTGCTACTTCGCGCTGCGCGGCCTCTCCGAAGGGCTGTCGCTGACCCGGCCGTCGATGTACTTCAGCCTCGGCGGCCTGGTGCTGCTGGTGCCGCTGGGCTACGTGCTGATGTTCGGCAAGCTGGGCATTCCGCCGCAGGGCGCGCACGGCTGCGGCGTGGCCACGGCGATCATGCTGTGGCTGGAGATGCTGGCGTTCGGCATCTACGTGATCCTCCGGCGCAACTATCGCGGGCTGGGCCTGTTCGACCGTTTCCAGTGGCCGGACCTGCGCCGGATCGGCCAGCTGGTGCACATCGGCCTGCCGATGGCGGTGACCCTGCTGGCCGAGGCCGGGCTGTTCGTGGCGACCGCGCTGATCATCGCCACCCTGGGCGAGGACGTGATCGCCAGCCACCAGGTGGCGATCAACATCGCCTCGCTGTTCTTCATGATCCCGCTCGGCCTGGCGATGGCGATCACCGTGCGCGTGGGCAATGCGGTGGGCCGCGGCGACGAGCGCGGCGTGCGCTACGCCGGCTTCTGCGGGATCGGCCTGACCCTGGTCACCCAGCTGTTTTCGGCCGGCCTGATGCTGAGCCTGCCGCACTTCATCGCGACGCTGTACACGAACGAGCCGAAGGTGATCGCGCTGGCCGCGCAGCTGATCATGCTGGCCGGTCTGTTCCAGTTTTCCGACGGCATCCAGGTCGCCGCCAACGGCGCGCTGCGCGGCCTCAAGGACACCCGCGTGCCGATGGCGATCACCCTGTTCGCGTACTGGATCATCGGCATGCCGGTGGGCTGGTGGCTGGCGTTCCACCATGGCATGGGCGCGCGCGGCATGTGGATCGGGCTGATCGCCGGCCTGTCCGTGGCGGCCGTGATGCTGTTCACCCGCTTCTGGCGCAGCGCCTGGAAACAGCGCTGGCGCCATCCCCTGCCGATGACCGCGCCGGCCTGACCGGCTACGCTTGACCCGACGATTCCGGATGCCTGACTCGCATGACGCTCCACCGCCCCCGCCTCGCCGCAACGGTTTCTGGGCCTTCCTGCGCGGGCTCGGGCGCGGCATCAACATGGTCCGGCTGGTGATCATCAACCTGGTGTTCTTCAGCGTGCTGTTCGTGCTGCTGTTGCTGCTGACCGCCGGCGTCGCCGGCAGCCGGATGGAACGCGCCGTGCAGAACGACAGCGTGCTGGTGATCAAGCCGCAGGGGCAGCTGGTCGAGCAGTACAGCATCGAACCGCTGCAGCGCGTGCTGGCCGGCTTGTCCGGCGAGCAGCCGAAGCAGGTGCAGCTGCGCGACCTGGTCGGCGCGATCGACGCGGCAGCGAAGGACAAGCGGATCAGCCGCATCCTGCTGCTGCCGGACGAACTGCAGGCCGGCGGCTTCGCCGCACTGCGCGAGGTCGGCGCGGCGCTGGACCGCTTCCGCGCGGCGGGCAAGCCGGTGATCGCGTGGGCGGTGAACCTGGACCAGGGCCAGTACTACCTTGCCGCGCACGCCGACCGTCTGCTGGTCGATCCGCAAGGTGGCGTGATGATCACCGGTCTGGCCAACTACCGCCTGTTCTACAAGGATCTGCTCGACAAGCTCGGCGTCGACGTGCACCTGTTCCGTGTCGGCGAATTCAAGAGCGCGGCCGAGCCGTACATCCTCGATCACGCCTCGGCCGAGGCGAAACAGGCCGACCGCTACTGGATGGGCGGGCTGTGGGACGGCTACCTCGCCGAAGTGGCGCAGCTGCGCAAGCTGGACCCGGCGGTGCTGCGCGACGACATCGACAACCTGCCGCAGCACATCGCCAGCACCCAGGGCAACCTGGCCCAGCTGGCGCTGAACCAGCACCTGGTCGACGGCCTCGCCACCCGCGCCGAGCTCATCGCGATGATGCGCAAGGAAGGCGTCCCGGCCGACAGGAAAGGTCACAGCTTCCGTCAGGTCGACCTCGCCCGTTACGCGGCGGCAAGCTCGCACGACAGCGACGTGTTCGCGCCGGGCGTGGCGATCGTGGTGGCCGAGGGCGAGATCGCCGGTGGCCAGCGCGCGGCCGGCTCGATCGGTGGCGAATCCACCGCGGCGCTGATCCGCGACGCGCGTGAAGACCGCAAGACCAAGGCGCTGGTGCTGCGGGTCAACTCGCCCGGCGGTGAAGTGTATGCGGCCGAGCAGATCCGCCGCGAGATCGAGCTGACCCGCAGCGCGGGTATTCCGGTGGTGGTGTCGATGGGCGACGTGGCGGCCAGCGGCGGCTACTGGATCGCGATGAACGCGAACCGGATCTTCGCCGAGCCGAACACCATCACCGGCTCGATCGGCATCTTCGGCATGTATTACACGGTGCCGAACACGCTGGCCAAGCTGGGCATCCAGAGCGACGGCGTCGGCACCGGGCCGATGGCCGGGGCGTTCGACATCACCCGCCCGCTCGACCCGAAGGTTGGCGCGGTGATCCAGGCGGTCATCGACAAGGGCTACCGCGATTTCGTCGGCAACGTGGCCAAGGCGCGCGGCAAGAGCTACGAGGCGATCGACGCGATCGCCCAGGGCCGCGTGTGGACTGGCCAGCAGGCGCTCGAGCGCGGCCTGGTCGACCAGCTCGGCGGGCTGGACCAGGCGGTCGCCGATGCGGCCGCGCTGGCCAGGTTGGGCAAGGACTATCCGGTGCGCTACGTGGAGGCGCCAATGGGCGGCTTCGAGCGGTTCCTGGTCGGCCTCAACCAGAGCGCCAGCGTGCACGTGCTGCAGTCGTGGGGCGTTCGCCTGCCGGCCTGGTTCGCCCAGTTGCCCGCGCTGGCGCCGGAACTGCAGCTGCTGCGCAACGCGAAGGCGGGTACGCCGAACATCTACGCCGACTGCCTGTGCGGCCCGCGCTGACGCACCGCCCGCCGCTGAGCGGGCAGGGCGTTACTGCTCCTGCGCCTCGATCTGCTTGCGCTGTTCGTCGGCCTGTTTGTCGACGACCTTCTGCACATCCTTGGCGCGCTGCTCGTCCGCCTTCAGCGCGTCGAACGGCGTGGCGACGTCCGCCGCCGGCTTGGCCTTGGGCTCCGGCGGCTTGCCGGAGCAGGCGCCGAGGGCAAGGACGCAGAGCAGGATCGGCAGCGTCTTCATGGCGGTTCTCGCGCGTGAACGTGACGAGCCGAGTGTCCCGCCATGCACGGTGCAGGCAAGGATCGGCCGGTCGCATCCCTAGGCGCGCGGGACCGACGTTTTAAGCTGCGTCCATGAACAGCCGCATCGACGCCTGGCAACTGCAAGGCCATACCGCCCTGATCACCGGTGCCAGCAAGGGCATCGGCTACGCCACCGCGCGTGAACTGGCTGGCCTCGGCGCCGACCTGCTGCTGGTGGCGCGCGACGAGGATCTATCTCGAACAGGTGCGGGTGGAGCTGGCCGACGAATTCGCCGATGTCGAGGTGCTGGCGTTCGGCGCGGACCTGACCGAGGCAGAGGAGCGTCTGGCGGTGTTCGACTGGATCGCCGACCTCGGCGCACCGGTCTCGCTGCTGATCAACAACGCCGGCGGCAACCAGCCCGGCGCCACGCTCGACTATCGCGAGGACGAATACCGCGCGATCTTCGAGCAGAACCTGTTCTCCGCCTTCGAGATGTGCCGGCTGGCGCATCCGCAGCTGGTGCAGCACGCGAACGCGGCGATCGTCAACGTGGGTTCGGTATCCGGCGGTCACGCACGTGCGCACCGGCTCGCCGTACGGCATGAGCAAGGCGGCGCTGCACCAGCTCACCCGCAACCTGGCCGCCGAGTGGGCGGTGGACGGCATCCGCGTCAACGCGGTGGCGCCGTGGTACATCCGCACCCAGCGTTCCGAGCCGGCGCTGGCCGATGCCGACTACCTGGACGAAGTGCTCGATCACACGCCGCTGAAGCGGATCGGCGAGCCGGAGGAAGTGGCCGCCGCGATCGCGTTCCTGTGCCTGCCGGCGGCCAGCTACATCACCGGCCAGGTGCTGGCGGTGGACGGCGGATTCCTGAACTACGGTTTCTGAGCGGTTTTCCCGTTCGTCAGTTGCGGCCATCCGTCGTCGCGGTGTTGCAACGGCGGATGGTCGTCGGCAGGAGCATCAGAACTCGGCTTCGTGTTCTTCGGCGGCGAAGCCGATCGTCACCGCGCCTTCGCCCACGTTGACCATGCCGGTGATGCTCATCGGCGCTTCCATCAGCTCGACGCCGCACTCCTCGCAAGCCGGGCGCAGTCTCGGCGTAGCCGGGCAGGTGTGACAGCACGGCCAGGTCGCCGCCGTAGCTCACGCACACCACCGGCACCAGCAGGCCGGCGCGCACCCGCTGCGCGGCGTAGCCGAACAGCGTCTCCGCGCCCTGCTCGAAACCGCGCACCTTGCCGACCGGGCCGGTTTCGCCGCGGAAGCAGCGCAGGATCGGCTTGATGTCCAGCGCCGTGCCGAGCATCGCGCTGAACAGGCCGACGCTGCGGTCGTTCTTCTTCTTGGCGCGGGCGCGCAGGTAGATACAGGTCGCGCGGCAGCATGTAGCCGTAGCTGTGGTTGGCGATATGGGTGAGGCGCTCGCGGATCGCGGCCGGCGGCTCGTCGGCCGCGATCATCCGGGCCGCCTCGTACACGGCCGGCGCGGCGCCGGCGAAGATGTTGCGCGTGTCGACCACGCGCATCATGAACGGGCCGGGGATGCCGGCCTGTTCGCGCACCTGGCGGTAGTTCTTGAGGATCGCGAAGCTGGCGCGGTTGACGTGCTCGTTGATCGGGCTGCGGGTGGCGGTGATGGTCAGGCAGAACACGCAGTCCTGTTCCAGCACCAGCCTGTCCAGGAACAGCTTCTGCACCTCTTCCACCGGGCACGGCTCGGTTTCCGCCGAATGGCTGCGGCTGCCCAGCCGACGATCGATGAAGCGCTGGATCTCGGTCGGGTCGGCGGTCGTCCATGAAGACTTCGCGATCCACCCGCACGGTGATCGGCATCACCGCGATGTCGTGCTTCTGCAGAAACTCCTGCGACAAGGTCGCAGGACGCATCGATTGCCAGACCCATCCGCATCACGTGATCCCCCGGTCATGAATGGCAGGGGAAACATAACACGGAGTCATGGTTGCGGCGTTTGCCGATGATTGCCGGGTGGCTTAGCCGATCAAACGATCTTGCGCGGCCGGAGCAGCCTCTAAGATGACGCGACCTGTCTCTGGCCTCCCGCCGGCGTGGCGTCGCCGGTAACGCGATTCGGGTAACGACATCTGATGAAAAGCAAGCAGGAAATCGTCTCCAACTGGCTGCCGCGCTATACCGGCACGCCGCTGGAGCAGTTCGGCGAACACATCCTGCTGACCAACTTCGGTCACTACGTGGAGCTGTTCGCCCAATGGCACGGGGTCGAGGTGCAGGGCCGCGACCGGCCGATGCCGAACGCCACCGCCGACGGCATCACCCTGATCAACTTCGGCATGGGCAGCCCGAACGCGGCCACCGTGATGGACCTGCTCAGCGCGATCGAGCCCAAGGCCGTGCTGTTCCTGGGCAAGTGCGGCGGCCTCAAGAAGAAGAACCAGCTCGGCGACCTGGTGCTGCCGATCGCCGCGATCCGCGGCGAAGGCACCAGCAACGACTACCTGCCGCCGGAAGTGCCGGCGCTGCCGGCGTTCCAGCTGCAGCGCGCCGTCTCCACCATGATCCGCGACCTCGGCCACGACTACTGGACCGGCACGGTGTACACCACCAACCGGCGCGTGTGGGAACACGACGACACCTTCAAGGACTACCTGCGGCGCACCCGCTGCATGGCGGTGGACATGGAAACCGCGACGATCTTCGCCGCCGGCTTCGCCAACCAGATCCCCTGCGGCGCGCTGCTGCTGGTGTCCGACCAGCCGATGATTCCGGAAGGGGTGAAGACCGAGGCCAGCGACCGCGGCATCACCTCGCGGTTCGTCGAGGCGCACATCAAGATCGGCATCGAGGCGCTCAAGCTGGTACGCCGCAACGGGCGCAGCGTGAAGCACCTGCGCTTCGAGGAAGAGATCGAGACGGATTGAGCGGATTCACACAAAAGCCCGGCTTTGGTGGGGCTTTTGTGTGTGGTGCATGGGTGCGGATCAGTAGCGCGGCACGCCCGCGTCCACCTCGCGCGCCCACGCATCCATGCCACCCTCCACGTTGTAGAGATTGTTGAAGCCGTGGGCGGCGAAACGCTCGGCCATGGCGCGGCTGGAGATGCCGTGGTGGCAGATGAAGGCCAGCGCGGTGTCTTTCGGCAGGCCGGCCAGGCTTTCGTAACCCTCGTCTTCCAGCACCCGCGCCTGCGCCAGCGGCGCGGCCTGGGCACGGCCATGGGCGGGGCGCACGTCGATCAGGGTGATGTCGTTGGCCGCCAGCCGCTGCTTCAGCTGCTGCACGCTCAGCGGCTTGATCTCGGTGCGCGCCCGGGAATTTCAGGCTGAGGCCCTCGCCCTGCACGGTGGAGACCCAGTCGATCACGATGCCCTTGGCGCGCTGTGCGCTGGCCGGGTCGAAGTGCACGTCGAGGCCGTTCGCATGGGCCACGATGTCGTGTTCGCCGGCGGGCGCCAGCTGGAAGCCGGCGCTGTGGTCGGGGCCGATCTCCAGGTGCAGCGCCACGCCCTGCGCGTTCGCGGTGCCCTGGCGGATCGCCTCGGCGGCGGCGTCGGTGATGGTGATTTCGCGGCGGCGTGCGGTCCGGCGCGGCGACGCCGAACAGCGTGATGCAGTTCGCCGCTGCCGTACATCTGGCGGATGATGTCGGCGCCGCCGACCAGTTCGCCTTCCACGTACAGCTGCGGGATCGTCGGCCAGTCGCCGTAGGCCTTGATGCCCTCGCGGATTTCCGGGTCCTCCAGCACGTTGACCGTGTGGTACTCGGGCAGCAGCTCGTTCAGCGTGTTGGTGGCGGCGGCGGAGAAGCCGCACATCGGCTGCTGACGGTCGCCCTTCATGAACAGCACCACGCGGTGGTCCTTGAGCAGGGTTTCGATACGTTCGCGGGTGGGGGCGTCGAGGGACATGGGGAGCTCCGGCAAAGAAGACCAATGATACGCCGTCCGATATGCGGAGGACTTGCCGGCCTTCAAGGCCGCCGGTTCAGGCGGCCCGGTGCAACTCGCCCAGGTGGTGCCGGCGGGCACCCAGCGGCGCCAGCGCCAGCGTGGCGGCGGGCGATGGCCACACCAGTTCGCGGCTGGCACGGCCCAGCGCCGTGGATTGCTCGCTCCAGTGGATCAGTTCCAGCGCACCGGTGTGGTCCTCGACCAGCGCGGTGCAATGCTCGACCCAGTCGCCGTCGTTGAGATAGAGCACGCCACCCAGCTCGCGCACGTGGCCGAAATGGATGTGGCCGCAGATATGGCCGTCGAAGCCGCGTTCGCGCGCGTCGGCGGCGACGCGTTGCTCGTACGCGCGGATGTACGCCAGCGCCTTGCCGATGTGCGACTTGAGGATGATCGACAGCGGCAGGTACGGCAGCTGCAGCCGTCGCCGCATCGCGTGAAGCCGGCGATTGCTCCAGCAGATCAGGCGATGCATCGCCTCGCCGAATTGCAGCATCCAGCGGCGGCCGACGTCGCTCGGGGTCGAACTCGTCGCCATGGCTGACCCGGTAGCGGCGGCCATCGGCGCCCACGTGCACCGCATCCAGCGCGATCCGCACGCCGCCGAAGTTCTGCCCGTGCAGGGCGCGCATGGGCGCGTCGTGGTTGCCGGGGATGTAGATGACGTCGACGCCGCGACGCGCCAGTTCCAGCACTTCGGCAATCACTGCGCTGTGTTCGGCATGCCACCAGTGCCGCCTGGACAACGCCTCCAGGTCGATGATGTCGCCGACCAGGTAGAGCTTCTCGCAGCGCAGCTGGCGCAGGAAGTCGAGCAGGTAGGTGGCCTTGCAGTCGGCGTGCCCAGGTGCACGTCGGAGATGAAGGCGCTGCGGCAGTGCAAGCTGGTCATGGCCGGTCCCCTTGGTTGCCCGGGGCGCCAGTGTGCGGTCGCCACGTCACCGTGCGATGGCGGACAGGTTGCAGCGCGGTTGCGGTCAGAGTCTTTGGGCAGGCTCTTGGGAGCGGAGCGCCGCGCGCGCCGCCGGCTCGATCGCCTCCACCCACAAGGCGTACTGCGCCGCGGAAGGATGCAGGCCGTCGTCGGCGAGCAGCTCGGGATGCTGGCGCGAGATGCCGGTGATATCGACGAAGCGGGCGCCTGAGCGTTCGGTTTCGGCGCGGGCCAGCGCGTTGAAAGCGTCCAGCTCGGCGGCGATCCGCGCACGGTCGCGGCCTTGCTCGCGGGCGAAGCGGGTGACGCCCCAGTCGGGAATCGATGCCACCACCACGCGCGCGGCGCGCCCGCCGGCCAGCACGATCGCGCGGTCCAGCAGGCCGGTGAACTGCGCGCGGTAGTCGTCGGCCGGGCGGCCGCGGTACTGGTTGTTCACGCCGATCTGCAGCGTCACCAGGTCGTAGGATGGCGCCAATGTCGCCGCGTCCATGCCCTGCGCCAGTTCGTCGGTGGTCCAGCCGGTGACGGCGACGATCTGCGGCTCGCCGACCGGCATGCCGCTCTGGCGCAGGCGCCGCACCAGCACGGCCGGCCAGCGCTCGTGCGGCGGCCACCGCTTCGCCGATGGTGTAGGAGTCGCCGAGGGCGAGGCAGGTGGGCGGCATGACCGGACGGCTCAGGCCACCGCGGCGGCGGCTGGCGACTGTTCCCGCGCCATGCGCGCCAGCACCCGCTCGATCCGCACGAACACCTCGCGCAGTTGCGCGGGCGGCGGCAGCAGGGTCAGCCGGAAGTGGCGGCTGCGCGGCACGTTGAAGCTGCTGCCGGGCACCACCAGCACCGATTCCTCTTCCAGCAGCCGCAGCGCGAAGGCTTCGTCGTCGAACGCGGCGATGCGGTCGGCACGCACATGCGGGAACGCGTACAGCGCGCCCTCCGGCGCGACCAGTTCCAGGTGGTCGCTGGCGGCGACGCCTTCCAGCACGATCCGGCGCGCCTCGTGCAGGCGGCCGCCGGCGGCGGTCAGCGCGCCGATCGTCGGCGCATCCTGCAGCGCCGGCAGCACCGCCCATTGCGCGGTCACGTTCGCGCACAGGCGCAGCGCGGCCAGCAGTTGCAGCGCATCGCGATAGGCCGCGGTGCGGGCCGGATCGCCGGACAGGCTCATCCAGCCGACCCGGTAGCCGCAGGCGCGGTGCACCTTGGACAGGCCGCCGAAGCTGAGGCAGGGCCACTCGCCGGCCACCTCGGCCAGCGGCTGGAACATCGCGCCGTCGTACAGGATCTCGTCGTAGATCTCGTCGGACAGCAGCAGCAGCCGGTGCCGCGTCGCGATCGCCACCAAGCGCTCCAGCAGCGCGCGCGGATACACCGCGCCGGTCGGGATTGTTCGGGTTGATCAGCACCAGCGCGCGGGTGCGCGGGGTGATCAGCGCCTCGATCTCGTCCGGATCGGGCAGGTGGCCGTGGCGGGCGAGGCAGCGGTAGTAGCGCGGCTGGCCGCCGTTGAGGATGGTGGCGGCGCTCCACAACGGGTAATCCGGGCTCGGCAGCAGCACCTCGTCGCCGGCCTGCAGCAGCGCGCGCAGGCTCAGGTCGATCAGCTCGCTGACGCCGTTGCCGATGAAGATGCGCTCGGGATCGACGCCCGCGGGCGCCGCGCGCGCGCTGCTGCGCGGCGATCGCCTCGCGGGCGATTTCCAGTCCCTGTTCATGGCCGTAGGCTTCGCTGTCGTGCAGATGGCTGGCGATCGCCTCGCGCAGGTGCATCGGCGCCGCGAAGCCGTAGCGGCCGGGGTTGCCGATGTTGAGCTTGATGATGTCGAGGCCGGCGGCCTCCAGCTCGCGCGCGCGCCGGGTCAGCGCGCCGCGGATTTCGTAGCGCACGTCCGCCAGGTGCGCACTGGGTGTGATCGAAGGTCAACGCCGGGGTCCTTGAGATGTATGTTGAGGTCGACAGGCGGCCGCGCCGCCGGCGGCTGATGCTAGCAGCGTGGTGCAATGCAGCGCGAGCGGCATCCGGGCCGGTTTCCGGTTCATCGTCGGGCAATCTTCAGGCAAGGCATAATCAGCGGACCGTGCCGACCTAAGAACCTGTTCATGATCTCCGGGTGCCTCGCGACAACCCTTCGGGCCGGGTCTGTTTGCCCGCATGCCGGCGTCATCGTTCGGTCGTGTACGGACGTACACTCCCTCGCTCTTCCTTGGCCTGCGAGCAAACAGCTCCCGGCGCGTGGCACCCGGAGATCATGAACAGGCTCTTACCTCATGAGTGATGCCGAAACGATCGAGCGTCTGCGCCGCATCGGCTGGCGCGGCGACGCCCTGCCTGCCGCCGGCCGGCGCCTGGCGCGGGTGGTGGCCCAGCATCGCGCCGGCTACGAGCTGCACGACGGCGAGACGCTGTTCGGCGCGCAGCCGGACGGGCGCTTTCTCAAGCGCGGCATCGACCCGGCCGAGCGCCCGGTGGTGGGCGACTTCGTCGAGGTGGAGGCAGGCAAGCCGCCGCACATCGTCACCGTGCTGGCGCGGCGCACGGTGCTGTCGCGCGCCGCGGCGGGCGAGCGCTACGAGCGCCAGCTGATCGCCACCAATATCGACTACGTGCTGGTGCTGACCGGGCTGGACGGCGACTTCAACCCGGCGCGGATCGAGCGTTACCTGTCGCTGATCGAGGATTCCGGCGCGCAGCCGGTGGTGCTGCTGAGCAAGCTGGACACGCGCGAGGACGCCGCGGCGCAGATCGACGCCTTGCGCGCACGGCTGCCCGCGAGCACGCCGGTTCACGCGCTGAACGGCAAGGACCCGGCCAGCGTGGCGCTGCTGGCGACGTACCTGCAGCCGGGCGACAGCGCGGTGCTGGTCGGCTCGTCCGGTGCCGGCAAGTCGACCCTGACCAACACCCTGCTCGGCACGGCGCGCATGGCCACTGCCGAAGTACGCGGCCACGACAGCCGCGGACGCCACACCACCACGCATCGCGCGCTGCTGCAGCTGCCCAGCGGCGGCTGCCTGATCGACACGCCCGGCATGCGCGAGCTGAAACTCACCGGCGAGGAAAACCTCGACCTGTTCGCCGACATCGAGGCGCTGGCCGAGCAATGCCGTTTCGCCGATTGCGGCCACGGCAGCGAGCCGGGCTGCGCGGTGCAGGTGGCGCTGGACAACGGCGAGCTGGCGCACGGGCGCTGGCGCAACTTCCTCAAGCTGCACGACGAGCGCGAGGAGCAGGCGGCGACGCTGGAGGCGCGCCTGCGGCGCCAGCGCGGCGGCCGGCCGATCGAACGGCCACACGGGCACCGCGGGCAGCGCGAGCGGGACTGAGCGTGCGGGACTGAGCCGGGGCGTCTCCGGCGGCGGACGGCGCGCGTCAAAGCATCTAGTATCGCGGCATCCTCGAAGCGGAGCGCAGCATGCGTCGGTTGTCGTCGTCATATCCCGGGCCGTGCGGTCGTGCCGGCGGAGCCGCGCAATGAACGCGTCGGGCGTCGCCGTCGCGCCCGAACTGCAGCATTACGCCGCGCTTGACCAGCGCCTGCTGGCCGCGGTGCGCGGCATTCGCATCCTGCCCACAGTGGCGTGGCCGGCGTCGCTGGAAAGCCGCATGATCGAGGCCTACGGCAAGGGCCGCTTCGCCTTGCCGGAGGTGAGCTACGTGCGGCCGGACCTGTCCGCGGCGCGCGCCGAACTGGCGGCGATCGAGGCGGCCGCGGGCGAGGAGGGCTCCGCGACCGACCCGCTGGGCGACTACTTGCGGCGCACCGCCGCGTCGTGGCGGGTCGCCGCCGAGATGCTGGAATCGGTCGGCAGCGCCGGCGTCACCGCACCGTCGATTGCGCTGTATGGACGTCCGGACGACATGATCCCCGGCAGCCAGCGCAGCAACCTGGATGCGGCGCGCTATTTCGTCGAGCTGTCCGATGAGCTGGGCGCGGACCTGCTGGCCGACGACAGCTGCGTCAACGTGCCGGCCGACGTTTTGCGCGGCGACCTGGCCGCCACCCTGGACGCATTCTTCGGCGCCGGCACGATCGGCGTCGAGGTCGACCCCGAGCTGACCGCCAAGGCCGCCGCCGGCGCCACCCGCATCCGCCTGCGCGGCGGCGCCAGCTTCAGCGAGTACGACCGCCACCAGTTGCTGGCGCACGAGGCGTTCGTGCATTCGCTGACCGCATTGAACGGCCGCCGGCAGCCGCTGCTGGCGTCGCTGGCACGTACCTCGCCGCGGGTCACCGCGACCCAGGAAGGCCTGGCGGTATTCGCCGAGCTGATGTCCGGCGCGATCGACATCACCCGGCTCAAGCGCATCAGCCTGCGCATCCTGGCGATCGACATGGCGCTCGGCGGCGCCGATTTCGTCGAGGTCTACAACTATTTCAGCGCCTGCGGGCAGAGCACGGCGGACAGCTTCCATTCGGCCCAGCGCGTGTTCCGCGGCGTGCCGCTGGGCGGCGGCGCGGCGTTCGCCAAGGACAACGTCTACCTGTCCGGCCTGCTCACCGTGCACACCTTCTTCCGCTGGGCGCTGCGGCAGCGGCGGATGGACCTGCTGCGCCATCTGTTTGCCGGCAAGCTGACCCTGCACGACGTGGTGGCGCTGCAGCCGCATTTCGAATCCGGCGCGATCCTGCCGCCGCGCTGGCTGCCGCCGTGGATGCAGCATGTGCACGGACTGGCCGGCAAGCTGGCGTTCTCGGTCTTCGTCAACGGCATCCACATGGGCAAGGTGCAGGCCGACGATCTGTCGCTGGACGCGTGACCCGGCGCTAGCGTGCCGATGTGACGGAATGGTCAGGGACAGTGCCGTGGCGTGCGCCTGTGACAGCGTGCCGACATGTGGTCCCTGATAACATCACGGGATTCATTCAAGCAAAGCTGCAACCATGTCACTTCCCGAAGAACTGCGTCTCGCCGCCCTCGAATACCACCGCCTGCCGCGCCCCGGCAAGATCAAGGTCACCCCGACCACCTCGCTGCTGACCCAGCGCGACCTGTCGCTGGCCTATTCGCCCGGCGTCGCCGCGGCCTGCGATGCGATCGTCGAGGACCCGACCACCGCCGCGGAGTACACCGCGCGCTCCAACCTGGTGGCGGTGATCACCAACGGCACCGCCGTGCTGGGCCTGGGCAACATCGGGCCGCTGGCGAGCAAGCCGGTGATGGAAGGCAAGGGCGTGCTGTTCCAGAAGTTTGCCGGCATCGACGTGTTCGACATCGAGATCGACGAGAACGATCCGGACAAGCTGGTCGACATCATCGCCAGCCTGGAGCCGACCTTCGGTGGCATCAACCTGGAAGACATCAAGGCGCCGGAGTGCTTCATCGTCGAGCGCAAACTGCGCGAGCGGATGAAGATTCCGGTGTTCCACGACGACCAGCACGGCACCGCGATCATCGTCGGCGCGGCGCTGCTCAACGCAATGATCGTAGTCGGCAAGAAGATCGAGGACATCCGCATCGCCACCACCGGTGTCGGTGCGGCGGGCATCTCCTGCCTCGACATGCTGGTGGCGCTGGGCGTGAAGCCGGAGCACATCCTGGCGTTCGACCGCGATGGCGTGCTGCACAGCGGGCGCACCGACCTGGACCCGGACAAGCAGCGTTACGCGCGCGACACCAAGGCGCGCACGCTGGCCGAGATCGTCGAGGGCGCGGACGTGTTCCTCGGCCTGTCCGCCGGCGGCATCCTGAAGCCGGAGATGGTGGCCACGATGGCCGAGCGGCCGATCATCTTCGCGCTGGCCAACCCGAATCCGGAGATCACCCCGGAAGAGGCCAAGGCGGTGCGGCCGGACTGCATCATGGCCACCGGCCGTTCGGATTACCCGAACCAGGTCAACAACGCGCTGTGCTTCCCGTACCTGTTCCGCGGCGCGCTGGACGTGGGCGCCACGGTGATCAACGAGGCGATGAAGATCGCCTGCGTCAAGGCGATCGCCGCGCTGGCGCGGCGCGAGTCGTCCGACGTCAGCGCGCGTGCCTACGGCGGCAAGCCGCCGAGCTTCGGCCCGAATTATCTGATCCCGCAGCCGTTCGACCCGCGCCTGCTGCTGCAGCTGCCGCCGGCCGTGGCGCAGGCGGCGATGGATTCGGGCGTGGCCACGCGGCCGATGACCGATTTCGCCGAATACAACGATCGCCTGACCAGCTTCGTGTTCCGCACCGGTCTGCTGATGAAGCCGGTGTTCGAGCGCGCCAAGGCCGATCCGTGCCGGCTGGTCTACGCCGAGGGCGAGGAGGAGACCGTGCTGCGCGCGGTGCAGGTGGTGGTCGACGAAGGCCTGGCCAAACCCATCCTGATCGGCCGCCCGGAGGTGATCGAGAAGCGCATCAGGCGCGCCGGCCTGCGCATCCGGCCCGGCGTGGACATCGAGATCTGCAACATCAACAACGACCCGCGCTTCGACGATTACTGGCAGCACTACCACCGCCTGATGGAGCGCCGCGGCGTGACGCCGTCGATGGCCAAGGCGGTGATCCGCTCGCGGCCCACCGCCATCGCCGCGCTGATGGTCGAACGCGGCGAAGCCGACGCGATGATCTGCGGCCTGGTCGGCCAGTATGAAGGCAAGCTGCGCTACATCCGCGACATCATCGGCCTGGACGCCGGTGTGGTCGAGCCGTCGGCGATGGCCGCGGTGTCCACCGACAAGGGCACGTTCTTCTACCTCGACACCCACGTGCAGGACGATCCGTGCCCCGAGCAGATCGCCGAGGCGACCCTGCAGGCGTCGATCCGGCTGAAGCTGTTCGGCATCACGCCGAAGATCGCGCTGTTGTCCGGCGGCAATTTCGGCAGCCGCGACACCTGCGGCGCGAAGAAGATGCGCAAGGCGCTGGAGCTGATCCGCGCCCGCGCGCCGCGGCTCGAAGTGGAGGGCGAGATGCAGTCCGACGTGGCGCTGACCCCGGCGCTGCGCGAAAAGCTGTTCCCGAACTCGCGGCTCGAAGGCAAGGCGAACGTGTTCGTGTTCCCGAACCTGGATGCGGCCAACATCGCCTACAACATGACCCGCATGCTCAGCGACGGCGTGGTCATCGGGCCGATCCTGATGGGCGTGGCCAAGCCGGCGCACATCCTGATGCCGCAGTCGACCGTGCGACGGGTGGTGAACATGACCGCGGTGGCCTGCGTCGAGGCGCAGATCCGTGCGGTGAACCGCCAGCAAGGCTGATCGCCCCCGGTCGTCCGCCGGGCGGTCGTGCCGGCGCCGGCAGCCCTGCTGCCGTGCGTCGCCGCATGGAATCCGCATTGGCGACCCTCGGGCCCAACGGCTAGACTTGGACGTTGATCCCGCCGCAATTCCCCGGCGGCGGGTACCCCCTCAAGCATGAGCGCTGCAACGGCGCCGCGGAGAATCTTCATGGATCAGCTCGACGACATCCTCAACCAGGACATCGACCCCACCGAAACCCGGGAGTGGATCGACTCGCTCGACGCGGTGATCCATCACGACGGCACCGAGCGCGCGCATTTCCTGCTGGAGAAGATGGTCGATACCACCCGCCGTTCGGGTGGCTACCTGCCGTTCAACCCGACTACCGAGTACGTCAACACGATACCGCCCAGCCAGGAAGCGAAAAGCCCCGGCGATGCGGCGATGGAGTGGCGTATCCGCTCGCTGATCCGCTGGAACGCGATGGCGATGGTAGTGCGCGCGAACCGCAAGCCGGGCGAGCTGGGCGGCCACATCGCCAGCTTCGCCTCCAGCGCCACGCTGTACGACGTGGGCTTCAACCATTTCTGGCGTGCGCAGAGCGCCGACCATCCGGGCGATCTGGTGTTCTACCAGGGCCATTCCAGCCCGGGCATCTACGCGCGCTCGTTCCTCGAAGGCCGCCTGGCCGAGGATCAGCTCGACCTGTTTCGCATGGAAGTGGTCGGCAAGGGCCGTGCGCTGTCCTCGTATCCGCATCCGTGGCTGATGCCGGACTACTGGCAAGTGCCGACGGTGTCGATGGGCCTCGGCCCGATCCAGGCGATCTACCAGGCGCAGTTCTTCAAGTACCTCGAAAACCGCGGGCTGGTTCCCAAGAGCGACCGCAAGGTCTGGTGCTTCCTGGGTGACGGCGAGACGGACGAGCCGGAGTCGCTCGGTGCGATCTCGCTGGCCGGTCGCGAGGGCCTGGACAACCTGATCTTCGTGATCAACTGCAACCTGCAGCGCCTCGACGGTCCGGTGCGCGGCAACGGCAAGATCATCCAGGAACTGGAAGGCAGCTTCCGCGGTTCGGGCTGGAACGCGATCAAGCTGGTCTGGGGCAGCTACTGGGATCCACTGCTGGCGCGCGACACCAACGGCGTGCTGCGCAAGCTGATGATGGAAACCGTCGACGGCGAATACCAGGCGTGCAAGGCGTTCGGCGGCGCGTATACGCGCGAGCACTTCTTCGGCAAATACCCGGAGACGCGCGAGATGGTCGCCAACCTGAGCGACGACGACATCTGGCGGCTCAACCGCGGCGGCCACGACCCGCACAAGGTCTACGCGGCTTACCACGCAGCGATGAACACCAAGGGCATGCCCACGGTGATCCTGGCCAAGACGGTGAAGGGCTACGGCATGGGTGCGGCCGGCGAGTCGCAGAACCCCACCCACCAGCAGAAGAAGCTGGACGAGGACGCGGTGCGCCACTTCCGCGACCGCTTTCAGGTTCCGATCCCCGACGACAAGCTGCACGACGTGCCGTATTACCACCCGGGCAAGGATTCGCCGGAAGTGCAGTACATGCTGGAGCGGCGCAAGGCGCTGGGCGGCTTCCTGCCGCAGCGCCGGCGCCAGGCCGATGCCAGGCTGAAGGCGCCGGAGCTGGCCGCGTTCGAGCAGATCACCAAGGGTACCGGCGAGCGCGAGATCTCCACCACGATGGCACTGGTGCGCGGCATCAACCTGTTGCTGCGCGACAAGCAGCTGGGCGAGCGGGTGGTGCCGATCGTCGCCGACGAGGCGCGCACGTTCGGCATGGAAGGCATGTTCCGCCAGATCGGCATCTACGCGCCGTTCGGCCAGAAGTACAAGCCGCAGGATTCCGACCAGCTGCTGTATTACCGCGAGGACCAGAAGGGCCAGGTGTTGCAGCAGGGCATCAGCGAGGCCGGCGGCATGGCGTCGTGGATGGCGGCGGCGACCAGCTACTCGACCAGCAACCAGGCGATGCTGCCGTTCTTCATCTACTACTCGATGTTCGGCTTCCAGCGCATCGGCGACCTGTGCTGGGCGGCCGGCGACATGCGTTCGCGCGGCTTCCTGATCGGCGGCACCGCCGGCCGCACCACGCTCAACGGCGAGGGCCTGCAGCACGAGGATGGCCATTCGCACCTGATGGCCGGTGCGGTCCCGAACGTCAAATCGTATGACCCCACGTTCTCGTATGAAGTCGCGGTGATCCTGCAGGACGGCACGCGCCGGATGATGCAGGAGCAGGAGGACATCTACTACTACGTCACCGTGATGAACGAGAACTACAGCCATCCCGATCTGCCCGTGGGCAGCGAGGAAGGCATCATCAAGGGGATGTACCTGTTCAAGGATGGCGGCAAGCCGAAGAAGGGCGAGCCGCGCGTGCAGTTGCTCGGCTCGGGCACGATTCTTCGCGAAGTGATCGCCGCCGCCGAGCTGCTGGAGAAGGACTTCGGCGTGAAGTCCGATATCTGGTCGTGCCCGAGCTTCATCGAGTTGCGCCGCGACGGCTTCGACGCCGAGCGCTGGAATCGACTGCACCCGGAGGCCGAGCAGCGCGTGCCGTACGTCACCGGCCTGCTCGACGGGCGCCAGGGTCCGGCGATCGCCGCCACCGACTACGTGCGCGAATACGCCGACCAGATCCGTGCGTTCCTGCCCGACGGCATGCGCTACACCGTGCTCGGCACCGACGGCTTTGGCCGCTCGGACACGCGTGCGCACCTGCGTGACTTCTTCGAGGTCGACCGGTACTGGATCGCGCATGCGGCACTGGCCGCGCTGGCGAAGGACGGCAAGGTGAACGCGAAGGACGTCAGTCGCGCGATCAAGGAGTACAAGCTTGATCCGGACCGGCCCAACCCGTTGGGCCAGTAAACACCGGGTCGCTCTACGCAATGAAAACCCCGCTTCGGCGGGGTTTTCGTTGCGAACGGTTTTCGTCGCCCGCGCTGCACCCGATGCGCCGCCCCGCCACCTTGGTGTAGGGGTTGAAGTGGCCATCGAGTCGATCAATGGCCGCTCCGCTATCGAAATCGGTAGGGCCGCAGGAGCGAGCGTCCGGCCCGTCCTCGTGATGCGCGGCGTCTACTCGTCGTCGCTGCCGAACACGCGGCGCAGCAGCAGGAACGCTCCGATGGTGCCGGCGATGACCGCCACCGTGGCCACCGGGTGGCGATTCACCTGCCGGCGCAGCCGGCGGTAGCGATAGCTCGCCTCGTCCGCGAAATCCTCCGCGGTCTGACTCAGTTGGCGGCCGTAGCCGCCACGACCGCCGAAGCGTTCGCGAATGCGGCGGCGGCCACGCTCAAGCAGATCCTGGGCGCTGCTGCTGGCGCCGTCGGCGTAGTAACGCGCCCGCTCGGCGGCACGCCCGGCGGTGTCGTGGAGCTGACGCTCGATATCGTGTTTGCGCATGGGGTTTCTCCTTCGCGTCTGGTCTTGCAGGCTGCCAGCGGCGTCGTGAGTGGGGCGTAAACAGCGGCAGACCGCGCGGCTCCGGTTCAGCCAAGCCGGTACTCGCCGCCACGCTGCAGCGCGCGCTGGTACGCCGGCCGGGCATGGATGCGTTGCAGGAACGCCGACAGGTGCGGGCAGCTGGCGGCGTCCAGGCCACCGCGGGCGGCGAATGCCTCCAGCGGAAAGCTCAACTGGATATCGGCCACGCTGAACGCATCACCGGCAAACCATGCGCCGTCACCCAGCTCATGTTCCAGGTAGTCCAGGTGCAACTTGAGCTGCGGATCGACGAAGTTGCGCTGCGCTTTGGCCGCGATGCCTTTCACGATCGGCCGCGCGAAGAACTGCATCGGTGCCGTCTCGATCCGCCGGAACACCAATTTCAGCAGCAACGGCGGCATCGCCGAGCCTTCGGCGTAGTGCAGCCAGTAGTTGCAGCGCAGCCGTGCCGGGGTGCCGTGTGCGGGAATCAGCCTGCCGGCGGCGTAGCGGTCGGCGAGGTATTCGACGATCGCGCCGGATTCGGCCAGGGTGAGCTCGCCGTCGCTGATCACCGGCGACTTGCCCAGCGGATGCACCGCGCGCAGCTCCGGCGGTGCCAGCAGCGTCTTCCGATCGCGCCGGTAGTGCTTGATCCCGTACGGCACCCCGAGCTCTTCCAGCAGCCACAGGATGCGCTGCGAGCGCGAGTTGTCGAGATGGTGAACGGTGATCATGCGACGTTCCCGAATGTCAGGGCAGGAGCGCACCCGTTGCGCGATGCTTTTTTGTCACGTCACGCAAGGAATTCGCGCGCGGGGTGCGCTTGTACGGTCCGACCGGCGTGATGTCAGTAGATCTCGCCCACGCAGCAGCGCAGGCTGCCGCCGGCCTTCTCGATCTCGCCCAGTTCCACCGTGCCGACCGCGAAGCCATACCCGGCCAATGCCTCGCGCTGGTCGTCGGTGAGCGCGGCAGCGGCGCGGGCGCTCATCCACACGCGATCGTCGGACAAGGTGATCGCATTGCCGGCGAAGGCCCGCTTCTGCGCCGGGGTCAGCCAGATCGCACGGTCGCCGCAGGCGCGGGCGATTGCCTGCGCGGCCGCCGCATCGCGGAAGCCGTCGGCGGCGACGATCACCGCGCGGCTGGCCAGCAGCGCCAGCACCACGTTGGTGTGGTACTCGGTCGCGGCCAGCTCGAAGCAGTAGGTCAGGCGCAGGTCGAACGCCTTGTGCATCGCCTCGGCGCCGGCCAGGTCGCAGCGTTCGCTGAGGCCGCAGTAGCCGATGCCGCGGGCACGGTCGATGACCAGCGAACCGGTCAGCTCGGCGACCAGGTCGTCGCAGCCGGACAGGTCGATCTCGTCGTAGCCCAGCACCTCGCCGAAGAACGCGCGGATGTCGGCGCGCTCGGCCTCCCGCCGGCGCACCGCGTGGCGCATGCGGCCCACCACCAGCCGGCCCGGCGCGGTGGCGAACACATTGTTCGGGAACACCGCATCGGGCGTCGCCGGATCGCCGGGGAAGCTGATCACCGGCACGTCCGCGCGCAGCGCCCGCGCCAGCGTGCTGTGCTGGGCCAGTGCCTTGAGCGGGTCGACGGTGAGGCTCATGTCCATGTAGCGGTTGTCGCGGGCCGATTCCTCCGCCAGGGCGAATTCCGCGGGCGCGACCAGGAACGCCGCCCGCGCGGTCGCCGCGGCGTACGGCAACGGCGCCAGGGCGGCGAACGCTTCGAGGAAGGCGATCGGCGAAGTGGTGATCACGCGGCGGTTCCAGGCGGAGACGGTTCGTGCGACGTCGAAGCATATCCGCTGCCGCGGCCTCCGGCGCGACGGCTTCCACGTGCAGCCGCTGGCGCCGGCGCAGGCTCGGGAACATCCCCATCCACAGGCCGACCACCACCAGCGTGCCGATACCGCCGATCACCGTGGCGCCCACCGCACCCAGCCACGCGGCCAGCATGCCCGACTCGAATTCGCCGAGCTGGTTGGAGGTGTTGATGAAGATCGCATTCACCGCGCTGACCCGGCCGCGCATGTCGTCTGGCGTATCCAGCTGCACCAGCGCGCCGCGGATCACCATGCTGACCATGTCGAACGCGCCCAGCGCGAACAGCGCGGCCAGCGACAGCCACAACGTGGTCGACACCGCGAACACCAGCGTGGCCACGCCGAAGCCGGCGACCGAGGCAAACATGATCGCGCCGACGCCGCCGCTGCATGCTGTGCCGCGCCAGCCATACCGACATCAACAGCGCACCGACCGCCGGCGCCGCGCGCAGCAGACCCAGTCCCCACGGGCCGGTATGCAGGATGTCCTTCGCGAAGATCGGCAGCAGTGCGGTGGCGCCGCCGAGCAGCACGGCGAACAGGTCCAGCGAGATCACGCCGAGCACGTCCTTGCGCTCGCGGATGAAATGCACGCCGGCGAACAGTGTCTTCAGCGTGGCCGGCTCGCGCTTCGGCGGCGCCTGCTCGTAGCGCAGCCGCGCCATCAGCATCACCGAGACCAGGTACAGCGCGCCGCATACGGTGTACACCACGCCCGGGCCGGCGACGTACAGCAAGCCGCCCAGCGCCGGGCCCATGATCATCGCCGCCTGTCCGGCCGACGCGTTCACCGCCATCGCCCGCGGCAGAATCTCCGCCGGCACCAGCGCCGGCAGCATCGACTGCAGCGCCGGAAACTCGAACGCCTTCGCGATGCCGATCACGAACACCAGCAGCAGGATGCCGACCTCGTGGATGCCGTGCGCCAGAGTCAGGCCCGCCAGCACCGCGATCGCGATCCATTCCACGATCTGCCCGAGCAGCACGATGCGCCGCCGCTCGAACTGGTCGGCGACATGCCGGCCGCACGCCAGCCGCGACCGGATCGTGCGGGTCGAATACCTCGACTCGGGCCTGGTCGAACGGCGAGTTCAGGCGAGGTCGTCGGCCAGCCCCGGGGCGACGGCAACGGTTGGCGGGATCCGCGCGGGCGCCGGATCGAGTCCAAAGCATGGCCGCAGCCAGTGCGTGCGGCGGACCACGAACTCATGCAGCAGCGCGCAACCACCGACCGTGGCGAGCAGGATCAGCGCGGGTTCGGTGACTGGCCTCAGCCCCAGCGGCATCAGCTGCCAGGCGAACAGCAACAGCAGGCTCTGGTGCAGCACATACCAGGGGTAGACCGCCTCGCGCGCATATGGCAGCCAGCGGAACGGGCGATCCAGATAGGCATGGCCCCAGCCCAGCACCGCCATGATCGCCGTCCAGCAATACAGATAGCGCAGCCAGCCGATCAGCCAGGTGGCGACGAGCAGGGTGGCCGGCGCCAGCGGATGCCCGCCGAGCAGGTCGGCGGCGAACTTGTCGAGAAACAGGTACAGCGCGAAGCAGCCCAGCGCCAGCGCCAGCGAATGGCGGCGCAGGCGCGCCAGCTCGGTCCACAGCGCGCCGTCAGTGCCCAGCAGGTAGCCGTAGAGGAACACGGTGGCGTAGACCGCGTGCGCATACCAGTCGCCGACCAGCGCGTGCGTCTCCGGGTAGCGCCCCTTCAGCAACATGCCGGCCACGAACAGCGGCAGCGCGGGCAGCAACAGCAGTGCTTTGCCACGCAGACTCAGAAAACCCGCACGCAGGCACTTGCCGGCAGGCGCTTCCAGCAGCGGCAACAGCGCCAGCAGCAGCATCGTGTACAGCCACAGGTAGGGCAGGTACCACAGGTGGTTCCAGGTCAGCCCGAAGTCCTTGTGGCCGTGCGTCCAGTAGTGCAGCAGGAACGCCCCGAAGCCGGGTGCAACCGCATGTTCGCTCAGACCCTGCACATACGGCTGGATCGGGATCACCACGAGCATGCCGAACACCAGCGGCATCAGCAGGCGCGCCGTACGTTTCCACGCCAGCCCGGGCAGGCTGCCTTTGCCGCGCATGAAGTGCACCGCCAGGCCCGAGATGAGGAACAGCAGCTCCATCCGCCAGCGGTTGAGGAACAGCATCGGATACTGCAGCCATTCGGCCAGATGGGTGCTCTTGAGGTGGAATCCCCAGTCGCTGACCGGCGCCACATAGAGCATACCGGCGTGATAGAGGATCAGCAGGGCAAAGGCGAAGATGCGCAGCGCGTCGATATCGTGGCGGCGGTTCATGGCGGAGCTCCCATGGAAAGTGCCGCCATGCTGGAGCGCCCGCGCCACGCCGTCGCCCGCCAAGTGACTGATCGACGGTCGATAGTGACGAGCTGAGGGCTGGCAGGGACGAAGGTTGCCGGGGCAATTCGCGCCGCAACCCGTAGAATCGCCGCCATGACGAATCAGCCCGCCTTCGATTACCTTGAATTCCAGCGCTGGCGACGGCCATTGGAGATCGCCTTCTGGGTGGCGCTGTACAGCCTGAACGCGACGTTCAACAGCATGACCTCGGTGATGGACCACCCCGGGCAGCCGGCGTGGCAGCCATGGACATGGGAGTGGAGCAGTGCGCTGGTGTTCCTGGCCATGCTGCCGGCGGTGATCGTTGTCGAGCGGCGCTGGCCGTTTCGCCTGGATAACTGGCACCGCAGCCTGCCGTTGCACCTGCTGGCCAGCGTGCTGTTCAGCGTTGCCCATGTGGCAGGCATGGTCGCCCTGCGCAAGCTGGCCTATGGCACCGCCGGCCAGCACTACGATTTTGGCCCCTGGTGGGCGAATGCGGGCTACGAATACCTCAAGGACGTGCGCACGTATTTCTTGATCGTCGCCACGTTGACGTTGTACCGGCTGTGGCTGCTGCGGCTGCAGGGCGAGGCGCGGTTGCTGTCCGAGCCGGACGAGGGCCCGCCCACGGAGTCGCTGGAGCGGCCGGAGCGCTTCCTGGTGCGCAAGCTGGGCCGGGAGTTCCTGCTCAACGCCAGCGAGATCGAGTGGCTTCAGGCCTCGGGCAACTACGTGAACCTGCACGTGCGCGGGCGCGACTATCCGCTGCGCGCGACCATGGCCGGGATCGAGGGGCGGCTGGATCCGGCGCGTTTCGTGCGGGTGCACCGCAGCCATTTCGTCAACCTCGACTACCTCGCCGAGATCGAGCCGCTGGAGACCGGCGACGCGCGCCTGCAGATGCACGACGGCGTGAAGATTCCCTGCAGCCGGCGTTACCGCGCCGCGCTGCGCGAGCGCTTCGTCCCGTCGGACTGAGAGCGTGTGCGCTGTGGTTGCATGGCGACCGCGGATCGTTCCAAGCTAGCTGCCTGTTCCCGTCAGGTAGGCCGCCGATGAATCCCGCTCTTCCCCGTTATGCCGCGATGGTTTTCGGTGCCGCCTGGATGCTTGCCGGCTGTTCGCCCCAAGGCGCTGCGCCGGCACCGACGGCGGAGCAACAGCAGGCCCAGGCGCAGGCGACCGACGCGGCGCGCAACCTCGATACCTATCGCCAGCTGCTGCGCATCGGCAACGACGGGATGGCGGTGTCGATGGGCAACGACATCGTCAAGCGGTTTCCCGGCAGCGACGCCGCGAAGGAAGTGCAGCAGACCCTGCCGGCGATCGAGCAGCGCTACACCGCGGCCAGTGAAAAGAACCGGCTGGCCGGGCTGTGGCTGTACCAGGTGGCGCCGATGGCCGGCGGCACGCAGTCCACTGCCACCATCGAGAACAGCCAGCCGGCCGGCGCCGAGCGCGTGCGGCTGGTGCTGCGCCGGCACACCAGCTGGGGTCAGAGCGTGTTCCTGTACGGCAGCAAGCCCGGCTTCGTCTGCCGCGGCAATTGCACCATCGCCGCGACGGTCGACGGCAAGCCGGTGCCGATCAAGGCCTTCGCGCCGTCCACCGGCGAGCCGGCGCTGATGATGCGTGACGACGCGGGTTTCATCGCCATGCTGCGCAAGGCGAAGAACATCAGCATGGGCGTCACCCTGGCCGCCGGCGAGAAGAAGGAGAACCTGGTCTACGAAGTGGGCGGCTTCGATCCGGCAAAGTGGGCCACCGTGGACAAGGGCAAGGGCGGCAAGAAGTAGCGGGTCCACGGCGTGCGGCGTCAACCGGAACGGTCCCCCTGCGTATGTACAGAAGGGTCTTCATCGAGGGTCGCATCATGTCCAAGTCATTCCTGATCTCTGCCGGCGCATGGATGCTCGGGATGTGCTGCGCCGGCTGCTCCAGCGTGCCCTATGCGCAGCGCATGAGCGACCGCCAGGCGGCCTATGCGGCGGTGGCCGGTGCGCCGGTGCGCAGCTTCAACTTCTTCAGCCTGTACTCGTGGGAGCCGCTGAGCGACACTGAGCTGGCCGTCTATACGCAACCGAACAAGGCGTGGCTGCTGGATCTCGGCGGCTGCCAGGACCTGCTTTTCGCCACCAGCATCGGGCTCACTTCCAACCTCAACCAGGTGATGGTGGGGTTCGACAAGGTGCTCACCGGGCGGCGCAACTTCCCCTGCACCATCACGCAAATCCGCCCGGTCGACGTGAGAAGCCTGAAGCTCGCGCAACAGAAGCAGCGGCAGATCGAGAGCGCGGCGCGCAGCGCGGACCATCCGGCAGCAGCACAGTGAGGGTCAGTGCAGGAACAGCTTCTCGGTGATCTTCGCCAGCGGCTTTTCCAGCGCACCCTGCAGTCCGGCCGGCAGGTCCAGTGGCTTCAGCAACATCTTCACCGTCATGGCGGCCGGGATATTCCGGCGCAGCAGGCCCTGCGCCCGGTTGCTGATGCGGCGGAACTCCGCCTCGTTGCCCTGGTGCTGCGGGTAGCACTGGTTGAACACGTGGCGCAGCGCGATGTCGCTGTCCTCGCTCTTGATCTCGTTGACCCGGCGCAGGATTGCGCGGAACACTTTGTAGCGGCCGAAGCCCTCGCGCTCGCGGTACTGCCGGTAGTGCTGGTAGAAGTGCTTGTAATGGCGCACTTCGTCGCTCTTGATGTGATTGGTCAGCTGTTTAAGTACCGGCTCGTCGGTGATCTCGTTGAGCGCGCGGTACAGGCTGGCGGTGCCGGTCTCCACCACGCAGCGCGCGGCCAGCTCCAGCCCGCGGCTGGGTTCGAGCTGCTCGGCCGTGCATACCGCGCCGTACTCGTTCCAGAACGCGGCGAAACCCTTGTCCCAGTCGAATTCCGGCCAGACCTTGCGCACGTAGGCGGCCAGCGCGCGGCCGTGCTGCAGCTCTTCATGTTCCCAGTGCTGGCTGAGCCAGGTCTGCAGTTCCTGGTCGCCGGCGAAGTGGTCGATCAGGTTCTGCGAGTACAAGTCCGAGCCGCTCTCGACGAAGGACGAGCTGCACAGCAGGAAGAACAGGTCCTCGTCGTGGCGCACGCGGGCGATCTCGATGCGGTCGAGGTCGATGCTCTCCAGGGTCCAGGGCAGGGCGGTGGAATAACTCAAGGCGGATTTCCCGTGCGGCGATGTTCTAGGCAGCCGGTGCCTGTCTTTTAATAGGTTGAATCGGGCGCTTGCGTGCGCGATT
The DNA here is from genome assembly GCA_963697495.1 of uncultured Gammaproteobacteria bacterium. GTDB lineage: Bacteria > Pseudomonadota > Gammaproteobacteria > Xanthomonadales > Rhodanobacteraceae > Rhodanobacter. The sequence continues at coordinate 483,866 of CAVOOH010000005.1, read as the reverse complement.
CACGGCAGGGCCAGCGTGGCCCGCACCAACAGGGCGCTTTTCAAGACCCAGTCAGGTGACAACAAGATGACACAGGATAGGGCCTGATCGCAGCAGCGGATTAACGCCGGCCGACTTGCCGTTCAGCGCCGCGCCCCTCAGCGCACCACCGTCACCGGCACGTGGGCGCGCGCCAGCACATTGCCGGATACCGAACCGAGCAGCCAGCGCGCCAGCGCGCCGCGTTCGGTGTGGCCGATCACGATGTGGTCGACGCCATGTTGCTCGATCTGGCTCAGCAGCACGTCGCCGGGGCTGCCGAGGGTCAGCTCGACGTCGATCAGGCCGGCCGCATCCGGCGCGATCGAGGTCAGTTCCTGCAGCAGTTCCCGCACGCGCTCGGTGCCGGCGTCGGTCATCATTAGCGCACACGCATCCGCGCCGCCCTCGGTGACCTGCAGCACCGACACCACGCGTACCCGGCCGTGGCTGCAGCGGGCCAGTTCGATCGCGAACTGGAACGCGCGGCGGGAGGCATCCGAGCCGTCGTAACCGACCAGGGAATACTTGACCATGGTGCTCCTTCGTTCTGCCCAGCAGGGCGTGCCGAGTCTATGCAGGGTGCCCGCCGCAACACAACGGTCAGGCCGCTCCCGGCGTGCCGATGGCAGTCTGCGCGGCGCGCCGTTACCGCGGCATCAATGGCGGAAACCTGAACGGCGGTCGTGTTCCTGCACGCGCTTGTCACGTTCCACTGCACAACCTGCCCTCACTCCGCGGCGCGGCTGTCGGAGTTTCAATGCACCCGTGACGCGTGACAAACCCTACCCGCAGAGAGCAGAAGGAGACGACGATGATCAAGCGAATGTTTGGGATGGCAGCCCTGGTAGTGGCTTGCTCGGGCGCAATGACCGCCCTGCCGGCCGGCAATGCACAGGCCGCCGGAGCGTCGGTGAAATGCGATCTCGTATACAACCTGTCCGGTTGGTCGCTGATCTACAAGCATGCCGAAGGCAGCGGCACGATCACCTGCGACAATGGCCAGCACGCCACGGTGAAGATCAGCGTGGTCGGCGGCGGCCTCACCGCCGGCAAGTACCACATCGACAACGGCAAGGGCGAGATCAGCAAGGTGCATGGCATCGCCGATGTGTATGGGGACTACGTGCAGGCCGGCGCCGAGGCTGGCGTGGTGAAGAGCGGCAGCGCGCAGGTGCTGACCAAGGGCACCACCTCGTTGGCGCTGTCCGGTACCGGCGAAGGCGTCAATCTGGGCGTTTCGGTAGGCAAGTTCACCATCAGCAAGCACTGATGCTGTCGCGTATTTAGCGAAGAAGGGCGCCGGTGGCGCCCTTCTTCGCATGGCGCGCGTAAACTGTGACGACTGCTTCCAGATTTCCCCATGCCCCGAACCGGAGATCCCGTCATGCGCCGCCTTTCCAGTTTGCTCGTGTTGATCCTGCTGTCGGCCCTGGCTGTCCCGGCTTTCGCCGCCACCCCGCAGGCCGGCGAGAGCGCTCCGGCCTTCCGCCTGCAGGACCAGAACGGCCACTGGCGCACGCCGGCCGATTTCCATGGCCGCTGGCTAGTGATGTATTTCTACCCGAAGGATTTCACCCCCGGCTGCACCACCGAGGTCTGCACGTTCCGCGATGACATCGCCAAACTGCGCAAGGCCGGGGCCGAGGTGGTCGGGGTGAGTCTGGACGACGTGAAATCGCACGCCGAATTCGCCGCGAAATACCATGTGCCGTTTCCGCTGCTGGCCGATTCGGATCGCAGCGTCGCCACCAGTTATGGCGTGCTGGCCTCGCGCATGGGCGTGCACTACGCAAAGCGCACCACCTTCCTGATCGACCCACAGGGCAAGATCGCGAAGGTCTATGTAGACGTCGACCCGGAAAAGAACTCGGCCCAGGTGATGAGCGACCTGGCCAGCCTGAAGGCGGCGCCCTGATGCCGCTGGCGGTGCGCGCCGATCCCATGTCAACGCGGCGCTTCTCGGCGTGGGCGGTTGGCCCGTGGGTGCTGTTGCTGTTCGCCGCGCTGGGTTTCGTGCAGTACCTGCGGCATGCCGAATACATCTATCTTGCCGCCGCCTTGCTGGTCATCGTGGTGTGCGCCGGCTGCATCCTGCGCCAGGCGTGGGCGCGGCCGGCGATGCAGGTGCTGGCGATGCTGCTGGCCGTGTGGGCGCTGGTGACGGGCGTGCTGATGCTGCAGCAATGGGGCGATTTCGATACCGCCAGGCAGCATGCGCTGGCGCAGCCGCAGCTGGGTGATGTCGCGTTGTGGATGATCGCGCGGGCCGAGCGCACCTGGCAGGTAGGCCTGGCGCTCAAGGCTGTGGCGATCCCGTTGCTGCTGTGGCTGGCTTGGCAACTGGGCCGGCCGGCGGTGCGTGTGCAGTTCCGTCCTCGCCCACGCTGAGCGACCAGTTCAGCGGCGGTTGCGGCAGCGTCGGCTATCGCTGGGAAAATCCATCTCCCGGGAATCTCCATGCGTCTGCCGCGATTGCTGTTCCTGTTCGTCCCGTCATTCCTCACGCCGTGGCTGCACGCGCAGGATCTGGCGACGACGTGCCACGCCAGCAGCAGTTATGACGTCACTCTGAAACCCGGCAGCCTGCTGTTCGATCGGCCGGCGCCGGCGCCGTTCCACGTCGAACTGCAGCAGGGCGCGTTGCGCACCGACGGCGCCGTCGTGAAGTTGAATGCGGAAAATCAGGACCGGCTGGCCCTGTTCGAACGCGACCTGCGAGCCCTGGCGCCGCAGGTGCGCACGGTCGCGCGCAACGGCGTGGACATGGCGACGCGGGCGCTGCGCGCGGAAGCGGACGGCATGGGCCTGGGCGCCGATACCCGCGCCGAATTCAACCGCCGCCTGGATGCGCGTGCCGCCGAGCTGAAGCAGCGCATCTCGGTCAGCCAGAGCACGCACGACTGGCAGGGCGACGCCGCCGACCAGGCGATGAACCAGATCGCCGGCGACCTGTTGCCGCTGCTGGCGGCCGACCTGGGCCAGCAGGCAATCAATGCGGCGCTGGGCGGTGACCTGCAGGCTGCCGCGAGTCTGCGCGACCGTGCTGCCGACATCGCCACCGGGTTGCGACCGCGCCTGCAGTCGCGCCTGCAGGCGCTTCGTCCGCAAATCGAGGCATTGTGCCCGGCGATCCAGCAACTCGCGGCGTTGCAGCAAGACGTGCGCAACAGCAACGGTCAGCCGCTGGATCTGCTTCAGGTCCAGCAGTAAGCGAGACCCGCCGCCAGCTGACTGCGGAGGGTCCGTCGCGCGAGGTTAATCTCCCGCTAAGTGGGCGGGGGCGAGGATGGCCCACCCATCGCCACCCGCCTCGTCCGGAGACGGCCATGCCGCAGAACCTGCCCGTATCCGCCTGCAACGCCCTGATCCGGCGCAGCGTCGACCTGCGCCAGCTCTACCGCCATGCCGCGACGGCATGCGAACCGGGCCTGCGCATGGTGCTGAACGACAACGTGCGCACCTTGGACCTGCTGGTCGCCGACCTGCAGGCGCAGTTGCACGCCCGCGGCGGCAGGCCGTGCGTGCGCGGCAGCTTGCGCGGCACCATCCATCGGCATCTCGCCGGCTGGCTGACGCGTACCGCCGCGCGTCGCGACAGTGCCTGGATCCGCGTGCTGGCACATGGCGAGAGCGCGTTGCTGCACCGGTTCGAACGGGCCATCGCCACCGCCCCGGCGGAATCGGCGTTGATTCTGCGCCGGCAATTGCCGCGCTTGCGCGGCATCCACCTGGACATGCACAGTCTGGCCGGCACCGCCCGCTATTGACCGGGGTGACGATGCCCGTGGCCGCACAGGACGTCCTCGATTTCTGGTTCGCCGAGGCGAACACCACGCACTGGTTCGCGGCCGACGCCGGATTCGACGCGCAGATCCGCGAGCGCTTCGGCAAGGCCGCGGAGGCGGCCGCCGCCGGCCGGCTGGACGATTGGGCGGCCACGCCACCGGGCTGGCTCGCGTTGTTGATCCTGCTAGACCAGTGCCCGCGCAACCTGCATCGCGACGAGCCACGCGCCTGGGCGGCCGACGCTGCTGCGCAGCGCGTGGCGTTGTCGGGGATTGCCCGGGGCGACGACCGGCAACTGCCCGCCGTGCAGCGCGTGTTCGCCTACCTGCCGTTGGAACACGCCGAGAACCGCGCGCTGCAGCAGCGATCGGTGGCATTGTTCGAGGCCTTGCTGGCGGATGCGGCACCGGAACAGCGCAAGCAATTCGAGGACTACCTGGACTATGCTCGGCGCCACCGCGAGGTGATCGCACGCTTCGGCCGTTTCCCTCACCGCAACGCGATACTCGGTCGTCCCAGCACGCCGGAAGAAATGCTTTACCTGACCCGACCGGGCACCGGTTTCTGACACCGGGGCGATCGGTGGGGTCGGGATTGCAGCCAGGCCATTTCAACCAGACCAGGGAGCAGGTCATGCGCATTCGTCTCGTCATCGCGTTGTTCGCGTTAAGCGCTGCCGTGCAGGCATCCAGCACCTTGCGCGTGGGCAGCCAGGTGCTCAGCGCCGGCGACAGCCGCGAGCGCGTGATCGAACTGCTGGGCAAGCCCACGGCGAAATCGCACGCGCGCAAGGCGCGCAGCCAGGGGAGTGGCCGCGGCAGCCGCCGCGGCGGCGTCCGGGTAGTCGACAACAAGCAAGGCGGCGAACAATGGCGTTACCACCGCGATGGCCATGTCACCGTGGTGACGATCGTCGACGGCCGGGTCAGCGAGATCGAGGACCGCCGGCTCTGAACCGCTCGCGTGGTGCCGTCCGGGCCGCTTTGCCAAGAGGCGAAACGGCCGGAGGCCCCGCGACTGATCGCAGGGCATACGGCTGGCCCACGTTGGCGCGATATCGGCGAGCGCATCGTGGCAACGCCGGCCGGTCAACAGATACCGGCCGGCGCTTCGGGGCTGGCCGTAGCGCATCCGCCACTCCGTCCGGGATGGCAGTGATTACCCGAGTGTCCTGCTAGGCTGGCTTCCGGTTTTTTTTACGGAAGGCAAAACCATGTTCGACAGTTTCGTCGCGCCGGTGGCAGCCGCGGTGCCCCACGACGTTTCCGCCTATACCGACCAGGCGGTGCAGTTCGGATTGCGTGTGGCCGGCGCCCTGCTGGTGCTGCTGGTCGGCATGTGGGTGGCGCGCATGCTTGCCAATGCTGTGCAGCGTGCGCTGGGCCGGGCCAGTTTCGACTCGACCCTCGGCGGCTTCCTGCGCAACCTGCTCTACGGCGTGCTGGTCGTCTTGCTGGCAGTCACCGCGCTCGGCGTGCTGGGCGTGCCGTCGGCGCCCATGGTCGCCGCACTCGGCACCGCCGGCCTGGCGATCGGCCTGGCCTTGCAGGGCTCGCTCAGCAACCTGGCCTGGGGCGTGCTGCTGGCAGTGTTCCGGCCGTTCCGCGTCGGCGATTACGTCACTGTAGGCGGCGTCGAAGGCACGGTGGAGAGCCTCAATCTCTTGCATACCTTGCTGATCCTGCCGGACAACCGCGAGGCCATCGTGCCGAATGGCAAGATCGGCAGCGACGCCATCGTCAATTTCAACCGGCGCGGCACGCGACGCTTCGAGCTGAGGTTCGGCATCGCCTACCGTGACGATGCGGACCGGGTGATGGCCACGATCATGCAGTTGATGGCGTCGGACCCGCGCATCCTGCAGAACCCGGCCCCCGGCGTGTGGATCGAGGGCCTGGCCGGACAGACGGTGAACCTGGTGCTGCGCGGCTGGACCCGCAGCGGCGACGGCTGGGCCGCGCAGACCGACCTGCTGCGTGCGGTCAAGCGGCAGATCGACGCGCGACAGATCAGCATTCCGCTGGTGCCGCATGAAGTCACCCTGGTGCAAGCTGCGCCCTCGAAGTGCCGATTGACGCCTACTGCACCGTCACCGCGCGGCGGTTGTCGCTGGAGACCTTGTCGATCAGCTCGTTGTACGGATCGATGCCGGCCAGCGCGGGCTTGCCGTCGACGATCACGGTGACCGTGCTGTCGCCGTCGGGCAGCAGGCGTTTTTCCAGGTACAGCGGTTTGCCGTCCTTGCCGGCGTCGGCCGGGGCGGCGAACACGCCGATCTCGATCGGGATATCCGGCTTCGCCGCGGTTTCCCTGCCGGTGCCGTCGACGTAGACCTTGCCGGCGTGCACGCTCATGGTGACTTCGTACTTGCCGTCCGGCAGCTTCTTCGCGGTGGCGTCGGTGATGCGGTTGTCGAACAGGGTGATCTTCCAGAAGAAGTCGTCGAGCAGCGGCTGCCACTTCGGCCCGACTGACTTGCGCCAGCGCGTCCATGAACTCCTGCGAGGTGGTGTACGGCGGCTGCTGGAAGCCCTTGTCGATCAGGAACTGCCTGAGCATCGCGTTCAGCGTGTTTTCGCCGAGGTAATCCTGCAGCGCGTAGAACACCAGCGAACCTTTCCTGTAGTGGATGTACTGCTGGTTCTCCACCTTGCGCCAGCGGTTCCTCGGCCAGTTTCTCGGTGGCGCGTCCCGCCAGATAGCCGTCCAGTTCGTACTTCAGGAACTTGTGCATCTGGTCGGCGCCGTACTTCTGCTTCATCACCATCAGCGCGGAGTACTGCGCCAGCGATTCGCTGAGCATGGTCGAGCCCTGCATGTTCGCGCCGATCACCTGGTGCGCCCACCACTGGTGCGCCACTTCGTGGGCGGTGACGTAGTAGACGTAGTCGATCTTGCTCTTGTCGCGCAGATCGGCGATGAAGCCGATCGACTCGGAGTACGGGATGGTGTTGGCGAACGACTGCGCGAAGCTGGCGTAGTTCGGAAACTCCAGGATGCGCAGTTGCTTGAACTGGTACGGCGTGAAGTTCGCGTCGTAGTAGTCCAGCGCATCCTTCGCGCCATGGATCATTCGGTCCACGTTCCACGCGTGCGCCGGGTTGTAGTACACCGCGATATCCACGCCCTTCCAGTTCTCGTGCTTCACCGCGTAACGCGCCGACAGGTACGAGAAGAACGGCAGCATCGGTTGGTCCATCCCGCCTTCGGTCATCGTGTAATGGAAATAGTGCCGGCCGTTGGCCGTCCATTCCTTCTGCAGATAACCCGGCGCCACCGCGATCTGGTCGGCGGCGGTGGACACGGTGGTATCGAAGCTGATCCAGTCCGCGTCGTTGCTGATATAGGTATTCGCGCGCGCCTTCTCGTCGCCGAGCTTCGGCATCCGCGGCACGGTCGGCGCTGAGGCCGTACTTGCGACGGTCGTTGCGGTCGGTGAGTTGCGCCTGCGTCTGGTAGCCGAACTGCGGCATCACGGTGTTGTTGAAGAAGGTACCGTTGTAGGCAAGGAACTGGCCTTCCGGACTGTTGGTGAAACCCTTCGGCGCGTATTCCAAGGTGAACGCGAAATCCATCGAGGCGCCCGGTGCCAACGGGGTCTTCAGCCGGTAGATGGTGTAGCCGAGCTGCTTGTCCGCGCTGACTGTGTCGTGCGGCGCGAACGCCAGCGACTTCAGCGTGAAGCCGTCGGTGTAGTTCACATGCAGCTCGCTGATCGGCGCGGCGGTCTTGTTGACCAGCGTGTAGTGGCCGCGGATGTCCAGCCTGCGCTGGTATGGATAGATATCCACATCCGCCTTCACCGCCGTGATGCGCGGCTGCGGCAGATTCTTGTACTTCGCGTATTTCTTCTCGTAGTCGGCGCGCTGCTTCGTCTGGTCCGCGCTGCTCTGGTAGCGGTTGAGCACGTTGGTGTTGTAGTAGATCCAGCTGCCGCTGCCGATGAAGGCGAGCAGGCCGAGCGCCAGCACGACTTTTGCCGGTGTGTGCAGGCGCGCGTGCGCCTCGCGCAGGCGGTCGTGCCAGGCGTGGTCGGTGCCGCGCACCCAGAACAATGCCGCCAGCACCAGCAGCACCACGGCGCAGCTGGCCCAGTAGAAATCGAACCACAGCGCGGCCTTCAGGAAATGACCGAAGCCGTTCATGTCCGAATACGGCACGTCGGGCGCGTTGCCGTAGTTGTAGAGGTTCTGTTCCCAGTGCAGCAGGCCGAAGCCGATCGCGCTCAGCACCAGCCACACGATGGTCAGCAGGTAGCCGAGGAACTTGTTGTTCGACAGCACCTGCAGGAACAGCGCCAGCACCGCCAGCAGCACGAACGGGATCGCAGCCAGCGCCAGCGTGGCCAGATACAGGCCAGGCTCCAGGTGGTTGTAGCCGTGGCCCAGCTGCCAGCCGATGCCCACGCTGGCGCCGATCAGCAGGAACGTCGCGATCACCGCCAGCAACGCACCCAGCTTGGCGATCAGCGGCACCCAGTCCGGCACCGGGAAGGCGTCGCTGACCTCGGCCGAACGCTGGCTGCGTTCGCGCCACACCAGCTCGCCGGCGTAGAACGTGATGATGATGTACAGCAGCCACTGGAAGCTGCCGCGTATGTTGTCCAGCACCTGGTGCGTCACCGGCCAGGTGGCGGTGCCGTAGATCTGGCTGGACAGCGCCAGCGCGAAGATCAGGTTGAACAGCCCGAGCGCCAGCATGATCAGGAACGGCGGCCCGCGTAGCACCCCCACAGTATCGAACACGAACTGCGTGCGCAGTTGCAGCAGATGCGCGCGCAAGTCGTCGGCCAGGCGCACCTTCGGCAGGGTCAGCGCGGCGACGCTGGCTTGCGGGCGCAGCCTCGGCGGCTCGGTCCGCTTCCTGCGCCGCGGCAGTTGCAGGCCTTCGCGGTTCGGCCGGAACAGCGCCACGGCGGCGCCCAGCATGGCCACGCCGACCGCGCTCCACAGCACCCGGTTGAACAGCAGCACGCCGGTCAGCGCGGGCAGGTCCAGGTTGGCCTGGTCCGCCGACCAGTAACGCGTGACCAGGGCCAGGGTGCGCCCGCCGAACGGGTCGAGCATGGCGGCGACGAGATGATTGTTGACGTCGCGGGTCAACAGGCCCACGACGGAGTTCAGCACGAAATAGACGATCAGGCCGATGTAGGTGGCCAGCAGCGAACGCGTGGTGGTGGCAAGCAGGAACAGCAGCGCGGCGATGAACAGCATGTCCGGCACCACCATCACGCCGAATGCCCACGCGTAACCGCGCCAGCTCGCCGGCCCCAGCCGTGCCGCATCGATCCACGGCATCATCCCGCCGATCGCCACGCCCGCTGCGCAGGCCAGCATGACCGCCAGCGCGGCGAGATAGCCGGCGGCGAAGCGGCCGCCGAGGTAGGCGCCGCGGCCGGTCGGCGTGGTGAAGAACAGCTCCGCGGTGCCGTTGTCGAAATCGCGCAGCGCCGCGCCGGCCACGAACACCGTCACCAGGAAGATGCTGAGCATGGTGAGCACGCCGAGCAGCCGCGTGACCACCAGCGGCGCGTTGCGCAGCACGTTGCCGCTGGCGCCGCCGACGATCACCGCATCCGTGCTGGCCAGCGCGAATGCGAGCGCGCCGAACACCGCCGCGACGATCCAGAACAGCGGCGCCTTCAGCTGCTGGCGCAGTTCGAAGCGAAGGATTTCGAAGAACATCGGCATTCCCGTCCTGGTCTGGGCGACCGGCGTCAGGCGGCGCGGGCCGTGGCCTGCGCGCGCAGGCGGCCGAAGTAGACGTCTTCCAGGTCGGGCACGACGGGTTCGAAGCCTTCTTCCGGAAGCGCGTCGGCCAGCACGTGCAGCAGGGTGCGACCGCCGGCGAGGCGGGTGGACAGGATGTTCATGCGGGCGCGGTAGCCGTCTAGTTCGGCCTTGTCGATCGTGCGTCGCCATACCCGGCCATCCAGCGAGCGGATCGCCTCGGCCGGCTCGCCGGCAAGCAGCACCTGGCCCTGGCCGATGATCGCCATGCGCGAGCACAGGTCGGTGACGTCTTCCACGATATGCGTGGACAGGATCACCACCACCTGCTCGCCGATCTCGGCCAGCAGGTTGAGGAAGCGGTTGCGCTCCTCCGGATCGAGACCCGCGGTGGGTTCGTCGACGATCACCAGGCGCGGGTCGCCGATCAGCGCCTGGGCGATGCCGAAGCGCTGGCGCATGCCGCCGGAATAGGTGCCGAGCTTGCGCTTGCGCACGTCCCACAGGTTCACCTGGCGCAGCAGCGACTCGACCAGTTCGCGCCGCTCGCCCTTCGCGGTGACGCCCTTGAGCACGGCGAAGTGCTCCAGCATCGCCTCGGCCGAGACCTTCGGATACACGCCGAACTCCTGCGGCAGGTAGCCGAGCAGGCGGCGGGTGGCCTGCTTGTCGGCGAGCATGTCCATCTCGTCCAGCTTGATCGTGCCTGCGTCCGGATCCTGCAGCGTGGCGATCGTGCGCATCAGCGACGACTTGCCGGCGCCGTTCGGGCCGAGCAGGCCGAACATGCCGTTGGGAATGTCCAGCGACACGCCGCGCAGTGCCCTCACGCCATTGGCGTAAGTTTTCGACAGATCGCGAATCGTCAACATGGGTGTCTTCCGGCGCCGCCCGTGCGGCATGGGCATGCGGCTCAGACTACGGGATGGACCGGGGCCGCGCGTGCGCTCAAGGTCATGGATACGCGGGCGCATGGAGGCCGCAAAGGCGGCGGAATCATCCGATCTGGGCATACGGATCGGGCGAGCCTTCGCTATCATTGACATCTTGTATGCGGCCGCCATCCCCGAGCGGTACGCCATCGCCAGCAGGAGTCACCATGGCCGACCTCAAAGAAGCCCGCGTTCCCGATATCGGCCACGCAGGCGTACCCGTCATCGAAGTGCTGGTCAAGGCCGGCGACCGGGTGGAGAAAGAGCAGAGCCTGATCACGCTGGAGTCGGACAAGGCGACCATGGAAGTGCCCGCGCCGTTCGCCGGCACGGTGAAGGAAGTGAAGCTGAAGGTCGGCGACGAGGTTTCCGAGGGCGCGGTGATCGCCGTGATAGAAACCGACGGCGCAGCCGTCTCCGCGTCCCCCTCTCCCGCTCCGGGAGAGGGCAGGAGTGAGGGTGCGCCCGAAGCGGTGAAGCCGCCGGCTCCGACCCCGCCCCGCTGCCGAACCGAAGCCCTCGCCGATCGCCGGCCAGGGCGTGCAGCCGGGCACCGTGCCCGAAGGCGACGTGCCGCCGCAGGTGCGTCCGCCGGTCGATGCGCGCATCGTGATGCCCGGCGACGCGCCTTACGCGAGCCCGGCGATTCGCGCGTTCGCGCGCGAGCTGGGCGTGGACATCCAGCAGGTGAAGGGCAGCGGCCGCGGCGGCCGCATCCAGCGCGAGGACGTCAGCGCCTACGTCAAGCACGCGCTTGCGTCCGGCGCGCGCCCGGCGGCCGGCGGCGCCGCCTCGCTCGGCGGCCTCAGCCTGCTGCCGTGGCCGAAGGTGGACTTCGCCAAGTTCGGCGAGATCGAGGAGAAGCCGCTGTCGCGCATCCAGAAGATTTCCGGCGCGAACCTGGCGCGCAACTGGGCGATGATCCCGCACGTCACGCAGCACGAGGACGCCGACATCACCGAGATGGAGGCGTTCCGCAAGCAGCTCGGCGCCGAGAACAAGGACCTGAAGATCACCCCGCTGGTGTTCCAGATCAAGGCGGTGGTGGCGGCGCTGAAGGCGTTCCCGCAGTTCAACGCCTCGCTCGACGAATCGGGCGAGAAGCTGATCCTCAAGAAGTACTTCCACATCGGCATCGCGGTGGACACGCCCGACGGCCTGGTGGTGCCGGTGATCCGCGATTGCGACAAGAAGGGGCTGCTCGACCTGGCGCGCGAACTGGGCGAGATCTCGAAGAAGGCGCGCGACAAGAAGCTCGGCCCGGCCGAGATGTCCGGCGGCTGCTTCTCGATCAGCTCGCTCGGCGGCATCGGCGGCACCTACTTCACGCCGATCGTCAACGCGCCGGAAGTGGCCATCCTCGGCGTCTCCAAGTCGGTGATGAAGCCGCTGTGGAACGGCAAGGAATTCGCGCCGCGGCTGGTGCTTGCCATTGTCGCTGTCGTACGACCATCGGGTGATCGACGGCGCGCTCGCCGCGCGCTTCGCCAGCTTCCTCGCCAACCAGCTCGGCGACATCCGCCGGCTGCTGCTCTGACGGAGGCGATGACGATGGCGAACACGATCGAAATCAGGGTTCCCGACATCGGCGGTCACGGCAACGTGCCGGTGATCGAGGTGCTGGTGCAGGTGGGCGACACGGTGGCGAAGGAACAGAGCCTGATCACCCTGGAGTCGGACAAGGCGACCATGGAGATTCCCTCCAGCGCCGCCGGCGTGGTCAAGGAATTGAAGCTCAAGGTGGGCGACGAGGTGTCCGAGGGGGCGGTGATCGCCGTGCTGGAAACCGTCGGCGCAGCCGACTCATCGTCCCCCTCTCCCGCTTCGGGAGAGGGCAGGGGTGAGGGTGCGGGGTCGTCGGGTGGCCCCAGCGGAGAGGCGGCCAAGAGCAAACAGCTTCCCGCAAGCCCCGTCCCCTCTCCTCAATCCTCGGCCATTGCTCCCGGCATGGCTCTACCTCCTGCATCCATGCAGTCGTCTCCCCAGAGGGGAGAGGAGGCGAAGGTGCCGCAAGCGGCGGCGTTGTCGGGAAGAGCGGCCGACATCGAATGCAAGCTGGTCGTGCTCGGCTCCGGCCCGGGCGGCTACACCGCCGCGTTCCGCGCCGCCGACCTCGGCGTCGACACTGTCCTGGTGGAACGCTACGCCAGCCTCGGCGGCGTCTGCCTCAACGTGGGATGCATCCCGTCCAAGGCATTGCTGCACGCGGCGGCGGTGATCGACGAGGCAGAAGCGATGGCCGCGCACGGCGTGAGCTTCGGCGCGCCCAAGATCGACCTCGACAAGCTGCGCGGCTTCAAGGGCAAGGTGGTCGGCCAGCTCACCGGCGGGCTCGCCTCGATGGCGAAGCAGCGCAAGGTGCGCACCGTCGAAGGTATCGGCACGTTCGTGTCGCCGAATGAAATGGAAGTCCAGACGAAGGACGGCGTGAAGCTGCTCCGCTTCGAGTACGCGATCATCGCCGCCGGCTCGCAGTCGGTGAAGCTGCCCTCGTTCCCGTGGGACGACGAGCGCATCGTCGACTCCACCGGCGCGCTGGAACTGCGCGACGTGCCGAAGCAACTGCTGGTGGTAGGCGGCGGCATCATCGGCCTGGAAATGGCCACCGTGTATGCCGCGCTGGGCAGCGAAGTGACCGTGGTCGAGTTCATGGACCAGCTCATCCCCGGCGCCGACGCCGACCTGATCCGGCCGCTGGCCAAGCGCCTGGGCGGCAAGCTCAAGGGCGTGCACCTGAAGACCAAGGTGGTCGAGGCGAAGGCGACCAAGAAGGGTATCGAGGTCAGCTACGAAGGCGACAGCATTCCCGCGACCACGCTGTTCGATCGCGTGCTGGTGTCGGTGGGCCGATCGCCGAATGGCGGCAAGATCGGCGCGGACAAGGCCGGCGTCGCCGTCACCGAGCGCGGCTTCATCAACGTCGACTCGCAGATGCGCACCAACGTGCCGCATATCTTCGCGATCGGCGACCTGGTCGGCCAGCCGATGCTGGCGCACAAGGCCACGCACGAGGCGAAGGTCGCCGCGGAAGTCGTCGCCGGCATGAAGAGCCACTTCGACGCGCGGGTGATCCCGTCGGTCGCCTACACCGACCCGGAGATCGCCTGGGTCGGCGTGACCGAGCGCGAGGCAAAGGAGAAGGGCCTGAAGGTCGGCGTGGGCAAGTTCCCGTGGGCCGCCAGCGGCCGTGCGATCGGCATCGACCGCACCGAGGGCTTCACCAAGCTGATCTTCGACGAGGCCACCCACCGCATCGTCGGCGCCGGCATCGTCGGCGTGCACGCCGGCGACCTGATTTCCGAACTGGCGCTGGCGATCGAGATGGGCAGCGAGGCGGCCGACATCGGCCTGACCGTCCATCCGCATCCCACGCTCAGCGAATCGATCGGCATGGCCGCGGAAGTGTACGAGGGCACCATCACCGACCTGTACCTGCCGAAAAAGAAATAAGCGGCTTGGGAAGCCCCGGCAAAAGCCCGGCATCAGATCGTGCCGGGCGAAACGATCCCGATTCACGCGAGGCCGCGGCGACTTGACCGGGTCGTCACGTCTGTGCAGCTACGTTTTTTGGCGTCGTCGAGCCGGAGAAAGCCCATGGACAAATCAATGATTCTGCTGGTCTCGCTGGCAGTGGCCGTGTCTGCGCTCACCACGATGCCGGCGCAGGCACAGGAGCGGCATCATCGTGTCGTATGCGAAAACGTGCAGGTCAAGCACAACGGCTCCAAGGACGATCATCGCCTGATCGGCACGGGCATCGGCGCCGTGGCGGGTGGCTTGCTGGGGCATCAGGTCGGTGGCGGCAAGGGCAAGACGCTGGCCACGGTAGGCGGCGCGGTGGCCGGGGGCTACGTGGGCAACCGGGTGCAGAAAAACGCGCAGGACAAGAAGGCCTCCTACACGACGGAGCGTCGCTGCCACGACGTCTACGAGTGATCGATCCGGGATCTCGCATGCCTTGCTGCGTGGACGGTGCGGCCAACTGCCCATTTCCTGTCGATGAATCCAGGCGCCTCCGATGGCCTTGAAGATATGCCTCGCCGGCGCCACCGGCTGGGCCGGTTCCGAACTGGCACGCGGCATCGCCGCTGCCGGTGATCTCGACCTGGTCGCCGCGGTATCGCGCCGGCATGCCGGCCAGCTGCTGGGCGCGGCGCTGGGTGATGCCGGCATTGTCACGCCGGTGTTCGCCAGCGCGACCGAGGCACTGGCCACGCCCTGCGACGTGTTCGTCGAGTACACCCATCCCGACACTGCCAAGGCGAACGTCCTCGCCGCGCTGGCGCATGGCGCGCATGTGGTGGTGGGTACCTCCGGCCTCACCGACGGGGATTACGCGCAGATCGACGCGGCCGCGCGCGAGCGCCAGCGCGGCGTGCTGGCCTGCGGCAACTTCGCGCTCACCGCAGTGCTGCTGATCAAGTTCGCCGAGATGGCGGCGAAGATCATCCCGCAGTGGGAGCTCATCGACTACGCCGGTGCCGGCAAGCCGGATGCGCCCAGCGGCACCGTGCGCGAGCTGGCCGGACGCATGGGCGGGGTGCGCCAGCCGCGGTTGGAAGTGCCGCTGGAGCGGACCGTCGGCCTGCGCGAGACGCGTGGCGGCACGCTGGGCGGCACGCAGGTGCATGCGGTGCGCCTGCCTGGTTTCGTGCTCGGTGCCGAGGCGATCTTTGGCCTGCCGGACCAGACGCTGTCGATCCGCCACAACGCCGGCAGCAGCGCGAAGCCCTACGTGGACGGCGCGTTGCTGGCGATCCGCAAGGTATCCGGCCTGCTCGGCGTGCACCGCGGGCTGGATGCGGTGCTGGAGTGGTAATCCGCAGTCGCTCAGAGTTCTTGCGCGCGAGCATGGCGCTGCCATAACCCCAGCAGCCACGATGCGCCGAGGCAGCCGGCCAGCGCCAGCAGCCAGTGGGTGGTCGGTGCGTGCGGGGTCGGCAGGAGCGTGACGAACGATGGCAGCCACGTGCTCCCGTAGATCGCTACCACGACGCCCGCGGCGACAGCCAGGACGATCGCCAGCGCCAGCGTCAACGTGGATTCCAACGAGCTGGCGGAGACCGCACGCGAGGCTGGAGCAGCCGCGACCCGTGCGGCCAGCCGCTGCGCGAAATCCGCCGGCAACGCATCCGGCAACGGCTCGCGCAAGACGCGCGCGAGCAGGCGGTAGCGCCGGCTGCGCGCATCGCCGCCGGCGGGGTCGAGTTGCAGGCGTTCGCGTCGCATCGCGCTTTCCTGCGCCAGCCATTCGCGCTCGTGCGCCGCGTCGTCGAACGGGGGGATGTGGTCGTCGATGTGCTGGATCATGCTGCAACTCCGGTCCGCGCTTCGAGCGCGCCGCGCAGGCGCAAACGTGAGCGGAACAAGTGGCTCTTGATGGTGCCGCTGGCCAGTCCGGTGATCTTGGCGATTTCCGGAATGGACGTCTCTTCGAGGTAATACAGGGTCAGCAGCGTGCGCTGCAAGGGCGGCAGCTGCTCGATCGCGGCGTGCAGGTGCCGGGCCGTTTCCTCGTCGGCGCAGGCCGCTTCCAGGTCGAAGCCGTCGCCGATGTTTTCCACCAGCGCGTAGTCGTCGCCGTCGTCGCCGTGGTCGACCAGCGGGATTCGCTTGTGTTGCAGGTGGCGCAGCGCGATGGTCCAGGCGACGCGTCCGATCCAGGATTTCAGCGCGCTCTCGTAGCGGTATTGGTGCAGGCACTGGTGCACGCGCAGAAAGGTGTCCTGGCACAGTTCACGCGCGTCCTCGGGGTTGCGCACCATGCGCTGGATGATGTGCCAGCACAACCCCTGGTGTTCGCGCACGAGGCGTTCGAACGCGCCCGGCCGGTTGGCCAGCACGGCGTCGACCAGGTCGCGGTCGGGGCTGCTGCGGATGTCATCCATGGTGCAAGGGATACGCGCAGGCCGGGATCGGTTGCAAGTATCCCCGCTGCAACCGTTCCCCCCTGCCCGTATCCATGATCCCGAAGATCAAACATTTCACGTCCACCTGCCAGGAGAGCCCCATGGATTTCGCCGTACTGATCCCGATTTCGTTGTTTGCCTGCATCGCCTACGCGATCAAGGTGGTGGTGGATGCCAGAGTGCGCCGCCAAATGGTCAATGCCGGTGGCTCGGAGGAACTGGTCAACTCCGTGCTGCGCGACGAGGAGCTGCGCCGGCGCCATTCCTCGCTGCGCTGGGGCATCGTGCTGGTCGCGTTGGCGTTCGGCTTCGGCCTGATCCAGTGGTTCGGCTGGCAGGAAGTCACGCCCGGCCTGATCGCGGTGCTGGCCGGCGCGACCGGCTTGGGCAACCTGGCGTTCTTCGCGATCTCGCGCAAGCTCGCCTGAAAGCCTGTCCAATGCCTCCGCACGGCTCGCATTGTTTTGCTGTGGCCGCCAGGTGGTAGTGCGTGGTGCGGCGTCTGCCTGGCTGGCAGCGCCCACCCTTGCGAAAGCAGGGGTCAAGCCACGCGCTGCCGCCTGGCGACCATGGCAGGCAACCCTGTGGGCCGGGTCTGTTTGCCTGCATGCCGGCGTCATCACTCAGTCGTGGACGGACGTCCACTCCTTGCTCCTCAGAGCCGGCGCCATCCATGGCACCTCCCCCGCGTACCCTCATTCTTCCTTGGCCTGCGCGCAATCAGCTCCCGGCGCGGGCCGTTTAGAGGTATTGAACGGGCTCTAAAGCTGGTTCAATAGCGGGTATCTGCCGCGTCGTCGGCATGTCTGCGAGTGGGCCGGTCGCATGAATGAACAACTGATGTTCAATCTGGTGGACCTGGCCGGCACGTTCGCATTCGCGATCAGCGGCGCCACCGCGGCCCGGCGCCGCAACCTCGACCTGTTCGGCATCCTGGCGATCGCCTATATCACCGCCTGCGGCGGCGGCATCGTGCGCGACCTGTGCATCGGCGCGATCCCGCCGGCGGGCCTGTCCGACTGGCGCTACCTGCTCACCGCGGTGGTGGCGGCCCTGCTAACCATCCTGGCGTACCGTTGGGTGGAGCGGCTGACCTACCCGGTGCGCCTGTTCGATGCGATGGGGCTGGGCCTGTTTGCGGTGTACGGCGCGAACAAGGCGCTGGCGTACGGCCACAACACGGAGGTGGCGATCCTGCTGGGCATGATCACCGCGATCGGCGGTGGCGTGGCGCGCGACGTGCTGCTGGCGCGCGTGTCGGTCGTGCTGCAGAAGGAGATCTACGCCCTGGCCGCCTGCGCCGGCGCCGCGCTGACGGTGGTCGGCGAGCACTACAACTGGCCCGCGGTATGGGCGACCTGGCTGCCGATCCTGCTGTGCTTCGCGTTGCGTGTCCTGTCGCTGTACTTCCACTGGAACCTGCCGCGCTTTGGCCGCGAGCGGGGCGACTGACGCTCCCTACGCGAACAGGTCGCTCTGCGCCTGGTAGCTGTCCTGCTCGACGAAGCCGGCCAGGCCCACGCCGACCAGGCGGTAGCGGCTGCCGGCGGGGCGCTCGACGCGCTCGCGCAGGGCGCAGGCGATGTCGGCCAGTTCGACGGCGGACTGTGGGCGCTGCGCCGGGGTGAGGCTGCGCGTCAGCGTGCGGAAATCCGCGGTTTTAAGCTTCAGCACTACGGTGCGCGCCACCCGGCCATGCTCACGCTGGTGGCCGGCCCAGGCCTTTTCGGCGAGCCGGCGGATGTGCGGTTCGAGTTCGTCCAGGAGCAGGTCGTGCTCGAAGGTGTCTTCGGCGGAGACCTGCAGGGTGGGCCGTTCCGGCTGCACCGGATGCTCGTCGATGCCGTGCGCAAGCTCATGCAGCCGCCGGCCCCAGCGGCCGAAGCGCTGTTCCAGTTCGGCCAGTGCCAACGCGCGCAACTCGCCCACGCTGGCGATGCCGAGCACGGCCAGCTTCGCCTCCATCACCTTGCCCACGCCGGGCAGGCGGCCCACCGGCAACGGGGTCAGGAAGGCCTCGACCTGGTGCGGGCGCACCACGAACAGACCGTCGGGCTTGCGGAAATCCGAGGCGATCTTGGCCAGGAACTTGTTCGGCGCCACCCCGGCCGAGGCGGTGAGTTGCGTTTCCTCGCGGATCGCCGCGCGGATCGCCTCGGCGGTGGCAGTGGCCGAACCCAGCCCGCTCCGGGTCACGGTGACGTCGAGGTAGGCTTCGTCCAGCGACAGCGGTTCGATCAGTTCGGTGTGCCGCGCGAAGATCTCGCGCACCTGCCGCGACACCGCCTTGTAGCGCGTGAAGTCCGGCGGCACGAAGACCAGCTGCGGGCACAGCCGCTCGGCGCGGATCGCCGGCATCGCCGAGCGCACGCCGAACACGCGCGCCTCGTAGCTGGCCGCGCACACCACCGAGCGCGCGCCGCGCCAGGCCACCGCCACCGGCTTGCCGCGCAGCGACGGGTCGTCGCGCTGCTCCACCGACGCGTAGAACGCGTCCATGTCGACATGGAGAATCTTGCGTGGGGCGGAGGACAAGCGCGTGGCCGGGCCAATGGGGGATCGGGCCATTCTAGCGAGCGGCACGCATCGCGCCGAACCGGCTTCAGCGGCGTCGGCGCAGGCGCCATTCGAACACCGCCAGCGCGGCGCTGGCCAGCACGAACGGCAGCGCGGTGTAGGTCAGCCGGTAGCACAGGATCGCGGCGAACAGGTCGGCGCGCGCCTCGGGCGGAAACGAGGCCAGCATGATCGTCTCGAACACTCCCAGCCCGCCCGGCGAATGACTGACGATGCCGGCCAGCACGGCGCCCACGTAGATCGGCAGGAAATCGACGAGCGGCGGCGCGGCCGCCGCCGGCAGCAGCACGTACAGCGCACTGAGCGCGGCCAGCATCTCCACCCCGCCGACCAGCATCTGCATCGAAGCGGTGCCTGCGCTTGGCAGCGGCAGTGTCAGGCGCCCCAGCGCGAGCGTGCGCGGGCGGGCGAGCCAGGCGAGCAGTGCGATCAACGACAGCAACAGCACCGCGCCCGGCCAACGACCCCAACCCTCGGTGATCGCCGGCTGCCAGCACAGCGCACCGGTGATCACCACCACGAAACCCAGCCCCACACCGAACCCGGCCAGCGCCACGATGCGCGCGATGTCGCCGGCGCCCAGCCCTGCCGTGGCGTAGATGCGATAGCGCAGCGCGGCGCCGGTGATCGCATGGAAACCCAGCGTGTTCGAGATGCCCTGGGTGACTGCGCCGGCGAACGCGGCCAGCTTCAGCGTGATGCGACCGCGCACTACCGTGCGTGCCGCCAGCACATCGAACATGGCCAGCATCGCCAGGCTGAGCAGCGCCGCCGCAGCCGAACACGCGATGCGCCAGGCCGGCAATTGCGACCAGGCCGTGGTCACGTCGCGCCAGCTGAGGTGGGTGACGTAGCGGTGCAGCAGCCACAACGCCAGCCCGAACGCCGCCAGCGAGCCCAGCCACGACAGCAGGCGCAGCCAGCGCGCGGGCGACCCGGGCGGAGCGTGCGGGTCCGCCATGCTCAGCGCGCGTCCGCCAGCGCGGCCGGCCGCAGCCGGGCGGCCACGTCCCGCGCCAGCCGCTCGGCCGCCGCCGGGTGTGCGGCCAGGTGCAGGAACGGCTCGATCAGTTCCAGCTCCATCACCAGGAAGTGCCCGCCGCTGACCACGCCGTCGACGCGCAGGTAGGCGTGGTCGCCATGGCCGATCGCCGCCACGGCCGCCAGCGCGCGATCGGCCGCGGCCAGCGTGGCGGCGTCGGGTTGCGCCGGTGCGGCGTGGCCGCCGTGCTCGCCTTGCACGCGGTAGTCGCCGGCAGCCGGGCGCTTGATCACCGCATGGCTGAACTCCCCGCCGAAATACAGCAGCGACCACTCGCCGTCGCTGACGATCTCCGGCACGAACGGCTGCACCAGGTAGTCGCGGTCGCGCGGCAGTTGTGTCACCGCGGCGGCGAACGCCGCCTCGCCGACCGTGCCGCGCAGCGTGTGCCAGGCGCCGCCGCTGATGCTCGGCTTGATTACCACCGCTTGTCCCGGCATCGCTGCCAGCACAGCGCGCAGCGCGTCGGCGCCGGCCAGCCGGGTGGGAATGATCGGCACGCCATGCTGCGCGAGTTCGAGCAGGTAACGCTTGTCGCTGTTCCAGCGCAGCAGCGCGCTGTCGTTGACGGTGGGGATGCCCAGTGCATCGAGCCGGTCCAGCCAGGCGAGGAACGCCGCGTGGTGCTTGAAGTAATCCCAGATGGTGCGGATCAGCACCGCGTCGAACATCGACCAATCCACCGTCGGGTCGTTCCACACGCAAACCACCGGCGGCAGGCCGAGACGTTCCAGCGACGCCGCCAGGTGGGCGTCGTCCGGCTGGATCGCCGGAAGCTCGGCGCAGGTGGCGAAGGCGAGCCGGCGAACGGCAGCGGGGATGGACATGGCGACACCTCCAGTGGCGGAAAGGGGGCGCCCTTGCAACGCAATCGCAGGCCGAGCGTGGCGGACGAAGTCCGCTGCAGCACCCCTCGGCAGCGATGGCGCCGCGCAATCGTCGCGGCGCCATGAACCGGCAGCGCACGACGCACTGCCGGCGACAGTCTTCCGGTGCCGCGGCGGCTTGTCAATTTGCCGGATGGCATGTTGCCGGATACGCATGCGTGCCATGCGGGACTGGTCGAAACTGCATCGACAATGGCAAGGTAGCCGGCATGCTGACCGAACCCGCCAATGCCTATGCCCGCCGCCTGAACACCTGGGACGCCGCGATGATCGTCATCGGCGGCGTGATCGGCGCAGGCATCTTCCTCACCCCGGCCACGGTGGCGCGCAACACCTCATCGGGTGCGGAGGTGCTGGTTCTGTGGGCCGTCGGCGGCCTGCTGACCCTGGCCGGCGTGCTTTGCTACGCCGAGCTGGGGGCACGGCGGCCACAGGCCGGCGGCATCTACGTCTACCTGCGCGAAGCGTTCGGCCTGCTGCCGGCGTTCCTGTTCGGCTGGACCATGGCCTTGATCAACTACCCCGGCAGCGTAGCCGCGGTGGCGACGATGTTCGCCGAGTATTTCTGCACGGCGACCGGCCTGCCGCCGCTGTACGTGAAGCCGGCGGCGGTGGGCGCAATCGTGTTCATCGTGGGCGTGAACCTGTTCGGCATCCGCGCCGGTGCGTGGATGCAGAACGTGTTCACCGTGCTGAAGCTGGCCGCCATCGCGCTGCTGGTGGCCGCCGGGCTGGTGCTGGCGCACGGCCAGCTGGGAGTGAGCCTGGCGCCGGACACCACCCGTCCGGCATCGCCGTGGTCGTTCGTCGGTGCGCTGTTGCCGGTGCTGTTCACCTACGGCGGCTTCCACTATCTCAACGACCTCGCCGGCGAAGTGCGCAACCCGCAGCGCACGCTGCCGCGCGCCCTGGGCCTGGGCATGGCCGGCGTGGTGATCTGCTACGTGCTGGCCAACTTCGCCTACCTGGCGGGTTTGGGCCACGCCGGGCTCGCCGCCAGCCAGGCGCCGGCGGCGGACCTGATGCGCCGATTGTTCGGCGACCACGGCGCCACCGTGATCGCGGTGGGCATCGCCTGTTCCACGTTCGGCTACTGCAGCATCGCGATCGCCGGCGGCGCGCGGGTGCTGCAGACGATGGGCGCGGACGGCGTGTTCTTCCGCGCCGCGGGCCGCGTCGATGCGCGCACGCGTGCGCCGCAGGTCGCACTGGCCCTGCTCGGCGGCTGGGCGGCGGTGCTTGCCTATTCCGGCAGCTTCAACCAGCTGCTCAACTACACCACGGTGGGCGAGTGGCTGGGCCACGTGTTCGGCATCGGCACGCTGTTCTGGTACCGCAAGCACTTCATCGACGATCCCGCGCCATACCGGGTGCCGTTCTACCCGCTGCTGCCGCTGATCTTCGTGATCACCGTGTTCGGCGTGATCGTGGCCAGCGCAATCCATGCGCCAGGCGACGCCGGCATGAGCCTGTTGATCATCGCGCTCGGCGTGCCGGTGTACTACGGCTGGCAGCGCTGGACACGCCGCCACCCGACGTGAAGCATTACGCTTCGTAGAGCGGCCAGTGCCCGCCGGCTTCGGGCTTCGTGATGCAAGCGGATGGACGGTGTCCGCCCTGCGAAGCGGATTGGCGCGAGGATGTCGATGATGAAACGTCACGCATGGATCTGGCTGTGCCTGTGCGGTCTCGGTGCCTGCCACGCATCAAGCGCGCCGGGCGTTGCCGACCTGGCAGCGCCCGATGCCAAGGCCCACATCACTCTCGATCACGTGCAGCGCGTCGGCAACACCGAACATGCCGGCGACGGCGTGGCGCAGCAGCGCTACGCGTTCCAGCCGGCGGCGCTACCGCAGATCGTGATCGCACCGGCGAGCGGCGCATGGGACTGGTCGGGCCAGGGCGAACTTCATCTGCGCGTGCAGAACGCGATGCCGTGGGCGGTGACGCTGGACGTGGAGATCGACGGTGCGGCGGCCGGCGGGCAACTGCACACAACGGTCGGTGTGCCGGCCGGGCCGGCGCAGACGCTGGTGGTTCCGTTGCAGGCAACGTCGCCGCGCGGCGACGGCATGCAGGCCGGTCCGCCGATGCCGTTCGACGACCGCGGCCGGCCGACCCTGCTGGCGACCACGGTGCAGGGCACGCTGGACCTGCGCAAGGTCGGCGCGATCCGGCTCGGCATGCCCGCGCCGCAGGCCGTGCAGACCTTGCAGTTCGGTCGTATCGAGCTGGCGCCGGGCACAGCCACGCTGCGTGATGCCTACACCGGCATCGTCGACCGCTACGGGCAGTTCACCCGCGCCGATTGGCCGGAGAAGATCGACTCCGATGCCGCGCTGCGCGCAGCGGTTCAGGCGAAGCCGGTCGCGGTGCAGCGCGCCGGACTGGATTCGTACGGCGGACGTCTGGACGTCCAAGGCCTGGATCGCACCGGCTGGTTCCACACCCAGAAGCGCGACGGCCGCTGGCATCTGGTGACGCCCGACGGCCATGCGTTCTTCTCGCTCGGCGTAAACGCGGTGATCATTGACGGCGGACGCAGCTACGTCGAAGGCCGCGAGTTCATGTTCCGCGACCTGCCGCCGGACCGCGGCGAATGGACGGCGTTCTACGGTCATGACGACAACGGCAACCCGGAGCAGGGCGCCAGCCGTGGCATCGGCTACAACCACGGCCGCTGGTTCGACTTCTACGCGGCGAACCTGTATCGCGTCGACGGCACGGACTGGCTTTCCGCATGGCGCATGCGCGCGCTGCATCGCCTGCAGGCCTGGGGCTTCAACACCCTCGGCAACTGGAGCGACGACGCGCTGGGCCAGGCACACCGGCTGCCGTACACGCGCTCGATCGACATCGCCGGCGACTACGCGAACGTCTCGAGTGGTTACGACTACTGGGGCCGCATGCCCGATCCGTTCGACCCGCGCTTCGCGCAGGCTACGGAGCGGGCGGTGGCGAAAGCCAGCGCCGGCCTGCGCGACGATCCGTGGCTGCTTGGTTACTTCGCCGACAACGAACTGGCCTGGGCCGGCACCGGCCCGCAAGGCCGCTGGGGCTTGGCGCTGGGCACGCTGGCCGGCGACGCGCAGAGCCCGGCCAAGCAGGCCTTCATCGCGCTGCTGCGCAAGCAATACGTGGCGCCGGAAACACTGGCCGCGGCGTGGGGCATCGCGCTCACCTCATGGGATGCGCTCGATGCCACCGGCTTCGCCGCACCCGCGCCGGACGAAGCCCACCCGGCGATCGCGCGCGACTACAGCACGTGGCTGCGCCGCTACGCCGGCACCTATTTCCGCACCGTGGCCGAGGCGCTGCGCCGCCACGACCCGCACCACCTGTTCCTCGGCGGCCGCTTCGCGGTGCGCACGCCCGAGGCCGTCGCCGCCTGCGCCGCTTACTGCGACGTGCTCAGCTTCAACGTCTACGCCGACCTGCCGCAGCACGGCCTCGACCTCACCGCGCTGCACGCGCTCAACAAGCCGGTGCTGATCGGCGAATTCGCCTTCGGTTCGACCGACCGCGGCCCGTTCGGCGCGGGGCCGGTGCCGGTGTGGAACGAGCAGCAGCGCGGCGAGGCCTACGCGAAATTCGTCGCCGCGGCGGCAGGCGATCCGGACATCGTCGGCGCGCACTGGTTCGACTACGCCGACCAGCCGGTCACCGGCCGCCTGCTCGACGGCGAGAATTCACACTTCGGCCTGGTCGGCATCACCGACATTCCGTTTGGCGGGTTTGTCGAGGCGGTGCGTGCGGCGAACAAAGAGGTGCAGGGACAGTGATTGAGTGCCGCCGTGGCGTCAGCGCTTGTCCCGCCGTTCGCGCCGCCGATGCTCGCCCTCGGCGATCGCCTTGAAGCGGTTCATCGTCTGCAGCCATAGCGGGTCGTGGCTGGCCTCGCTTTCATGCGTGGCTTCGTTCTCGCTCTTGGCGTCGGGAACGCGGTTGAACGGAATCCGCATCGGCGCGGCGTCGTGTTCGAGCGCGAGCTGCATGCTGCCGAAGTAGAGCTTGTTGTAGCCGAACTTCGCGTTGATGCGGTCGACCAGGGCGTCGACGCGGCCGGTGTCTTGCGTGGACGCGAACAGCGAGCCGCTGCCTTGCGTGCGCGGCACCAGGCGCAGCAGGGTCACGCTGACTGACAGCGGCGTGGCGTTGATCGGCCCGGGCAGCGGGCGGTGGCGGTTGCCGCTGTCCAGCATGTCGTTCAACAGGCGTAGCAGTTCGCGGCTGTCGTCGGTGGGGTCGAAGGCGAGGTCGCGTTCCCAGCGCTGGTCGTGGCCGATGAAGCGGATGCGCACGGCCATGGCGCCGCTGAGCATCTGTTCGCGGCGCATGCGCATGGCGGCCTTCACCAGCAGCTTCTTCAGCACTGCGCGGGCGCCGATGGGCGTGCGCAGTTCCGGGCCCAGCACGTGCGAGTGGCCGATCGAGCCGCGTTCGGTGGGTGCGGTCGGCAGCCACGCGCCGCGCAGCAGGCCCCACATGCGCTCGCCTTCGATGCCGCCCCAGGCGTGCCGCAGGCGGTGCTTGTCGGCGGCGGTGAGCTGGGCCACGGTGGTGATGCCCGCCTCGTGCAGGCGCGCTTCCATCGACGGGCCGATGCCGCACAGGTCGCGTAATTCCAATCCGTGCAGCGCGTGTGGCAGGTCGGCCAGTTCGATCACGGTGAGGCCGTCGGGCTTTCTCATGTCCGAGGCGGTCTTGGCGAGGAAGTCGTTCGGCGCGATGCCGATCGAACAGCGGATCGCGCCACCGGGTGCGGCCAGCGCGATCTCGCTCTTCACCTGGCGCGCGATTTCCTCAGCGATGTCGCGCCGGCGCTGGCGGCCGACCAGTTCGCAGGCCACCTCGTCGATCGAGCCGACGCGGGCGATCGGGATGGCGTGGTCGATCGCCTCGATCAGCCGGTGGTGCCAGACCACGTAGCGTTCCGGCCGCGCCACGCGGATCTGGATGCCGGGGCACAGCCGCCGCGCCTCGCGCACCATGGTGCCGGTGCCGACGCCGAACGCCTTGGCTTCGTAGCTGGCGGCGATCAGGCTGGTGGTTTCCGCCGCCACCGGCACCACGCCGACCGGCCGGCCGCGCAGGCTCGGATCCTCGTGCTGCTCGACCGAGGCAAAGTAACTGTTGAAGTCGACGAACAGGCTGCGCAGGCTCATCACGTGTCTCGCATGGCGGGTCAATGGTATAGCGCGGGCGGATCTCGCCGCGGGAGACGCCCTGCCGGATGCCGCCGAATCGGCTAGGCTGGCGCCACCGCCGGGGAGAGCGGACGGCATGGGGTGCCGTCCGGGCGGTTTCCTTCCACTGACTAGGGGGTTGTATGGGTACTTCGACGTTGGCCGCGCTGGCCGGCATGGGGTTGTTCGCGATCCTGGTGATGATCGTCGTGGGCGTCCTGCTTGCGGCGCTGGTGCTGAGCGTGGCGTTCCGGCTGGTGGTCGGCTACATGCCGTCCTATCTGCGCACGCTGGGCGCGGTGGTGTTGACCTGGATCGCGGCGGCCGTGGCAATGGTGCTCGTGGGCATGGTCTCGCACGGCAGCGCGGGCGGATTGCTGTCGCTGGTAGTGCAGTTCCTGGTGGGCGCCGCGGTGGTGAACTACCTGCTGCTGTCGCAGAACGGCAGCCAGATCGGCTACGGCAAGGCTTGTGTGGTGCAACTGGTGTATCTGGTGATCGGCATCGTGCTGGGCGTGATCATCGGCGGCATCATGATGGTGTTCTTCGGCAGCATGCTGGCGCACATGTGACCGCGGCGGAGGGGCGGGCAGCCCGCTCCTCCGCAGGGCGCTCACGCCAGGCTGGTGGCCACGCCGAAGCCGAGCGCCATGATCACCGCCACCGCCATGCACGCGCTGCCCGGACGGATCCGATGCGCGTCGACGCGCGGCACCAGCCGCCACAGCAGCACGCTGCCGATCAGCATGTCGAGCACCAGCGCCCCGCGCAGCAGGCTGGAGCCCAGCAGCGCGCCGTAGGGTGGATGCAGGTGGCCTTCGTACGCGGCCACGCCGACCACCAGCAGCATGCCGAGCATGGTCCACAGCAGGCAGGCCAGGTAGATGCGGTTGAACACCACCGCGCAACGCTCGGTCCAGCGCAGCACGCACCAGCCGATCAGGGCCAGCGGCAGCGCAGCCATGCTGCTGTACAGCACCCACCAGAGCAGGGTGCTGATCACGGTAAGCAGGGTGGTCATGTGACTTGCTTGAATCCCAGTTTGCGCAGCAGCTTGGCCATCAGCCAGGCCGGCCCGATCAGCAGGTAGGAAACGTCGGTGAGAAAACTCGGCCGGCGCCCCTCGTAGTGGTGGCCGATGAACTGGCCGATCCAGGCGACCACGAACACGCCGATCGCCAGGTAGCACAGCTGGGCGGCGCCGAGCTGCCCGTACAGGAAGTGGGTAAGCAGGCCGAGCAGCGCAAACGCGAGCAGCACCGCGACCGCCAGCCGGTGCGAGCGCCGCCAGTACCAGTAGAACGCCAGCACCATCACCAATACCGCCCAGGCGCCGGGACGCAAGAACGTGGCTGGTACCGGGATCGTCCACAGCAGCGCGATCACCGACCACACGATCGGCGGCACGCACAGCCAGTGGAGCTTCTGGTTGGTCGGGTTCTGATGGTCGCCGCTGTAACTGTCGAGCCAGTCCTGCATGGTGCGCATGGCGTTCCCCCCAGTTGAAGCGTCAGTCGAGCCGGATACCGGCGAGGCGCTGCAACGCCTCGGCGTACTTGGCGGCGGTGCGCGGCGATCACCTCGTCCGGCATCACCGGGCCGGGCGCGGTCTTGTTCCAGTCCTGCGTCTCCAGCTAGTCGCGCACGAACTGCTTGTCGTAGCTGGGCGGGCTGATGCCGACGCGGTATTCGTCGGCGGGCCAGAAGCGCGAGGAATCCGGCGTCAGCATCTCGTCCATCACGTACAGCTTGCCGTTCGCGTCGGTGCCGAACTCGAACTTGGTGTCGGCGATGATGATGCCGCGCTCGGCCGCATAGGCGGCCGCCCAGCGGTAGATCGCCAGGGTGGCGTCGCGCACCTGGTCGGCCAGCTCGCTGCCGACGGCGTCGACCACGGCGTCGAAGCTGACGTTCTCGTCGTGGTCGCCGACCGCGGCCTTGGTCGACGGCGTGAAGATCGGCGCGGGCAGCTGCTGCGCCTGCTGCAGGCCGGCCGGCAGCGCGATGCCGCACAGCGAGCCGGTGGCGCTGGTAGTCCTTCCAGCCGGAGCCGATCAGGTAGCCGCGGGCGATCGCCTCGACCGGCACCGGCTTCAGCCGCCGCGTCACCACCGCGCGCTTTTCGTACAGCGCCAGGTCGATGCCGGGCGGCAGCACCGTCGGCCAGCGGCACGTCGAGCAGATGGTTCGGCACGCAGGTGCGCGGTCTTGTCGAACCAGAAGTTGGAGATCTGGGTGAGCATCTCGCCCTTGCCCGGAATCGGGTTCGGGCAGCACCACGTCGAACGCGGACAGCCGGTCGGTGGCGACCATCAGCAGCCGGTCGTCGGCCAGCGCGTAGACGTCGCGCACCTTGCCGCGGTGGATCAGCTGCAGGCCGGGCAGGTTCGATTGCGGCAGGGTGGTGGGCACGGCAGCAGGTTCCGCGTGGGCGGGAAGCTGCCTATTCTAGCCGCTGCGGTCGCGGTGCCGGAAAGCCGGACCGGGAAGGACGCCTTGCCGGACTGCTAGAATTGGCCATCCCTGCCCCATCTGTTGCCGATGCGAACCTTACTGATCGCGGCGCTTTGCCTGCTCGCCGCCCTCCCGATCCGCGCACAGACGCCGGTGCAGCCGGCACGCTTGGGCCTGTGCGCGGCCTGCCACGGCGGCCAACGGCCACGCCAGCATGCCCGGCGTGCCGCACCTGGCCGGCCAGCGACTGGACTACCTGCGCGACGCGCTGAAGCAGTACCGCGACGGCCGCCGCAACATGCCGGTGATGCGCGCCGCGATCGGCCCGGTCAGCGACGCCGAACTCGATGCGCTGGCGCGCTGGTACAGCGCGCAATCGCCGCAGCCGCAGGGGCATCCATGAGTTACACCTATACGCTGTGGTTCGCGTTCTTCGGCCTGATCATCGGCCACCTGCCCGGCGCGATCACCGGCGCGGTGCTCGGTTTCATCTTCGACAACCTGCGCTACACCCAGCGCAGGAACGCCACGCCGGAAGCCGGCGGCTTCGTCGGCCCGCTGTTCACCCTGCTCGGCGCGGTGGCGAAATCCGATGGCCGCGTGTCGGAGCAGGAGATCGCGATCGCCGAACGCCTGATGACGCGGATGAACCTGGACGCCGAGCTGCGCAAGCAGGCGGTGGCCAGCTTCAACGTCGGCAAGCAGCCGGAGTTCGACGTCAGCCAGACCATCACCGCGCTGCGCAACTGGGTTGGCCTGCGCCGCGACCACGCCTTCCCGGTGCTCGACGTGGTGATCGAAACCGTGCTGGCCGAGGGCAACCCGCCGCCGGAGAAGATGGCGATCCTGCGCCAGCTGGCGTTCGCGCTGCGGGTCAGCGACATGGAGCTGATGGCGCTGATGGCGATGAAGGGCTACGCGTGGAACGCCGGTGCCGGCGGTCGCGCGGTTACGGCCAGGGCGGGGCTTACGGCACCGGCGGCGGCTACGTGCCGCCGCAGCGCGCCGCGCAGGGGCCGGACCCCTACGCGGTGCTCGGCATCGACCGCAACGCCGACGACCGCGCGGTCAAACGCGCCTATCGCAAGCTGATTTCCGAACACCACCCCGACCGCCTCGGCGACCTGCCCGAAGACATGCGCAAGCGCGCCGAATCGCGCGCCAGCGAGATCAATGCCGCGTACGACCGGATCAAGGAAATGCGCGGGTTCAAGTAACCTAATATTGCAAAACCGGGCATCCTGCCGCGGTTTGCAAACAAGCTGCCGCGGCCAAGCCGCAACAGCTTGTCGCGACAAGTGCTCGCGCACTCGTTGCGTCGGCACATCCCTGTGCCGATTCGGCCCGTTCCTGCCCTGAGGATCACCATGACCAAGCAAGCTCCCGTCATCGCCCCGTCCATCCTTGCCGCCGATTTTGCCCGGCTCGGCGAGGACACCGCCGCCGCGCTCGCCGCCGGTGCCGACTGGGTGCATTTCGACGTGATGGACAACCATTACGTGCCGAACCTCACGATCGGCCCGATGGTGCTGCAGTCGCTGCGCAAGTACGGCATCACCGCGCCGATCGACGTGCACCTGATGGTGAAGCCGGTCGACCGCATCGTGCCGGACTTCGCCAAGGCCGGCGCCAGCCTGATCAGCTTCCATCCGGAAGCGAGCGAGCACATCGACCGCACGCTGGGCCTGATCAAGGAGTCGGGCTGCCAGGCCGGGCTGGTGTTCAACCCGGCCACGCCGCTGGACTATCTCGACTACGTGATGGACAAGCTCGACCTGATCCTGATCATGTCGGTCAACCCCGGCTTCGGCGGCCAGAAGTTCATTCCCGGCGCACTGGACAAACTGCGCCAGGCGCGTGAGCGCATCGACGCCAGCGGCCGCGCGATCCGGCTGGAAGTCGATGGTGGCGTCACCGCCGACAACATCGGCGCGATCGCCGCCGCCGGCGCCGACACCTTCGTCGCCGGTTCCGCGATCTTCCACGCGAAGGATTACCGCGCCGAGATCGCCGCCATGCGCAAGGCGATCGTTTGAGCATTCCCGCCGCCATGCGCAAGGCGATCGCTTGAGCCTTCCGGCTACGCGCCAGGCAGTCGGCTGAGGCCGGTCGGCTGAGCCGCGCACATAAAAATCCCGGCGCAGTGAATGCGCCGGGACAAACGTCGTCGTAGACGTGAGAGGGAACACCATTGATTGGTGTGCCGGCACGACCGCATTACGGGGAGGGTCGATTGCCGTGCCGGCACGTTCCACGGCAAGAGGAACGGTACCAATCACAAGTTCTGACCGGGGCGATCCGGTTTGGTTCCCGGCAGAATTCTGAACGGACGCAAGCCTCGTCCCTTGCGGTTCCGACGAAAAAATCCCCTCGCGAGGAGGGGCAAGGAACCACCATGTCGGACAGGATGCGGGTCGTGGAACGGTTACAGCGGTTGCCAGTCGGGATCGGCCGGTTCTTGCCCCGCGTCCGGCACGAGTCCTTTCGTGCCGGACGCACCGCTGCCTTCCACGGCGAATGGGTTGAACGCGGACGGGTCGAGCCACGATTTCTGCACGGCGTCCACCTCAAAGGATCTGAGCAGCAGACCGAGCAGCAGGGCGCCCAGGGCCAGCGTCACGCGCAGCGGCTCGAAACCGTGCAGTTCGGCGTTAGGATCGCGTTCGGTGGATTCGGGCTGCGGCATCGTTGAACTTCCTGCGGGTTGCTTGATGCACATCAAACCGCCGGCGCGGGCGCTGGCGCCGGCGGAATCGGGCCGGCTGGCTGCCGGCATGTGGCGAAACGCGGGCACGTGCGTCGCATGGCTTGCGTACGCGCGGCCCGCATAGCACGCTGCGCGCACTACTCACGGGGAGCGCGCCATGGGCCGCAGCATTGCCATCGTCGAAGACGAACCGTTGATCCGTGCCAACTACGTCGAGGCGCTGAACCGCTTCGGCTACGACGCGCGCGGCTACGGTTCGCGCCAGGAAGCGTCCAGCGCATTCGCGATGCGCCTGCCGGAGCTGGTGATCATCGACATCGGCCTGGGCGACGAGCCGGAGGGCGGCTTCGACCTGTGCCGCGAGCTGCGTGCGAAATCGGCGACGCTGCCGCTGATCTTCCTCACCGCGCGCGACTCGGATTTCGACGTGATCTCCGGCCTGCGCCTGGGCGCCGACGACTACCTCAGCAAGGACACCAGCCTGCACCAGCTGGCCGCGCGCATCGCCGCGCTGTTCCGCCGGATCGAGTCGCTGAAGGTGCCGGCGTCCAGCGAGACGGTGATCGAGCACGGCCCGCTGAAGCTGGAATCCGAGCGCATGCGGATCAGCTGGAACGGCGAGGAGATGCCGCTCACCGTCACCGAATTCTGGATGGTGCACACGCTGATCCGTTTTCCCGGCCACGTGAAGAACCGCGACCAGCTGATGCGCGAGGCCGAACTGGTGGTGGACGACGCCACCATCACCTCGCACATCAAGCGCATCCGCAAGAAGTTCATCGCGGTGGCGCCGGAGTTCGATGCGATCGAGACCGTGCACGGCGTCGGCTACCGGTGGAAGCCGTGAGCCGTCGCATCGGGTTGGCGTTGCTGCTGTGTGCGTTCGCGACGCTGGCGCAGGCCGCCGACAAGGGCGACGACGTGCTGGCGCACGGCGCCCGCGACGGCAACGCACCGGCCTGGGCGATCAGTGTCGCCACGCCGGCCGGCTGGACGCGCGACTGCTGCACCTATGCGCGCGCGATCGGCGTCAACGCCGTGCTGTACCAGGGCGAGTGGAGCGGCAAGCCGCAGCGGGTGATGGTGCTCAACGTGTGGCCGCGGCAGCTGGCCACGCTGGCCGACGAGGTGCAGGCCGACCGCAAGCGCTATCTGCAGCACGACCCGGCCGGCAAGACGTCCAGCTTTGCCGTGCGGCATCCGGCGATGCCGTGCGAGGCCTCGGTCTACCAGGGCAGCGACCATGTCGACGACGTACTGGTGTTCTGCGACCCGGGCGCGGCCAGCGGCGTGCGGCTGAGCTGGTCGATGGCGTTCGACGACGCCGACCCCACGCGCCGCGCGCTGCTCGACGACTTCATGCGCGTGGTGGTGGCCTCGCGCTGGACGAAGGACGCCGTGACGCCGCCCGCGCCTGGCCGCTGATCGCCGGCGCCGATGACCCTGCGCCGCAAGCTGCTGCTGGTCGCGTTGTGCACGCTGGCGTTGCCGATCGCCGGCTGGTTGTACGTGCGCCAGATGGAAACGTTGCTGCGCGACGGGCAGGCGCAGGCGCTGCTGGCCTCGGCGAATGCGGTGGCGCGCAGCCTGGTGGTGACCGGCGCGGTGGCGCCGGCATCGGATCGGAACTGGTACGTGCAGCAGGCGCCCAATCCGATCACCGTGGACGGCTACGGCGACGACTGGGCGCCGCTGACGCCGTGGAGCCAGCCGCTGGGCACCCACGGCAAGCTGTTGCTGGCCGCGGACGACGACGGGCTGTACCTGTACGCCGACGTACGCGAAACCCGGCGCACGCGCGCCGATGCCGACGATGCGAATGCGCTTGGCCGCCGACCACCTGATCCTGGTGCTGGGCAATGCGGACGGCCGGCGCCGCTACCTGCTGGCCAGCGCGGCGCCGGGGCCGTTCACGGCGCGGCCGCTCGATCCACCGGTCGACGGCCTGCCCGACCTGCTCGCCGCGCAATGGCAGGAGGACGGCAGCGGCTACCGCGTCGAGCTGCGTCTGCCGCGCAATCTGCAGCTGCGTACGCTTGGTGTCGGCGTGTACGACGCGGCCGCCGGTGGCGACCGCATGGCTGCCGATACGCGGCCCCTGCTCAGTTACTCGGACAAGCTTTCCGACGAGCTGGCGCAGCTGGTGCCCGACCGCGTGCAGGCGCGCGTACTGGCGCCGCAGGGCTGGCTGCTGGCGCGCAGCGGCCGTGCTGAACACGATGCCCGGCAGCGATGACCAGCCGGGCTGGTTCGCCTCGCTGGTCTATCGCTCGCTGCTGGCGACGCGGCTGGAGGATGCAAACCTGTGGGCGCAGGACGTGCCGCGGCTGGACACTCGCGAAGTGGCCGAGGCCGGGGCCGGCACGCCGGTGGCAGTATGGCGCAGCGGCGAGGAACGCGGCAGCGTGGTGCTGGCCGCCGCCGTGCCGATCGACCAGGCCGGGCAGGCCGACGGCGTGCTGCTGCTGGAGCAGGCCAGCCGCACCGTGCCGCTGCTGGCCAACCGCGCATTGTTCGGTCTGCTGCTGACCAGTTTCGGCGTGCTGCTGGTGGCCGGCGGCATCCTGCTGTTGTTTGCCACGCGGCTCAGCTTGCGCCTGGGGCGCCTGCGCAATGCAGCCGAGCGCGCGCGGCTCAACGATGGACGTCTGGACGGCTTGTTCGAGCGCGGCAAGTTTCCGATGACCGACGCGCCGGACGAGATCGGCGACCTGGCGCGCAGCTTCGAGCGGCTGCTCGAGGTGGTCGGCAGCTACACCGACTACCTGCGCACGCTGGCCTCGAAACTTTCGCACGAACTGAACACGCCGCTGGCGATCGTGAAGTCCTCGCTGGACAACCTGGAACATGCCGCGCTACCGGCCGAAGCGCAGCCATACCTGGCCCGCGCCCGCGACGGCGTGGCCCGGCTCGGCGCACTGGTGCGCGCGATGAGCGAGTCGAGCCGGATGGAGCGCGCGATCGCCGCGGCCGAACCCGAAGACGTCGACCTGCGCGAGGTGGTGCGCGGCTGCGCGGATGCCTACCGCCCCCTGGTCGGTGCACGCCGGCTCGACGCTGTGCTGCCCGACGCGCCGCTGTACCTGCACGGCGCGCCCGAGCTGATCGCGCAGGCGCTGGACAAGCTGCTCGACAACGCGCTGTCGTTCACCCCGGCCGACGGCTGGCTGCGACTCAGCTTGCGCAGCATGCCGGACGGCGCCGAGATCGAACTGGCCAACCAGGGCCCGCTGCTGCCCGCGGCGATGCAGGGCCGCCTGTTCGATTCGCTGGTCAGCCTGCGCGACAAAGCCACCCCCGGCGATGCCCCGCACCTGGGCCTGGGCCTGTACGTGGTGCGGCTGGTGGCCGAACGCCACGGCGGCATTGCCAGCGCGCGCAACCTCGACGACGGCAGCGGCGTGGCGTTCTCGCTGCGCCTGCACGGCATGCCGCGGCAACGGCTCTGATGCTCCCTCTCGCCCGGCTTTGCCGGGCGAGAGGGAGGGGTGGGGTGCTTCTGCTCCGGACGTCCATGCTGGACGCCGTTCCAGCCTGCTATCTTGAGCAGCCCGTTCCCGTACAGATGGCTTATCCGTGATCTCCCGAGACGAATTCGACGCGCTGGTTGCCCAGGGGCATACGCGCATTCCGCTGGTGCGCGAGGTGTTTTCCGACCTCGATACGCCGCTGTCGGTGTACCTGAAACTGGCCGACGGGCCGTACACCTTCCTGTTCGAATCGGTCGAGGGCGGCGCCACCTGGGGACGCTATTCGATCATCGGGCTGCCGGCGAAGCGGGTGTACCGCCTGCGTGGGCATGAGCTGGAAGTGGAAGACTCCGGCGAGGTCACCGAACGCCGCCATCTGGACGACCCACTCGCGGAAATCGAAAAGCTGCGTGCGCAGTACGACGTGCCGCGGCTGCCGCAGCTGCCCGCATTCAGTGGTGGCCTGGTCGGCTACTTCGGCTTCGAGACGATCGGCTACATCGAGCCGCGGCTGGCGCAGTGGGATCGCTTTGATGAGCTGGGCACGCCCGACGTGCTGCTGATGCTGGCCGAAGAAGTCGCGGTGTTCGACAACCTCAAGGGCCGCCTCTATCTGATCGTGCATGCCGATCCTTCGCAGCCGCAGGCGTATGCCGAAGCACAGCGCCGGCTCGATGCGCTGGTCTACCGGCTGCGTCAGGGCGGCGCGTCGTATCCGCAGCTCACCCAGTCGATCGCGCTGGACGAGAGTGACTTCAAGTCCTCGTTCACTAGGGACGAGTTCGAGGCGATGGTCGAGCGCGCGAAGGAATACATCCGCGCCGGCGACATCTTCCAGGTCGTGCCGTCGCAGCGGCTCAGCGTGGGCTTCAACGCAAGGCCGGTCGACGTGTACCGCGCGTTGCGCGCGCTGAACCCGTCGCCGTACATGTACTTCGTCGACCTCGGCGAGACCCAGATCGTGGGTTCCTCGCCGGAGATCCTGGCGCGGCTGAAGGATGGCAAGGTGGTGGTGCGCCCGCTCGCCGGCACGCGCAAGCGCGGCGCCACGGAAGAAGAGGATCGGGCGCTGGAGGCGGAACTGCTGGCCGACCCGAAGGAGCGCGCCGAGCACGTGATGCTGATCGACCTCGGTCGCAACGACCTGGGCCGGATCAGCGAGACCGGCAGCGTGGAAGTGAGCGACTCGTTCGCGATCGAGCGCTACTCGCACGTGATGCACATCGTCTCGCAGGTGCAGGGCACGGTGCGCGCCGGCCTGTCCTACATGGACGTGCTCAAGGCCACGTTCCCCGCCGGCACCCTGAGCGGCGCGCCCAAGGTGCGCGCGCTGGAGATCATCCAGGAACTGGAGCCGGCCAAGCGCAACATCTACGGCGGCGCGATCGGCTGGATCGGCTGGTGGGGCGACGCCGACACCGCCATCGCGATCCGCACTGCGGTGATCCACGGCGGCCGCCTGCACGTGCAGGCCGGCGCCGGCATCGTCTACGACTCCGACCCGGCCGCCGAGTGGGAGGAGACGATGAACAAGGGCCGCGCGCTGTTCCGCGCCGTGGCGCAGGCGGCGCAGGGCTTGTAGCCGCGCCTGCGTCGGCGGGTTCTGCAGCCGACGGCTCATTCGCGCGGCGAGCCTGGACGCGGCCATGCCGAGGTTCGCGGTGCGACTCGGCAA
Source organism: uncultured Gammaproteobacteria bacterium (assembly GCA_963697495.1). Lineage (GTDB taxonomy): Bacteria > Pseudomonadota > Gammaproteobacteria > Xanthomonadales > Rhodanobacteraceae > Rhodanobacter. The sequence continues at coordinate 447,491 of CAVOOH010000005.1, read as the reverse complement.
GCTAGCCGGCGCACCGGATGCCGTGGTTGCCTGCACGCCGCTGAACGCAATTTCTTGCAGGGTTTTGCGGCGATCTTGGTACGTTATATCGTTGCGTCTCTGATCTTCTGGCCAAGACGCGCCCGCATGAACAACCCGTGGTTCGAGTGCTTGCCGGCGCCGTCGACATGATGGCTGCGATGATCGGGCGGGCGTGCTCGTTGCCATCCGCGCCGCGGTTGTCGCTGCGGCGTCTGCTTGTCGCGGTCGCCGTGCTTGGCATGGCTGGGTGCGCGGTGGGACCGGATTTTCAGCGGTCCGCGGCGCCGACGGTCGGCCGCCTCACCGCTGCTCCGCTGCCGGCCACTACCGCCAGTGCGGATGTCGCCGGCGGGCAGCCGCAGCACTTCGTCCCCGGCGCCGACATTCCTGCGCAGTGGTGGACGCTGTTTCATTCGCCGGCGCTGAATGCGCTGATCGAGCAAGCGCTGGCGCACAACCCCGACCTCAAGGCCGCGCAGGCGGCGTTGGCGGTGGCCCGGGAAAACACCAGGGCCGGACGCGGCGCTTACTACCCGACGGTCAGTGCCGGCATATCGGTCCGCCGCCAGCAGGACCCGCCCGGCGCGCTGGCGCCGGTGCCCAGCAACAACGCGTTCCTGTACAACCTGTTCACTCCGCAGGTCAGCGTGTCGTACGTGCCCGATGTGTTCGGGCTGAACCGGCGCACGGTGGAATCGCTCAAGGCGCAAGAGCAGTCGGTGCAATTCCAGGCGATCGCCGCCCGCATCACGTTGAGCAGCAATGTGGTGGCCGCGGCGGTGCGGCAGGCCTCGTTGCGGGCGCAGATCGAGGCGATCCGCGAGATGGTCGGGATCAACAGCCACATGGTGGAGATCCTCACCTATCAGCTGGCCAAGGGTTATGCCGGCCGACTCGACTTGGCGGCGCAGGAAGCGCAACTGGCCCAGGTGAAGGCCAGCTTGCCGCCGCTGCTAACCCAACTGGATCAGCAGAACGATCTGTTGGCCGTGCTGGCCGGGCGATTGCCGGGCGAGGCCGCCGCGTCGTCGTTCGACCTGGCCGATCTGCAACTCCCGCTGCAGTTGCCGCTGAGCCTGCCCTCGGCGCTGGTGGCGCAACGCCCCGACGTGCGCCAGGCCGAGGCGAACATGCACGCGGCCAGCGCGCAGGTCGGAGTGGCCATCGCCAACCGGCTGCCGAATATTGCCTTGACCGCGAACGCGGGCAGCACCGCGCTGGCGATCAATCAATTGTTCAAGTCCGGCACCGGCTTCTGGAGCCTTGGGGCGGACCTGACCGCGCCGATCTTCCAGGGCGGCAGCCTGCTGCATCAGGAACGCGCGGCCAAGGCGACCTACGTGGAGGCGACCGAGCAATATCGCGGCACGGTACTGACCGCGTTCCAGAATGTGGCCGACACGCTGGCCGCGCTGCAGCACGATGCCGAAGGTCTGCAGGCGGCGACCGCCGCCGCGCAGGCGGCGAAGCTCACCCTGGATCTGGCGCAGCGCCAGTACCAGGACGGCTATGCCGGCTACCTGTCGCTGCTCGGCGCCGAGCAGGGCTACCAGCAGGCGCGCATCGCGCTGGTGCAGGCACAGGCAAATCGCTACGCCGACACCGCGGCGCTGTTCCAGGCGCTCGGCGGCGGCTGGTGGCACGCCGCGGACGGTGCGCCGGCCGATGCCGCTCCGATGCCGTCGCACCCCTCCGGTTCGGATCACGCCAAGGCAGACCGGGACAGCGATGAAAAGTAGATCAGCTTCGGCACCGCGCCTCATGCCGTGGCGCCGTGCGTCGTGCGTGCTCGCACTGGGCGTGCTGCTCGGCGTGGCCGGCTGCTCCTCGAATTCCGAAGCGCAGCACGTCGCCGCGTCCGACACGCCGCAAAACGTGACGATGACCCCGGCGCAGCGCCAGCACATCCGGCTGCTCACCATCGCGCCGGCCAGCTTTCATCGCGTGATCGAGACCACCGGCGTGGTGGACTTCGACAACGACCAGGCAACCAGCGTGCTGGCGCCGTTCTCGGGGCCGGTGGCGCGGCTGCTGGTGGCGCCGGGCGACAAGGTACGCCAGGGCCAGCCGCTGGCGCTGGTGGACTCGCCGGACTTTTCCGCCGCGATCGGTGCCTATCGCAAGGCCCTGGCCAGTGCGCAGAACGCACGCCGGCTGGCCGATATCGACAAGGACCTGGTGCAGCACGAAGGCGTGTCGCGGCGCGAGGCCGAGCAGGCGCAGACCGACGCCGCCAGCGCCGAAGCCGATCGCGATGCCGCGCTGCAGGCGCTGGTGGCGTTGCATGTCGATGCCGGCACGATCAGGGCGATCCAGGCCGGCCGCACGGTGGCGCACGCGCAGGGCATCATCCGCGCGCCGGTCGCCGGCACCGTGGTGGAAAAGCTGATCACTCCCGGGCAGCTGCTGCAGGCGGGCACCACGCCCTGCTTCACCGTGGCCGACTTGTCGAAGGTGTGGGTGATGGCGCAGGTGTCGGCGGCGGAGCTTGCCGGGATCAAGGTCGGCGACCCGGCGCAGGTCGATGCCGGTGCGCCGGGAACGGCGCTGGCGGGCGTGGTGGACAACATCGCCGCGGTGGTGAACCCCGATACCCGCGCGGTCGCCGCGCGCATTGTGGTCGACAACCCGCAGGGCGTGCTGCGCAAGCAGATGTACGTGCGCGTGCGGATCCAGTCGCGCCAGGCCAGCCAGGGCCTGCTGATGCCGGTGTCGGCGCTGCTGCGCGACGACGAGAACCTGCCGTTCGTCTACCTCGTCCAGCCTGACGGCAGCTTCGCGCGCCGGCACGTCACGATCGGTACCGCGCACGGGCGACGACTATCTGGTCAGCGAGGGCCTGAAGCCGGGCGACCGGATCGTGATCGACGGCGCCATCTTCGTGCAGTTCATGCAGAACCAATGAGCGACCATCTGCCGCCCATGCCGCCGCGCGCGGCGTCGCTGATGAATCGGGTCGTCGGCGCGTCGCTGGCGCAGCGCTTCCTGGTCGCCCTGCTGGTGCTGGTGCTGATCGGCGCCGGCGTGCATGCGCTGCATCGCCTGCCGGTGGACGCCTATCCGGACCTGTCGCCGCCGAGTGTCGAGCTCATCACGCAGTGGCCCGGGCATACCGCCGAGGAAGTGGAGCGGCTGATCACGGTGCCGGCCGAGCGGGGCATGAACGGCATCCCGAAGACCGACAATGCCCGCTCGATCTCGCTGTACGGCCTGTCGATGGTCACGCTGACCTTCGACAACGGCACCGACAACTACTTCGCGCGCCAGCAGGTGTTCAACCGGCTCGGCGACCTGCAGCTTGCCCGACGGGGTGAAGCCGTCGGTGTCGCCGCTGTCGTCGCCGTCGGGACTGATCTATCGCTACGTGCTGCAAAGCTCCGACCGCTCGCCGATGGAGCTGAAGACCTTCGAGGACTGGGTGGTCGAGCCGCAGTACCGCGCCGTGCCCGGCGTCGCCGACGACTCGGGTTTCGGCGGCGGCACGATGCAGTACCAGGTGCTGCTCGACCCGGCGAAGATCGCCGGGTCGGGCTCGTCGGTCGCAGCAGGTCGAAGGCCGCGCTGGCCGCCAACAACGGCAACGCCGGCGGCGGCTTCTACTCGCAGGGCGGCCAGTTCTACTACGTGCGCGGCGTCGGGCCGGCTGCAGACGCTGGAGGACATCGGCAACGTGGTGCTGGCGGTGCACGACGGCAGCCGGTGCTGGTCAAGGACGTCGGCCGGGTGGTCATCGGCATCGCGCCGCGGCTGGGCGAGTTCGGCTACGAGAAGCAGGACGACGCGGTCGAGGGCGTGATCTCTGCTGCGCACCGGCGAGAAGACCCAGGACGTGCTGAAGCGGGTCGAGGCGAAGACGCAGGAACTCAACGAACGGATCCTGCCCAAGGACGTCAAGATCCACCCGTTCTACGACCGCAGCGACCTGGTCGCGGTGACCACCCGGGTGGTCGACGGACAACCTGCTGCGCGGCATGTTGCTGGTCGTCGTGGTGCTGATCTTCTTCCTGTACGACGTGCGTGCCGGGCTGATCGTCGCGGTCACCATTCCGCTGTCGTTGCTGTTCGCCTTCATCTGCCTGGACCTGCAGGGCGCCTCGGCCAATCTGCTGTCGATCGGTGCGGTGGATTTCGGCATCCTGGTCGATGGCGCGGTGGTGATGGTGGAGAACATCTTCCGCCAGATCGCCGTGCGCGAGGGCACGACGTTCAACGTCATCGAGGTCATCCGCGATGCCGCGGCCGAGGTCGACCGGCCGCTGTTCTATGCCGTGGCGGTGATCGTGGTCAGCTTCCTGCCGATCTACGTGCTGTCCGGTCCGTCGGGCACGCTGTTCAAGCCGATGGCGGACACCATGGTGTTCGCGCTGATCGGCTCGCTGGTGGTCACCCTGACCCTGCTGCCGGTGCTGTGCGCGTGGTTCATGCGCAAGGGCGTGCGCGAGCGGCGCAACCGCGCGTTCGAGGCGATCAAGTCGGTCTACACCAAGGGACTGGATTTCTGCCTGGCCCGCCGTGTGGGCGACCACGCTCGCCGCGGCAGTGCTGCTGGCCGCTGTCGCTGCTGCTGATTCCGCGCATCGGTGCGGAGTTCATGCCGCACCTGGACGAAGGCGCGCTGTGGGTGCGCGCCACCATGCCGTACACCATCTCGTTCGACGAATCGGCGAAGATCGCGCCGCAGGTCCGCGACGATCCTGCGCTCGTTCCCCGAGGTCACCACGGTCGCTTCGGAGCTCGGCCGGCCCGACGACGGCACCGATCCGACCGGCTTCTTCAATGTCGAGTTCTATGTCGGCCTGAAGCCCTATGCGCAGTGGACCGGCGCCTATCGCAACAAGGCCGGGCTGATCGCGGCGATCAACCAGAAGCTGCGAGGCTTTCCCGGCATCACCTTCAACTACACCCAGCCGGCCGAGGACGCGGTGGACGAAGCCGAGACCGGGCTGAAGAGCGCGCTGGCGGTGAAGGTCTTCGGTGCGGACCTGGACACGCTGCAGCAGAAGGGCAAGGCGATCAAGCAGGTGCTGGAGCGCGTGCGCGGCATCCGCGACGTGACCCTGGTGCAGGAGCTCGGCCAGCCCAGCCTCGACCATCAACATCAACCGCGCCGCGATCGCCCGCTACGGCCTCAACGTCGACGACATCAACGCGCTGATCCAGACCGCGATCGGCGGCGATGTGGCCACCCAGGTGGTGCAGGGCGAGAAGCAGTTCGACCTGGTCGTGCGCCTGGAGCAGCAGTACCGCGACAACCCCGAGGAGATCGGCAACATCCTGGTCGCGACGCCGGGCGGTCAGCAGATTCCGCTGAAGGAATTCGCCGACATCCGGGTGGCCAACGGCGCCTCCTTCATCTACCGCGCAGGACAACTCGCGCTACATCGGCGTGCAGTTCTCGGTGGAAGGGCGCGACCTGGCCGGCGCGGTGGAGGACGCCATGCAGCAGGTCAACGCGAAGGTGAGCCTGCCGCAGGGCTATCGGCTGGACTGGGGCGGCGAATACACCGAATACACCGCCTCGCGCGCGCAGCTGCAGCGTGATCCTGCCGCTGACCGCTGTTCCTGATCTTCCTGTTGCTGTTCGCGCTCTACAGCAACTTCAAGTTCCCGTTCATCACCGTGCTCGGCGTGGTGCTGTCGGCGCCGGTCGGCGGCATCCTCGCGCTTGTGGCTGACCGGAACGCCGTTCTCGGTGTCCTCCGGCATCGGTTTCCTCGCGCTGTTCGGCGTCTCGGTGCAGACCGCGGTGGTCTACATCTCCTACGTCAACGAGCTGCGCCGCGACGGCGTCGCCGCTGGCCGAGGCGATCCGCGAGGGCGCGATCCTGCGCCTGCGCCCGATCATGATGACCGCGCTGGTGGCGGCGCTCGGGCCTGCTGCCGGCCGCGCTGGCCACCGGCGTCGGCACCGACACCCAGCGCCCGTTCGCCCTGGTCATCGTCAGCGGCCTGTTCACGCGGCTGCTGATCAGCATCTTCCTGATGCCGGCGCTGTACGCGATCGTGGCGCGGCCGGACGACCGGTTGGAGGTGTAGCGGGGCGGTTCAGTTGCCGCCGCTGCGGGCTTCGATCTGCTGCGCGAGGCTGTACAGGATGCGCAGGTCCTCGGCATCGAGCGTGTCGCCCTGCATGCCGCGGAAGTGATGGCGGAACGCGCGCACGGTGGTGGCGCGGTCGTCCAGCGGATAGCCGACCAGGCCCAGCGCCATCCACGGATCGAAGCCGGCAGGTGGATCGGCCAGCGGCGCCTGCGGCCACAGGCCGAAGCCGGCCTCCGCCAGTTGCTGCCACGGGAATAGCGGGCCGGGATCGTCCTTGCGGCCGGGCGCGAAGTCCTCGTGGCCGACGATCTGCGTGCGCGGGATGCGCAGGCGTTCGGTGAGATCGGTCAGCAGGCGCAGCAGGCTGGTGATCTGCGGTTGGGCGAACGGGGTGGCGCCGTCGTTGTCCAGCTCGATGCCGATCGAGGCGGAATTGATGTCGGTGATCGTGCCCCAGCGGCCGGGACCGGCGTGCCACGCGCGCAACTGGTCGGACACCAGCTGGTAGATGTGGCCGTCGGCGCCGACCAGGTAATGCGAACTCACCGGGCCGCCGCTGTTGCCGGTACGCAGCGTGTCCAGGCTCTGCTGCACCGAGTGCTGGTTGGTGAAGTGCAGCACGATCAGCACCGGCCGGCGGATGTCGTGGTTCGGCGACGGCACCCAGGTTGCCAGCGGGTTGCGTGGCGGCAGCGGCGCACAGGCGGCGAGCAACGCGAGCAGCGCCAGCAGGGCCACGCGGAAAAACGGATTACGCATTATCGACGGGTCCTAGGGTGGTCACTGCAGGTACGGCGCGGCGATCGCCAGCGCGGTGTGGTACGGCTCCGGATCGTTGCGGTTGCTGAGCAGGATCACGGTGAGGCGCTGTTTGGGCCAGCGCACGATCACGTTGCGAAAGCCGATGCTCTCGCCGGAATGCCACACGGTGTCGCCGGTGATGCGCCAGCCGTAGCCGTAGCTCGCCTCGTACGGCTCGCCGGTGACCTGCACGTGCGGGCTGAAGGCGAGCTGGCGCGACGCGGCGCTGAGCAGGCGGTCGTCGTACAGCGCGGCATCCCACTTCGCCAGGTCGTCGATCGAGGAGTAGATGCCGCCGTCGCCGCGGGTGGCGCTGGTGACGCTCTGGTCGGTGCGCGTCCAGCGGCCGTTTTCCTCGCTGTAGCCGTAGGCGCGATTCGCCACTTCCGGTCCCTTGCCGTGCTCGTAGAGCAGGGTGTGGTCCATGTGCAGCGGCTGGAAGATGCGCTGCTCCAGGTACAGCGGCAGGCTCATGCCGGAGGCGCGTTCCACGACCAGGCCAAGCAGCACGTAGCCCGAGTTGCTGTAGCGGTACGCGCTGCCCGGCGCGAAGTAGGTGTTCGGCGTGGCCGACAGCAGGCGCAGCACGTCGTCGTCGCTGACCTGCGCGGTGGTGCCGGGCGGGATCAGGTCCTCGTAGTCGACCAGGCCGCCGGTGTGCGTCAGCAGCTGGCGCAGGGTGACCGTGGTGGTCGTTGCCGGCAGCGAGGGCAGCCAGCGGCGCACCGGATCGTCCAGGTCGAGGTGCCCGCCCTCGGCGAGCAGCAGGATAGCGGCGGCGGTGAACTGCTTGCTCACCGAAGCGAGCCGGTAGTTGGTGGCCGGGGTGGCGCGGGCGTTGTCCTCCAGATTGGCCAGGCCGTAGCCGCGGCGGACGATCGGCTTGCCGTCCTTGAGCACCAGCAGCGAGGCGCCGGGAGCCTCGCCGGCGTAGTGCTGCATCAGCACGTCGATGGGCTCGGACGGTTTGGCGCCCGCGGCACAGCCGCCGAGCAGGATGATGGCGGCGAGGCCGGCGAACAATTTCTGCATGACGGTTCCCCTGCTGTCATTTGCGGTGCGTCATTGCACCGGCACGTCGTAGATCGTATGTGGCGTTGGCTCCGGCGAGAGGGTGTAATGCCACCATTCCAGCGGATAGTTGCGGAAGCCCTCGCGCGCCATCGCGTCGCGCAGCAGCAGGCGGTTCGCGTGCTGCGCGGCGGTGATGCCGGGCGCGTCGGTGTGGGCGCGCGCGTCGAAGAAGTCGAAGTCGGTGCCCATGTCCAGCGGCTCGCAGCGCGTGCCGTCGGCGGCGCAGCGTTGCAGCGTGAGGTCGATGGTGGCGCCGCGGCTGTGGCCGGAGACCGAGGCGATGTAGCCGTCGAGCAGCGTCGTCTTGTCCAGCGCGGGATAGTGTTGCGGCTTGGTGCGCTGGTCGGCCAGGTCGTGCGCCCAGCGCACGAAGTGCGCCACCGCGCGGGCGGGGCGGTAGCAGTCCCAGAGCTTCAGGCGCAGCTGCCGCGCACGCAACGCGTGCTCGACCCGTGCCAGCGCCTCGGCGACCGGGCGCAGCAGCAGGCACTTCGGCGCCAGGTAACCGTCCACCGGCGCGCCCACGAAGTTGTCGGGCCCGGCGTACTTGATGTCCTCGGCGATGTCCGGCACCAGCGTGCGGATGTCGACCAGGTTGGCCGCGGCGGCGGTTGTCGCCGGCGACAGCGCGGGCGGCTGGTCTGCACGGCTGCCGGCGGACCAGCCGGTGGCCGCGAGCAGCACGATCGTGGCGAGCAGGCGGCGCATCAGCGGCAGCTCCCCACGCGCCGGAAGTCGAGATCCTCGTAGTCGGAACTGAAGTCGCCCAGCGGATCGAGCTTGGCCATGCGCAGGGTAATCGGCTGGGCGCCGGTAGCCGCATGGAAATCCAGCCATGCGTCGAGATCGGCCGAATCGTCCCAATGCACCAGGTAACGCTCACCCAGGCGCATCACCGTGCCAGCCAGCGCCGGCGACTTCGCGGCAGCGAAATGCATTTTTCCATCGCGCGGGCACAGTGTGATGTCGCCGAACCACGGGTCGCGGTACTGCCCGCTCCAGCGCTCCAGTTCGGTAGTGCTGGCTGGCCGCTGCGCCGAGGTATCCGGAGCGGACGACGACGACGGCCGCTGCTTCGCCTGCTGCTCCAGCGTGTCGGCGTACCAGTCCACGCCGCGGCTGTCGCCGGGCGCGGTGAAGTGCTTCATCAGCACTTCGCCGAGCACGGTGCGCGCGTCGTCCGCCTCGCCGTTGATCATGAACACGAAGCCGCTCTGGCGGTCCGGCAGCAGCGCCAGCATCGAGTACATGCCGTTCAGCGTGCCGGTGTGCGACACGCTCCACTGGCCGTCGACGTCGGCCATGCGCCAGCCGTAACCGTAGGCCATCACGTGGGTGTTGTCCCACGCGCGGCGTTGCGCGGAAATCGGCATCAGCATGTGCGGCGCCTGCAGCACGCCGCGCTGCGCCGGCGACAGCCACTTCAGCTGCGCCGGCGTCGGGCACCAGCCAGTTGCGCGCCCACGCCAGCATGTCGGTCGAGGTCGCAGCGGATGCCGCCGGCGGCGGCGGAGGTGATCGCCGGAACCGCCGCGTCGTCGCGCACGTCGCCACGTTGCGGTCGCCGTCGCGGCGGTGCGGCTGCGGCCACGTCGCCGACCACGTCGCGGTTCCACGCGCCGACCTGGCAGCGGTCCAGGCCCAGCGGCTCGAACACCTCGCGCCGCATCAGCGTTTCGTACGGCGCACCGCCCGCGGCGGCGGCCACCTCGCCGGCGACCACGTAGAGCAAATTGTCGTACTGGTATTGCGAGCGGAAGCTGTAGCCGGGCTTGATGAAGGCGAGGCCGTGCGATGATGTCGGCGCGGGTGAATGCGTTCGGCTCCGGCCACAGCATCAGGTCGCCACCGCCCTCGGGCAGGCCGCTGGTGTGGATGAGCAGGTCGGCCACCCGCATGTTCGCGGTGACCCACGGGTCGTTCATGCGGAACTGCGGCAGGTACTTCGTCACCGGATCGTCCCAGCGCAGCTTGCCCTGGTCGACCAGCCGGCCGAGCAGGGCGGTGGTCATCGCCTTGCTGTTGGAGGCGATCTTGAACAGCGTCTGCGGCGTGATCGGCTGGCCCGAGCCGGCGACGGTCTCGCCGACGGTGCGCGTGTAGACGACTTCGCCGTCCTCGATCACGCCCACGGCGATGCCGGGCAGCTGGTAGCGCGCGACGGTGGCGTCGACGATCTTGTCGTAGGCGGGGTTGGCTGTCCGCGGGCGTGCGCCGCGCGGGCAGGCGAGCAGGAGGTGGCGCGACCGCCAGGCGTACCCGCAGCGCCTCCCCTGCGGCAGGGGCAGGCGGGCGCGAGCTCGGCTGCGTCAGTGCTGCGCATGGCGCTCGACCTCGCGCCCATACGCGCAGCAGGTTGCCGCCCCACAGCTTGGCGATATCGGCGTCGCTGAAGCCGGCCTTGCGCAGTGCGGCAGTGACGTTGCGGGTTTCGCTGGCGTCCTTCCAGCCGGTGATGCCGCCGCCGCCGTCGAAGTCCGAGGCGAGGCCGACGTGGTCGATGCCGGCGACCTTCACCATGTGCCGGATCTGCTTCATGTAGTCGTCCAGCGTGGCCAGCGGATACTTGCTTCTGGATCTCGGCCATGCCCGCTTCCATCTCGGGCCGGTAGTCGTCGTTGTCGCTGTCGTAGTCCTTCTCGCCGGCCTGTTTCGCCACGCGTTCCTGCAGCGCCTTCTCGGCGGCTTCGCGGCCGGGATCGTGCTTGAGGAATTCCTTGTACGCCACCGCCTGGATCACGCCGCCCTTCGCGGCGATCGCGCGCAGCAGGTCGTCGGGCAGGTTGCGCGGATGGTCGAGCACGGCGCGGGCGCCGGAGTGCGAGGCGATGAGCGGCGTGCTGGACAGCTTGAGCGCGTCGCGCACGCAGTTGTCCGAGGCGTGCGAGATGTCGACCATCATGCCGAGCTGGTTGGCGCGCTTCACCACGGCGCGGCCGAAGTCGCTCATGCCCTTGTCGCCGGCGCTGTTCATCGCCGGCTCGCCGTGCTTGGTATCGGGCAGCGAACTGCTGCACAGGTCGTTGTTGCCGACGTGGACCAGGCCGACCGAGCGCGCGCCGCGGTCGAACGCGGCGTCGAGGCGGCGGATGTCGTGGCCGAGCGAATAGGCGTTCTCGATCTCGATCGTGGCCGAGAGCAGGCCGGCCTTGTGGTTGGCCAGCAACTGCTCGGGCGTGGTGGCCAGGCGGATGCGGTCGGGATACATCATCAGCATGCGGCCGATGCCGTCGTATTTCTGGCTGGCCTGTTTCACCGCCTTGGCGTAGCCGGCGGCGTCGAGCTGGTGCTGCGGCACCCAGATCACGAAGAACGCCGCGTTCAGGCCGCCGCGTTCCATCTTGCCCAGGTCGACCAGCAGCCGGGTGTCGCTGGCCCACGTCGAAGCGCGGCTCGCCCATGTAGTCGAACGGGATGTCGACGTGGGTGTCGATGGTGATCGGCGGGTCCTGCACGGCCTGCGCGTGCAGCGCGACGGGCAGCGCCAGCGCGGCGAGGATGGCGAGGCGGGCAGTCATGTTCATGTCGTTTCCCAGTTTCGTGCCGGCTGTTCGCCGGCGATCATTTCCTCGAAGTGCTGGCGGCGGCGAACCACGGCGTAGCGGCCCTGGTTCAACAGCACCTCGGCCGCCAGCGGCCGCGAGTTGTAGGTGGAGGCCATCGACGCACCGTACGCGCCGGTGGCCTTGATCAGCAACAGGTCGCCGGCCGCGCACTCGGGCAGCTCGCGCGAACGGGCGAAAGTATCGCCGGTTTCGCAGACCGGGCCGACGATGTCGTAGCTGGTCGTGGGGCGCGGCTCGTCCGACACCGGCACGATGTCGTGCCAGGCGTCGTACAGGCTGGGCCGCTGCAGGTCGTTCATGGCCGCGTCCAGCACCAGGAACCGGCGCTCGGTGCCCGGCTTGATGCGCAGCACCCGGGTCAGCAGCACGCCGGCCTCGGCGACCAGGTAGCGGCCCGGCTCCAGCAGCAGGCGGCCGCGATAGCCGGCCAGCGCCGTGCGGATCACGTCCACGTAATCGGCGGCGGCCACCGGCTGATCGACGCCGGCGCGGTAGCACACGCCCAGCCCGCCGCCCACGTCAATGCTGCCGATCGGGTGGCCGGCCTGCTCGAGCTCCTGCCAGAACGCGGCGACCCGCTGCAGCGCGAGGCGGAACGGATCGAGGCTGAGGATCTGCGAGCCGATATGCACGTGCAGGCCATCGAGCTGCACGTGGTCAAGTTGTCTGCGGTTGGCGAACCAGCGGCGCGCCTCGTCGATGCTGACGCCGAACTTGTTCTCCGACTTGCCGGTGGAGATCTTCGCGTGGGTCAGCGCGTCCACGTCGGGGTTGATGCGCACGGCGGCGCGCGCGGTCACATCCTGCGCCTTCGCGACGCGCTGCAGCGTATGCAGCTCGTCCAGCGACTCGACGTTGAAACGCATGATGCCCACGTTCAGCGCGCCGGCAATCTCGTCGGCGCTCTTGCCCACGCCGGAGAACACGATGCGCTCGGCCGGGATGCCGGCGTTGAGCGCGCGGCGCAGTTCGCCGACCGAGACGATGTCCGCGCCGACGCCGGCGTTCGCCATCAGCTGCAGGATGGCGAGGTTGGCATTGGCCTTCACCGCGAAGCAGATCGTGGCATCGAGGCCGGCCAGCGCGCCCTGCAGCTCGCCGATGCGCTGGCGGATGGCGCTGGCGGAATAGGCGTGGAAGGGGGTGGGAAGGCGTTCGGCCAGCTGTCGCAGGTCGACGCCGTCGAAATGGCTGTGCGAGGTTGGCGTTGAAGACGCGTCTGTGGCGGCAGCCGGCGAAGCGTCGTTCGTTTTCATCATCGGCTGCACGTGGCTTGTTTCCGCATCAGATGGGTTGCCGATGCACGCGTGGAATCGCGCCTGGCAAAAAAAGGCGACCCGCCACGAGAGCGGGCCGCCTGGGGGAGTAAAACCTCAGTACGTGTAAGTCACGACCAGCTGCATGTAACGCGGCGACTGCCAGACGGTGCCTTGCGCCGAAGTAGGGCATGCCGTCGGTGTTGCCGGGCGTGCTTTCGTAGCGGGAATGCACGTTGATCATCGTCTGGCTTGTTGAGCAGGTTGTAGACGGAGAAGCGCGCCTTCAGGTCGATGTCCTTCGACCGGCAGTGTCCAGGTCACGTTGGCGCCCAGATTCCAGTGACCCACGGCATGCGACCGAACGCGCCGCGCGGGCGTGTACGACCAGCTGTCGCGTACGCCAGTCGGAGCAATTGTTCGTCGGCGAATCGCACAGCCAGCCCGAACCGCCGCCGCTGAACTCGCCGGGACCGCCGGCGCCGCGGTTGTCGTTGGGCCAGCGCACGCCGAAGGCCGTGATCGGCCCGCCGGAGCGCGCGAACAGCGTCGCGCCGAAGCTCCACATGTCGTTGAGCTTGAAGCTGCCGCGCAACTTGATCTGGTGGCGATAGTCGTTGAACAGTCGACGCCGTAGCGCTCGTTCACGGCCGGGTGGTCGTAGAACTGCACCAGGTTGGTGTCGTTGTAGCCGGTGTCGGAGTTCACCGGGCCTTCGATGTTGCCCTCGCGACTTGGACCACAGATAGCTGGCGTTGAACGCCCACTTGTCGTCCCAGGCGCGATCGAGCTGGAACTCGACCGCCTTGTAGGTGCGCCGCGGCTTCTTGTAGCCCATGATGGCGCCGCTGCCCGAGGCCTTGTAGCCGTCCGTCGACGCTGTCGAAGGTGACCCAGTTGTTGGTGTCGTGGCACCACAGGGTGGTCGTTTCGCCCGGATTGATGATCGGGACAGTCTCCGGAGTACCCGGGGCAACCGCGACATGGTTGATGCGCACGTCTTCCACCGCGCGGGTCATCTTGCGGTAGGTGGCGTTCACGCCGTACGACCAGGTCTGGTTGATCGCCTGCTGGAAGCCGAGGATGAACTCGTCCTGGAAGACCTGCTTCAGGTCGCGGTCGACCTGCGGTGCGGACGTCGTCGGGCGCGGGCGTATTGCCGTCGGTGTTGACCGGGCCGATCTGCGCGCCGAGGATCGGGGCGAGGTAGGTGCCACCGGTGATCGGGTCGGTCTTCTGGGTCCAGCCGTTGAGCACGTAGTAGGTGTGCTCGTCGGTGGTGCCGCCGCCGAAATAGTCGGTGAGCTTGTTGGTCAGCGGGATGTAGTAGCGGCCCGCATTGCCGAACACCTTGGTGCGTGCCGTCGCCCTTCATGTCCCAGCTGAAGCCGACGCGCGGCGAAATCATGTCGCTGAAGTCGGCCTTGGCGAAGGTCGCGCCCGACGCCAGCTTGTTGTGGAACTTGTCGGCGCGCACGCCGAGGTTCAGCAGCAGGTTGGGCGTGACGCTCCAGTTGTCCTCCACGTAGAACGCCTGCGCCTTGGTGCGTGACCGGGGCACCCGTGACGTAGTGGCGCGCATCGACGATGGCAGTGACGCCGGCCGGAACCACCGCGCCGTTGAGCAGTATGCCGCCGGGCGTGGCGGCCTGCGCCTGATAGCTCACCCCGTCGCCCGGATACACCCGCGAGCTGTTCGAATCCATGAGTTCCTGGTCGAGGCCGAAGCGCAGCAGGTGGTTGCCCAGCGTCCATTCGAAATCGAGGCGCGCCGCCTCGCGCTTGTCGTGGCGGTTGTTGATGCTGCTGTTGCTCGGGTGGCAGCCTTCCTGCGTGGTCGCCGGCCCGAACGCGGCGGTGTAGCCGCTCGAGCGGCGTGACGATGCTGCACTCCGGCATCCCACGGGCTGCTATTGGTGGCGCTGCGCTTGTTCACGCCATACATCGCCTTGGCGACGAAATTGTCGGTGAAATGGCCGGTATAGGTGAGCGAGCCGTTGTCGCCGCCGGAACCCGAAGTGCTTTCGCCTTGTTTGTCGCCAAACTGGGCGGTGTCCCAGTTGTAGTCGTAACTGGCGGTGGTCGAGTCGGCCTTGTCGGAGAACGCCAGCAATTCCAGCAGGTGGTTGTCGTTGATGTGCCAGTCGATCTTGGCGCCCCAGAAATCGTTGGCGCTTTTGGTTTTCCAGGCCTCGGTACGTGTCGATGTCCTGCGGCCTGGCGTCGCGCCGTTCGTACATGCCGAAGAAGAACAGCTTGTCCTTCACGATAGCGCCGGACGCCCACACGTTGGCCTTGTAGAACGGGCTCCACGTCACGACTGGTACGGTCCTTGCTGCTCGATTTTCCCGTCGGTATAGAAATGGTCCTTGGCCGACGATGCCCACGCCGAGGGTTCCATCGTCACTTCCGCGCCGGCATGGAAGTCGTTGCCGCCCGAACGCGTCACGGCGTTGATGACGCCACCCGTGCTGCGGCCGAACTCGGCCGAATAACCGCCGGTCTTGACCTGGAATTCCTCGAAAAACGCGAACGGCACCGAGGAGAAGCCCTGGCGGCGATACGGATCGGTCACGTCGAGGCCATTGATGTAGACGACGTTCTCGGCCACCGACGAGCCGCCAAAGGTGAGGCCGCCGAAGGAGGCGCCCGAGGACACCACACCCGGCGCCAGCAGCGCAACCGAAGTCAGGTTCTGATCCACCGGCAGGCGCGCCAGCTCGGCACGGGTGATGTTGGTGGCCGATTCGGTGGAAAACACGTCCACGCGGTTGACCACCCGCGAACCCACGACCGTGACCGATTGCCAGGTTGGTCACATCGCCGGTGCTGCCCAGGTTGACGGTGGTCGTGCCGCCCAGGGACACGGCAACCGGAACCGGCGTGCCGACGGCCTGGCCGCCGCGCGAGACCTGGAGGCTGTAATCGCCTACCGGCAACTGGGCTACGCGATAGCTGCCGTCGGCGTTGACCGTGACGGAGCGGGCCTGCCCGGTCGCGGTATTGGTGACGGTGATCTGCGCGCCGGCGTCGGCACGTCCCGCCACGGCGCCGGTGACAGCCTGGGCCAGGGCGGGACCCGCCGCCAACGACGAGAGGCCCAAGCCCATCGCCATGCAAAGTGCGGTCCTGCGCAAAGTCCAACGATTACTCATGTCCCCATCTCCCCATCGACGCCGTCGATGCCATGTTTAAGAAAAGCTGCCGGTTAGTTGCTGTTGCGTTCCTGCGCCGCTGGCAGGGCCTGCCAGTCGAAGTCGTAGTCCCACTGGTCGAAGTAGAGGTTGCCGCCGCGCCATTCGACTTCGCCGCGCTGCGAGTCCACGTCGTCGGAACGGAAATGCTGCTTGGGCGGCTGCGAAGCGGCGCCCGAAGTCGTCGTTGAAGGCGATGCGCCAGTTGTCGAGCCCGCCGAGGTAGAACCATTCCAGCGACTTGTCGTCGCCAGGTCCGGGTTGCAGGCGCCCGGTGGTGACGTCCATCGGCACCCAGCCGTACGGCGCCAGGTACAGGTAGCCCCAGTCGTGGATGTTGCTGTAGTCGCTGCCGTCGTCGGAATACACCATGCCCGACTGCCAGCGCGCGGGGATGCCGTTGAGGCGCAGCAGGGTCATCAGCAGCAGGGTCTGCTGGCCGCAGTCGGCGTGGCCGGCGTGCAGCGCGTAGTCGCTGATGTTGGTGATCGTCGAGTACTCGCGCGCGCCGGCCCACGGGATGCGGTCGACCGCGGCGAACAGCTTCTGCGCGATGCGGTACGGATTCTTCTCGTCGCCGACCACGTCGTGCGAGAACTTGCGCATCGCGTCGGTGAACACGATGTGCGGCGCGCGTTCGGCCACGAACGGGGCCAGCTCCGGCGTGATCGTTGCCGCCTGCACCTGGTCCGGGTCGATCGCGTGGTACTGCGCCGGACAGGGTCAGCTCGTAGGTGACCGAGAACACCGTCGGCTGGCCGGCCTCCGCGGGTTTTTCCAGATACACCGTGCGCTGCAGCGCCGATTCGGGCGCGATCTGGTGCTTCGCCGGCACGCTGGCGACGTAGCGGATGTCTTCCTGCTGGCCTGGCACTGCGCGCGGATACGGAATCCAGGCGCGCACGGTCTCGCCGGCGGGCACGGCATCGGCGTCGACGGTCAGCGATCTGCGTCATGCGCACGCGGCGCGGCAGCACGCTGCTGCGGTGTTCGGCCAGCGCAGCACTCGTAGATCGCGCGCTGATGGTCGTTCAACGACTGCCATCGGGCCGTCGGTGATCGGCGTCTGCACCGCGCGCCGCGCCACCGCTTCGGGGCTGAGGCGGAACAGGTTGCAGGGCGAGCGGTTGAAGTACAGCGTCCTGCCGTCGATGACCTGGTGCTCGAACAGGCCCGGCTGCGTCCCACTTGGCGAACTCGGCGTCGGTGAGGTCGGGGATCTGCTTGCGCACGCGCGCCTTGACGTCGTCGGCGCTGAGGGTGAAGTCGAGCAGGATGCGGCGCATGCGTTCGCGCTGGAACGCGAGCGCGTTCCGCGTGTCGGCGGACAGGCCGGGCTGCGCCAGGGCGCCGGTGATCGCCGTGTCGGCGGCCTTGAAGTGGCCGGCGTCGATCTGGGCGATGATGGGGGCAGCCGGCGTTGCCGTCGGCGCCGTCGCCGGCGAACGGCGAGCGGTGCGGCGAACAGCAGGGCGAGCAGGGACACGACGAGGCGCAGGCCGCGGGCATGATGGCGTATTCCCGGTGCGACAGGCAGCAACGTATCCATCGACAAACGTCCCCTGCAACGAATCCCCTGAAACCGCTGTGTAACACGCTTGCAAATGCTGGTCAATAATTTATGCTTCGATCGAAGTTCATAAGAATCAGCTATTCCTTGATGGTGGAAGCCGGCCAGCCTGCGAATACCCGCGAACGATTCACAAGGGGATGCAATGATCCACACGGTCTGGCCTTACCTGGCGGTGATGTTGCTGGTCGCCGGCCTGTTTCCGGCGGTGGAACGCCGTTTCGGCTGGCAGGTGTTCTCGGTGCTGCCGCCGATCGTGCTGACCTACCTGCTGGTCACCGCGCTGGCGGTGTCGGGCCTGTGGCAGGTCAACGCGGAGATCCAGGCGGCGCAGTCGATGCTGGTGTCGCGCCTGGTGCCGGCGCTGCTGTTCCTGCTGATGATCAACTGCGACCTGCGCGCGATCTGGCGGCTGGGCCCGCGCGTGCTCGGCGTGTTCGCCTGCACCTCGATCAGCCTGTTCGTCGCCTTCATCGGCACCTTCCTGATCTATCGCGCACTGGCTGCCCGGCGACGCCTGGCAGCCGCTGGCCGCGCTCTGAGCGGCAGTTGGGTCGGCGGCACCGCCAACATGATCGCGGTGAAGCAGGCGATCGGCATGTCCGACACGCATCTGGCGATGTCACTGCTGACCGACGCGCTGTGCTACTCGATGTGGGTGGTGGTGCTGTTCTCGGTGGCGCGGCTGGCGCCGGCGTTCAATCGCTGGACGCGGGCGACATCCAGCGGCGACATCCGCTGGTGGCCGAGCCACGACCGAGCGCGCCGACCACCTACGACAGCGTGCTGCTGTGGCTGGGCATGGCGCTGGCGGTGGCGGCGGTGTCGGGCTGGCTGGCGGAGCTGGCTGCCGGTGTCCAGCATGATCAGCGCCACCACCTGGACGATCCTGCTGGCGACCGGCCTCGGCCTGGTGGTGGCGCACACGCCGCTGGCGCGATTTCCCGGCGCCGGCACGATCTCCAGCGCGATGCTGATCAGCGTGGTGGCGGTGCTGGCCTCGCAGAGCAACTTCCAGGGCATCGCCGCGGCGCCGCTGTACCTGCTGTGCGGCGTCACCATCATCGCGATCCACGCGGTGCTGCTGGTCGGCTTCGCCAAGCTGTTCCGCTTCGATCTGTATCTGTGCGGCATCTCCTCGCTGGCGCACATCGGCGGCGTGGCCGCCACGCCGATCCTGGCGGCCAGCTATTCGCGCGCGCTGGTGCCGGTGGGCGTCCTGCTGGCGCTTGCTCGGCTACATCCTCGGCACCGGCTTCGGCCTGCTGGTGGCCACCGTGCTGTCGGCGCTGGCGGTCCGTGAGCAGACCTCATCGAGGAAGCATGACCATGCGACTTCCCCTGCCTGCTCGCCACTGCTGTTCGCGCTCGGCCTTCGCCGTGGCGTCCGCTGCAGGCGCGCGAGCGACCGCTCGCGTCGAGCGCGATCCCGCCGTCGGGCGTGCATCGGCGTCGACGATGCGCAGCTCGACCCCGGCGTTCTGGATCGGCCTGCAGGCGCGAGCCCGACCGGGTGATCCTCGACCGCGCGGCGATCGAGGCGCAGAACGCGAAGCTGCTGCAGATCGATCCGTCGATGCACGACCTGCGCGCGCTGCCGAAGAGCCTGGCGCGCGAGCAGGTGGCCGGCTGGATCGACGGCCTGTCGGAGCGGCCGATCGCGCCACCTGTTACGACGTCGACGGCAAGCCGGTGCCGGCCGCCACGCTCGATGCGGTGGTCGGCAACCTCGCGCTCGACGCGATCCCGGCGCAGCAGCCGACGCGCTACGGCCTGGTGGTGCGGCGCGCCGCGCTGCGCACGTTCCCGACCGCGCTGCGCGTGTTCAGCGCGAAGGGCGACACCGACATCGACCGCTTCCAGGAAAGCGCGCTGTTTCCCGGCACGCCGGTGGCGATCGTGCACGCCAGCCGCGACGGCAAGTGGCTGTTCGTGGTCAGCCCGCGCTACGCCGCCTGGACCGAGAAGGACAACGTGGCCGAAGGCAGCGCGGCGCAGGTGTTCGGCTACGCCGACAAGACGCCGTACCGGGTGATCACCGGCGCCAACGAGCGCACCGTGTTCACGCCGCGAGCAGCCGCGCGTGTCGCAGCTGCAGCTGGACATGGGCGTGCGCGTGCCGCTGCTGACCAGCCTGCCGCCGGACCAGCCGGTCAACGGCCAGCACCCGTACGCCGCGTGGATCGTCGAGCTGCCGGTGCGCGAGCGCCGATGGCTCGCTGGCGTTCGCGCCCGGCGCTGCTGCAGAAGAACGCCGACACCGCGGCCGACTACCTGCCGCTGACGCCGCGCCAACATCATCCGCCAGGCGTTCAAGTTCCTCGGCGAGCGCTACGGCTGGGGCCACTCCTACAACGGCCGCGACTGCAGCGGCTTCGTCTCCGACGTCTACCGCAGCATGGGCGTGCAGATGCCGCGCAACACCAGCGACCAGGCGATCAGCCCGGCGCTGGACGCATCGCGCTTCACCGGCGAAGGACAGCCGCGAGGCGCGCGTCAAGGCCGCGCGACGCGCTCGCAGGTCGGCGACCTGATCTACATCCCCGGCCACGTGATGATGGTGATCGGCCAGCGTCGATGGCCAGCCCTACGTGATCCACGACACCAGCGGCATGCAGCTACCGCAAGGCCGACGGCAGCATGCGCGCGATGCAAGCTCAACGCGGTGTCGGTGACGCCGCTGCTGCCGCTGCTGCTTCAACGACACGCAGACCTTCGTCGACCGCATCACCAGCATCGTGCGCATCCGCCGCTGAGCGCACCGGCACCAAGAAGAAACCAGGACACGGATTCCATGAAGGCTTGCCATGAAAATCACCGACATCCAGTTCGGCATGCTGCGCGTGCCGCTGAAGACGCCGTTCAAGACCGCGCTGCGCACGGTCGAGCAGGTCGAGGACATCGTGGTGATGGTGCACACCGACACCGGCCACGTCGGCTACGGCGAGGCGCCGGCCACCGCGGTGATCACCGGCGACACCCACGGCTCGATCATCGACGCGATCCGCCACTACATCGCGCCGCGCCTGATCGGCCAGGACATCGCCAACCTCAACCACCTCACCCAGCTGATCCAGGGCGCGATGGAGAAGAACACCAGCGCCAAGGCGGCGGTGGAGATCGCGGTGTACGACCTGTGGGGCCAGCTCTACGGCGCGCCGCTGTACAAGCTGCTGGGCGGCGGCGATCCGGTGATCACCACCGACATCACCATCAGCGTCGACTACATCGACAAGATGGTGGCCGACTCGGTCGCCGCGGTGGAGCGCGGCTTCGAGTCGCTGAAGATCAAGGTCGGCAAGGACATCGGCGTCGACATCGAGCGGGTCAAGGCGATCTACGCGGCGGTGGAAGGGCCGCGCGCTGCTGCGGCTGGACGCGAACCAGGGCTGGACCGCCAAGCAGGCGGTGTACGCGCTGCAGACGCTGGAGGAGGCCGGCGTCAAGCTGGAGCTGGTCGAGCAGCCGGTGAAGGCGCACGACCTGGCCGGCATGCGCTACGTCACCGAACGCGTGCACACGCCGGTGATGGCCGACGAGAGCGTGTTCGGCCCGATGGAGGTGATCGAGCTGATCCGCATGCGCGCGGCCGACATCATCAACATCAAGCTGATGAAGACCGGCGGCATCTCCAACGCGATCCGCATCGCCGACATCGCCGCGATGTACGGCGTCGAGTGCATGATCGGCTGCATGCTCGAGACCAGCATCAGCGTGGCCGCCGCGGTGCACGTGGCGGTGGCCAAGTCCGAACGTGATCACCAAGGTCGACCTGGACGGCCCCTCGCTGTGCCAGTTCAATCCGGTCGACGGTGGCGTGATCTTCAACGAGTCGGAAATCTCGGTCACGCGATGCGCCGGGCCTGGGCATCCGCGAGATCCGCGGGCTGGAGAGGCTGCGAGGACCGACGATGTCGCCGCTGGTCAAAATCCGTTCGGAACGCGACCAGATGTCGGCGATCGAGCGGCGCATCGCCGACTTCATCCTGGAGAACGCGCAGCTGCTGCGCGACTACTCCTCGCAGCAGCTGGCCAACGCGCTGCGGATCAGCCAGTCCAGCGTGGTCAAGTTCAGCCAGAAGCTCGGTTTCAAGGGCTATCCGGACCTGAAGTATTCGGTCGGCGAGGCGATCGCGCGCGCCGACAACGGCGACGCGCCGCAGGTCGCCGCGGCGGCCGGGACGACCGCAGGCGGCGCTCGCCGCCGGCAACCTGTGGCGGCGCAAGTCCGAGGCCGAGGAAGCGACCCGGCTGATCAACCCGCCGGAAACGCTCGCACGCCGTGGCCGACGCGATCCGCAGGCCGGCCGCCGGCAAGGTCTTCATCATCGGCCTGGGCGAGGACGACATCCACGCGCGCGCCTTCGCGCTGAAGCTGTCGCTGCTCGGCATCCTCACCGTGCACAACTTCGACACCGCGCAGATGACCGCGAGCGTGTCCGCGGCCAGCGCCGGCGACGTGCTGCTGGTGTTCTCCGAACACGGCAACGCAGTCCGGCGCTGTGCAAGATCTGCCGCTACTTCCGCGAGCGCCGCGGCCAGGTGGTCACGGTGACGCGGCACACCGCCAACCCGCTGCGCGCGCACGCCGACCTGTCCCTGGTGGTGTCGGCGCACGACGAGCGCCGCACATCGCAGCCGCTGCTGTACCAGTCCGCGCTGCAGCACCTGCTCGACGGCGTGTTCGTGCTGCTGTGCGAAGGTCACGACGACCGCCACGCGCAGCCTGCTGGCCAACCTCGACCGCATCCAGCCGATGCTGGAGCCGTGAGCTCGATGCCTGGCGCTCCCGCCTACGTCATTCACATAGCGCGCTCCATGGAGTTTCCCGTGCCGCCTCGCGCCACACTTGTCCTGCGCCTGCTTGGCCTCTGTTGATCCCGTGCGTGCTGGCCGGTTGCGCGTCGCGCGGTCCAGTCGCGCCGGCCACACCGGCGCCGCCCGGGCCCCCGGCAGCGGCGTGGCAGACGCCCGCCAACTGGTGCTGGTCACCACGCCCGGCTGGAACGCGGACCACGGCACGCTGCGCACCTTCGAACGCGATGGCCGCGAGCTGGCGTGAGGTAGGCGAGCCGCGCCGGTGACCGTCGGCAAGGCCGGTGCCGCGTGGGGGATTGGCCTGCAGCCGCCGCAGTCGGCGGCCCGCTGAAGCGCGAGGGCGACAACCGCAGCCCGGCCGGCGTGTTCCGCATCGGCGAGGCGTTCGGCTATGCGGAGCGCGCCGCCACCGCGCTGCCGTATCGTGCGCTGAGCGCCACCGACTACTGCATGGACGTCAGCGGCACGGCGCTGTACAACCGCATCGTCGACGCGAACGTGGTCGGCGCCGCCGCGGTGAAAGGTTCGACCGAACCGATGCGGCGCGACCTGCACGCCAACGGCGACCAGCGCTACCGGCTCGGCTTCGTGATCGAGCACAACGTGCGCGCCGTACCGCAGGCCGGCAGCTGCATCTTCGCGCACCTGTGGAAGTCGCCGCACGACGCGACCGCCGGCTGCACCGCGATGGCAGTGCCGGTCATGCGCCGGCTGCTGGCCTGGCTGCGCCCGGAGGAGCAGCCGGTGTTCGTGCTGTTGCCGCAGGCGGAATACCAGCGGTTGCACGCCACGTGGCAGCTGCCCGCGCCCGCCACGCCGGCGGGCAAGCCATGAGTCCGACCGCGAGGGTGCTGACCGGGCTGGTCGCCGGCGCGCTGATCGGCCTGCTGCTGGCCGGCTGGAATGAAACGCGGCGTTGCAAGTGGCGAACGTGGCGCAGCCGATCGGCAAGCTGTGGCTGAACGCGCTGCAGATGACCGTGGTGCCGCTGGTGCTGGCGCTGGTGGTGGTGGGCGTCAACACCGCCACCGATGCGGCGGCCTCGGGCCGCATCGCGCGGCGCGCGATCGTGGTGTTCATGGTGCTGCTGACCGGCGGCGCGATGTTCGCGGCCCTGGCCGCGCCGTTGATGTTCTCGCTGTTTCCGCACAATCCGGCGCTGATCGCCGCGCTCGACCACGCCAGCATGCCCACGGCCGCGCAGGCGGCGCCGGTGAACTGGATCGACACGCTGGTGGCGATCGTGCCGAGCAACGCGATCATGGCCGCGGCGCAGAGCGCGATGCTGCCGCTGGTGGTATTCGCGCTGTTCCTCGGCTTCGCGCTGACCCGGATCGAGCCCGCGCGGCGCGCGATGCTGATGGAATTCTTCCAGGCGATCGCCGACGCGATGATCGTGATCGTGCGCTGGGTGCTGTGGGTCGCGCCGCTGGGCGTGTTCGCGCTGATCCTTGCCGTATGCGCGCGCTCGGGCCTGGGCATGCTCAGCGCGCTCGGTGTGTACGTGCTGGTCGAATGCCTGCTGTACCTCGCGGTGACAGTGATGATGCTGCCGCTGGCGGTGGTGTTCGGCGGCGAACGCTTGCGTCGCTTCGCGCTGGCGCTCATGCCGGCGCAGGTGGTGGCGACCAGCACGCAATCCTCGCTGGCCTCGCTGCCGGCGATGCTGGAAAGCGCGCGACCGCCGGCTCGGCTACCCGCGGCAGGTTGCCGCGCTGGTGCTGCCGATGGCGGTAAGCCTGTTCCGCATCACCAGTCCGGTGCAGTACGTGACTTCGGCGGTGTTCATCGCATGGGCCTACGGCATCGACCTCGGCACCGCGCAATTACTTGCCGGCGCGTTGCTGGCGGTGGTGATCAGCCTGGGGTCGGTCGGCCTGCCGGGCCAGGTCACCTTCGTCGCCACCAACCTGCCGGTGGCGCAGGCGATGGGCCTGCCATTGAGTCCACTGGGCTTGATGCTGGCGGTCGACACGATCCCCGACGTGGTCGCCACACTGGGCAATGTCACCGCCGATCTCACCGCGACCAGCATGGTGACCCGGCAATCGCGACGCGATACCGCCTGAGCGGAGCATCGCGGGCGCGCCTTGCGCCGCCGACGGAACCGGGGTGGATGGCACGGCTATAATGCCGTGCCCGGCGCGCTGCGCCGTCATGTCCCGCAAGGCGCGCCATGCTGCTGATGATCGACAACTACGACAGCTTCACCTACAACCTCGTGCAGTACCTGGGCGAGCTGGGGCAGGCGGTCAAGGTGGTGCGCAACGATGCGCTGGACGTCGCCGGCATCCGTGCGCTGCGGCCCTCGCACATCGTGATCTCGCCGGGGCCGGGTACGCCGGATGATGCGGGCGTGTCGCTGGATGTGCTGCGCGAGCTGGCCGGCGAGATCCCGATGTTCGGCGTGTGCCTGGGCCACCAGGCGATCGGCCAGGTGTTCGGCGGCAAGGTGGTCCGCGCCAGGCAGATCATGCACGGCAAGACGTCGCCGGTGCATCCATCGCGGGCAGGGCGTGTTTGCCGGTCTGCCGAACCCGTTCGAGGCGACGCGCTACCACTCGCTGGTGGTGGAGCAGTCGTCGCTGCCCGATTGCCTGGAAATCACCGCGTGGACGGAAAACCCGGACGGCTCGATCGACGAGATCATGGGCCTGCGCCACAGGACGCTGGCGGTCGAGGGCGTGCAGTTCCATCCCGAATCGATCCTGACCCAGCACGGCCACGACCTGCTGCGCAATTTCCTGGGCCAGCCGCTGAGGGCGGCGGCATGAACGGCCACGCCCGCGTGATCACCATCACGCCGCAGGAAGCCCTGCAGCGCACGATCGAGCATCGCGAGATCTTCCACGACGAGATGATCGCGCTGATGCGCCAGATCATGAGCGGCGAGGTGAGCCCGCTGATGACCGCGGCGATCATCACCGGCCTGCGCGTGAAGAAGGAAACCGTGGGCGAGATCACCGGTGCGGCGCGGGTGATGCGCGAGCTGTCAGCGAAGGTGGACGCGCCGCCGCACGACCACTTCGTCGACATCGTCGGCACCGGCGGCGACGGCGCCTACAGCTTCAACATTTCCACCACGGCGATGTTCGTGGCGGCGGCGGCCGGCGCGCGCATCGCCAAGCACGGCGGCCGCAGCGTGTCGTCGAAGTCCGGCAGCGCCGATGTGCTGGAAGCGCTGGGCGCGGCGATCGAACTGCCGTCGGCGCAGGTGGCGCAATGCATGGTCGAGACCGACATCGGTTTCATGTTCGCGCCGAACCATCATCCGGCGATGAAGGTGGTGGCGCCGGTGCGCAAGGAAATGGGCGTGCGCACGCTGTTCAACATCCTCGGCCCGCTGACCAACCCGGCCGGCGCGCCGAACATCCTGATGGGCGTGTTCCATCCCGACCTGGTCGGCATCCAGGTGCGCGTGCTGCAGCAGCTCGGCGCGAGGCACGCGCTGGTGGTGTGGGGGCGCGACGGGCTGGACGAGATTTCGCTGGGCGCGGCGACCCTGGTCGGCGAGCTGCGTGATGGCGTCGTGCACGAGTACGAAGTGGAACCGGAGGATTTCGGCCTGGCGATGGCATCCAGCCGCAACCTGCGGGTGGAGAATGCGGACGAATCGAAGACGATGCTGCTGGAGGTGCTGCAGGGTCGCCACGGCATAGCGCACGATATCGTCTGCCTGAACGCCGGTGCGGCACTTTACACCGCCGACGTGGTCGACTCGATCGGTGCCGGCATCGAACTGGCCCGCGCCACGATTGCCAGCGGCGCTGCGCATGCGAAGATGCAGGCCTTCGTGGCCGCCACCCGACGGCTTGCCGGCGTGCCGCAGAACCACCACTGAGCGCGTGACACTCCGCGTGTTGTTCCTTCCCCATCGCGCATCGGATGCGCCCTACCCCACCTGTGAGATGCCATGACTGACATCCTCAATCGCATTCTTGCCCGCAAGGCGGAAGAGGTTGCCGAGCGCCGGGCCCGGCTGCCGGAAGCCGAGCTGGTCGCGCGCATCGCGGAGCTGCCCGGCACCCGCGGGTTCGCCGCGGCGATCGAGACGAAGATCGATGCCGGCCTGCCGGCGGTGATCGCCGAAGTGAAGAAGGCCAGCCCCAGCAAGGGCCTGATCCGCCCGGATTTCGACCCGGCCGCGATCGCGAAGAGCTACGAGGCCGCTGGTGCGGCGTGTCTGTCGGTGTTGACCGACAGCGACTTTTTCCAGGGCAGCGAGGCATTCCTGCAGCAGGCGCGCGAGGCGTGCTCGCTGCCGGTGCTGCGCAAGGACTTCATCATCGATGCGTACCAGGTGTACGAGGCGCGCGCGATCGGCGCCGACTGCGTCCTGCTGATCGTCTCGGCGCTGGACGACGACGTGCTGCTGCAGCTGTCGTTGCTGGCCGCGGATCTCGACCTGGACGTGCTGTGCGAGGTGCACGACGAGGAGGAACTGGAGCGTGCGATGGCGTTGCCGGTGCCGCTGATCGGCGTGAACAACCGCAACCTGCGCAACTTCGAGACCTCGCTGGAGACTTCGCTGGCCCTGCAGCAACTGATCGAGTACGACCGCGTGCTGGTGGCCGAGTCTGGCATCCATACGCCGGAAGACGTGGCGCGCCTGCGCGCGGGTGGCATCCAGGCCTTCCTGGTCGGCGAGGCGTTCATGCGCGCCGAGGACCCGGGCACCGAGCTGCGGCGGTTGTTTTCGATCCCGTGACGTTGATGCCCGAGCAGGAAGCGGTGACGTCGGCGGGCGCGGACGTGGCCTCGCCGCGTGTGGTGCTGTTCGATTTCGACGGCGTCCTGATCCGCGGCGATGCGTTCTACCTGTTCATGCGCGAGCGGTACCGTCGCTCGTGGTGGCGCCGCCTGCTGGCGCTGCTGAGTGCGCCGCTGCTGTTGCTGCAGCTGCCCTTCTCGCGCCGCCTGCCGCTGCGCTTGCTGGTACGCATCGCGCTGCTGGGCTTGGGCGAGCGGCGCTACCGGGCCGCCGCGAGCGCGTTCGCCGCCATCCTGGCGCGGCGGCCGAAGCAATTCTCCCGTGACGGCCTGCAGGCGTTGAGGCGGCATCAGGCGCAGGGCGACCGGGTGATCGTGGTGACCGGCTGCGAGCACACCCTGGTCAGCGGGATCCTGCAGCAACTCGGGCTGACCGACCTGGAGGTGCTGGCCTCGCAACTGCGCCCCGGTTGGCTCGGCATGCGGCCGCTGTGGCACAACGTGGGCCGACGCAAGGTGCAGTCGCTGGCCCGCTACGGGCTTAGCGAGTGGCAGGTGGCTTACGGCGATTCGATGCTCGATGCAGCCATGCTGAAACTGGCCGCCGAGGCGGTGCTGGTCAATGGCACACCCACCCTGTGCAAGAAGGTGGAGAAGGCGCTGGGCCGTGCGGTCACTCGCGTCGAGTGGTTCTGACTCCGCAGCAACCGTCGGGGAGTGGAATCCCGCCCCCGCTTCTACCGCAGCGTATGCGCCAGCTGGCCCAGGCTGATCAGCACGATCAGGCTGCCCACCGCGGCCATCACGGCCTGCTCCGGCAGGTGACGCACCAGCCAGGCGGCGAACGGCGCGGCGATCACGCCACCGGTGAGCAAGCCCAGCACGATCGGCCAGTGGCCAACGCCGACGTGCCAGACCAAGGTGGCGGAGACGCAGATCGTCACCACGAACTCGGCCGCGTTGACCGAACCGATCGTGCTGCGCACGCTGCCGCCGCGCGCGATCAGGGTGCTGGTGGCCAGCGGGCCCCAGCCGCCGCCGCCGATCGCGTCGAGCAGGCCGGCGAAGAATCCGAGCACGCCGCTGTGCTGTACCTGATGGCGGGTCAGCCGCTTGCCGAACGCGCGCAGCAGCACCATCGCACCGAGGATCAGCAGGTAGACGTTGACGAACGGGCGGATAGTCTCCCCCGGCACGCTGGCCAGAAAATACGCGCCGAGAATCCCGCCGATCGCACCGGGAATGGCCAGTTGCCAGAACAGTTTCCAGCGCACGTTGCCGAACCACGCATGC
Source organism: uncultured Gammaproteobacteria bacterium (assembly GCA_963697495.1). Classification (GTDB taxonomy): domain Bacteria; phylum Pseudomonadota; class Gammaproteobacteria; order Xanthomonadales; family Rhodanobacteraceae; genus Rhodanobacter. The sequence continues at coordinate 419,146 of CAVOOH010000005.1, read as the reverse complement.
GCTGCGCCGGAAACGCCAGTGGTGAACACCTCGGCGGTATGCACGGTGGCGCTGGCTACCGCCGGCGGCAGCCCCAGCGCCAGCAGGATCGAGTTGGAGACCAGTCCGTAAGCCATGCCCAGCGCGCCATCGACCAGTTGGGCGAGCAAGCCGACACCGACAAAGACGAAAAACTGTCCGTAATCCAAGTGTGGTCCCGCGACTGGTGGCGACGCGCCATCCTCGACCAGTCTTCGTAAAGAACCGGTTCAGATGGCAACAGGGTGCACCCGCGCGGGATCAGCGCGTGCCGCGCACCACGATGGTCTTGCCGGAGACGTCGATCATGCGCTGCTCCTCCAGCTGCTTGAGCACGCGGCCGACCATCTCGCGCGAACAGCCGACGATACGGCTCACTTCCTGGCGCGAGATGCGGATCTGGGTGCCGTCGGGGTGGGTCATCGAGTCCGGCTCCTGGCACAGGTCGAGCAGGGTGCGCGAGATGCGGTTGGTGACGTCCATGAACGCCATCCGGCTGACCTGGCGCGAGGTGCGCAGCAGGCGGTTGGTCAGCTGCGAGCCGATCGCGAACAGGATCTTCGGGCATTCCTCGCGCAGCGGGCCTTCCATCAACTGGAACAAACGCTCGTAGCTGACTTCGGCCATCTCGCACGGGGTGCGCGTGCGCACCATCGACTCGCGCTGGGCTTGTTCCACGAACAGACCCATCTCGCCGATGAACTGGCCGCGGCTGATGTAGGCAAGGATCAGTTCGCGTCCCTGCTCGTCCTCGGTGCATACCGCCAGCGAGCCCTCGACCACGTAATACAAGGTGTTGGCCGGATCGCCGGGGCGGATGATCGCGGTCTTGCCCGGGTAGCGCCGACGGTGGCACAGCCCCAGGAAACGTTCCATCGCGGCAGGGTCCGGTGCAAAACCGAGCGGAGCCTGCGAGCGTTCAAAAGCCTGTTGGAGCTGGTACTTGAGTTGCGCCACGATCATCCCCTACAGATGGTTGTCATTACAGTGGCAGTCGTTGCCACACGCCGTGCGTGTCCATGAACCATCCTTGCAAGCTTGGCATTATGGCAAACCTGGGCGCTTGTGGCAGGTTCAATTTCTTTTCTTTTTGCTGCATACTTCGCGGTCTCCCGGGTGCGGCAAGGTTGTCGCATGCGGTTCACAAGGGTCGTGCAGGCTGCATGCCTGTGCTTCACACCATATCGCGGGGACCCTTGTCGCTAACCCGCCTCTGCTGCTGACCGAACTCCGGTCATGGAGAGCCCGCCCGTGGTCAAACCACTTCCTCGTCTGCGCCTGCAGGGTTTCAACAACCTGACCAAGGCGTTGAGCTTCAACATCTACGACATCTGTTACGCGGTGTCCGAGGACCAGCGCCGCCGCTACATCGAGTACATCGATGAGCAGTACGACGCCGACCGTCTGACCCAGATCCTCACCGACGTGGCGGAGATCATCGGTGCGAACATCCTGAACGTGGCCCGCCAGGACTACGATCCGCAGGGTGCCTCGGTGACCATCCTCATTTCCGAGGAGCCGGTGGTCGAGAAGCTCGGCCGCGACTCGATCGCCGGTGCCGTGGTGGCGCACATGGACAAGAGCCACATCACCGTCCACACCTACCCGGAAACGCATCCGCACAACGGCATCGCCACGTTCCGCGCGGACATCGACGTGGCCACCTGCGGCGTCATCTCGCCGCTGAAGGCGTTGAACTACCTGATCGACAGCTTCGAGTCGGACATCGTGATCGCCGACTATCGTGTGCGCGGATTCACCCGCGACGTGAAGGGCAAGAAGCACTTCATCGACCACAAGATCAATTCGGTGCAGGACTACCTGGCCAAGCACATCCGCCAGAAGTACGAGATGTTCGACGTCAACGTGTATCAGGAAAACATGTTCCACACGAAGATGCACATCAAGGATTTCGACCTCGACACGTATCTGTTCGAGGCGCACGCCGACGATCTCTCGTTCAAGGAACGCCAGCGCATCGAGCAACTGCTGCGTCGCGAGATCGAGGAACTGTTCCACGGCCGCAACCTGATGTGACGAAAAACCCGCCGGAAGGCGGGTTTTTTTTGCAGGAGCGCACCTGTGCGCGAAAGGGTCACAGCGATGGTAATCGCGCACAGGGTGCGCTCCCTACGCACGATAGGCCACGGTCTTCATCACCATCGAGCTGGCGTGCATCAGCTGCGGCAGCGGGAACGGCAGTTCGATGCCCCCGCGCTGCTGCGCGGCCTGCGCATGGCGGATCTCGTCCGCCTGCATCTGGGTCAGCACGGCGCGCGAGCGCTCGTCCTGCGCAGGCAGTTTTTCCAGATGTTCGGCAAGGTGGGCTTCCACCTGGCGCTCGGTCTCGACCACGAAGCCGAGGCTGACCGGGTCGCCGGCCAGCGCGGCGGCCGCGCCGATGGCATAACTGCCGGCGTACCACAGCGGGTTGAGCAGGCTGGGGCGGCTGTCCAGTTGCTGCAGACGCTCGGCGCACCAGGCCAGGTGGTCGGTTTCCTCGACGGCGGCGTGCAGCAGGTGCTGGCGATTGTCGGCGTTGCGGGCCAGCGCGGCCTGGCCGAAGTACAGCGCCTGCGCGCAGACCTCGCCGGTGTGGTTGATCCGCATCAGCCCGGCAGCGTGACGGCGCTCGGCGTCGTCCATGTCCGCTTCGGCGATGCCGGCGGCAGGCGAGGGTCGATGTGCCTGCGGTGCGCCGGCGATCGCCTCCAGCGCGCGCTCGCAGCCGGCCAGCAGGCGGTCGAGGGGGCTCAGCGTGCGTACGGTCATGGGCTTTCCTGGTTCGAAGGGGAGTGTTCGAGTTGTTGGGCCAGCAAGGTCAGCGGGTGTCGGGTCGGCCAGGGCAGCCCTTGTGCGCCGATGCCGGCGGCCAGGTGCAGGCGGCAGCCGATATTGGACGACAACAGCAACTGCGGGTCCAGGGTGGCGACTTGCCGCAGCGTATCGTCGCGCAGTTGCGCGGCGCGTGCGGGGAATTCCAGCAGGTGGCTGCCGGCCGCGCCGCAGCAATGCGGTGGCTGCGGTATGGGCAGCACTTCGAGTCCGGGCACCCGGTGCAGCAACCGCAGCAGCGCGGCGTCGCTGCGCGCCACGTTGACCTGGGTGCATGGCAGGTGCAGCGCCACCCGCTGTCTCAGCGGCCGGAAGCGCAACGCTTCCGCATTGGCCAACAGTTCCAGCGGGTCGAGCACGGCCACCCCGGGCAGGGCACGACGCAGCGTGCCGAGACAGCCGGGCGTCACCGTGATCAACTGACTGGCGCCGCTGGCGTCCCAGGCCTGGCGCACGTGCCGTGCGGCCTGTTCGGCGGCTTCCGCGGCGCCGCCATGCAGATCCATCGCGCCGCAGCAGAACGCGGGCAACACGCTGATCTGGAGGCCCGCCGCCTGCAGCAGGGTAATCGCCGCCTGCTGCGCCTCGGCATCGTCGACGCTGGCCACGCAGCCGGGAAACAGCGCCAGGTGGGGCCGTCCGCGAATCGCACGGCGGACCTCGACCGGCGCGGTCGGGGATTCCAGCGGCAGGTTGAGCAGGGCGGCGCGCCACGGGGAGGCGGCAGGAAGGCGTCGTGCCAGCAGGTCTTTCCAGCGTGGCAGGGAGAGCCAGCCGCCCAGTCGCCGAAGGGAGCGCAGCAAGACTGGCCGCTTGATAAGTTCCAGCAGCCATCGCGGCCGCTGCGGCGAGGGTCCCAGCAGGGCGCGGGTCTCCACCAGCAGTTCGCCGTACTGCACCTGCGCCGGGCACACCGTTTCGCAGTTCAGGCAGCCCAGGCAGTGGTCCAGGTGCGCACGCAGTCCGGCGGTGGGGTCGGTAAGCCCGCGGGCCAGCGCGGAGGCGATCGCGATGCGTCCGCGCGGTGATTCCGCCTCGTTCCGGTCCAGCGCATATGTGGGGCAGACCGGCAGGCACAGCCCGCACTGCACGCATTGATCGGCCAGCTCGGCGATGCGTCCCACGGACGCGTGTGGGGGGGACTTTTCAAGCGGCATGGTGGTCATGCTATCATTGCCAGCTCACAGCCCGCCGGTCGGTGGGCTTGCGCCATGGATGACGGCTCCGCTATCATCTCGCGCCTTTGATCCACCGCAGCATGCTTTCTCGAATCATGCGTACCGCCTCACGGCGGCAGACAGGTATTCTGAAATGAAAACGTTTAGCGCCAATGCCGACAACGTCAAGCGCGACTGGTTCGTGGTCGATGCCACGAACAAGACGCTCGGTCGCCTGTCGACCGAAATTGCCCGTCGTCTGCGCGGCAAGCACAAGCCGGAATACACCCCGCATTGCGACACCGGCGATTATATCGTGGTGATCAACGCGCAGAAGGTGCACGTCACCGGTGCCAAGCTGGACGACAAGATGTACCACCGCTTCACCGGTTACATCGGCAACCTGAAGACCACCAGTCTGAAGGACCTGCTGGCGACCTACCCGGAGCGCGTGATCGAGGCCGCCGTCAAAGGCATGCTGCCGAAGAACCCGCTGGGCCGCGAGATGTATCGCAAGCTCAAGGTCTATGGCGGCGCCGAGCACCCGCATACCGCACAGCAGCCGCAGGCGCTGGAAATCTAAGGAACCATTATGACGATCCAGCAGAATTACGGCACCGGCCGCCGCAAGACCTCCGCCGCCCGCGTGTTCCTGCGCAAGGGCAAGGGCGCGATCGAAGTCAACGGCAAGTCGCTCGAGCAGTTCTTTGGTCGCGAGACCTCGTGCATGATCGTGCGCCAGCCGCTTGAGCTGACCGAGAGCACCGACAAGTTCGACATCAAGGTGACGGTTGCCGGCGGCGGGATCACCGGCCAGGCCGGCGCGATCCGCCTGGGCATCGCCCGCGCGCTGATCGAATACGACGAAAGCCTGAAGTCGCCGCTGCGCAAGGCCGGTTTCGTGACCCGCGATGCCCGTGAAGTCGAGCGCAAGAAGGTCGGTCTGCACAAGGCACGTCGCGCCACTCAGTTCTCCAAGCGCTAAACCAAGCTTCATAGCCCCGTCGCCAAGCGGTAAGGCACCTGACTCTGACTCAGGCATTCGGTGGTTCGAATCCATCCGGGGCTGCCACATCCAGATGCCGACACCCGCAGTGATGCGTGGTGATCCGGCCGAAAAGCCCGCCTCATGGCGGGCTTTTCGTTTGGTCGATGCGTTGCCCGGCGATCCCTCTGCCGCGTGGTATCGCAGGATATTGCGAGCCAATTCATGGGCTTCCATGCTTTGGGTCCGCATTGCAGCAGAGTAGAATTTCCGGCTTTGGGCTCGCTGGCGGATCCATGGCTGCGGCAAGCGAAAACGATCCGGGTCGCCCGGCCGTCCGAACCGAGGGCAGTACCGACGCGTTGCCGCTGGCGCCGACGATGGGCGCGAGCCTGGACGCGGCCCGCATGCCGCGCCGCTCCACCCTGGTGGACCGAAGAGTGCTGCGGATCACCGCGGTGTCGATCGTGCTGGGCGTGCTGGCGGCGGTGATCGCCAAGCTGCTGATTGCGCTGATCGGCCTGGTCACGAACCTGGCGTTCTACGGGCGCTGGTCGACCGCATTCTCGTCGCCGGCCGCTGCGGTGCCGCACCTCGGTTGGTGGGTGGTACTGGTGCCGGTGGTCGGCGGCCTGATCGTCGGCGTGATGGCGCGCTACGGCTCGCGCGCGATCCGCGGCCACGGCATCCCCGAGGCGATGGAGCAGGTGCTGCTCAACGAGTCGAAGCATCCCGCCGCGGATCACCTTCCTCAAGCCGCTCTCCGCGGCGATCGCGATCGGCACCGGCGGCCCGTTCGGCGCCGAGGGTCCGATCATCGCCACCGGCGGCGCGCTGGGCTCGCTCGTCGGGCAGGTCGTGAAGGTCACCGGCAGCGAGCGCAAGACGCTGCTCGCCGCCGGCGCGGCGGCGGGCATGGCGGCGACGTTCGGCAGCCCGGTCGTCGGCGGTGCTGCTGGCGGTCGAGCTGCTGCTGTTCGAGTTCCGCCCGCGCTCGCTGATCCCGGTGGCGCTGGCCTGCGCGGCGGCGACGGCCGTGCGGTACCTGTTGCAGGGCACGGCCCCGGTCTTCCCGATGCCGGCGCTGGCCGCGCCCGGCGCGATGGCGCTGTTTCTGTATGTGCTGCTCGGTGCGTTGGTCGGCGTGGTCGGCGTGTGGACCACGCGCATCGTCTACGCCGTCGAGGACTGGTTCGAGAAGCTGCCGATCCACTGGATGTGGTGGCCGGCGATCGGCGGCGTCGTGGTCGGCGTCGTCGGCTACTTCGCGCCGCGCACGCTGGGCGTCGGCTACGACAACATCGAGAACATCCTCAACGGCAGGCTGACGCTGGCCGGCGCTGGCGTTCCTGTGCGTGATGAAGTTCGTCTCCTGGTCGATCGCGCTGGGCAGCGGCACCTCCGGCGGCACGCTGGCGCCGCTGTTCACCATCGGCGGCGGCGCTCGGCGCGCTGGCTCGGCGTCGGCGTCGCCACGGTGGCGCCGCAGCTCGGCGTCGATCCGCGCATCGCCGCGCTGGTCGGCATGGCGGCGATCTTCGCCGGCGCCTCGCGCGCGCTGCTCGCCGTCGGTGGTGTTCGCCTTCGAGACCACGCGGCCAGCCGATCGGCCTGCTGCCGCTGCTCGGCGGCTGCACCGCGGCCTACCTCGTCTCGTGCCTGCTGATGCGCAACACGATCATGACCGAGAAGATCGCGCGCCGCGGCGTGCGCGTGCCGGCCGAGTACGTGGCCGACTATCTCGACCGGGTCGGCGTGGACGAGGCCTGCTCGCGCAATGTGGTGACGCTGCAGGCCAGCCACGCGCTGGCCGAGGTGCGCCGCTGGCTGGCCGAGGAGTCGCCGCAGACGCAGCACCAGGGCTATCCGGTGCTGGACGAGCACGGCCGCGTGCAGGGCGTGCTGACCCGGCGCAGCCTGCTCGACCCGCAGTGGCATTACACACTGACCTTGAGCGAACTCATCACGCGACCACCGATCGCGGTCAGTGAAAGCCATTCATTGCGCGAGGCGGCCGACCACATGGTCGCCGAGAGCGTGGGCCGGCTGGTGGTGGTGAGCAAGGACAACCCGCACAAGCTGGTCGGCATCATCACCCGCGGCGACATCCTCGCGGCCCACGCGCGGCGCTTGCGCGAGGCGCGTCATTCCGCGCGCTACCTGCGCTTCCGCGACGGACTGAAGCCGCGACCGGTGTCTTGAATTGGCGGGCTGGTCAGACAAGAACGGCCCGCGCGGGCCGTTTTTCGTGGGATGCATGGTGCAGCGGATCACATTTCCCTGTCGCCGATCAGCACCACGTCGGCCGGACGCCGCGCGAACAGGCCGACGGTGACGATGCCGGGCAGCTGGTTCAACTCGCTCTCCAGCGCGGCCGGGTCGACGATCTGCCAGCCGTGCACGTCGATGATCCAGTTGCCGTTGTCGGTGACCACGCCGTCGCGCCACACCGGCTGGCCGCCGCGCTTGACGATCTCGCGGCCGATCAGGCTGCGCGCCATCGGAATCACCTCGATCGGCACCGGGAACTTGCCGAGCAGCTCAACCCGCTTGCTGGAGTCGATGATGCAGACGAACTTCTCGCTCGCCGCCGCCACGATCTTCTCGCGTGTCAGCGCGGCGCCGCCGCCCTTGATCAGGCGCTTGTGCGGATCGCACTCGTCGGCGCCGTCGATGTAGATCGTCAGCGGGCCGGCGGCGTTGAGGTCGAGCACCGGAATGCCGAGCCGCTTCAGCTGTGCTGTGGACTGCTCCGAACTGGACACCGCGCCCTGGATGCGATCCTTCAGGTCGGCCAGCGCGTCGATGAAGAACGCCACGGTGGAGCCGGTGCCGACGCCGACGATGGCGCCGTCCTCGACGTAGCGGATCGCGGCTTCGCCGGCCTGGCGCTTTTCGTTTGCGTTGCTCATCGATGGATTCCGGTGGAAGGTGATCGGTGGGGCGCTCATTCCAGCGCGAGTATGTATTTCCAGTGGGCGGCATCGATCGGCATTACCGACAGCCGGTTGCCCTTGCGCAGCAGCGGCATCTCGGCCAGCACGGGATCGCTCTTCAGTTCGTCCAGGCTGATCGTGCGCTTGAGCTTCTTCACGAACTTCACGTCGACCAGCATCCAGCGCGGCTTGTCGCGCGAGCTGCCCGGATCGAAGTACTTGCTCTTGGGGTCGAACTGGCTGGGGTCGGGGTACGCATCGGTGGCCACCTCGGCGATGCCGACGATGCCTGGCACGGCGCAGTTGGAGTGGTAGAAGAACACCTTGTCGCCAGGGCGCATGCCGTCGCGCATGAAGTTGCGCGCCTGGTAGTTGCGCACGCCGTCCCAGGCTTCCCGCTTCTTGCGCTTCAGGTCGTCGATCGAGAACGCGTCGGGTTCGGACTTCATCAGCCAGTGGTTCACGCAGGGGTCTCCAGCTCTGGGTCAGGCATGGTGCAGTCGATCAGTTCGCGCTCGGTGGCGACGAAGTCGAGCGGGACGTCCCAGGCTTCCTCGTCGACCTCGGGCAATTCCTGGAACGAGTAGGCGATGCCGACCAGCAGCGGTTCGGTCGGGCGCACCTGCTCGTTGAGGAAGGCGAAGCTGCGGTCGTAGTAACCGCCGCCATGGCCGAGGCGGTTGCCGCGGCGGTCGAAGCCGAGCAGCGGCACGAACACCAGGTCGAGCTGGAACGGCTCCAGCAACTCGGCCGGCGCAACCGGCTCGGGGATGCCGTAGCGGTTCGGCTGCACCGCGTCGCCGGACTGCCAGGGTGCGAAGCGCAGCTGTTTGCCCGGGCCGATCACCGGCAGCAGGAACTGCTGGCCACGACTGGCCAGCGGCGCGATCGCCAGATTCAGCGGCAGCTCGCCATGACTGGCCCAGTAGCCGGCCACGCGGGCGTCGGTGAGGTATTCGGGCAATTGCTCGAGGCTGCGGCGCAGGCCCTGCGCAGCGGCGATACGTTCGGTCGGCGACAGGGCCCGGCGTTGATCGGCCAGGCGCTGGCGAAGTTCGCGTCGTTGGGCGGGGGCGTCCACGTTTCGCGCAGCTCCGGCGTAATGCGCCCCGTTCGTGGCAGCACGAACGGGGCGGGGAATGAGGTGGCGTCAACCGCGATGCCGCTGCCCACCGAACGACCTTGATCCACGATGGATCAGGTGGGAGAGCTACATGGCCTCAAGGCTTTCCGCACGTGGCGGACATGCACAACAGCCGATGTTAAGCCGACCCGGGGCCGTATTTAGGAACAAGGCAAATGTAAGAGTGTGCTGGCGCACATCGCAGAAAACGCCATGGGTGATTTTAGGCGCTTGCCCAGGAATGTGCCACTGCCGACAGATGATCGGCGTTCATCCCACCGAGCCGGTCAGCGCTGAGGGTCAGCGCTTGAGCGGCTCGCCCTCAAGCACGGCATCAAGCTTGCTGCGCAAGGCGGCGAGGCCGTCGCTGAGGCGCTGTTCCTGGTTGTCGTGCTGCTTGCGCAGGGCGAGGAATTCGTGCGCCACGCTGATCGCGGTGAGCACGGCCAGGCGCTCGAAGCTGGGCGCTTTCGCGTTCGCGCGCAGCTCGCGCATCTTGCGGTCGAGGAAGCCGGCAGCCTCGAGCAGGCCTTCGCGCTCTTCCGGCGCGCAGGCGATCAGGAATTCTCGGTCGATCAGTCGCAGCGCGACCGGTTCACTGCTGGACATGGTTTCTATCAGCCGTTGCTTTCAAGCGATTTGAGCCGCTGGATCATCGCCTCGACGCGGCTGCGGGCCTGCTCGTTGCGTGCCAGCAAACCCGCGCGTTCGCCGGACAGTTGCTCCTGGCTCTGGCGCAGGCTGCGGTTTTCCTCGGTGAGCCGGCGCACCGTGTCGAGCAAGCGGTCAAGTTGCTGGGCCAGGGCGGCCAGCTCTTGATGGACCGGATCGGACTGGATGGGCTCAGGCGTACTCATGCACGAAACTATAACAGGACCCCGACGGAAAACAGCCTGCCCGACGGCAGGAGCGATGGCGCACGCCGCGACTGCATTAAACTGGCGGCCATTCCTTGAAGGAGCATCGCCATGACGGCATCCGGGCTGGTAGGCCACGACGACATCGACGCGCTGATCATGCGCCTGCGCCTGGGCACCGAGGCCAGCGAATTGCATGGCTCGCTGTGCGGCTACCTGGCCGGCGGCGGCTCGCTGCGCGGCGCCTCCGTGCTGGCCGCATTGCAGCTCGACGGCGAGGCGACCGACCCCGGTGCGGATGACTTGGCCCTGCTCGACCGGCTGGCCCGGCAGAGCGAAGCCGAGCTGGCCGACCCCGAACTGGGCTTCGAGCCGCTGCTGCCGGAGGACGACCGTCCGCTGGACGAGCGTGCCGAGGCGATGGTCGACTGGTGTCGCGGTTTCCTCGGCGGTTTCGGCCTCGCCGGCACGGCGGCGCACGCGCAGTTGTCGGACGAAGCGCAGGAGGTGCTGCGCGACCTCGGCACGGTGGCCGGCTCGTCGTTCGATTTCGGCAACGAGGATGAGGACGAGGACGCGCTGATCGAAGTGCAGGAATTCGTGCGCGTCGCCGCGATGCTGCTGTTTGCCGAGTGTGCCGCGCCCGACCCGTCCGCCAGCGATACCGTGCATTGATCCCGAGCGTTCCGAAACTGGCCGCGCTGGCCATCGGCCCGGACGAATTCGCGCGGCGTCGGCGCCAGTTGATGCAGATGGCGGGCGAGGACGCGGTGCTGCTGGTCGCCGCCGCGCCCGAGCGCATGCGCAACGCCGATGCCGCATGGCCGTACCGGCAGGATTCGGACTTCCATTACCTGGCCGGTTTTCCCGAATCCGACGCAGTGCTGGCGTTGCTGCCGGGGCGGCGGCACGGCGAGGCGGTGCTGTTCTGCCGCGAACACGACCCCGAGCGTGAACGCTGGCACGGCCGGTCGATCGGCACCGAACGGGCCGTGGCCGACTACGGCATGGACGACGCATTCCCGATCGAGGACATCGACGACATCCTGCCCGGCATGATCGAAGGCCGCGGCCGGGTCTACTGCCATTTCGGCCGCGAGCCCGCAGTTCGACGCGCAACTGCTTGGCTGGATGCGCGCGCCTGCGCCAGTTGCGCGGCGGCGGCGTGGTGCCGAAGGAATTCGTGGCGCTCGGCCACCTGCTGCACGACCTGCGCCTGTACAAGTCGCGCGCCGAGTTGAAGCTGATGCGCGCGTCCGCCGCGATCGCGGTGGACGCGCACCTGGCCGCCATGCAGGTCGCCATACCGGACCGCCACGAGTACGAGGTGGAAGCCGAACTGCTGCGCGTGGTGCGCAGCCGTGGCGCGGTGCCGGCGTTTCCGCCGATCGTCGCTGGCGGCGCGAATGCCTGCGTGATGCACTACCAGAGCAACCGCGCGACGTTGCGCGATGGCGAGCTGCTGCTGATCGACGCCGGCGCCGAACTGGACTGCTATGCGTCCGATATCAGCCGCACGTTCCCGGTCAGCGGCCGCTACAGCCGCGAGCAGCGCGCGCTGTACGAAGTGGTGCTGGCCGCGCAACTGGCGGCGATCGACGAGGTGCGTCCGGGCCGCCCGTTCGGTGCCGCGCATGCGGCGGCGGTGCGCGTGCTGGCCGAAGGCCTGTGCGAGCTCGGCCTGCTCAAGGGCAATGCCGAGGCGGCGATCGCCGACGGCAGCTACCAGCGCTACTTTCCGGCCAAGACCGGCCACTGGCTGGGGCTGGACGTGCACGACGTGGGCGACTACCGGGTCGACGGCGAATCGCGCCTGCTCGAAGCGGACATGGTGCTGACGGTGGAACCGGGCCTGTACGTGCCGCCGGACGACCGCTCGGTGGCCGAGCGCTGGCGCGGCATCGGCATCCGCATCGAGGACGACGTGGCGGTGACCCGCGACGGCAACGAGGTGCTTACCGCAGCCGTGCCGAAAGAGGCCGAGGCGATCGAGGCGCTGCTGGCCGGGCGCTAAGTCAACTCGTCCGGCAGCTCCGAATCGTCTCGCAGGCGGTTTGCCTCGTCGGTGGCGTGGACCTCGTACCACATCGCATTGAGGATCGCGAAGGCGCAGGCCAGGCCAAGCCCGAGGATCCATGAGAAATACCACATTGGTCCGCACTCCCTTCAATAACCACCGTGCGCTCTGCGCACCTGCTCCAGCGTGACCCGCCCGCGCATCACCCGGTATACCCAACCGGTGTAGAGGATGACGATCGGCAGCAGCACGGCGGTGACCACCAGCATCAGTTGCAGCGTGCCGCGACTGGACGACGCGTCCCACACGACGAGGCTGGAACGCGGGTCGAGGCTGGACGGCAGCAGGAACGGAAACAGCGCGAAACCGGCCGAGGCGATCGTGCCGCCCACCATCAGGCTGCTGGCGATGAAACCGGCCACGCTGCGTCGGCCGACCAGCGCCTGCACGCCGACCGCCGCGGCCAGCGCCAGCAGGGGCGCGGTCCAGAACCACGGGTATTGCATGTAGCCGGCGAACCAGCTGCCGCCATGGGCGACCTGCTTGTACAGCGGATTGGAAACGCCATCGGTCATCACCGGGCCGGTGATCGCGTAGCCGGGGATGCCGTAGGCCAGCCACACGCCGGCCAGCACGTACAACGCGGCGAACACCAGGGTCGTCCAGCGTGCGATCGCCACCGCGCGCACCGCGATGGCGTGGTCGGCCTTCAGCGCGGCGAAGCAGGCGCCGTGCGCCAGCAGCATGCCGAGCGAGACCAGCCCGCACAGCAGGCCGAAGGGATGCAGCAGGTCGATGAAGCCGCCATGCCAGCTCATGCGCAGGTTGTCGTCGAAGCGGAACGGCAGGCCCAGGAACAGGTTGCCGAATGCGATGCCGGCCACCAGCATCACCACCAGTCCGGAACCGGTCAGCACCCAATCCCATAGCGAGGCCCAGCGCGGGTCGTGGACCTTGCCGCGGAAATTGAAACCGACCGGACGCAGGATCAGCGCCAGCAGTACCAGCGCGATCGCCATGTACATCCCGGAGAACGCCACCGCGTAAAGCATCGGCCACGCCGCGAACGTCGCGCCGGCGGCCAGGATGAACCACACCTGGTTGCCTTCCCAGGTGGGCTCGATGCCTTCCAGCAACACCAGCCGTTCCTCGTTGTCGCGGCCCAGTACCTTGAGCAGGCCGGCCACGCCGAAGTCGAATCCATCCATGATCGCGAAACCGATCAGCAGCGTGCCGAGCAGGGCCCACCAGATCACCCGCAGTGTGGCGTAGTCGAACATGGCGATGCCCCTCAGTGCTGGCTGGATGGAATGGCGGCAATCGCCGGCGGCCAGATGCCCAGCCCATCCGGTCCCTTGCGCACGAACTTCAACATCAGAAACGCGTCGACAATCGCCAACGCGGTATAGAAAAACACGAAGCCGCCCAGCGAGGTCAGCACCTGGCCGGCGCTGACCGAAGACACGCCCAGCGCTGTCGGCAGCACGCCCTCGATCGCCCACGGCTGGCGGCCGTATTCGGCCACGATCCAGCCCAGTTCGATCGCGATCCACGGCAGCGGCAAACTCCACAGCGCCAGGCGCAGATACCAGCGGCGGCTGTCCAGCGTGCGCGTGCTGGCTTTCCAGAACGAGAACGCGAACAGTGCGATGAAGTAGAAGCCGCAGCCGACCATGATGCGGAACGCCCAGAACAGCACCGGCACGTTCGGAATCGTGCTGTCGGCGGCCCGCTGGATATCGGCGGGCGTGGCCTGGCGCGGATCGTCCACGTATTTCTTCAGCAGCAGCGCATAACCCAGATCCTGGTCGTGCGCGGCCAGGGTGGCCCTGGCCTGCGCGTTGTCCTGGTCCTGGCGCAGCATCAGCATCGCGTCATACGCCTGGATGCCGGTGCCGATACGGCCCTTGGCGGCATCCACCAGCTCGGCGATGCCGGGCATCGTCTCGTCGATCGAGCGGGTACCGATCAGGCCCATTACCCAGGGAATCTTCACCGCGAAGTGGGTGGTGCGTTGGCGCACATCGGGCAGGCCGAACAGGGTGAATGGCGCCGGTGCCGGCTCGGTATGCCACATCGCCTCGATCGCCGCCATCTTCATCTGCTGGTTCAGCGACACGGTGTAGCCGGACGCATCGCCGAGCACCACCACCGACAGCGCCGCCGCCAGGCCGAAGCTCGCCGCCACCGTCATCGAGCGCTTGGCGAAATCCACATTGCGCCCGCGCAGCAGATACCACGCGCTGATCGACAGCACGAACATCGCGCCCAGCACGTAGCCGGCGCTGACCGTGTGCACGAATTTTTCCTGCGCCACCGAATTGAAGAACACCTCGGAGAACGAGGTCACTTCCATCCGCATCGTCGCCGGATTGAACTTGGCACCGACCGGATGCTGCATCCACGCGTTCGCGATCAGGATCCACAGCGCCGACAGGCTGGTCGCCAGCGCCAGGAACCAGGTCACCAGCAGGTGCTTGATGCGCGAGATGCGCTCCCAGCCCATGAAGAACACGCCGATCAGGGTGGCTTCGAGGAAGAACGCCATCAGCCCCTCGATCGCCAGCGGCGCGCCGAAGATGTCGCCGACATAGTGCGAGTAGTACGCCCAGTTCATGCCGAACTGGAATTCCATGGTCACCCCGGTGGCTACGCCCATCGCGAAGTTGATGCCGAACAGCACGCCCCAGAACTGCACCATGCGCTTCCACACCTCGCGCCCGGTCATCACGTAGACGCTCTCCATGATGGCGAGCATCCACACCAGGCCCAGCGTCAGCGGCACGAACAGGAAGTGGTACAGCGCGGTCAGCGCGAACTGCAGGCGCGACAGCGTGACGACATCGGCGTCGATGATCATGGATGGGCTTCCGGCGGCGCGTGGGAGGCGGGCGCCAGCCGCTGCGCGATGGCGCCCGGGCTGACGTCGGGTTTCGGCTGCGCCGCAAACACCACCCACCAGAGCAGGGTGAGCGCCGCGATCTTCAGCGCGATGATGCCGAACAACTCAAGCGTCAGCCGCCGCAGCGGCCGTTGCGGCGTGCTGAAGCTTTCGGGTGGAGCGCTGGAGACCGCAGGACCGGACATGCGACGAATCCGTGCATTACCTGCCCATCAGCATACGCCGCATGGATGTGGGCGCAGTGTGGACGAATGTCGCAGCGTGGCCTGGTGGCGGCCTCGTGCCGAAAGTCGCTTCGGCACGAGGCGAAAGCTCTTCGCTCTGGAACAATGAAGAAGCGAAGGGCTGGGTGCGGCTCAAGTCAGCGCGAACGCATCGCGGGTGAGGTTTTCGGGCGCACCGTCGGTGCATACCACGTCGTCCTCGATGCGGATGCCGCCGTACTGGCGGAAATGGTCGACGCGGGTCCAGTCGATGTCGGCGGCGAACGGCTTGTCGCGCAGTTCGGCCAGCAGCATGTCGATGAAGTACAGGCCCGGCTCGATCGTCACCACCATGCCCGGCTCCAGCACGCGAGTCATCCGCAGGTAGGGATGGCCGTCCGGGCGCGCGATCGTGCCGCCGCGTTCGCTCTGCTGGAAGCCGGCGACGTCGTGCACCTGCAGGCCGATCGGGTGGCCCAGGCCATGCGGGAAGAACGCACTGCTGACACCGGATTCGACCGCGCTCTCGGCGCTCATGCGGATGAAGCCATGCTCGCGCAGCACGCCGGCCAGCACGTGGTGGGCGTGGATGTGCAGGTCGGGGTAGCTCTGCCCGGCGCGCACCTTGGCCACGAAGCCTTGCTGGGCAGCATCGACGCTGTCGATCAGTGCCTGGAATCCGGGGGCCTGCGGCGCGGCGTAGGTGCGGGTGATGTCGCTGGCGTAGCCGGCGGCGCTGGCGCCGGCGTCGATCAGGAACGAGCGGCTGTGCGCGGGCGGCGTGCGATCGAAGTTCGTGTAGTGCAGCACGGCGCCGTGTTCGTTGAGGCCGACGATGCTCGCGTAGGGTAGCTCCGCGTCGGTCTGGCGCGCGGCGGCAAGGTAGGTCAGGTGAATGCCGAATTCACTGCGGCCGGCGCGGAATGCGGCCTCGGCGGCGCGGTGCGCACGCGTGCCGATGCGGCTGGCTTCGCGCATCAGCGCCAGTTCGTACGGGGTCTTGTACGAGCGGTACCAGTGCAGGTAGTCGAGCACCGGCTGCGGGTTGTTGATCTCCACGCCGTCGATGCCGGGGCAGGCCGGCGCGATCACCGCGCGCTTGCCGGCCGGCAATTGCGCAGTCGCTTCTGCCGCGCTGCGCACGATGACGATGTCGAAGTGCTCGACCCAGTAGCCGTGCGGTGCCTCCGGCACCACGTGCCAGTAGTCGCGCGGCTGCACGAACACCAGCTTCGGCTTCGCCCCGGGGTGTACGCGATCCAGCTGCCCGGCGCATCGGTCAGCGGCAGCCAGTGCTTGAAGTGCGGGCTGACCACGAACGGGTAGTCCTGGTCGTCGAGGAACTTGCGCAGCGGGGTGCCGGCGGCGACCAGCAGGTGATCGAAGCCGCCCAGCGCGAGGGCCTCGTCGGCGCGTTCGCGCACGGTGGCAAGGTGGTGCGGGTACAGCGAGGCGGGTTGGTCCTGCATGGTGACTCCTCGGCGACGGGTTGTCCTGTTGCCGGATCGTCTGCGCGTGCCGCGGCCGCCGTAGGCTGCTCGCGCGCAGGGCCGGTACAGCCCGTGATGAACTGGGGAAAGGGGAAGCAGGTGGCCATGATGGCGCGCACGCGCCGCGGCCGCCAGTGAAGTGCCTGCCGGCGTGACCTCAGGCCTGCGCCAGCCAGCTCTCGAGCCGGGCAGCGTCGGCGTCGGTGATCGCCACGATGCGGTAGCCGGCCCAGATCTGCCCCGAACTGGCGGCGGACTCGTGCCACTGCTCCTGAATGCCGGCTTCGATGGGCTGCGACTGGCTCAGCATCCGGCCCGAGCCGGGCAGGGTCATGCTGACCTGGTACAGCGCCTCGCTGCGCGGCGCCTGCGCGCTGATCAGCAGCATGCCGGTGCTGGACAGGTTGCCCAGGTGACCGATCGGCAGGCCGCTGATCACGTCGGTGACGATCGCATTGACGGAGGCGCGCTTGCGCTCGGCACGGCGCTGGTTGCTGGTACTCATCGGCGGCCGGTCTCCGGCGGGGTGGAACGGCGTGGCTCGGTCGGCTGGCGCAGGCTGCCGGTAAGGCTGCGCCAGGCGCGGTCGAGCAGGCTCTCCGACTGTGCCGGCACTTCGCATGCGCGGCCGCTGGCCACTTCATGGGCCAGTTGCATCAGGGTCATTTCTTCACCGCGCTGGCCGCGCCGGCTGACCAGCAGGCAGCGCCCGGACATCGGCGAATACCAGGCCAGCTTGCGCCGGGCGATCTGCCCGCTGGCCGGGTCGATGAACTCGAACCAGCTGCCGAACGGCACTCCGCGCAGGTGCTGTTCGATACGCCGCTCACGCGGGCTGGGTTCCGGTGCCTGGGCCGGATGGGCGGCTGCCGCCGGTTCGTGCGGCGGGGCGGCCTGCTGTTCGCCGAGGCGTTGATGCTGTTTCAGGCGCAGCGCGAGGTCGGTGGCGCTGGGCAGTTCCACGGCGGGGTCGGGCTTGCCCGCGCCGAGCAGCCGCTGCGCCACCTGCACCGCTTCCTCGGCATGCATGCCGATCTGTTGCAGGCCGGACTCCACGTCCACCTGCAGCTGCAGGCGGTCGCCCACCGGCAGATTGCCGAGCAGCTGGTCGGTGATCGCCAGTTGCGCGCGGAACGGTTCGCTGTCTTCGCCATGTCGCAGCAGGGTCAGCGCCAGCACGTCGGACCAGGCGCGGTCGAGCAGGGCGCGCAGCAGGCCGCGCGGCGGCGATTGCGCGAAGCGTTCGGCCATCAGCTCGCCGGCGCGATGGCGCGCCTGATCCAGCCGCTCGCGCCCCTGCGCCGCTTCCACGTGGCGCCGCTCGGCGGCCTGCGCCTTGCGCGTGAGCAGGGCGAGGTGATGCTCGATGTCGGCCAGCAGGGTGGTATACAGGCCGGCGGTGGGCGGCTCCTGGCTGGCGCGGCTGACCAGCTGCTCGAGCTTGGTCGCCAGTGGCCGGTTGCTCTCGTCGTCGCTGTCGTCGAGCCAGTCGTTCGCTGCCGCGGTCACCGTGTCCAGCAGCCGGCGTGCCGGATGTTCGCGCTTCTCGAAGAAGCCCTGGTCGGCCACCGCCATGCGCAGCACCGGCAGTTGCAGATCGCTGAGCAGGTTGCGGGCATTGCCGCCATGTTGCAGCTGCTGGCCAAGCTGCTCGAACAGTCGCACGACCAGCTCTACCGTGTCGCCCTGCTCGTCGCTGAGCTGGGTGCGCGGCGCATCACTGGGCTTGCCGAAATTGAGCTGGGCCAGCAGTTCCTCGCGCAGTCGCGCGGCGCTGCGCAGCTCGCGGCTGGCCTGGTCGGTGACCTGGGCCAGGTGCTGCTGCAACGCGCCCAGCGCGGATTGCAGCTCCTGTTCGCTGGCGGCACGGCCAGCCGATAGGCCGCTGCCGCTGCCCTGGCCGGCGCGCTGCCGCGCCAGCAGGTCGCGCAGGGACTCCAGCACCTCGATGGGATCACCGGAGCTGGCGCTGGCGCCTTGCGTCGTGGCGTCGTTGCCGGCCGTCGGCGCTGGTTCGACGGTCGCCTCGGCGTTGCCGGCCGCAGCGCGTGGGCGTTTGGCGGTATGCCGCCGCAACGGAATGCTGCGCAGTTGCGGCAGGATGCCGTCGCTCTGCAGGTGGGCGTTGATGGTGTCGTACAACGGCCCCAGCGCCTGGATTACCCATTGGTCGAAATGCTGCATCAGCAGCAGTTGGTGTTTCAGCGGCAATTCCAGTTCAGCGCCGGCTTCGTGGCATGCCCGCGCCAGCGCGTGCGGGCCCAGCGGCAGCGCCTGGCCCTCCAGCGGCGGCGCGGCGATCAGCACCGCCAACCGATGCCCCAGTTCGTACAGCACGCTGCTGTGGCGCACTTCGCCACGGGCACCCAACTGCTCCAGCGTCATCGACACTTCCTGCTCGCCGGGGTCGACCAGCTCCAGCGCTTGCCACGGCTTGGCGTCGGCGGCGGCCGGCGCGGCGTTGGCGTCGTCGATGCGATTGAGTGCGCTGCCGAGCCGTTCCATGAAACGCTGCGCGAAGGTGCTGCGACCCTGCAGCACGCGTTGCCGGCTGGCGAAGCAATCCTGCTGCTCGCCGGCGTGGTGCGCGCGTTCGGCCAGCGCAAAAAGCTGTTTCTCGAATTCACTCAGGCAACGGCGCAGCGGTTCCCGCAGTCCTTCCACGCACAGCGTGTAGCTGGCTTCCAGCAGGCGTTGCGCGCGCGCGGGCCAGCGCGCGCTGCTGATGCGGCCGCCCTGCTGCGACGCAGACGAGTGACGTCGATCGTGTCCGACATCCATGCGTGAACCTGTGAATTCCCCCGGAGCGGCAAGTCTATGCCGGTTGCGGCGGCTATGCCATCCGGACACCGGGCGCATGGATGGCCGTTTTCAGTCGAGAAAGGCGCCGATCACGTCGTTAAGAAAACGCTGGCCCAGCGCGGTGGTATGCAACCGTTGCGGGTCGTCGTGCACCCAGCCGCGCTGGCGCGTCGTCGCCAGCGCGGCGGCGATGCGCTCGGGCGGCAGGCCAGTGCGTTCGGCGAACGCGGCCATCGGCACGCCGTCGACCAGGCGCAGCGCGTTGAGCATGTATTCGAACGGCAACTCGCTGGCGCCGACCACGGTGTCGCCGCCAATCCGGCCGGGGCCGCCGTTGGCTTCCAGATAGGCACGCGGATGGCGGGTCTTCCAGCGCCGGTGCACCCGGTCGCCGGCCGCGTCGCTGAGTTTGCCGTGGGCGCCGGCGCCGATGCCGAGGTAGTCGCCGAACTGCCAGTAGTTGAGGTTGTGCACGCAGCGCCGGCCCGGCTGCGCATAGGCGGAAATCTCGTACTGGCCGTAACCGGCGGCGGCCAGGCGCGCCTCGCAGGCTTCCTGCATCGCCCAGGCGTGGTCGTCGTCCGGCAGCGGCGGCGGGTTGGCGGCGAACGCGGTGTTCGGCTCCAGCGTGAGCTGGTAGTGCGAGATGTGGGTGGGGGCCAGCGCGACCGCGCGCTCCACGTCGGCCAGCGCGCCATCCAGGCTCTGCTGCGGCAGGGCGTACATCAGGTCGAGGTTGATGTTGGCGTAGCCGGCGTCCTGCGCCGACTTCACCGCGGTCTCGGCCTCACTGGCCGAGTGGATGCGGCCGAGCCGCTTCAGCTTGTCGTCGTCGAAGCTCTGCACGCCGAACGAAATGCGGTTGACGCCGGCCGCCAGGTAGCCGTCGAAGCGGCCGTGCTCGACCGTGCCCGGATTGGTTTCGAGGGTGATCTCCGCGTTGGCTTCCAGCGGCAGCCGCTCGCGCACGCCGTCGAGCAGGCGCGCGATCAACTCCGGCGCGAACAGGCTGGGCGTGCCGCCGCCGAAGAACACGCTGACGACTGGCCGGTCCTCCGAGCGCCGCGGCGAAGTCGGCGCGGTCGGCGTCGAGATCGGCCAGCAGGTGGTCGATGTAGTCGGCGTACGGCGGCGGCTCGCTGCGCAGGCCGTGCGAGTTGAAGTCGCAGTACGGACACTTCTTCACGCACCACGGCATGTGGATGTACAGCGACAGCGGTGGCGCGGTCAGGCTCATGCGCGGCGAAGTTCGCGCAGCCGCGCGTGCAGCAGGGTCAGCGCCTGGCCGCGATGGCTGAGCCGGTTCTTCAGCGCATCGTCCATCTCGGCCACGCTCTGCTCATGGCCTTCGGGCAGGAACACCGGGTTGTAGCCGAAGCCACCGCTGCCGCGGCCTGCGGTAAGGATGCGGCCGTGCCAGCGCGCTTCGGCGACCAGCGGCGCGGGGTCGTCGGCATGCTGCAGCAGCACCAGTACGCAGATGAAGAACGCGCCGCGCCGTTCCATCGGCACGCCATCCAGCGCACGCAGCAGCTTGGCGTTGTTCGCCGCGGCGTCGCCGTGGCCGCCGCTGTAGCGCGCCGAATACAGCCCCGGCGCGCCGTCGAGGTGATCCACGCACAGGCCCGAGTCGTCCGCCAGCGCGGGCAGGCCGCTGGCCTGCGCGGCATGGCGCGCCTTGAGCAGGGCGTTCTCGACGAAGGTCAGCCCGGTCTCCTCGGCGTCGGCGATGCCGAGGCTGGCCTGAGGCACGACTTCGAGGCCGCTGTCGGCCAGCAGTGCAGCGAATTCCTTCAGCTTGCCGGGGTTGCTGCTGGCCAGGACTACGCGTTGCATCATCTGCCGATTCCCGATTCTCTGTCTTAAAGCGCCAGCGCCGCGCGCTGCGCCGCCACCAGCTCGCCGATGCCTTTCTCGGCCAGCGCCAGCAGCGCGTCCATCTCGTCGCGGCGGAACGCGTGGCCCTCGGCGGTGCCCTGCACCTCGATGAAGCCGCCGCCGTCGTTCATCACCACGTTCATGTCGGTGTCGCAGTCGGAATCCTCGGCGTAGTCGAGGTCGAGTACGGGCACGCCCTTGTAGACGCCCACCGAGACCGCGGCGACCGCGCCCACCACCGGGTTGCGTTTGAGGTTCTCGCGCTTCATCAGCAGGTTCACCGCATCGACCAGGGCCACGTAGGCGCCAGTGATCGCCGCGGTGCGGGTGCCGCCGTCGGCCTGCAGCACGTCGCAGTCCAGCGTGATCACGCGCTCGCCCAGCGCCTGGCGGTTGACGCAGGCGCGCAGGCTGCGCCCGATCAGCCGCTGGATCTCCATGGTGCGGCCGCCCTGGCCGCCGCGTGCGGCTTCGCGCTGGGTGCGGGTGTTGGTGGCGCGCGGCAGCATGCCGTATTCGGCGGTGATCCAGCCCTCGCCCTTGCCGCGCAGCCAGGCCGGCGCGCGATCCTCGATGCTGGCGGTGCACAGCACCCGGGTGTCGCCGAAACTCACCAGCACCGAGCCTTCGGCGTGGCGGGTGTAGTGGCGTTCGATGCTGACCGTGCGCAGCTGGTCGCTGGCGCGGCCACTGGGGCGGGTGACGGAATTCATGAGAAAGATCCTGGGGCGCGCTTGGCCGGATTGGGCAAGCCGGGATCGGAGAGTTTACCATTGCGCCCTTGTCCCCACGTCAGGAAGGCGCCGATGATCCGCAGCATGACGGCCTATGCCAGCGCCGAGACCACCGGCCCCGCCGGTACGCTCAGTTGCGAGCTGCGCACGGTCAACCACCGTTACCTGGAGCTGAGTCCGCGACTGCCGGACGAGTTGCGCGGTTTCGAATCGCAGTTGCGCGAGCGCGTCGCGGCGAAGCTGTCACGCGGCAAGCTCGACCTGACCGTGCGCCTGCGCGGCGGCGATTCGCGCGGCGAATCGCTGCAAATCAACAACGCGCTTTTGTCGCGGTTGTCCGATTTGGCGCTGGACATGGAGGCGCGTTTCCCGAAGATGCGCGCCGAGTTCACCGAGCTGCTGCGTTTCCCTGGCGTGCTGCAGCAGGCCGAGACGGATCCGGAAGCGCAGCAGGCCGCCTTGTTCGAGGTGCTGGAGCGCGCGCTGGACGCGCTCACCGCCACCCGCGAGCGGGAGGGCGAGAAGCTGGGCGAGATCCTGCGCGACAAACTCGACGCGATCGAGCGCGTGGTCGCCGACGTGCGCGGCTGGATGCCGGAGATCCGCGTCGCGCTGCGCACCCGGCTGGAGGCGCGGCTGGCTGACCTGAAGCAGCCGGTCGAGCCGGGTCGGCTGGAGCAGGAGCTGGTGCTGCAGATCACCCGCACCGACGTGGACGAGGAACTGGACCGGCTCAGTACGCACATCGGCGAGACGCGCCGCGTGCTGGGGCTGAAGGAGCCGGTCGGCCGCCGGCTGGATTTCCTGATGCAGGAGTTCAATCGCGAGGCGAACACGTTGGGCTCCAAGTCGGTCGATGCGCGCAGCACCAATGCGGCGGTCGAGCTGAAGGTGCTGATCGAGCAGATGCGCGAACAGGTGCAGAACATCGAATGAAGATGTGCACGCCAATCCTGGTTCCACGCACGCCGTGGCCCCTCTCCCCAACCCTCTCCCCGGCGGGGAGAGGGGGCAAACGAGCTTCGCATCTTTATGTCGATTGAAGCGGGCACCTTGTTCGTGGTGGCCGCGCCATCAGGCGCGGGCAAGTCCACCCTGGTCAACGCGCTGCTCGAGCGTGAGCGCGCGATCTCGCTGTCGGTGTCGCACACCACGCGCCCGCCGCGTCCCGGCGAGCAATACGGGCGGCATTACTACTTCGTCGAGCGTGTCGAGTTTGAGCGCGAGATCGCTGAAGGCATCTTTCTGGAACATGCCGAAGTGCACGGCAACCTGTACGGCACCTCGCGCACTACCGTGCAGGAACTGCTGGGGCAGGGCCGCGACGTGTTGCTGGAGATCGACTGGCAGGGCGCCCAGCAGATCCGCCGCAGCAAGCCCGACTGCGTCAGCGTGTTCATCCTGCCGCCGTCGCGGGCGGAACTCGAGCGGCGCCTGCGCGGCCGTGGGTCGGACAGCGACGAGGTGATCGAGCGCCGCCTGCGCAACTCGCGCGGGGAAATCGCCCATGCCCACGAGTTCGACTACATTCTGGTCAACGACGTATTCGACGAGGCGCTGGCCGGGTTGCAGGCGATCGTGCGGGCGGTGCGCCTGCGCAGCGCCCTGCAGTGCCAGCGATACGGGGCGCTGATCGACGAGCTGCTGGCCGCCGGGCCCTGAGTGCCTGGCATCACATGGCCTTCGAACCGCGCTTCCGCTACCTTGTCCGCTTCTCCATCGCATTTGCCACCCATGACCGAACCCGTTTGCGCCGCGCCTGATGACAGCACTTTGGTGCGGATCCGTGGCCTGACCACGGTGCTCAATGGCAAGACCATCTTCGATTCGCTGGACATGGACATCCCGCGTGGCCGGATCACTTCGATCATGGGGCCCAGCGGCACCGGCAAGACCACTCTGCTCAAGCACATCACCGGGCAGATGCGCGCCGACGCCGGCACCATCCATGTCGACGGCCAGAACGTGGCTGAACTGTCGCGCGAGCAACTGTACAAACTGCGCGAAGGGGTGGGTTATCTGTTCCAGAATTCCGCGCTGCTGACCGACTTCGACGTGTTCGAGAATGTGGCGTTTCCGCTGCGCCAGCATACGAAGCTGCCGGAAGTGCTGATCCGCGACCTGGTGCTGATGAAACTGCAGGCGGTCGGCCTGCGCGGCGCCGCCCGACTGATGCCGAACGAGCTGTCCGGCGGCATGGCCCGGCGCGTGGCGCTGGCGCGCGCGATCGTGTTCGACCCGATGCTGATCCTCTACGACGAGCCGTTCGTGGGGCTCGATCCGGTGGCGCTGAACCAGGTGCTGAAACTTATCCTGACGCTGAACCAGACCCTCGGCATCACCAGCGTGCTGGTGTCGCACGAACTGGCCGCGGTGCAACAGATCGCCGATCACGTGATGCTGCTCTCCAACGGCAAGGTGGTGGCGCAGGGCGATCCCGAAGAACCATCGCCGACGACGGCTCGCCGTGGACGCGGCAGTTCTTCGGCGGCGAGGCGGATGGACCGATACCGTTCCGCTACCCGGCCGGCGACTACGCTGCCGAGCTGGGTTTTGCCGGAGCGGTGAAATGAACGCGCGTCGAGCCGCAGCATGACAACGTGGTGACCCAGTCGCTGGCGCAGATCGGCACTGTGCGGCCTGTTCCTGCTGACCCTGCTGGCGGCGATCCCGCGCAGTTTCCGCTACGTGCGCGAGACGATTCGCCAGTTGTGGTTCGTCGGCGCGATGAGCCTGACCATCATCATGGTCTGCGGCCTGTTCGTCGGCATGGTGCTGATGCTGCAGCTGTACCACGTGCTGTCGATCTTCGGCGGCACCTCGGCCAGCGGCATGGTGGTGGCGCTGTCGGTGTACCGTGAGCTGGGGCCGGTGGTCACCGCGCTGCTGTTCGCCGGCCGCGCCGGCACCGCGATCACCGCCGAGATCGGCCTGATGCGCGCCACCGACCAGATTTCCGCGATGGAGATGATGGCGGTCGATCCGATCGCCTACGTCGCCACGCCGCGCTTCCTGGCCGGGCTGATCGCGATGCCGCTGCTGTGCTGCGTGTTCTGCGCGATGGCGGTGTTCGGTGGCCACCTGGTCGGCGTGACCTGGCTGGGCATCGACAACGGCACGTTCTGGTCGAACATGACCGCGGTGGTCGACGTGCGCACCGACATCGTCAACGGCGTGCTGCTGAAGAGCCTGGCGTTCGGCGCGGTGGTGTCGCTGATCGCGGTGTTCCAGGGTTTCACCACGCCGCCGACCAGCGAGGGCGTGGCCTACGCCACCACCCGCACCGTGGTCGCCTCGTCGATCGCGATCCTGGCGCTGGACTTCGTCCTCACTGCCTTCCTGATGTGACTGCCATGACCAACTGTTTTCCGAGGATTCTGCCGTGAGCCAACCGAGAAGTTCCTATGCCGTCGGCACCGGCCTGTTCATCGTGCTGGGCTTCGCCGCGCTGGCCTACCTGGCCACCCAGACCAGTTCGGTGGCGAACGTGCGCCAGGGCGACAGCTACACCGTCGAGGCGCAGTTCACCAACATCGGCCAGCTGAAGGAGCGCGCGCCGGTGAAGATCGCCGGCGTGCGGGTCGGCCAGGTGCAGTCGATCACGCTCAAGGCAGACCATGACGTGGCCGACGTGAAGTTGTCGATCGACAAGAGCTACAACCACATTCCGCAGGATTCGGTGGCCACGATCTTCACCAGCGGCCTGCTCGGCGACCAGTACGTGGGCATCGAATACGGCAGCTCGAAGCAGGCGGTGGCCGCCGGCGGCACGCTGGCGCGGACCAAGTCGACCCAGCCGCTGGAGGAAATGCTCGGCAAGTTCTTCGGTGCCGGCGGCGTGGTCGACAATGTCGGCGGCAGCTATGCGGTGAAAGCGAGCTTCACCAACGTCGGCACGCTTTCGGCCGGTGCGCCGGTGAAGATGGCCGGTGTGGTGATCGGCAGCGTGCAGTCGGTACATGCCGACCCGGTCAAGCTGAATGCCGAGGTGGTGCTGTCGATCGACAAGCGCTACGACGCGATTCCCGACGATTCGGCCGCTGCGGTGTTCACCAGCGGTTTGATCGGCAGCCAGTATGTTGCGATCCAGCCGGGCGGCTCACCCGACCCGCTCAAGGACGGCGACGAGATGATCCTGACCCAGTCCGCGATGCAGCTGGAGGACCTGATCGGCAAGTTCCTGGTCAATGGTTCGCCCAGCGACAAGAAAGATGCCGGAAACGGCAGCAAATAGCCCGCCATTCCCGCCGGCTCGTCGAGCCGGTTTCGCTGAAGGAGTTTCCCATGTTGCGCAGACTGGCTCTTGCCACCGCCATCGCGTTCGGTACTGTCGCCGCCGTTCCCGTGTTCGCCCAGGCCGCCGCCACGGCGCCCGCGCAGCAGACGCCCGTGCAGATCGTGCAGGGCATCGCCGACCAGCTGGCGTCTGCGATCGAAGGCCATCGTGACGAGCTGAAGAAGAACCAGGAAAAGCTGATCGGCGTGATCGACGATGTGTTCCTGCCGCACTTCGACATCGACTATGCCTCGATCCTGGTGCTTGGCCAGCACGCCCGCACGACCAGCCCGGCGCAGCGCGAGCGCTTCGCCAAGGCGTTCTACAACTCGATCACCCATCGCTACGCCGAGGGCCTGCTCAACTACACCCGCGGCCGGGTCAAGGTGTTGCCGTTCAACGGCGACCTCAACGACAAGCGCACCGTGGTGCGCACCCAGGTAGTGCTGGATGACGGCAAGCTGGTGTCGATCGACTACGCGTTCCGCAAGGGCCGCGACGGCGACTGGAAGGCCTACGACGTGATCATCGAGGGCATTTCCTACGTCACCAATTACCGCAACCAGGTGGACGCGGAGATCCGCAAGGTCGGCATCGACCAGTTGATCACCAACCTCGAGACCCAGGGCGACAAGGCGCTGGAGACGATGGCCAAGGACAACAAGGACGCGCCGTGACGGATGCGCGCCGAACACCGGTTCCAGCTGGACGCCGGCACGCCGCGGCACCCTGGGGGTGAGCGGCGTGCTGAGCTTCGACACCGCGGCGGCGGCGTTGCAGGCGATCCAGTCCGCCCTGGCGGGCGGCTCGCTGTCGCCGGCTCGATCTGGCCGGCGTGCAGCCACAGCGACAGCGCCGGGCTCGCCTGCGTGCTGGCCGTCAAGGCCGACGCAGCGCGGCGCGGGCAGGCATTGCAGGTCGTGCACATGCCGGTCGGCATGCAGGCGCTGGCGCAGGTCTGCGAGGTCGATCGCCTGATCGCCTGATCGGGCTGTCGGCCGGGCCGCAATGGAAAAAGGGGCCGGCGGCCCCTTCTTCCACTGCACAGTACCAGCAGCGGTTACCGGCTGCTGGTTCGCCTTGTCCGGATGCTTGTTTTCCCACTGGTGCTGCTGGTCCAGCAGTTCGTCGGGATCGAAGTTCTGCTCGTCCAGACCCTGCATCTGCTGGATGACCTCGACCGGCGGGTTGCCGTCGTAGATCTTGTACAGGCGCTGCTGCCGGTACGCGTCGCGGATGAATACGTAGGGGTCGTAGGCGGACTGCAGGAAGCTCTCCGCGTCGATGGCGCGCGAACGCAAGGTCACCAGATACATCGCCTGCGGCAGATACTGCAGGCCGTTGTAGTGATGGTTGTTTGCGTACAGGCTCAACGGATCGAAGAAGTAGCTGTCGACCGGCAGGCGCCAGATATCGCGCGCGGTGCTGGGGCCGAAGAACGGCAACATCAGGAAATCGCCTTCCGGGGCGCCCCAGCGCGCCAGGGTGACGCCGAAGTCGTTGTCTTCTATCGGCAGGCCAAGCTGGCTGGCCGGGTCGAAGAAGCCGCCGATGCCCAGGGTCAGGTTCACCAGGAAGCGGCCGGTGCTCTGCAGTGCCTGCTTCGGGCGCGCCTGCAGCAGGTCGTTGGCAACCGTGATCGGCATGCGGATATTGGTGAAGAAGTCGCTGAACGAGCGGCGTACCGGCGGATTGGTCACCTTGCGGTAACCCAGCGCGACCGGGCGGATCACCGCCTGGTCCACCGCATCGTTGAATTTGTAGGCGTCGCGGTTGTACTTCTCCAGCGGATCGTCGGTACGCGGCTTGGCGATGGTGCAGCCGGCCAGCAAGGCGATCGCGAGCACGGGCAACCAACGGCTCAATAGGGGAAGTCGAGGCAATGAGGGCATCGGTGCGGGCATTCGCGTCGGGGGGACAGTTAAGTGTACTGTCTGGTTTTATATCGTGCACGGCTTTCGGCTGTGCTTCCATGCGTCGTGCGCCGATCCGTGGCCAGCCCGCCATGATACCCGCCGCGTGCATTGCCAGCAAAGCACCTGCTGGCTACACTGTCAGGCCATATAAGTCACTATTCCCTAAGGAATTCGCATGGCACGTATTACCGTGGAAGACTGCCTCGAGGTGGTCGACAACCGTTTCGAGCTGGTATTGATGGCGACCAAGCGCGCCCGCCAGCTGGAAAAGGGCGCCGAACCGGCCGTCAATCCCGACCATGACAAGCCGACCGTGCTGGCGCTGCGCGAGATCGCCGCCCGCCGCATCGATCAGGCCACGATTGACCAGATCGACAAGGCCGAGCGCGAGCGCGCCGAGCGCGAAGCACTGGAGTGGGCCGCGGCCGAGGTCGACGACGACCTGTCCAAGGGCGGCGACGACTGATGGACGGCGGCGGCTGTAGCACGCGTATCCATTGCACGGGCGCGTCCTGTGCGATGGGCTGCGCGCGCTCGGCAGCCGTGAGCCGTTCCCGCCGCGAGGTGGGCGCCTGACCAGGCGCTGGCTCCCGATGACTGCGGCCACCCACTCCGCCACGGTCGACCTGTCCGCGCTGCCGCCCTATGTGCTGGCACTGAAAGAGCGCATTGCCTACCTGCCCGAAGCGCAGGTCGAGCGCGTTCTGCGTGCGTTCCTGACCGGCGCGCAGGCGCATGCGGGCCAGGAGCGCAAGAGTGGCGAGCCGTACATCACCCACCCGGTGGCGGTGGCCGGCATCCTGGCCGAACTGGGGCTCGATGCCGAGACGATCATCGCGGCGATCCTGCACGACACCCTGGAAGACACCGAGCTCAGCCGTGAGGCGCTGGCCGCCGAGTTCGGCGAGGTGGTGGCCGAACTGGTCGACGGCGTCACCAAGCTGGACAAGATGCGCTTCGGCAGCCGCCAGGAAGCCGATGCGGAAAGCTTCCGCAAGATGCTGCTGGCGATGGCGCGCGACATCCGCGTGATCCTGATCAAGCTGGCCGACCGCCTGCACAACATGCGCACGCTCGGCGCCAAGGATGTACCTTCGCGCCGCCGTATCGCGCGCGAGACGCTGGAGATCTACGCGCCGATCGCGCAGCGCCTGGGCATGAACAAGTTCAAGGCGGAGCTGCAGGATCTGGGTTTCCGCGCGCTGTACCCGGATCGCTACCGGGTGATCAGCGAGCGCATCCGCGCCGCCCTGGGCAACCGGCGCGAGGCGATGGGCAAGATCGAGGCGGCGCTGTCCGCGCGGCTGTCCGCCGACCACTTGCCGGCTCGCGTGGTCGGCCGGATCAAGTCGCCGTGGAGCATCTATTCGAAGATGCGCAGCGAACACAAGAGCTTCGCCCAGCTGATGGACGTCTACGGCTTTCGCGTGGTCGTCGACAGTGCGATGAGCTGCTACATGGCGCTCGGCGTGGTGCATGCGTTGTACAAGCCGGTCGATCGCCGCTTCAAGGATTTCATCGCGATTCCCAAGGCGAACGGCTACCAATCGCTGCACACCGTACTGCTGGGTCCGTTCGGTGCGCCGATCGAGGTGCAGATCCGCACGGCCGAGATGGACTCGGTCGCCGAGCGCGGCGTCGCCGCGCACTGGGCCTACAAGACCGACTCGGGCCCGGCCAACAGTGCGCAGGCGCGGGCACGCGAGTGGCTGTCCTCGCTGGTCGACAGCTCGGCGAACACGGTGTCGTCGTCGGAGTTCATCGAGAACGTCAAGATCGACCTGTTCCCCGACGAGGTCTATCTGTTCACCCCACGCGGCGACATCCTGTCGCTGCCGCGCAATGCCACCGCGCTGGACTTCGCCTACGCCGTGCACACCGACGTGGGCGATCACGCGGTGGCCGCCCGGGTCGACAAGAAGTTGCTGCCGCTGCGCACGCAGCTGGAGTCGGGCCAACTGGTGGAGATCATCACCGCGCCGTCGGCGGTGCCGAACCCGGCGTGGCTGGAAGTGGTCGTCACCGGCAAGGCGCGCACCGCGATCCGGCAGTACCTGAAACACCTGCAGCACGAGGACGCGGTCGACTTCGGCCATCGCATGCTCGACCGCGCGCTGGATGCGCAGGGCAGCAGCCTGGACGGCATTCCGCCGGCGGTGCTGGACCGGTTCCTCGAAGCCTCCAAACTCAAGCGGCTGGAGGAGCTGCTGTCCGACATCGCGCTGGGCAACCGCATGCCCGACGTGGTCGCCAGCCAGCTGCTGGCGTCGCGCGGCAGGAAGGCCGGCAAGCCGCAGGTCTCGGCGCATGCGCACGAGAAGATCCGCATCACCGGTGCCGAGCGCGGCGTGCTCAGCTTCGCCAATTGCTGCCACCCGCTGCCGGGCGACGACATCATCGGCTACCTGTCCTCGGGCAAGGGCATCGTGGTGCATCGCGAGGAATGCCCGAACGTGGTCGAACTGCGCAAGTCGCCCGAACGCTGCGTGGCGATCGAGTGGGACCGCGACGTGCAGGGCGACTATCGCGCCGAGCTGCGCATCGAGGTGATCAACCGACCCGGCGTGCTGGCCACCGTGGCCGCCGCGATCGCCGCCGCCGACTCGAACATCGAGAACGTGGAATACGTCGAGCGCGACGCCTCCGCGGCGACGTTGCTGTTCGCGATGGAAGTGAAAAGCCGAAAGCACCTGGCCGACGTGATCCGCCGCGTGCGCCGCACCGGCGTGGTCAGCGGTGCCTACCGCTATCCTCTGTAGGAGGGTTGAGAAGTGAGAAACGAGCAGGGCGCTGGTAGCATCCACTTGTTCTCACTCCTCTCCACACTTCACTCGAGGCAAGCCCATGTCCCGCAGCATCATTTCCACCGCACAGGCACCGGCTGCGATCGGTCCGTATTCGCAGGCCGTGCGTGCCGGCAATACCGTGTATTTCTCCGGTCAGATTCCGCTTGATCCGGGCACGGGTGCGCTGGTCGACGGCGACATCAGCGCACAGACGCGGCGTGTGTTCGACAACCTCACCGCGGTGGCCACGGCGGCCGGCGGTTCGCTGGCGCAGATCGTGCGCGTCGGTATCTACGTCACCGACCTGGCGAACTTCGCCGCGGTCAACGCGGTGATGGCCGAATACTTCCAGCAGCCTTACCCGGCGCGCTCCACCATCGAGGTGTCCGGCCTGCCGAAGGCGGCGCAGGTCGAAGTCGACGCGGTGATGGTATTGGACTGAGCCCAGTCAGCGCCCCACGCCGACAGCTGGTGTCGGCGTCAGGCTTACGACAAGAGACGGCGCTCGGTTAGGCTTGCAGGTCATGGTCCCCCGCACCGCCCGTTCTGCTCCAGCCATCGGCACCGACCCGGGCCTCACCCCGGTCGGCGCGCTGCCTGGCGTCGGCCCGGCCCTTGTCGCGTCGCTGGCCCGGCTCGGGCTGGAGCGGGTGCAGGACCTGTGGTTCCACCTGCCGCTGCGCTACGAGGACAAGACCCGGATCACCGCGATCGCCGACCTGCGGGTGGGCGAGCGGGCCC
This sequence comes from uncultured Gammaproteobacteria bacterium, assembly GCA_963697495.1. Classification (GTDB taxonomy): domain Bacteria; phylum Pseudomonadota; class Gammaproteobacteria; order Xanthomonadales; family Rhodanobacteraceae; genus Rhodanobacter. The sequence goes on along the minus strand of CAVOOH010000005.1, from coordinate 387,490 downwards.
AGGTCGAAGGCGTGGTCGAGGCGGTCGAGCGCGGTTTTCGCTATCGCCCGCAACTGAAGGTGGCGATCGGCGATGCCAGCCGGCAGACCCTGCTGTTGCGATTTTTCCACTTCAACCGGGCGCAGGCCGAGCAGTTGCTGCCGGGCACGCGACTGCTCTGCTACGGCGAAGTACGCCACGGCGCGCAGGGCCTGGAGATGGTGCATCCGAACTACCAGCGTCTTAGTGGAGATACGGCAGCCGCGGTTGACGAATTGCTCAGCCCGATCTATCCGACCACCGAAGGACTGGGCCCGAAACGGTTGGCCGGGGTAATCGGCAAGGCGCTGGCGCTGCTGCCGCCGGCGGCGCAGCTGGAGCTGATTCCCCCGGAACTGGTGCGCCCGGCACGGGCTGACCTCGTTGCGCGATGCGCTGCTGTATGTGCATCGGCCACCGCCGGACGCGCACCTGGGCCAGCTGATGTTGGGCCAGCATCCGGCGCAGCAGCGGCTGGCGTTCGAGGAGCTGCTGACCCAGCACCTCAGCCTGAAGCGCATGCGTGCGGCGATGCGGCGGCGACGTGCACCACCGCTGGGTCCCGCAGGCGAATTGCACCGGCGGCTGCTGGCCGGGTTGCCGTTCCATCTGACGGCGGCCCAGCAACGCGTCGGCAACGAGGTCGCGCGCGACCTTGCACGGCCACGGCCGATGCTGCGGCTGGTGCAGGGCGACGTCGGCAGCGGCAAGACCGTGGTCGCCGCGCTGGCGGCGCTGGCGGCGGTGGAGTCGGGTTACCAGGTCGCGCTGATGGCGCCGACCGAACTTCTGGCCGAGCAGCACTTGCGCAACTTCCGGCACTGGCTGCAGCCGCTCGGCATCGAGGTGGAGTGGCTGGCCGGCAAGGTCACCGGCAAGACGCGCCAACAGGCGCTGGCGCGTGTGGCCGCCGGTGCGCCGGTGGTGGTCGGCACGCACGCGTTGATGCAGGAAGGCGTGGCGTTTGCACGGCTCGGCCTGGTGATCGTCGACGAACAGCACCGCTTCGGCGTGCAGCAGCGGCTGGCGTTGCGCGACAAGGGCAAGGATGGCGAACAGGTGCCGCACCAACTGGTGATGACTGCCACGCCGATCCCGCGCACGCTGGCGATGAGCGCGTATGCCGACCTCGACGTCTCGTCGATCGACGAACTGCCGCCCGGACGCACGCCGGTGCAGACCATCGCGATCTCGAATGCGCGGCGAATCGAAGTGATCGAACGCATCCACGCCGCCTGTGGCGAGGGGCGCCAGGTGTACTGGGTGTGCACGCTGATCGAGGAATCCGAGCAGTTGCGCGCGCAGGCGGCCGAAGTGGCGCACGCGGAGCTCTCCGCCGCGCTGGCGGGCTTCAAGGTCGGCCTGATCCACGGCCGCATGAAGCCGAAGGAAAAGCAGGCGGTGATGGATGCGTTCAAGGCTGGCGAACTGGCGGTGCTGGTGGCGACCACGGTGATCGAGGTCGGCGTCGACGTGCCGAATGCCAGCCTGATGGTGATCGAGAACAGCGAACGGCTGGGGCTGGCCCAGCTGCACCAGTTGCGCGGCCGGGTCGGTCGTGGCGCGGTGGCGTCCAATTGCGTGCTGCTCTACCAGCCGCCGCTGTCGGCCAGCTGGCGCGCGAGCGGCTGCAGGTGATGCGCGACACCAACGATGGCTTCCGCATCGCCGAGAAGGATCTCGAACTGCGCGGCCCGGGCGAAGTGCTCGGCACCCGCCAGACCGGCCAGCTCAGCTTCCGCATCGCCGACCTGACCCGCGACGCGGACCTGCTGCCGGCCGTGCAGCAGGTCGGCGAACACATGCTGGCCGAACATCCGCAGCAGACCGGGCAGCTGATCGAACGCTGGATCGGCGGCGCGGCGCGTTACGCGCACGCGTGAGTGCCGAATTTCTCCACGCCCATCGAATACACTGACCGGCTAGACCAAGGCGACACGTCATGACCAAGCCGCAACTCCTGATCGACACCGACCCTGGCGTGGACGACGCGCTGGCCATCCTGATGGCCTACGCCCATGCCGACATCGCCGGCCTCAGCATCGCGGCCGGCAACGTGGGCCTCGGCCACACCGTGCGCAACGCGCGCACCCTGGTCGACCTGGCCGGTGCAGCCACGCCGGTGTTCGCCGGTTGCGCCACGCCGCTGGTGCGTGCGCCGGACGAGGATGCCGCGTTCGTGCACGGCCGGGACGGCTTCGGCGACGTCGGTTTTCCCGAGCCGGCAGCCGCGCTGGACGACGAGCCAGCAGCGCTGGCCCTGTTGCGCTTGACTTGTGAGCGACCGGGCGAGCTGACCCTGGTGGCGCTGGGTCCGTTGACGAATCTGGCACTCGCGTTGCGGCTCGACCCGACGTTGCCCGAACGGGTGGCGCGGCTGGTGGTGATGGGTGGCGCGGTCACCGGCCATGGCAACACCGGCAAGGTGCCTGCCGAGTTCAACATCGGCTTCGATCCGGAGGCGGCGCATGTGGTGTTCGAGGCGTTTCCCGCATTCGAGCTGGTCGACTGGGAAGCCACCTTGCGGCATGCCTTCGACGATGCCGAGTTCGATCGCTGGCTGGCCGCCGGCGACCGGCGTGCGGAATTCCTTGGCCGCATCTCCGCGACGGCACGCCGCTACAATGCGGAACACGATCGTCGGGGGGTGATCGCTGCGGACGCGCTGGCGATGGCCGTGGCGCTGGACCCGACGATCGTCACGCGCCGCGAGACCCGGGCAGTGGCGGTGGAACTGGACGGCCGCCTGACCCGCGGCGCCACCGTGGTCGACTGGGCTGCGCGGCTGGGCCGGCCGGCCCAGGCGAATATCGTGCTGGAGGTGGATCAGGCCCGCTTTGCCGCGATGGTGCGGCGCGCGCTGGGGACATCGGGCTGACCGCGGGCGTGGTGTGCGCCGTCGACTTGCAGGGCGGCTTGGTTCCTCGCTACAATATCGGTCTTTTCACCACCGTTTTAGAGCAGCCATGAAGCCTGACATCCATCCGAACTACGTCCCGGTGGTGTTCCAGGACCTGTCGTCCGACTTCGCGTTCCTGACCAAGTCGACCATGTCCAGCAAGGAAACCATCAAGTGGGAAGACGGCAACGAGTATCCGCTGATCAAGGTGGATATCTCCAGCCATTCGCACCCGTTCTACACCGGCAAGCAGAAGACGCTGGACGTCGGCGGTCGCGTCGACAAGTTCCGTCGCCGCTATGCGGGTTCCGTCAAGGAATAATCGACGGCGACGGCCGGCGCCTGGCGCTGGCCGCGCAAATGCGATTCAAGACACGGGGCAGGCGCAGGCTTGCCCCGTGTTTTTTCGCACCCGGCATTCGACCATTCGCCATCGAATGTAGATGAGGCCTTGTGCGATAATGGCCGGCGAACTGACGCCATCGCGTCCGTTGCATCGCGTGCTTTCCCGCGCGCCATGCCAAGTATTCCCTCGCCGGCCGTCGCCATCATCGCGGTTGCCGGCGGTGACCCACATGTAAGGAGGTTTCCGTGTCCGATCCCAAGACCGTCAAGCTGGTGGATGAGTCGAACAACCGCAGCAGCGAACTGCCACTGATCAGCGGCACGCTGGGCCCGGCGTGCATCGACATCGCCACGCTGTACAAGGACACCGGCCACTTCACCTACGACCCCGGCTACGGGTCGACCGCCAGCACCAAGAGCGCGATCACCTACATCGACGGCGACCAGGGCGTGCTGCTGTACCGCGGTTATCCGATCGAGCAGCTGGCGGAGAACTCCAGCTTCCTCGAGGTGGCCTACCTGCTGCTCAACGGCGAGCTGCCCAAGCCAGACGAATTCGCGGTGTTCGAGCACGACGTCGCGCATCACACGATGCTGCACGAGTCGTTGAAGAACTTCTTCCAGGGCTTTCACCACGACGCGCATCCGATGGCGATGCTGGCCGCCGCGGTGGCCTCGCTGTCGGCGTTCTACCACGACGACCTCAACGTCGACGATCCGGCCGACCGCCAGCTCGCCGCGATTCGCCTGATCGCCAAGATGCCGACCATCGCCGCCGCCTGCTACCGCTACTCGATCGGCTGGCCAATGCGCTATCCGCGCAACAACCTGGAGTACGTCGACCGCTTCCTGCACATGATGTTCGAGGTGCCGAGCGAGCCGCTGCAGATGAATCCAGTCGCGGCCAAGGCGCTGGACCTGCTGTTCATCCTGCATGCTGATCACGAGCAGAACGCATCCACCTCGACCGTGCGCCTGGTCGGCTCCACCGGCGCAAACCCGTACGCGTCGATCGCCGCCGGCATTACCGCGCTGTGGGGCCCCGCGCATGGCGGCGCCAACGAGGCGGTGCTGAAGCAGCTGCAGGAAATCGGCACGCCGGACAACGTCGAATCGGCGATCCTGCGCGCGAAGGACAAGAACGACAGCTTCCGGCTGATGGGCTTCGGCCATCGCGTGTACAAGAACTTCGACCCGCGCGCGAAGATCATCCGCGAGATGTGCCACAAGGTGCTGGCCGAACTGGGTGTCAACGACCCGCTGCTGGAAGTGGCAATGAAGCTGGAAGAAGCAGCGCTGAAGGACGACTACTTCGTCGAGCGCAAGCTGTATCCGAACGTCGATTTCTATTCCGGCATCATCTACAAGGCGCTGGGCATCCCCACCGAGATGTTCACCGTGATGTTCGCGATCGCGCGCACCGCCGGCTGGATCGCGCACTGGATCGAGCAGCACGAAACGCCCGGCTCGCGGATCGGCCGCCCGCGCCAGATCTACACCGGCGCCGACGTGCGCGATTACGTGCCGACTGCGAAACGCTGATCGCCCTGCCGCACTGATGAAACAAGGAGTCCCGGTCTCATGGCCGGGGCTTTTTTGTTGTGCGGCAGCGCAGGCCCGGCTCAGCGCAATGCCGCGCCCAGTCGCTGCTCGAACGCTTCGTCGGCGTCCTCGTCGAGCAGCATTTCCACCTGGGCCAGCGAAGCGCGCCGCATCGGCCGGTCGTCGGCGCGGTCCAGCGGTGCCTGGCGCAGCGCATCGCGCGGCAGCACGGTGAGGTCGAACGGCAGTTCGTCGGCAGCGAACAGCAGCACCGGGTATTCAGGCTGCTCGTCACGGCTGTAGCGCAGCCGGCGCACCTGGGTCTCGATCGGCACGCCGCGTTCGCGCAGGTACAGCACGATCGCCTCCGGGTCGTCGTTGTACACATGCAGGCAGACCGCCGAGTGTGCGTCGGCGGTTCCTTCGAGCACGGCGCCGACCAGGCGCGGCTCGAACGGGGCGAGGAAACGCATGGCCTCGACCGCCGCCTCGCGCCGCAGTCGCAGCAGTTGCGGCTGGCTGTCGGCGAGGAACAGGCGCTGGTGCTCGCGCAATGCCTGCTCGATCTCCAGGTTGCGCGGCAGCGCCTGGGTGTCGAGGATGCCGAGCCGCTCGGCCGCCTTCAGCTTGGCGTGGTGGAAGTCGCGGATGCCATGCTCGCTCATCAGTCGCGCGGCTTCCTGGGCGACCCGCAGGCGATTGCGCTGCAGGCGGTCGTGCGCGTGGATGCGGTGGTGTTCGCCTCGGGACATGGCGCGCTCCTCAGATCGGTAACCGGCAGCCTCCATCTCGCTGGAGGCTGCGTCGAAGGCTCAGAAGATGTCGTAGGCGTGCTGCTGATCCTGATCCTTCTGCTGGGCGGCCTGGCTGCGCAACCGGTCGACGTCTTCCACCTTGAACACCTCGTTGATGCCACCCGGATCGCCCGACGAGGCGGGCAGGCCGCTGTCGCGGTTGATCAATACCGTACTGATTCCCGGCGGCATCGGCAACGTACTCGACGGCAGGCCCTGCAGGGCACTGCCCATGTATGCCATCCAGATCGGCAGCGCGGCCTTGGCGCCGAACTCGCCGCGGCCCAGCGAGCTGTAGTCGTCAAAACCCATCCACACCGCGGTCGACAAATCCCCATTGAAACCAACGAACCAGGCGTCGCGATGGTCGTTGGTGGACCCGGTCTTGCCGGCCAGGTCGTCGCGCCCCAGGGCGCGTGCGGCCGAACCGGTGCCACGCACCATCACGTCCTTCATCAGCGAGACCACCAGGTAGTCGTTGCGCGCCTCGAGTACGCGCGGCGCGAGCACCGGCGGGTGCGCGCCGTCGCCGTGCGCGTCGGCCGGCAGCACCGCGTCGCCGACACCATCGACGCTGCTGGATTCGGCAGGTGCGGCAGACGAGGCGCTGGCCACGTTGTTGGCGGGGGTGGGGTTCATCTCGGCCGGTGGCGGCCCGGGCGGCCGCGTGTCGAGCAGGCGCTCCTGGCAGTTGCGGCAGGCGCGTGCGGGGTTGGCCACATACACCGGCTTGCCGTTGCGGTCGTCGATCTCGTGGATGAAATACGGCGTGACGAGGTAGCCGCCGTTGGCGAGCACCGCATAACCGCGGGCCATGCCCATCGGCGACACCGACGCGGTGCCCAGCGCCATCGACAGGTTGGCCGGGATCGCGTCCTGCGAGAAGCCGAAGCGGGAGGCGTATTCGCGCATGTAGCGCACGCCGATGGCATCGAGCAGGCGCACCGAGACCAGGTTCTTCGATTGCACCAGTGCCTCGCGCAGACGCATCGGCCCGGCAAACTTATCGTCGTCGTTGGAGGGCGTCCAGATCCCGTTCGGGCGTGACGGATCGGGCAGGGCGATCGGCGCGTCGTTGATGATCGAGGCGGGGGTGAAGCCACGGTCGAACGCAGCCGAATACAGGTACGGCTTGAAGGCGGAGCCAGGCTGGCGTGCCGCCATCACGGCCCGGTTGAACTTGCTGCGCACGAAATTGAAGCCGCCGACCAGCGCCTCGATCGAGCCGTCCTCCGGCTCGATCGAGGTCAGCGCGGCCTGCGCGGCGGGGATCTGCGCCAGTTGCCAATCGCCCTTGTCGTCGCGGGTCAGCCGGATGATGTCGCCGCGCTTGAGCACGCCGTCGACCCGGGTCGGCGCGGCGCCGACGCGATCATCGTTGATGTGCGGGCGTGCCCAGCTGACCGCGGCCAGATCGAGGATCACGTTCTCGCGGCTCGGCAGGTAGACCGTCGCCTGCTTCGCGTCGCTGGCCGTGACGATGCCCGGCTGCATGCCGGAGACGCTGCCGTAGCTGGACAGCACGCCGTCGAGCTCCGCCTCGCCGGCATTGGCCGGCAGGTCCTGATGGGCCTCCGGTCCGCGCCAGCCATGCCGGCGGTCATAGGCGACCAGCCCGTCGCGCACCGCTTCGACGGCGGCTTGCTGGCGACTGCTCTGCAGCGTGGTCCTGACCACGTAGCCCTCGGTCAGCGCGTCGTTGCCGAAGCGGTCGAGCACTTGCCGGCGCACCATCTCGGCCAGGTAGGGGGCGTCCACCTCGATCGGCTGCTCATGCGGGTAGGCGTGGTTCGGCTCGGCGATCGCCTGCTCGTACACGGCCTTGGTGATGTAGGCGTGGCGCAGCATTTCGCCCAGCACCCAGTTGCGCCGGGCGATCGCGCGCTTCTGGTCCGTTGATCGGGTTGACCACCGACGGCAACTGGAAGGTCGAGGCGATCAGCGCGCATTCGGCCACGGTCAGCTGATCCAGCGTCTTGCCGTAGTAGTACTCGGCGGCCGCGGCCACGCCGTACGAGCGGTGGCCGAGGAACATCTTGTTGAGGTACAGCTCGAGGATCTGGTCCTTGCTCAGTTCATGCTCGATGCGCAACGCGATGAAGATCTCGGTGAGCTTGCGCGAATACAGTTTCTCGGGGCTCAGGAAGAAGTTGCGGGCGACCTGCTGGGTGATCGTCGAGCCGCCGGGGCCCTTGTCGCCGCCGGTCACGACGACATGCCAGCCGGCCCGCGCGATGCCGTGCCAGTCCACCCCGGGATGGTGGTAGAAGTCCGCGTCTTCGGCCGAGAGCACGGCGTGCTTGAGCCGATCCGGCACCTTGTCGATGTCCACCGGGATGCGCCGGGTCTCGCCGAAACTGGCGATCAGCTTGCCGTCGGCGCTCAGCACGCGCAGCGGCACCTGCATCGGGTAGTTCTTCAGCTCGGCCACCGAAGGGAGCCGCGGAGCTATCAGCCAATACGCCACACCCACCGCGACAACTGCCAGGAGCAAACCGGAAAAGGCCAGGATCAGCGCCCAGCGCAACAAGCGTTTGAAAATTTGCATGGTGTGGGGATAGCGAGACCTGAGTCAAAACATGACAGAGTATAGATGTAGGAGTATTCCCGGCATGAGGAGCGGTCGACCAAATGCAGGAACTGGCCCGCAAAGCAAGGGTCGGGCCAAAAGGGGCTTCCCTTAAATGTGGCGGGCATCACGCCAATTACTTGAGAAAGTTCCCGTAGACCGTTGCCATTACGTTATTTTTTCGATTTAATGCCGTTGCGCACCCCGCCAGGACTCTGGCCATGGGCGTCAGCGGCAAGGGGGAAACACCGTGGGGCTCTTTACACCGAAGAAGCCGGCGCTGATTGGTGTCGACATCAGTTCGACTGCCGTCAAGCTGCTGCAGCTAAGTCAGGCGGGCGGCCGTTATCGCGTCGAGCACTATGCGGTCGAACCGTTGCCGCCGAACGCCGTGGTCGAAAAGAACATCGTCGAGGTCGAGGCGGTGGGCGATGCGATCCGTCGCGCGCTGGCACGCTCGGGCTCCAGGCTCAAGCATGCTTCCGCCGCGGTGGCCGGATCTGCCGTGATCACGCGCATCATCCCGATGACCGCCGATCTTTCCGACGACGATCTGGAAGGCCAAATCCAGGTCGAGGCGAACCAGTACATCCCGTATCCGATCGATGAAGTCAGCCTGGATTACGAGGTGCTCGGTCCGGTTCGCGACAACCCCGACATGAACAACGTGCTGCTGGCCGCCTCGCGCACCGAGAACGTCGACATGCGCGTGGCCGCGCTGGACCTGGGCGGGCTCACCGCCGCGGTGATCGATGTCGAGGCGTTCGCGATGGAGAACGCGTTCGCGATGATCGCCGACCAGCTCAACGTCAGTCGCGACGCGCTGGTGGCGGTGGTCGACATCGGCGCCACCATGACCACGCTGTCGGTGCTGCGCAACCAGCGCACGATCTACTCGCGCGAGCAGGTCTTCGGCGGCAAGCAGCTGACCGACGAGATCATGCGCCGCTTCGGGCTCTCCTACGAGGAAGCCGGCCGCGCCAAGCGCAAGGGCGGCCTGCCCGAATCCTACGAGACCGAGGCACTGGAGCCGTTCAAGGAATCGCTGATCCAGCAGATCAGCCGCCTGCTGCAGTTCTTCTTTGCCGGCAGCGAACACAGCAAGGTTGACCAGGTGGTGCTGGCCGGCGGTTGCGCCTCGATCGAGGGGCTTGGCCCGATGCTGGAAGAGCAGCTCGGCGTGCCATGCATCGTCGCCAACCCGCTGGCCCGCATGTCGCTGTCGCCACGGGTGCAGGCACAGTCGCTGGCGCAGGACGCCCCCGCGTTGATGATTGCGGTCGGTCTCGCCCTGAGGAGCTTCGACTGATGGCACACGTCAATCTACTTCCGTGGCGCGCCGAACGGCGCAAGCAACGTGAGCGCGAGTTCTACATGCAGCTCGTCGCCGCTTTCGTGGCCGGGCTGGGCGTGCTGCTGCTGTGGTTCCTCTGGATGGATCAGCGCATCGACAACCAGAACGAGCGCAACGCGTACCTGCAGACCGAGATCAAGCAGCTCGACGTGCGCATCGCGAAGATCAAGGATCTGGAGAAGGTGCGCGAGCACCTGCTCGCGCGCAAGCAGATCATCGAGCAGTTGCAGGCCGATCGTTCGCAGATGGTGCACCTGTTCGACGAGCTGGTGAAGACGATTCCCACCAGCGCGCGGCTGACCGGTCTGAAACAGGGCGGCCAGTCGATGACGCTCGACGGCGTGGCACAGTCCAACGCCAGCGTCGCCGAGTACATGCGCAATATCGAAACCTCGCCGTGGATGGGTCATGCCGATCTGAGCAAGACCGAAAACACCCATAACGCGACCCGCATGCCATACGTGTTCGGCCTGAACGTGCTGCTGAGCAAGCCGAAGACCGACGAGGTCGACGCCGGCAAGACCCCAGTGCTGCCGGCCGGCGCCGACTCCAGCGCGGCTCCGGCCGTGGTGGCCCCGGCGGCTCCCGGAACGGAGGCCAAGACGGTTGCCGCTCCGCCGGCGCAGCCCGCAACGACGGCCGCACCACCGGAAGCCACCCCGGTGAGTGCGCCAGCTGCCACGGGAGGTGCCGGGTCATGAGTTTCTTCAACGATCTCCAGAACCTCGACCGCAACAACGTCGGCGGCTGGCCGCAGTCGATCAAGATCTTCTTCACGGTGCTGCTGTTCGGTTTCGTGCTGCTGGTGGGCTGGTACTTCTTCGTCAGCGACCAGCAGGAAAGCCTGAAGACGCTGGCCGGCAAGGAAGAGCAGCTCAAGCAGGAGTTCTCGACCAAACAGGCCAAGTCGGTCAACCTGGAAGCGCTGCAACAGCAACTCGACGAGATGCAGGACATGCTGCGCCAGCTGTTGCGCCAGCTGCCCAGCAAGACCGAGATGCCCGAACTGCTGACCGACATTTCGCAGACCGCGCAGTCCGCCGGCCTGGAGACCGATCTGTTCCAGCCCGGTGCGGAAACCCCGAAGGATTTCTACGCGGAGAAGCCGATCACGCTGCGTTTCACCGGCACCTACCACCAGTTCGGCACCTTCATCAGCGGCGTGGCCTCGTTGCCGCGGGTGGTGATCCTGACCCTGCACGACGTCTCGCTGACGCCGAAGACGGCGGGCAAGGACGGTCCCGCGAACGGTCAGCTGGTGCTGCAGGGCACCGTGAAGACCTACCGCTACCTGGACGACGAAGAGAGCTCCGCCGCTGGCGCAGGCAAGAAGGCGGGGGGGGCGAAATGATGAACAAGCTGACTGCCATCAAGCCGGCCCGCGGGGCGCGCCTGCTTGCTGATGCTCGGGGTCGTGCTGGTGCTGGGCGGCTGCACTCGCGGCATGTCCGACCTGCGCACCTGGGTCGCCCAGGAAAAGGCCAAGAAGGGCGCGCCGATCCAGCCGCTGCCGGTGATCAAGACGTTCGAGACATTCAAGTACGACGACCAGGATCGGCGTGATCCGTTCAGCCCGAGCACGGCCGAGTTGGAGAACCGCAGCGCTGCGAGCGGTCCGCGGCCGGATGCCAACCGCGCCAAGCAGCCGCTGGAGCTGTTTGCGCTGGACAGCCTGAAGATGGTCGGCACCGTCGGTACCGGTGCGGGTATGGAGGTGCTGGTCAAGGACCCGGGTGGTGTGATCCATCGCATCCATGTCAATGAGTACATGGGGCAGAACTACGGGCATATCACCGCGATCAGCGAGGACCATATCGAACTGGTCGAGCTGGTATCCAATGGTAATGGTGGCTGGATGGAACGTCCCGCCAGCATCGCGCTCGACGCGAAATAGGAAGACAGGGGCTGATGCAATGACCAACCAAATCCAATCCGTCCGGGGCCGTGTCATGCGCCATGCAAGCCGTTACATGTTGATGGGCCTGCTGATCGCCGGCGCCACCTGGGCCGGCGCTGCGATGGCAGCCGCCACCACGTTGAAGAACATCAGCTACGACGCCCTGCCTGGCGGCAGCGTCGAGCTGCATATGGACTTCGGCAATGGTCCGGTGCCGGAGCCGAAGATCTTCACCACCGGCAACCCGCCGCGTATCGCGGTCGACTTTGCCGACACCGACAACGCGGCGGCCCGCCACCTGGACATCGGCAAGGGCTCGACCTCCGGCGTGTCCGCCGTGTCGGCCGGCGGCCGCACCCGCGTGGTGGTCGAGCTGATGCGCGAATCCAGCTATCGCTCGCGCGTCGAAGGCAACAGCCTGGTGCTGACCGTCAACAACGGCAGCGCCGACCAGGCGGTGACCACCGCATCCACGATCGATCCGACCAAGGCACTGCCGTCGTCGTCGAACGGCCCGGCCATCTCCAATATCGATTTCCGCCGCGGTCCGAACGGCGAAGGCCGCGTGCTGATCAACTTCAGCGGCAGCGGCGCGAATGCCGAAATGACCCGCAAGGGCGACAAGGTGCTGGTCACCATCGACCACGCGAACCTGCCGGCCAGCCTAGCCCAGCGCCTGGATACGCTGGACTTCGCCACGCCGGTGCAGTCCATCGTCACCCGCGCCGGCAACGGCGGCGGCGCGCGCATGGAGATCGCGGTCAAGGGCAACGTCGAGACTTCGGCCTACCAGACCGCCGACCAGTACGTGGTCGAAGTGGCGCCGAAGAAGGCCGACGCCAAGGATGCCAAGCTGGCCAAGTTGGGTCAGGAGCCGGGCTATAACGGCAAGCGCGTCACCTTCAACTTCCAGGACATTCCGGTGCGTTCGGCGCTGCAGCTGATCGCCGACATTTCCGGACTCAATCTGGTCGCCTCCGACAGCGTCGGCGGCAGCGTCACCCTGCGTCTGGTCAACGTGCCGTGGGATCAGGCGCTGGACGTGATCCTGCGCGCCAAGAGCCTGGACAAGCGCCGCAACGGCAACGTGGTGTGGGTCGCGCCGCAGGCCGAGCTGGCCAAGTACGAGCAGGACCTGGCCGACGCCAAGCTGAAGGCGCAGGACACCGCCGAACTGATCACCGACTACGTGCCGATCAGCTACGGCAAGGCGTCGACCATTGCCACGCTGCTGACCACCGGCAGCAAGCAGGGCGGCGGCGGTACCGGCGGCGGCAACACCCAGCGCGGCTTCCTGTCGCCGCGCGGCAGCGTCTCGTTCGACGAGCGCACCAATACGCTGCTGCTCAACGACACGCCGGAGAAGATCAGGCAGCTGCGTGAACTGATCGCGGTGCTGGACAAACCGGTGCAGCAAGTGCTGATCGAGTCGCGCATCGTGGTTGCCACCGACGACTTCACCCGCGAGTTGGGAGCGAAGTTTGGCGTCAGCGGCAAACAGACCAACCCCAGTGGGCAGGTACTACAGGTTGGCAGCACGCTGGGCAGCACCATAGGTAATAACACTGCGCCAGCAACCGTGGGTTCCGGCGGCCTCAACGTGAACCTGCCGACGACCCTGAAGGGTGGCAGCTTCGGCCTGGCCATCCTCGGCGCCAACTACGCGATTGACCTGGAACTTTCGGCCGCGCAGACCGAGGGTCGTGGCGAGGTGATCTCCAGCCCCCGCGTGATCACCGCGAACCAGCAGGAAGCGGTGATCCGCCAGGGCCAGGAAATCGGCTACGTCACGTTCCAGAACAGCGCCGGCAGTGGCGCCGGCAGCGGCACCGCCACGGTGCAGTTCAAGGACGCCGTGCTGGAGCTGAAGGTGACCCCGACGATCACCGCCGACAACCGCGTCTACCTGATGATCAACGTCAAGAAGGATGCGCTGGCCGGTTACGTGGACGCCCCGGGCAGCGGCAAGATCCCGACCATCGACACCCGCGAGATCAACACCTCGGTGCTGGTCGACAACGGGCAGACCGTGGTGCTGGGCGGCATCTACGAAGTCAACAAGTCGAACACCATGACCAAGGTGCCCGGCCTGGGCGACATCCCCGGCATCGGCGCGCTGTTCCGCAGCAACTCGCGGGTCAACACCAAGGCCGAACTGCTGATCTTCGTGACGCCGCGCATCCTCAGCGACACGTTGCAGTAAGCGCGCAAGCTTGCAGTGAAAGAGGCGGCTTCGGCCGCCTCTTTTTTTATGGGTGTCGGCAAGCTGAGGGGAGCCGATTAAACTTCCTGCCTTGCCCATGGTCTGTAGCACGCCATCCGGTCCGGCTGCACCCTGCCGCGCACCGGGCTGCGCCGCTGTCACGTCAAGAACGGAAACCGCTCATGGATATGCCCGAAACCCCGACGACGAGTCGCCTGCAACAATCGTTCGCGCAGCTGCGCGACGACCTGCAGCAATGCATCATCGGCCAGCCGCACCTGATCGACTGCCTGCTGGTGGCCTTGCTGGCCGACGGCCACCTGCTGGTCGAGGGCGCGCCCGGCCTGGCCAAGACCACCGCGGTGAAGGCGCTGGCGGCGCGGATCGAGGCGGACTTCCATCGCGTGCAGTTCACCCCCGACCTGCTGCCGGCCGACCTCACCGGCACCGACGTGTTCCGTCCGCAGTCGGGCAGCTTCGAGTTCGAGCGCGGCCCGCTGTTCCACAACATCATGCTGGCCGACGAGATCAACCGCGCGCCGGCCAAGGTGCAGTCGGCGCTGCTGGAGGCGATGGCCGAGCAGCAGATCACCGTCGGCCGCCGTACCTGGCCGCTGCCCGAACTGTTCATGGTGATGGCGACGCAGAACCCGATCGAGCAGGAGGGCACGTTCACCCTGCCGGAAGCCCAGCTCGACCGTTTCCTGATGCACGTGACGATCGGCTATCCGGATGCCGTCGCCGAACTGGCGATCCTCAAGCTGGCACGCGAGCAGGCCAGCCGTCGCGCCCATCCGGTCGCCGCGCCTCCTGCCTTGCTGAGCCAGGCCGACGTGTTCGCCGCGCGCGACGCGGCGATGGCGGTGCACATGGCGCCGGCGCTGGAGGAATACCTGACCCAACTGGTGCTGGCCACCCGCGATGCCGGTCGCTACGGTCCGGAGCTGAAGCGCTGGATCGCCTGGGGCGGCAGCCCGCGCGCCACCATCGCGCTGGACCGCTGCTCGCGCGCGCAGGCGTGGCTGGCCGGCCGCGATTACGTGTTGCCGGAAGACGTGCACAGCGATCGCCCACGAAGTGCTGCGCCATCGGGTGCTGCTCAGTTACGAGGCGGAAGCCGAGGGCGTGCGGCCGGATCAGGTGATCGATCGCCTGCTGGATCTCGTGCCGCTGCCGTGAATGCCGTCGCGCCACATCGTGCGGATGGCGACGGCCGCAGCCAGGTGGCGCTGGCCGAACTGCTCGCGTTGCGCGCGCGGGTCGGCCGCGTGCGCATGGCGCCGCTGCTCAGCCGCGCGGCGCGCAGTGGCCAGCAGTCCAGCCGTCTATACGGCCGCGGCATGGACTACGCCGAGTCGCGTGTCTACCAGGCTGGCGACGATGTGCGCCGGCTCGACTGGCGGCTCACCGCGCGCAGCGGCAAGCTGCATACCAAGCTGTTCCAGGAGGATCGCGAAGGCTGCCTGCTGATCCTGCTCGACACCCACGCCAGCATGCGCTTCGGCACCCGGGTGCGCTTCAAGTCGGTACAGGCGGCGCACGCCGCCGCCGCCGCCGCGTGGTATGCGGTGCGCGCCGGCGAACGGGTCGGGGTGATGGCGTTCGGCCACGCCGACCAGTTGCTGCGGCCGCAGGCCGGGCCGCGCGGTGCCTTGGCGGTGTGCGGCGCGCTGGCCGAATGGGATGCGCAGCCGGTATCCGACCGGATCGAGCCGTTGTCCGCTGCGCTGGCTCGCGCCAGCCGCGTATTGCACGGTGCCAGCCGCGTGCTGCTGGTCAGCGACGGCTTCAGTTGCGACGCCTCGGCACGGCAGCGCCTGCTCGACCTGGGCCGGCATGCCGGGATCAGCGTGCTGGTGGTGGCCGATGCGCTGGAACTGGCGCCGGCTCCGCCGGGACGCTACCCGCTGGAACATGCCGGCGAGCGCTGCGAGGTAGTGCTGCAGTCCGCGCGCCAGCGCAGCGATTTCCAGCGTGCGCTGGGTGCCGGCCCGGCCCGGCTGGGCGAGCTGGCGCAATCGCTGGGCCTGCGCTGGAACAGCATCGACACCGCCGCCGATGCGTTCGACGCGGTCAGCGGCCTGCTCGGCGCGCGGAGGTCGACGCGATGATGTCGGCCCAGCCCGCGCCGTCGCCCGGCCCGCAGCTTGCGCGATATCCACCTGCCGCCCGAGCCGTCCTGGTGGCCGCCGGCGCCAGGCTGGTGGGTGCTGGCCGTGCTGGTGCTGGCGCTGCTGCTGGCGGGCATCTGGTGGTGGCGACGGCATCGTCGCGTGGTCCGCCAGCGCCGCCAGGTGCTGCGCGAACTCGATCGGATCACACAGCAGCATCAACACGATGGCGACACGGTCGCCCTGGTCGAGCGCCTTGCATCAATTGCTGCGCCGGGTGGCGCGCCGGCACGAGGCGCAGGCCGCGCAGCGGCGCGGCGACGCGTGGCGACAGACGCTGGCGCGGGTGCCGGTCGACGCCGCCACGCTGCAGCAGCTGCTGGCACTGGATCAGCAGCTCTATCGGCCACCGGCAGCGTTCGACCATGCGGCCAGCGTGGCAGCCGTGCGGGCGTGGCTGCGGCTGGCGTTGCAGCCGGCAAGCTGGAAGCCGGCCGCGACGGAGCCCGCCGATGCCTGAGTTCGCCTGGCCCTGGGTGATCGTGCTGCTGCCGCTGCCGTGGCTGCTGCGGCGTTGGTTGCGTCCGGCCGCGCCGGGGCAGGCGCTGCACCTGCCGCAGCCGGGCGTGCGGCTGCGCACCGTGACGGACCATCGCGCGCGCGGCGCGACACCGTGGCTGCTGGCGCTGGCCTGGCTGTGCCTGCTGGGCGCGGCGGCGCGGCCGCAGTGGCTGGGCCCGCCGCAGGCGCAGCAGCGCAGCGGGCGCGCACTGATGCTGGCGGTGGACCTGTCCGGCAGCATGCGTACCGGTGACATGCAACTGGCCGGCCAGGACGTGAGCCGCTTCGGTGCGGTCGAGGCGATCGCCGGCGACTTCATCAGCCGCCGCAGCGGCGACGAGATGGGGCTGATCCTGTTCGGCAGCCAGGCCTTTCTGGTGACGCCGTTGACCTACGACCTGTCCGCGGTGCGCGCGCAGCTGCAGGGGGCGGTGGTGGGGCTGGCCGGCACCGAGACGGCGATCGGCGACGCGATCGCGGTGGCGGTGAAGCGGCTGTCAGCCCTGCCCGAGCAGGCGCGCGTGCTGGTGCTGCTCACCGACGGCGTCAACAACGCCGGCAGCATCGCGCCGCGCGACGCGGCGCGCGCAGCGAAGGCGGCCGGCGTGCGCATCTACACCATCGGCATCGGCGCCACGCGGATGCGCATACCCGGCTTCTTCGGCAGCCAGCTGGTGAACCCGTCGGCCGACCTGGATGCGGACATGCTCACTGAGATCGCCACGCAGACCGGGGGGCGTTTCTTCCGCGCCACCGACAGCGGCGAGCTGGCCGACGCCTACCGCGCGATCGACGCGCTGGAACCGATGCCGCAGCACGGCCCGTCATTGCGGCCACGGCACGAGCTGTTCCGCTGGCCGCTGCTGGCCGCGGTCGTGCTGCAGTGGCTGGCGATCGTGCCGTGCCGCTTCGCCCGCAGGCGGGAGTTCGCCCGCATGAGCGAACTGCTGCAGCAATTCCATTTCCTGCGGCCGTGGTGGCTGGCCGCGCTGCTCCTGCTGCCGCTGCTGGGCTGGTTCGGCACGCGTCGCAACATGGCTCAACTGGAGCTGTCGCGGCTGGTCGACGCCGAGCTGCTGCCGCATCTGCTGCGCGGGCGCACCGGCAACCGCAGCCTGCCGCTGTGGCTGTTCGCACTGGGCTGGGTGTTGTGCGCGCTGGCCCTGGCCGGGCCGGCCTGGAGCCGCGTCGAGCAGCCGTTGTATGCGAGCCGCGCAGCGCAGGTGGTGGCGATCTCGCTGTCGCAGCACATGCTGGCGCGCGACGTGGCGCCGAGCCGGCTCGATCGCGCGCGCTACAAGGCGCGCGACCTGCTGCGCGCCAACCAGGACGGTCTCAACGCGCTGATCGGCTACGCCGGCGAGGCGTTCGTGGTGGCGCCGCTGACCTCCGATGCACACAGCCTCGGCGACCTGCTCGAGGCGATGGCGCCGGACACCATGCCGGTGGACGGCGACAACGCGGCCGCGGCGATTGAACAAGGCGTGGCACTGATCCGCGACGGCAAGGCCAGCGGCGGTGCGCTGGTGCTGATCATCGACCAAGCCGATGCGGCGGCCCAGGCGGCGGCACGCAAGGCGAACGCCGCCGGCGTGCAGGTCTCGGTGCTTGGCGTGGGCACGCCGCAAGGCGGCCCGGTGCCGTTGCCCGACGGCGGCTTTCTGCGTGACGCGCAGGGCAGCATGTTGCTGGCGCGCCGCGACGATGCCGCGCTCGCGGCGCTGGCCGCTGCCGGTGGCGGCCGCTACGTGGCGATGACTGCGGACCAGCGCGACGTCGGCGCGCTGCGTGCGCAACTGCGCAGCGCGAAGGCCACCCTGGCGGACGGGCAGGCCGGCGATGCCTGGCAGGACCGCGGGGCGTGGCTGCTGCTGCCGCTGCTGCCCGTCGTGGCGCTGGCGTTCCGTCGCGGCTGGCTGCTGTTGCTGCCGCTGGCCATGCTGCCGCTGTGGCCGGGCACGGCCGCGGCGGCGACCTGGCACGACCTGTGGCAGCGCCCCGACCAGCAGGCTGCACAGGCCTTGCGTGCTGGTGATGCGAAGCAGGCGCAGCAGCTCGCGCGCGATCCCGCGTGGCGCGGCGCGGCGGCGTACCGTGCTGGCGACTATGCCGCTGCGGCGCAGGCCTTGCAGCGGGCGCCCGGCAGCGACGCGGCCTACAACCTGGGCAACACGCTGGCGAAGCAGGGCGAGTACCAAAAAGCAATCGCAGCCTACGACCACGCGCTGCAACTCGATCCGGCCAACGCCGACGCGAAGGCGAACCGCCAGGCGGTCGAGGACTGGCTGCACCAGCAACAACAGCAGCCGTCGGACCAGAAGGAACACGAGGGCCGCGACGGCAAGCAAAACCAGTCGTCGCCGGGCGAGCAGGGCAAGACCGGTCAGCAGGATGCGAAGGACCAGTCATCCGCCGCGGACAACGCCGAGCCGTCCGATCAGTCGGGCCAGGATGGCAAGTCGCAGGCGCAGGATCAGTCCGGCAAGAACGAAGCGCAGCAGGGCAAGTCCGAGCAGGGCGGCGCCGATCAGCCCGAGCCGCAGACCGCGCAGCAGCAGGCCGAGCAGCGAGCGCAGGCGGAACAGGCGCGGCAGGCGTTGAAGCAGCAGATGGATGCCGCGCTGGCGAAGCCGGGCGACGTCAAGGCCGAGCACCAGCTCGGCGCGCTGGCCAAGGACGATCCGCAGGCGAAACTGCCGGCCGACCTGCGCCACGCCCTGCAGCGCGTGCCGGACGATCCCGGCGCCTTGCTGCGACGCAAGTTCGAACTGGAATACCAGCAGCGCCACGGCGGCGCACCAAGCGAGGATGGACAGCCGTGATGTTTCGACATGCCATGAGCGGATGTTTGCTGATGCTGGCGCTGGTCGCGGCGCTGGCCAGCGCGGCCGAGGTGACCGCCACGCTGGATCGCGACCACGTGCAGCTGGGCGAAACGGTGACGCTGAACGTGCGCGTGGAGGGCGATACCGGTGGCGTCGCCGCGCCCGACCTGCGCGCGCTGGGCCAGGACTTCCAGTTGCTCGGCACCTCGCAGAACAACAGCCTCAGCGTGGTCAACGGCAAGGCCAGCGCCGAGCTGACCTTCGGCGTGGCGCTGCGGCCCCGTCACGTCGGCGTGCTGCAGATTCCCGCCCTGAGCGTGGCCGGCAGCCGCACGGCGCCGCTGCAGCTCACCGTGACCGCGCCAGATCCGGCCGCGGCCGCCGCCACGCAGCGCGACGTCTTCATGGAATCGCAGGTGGAGCCCGCGCACGGCTACGTCGGCCAGCAGCTGACCTACGTGGTGCGCCTGTATTACGCCAATCGCATCGGCGGCGACGCGCCGCCGGCGCCGCAGGTCGGCGGCGTGGAAGTCAGCGCGCTCGGCAAGGGACTGAACTACGACGCCGAACGCGGCGGCCGTACCTATCACGTACTGGAACAGCGCTATGCGCTGATCCCGCAGCGTGCCGGCCGGATCGAGATTCCCGCGGTGGATTTCCAGGGTGAGGCGGCCGACCCGCGCGACCCGAACAGCTTCTTCGGTGCCACCGTGCCGGTCAGCGCCAGCGCGCCCGCGCAGACGATCGAAGTGAAACCGGCACCCGCCGACTGGGGCGGCAGCGCGTGGCTGCCGGCGCGCCAGCTGAGCCTGAGCCTGGACGGCTGGCCCACCGCGCAGGATGCGCCGCCGCGGGTCGGCCAGCCGCTCAACCTCACCATGAGTCTGCAGGCCAGCGGCCTGTCGTA
The DNA here is from genome assembly GCA_963697495.1 of uncultured Gammaproteobacteria bacterium. Classification (GTDB taxonomy): domain Bacteria; phylum Pseudomonadota; class Gammaproteobacteria; order Xanthomonadales; family Rhodanobacteraceae; genus Rhodanobacter. The sequence goes on along the minus strand of CAVOOH010000005.1, from coordinate 367,465 downwards.
CGAGGCGCTGCCGGCGCTGAGCCTGCCGCCGCTGGATGGCGCCACGGTGTACCCGGACAAACCGGCTACCGGCAATCGCCAGGATGGCCAGTGGATCACCGGCCGGCGCCAGCAGGCGTTTGCGATCGTGCCCGAGCGCGCCGGCCCGCTGACCATTCCCGCCACCACCCTGAAGTGGTGGAACGTGCTGGCCGACAAGATGGAAGTGGCGCAGATTCCGGCGCACAGCGTCACCGTGTTGCCGGCGCTCGGCGCGGCTACCGCCACGCCGGCCGAGCCGCCCGAGGCCGTGGACGGCGCGGTCGCCACCACCGTCTCGGCCGCGACGACTGCTCCACCGTGGCGCGGGATCGCCTTGGCCAGCCTAGGCCTGTGGATGCTCAGCGTGCTGGCCTGGTGGCTGTGGCAGCGCCGCCGGCGGGAGTCGCCAATGACGGCGGCCGCACCGGCGCGACCCTCGGCGCGCAGCGCCCAGCTGGCCTTCCTCGCCGCGGCGCGCGGCAGCGATCCGGCCGCGCAGGTATGCACCCTGCTGGCCTGGGCCCGGGCGGAGCGCCCGACGATCCAGCACCTGGGTGAGCTGTCGGCGGCGCTGGGAGATGCGGCGCAGCGCGGCGCGATCGCTGCCCTGCAGCAGCGCCACTACGCCGGCACCCCGTCAGCGGATATCGGAACGAACGCCGGGACGAACCTGGCGCAGGCCTTCAGGCGCGGCTTCGCCTGGCTTGCCGTGGAGGCGAGCGGCGAAGACGCCGGGCTACCACCGCTGTATCCGTTCAAGCTGCATTGATGGGCTGCGGCAGGCATTGCCTCCCTGTCCGCATGCGGCAAAAGCCGGCGGCCATGGCCGGCCCTACGGCGCGGTATCCAGAGTGTGCTGGAACACCGCGCGCATGCCTTCGCTGAAGCAGCACAGCGTCACTTCGATGTCGTCCGCGGCGGCCAGCTCGTCGCACAGCGTGGCCACGGCCACCGCCGCGGCTTGCGCGGCGGGGTAGCCGTAGACGCCGCAGCTGATCGCCGGAAACGCGATCGATTGCAGCCGCTGCGCGCGCAACAGCTGCAGCGAGTTGCGGTAGCAGCGCTCCAGCAACGTCGCCTCATTCCGGGTGCCGCCCTGCCAGACCGGGCCCACCGCATGGATCACGTAGCGCGCGGGCAGGGCGAAGCCGGGCGTGATGCGCGCCTCGCCGGCAGGGCAGCGCACGCCGGGGGCGGCTTCGGGCAGCGCGCGGCAGGCTTGCAACAGGCCCGGTCCGGCGGCGCGGTGGATCGCGCCGTCCACGCCGCCGCCGCCGAGCAGGCCGGGGTTGGCCGCGTTGACGATGGCGTCCACGAGCAAGCGGGTGATGTCGGCGTTGATGACCTGGATGGGCATGACTGCGCGGGAGTTGACGGCTTTGCCTTATGCTTCGGCCAGGCATTCGGTTGGGGGGTGGCAACAGGTCATGGCGAAAACGGAAGATATTTCCTTCGGCTACCTGCTCAGTGACGTGACCTTGCTGTTCCGCAAGCATTTCGACCGGCGCGCGGTGAAATTCGGGCTGACCCGCGCGCAATGGCGCGCGACCAAGGTGTTGTACCACCGCGAAGGCCTGCGGCAAACCGAACTTGCCGAATTCCTGGAAATGGAGCCGATCGCGGTGGGCCGGGTGATCGACCGGCTGCAGGCGGCCGGCTTCGTCGAGCGCCGGCCGGACCCGAAGGACCGGCGCGCGTGGCGGCTGTACGTTACCGAACAGGCGCGGGTGATCGTGGGCGACATGGAGATCATCGCGCGCGGGCTGCGCAAGGATGCCACCCGCGGGATCGGCCACGACGAGCTGCAACAGGCGCTGGCGGTGATCGGCCGGATCAAGGACAACCTGCAGGCGCTGGAGCAGGGCGACGGCGGCACACCCTGACTCGCGCCTGTTGCGGCTTTGACCAGTGCCATGGGTCGGGGTCATCCGCAGCGGAATCCGCGGCATAGTGGGCTGCTGGCGAGTCGTCCAGCAATATCAACCGTCAACCTGCAGCCACCACACGCGTTGTAACAAGCTTGATGCATTGTCGTCAGCCCTGCGGTTCCCCGGCCGCGCAACGACCCGACCAACGCCACCGCGCGTGGCGCGAAGATCGAGAAGCCTCCGCGCATGTCCTTGAAAAAAATCATCCTCGTGGTGGCTGTCCTGCTGGCGATCGCCATGTTCATGCGCTTCGGCCGCGGCACTGACGACGGCAGCAAGGCCGCGCGGGCGCCCGCGGCGGTGCCGGTCGAGATAGCCAGCGCCACCCAGGGCGACATCGAGCTTTCGCTGAAACTGGTCGGCCGGGTCGAGGCGTGGTCCACGGTGACCTTGCGCGCGCGGGTTTCCGGCCAGCTCCAATCGCTGTCGTTCGAGCCCGGGGCGCTGGTGCGCAAGGGCAGCGTGCTGGCGCAGATCGATCCGCGCCTGCTGCAGGCGCAACTGGACCAGGCGCGCGGCAACGTGGCGCGCGACCAGGCGCTGTTGCAGAAGGCGCAGGCCGACCAGCGGCGCTACGCCGACATGCTGGCCAAGGGCTTCGTCTCGAAAGCAGACTACGACCTGTACCAGGCCAACCTGGCGGTGGCACGGGCCACCCTGCAGAGCGACCGGGCCGCACAGGAATTGGCACAGACCCAACTTGACTACGCGCGCATCATCGCCCCGTTCGACGGCATCGCGGGCGCGCCGCTGGTGTGGCCAGGCGCGCAGATCAGTGCCGACAGCACCGACATCGTGGTGCTCAACCAGGTCGAGCCGGTGCGCGTGGCGTTCAACATCCCCGAGGACAGCCTGCCGCCAGTGCGCGCCGCGCTGGCCGACGGCGCGATCAGCGTGCAGGTGGCCATCTCCGGCGACCAGGCGGCGCCGCTCACCGGCACGCTGGAATTCATCGACAATGCGGTCGACGCCAGCACTGGCACCATCGTGCTGAAGGCGCGCTTCGACAACGCCGGGCACCGGCTCACTCCGGGCCAGTTCGTGCAGGTGAGCATGCCGACCACGCGCCTGGCCAATGTGGTCAGCGTGCCGGTGCAGGCGCTGCAGAATTCGACCAGCGGCAGTTTCGTGTTCGTGCTCGGCGCCGACGGCAAGGTGCAGCAGCGCCACGTCACCACCGGGCCGACCAGTGCCGGGCGTACCGTGATCCACAAGGGCCTGCACGCCGGCGAGCGGGTGGTGACCGAAGGCCAGATGTTGCTGGTCGACGGCAGCGCCGCCACCGTCAAGGGGTGACCGGATGAACATCCCCGAGCTTTGCATCCGCCGTCCGGTGATGACCACGCTGCTGATGACGGCGCTGCTGGTGTTCGGCATCGCCGCCTATCCGCGGCTGCCGGTGAACGAACTGCCGAACGTCGATTTCCCCACCATCAGCGTCAGCGCCAGCCTGCCCGGCGCGTCGCCGGAGACGATGGCCTCGGCGGTGGCCACGCCGCTGGAGGGCCAGTTCTCGACCATCGCCGGGATCAGCTCGATGAGCTCGACCAGCGCGCTGGGCTCCACCTCGATCACGCTGAGCTTCGATCTGGATCGCAACATCGACGCGGCGGCGCAGGACGTGCAGTCGGCGATTTCGGCGGCGCTGCGTCAGCTGCCAAAGGAAATGACCACGCCGCCCACGTTCCGCAAGGTCAATCCGGCCGATGCGCCGATCCTTTTCCTGGCAATGAGCTCAAGCACGCTGCCGCTGACCCAGGTCGACGAGTACGCCGAGACCGAGCTGGCGCAGCAGCTGTCAATGATCGACGGCGTGGCCCAGGTGAACGTCTTCGGCTCGCAGAAATACGCGGTGCGGATCAGCGTGAATCCCGACCGGCTGGCCGCTGCCGGCATCGGCATCGACCAGGTGCAGAACGCGATCGCCGATGCCAACGTCAACCAGTCCACCGGCTCGCTTTACGGCAAGCGGCAGAATCTGCCGATCCGCAGCGACGGCCAGCTGCTGCGCGCGGCGGCCTACAACGACGTGGTGGTGGCTTATCGCAACGGTGCGCCGGTGCACGTGGGTGACATCGGCGTCGCGCGCGACAGCGTGCAGGACGATCAGCGCATCAGCACGTACAACGGCAGGCAGGCGATCGTGCTGGCGATCCAGCGCCAGCCCGGCGCGAACACGGTGGCCACGGTGGACCGCATCAAGGCCGTGCTGCCCAGCTTCCGCGCCGGCCTGCCGCCGTCGATCACGTTGGACACGCTGTATGACCGCTCGCAGTCGATCCGCGATTCGGTCGACGACGTGCAGTTCACGCTGCTGCTGGCTGGCGTGCTGGTGGTGTTCGTGATCTACCTGTTCCTGGGCAATCTGTCCGCCACGCTGATCCCGGCGGTGGCGCTGCCGATCTCGGTACTCGGCACGTTCGGCGTGATGTATGCGCTGGGCTACAGCCTGGACAACCTGTCCCTGCTGGCGCTGACCTTGGCCGTCGGCTTCGTGGTGGACGACGCGATCGTGATGCTGGAGAACATCGTGCGCCACCTGGAGGCGGGTACACCGCCTTACGAGGCGGCGCTGCAGGGTGCCAGGGAGGTCGGCTTCACCATCTTCTCGATGACGCTGTCGCTGATCGCGGTGTTCATCCCGGTGATGTTCATGGGCGGCATCGTGGGCCGCTTGTTCCACGAATTTGCGGTGGTGATCAGCGTGGCGATCCTGATCTCCGGCATCGTTGCGATCACGCTGACGCCGATGCTGTGCAGCCGCTTCGTCAAGGCGCACGACCACGAGACCAAGAACTGGCTGATCGCCGGCTTCGACCGCGGCTTCAGCGCCGTGCAGCACGGCTACGCGAGCAGCCTGCGCTGGTGCATGGACCGCCCGCGCCTGGTGCTGGCCAGCTTCGGCTTGAGCCTGCTGGCCACCGCGCTGCTGTTCTACGTGACGCCGAAGGATTTCATTCCAGCCGGCGACAACGGCCAGCTGCGCGTCAACACCGAAGGGCCGGAGGACGTGTCGTTCGAAGGCATGCTGGCGCGCCAGCAGCGGCTGGTCGACATCGTGGCGAAGGATCCGAACATCGCCGGCTACATGTCGACCATTGGTGCCGGCGGCGGACGCAGCACGATCAACAACGGCTCCATCCTGCTGCTGCTGAAGCCGGCCAGCGAACGCAAGCTCGACCCGGCTGGCATCATCCAGGAATTGCGGCCGAAGCTGGCGACGGTGGCGGGCATCCGCAGCTATATCCAGAACACGCCGGCGATCCAGATCGGTGGACGGCAGTCCAAGGCGCAGTACCAATACACCGTGCAGTCGGTGAACCTCGACGAGCTGTACGACTGGAGCGGCAAGTTGACGCGTGCGTTTGCCGCGCTGCCGGGCTTCGAGGACGTCACCAACGACCTGGATCTGAACAGCCCGTCGATCGTGGTCAAGGTCGACCGCGACAAATTGGCGCCGCTGGGGCTGACCATGGCGCAGGTGCAGACCGCGCTGGGCATCGGCTTTCGGACAGAACCAGATCTCCACCATCTACGGCTCCGGCCACCCAGTACTGGGTGATCCTGCAGGTCGAGCGCAAGCTGCAGGACGACCCCTCGGTGCTATCGCAGCTGTACGTCACTTCGAACAGCGGCAGCCTGGTGCCGCTCAGTGCGGTGGCCAGTTTCGACCGCGAGCCGCAGGCGTTGACCGTGAACCACCAGGGCCAGCTGCCGGCAGTGACGGTATCGTTCAACCTGGCGCAAGGCGTGTCGCTGAGTGACGCGGTGACCCACATCAACGACACGATGGGCAAGCTGGGACTGCCGGCGACCATCAGCGGCAGCGTGCAGGGCACTGCGCAGGCGTTCCAACAGTCCATGCAGGGCATGGGCATGCTGCTGCTGCTGGCGGTGTTCGTGATCTACCTGGTGCTGGGCATCCTGTACGAGAGCTTCATCCACCCGTTGACGATCCTGTCCGGCCTGCCGGCGGCGGCGGTCGGCGCGCTGCTGACCCTGGTGCTCTTCCACGCCTCGCTGGACCTGTTCGCCTTCGTCGGCATCGTGATGCTGATCGGCATCGTCAAGAAGAACGCGATCATGCTGATCGACTTCGCGCTGGAGCGGCAACGCGATGAGGGCATGTCGCCGGCACAGGCGATCGTCGACGCCTGCCGCGTGCGCTTCCGTCCGATCATGATGACCACGATGGCGGCGATGGCCGGCACCCTGCCGATCGCGCTGGGGTATCGGTGCCGGCGCGGAAGTGCGCCGCTCGCTGGGCCTGGCCGTGGTCGGCGGCCTGGTGTTCTCGCAGATCCTCACGCTGTACCTGACGCCGGTGATCTACGTCGACATGGACCGGCTGCAGCAGCGCTTTCAGCGGTCCGGCAAGGTCCAGCCGGCGCACTAGCTTGCCGTGCCCGGCCGGCGGCGATTAGGCTGATCCTCCGTCATGAGGGAGCGAACATGCGCAGCCTGACACTGGCCATCGTCGCCTTCGCCGCCGCCGGCTTGGCCACCATCGCCACCGCCAGCACCGGCATGCCCGCGCAGATCGATGCCGCGGCGCTGCAGGCCTGGGCCGGCAGGCCGTGGGACAAGGCCGCGCTGATGAACACCACGGTGGACGTGGGCCGCTATCGCGGCGTGCCGGTGGTCGCCGAATTCCCCTGCTCGGATGTCTGTCCGCAATACACCGTGCGGATCATCCATTACCAGCTGCCGCCGGGCGCGTCCTGCGCAGGCGTGGGTGGCGTCGAGAAGCAGGTGCTGGTGCCGGTCGCGATCACCGTGCTGCCGAAGACGTTCTGCATTCCCGAACCGCTGGCGGCGTCGGGGCTGTACTACGCGAAGTAGCGCGTTGGTCCGTCCCCCTGCTTGTTCCTTTGCGACAAGCAGGGGAGAGAGCAGAACCTCGGCTCAGTCGCCGGCGCCGTCATGCGCGAACGCGCCCGGCGCGGAACCGAAGTCGCCGTTGGCCTGGGCGGCCATGTACGAGAACGCGGCGTACACCGCCACGTTCTGCGCCAGTTCGGCGGGATCGATCTTGTCCAGCGTGTCGTTCGGGGTGTGGTGCCAGTCGAAGTACTTCGTGCCGTCCTGGGTCAGCGACAGCGCGGCCATGCCCTTGCCGTGCATCTGCGACAGGTCCGAGCCGCCGCCGCCGGGCCGGTTGGCGTCGTAGGCCACGCCAACCGGCTCCAGCACCCTGGCGATCTGTTCGATCGCGCCGCGTGCCGTGGGCTTCACGCTCGCGCTCATGCGCCAGATCTTGCCGGCGCCGAAGTCGGATTCGGTGCCGAGCTGGAATTTCGCCACCTCCGCGCCGTGCTTCTCGGCGTAGGCGCGGCCGCCCCACAGGCCCATCTCCTCGTTGGCGAATGCGATCACCCGGATCGTGCGGTCGGGGCGCTGCGGCAGGTCGCGGATCAGCTTGCCGGCGGCCATCGCGATCGCCACGCCGGCACCGTCGTCGATCGCGCCGGTGCCCAGGTCCCATGAGTCGAGGTGGCCACCGATCGCCACCACCTGGTCGGGGTGCTTGCGGCCGGTGATTTCGCCGATCACGTTGGCGCCGGTGTATTCGCCGACCACGCCGCAATCCAGGTCGAGCTTCAGCGTGACCGGCTTGCCGTAGGCCAGCACGCGTTCGAGCTGGTCGGCGTCGGGGTTGGACAGCGCGGCGGCGGGGATCGCCTTGGCCGGGTCGTGGAAGCCGGTGACGCCGGTATGTGCGGCGCGCTGGTGTGCGTCGGTGCCGACCGAGCGCAGCAGGTAGCCGGCGGCGCCCTTGGCCTGGGCGATCACCGCGCCGGTGGTACGCACGGCCGAGCCCATGCCGTAACCGTGGCCGTCCTTCGCGGGCTCCATGCGGTAACCGACGTAGACGATCTTGCCCTGGATGCTGGCCGGATCGGCTGCCTTCAGCGCGTCCAGCGTGTCGAATTTCACCACCTCGGCGGTCAGCCCGCCCTTCGGCGTGCCGGCCGAATAGCCCAGCGCGGTCAGCACCAGCGGCTGCGGGAACGGCGCCACGATCGCCGCGTGCTCGCTTCGGCGCACCCACAGCGGATACGTCACTGCTTCGGTATAGACCTTGTCGTAACCGAGCTCCTTGAACTTCGCCACGGCCCAGTCGCGGGCGCGCTGGTCGGCCTCGCTGCCGGCCATGCGCGCGCCGACTTCGGTGGTCAGTGATGCGGTGACGCGGTAGGCGGTATCGTCGTGCAGCGCCTTGTCGCGCAACTGTTCGGCCGTCTTTACGGCCGTGGCCGGAATCGTGGTGGTGGCGGCACTGGCGATGCCGCTAGCCAGCAGGCCGGCGGCGAGCAGGGTGAGGGGAAGACGGCGCATCGGGGACTCCGCTGGGTAAACCCCGATTATGACGCCCATGTCAGGGGGCGCTTAGGCCAGAAGTCATGGGTGGCCGAAGGGGCTGGCGATACCCGCCGCTCTTACCTGGTCGTGCCGCAAGAGCCGGCGGACAGTGCCCCCACGAAGCCCTGGCGTCTCTCAATACGGCCGGTTCTTCAGCAAGTCGCGGATCTCGGTCAGCAGGGCCACGTCGGCGGGCGGAGCGGCGGGTGCCGCCTCCTGCTTGCGGCTGAGCTTGTTGATCGCCTTGACCACCATGAAGATCGCGAACGCGATGATGATGAACTGGATCAGCGTATTGATGAAGGCGCCATACTGAATCGCCACTTCGGCCACCTTGTGTGCCGGGTCGGTGACGTCGGCCGGCTTGAGCACCCACTTCAGCTGGCTGAAGTCGATGCCGCCCGTGAGCCAGCCGATCGGCGGCATGATGATCTGGTCGACCAGGGAGGTGACGATCTTGCCGAACGCCCCGCCAATGACCACACCGACCGCCAGGTCGATGACATTGCCGCGCATGGCAAAGGCCTTGAATTCGCTGAGCATGCTCATGCCGTTGATACTCCCTCTGGTTGGGCCCGGATGGCGGGGCGACCCTAGCGCGACAAGCTAGGCGCGCCCGGATGAAGGTTGCGTGGATGCATCAGACGATGCGCCCGTCCAGTTCCGCTACCCCGACCAGCTCGGCGTGGAAATGGTCGCCGCGCTGCAGCGCGGCGACGCCGGCCGGCGTGCCGGTGAAGACCAGGTCGCCGGCCTTCAGCTCGAACAGCGTGGACAGCGCCGCGAGGATGTGCGGCACGTCGTGCACCATCTCGCCCAGCGTGGTCTGCTGGCGCAGTTCGCCGTTCACGCTTAGCCGCAGCACGGTCTGCGCGTTGACGGCCACCGCATCGGCCGGGCGCAGCGCGGAGACCGGGGCGGAGTGGTCGAACGCCTTGGCCACGTCCCAGGGATGCCCCTTGGCCTTGGCCTGCGCCTGCAGGTCGCGGCGGGTCAGGTCCAGCCCCACGCCATAGCCCCAGACCAGTGCGGCAGCCTCGTCCGGGGTGAGGTCGCGGCCGCCGGCACCCAGCGCCACCACCATTTCCACCTCGTGATGCAGGTCGGCCGTGGCCGGCGGGTACGCCACGTCGGCGCCGTCGCCGACCACCGCATCGGCCGGCTTGCAGAAGAACATCGGCGCGGACTTGTCCACCGTGGCTCCCATCTCGCGCGCGTGGTCGGCGTAGTTGCGGCCGATGCAGAACACCCGGCGGATCGGAAAACGCTGGTCGGAGCCGCTGACCGGCAGGCTGGGAATGGCGGGTGGGGCAATGATGTAGTTCATGTGCGCAAGCGTAGCAAAGCTCAAGCTACAGTAGGCTCCGGTCTGCGCGGATGACACCTGTCACCGACGATGGCTGATGCTGCACCCTGATCGCACGGCCTTCGATCAGCCAGTCTTGTACTCATCAGGCAACCGGCAAGGCCGGGCGGGGAGCACGAGTGGATAACGCGGGGTTGTTGAAAGAGCTGCGCATCGAACGCCACCAGCGCGAGGACCAGGGGCGCAACCCGGGTCGCTGGCTGTGGATCGGCGGTGCGGTCGTCCTGCTGCTGTTGCTGCTCGGCGGTGCCGCGCGGCTGTTCCTCGGTCATCGCGCGGTGACCGTGCAGACCGCCACGGCCGTGGCGCCCGGCGCCGGCAGCGAGGCGGGCGCGGTGCTGCAGGCGACCGGCTACGTCACCGCGCGGCGCGCAGGCCACGGTGTCGGCGCAAATCACCGGCACGCTGACCGCGGTGCTGATCGAGGAAGGCGACCACGTCACCACCGGCCAGGTGCTGGCACGGCTGGACGATAGCGGCTTCAAGGCCAGTCTGGCCGCGGCGAAAGCACAGGCCGATTCGGCGCAGGCGCAGGCGGCGCAGGTCCAGGTGCAGTTGGCGCAGGGCATCCACGACGCCGCGCGCCTGGAGTCGCTGGCCGCCCGCGGGCTGGTGTCGAAGCAAGCCGCCGAGCAGGCGCGCACCCAGGTCGACAGCCTGCGCGCGCAGCTCAATGCGCAACAGCAGCAGGCCAAGGCCGCCACTGCCCAGGCGGCGGTGGCGCAGGTGCAACTTCGACTACTGCGTGGTGCGCGCGCCGTTCAGCGGCGTGGTCACCACCAAGGACGCCCAGGTCGGCGAGATCATCTCGCCGCTGTCCGCCGGCGGCGGCTTCACCCGCACCGGCGTCGGCACCATCGTCGACATGGACTCGCTGGAGATCGACGTCGACGTCAACGAGGCCTACATCGGCCGGGTCAAGCCGGGCATGCCGGCCGACGCGGTGCTGGACGCGTACCCGGACTGGAAGATCCCCGCCCACGTGATCGCCATCGTGCCCACCGCCGACCGCGGCAAGGCCACCATCAAGGTGCGCGTGGCGCTGGAGAAAAAGGACGCGCGCATGGTGCCGGACATGGGCGCGCGCGTGTCGTTCCTGGAAGAAAAAGCCGGCCGCCAGCGCCAGCGTGCCGCACGGCGTGCTGGTGCCGGCCACGGCGATCGTGCAGCGTGATGGCCACAGCGTGGTGTTCGTGCTCGACGGCAACCAGGTGCGCCAGCGCGCGGTGAATCCGGCCGCGCAGGCCTATGGCGATCTTCGCCTGCTGCCGGCCGCGGTGAAGCCGGGCGACAGCGTGGTGGTGTCGCCGCCGGCCGAACTGCGCGACGGTTCGGACGTCCAGATCAAGGCGCCGTAGGCGCATCCACTCGATTCACCGGAGAACTGCCATGGGCACGCTGATCGAGATCAAGGACCTTGCCAAGACCTACGAGCGCGGCAAGCAGAAAGTCGAAGTGCTGCACCACCTCAACCTGGATATCCCCGAAGGGCGATTTCGTCGCGCTGATGGGCCCGTCCGGTTCGGGCAAGACCACCTTGCTCAACCTGATCGGCGGCCTCGACACGCCGAGCGCCGGCGAGATCAGCGTCGGCGGCCAGCGCATCGACCAGCTCGGCGGCGGCGCAGCTGGCGAAGTGGCGCGCCACGAACGTCGGCTTCGTCTTCCAGTTCTACAACCTGATGCCGATGCTGTCGGCGCAGCGCAATGTCGAACTGCCGCTGCTGCTGACCAAGCTGTCGGCGGCGCAGCGCAAGAAGAACGCCGCCATCGCGCTTGCAGCTGGTCGGCCTGGCCGACCGCGCGCAGCCACAAGCCGGGCGAACTGTCCGGCGGCCAGCAGCAGCGCGTGGCGATCGCCCGCGCGATCGTCTCCGACCCGCACTGCTGGTCTGCGACGAGCCCACCGGCGACCTCGACCGCCAGTCCGCCGACGAAATCCTCGGCCTGCTGCAGCAGCTCAATCGCGAGCACGGCAAGACCATCGTGATGGTCACGCACGATCCCAAGGCGGCCGAGTACGCGAACCGCACGCTGCACCTGGACAAGGGCACGCTGGTCGAACAGGCGCTGGCGTGAACGCGACCTGCCTGCTCGCCTCTCCCCTCCGGGGAGAGGGTTGGGGTGAGGGGACACCGGTGCGGGCGATGCTGCGCAAGAGCGCGCTTCGATCAGCCCTGTCGGGAGCACCCGCCCCTCACCTCAATCCTCTCCCCGAGGGGGAGAGGAGGCGAACGCAAGAGGCGAGTCATTGCATGAAGCGGGAGAGCATCTCATGAAATACCTCCACCTGATCTGGGCCGCGCTGTTCCGGCGCAAGACCCGCACCTTCCTCACCCTGGTGTCGATCGTCGCCGCCTTCCTGCTGTTCGGCATGCTCGATGCGGTGCGTACCGCGTTCGACTCCGGCAGCCAGAGCATCGCCGGCGTGAACCGGCTGGTCACCTCGTCGCGCTATTCGATCATCCAGCCGCTGCCAGAGTCGCTGAGCTCGCGCATCGCCGCGATCCCCGGCGTGCGCGACGTCGGCCACGCGAACTGGTTCGGCGGCATCTACCAGGACCCGAAGAACTTCGTGTTCAGCTATGCGGTGAGCCCGAACTACATCGACCTGTATCCGGAAATTCACCTGCCGGCCGAGCAGCGCAAGGCCTTCGACGACAACCGCACCGGCGCGGTGATCGGCGACAAGCTGGCGCAGAAGTACGGCTGGAAGGTGGGCGACAAGATCCCGCTGCAGTCGACCATTTTCCCGCAGAAGAACGGCTCCAAGACCTGGACGTTCGACATCGTGGGCATCTTCACCGTCGACAAGGATGCCGCCAACGGGCTCGACCAGATGTTCATGCTGCACTGGAAATACTTCGACGAGGCCAACGCGTTCGGCAACGGCACGGTCGGCTGGTACATCGACCGGCTGACCGACCCGGCGCTGGGCGACCGCGTGGCGCATGCGATCGATGCGCTGTCGGCCAACTCCGACCATGAAACCAAGACCCAGACCGAGCAGGCCTTCAGCGCCTCGTTCGCCAAGCAGCTGGGCGACATCGGCCTGATCGTCGGCTCGATCATGGGCGCGGTGTTCTTCACCCTGATCCTGCTGACCGCCAACACCATGGCGCAAGCGGTGCGCGAACGCACGTCCGAACTGGCGGTGCTCAAGACGATCGGCTTCTCCAGCCGCAGCGTGCTGGCGCTGGTGTTGGCCGAATCGGTGCTGCTGTTGCTGATCGGCGGCGTGATCGGGCTGGGTCTGGCCGCAGGGCTGGCGCCCGGTATCGGCAAGGGCAGCGGCGGCATGATCAACCTGCCGCCGGTGGGCGCCGGCAGTTGGGCGGTGGGCCTCGGCCTGATGCTGCTGATCGGTCTGGTGGTGGGCGCATTGCCGGCGTGGCGGGCGATGCGGTTGAACATCGTCGATGCACTGGCTGGCCGCTGAGGAGAATCGGACATGCGCAAATTCAAGTCATTCCTGCGCGGCCTCGGCCTGGTCGCCATCGTGATCGTGGGCCTGGTCATCTGGTCCAGACTGCCCTGGCCCGCCGTGCTGTTGCTGGTGGTGCTGCTGGCACTGTGGCTGATGCTGACCCGGCGTGGCCGGCAGACGCTCTCGATCACCAGTGTGGGCATCAGCACGCTGCACCAGCGCATTGGTGCCTCCTTGGTGGTGGTGATCGGCATTGCCGGCGTGGTCGGCGTGCTGGTGGCAATGCTGGCGATGGGTGAGGGCTTCCAGAGCACCCTGCAGCAGACCGGCTCGGACGACACCGCCATCGTGTTGCGCGGTGGCTCCAACGCCGAGCTGAACTCGGTGCTCGATCGCGACAGCGTCAACGTGGTCATCCAGGCGCCCGGCGTGGCGCGCAGTGCCGAGGGCAAGCCGGTGGCCTCGGCCGAACAGTCGGTGGTCGCGAACCTGCCCAAGCGCAACGATCCCAGCGTGGAGGCGAACGTGCCGATCCGTGGCGTCGGTGACGAGGCGTGGACCTTGCGGCCGAACGTGAAGATCGTGCAGGGCCGCCGCTTCAAGCCCGGCTTGCGCGAGCTGATCGTGGGGCAGGGCGCGCTGCGCCAGTTCGCCGGGCTGGAGGTGGGCAAACAGCTGCGCCTGGCCGGGCAGGAATGGTCCGTGGTGGGTGAGTTTGCCTCCGGCGATTCGCACGACTCGGAGCTGTGGGGCGACGTGCAGACGGTTGCCTCCGCCTATCGCCGTGGCAGCAGCGTGCAATCCGTGACGGTGCGGCTGACCTCGCCGCAGGCGTTCGATGCGTTCAAGGCAGCGCTGTCCAGCGACCCGCGCCTGAAGGTCGACGTCAGCACCACCCGCGAATACTTCAGCAAGCAGTCCGAAAACCTGACCAAGGTGATCCGCATCGTCGGCATCACCGTGGGCGTGATCATGGCGATCGGCGCGATCTTCGGCGCACTCAACACCATGTTCGCCGCGATCGCCGCGCGTGCCCGCGAGATCGCCACCTTGCGCGCGATCGGTTTCCGCGGCCTGCCGGTGGTGGTCTCGGTGCTGATGGAGACCATGCTGCTGGCGCTGCTCGGCGGCGTGCTCGGCGGGCTGATCAGCTGGCTGATCTTCAACGGCTACACCGCGTCCACCCTCGGTGCGAACTTCAGCCAGGTGGTGTTCCAGTTCAAGGTCTCGCCAGAGCTGCTGTGGCTGGGCATCAAGTGGGCGATGGCGATCGGCTTCGTCGGCGGCCTGTTCCCCGCCGTGCGCGCGGCGCGGTTGCCGGTGACCACCGCGCTGCGGGAGCTGTAACGCGAACTGCACGAGCGCACCCGGAGCGTGCTTTTCGGTGACGGACGAAGAGCATCGCGCACAGGGTGCGCTCCTACAGGTGTTTCAGGGCATCAGCGGCGGCACGTAATTCAAGGTAAGCCCCAGCAGCCACAGCATGCCAAGCACCAACGGCACGTGCACCACCAGCTGCATGAAGGTATAGCCGACCACGTCGCGCGCCTTGAGCCCCAGCACGCCAAGCAGCGGCAGCATCCAGAACGGGTTGATCAGGTTCGGCAGCGCCTCGGCCGCGTTGTACACCTGCACCGCCCAGCCCAGGTGCACGTGCAGGTCGTTCGCAGCCTGCATCACGTACGGCGCCTCGACCAGCCACTTGCCGCCGCCGGATGGCACGAAGAAGCCGAGGATCGCCGAGTACGCGCCCATCACGGCGGGGAAGCTCTCGGTGCCGGCGATGTGCACGAACAGGTTCGACAGCCGGTGCGCCAGGGTGGCGCCGTCGGCGCCGGGCACATGGGTGAGCAGCGCGGCGATGCCGCCGTACAGCGGGAACTGGATCAGCACGCCGGCCGTGCTGGGCACCGCGCGATGCACCGCGTCGAGGAAGCTGCGCGGACGCCAGTGCAGCAAAATGCCCAGGGTGAGAAACAGGAAGTTGTAGGTGTTGAGGTTGGCGATCGCGGTGACCGCCGGCTTGCTGGCGAACTCGTGGCCGAGCCAGCCCAGCCCGAGCATGCCGATCGCCAGCGACAGCAGCGGGCTGTACTCCAGCCACTCGCCGGGGCGCGTGCGCACCGGCAGTGCCGGCGTCGAGTCCTCCGCCACGTCGAAATCCTGCGAGGTGCGCGCGTTGGCGTCCGACGGTGCGGTGTACCAGCACACCAGCAACGACACCACGATCAGCACCGCGGTCAGCACGATCGACTGCCACAGGAAGATGGTCTGGCTGAAAGGCAGCACGCCGGTGATCGCCAGCAACCCCGGCGGCATGCTGGCCGGGTTCGCCTGCAGCTGCGCCGCCGACGACGACAGGCCCATCGCCCAGATCGCGCCGAGTCCCAGGTAGGCCGCGGCGCCAGCGGCGCGGTAATCCATGCGCAGGTCGCTGCGCCGCGCCAGCGCACGTACCAGCAGGCCGCCGAACACCAGCGAGAAGCCCCAGCTCAGCAGCGAGGCCAGCATGCTGACCAGCGCGATGTACACCACCGCCCCGCGCCCGGTGCGCGGCGCCCGCGCCAGCACGTCGATGAAGCGCGCCACCACCGGCGCGGTGGCCAGCACGTAGCCGCCGATCACCACGAAGGCCATCTGCATGGTGAACGGGATCAGGCTCCAGAAGCCGTCGCCGAACGCATTGACCGTTGCGGTCGGCGTGGCGCCGAAACTGAAGGCTGCCAGCGCCACCACCACCACGCCCAGTGCTGCAAACACCCATGCATCCGGAAACCAGCGCTCCGCCCACGCGGCGCTGCGCAACGCCGCGCGCGCCATCCAGCCGTCCTGCCTTGCGTTCATGCTGCTCTCCGCCGGTGATCGCGACATCGTCGCGCCGCGGCGGCGCCACAGGCAAGCCGACCAAGGTCTAGGCAGGGCTTCGGTTCCGCGCCCACCGTTCCGTTCGTCCCCGGATCAAGCCCGGGGCAGGCTCTGAGCCTGTCGAAGGATGGACGGAAGGTGGGAATGGTTCGACATGCGGCCAACGCCCTTCGACACGCTCAGGGCGAACGGCACCTCGAGGCTCAGGGCGAACGGCACCTCGAGGCTCGAACCGAACGGAGCTGCCGGCTCGGGTGCAAGCCAGGAAGGGCTTTGACCTATCGCTTCTGCTTTGCCAGCGTGATCACCGCCACGCCGGCCAGGATGATCGCCATGCCGGCGAGGTCGGCCGGTCCCACATGCTCGCCGGCCAGCAGCACGCCGAACAGCACGGCCACCGGCGGGTTCACGTAGGCGTAGCTGGTGGCCAGCGCCGGGCGGGTGTGTTTCAGCACATACAGGAACGCGCTGAACGCGATGATCGAACCGAACACCGCCAGGTAGACCAGCGCCAGCGTGGCGCGCGTGGTCGGGTGGGCGGGCAGGTGTTCGCCGCTGGCGAAGCCGACGAGCAGCAGGGCGACACTGGCGCAGAGCATCTGGGCGGCGGTGTTCATCGGGCCGGACGGCATTTCCTTGCGCCGGCTCCACACGGCACCGAAGGCCCAGGCGGCAGCGGCGACCAGCAGCGCCAGCGCGCCCAACTTCGAACCGGACAGGCTGCTGCCCAGGTTCAGCACGATCACGCCGGCGAAACCGATCGCCAGGCCGAGGGTCTCGCGCCGGTTCGGCCACTCGCCGTACATGCCGGAAAACAGCGCCGCGAACAGCGGCATGCTGGCCACCGCCACCGCGGCGATGCCCGAGCTCACCCGTTCCTCGGCGAAGCACACCAGGCCGTTGCCCATGCCGAGCAGCAGCAGGCCGGTAATCGCCGCATTGCGCCATTGCACGCGTGTCGGTGGTGCCATCCCGCGCCAGCGCAGGAAGCCGTACAGCACCACGCCGGCGCCCAGGAAACGCATGCCGGCGAGCAGGAACGGCGGGTAGCTTTCCAGCGCGAAACGGATGCCCAGATAGGTCGAACCCCAGATCACGTACAGCGCGAACAGCGCCAACGGAATCAGTATGCGGGGATCAGTCAGGCTGCGCGGCGTTTCGACCGCGACGGAGGCAGAGGTGTCGGACATGGGGGTGGATCGTGTGGGGACGGCGCATTATCCGCGTGTCCGCGCCGGTTGTCCGCAACGGTGCGCCGAAAGCCGCGATCAGTGTGCGACGTGGCGCCCCTGGCGGATCACCACGAACTCGCCTTCCAGCACGGCCGGCTGCGCATGCGCGTTGGATGCCATTGGCTTGGCCGACGACGTGCGGCCCTTCCACTGGCGCACGGCCAGCAGCACGATGCCGCCGACCAGCAGCACCCCGGCCACCACCAGCCCGAAGACCAGCAGCACGCCAAGCACCGCCACGCCCAGCAGCAGCGACAAGGCGCGGGCCAGCGGGTGGCGGGGGCGACGCATGGAAGGCATGGCAAAGTACATGTGTTAAAAATCCGTGTGGTAAAATCAACGACTTACGCGTGCAACCATGGGGCCATCCGGCCCGCGAGGCAAGTGCCGATGGATACATTCACCCCCGTCGAATCGCTGGACCGGCCGGCGCTGTGCCGGCTGGACGAGATCCCCGACGGCGGCGCCACCGCCGTCGACGCCCGCCTGGCCGACGGCGACGAAAGCCTGATCCTGCTGCGCCGCGGCGACCAAGTGCGCGGCTACCTCAACGTCTGCCCGCACGCCGGCCGCCGCCTCGACTATGCCCCCGGCAAATTCCTGCTGAAAAACGACACCCTGATCTGCGCCGTGCACGGCGCCACCTTCAACCAGGGTGACGGCCTGTGCATCGCCGGCCCGTGTCGCGGCGAACACCTGCGCGCGGTGGCGGTGCAGGTGGAAGCGGGCGAAGTGAGGCTGGCGCCCGAAGCCTAGCGATGCCTTCGGCCGTCGCTCGGCCTGGGCTTTGCGAAGGGCGCATGCTGGATGCGGGAATGTCACGGTGTCCCGCTCATCCTTCGACAGGCCCAGGACGCCGCGTCAATCTCCGATCAGCGCCGCGATCTCGGCGGTATGCTCCCGCATCAGCGCCTCGTCGCCACGCGACTCCACATTGAGCCGCAGCAGCGGCTCGGTGTTGGAGCTGCGCAGGTTGAAACGCCAGCTGCCGAAGTCGGCGCTGATGCCGTCGGTGTGATCCAGCGCGGGGGCGAGTTGGGCGTAGTGCGCCATCACGCGCGCGGTGGCGACGCCGGCGTCGGCGACCTTGAAGTTGATTTCGCCGCTGCACGGGAACGCGCGCATGCGGTCCTCCACCATCTCGGCCAGCGACAGGCCGCTGGCGGAGATCAGGTCGGCGATCAGCAGCCACGGGATCATGCCGGAGTCGCAGTAGGCGAAGTCGCGGAAGTAATGGTGCGCGCTCATCTCGCCGCCGTAGATGGCGTTCTCGGCGCGCATGCGTTCCTTGATGAAGGCGTGGCCGGTCTTGCTCTGCACCGGGATGCCGCCGGCTTCGCGCACCATCTCGATGGTGTTCCAGGTGAGCCGCGGATCATGGATGATCTTGCCGCCCGGGTGGCGTGCAAGCAGCGCCTTGGCCAGCAGGCCGACCAGGTAATAGCCCTCGATGAAGCGGCCGTCGGCGTCGAAGAAGAAGCAGCGGTCGAAGTCGCCGTCCCAGGCCACGCCGAAGTCGGCGCCGTGCGCGCGCACCGCGTCGGCGGTGGCGGCGCGGCATTCGGGCAGCAGCGGGTTCGGGATGCCGTTGGGGAAATGGCCGTCCGCTTCGTGCTGGATGCGGATGAACTGGAACGGCAGGTGCGGGGCGAGTTGGTCGACGATCAGGCCGGCGCCGCCGTTGCCGGCGTTGACCACGATCTTCAGCGGTTTGAGCCGGTCGCGCTCGACGTAGCCGAGCAGGTGCGCGATGTAGGCGGACTTGTCCGTCATCAGGCGCGGCGTGGCGCTGGAGGTGGGGATCGGCGCGTCGTGGCTGGCGGCGAAGTCGCGGATCGCGAACAGCCCGCTGTCGCCGCTGATCGGCCGCGCACCTTTGCGCACCAGCTTCATGCCGTTGTAGTCCATCGGGTTGTGGCTGGCGGTGACCATCACCCCGCCGGCCGCGTCGAGGTGGTCCGTCTGGAAATAGACCTCCTCGGTGCCGCCGACGCCGATGTCGATCACCTCGCGCCCGGCCGCCTGGAAACCTTGGCTCACCGCGGCCTGCAGCGCCGGGCTGCTCAGCCGCACGTCGCGTCCCACCACCACCGGTCCAGGGCCGAGCAGGCCAGCCATGGCCAAGCCGATCCTGCGGGCAAGGGCTTCATCGAGTTCGTCGGGTACGCGGCCGCGAATGTCGTAGGCCTTGAAGCAGGGGAGTGGGGTCATCCGTGGGTTCCTTGACGCTGCGGTAAACCTTGAATGATAGAGGGCATTCCCGTTTTTTATGAGGGGCGCTGCCTACAACCCCGTTCGCCCTGAGCCTCACAACCCCCTTTCGCCTTGAGCCTCACAATCCCGTTCGCCCTGAGCCTGTCGAAGGGCGTTCGTCGCCGTTGCAGACACGCCGTGCTCTTCCGTCCATCCTTCGACAAGCTCAGGGCGAACGGAAGAGCTGGAGGGCTCGGGACGAACGGAAGAAGTGGAAGGCTCAGGACGAACGAGAGATCGGTGGCCACCTTGCGACGCCGCCATGCTCCCCGACGCGGGTACGGAGTCTCAGCTGCTCAATGGAACATCACGTTGATCGCGAGCAGGGTGACGATGAGGACCAGCAAGGTCAGCGGCAGGCCCACGCGCAGGAAGTCCTTGCCCTTGTAGCCACCGGGACCGGTGATCATCATCAGCGCGGGATGGCCGGAGCTGAGCAGGAAGGTGTTGGAGGAGGACACCGCCACGATCAGCGCGTAGGCGGACGGATTGCCTCCGGTGGCGACGGCAACGCTGATCGCGATCGGCACCATCATCACGGTCGCGCCCACGTTGGACATCACCTGCGAGAACAGCAGGGTGAGCACCGCCAGCACCAGTTGCAGCAGGTAGGGCGAGGAGTTGCCCAGGTAGTGCAGCACCTGCTGCGCCAGCCACGCGGCGGTGCCGGTGGCGTCCATCGACCAGCCCAGCGGGATCAGGCAGGCAATCAGGAAGACGGTTTTCCAGTTCACCGCCTTGTACGCCTCGTCCATGTTCAGCACGCCGGTAAGCAGCATCGCGATGGCGCCGGTCATCATCGCGATCGACAGGTCGAGGTTGGTGAACAACGCCAGGCCCTGGGCCATCAGGAAGAAACCCACCGCCTGCCAGATCTTGCCGGGGCGCTGTTGTTCCTTCGGGATGTCGGTGACGACGACCAGGTCCTTGTCCTCCGCGGCCAGCGCCAGATCGCGCCAGTTGCTGTGCAGCACCACGGTATCGCCGGCGCGCAGGCCGACGCCGCGCACGTCGTCGCGGAAGACCTGGTCGCCGCGGGTCACCGCCAATACCGAGATGCCGAAACGCTTGCGCAGCCGCAACTCGCCCACGGTGTGCTTGATGAAGCGCGACACCGGCGGGATCACCACTTCGGAAATGCCGGCGCGGGTCGGGTTGAACAGCTCACCGAGCTGGCGCATGCGCGAAGACAGCCGGCACAGCTGGTTGTTGGCGAACTGGTTCAGCTGTTCGCGCGGGCCGAGCACGCCGAGCACCGAGCCGACCCAGATCACGTGGTCGGCCGGCGGCGCCATGCGCGCGTCGTTGCCGCTCTTGATCGCCAGGATCAGCGGCGCGCCGTACAGTTGTTCGACTTCGCCGATGCTCATGCCGACCAGCGGGCTTTCCGCGGTAACGGTGAGCTCGGCCGTCTCGCCGACAATGCCGTAGGTTTCGGCGAAGTAGCTCTCGGTGCGACCTGGCGTCACCTTCAACCGCTCGTCCTCGTGCCCGGGCAGCAGCTTGCGGCCGAAGAAGTAGAAATACGCCACGCCAAGCAGGGCCAGAGCCAGGCCGATCGGAGTCACGCTGAACAGGCCGAACTTGGGGATGGTATGCGCGCCGGGCATCAGGTTGGCGTTGGCGCTGGCGATCAGGTCGTTCAGCACGATCAGCGAGGAGTTGGCGATCAGCGTGGTGTTGGTGGCGGTGAGGATGCAGAACGCCATCGGCAGCAGCAGCCTCGACAACGGCACGCCGGTGCGCGCGGCCAGCCGGCTGCTGACCGGGATCATCAGCGCGGCCAATGCCTGGCTCGGAATCACCGCGCTGAACAGGCTGGCGACCAGGTTGATCACCACGCCCAACCGCGATTCCATCCCGCGCGCCATGCGCATGACGAAGTCCGCGGTGAGGTTGAGCACGCCGGCGCGGTCCAGTCCTTCGCCCATGATCATGATCGCGATGATCGCGATCACCGCGTTGCCGGCGAAGCCGTTGAACACGCGCTCGGACGGGATCAGCCCGGTCAGCCCGATCACCACCACCACCAGCAGCGCCACCATGTCGGCGCGGATCCATTCCAGCACCAGCATCAGCATGGTGAAACCCACCAGCCCGAGGACCAGGATCATTTCGGGGGTGAGCGAGAGTCCCACTAGCTTAGAGCCTGCTGATGATCTCCAAGTACCCCGCGCCGGGAGCTGTTTGCGCGCAGGTCAAGGAAGAACGAAGGTACGCGGGGAGGCGCCATGGATGGCGCCGGCTTTGAGGAGCGAGGAGTGGACGTCAGTCCACGACTGGGTGATGACGCCGGCCTGCGGGCAAACAGACCCGGCCCCGGAACTGATAGGTGCTGGGGTTGCCATCGAGTGGCCGCCGTGCGGCAGCGCGCGGCTTGGCCTGACGGCCAGTCAGGCGCTGCGCCACGCACTACCACTTGGCGGCCACTCGATGACAACGCGGGGCACCTGGAGATCATGAACAGGCTCTCCGGTCCCTGCAGGGCAGCTGATTGCGGTGGATACGGCGGGGCAGTGGAAGCTTCACGCTGCGACGGTTCGTCCCTGGGTGGATGAGCGTGAGTATAAGCGGGGTGGTGCGGGTGCTGGTGAACCGCAAGCCAAGAGCAACCTTCCCCTGAAGGGCTCCCTTCGAGCCCCCGATCCTGCTATCTCCTTCGTCTCCTTCCGTCTTCCGTCTCCTTCCGTTCGTCCTGAGCTTGTCGAAGGAAGGACGGCAGAGCGGCGAGCAAGCTCGGGTATCCCGCGCGCCCTTCGACCGGCTAAGGGCGAACGGGGTTGGCGTTGGCTCAGCGGGTGGGGCGACACTGCCCGTCGCTCTTCAGTCACGGCCCGGCGAAAAACCGGCGGGTGCTGCCCGTCCTGCGCGATGCTCAGACCTTGCGATACAACAAATCCCACACCCCATGTCCCAGCTTCAACCCGCGCCGCTCGAAGTGGGTTTCGATGCGCCATTCGGGTTTCTCGGCGTACTGTCCGGGGCCGAGCTGGTTGCGCCAGGCGGGGGAGGCTTCCATCACTTCAAGCATGTGCTCGGCATAGGGCTGCCAGTCGGTAGCCAGGTGCAGCAAACCGTTCGGTGCCATGCGCGAAGCGAGCAGGGCGGCGAAGTCGGGCTGGACCAGCCGGCGCTTGTTGTGGCGCTTCTTGTGCCACGGGTCGGGGAACCAGATGCGTGCCTCGGCCAGGCTGCCGGGGGTGATCTCGTGTTGCAGCACTTCGACGGCGTCGTGCTTGTACAGGCGCACGTTGCTCGCGTCGCGCGCGGCCAGCGCGTTCATCAGCCGGCCCACGCCAGGGCCGTGTACCTCGACGCCGAGGAAGTCGCGCGCCAGGTCATGCTCGCTGGCCCAGGCCAGTGCCTCGCCGTTGCCGAAGCCGATTTCAAGCACCAGCGGCGCTGCGCGGCCGAAGTTCGCGGCGAAGTCGTGCGGCACGCCCTGATAGTCGATGCCGAAGCGCGACCACAGCGTGTCGAACGCGCGCTGCTGCGCCGGCGTCATGCGCCCTTCGCGCAGCACGAAGCTGCGGATGCGGCGCATGTATTCGGGGGTGGTGATGTCGGTCGTGGGCATCCGCGCATTGTAGAGCCTTACCCCATCCCGGCCCTCCCCCGTCCGCAGGAGGAGGGCGCAGAACGCGAGTCGAACGGCATTTCTCCGCTCACTGGCTGCGCGGTTGGAGCAAGGCTTTTGCCTCAGCGTTGCGTCTCGTCCCTGGTTCCCCGCTGCGCACGTCTGTAATTGGACGGCTGCGATTCGCTGCGCTGCGGCCGCGGGGTTTCAGCGCGGGGTGGCGGCATGGCGCGCTGTGCTGGCTGGTAGCGCTGCGGCATCGGTTCGCTGCGGTCCTGGCTGGGCATCGGGCGCGGCTGCTCACGCACATATTCGCGTGGCGCGGGTTCGGGCCGCTGGAAGCGCGGCTCGGCCGGCTCGCGCGTCGGTGCCGCCGGCTGCGGCCGTTCCCGCTCCGCGGTGCGGTCGGGCTGGTAGCGCTGGAAGCGTTCGCCGTCGACCGGCGTGGGGCGCGCTTCGGCGCGCTGGATCCGCGGCATCTCCGATGGCGTCGGACGGTTGCCGGAGATCGCTTGCGCCCGGTCCTCGGCGGCGGGGGCGATGTAGCTGACGCCAGGACGCGGCATCGCCTCGCGGCGACTCGCGTCGTCGCGGCCACGCGGATGGGCGAAACGGGCGGAACGCAGTTCGCCGTCGTTGCGGACCGTGTCCGACCCGCCGGCGGGCGTGGTTGGCGTGATGCGCGGAACGGCGGGCAACTGCGCGCCCGCGCTGGCTGGCTGGCGCTGCATGCTGTCGCTGCGGTCCGCCATGGACGGATGCCGGCCGCGGCCGGGGCTGCCCTGGTCGTCCAGCACGCGCACGTTGCTGCGCGGCGCGGCGGCGAACCTGCCGCCGCGACCGGCGACGGGTACGTCGTGCATCGTGGGCGGCGCGCGGCGCGCCACCACCTGGCGGTCGTAGCCGCCCGCGGGCAGGTCGCGCGCGAACGTGCTGCGCGGTGGCCGGTTGCCGTCGCCGGCCGGGCGCAGCCGGTCGATGCCGCGCGCCGGCACCGGTGCGTCGGCGAGTTTGCGCGGGTCGACGTTGATCAGGTCGCGCTGCACGCGGCGGCCGCCAGCGAAGCTTTGGCCGGGCACGGCGGTGAAGCCGCGTGGCGCTGAGCGGTTGGCGTAGTGGTCGCCACGGCCAGGCTCGCCGCGGCGGTAGCGGTTGTAGTGGTCGTCGATGTCGCGGCGCGGGTCGTGGCCGCTGCGTCCGCGGATGTTGCGGATGTTGACGTTGGCGTAGTAGTCGCGGCCGCAGCGGTACCACGGGTTGTAGAACTCGCCGGGGCCGAGCGGGAACCAGCCCACCGGCGCGCTGCCGATGCCGACCGACCAGCCGCCGCCGCCGACGAAGGCGACCAGCGCCGGCGCATAGATCGGGCGCACGCCGCGCGGCCCCGGGATCCAGCCCCAGCCGCCACGCATGTATGCCCAGCGGCCGTAGTGATACGGCGCGAAGCCCCACGGCGCATCGTCCACCCAGGTCCAGCCCCACGGCGCGACGTAGGCCCAGTGGCCGTCGCGGTAGGGCGCCCAGCCGGGGCCGACGTCGCGGGGAAACCACACCGCGCCGTACTCGCTGGTGTCCTGCCAGGCGCCGTACTGGTCGAGGTCCTGGTAGCCGACCACCTCGTCGGAAACGTAGCGGGCGCTGGTGGACTGTGCGTAGCGGCGGTCGCGCTGGCTGGCCCAGTCGTCGAACGCGTCGCCGCCGTCGATGTCGGTGATCGTCACCATGGCCAGGCTGGGATCGGCGAAGCGATAGCTGCGGCCCGGGTTGATCGAGCGCTGCGCGTTGTTCTCGCCGAACGCGGTGGCGCCGCCGTCGAACGCGGTGACGCGGGTGCTGCCGTCGCGGTCGTCGATGTCGACGCGGAACGTGCCGGGCTGGTCGACCACCAGCGCCATCGCCGGGGTGTCGATCTCATAGCTCTGGCCGTCGTCGAGGCGGCGCACGGTGAGGCTGAGCGTGCCCCGGGTCAGCTCGATCTGGGCCAACTCGTCGTTGAGGTCGAGCAGGCCGAAGTCGGTCTGCCCGTCGATGCGCAGCGTGCCGCCGCCGAATTCCAGTTCGGCGCGGGCGCCGGCCGCGGTGGACAGCTTGTCGCCGGTGGTCAGCGGACGGTTGATGTTGGCGTCGCTCCAGTTCTTCGCACCGGAAGGCAGGAAGCCGAGGTCGCCGGCGATGTACGACAGCCGCGCCACCCGGCTCGGCGGATCGGCGCCGTCGTCGGTGCCGGACTGCGCCTGGGCCAGGCCCGCCGCCATGCACAGCAGCACGATGGCCAGCGCTCGCCAGCGGCGACGCCACGCAGTGGACAACTCGGCAAAGCTGGACATGGTGCTCTCCTTGGGAGTGCGCGCTTCGGGTGGCACGGGCCTTCCGTTCGACACCCCTGCCTCAACGTGCATTGTCGGGCCGGCGATGACCGTCGCCGGAGTATGCGCAGGCGGTTGTTCAGCACGCGTTGGGCCACTCGACCCGGCCGGCTCTGCTCCCTCCCCTGCAGGCAGGGGAGGGTCGGGGTGGGGCGCTCTTCGCCAAGCCAGCATCAAAAGCCTCACCCCTCCTGAGCTCCCCTGCTGCGCAGGGGAGGGACCGAACGTGCAGTTGCGGGAATACTCCGTCTCCCCTTGCAGGGGGGCGATGGTCAAGCTTTTCAACCACGCGAATCCCGGGTTACCATCCGCCGGCCAATGCGGGTGTAGCTCAATGGTAGAGCTGTAGCTTCCCAAGCTACTGACGAGGGTTCGATTCCCTTCACCCGCTCCACTCCCGATCCATCGATCCCCCCCGAGCAAGCCCGAACCCTTATGGCGGATCTGATCACCCTCGGTTGGCGGGAGCGGCTGGCATTGCCGCAGCTCGGCATCGACATGCTCAAGGCGAAGCTCGATACCGGTGCGCGCAGCAGTTCGCTGCACGTGGATACCCTCGAGACCTTCCTGCGCGACGGCGCGACCTGGCTGCGTTTCACCATCCATGCCGGGCGGCGCCAGCCGGTGGAGATCCGGTGCGAGGCGCCGGCGCTGGACCGCCGCGCGGTGACCGATACCGGCGGCCGGCGCACTGATCGCTGGTTCATCCGCAGTGAAGTACAACTGGCCGGACAACAGTTCTGCGTCGACATCAACCTGACCGATCGCCGGCATATGCTGTTTCCGATGTTGCTGGGCCGCAGTGCGCTGAACGGGCGTTTTGCGGTGGACCCGGCGCGTTCCTATACCCAGCCGCGGCCAATGACGGTGGCCTCGGACCTTTGATGGCAGCCATTCCATGAAGATCGCGATCCTGTCGCGCAACACCCGACTCTATTCGACCAAGCGCCTGGTCGAGGCCGCGCGCGTGCGCGGGCACGTGGTGCGCGTGTTCGATCCGCTGCGCTGCTACGTGCGCATCGCGCCCGGCGCATCGTCGATCCGCTACAGGGGCAAGGAAGTGCGCGACATCGACGCGGTGATCCCGCGCATCGGCACCACCAGCACGTTCTACGGTACTGCCGTGCTGCGCCAGCTGGAGATGATGGGCGTATACACGCCGAACCCGTCCGACGCGGTGCTGCGCGCGCGCGACAAGCTGCGCTGCCTGCAGATCCTCGCCGCGCAGGGCATCGACATGCCGGTGACGGTGTTCGGCGACAACCCGGATGATGCCGACGACGTGCTCGCGCTGCTTGGCGATCCGCCGCACGTGATCAAGCTCAACGAGGGTAGCCAGGGCACCGGCGTGGTGCTGGCCGAGAAGCGCGCCGCGTCGCAGAGCGTGATCGAGGCGTTCCGCGGCCTGTACGCGAACTTCCTGGTGCAGGAGTTCGTGGCCGAGGCGAAGGGCAGCGACCTGCGCTGCTTCGTGGTCGGCAAGAAGGTGGTGGCGGCGATGCAGCGCGACGCCACTCCGGGCGATTTCCGCGCGAACCTGCATCGCGGCGGCACCGCGATGGCGGCAACACTGAGCGCCGAGGAGAAACGCATCGCCGTGCGCGCGGCCGGCGCGCTGGGCCTGGGCATTGCCGGCGTGGACCTGCTGCGCTCCAACCGTGGTCCGCTGTTGCTCGAAGTGAATGCCTCGCCCGGCCTGGAAGGCATCGAAGCCGCCACCGGCGTCGACGTGGCCGGCGCGATCATGGCCCTGCTGGAAACGCAGGCCCGGGAGACCCAGGCCGACACCCGTCTGCGCCGCAAACCCGTCAAGGTCTGAGCGGTCCCGCCCGGCGAAACTGCTCCCTCCACCTGGGCATGACCACCAGATGAAAAGGGGTTAACCCCACCGTAACCACCGAACCACTATAAAGCTCTTACTGTTTTTTGCGGCACGGTGGCCTGAACAGCCCGGTGACGGCAGACGATGGTATCGGGGCAGTAGCTTCGGCCCAGGTGGGCGACGGCGAGTCGCGCATCTGGGCCTTTTTCTTGCCTGTGCGGCACCCATTCAGTTTCGCGGTGCGCTCCGCGCGCCGGCTTCACCCAAGATTGTTAAGCTTGCAACATCAGCCGGCCCGTGCGTCGGCTGCGCAGGAGTGACACATGCGCGTACTGGTGATCGAAGACAACAGCGACATCGCGACCAACATCGGCGACTATCTGGAAGACCGCGGCAACGTGGTCGATTTCGCGGGCGATGGCGTGACCGGCCTGCACCTGGCGGTGGTGCACGATTTCGACGTGATCGTGCTGGATCTCACCCTGCCCGGCATGGACGGTCTGGAAGT
Source organism: uncultured Gammaproteobacteria bacterium (assembly GCA_963697495.1). Lineage (GTDB taxonomy): Bacteria > Pseudomonadota > Gammaproteobacteria > Xanthomonadales > Rhodanobacteraceae > Rhodanobacter. The sequence goes on along the minus strand of CAVOOH010000005.1, from coordinate 339,737 downwards.
GGCCCGCAAGCTGCGCCACGAAGCGCACAAGCAGACGCCGATCCTGATGCTGACCGCGCGCGACGCGCTGGAGCAGAAGCTGACCGGCTTCGAGTCCGGCGCCGACGACTACATGACCAAGCCGTTCGCGCTGCAGGAGCTGGCGGCGCGGCTGGAAGTGCTGGCGCGCCGCGGCAAGGGCCCGCAGAGCCGCGTGCTGAAGGTGGCCGACCTCACCTTCAACCTCGACACGCTCACGGTGAACCGCGAGGGCAAGTCGATCCAGCTGAACCCGATCGGCCTGAAGCTGCTGCAGGCGCTGATGGAAGCGAGCCCGTCGGTGGTCACCCGGCAGGACCTGGAACAGCGCGTGTGGGGCGAGGAACTGCCCGACAGCGACTCGCTGCGCGTGCATATCCACGGCCTGCGCGCGGCCATCGACAAACCGTTCGACAAGCCGTTGATCCACACGCGGCACGGCATTGGCTATCGGATGGTCGAGCCGGATGCAGTCCAGGCGTAAGCTTCGCTTTCGATTGATCGTCTCCTTCGCGCTGTTCGGCTTCGGCCTCAGCGCGCTGTTTGCCGTGGCTGCGCTGAACATCCGCACGCGGGTCGAGGATCAGCTGGTCAACTCCAGCTTGCTGGACGACGCCAAATGGGCCAACCAACAGGCGCGCGAACATCCAGGCGCGGCTAGCGGATCGCGTCTGCTGACCGGCAGCGTGCTCAGCGATCGCACACTGTACAAGGCGCCGCTGGCTTGGCAGAGCCTACCCAACGGCGTGCACGACATCTACGAGCCGAACGCGGGCGGGCAGAGCCACCACTACAAGTTGGCGGTGTACCGCGAGGGCGGCATCATCAGTTTTCTGCAATACGACGTGTCGCGCGAAGAACTCGGCAAACAGCAATTGTTGATCAGCGTGATCGGTGCCGTGTTCCTGTTTGGCCTGCTGTCGCTGGTGCTGGGCCTGTGGCTGTCGCGCAAGGTATTGAAGCCGGTCAGCGAACTGGCCAACCGCCTGCGCGATTTCCGCAAGGCCGGCAAGGCCGAGCCGCTGGCGCCGCATTTCGCTGACGACGAAGTGGGCGAGCTGGCACATGCACTGGACGAATACTCGGCGCGGCTCACCGCGATGGTCGAGCGCGACCGCGAGTTCAATTCCGACGTCAGCCACGAACTGCGGACGCCGCTGGCGGTGATCGCCAGCACCACCGAACTGCTGCAGGGTTCGCCCGACCTCACCGAGAAGCTGAGCGAGCGGCTGAAGCGGATCGAGCGCGCCTCGCGCCAGGCCACCGAGCTGATCGAGGCGTTGCTGCTGCTGTCGCGCGCCGAGCGGCGCGGCCCCACCCGCGGCGAGACCACCGACGTCGGCAAGGTCGCCGCCGACGTGATCGAGAGCCAGCGCCCGCAGATGCGCGGCAAGCCGCTGACCATCGACCTCGCCGTCAACGAACCGGTCAACGTCAACGCGCCGGCTTCAGTGTTGTCTGTGGCGCTGACCAACCTGGTCGGCAACGCGATCAAGTACACGCTCGAAGGCAGCGTGCGCGTCCAGGTGGGCGCCGGCCGCATCGAGGTGATCGACACCGGCCCCGGGATCAAGCCGGAAGACGCCGAGCGGCTGTTCCAGCGTGGCGTGCGCGGAGAGGGTGCCGGCGGCAGCGGCGCCGGCCTCGGCCTGGCGATCGTGCGCCGCCTGTGCGAACTCTACGGCTGGGACGTCTCGATGCGCCCGCGCACCGACGCCAACGGCGCGATCGCCAGTATCAAGTTCAGCTGACGCCTTTGGTTCTTCACACCTTGGCTCTTCAGCCGACCTTCCGTCCGTCCTGAGCCTCACAACCCCGTCCGTCCTGAGCCTGTCGAAGGGCGCTCGTCGCGGGTGCCGGCCCACCGTGCTCTTCCGTCCATCCTTCGACAGGTTCAGGACGAACGGAAGAGATGACAGGCTCAGGACGAGCGGAAGAGGTGGCAGGCTCAGGACGAGCGGATGAGGTGGCAGGTTCACGGCGAACGGGGTCGTGGGGCTCGGAGCAACCGGGTGTCCGCGCTTGCGGGACGATCAAGAGCTGACCCCAACCCCGCAAGAAATCGCCGGTCACAACCGCCGCTGCCACGCAGGGAAATCAAAGCGGAGCAAAAATGAAAACGCCCCGCATCGCGGGGCGTTTCTTGAGCGATCACGTCGGCGCTCTTGCACGTTAGTCACTAGTCGCACTTGCTCACTTTCAAAGCTCACACCTGCTCCAGCCAGCCCCACTTGTCGTGGGTGCGGCCGTCGAACAGGCCGAAGAACAGTTCCTGCAGGCGCAGGGTGACGCGGCCGGCCTTGCCGGTGCCGACCTGCTTGCCGTCGACCGAGCGGATCGGGGTGATCTCGGCGGCGGTGCCGCACATCAGCACTTCCTCGGCGAGGTACAGGTATTCGCGCGGAATGTCGCGCTCGACCACCTCGATGCCGTCTTCGCGGGCCAGCGTCATCAGCGTGTTGCGGGTGATGCCGGTGAGCAGCGAGGCGCTGGCCGGCGGGGTATGCAGCACGCCGTCGAAGACCAGGAACAGGTTCTCGCCGGCGCCTTCGCTGAGCAGGCCGGTGGAGGCCAGCGCGATGCCCTCGCCGAAGCCGAGCCGACGCGCCTCGCGTGCGATCAGCTGGCCGGACAGGTAGTTGCCGCCGGCCTTGGCGCCGGCCGGGATGGTGTTCGGCGCGAAGCGCTGCCAGCTCGACACGCAGGCGTCGATGCCGTTCTGCAGCGCTTCGGCACCGAGGTACGGGCCCATCGGCCAGGCGGCCACGGCAACGTCGATCGGGGTTTCGGCGGACAGGCCGAAACCGCCCAGGCCGCGGTAGGCGACCGGGCGCAGATAGGCGGCACCGAGGCCGTTATTCTTGATCACCTCGCGGCACGCCGCGGCCAGCTCGTCGGCCGTGTACGGCAGCGCCATGTCATAGATCCTGGCCGACTGGTACAGCCGGTTCAGGTGATCGGTGAGGCGGAAGATCGCAGCGCCGTCAGGCGTGGCGTAGCTTCGGATACCCTCGAACACGGATGAGCCGTAGTGCAGCGCATGCGACATCACGTGGGTGGTCGCCTCGGCCCAGGGCTTGATGCTGCCGTTCTGCCAGATCCATTCGGGGTATTGCTGCGCCATGTCGATTCTCCAATGGGGACCGCCCATGATAGCTGCTGGGCGTTGGGCCAGCGTCAATTCGCGCTGCGCAACCACAGGCAGCCGGCCTGGCGCACGATGTCGAAACGCAGTTCCCGCGGGCTGCCGCTGCCGTCGTTGCCGGCGGTGTGCAGCACCAGGCGGTCGCCGGCCGGCGGTACAGCGGCCGGGGTGTCCTTGATGAGTGGGGCATCGATGTCTTCGGCTTGCGCCGGTGCGGTGCCGTCCGGGAGGTCCGCGTCCAGCAGCGGCTGCTTCATCAGTTCGGCCAGCGAGCGGATGTCAGCGATCGCCGCGCCACGGCCGTAGCCGGCCCACAGCATCAGGCCGGCCAGACGGTTGGCGTCGCGGCTGGCGAACGCGTCGATCACGCTGCGGCGCAGTTCGCCAGGGCTGGTGGCGCACAGGATCGGCGGCGGCGAGACCAGCGGAGTGGCCTGCGCGGACGGAGCACTCGGGCTGACCGGGGTGGCCTGCAGCGCCGCGCAGGGTTGGTCGGTGAACACCGCGTTGCCGTTCGCGCCGATGCAGCGATGGATCGTGGTCTGCGCCAGGGCGGGCGCCGCACCGGCGAGCAGGATCAGGCAGAACGGGATGGTCAACCGGTGCATCGCGCCAGCATACCCGCCTTGCGGATCAGGAAAGTTGCTGCAGTACCGCCTGCGTGGTGCGGGCCCGGTTCAGCGTGTAGAAGTGCAGGCCGGGCGCGCCGCCATCGAGCAGGCGCCGGCACAGTTGCGCCACCACCTCGGCGCCGAGCGCGCGCACCGAGTCGGCATCATCGCCGTGTGCCTGCATGCGCTTGGCGATCCAGCGCGGTATCTCGGCGCCGCACAGGTCGGAGAAGCGTTTCAGCTGGCTGTAGTTCGCGATCGGCATGATCCCCGGCACGATCGGCACGTCGACGCCGAGCCTGCGCACGTCGTCGACGAAGCGGAAATACGCGTCGGGATTGAAGAAGTACTGGGTGATCGCGCCGTTCGCGCCGGCGTCGACCTTCGCCTTGAAATGCTGCAGGTCGCGCAGCGCGTCGTCGGCCTGCGGGTGGATCTCCGGATACGCCGCGACCTCGATGCGGAAGTGGTCGCCGCAGTGCTCGCGGATGAAGCTCACCAGTTCCGCGGCATAACGGAAGTCGCCCGCGCTGGCCATGCCCGAGGGCATGTCGCCACGCAGCGCCACGATGCGCCGGTAGCCGGCCGCACGGTAGCCATCAAGCAGTTGGGCGATCTCCACCCGGGTGCCGCCCACGCACGACAGGTGCGGCGCCACGTTGAGCCCATGCCGCGTGTGCAGCCGCGCCACGGTGTCGCCGGTGTAGCTGAGGGTGGAACCGCCGGCACCGAAGGTGACCGAGGCATATTCCGGCTGGTGTGCCTTCAGTACCCGCGCCGCCCGGTCCAGCTGTGCACGCTGCTCGTCGGTCTTTGGCGGGAAGAATTCGAAGCTGATCGAAGGCATCGCACGGGTTCCTGATCGCGGTGCCGGCGAGTATATATCTTTGTGTCGCGATGGAGCGATAGATGGTGGGGCTGGGAAGCAGGAGTTGGAAGCGGGAACGTTCGGGCCGTCGTGGTGGGTTTCGGGGTCAGGCATCGTTTGCGCGAAATGAAAAAAACGGGGCGCATCGCTGCGCCCCGTCATGCGGGGGAACCGGGCTCTGATTCCCGATCCCCCATTCCCGGCAACAAATCAGTAGCGGTAGTGATCCGGCTTGTACGGGCCTTCCACCGGCACGCCGAGGTAGGCGGCCTGTTCGGTGCTCAGCGTGGTCAGCTTCACGCCGATCTTCTCGAGGTGCAGGCGGGCGACTTCCTCGTCCAGCTTCTTCGGCAGGATGTAGACCTTCGGCTCGTAGCTGTCCTTGTTCGCCCACAGGTCGATCTGCGCCAGCGTCTGGTTGGAGAACGAGTTGGACATCACGAAGCTCGGGTGGCCGGTGGCGCAGCCGAGATTCACCAGGCGGCCCTCGGCGAGCAGGAAGATCGCACGGCCGTCGGGGAACACGTACTTGTCCACCTGCGGCTTGATGTTGATCTTCTCGACGCCGGCCATCGCGTTCAGCGCGTCGACCTGGATCTCGTTGTCGAAGTGGCCGATGTTGCAGACGATCGCCTGGTCCTTCATCGACTTCAGGTGTTCCAGCGTCAGCACGTCCTTGTTGCCGGTGGTGGTGACGTAGATGTCGCCGCGGCCGAGAGTGGATTCGACGGTGTTGACCTCGAAGCCTTCCATCGCCGCCTGCAGCGCGTTGATCGGGTCGATTTCGGTGACGACGACACGCGAGCCGTAGGCGCGCAGCGAATGCGCGCAGCCCTTGCCGACATCGCCGTAGCCGCAGACCACCGCGACCTTGCCGGCCAGCATCACGTCCATCGCGCGCTTCAGGCCGTCGGCCAGCGATTCGCGGCAGCCGTACAGGTTGTCGAACTTGCTCTTGGTCACCGAGTCGTTGACGTTGATCGCCGGCACCAGCAGCGACTTCGCCTCGGCCAGCTGGTACAGGCGATGCACGCCGGTGGTGGTCTCTTCGGAGACGCCCTTCCAGTCCTTGACCACGGTGTGCCAGTAACCGGGGCGCTCGGCATGCACGCGCTTCAGCAGGTTCTTGATCACCTGTTCCTCGTGCGAGGAGGCCTTCTCGTCCACCCACTTGCTGCCGTTCTCCAGCTCGTAACCCTTGTGGATCAGCAGCGTGACGTCGCCGCCGTCGTCGACCACCAGCTGCGGGCCGAGGAAGCCGCCCTTGCCGTCGGGGAAGCTCAGCGCGTCCAGCGTGCAATCCCAATATTCCTCCAGCGTCTCGCCCTTCCACGCGAACACCGGCGTGCCGCTGGCGGCGATCGCGGCGGCGGCGTGGTCCTGGGTCGAGAAGATGTTGCACGAAGCCCAGCGCACGTCGGCGCCGATGTCCTTCAGCGTCTCGATCAGCACCGCGGTCTGGATCGTCATGTGCAGCGAGCCGGTCACGCGCACGCCCTTCAGCGGCAGGCTGGTGGCGTGCTTCTTGCGGATCGACATCAGGCCGGGCATCTCGTGCTCGGCGATGTCCAGTTCCTTGCGGCCCCAGTCGGCGAGCGACAGGTCGCGGATCTTGTAGTCGTGGTGGTTTTCTTTGAGTGCGGCGTTCATCGTGTATCTCCGGTTGATGCGAAGCTCGTTCGAGGAGTCCGGCCATGGATGGCCGGTCTACCGCGAAGGGACTCGCGTACAGAGCGCCGTTGTGGAACATGCCGCACCGAGCCTGGCCGTTTTCGTGAGGAGCCTGCACCGGGCTGTGCAGGTTGTTGCGGACGGATCCGCATTCACGAACGGTCGCAGCGCCCCTCGGCGGGCAGTACAAGTCCGTTATTGTAGCGGGAGACGGCGAGGGATGCCTCCCGCGCCGCGATTCGATAGGCTGGCCGTTCACCCAGCACCGGAGCGTCGCATGGACGAGAACCGCGAAGCCGAGTTCCTGCCACCCGACGGGCCGCTGCGCGAGGACGTCGGCCGGCTTGGCGCGATGGTCGGCAGGATGCTGGCCGAGCAGGGTGGCGAGGCGTTCTTCGAGCGGGTCGAACAGGTGCGTACCGCGGCGATCCGCCGCCGCCGCGAGGGCGCCACGGTGGACGAGCTGGCCGCCTCGCTGGCCGGTCTCGACGCCCGCGATGCCGAGGCGCTGGCGCGCGCCTTCGCCACCTATTTCCAGGCGGTCAATACCGCCGAGCGGGTGCACCGCATCCGCCGCCGCCGCGACTACCAGCGCGAGGGCAGCGCGCCACAGCCGGAATCGCTGCTCGACGTGCTGGGTCGGTTGAAAGCGGAAGGCGTCGGCGCGGACGAATTGCTTGGCTGGCTCGACCGGCTGTGGATCGAGCCGGTGTTCACCGCGCACCCGACCGAAGCGGTGCGCCGCTCGCTGCTGGAGAAGGAGCAGGCGATCGTGCGCTCGCTGGTCGATGGCTTCGACCGGGAACGCACGCCGCAGGAGCGCCAGGAGGACGACGACCGCATCTACATGGCGCTGTCCGCCGGCTGGCAGACCGCCGAGGCCTCGCCGCTGCGGCCCAGCGTGCAGGACGAGCGCGAGCACGTCGACTTCTACCTGGCCAACCCGCTGTACCGGATCGTGCCGGCGCTGTACGAATCGCTGGCGCAGGCGCTGCAGGCAACCTACGGCGTGGCGATCAAGCTGCCGCGGCTGCTGCGCTTCGCCAGCTGGGTCGGCGGCGACATGGACGGCAACCCGAACGTGGGCGCCGACACCATCGCCGCCTGCCTCGACTCGCAGCGTGCGCTGGTGCTGGAGCGTTACCGTGAAGACGTGGCCACGCTGGCGCGGCTGCTCAGCCAGACCGAAGGGCGGGTCGCCGCGTCGGCCGCCCTGCGTGCGCGGCTGGCGGACTATCGCGCGCGGTTTCCCGCGGCCGCGGCACAGATCCGTCCGCGCCACGCCGACATGCCGTACCGCTGCCTGCTGCAGCTGATCGGCGCGCGGCTGGCGCTGACCCAGGACGACGCCATGGACGGTTATACCTCCAGCGAAGAATTGCTGGACGACCTGCAGCTGATCGCCGACAGCCTGTTCCAGCACCGCGGCGTGCACGCCGGCGCCTACGCGGTGGAGCGCCTGCTGTGCCGCGTGCGCAGCTTCGGCTTCCATCTGGCGCGGCTCGACGTGCGGCAGGATTCGCGCGTGCACGACGATGCGCTGGCGGCCCTGCTCGACGACCCCGACTGGGCGGCGCGCGACAGCGCCGAACGGGCCGACCGGCTGCGCCCGTACGCCAGCGGTGAAGCGGCCTTCCCGCACGGCGGCGACGCGAATGCCGAGTCCCTGCAGGCAGTATTCACCACCTTGCGCGACAGCCGCCGCAGCCACGGCCGCGATGCCACCGGCCTGTACATCATCAGCATGGCGCGCTCGGCCGCCGACGTGCTGGCCGTGCTCGCGCTGGCGCGGCGCGGCGGGCTGGCGGATGAGGCGCAGCAGGTACCACTCAGCATCGCACCGCTGTTCGAAACTGTCGATGATCTGAACAACGCGCCGGCCACCTTGCGCGCGCTGTTCGACGACCCGGTCTACCGCCGCCACCTCGCCGCGCGCGACGACCAGCAGTGGGTGATGCTGGGCTACTCCGACAGCGGCAAGGACGGCGGCACGCTGGCCTCGCGTTGGGGGCTGCAGCGCGCCCAGGTGGAATTGCTGGACGTGGCGGACGCGGCCGGCATCCGTCTCGCGTTCTTCCACGGCCGCGGCGGCTCGGCCAGCCGTGGTGGTGCGCGCATCACGCCGGCGCTGATGTCGTCGCCGCGCGGCACGGTGGCCGGCGTGCTGCGGGTGACCGAGCAGGGCGAGGTGATCCATCGCAAGTACGGCATCCGCGCGCTGGCGCTGCGCAACCTGGAGCAGACCGTGGGCGCGGTGCTGCGCGCGTCGCTGCGCCCGCCCGGTAGCGAGCCGCGCGTGGAACGCTGGTGCGAGCAGATGGACACGCTGTCGGCGGTCAGCCGGCAGAGCACTATCGCGCCTTCGTCGAGCGCGCAGCACTTCGTCGACTATTTCCGCAGCGCCACGCCGGTCGACGTGATCGAGCAGATGACCCTGGGTTCGCGTCCGGCCAGCCGCCGCAGCATGCGCGGCGTGCAGGACCTGCGCGCGATCCCGTGGGTGTTCGCGTGGACCCAGTGCCGCTCGATCCTGCCCGGCTGGTACGGCCTGGGCAGCGCGCTGGAGCAGGGGGCGCAGCAGTTCGGCGAAGCGGCATTGGCGGAGATGGCGCGCGACTGGCCGTTCTTCTGCAACCTGCTGGACGACGTGGAGATGGTGCTGGCGAAGTGCGACCTGGACATCGCCGAGGCGTTCTCGAAACTGTCCGGCCCGCTGCACGACGAGTTCTTCGGCCTGATCCGCGCCGAGTTCGCGCGCACCCGCCACTGGCTGTTGCAGCTGAAGGGCAGCGACGTGCTGCTGCGCGGCGAGCCGCGCCTGGCCGCCTCGATCCGCCTGCGCAATCCCTACGTCGATCCGATGAGCCTGCTGCAGGTCGACCTGCTGCAACGCTGGCGCGATGGCGATCGTCAGGACGATGCCGTGCTGCAGGCCCTGGTCGCCTGCGTCAACGGCGTCTCGCAAGGCCTGCAGAACACCGGCTGATCGTGGCGCTTGCTCCGCACGGCGAACATCGTCCGCCGCTCTTGTTTTGGCCGTGCCGCGAAAAGCCGGCGGGCCGTGCCCGCCCTACAGGACTTCGGGCTGCGGCAGATGAGGCGGAGTATGGGCGCGCAGGGCCGCGATGCGCTCGGTACGCGGCAACCGTTTCCAGGCGATCTCCAGCCGCAGTGCCGTCGCCGTGGTCGGCGACCCAGACCCAGCCCAGCAACTGCCGCGGCGGGTTGGAGCGGGTGAAGCGGGCGCCCTTGCCGGCGAGGTGTTTCGCGTAGCGTTGCTCGGGGTCGCGGGCGATGCCGGTGTAGACGCGGCCGTCGGCGCATTCGAGCAGGTAGACCGCCCAGGCGTCGGCGTCGGGCGCATCGCTCATGCGTTCACGCCCACTCGATCAGGCCTTCGGCATCGCAGACGCGCTTCCATGACGGGCGCGTCTTCAGTCGCGTAGCCAGTGCGGCCAGTTGCGGCCATGCCGTTGCCGGACGCGGCATGTTGCGCGACCAGCGCATCAGCATCAGTGCATACAGGTCGACCACGCTGAACGCATCGCCGAGCATGTGCGGGCCGTGTGCGGCGAGGTGGGCGTCGATGTGCGACCAGCACTTCTCGATGCCGATGCGGGCCGCTTCCTTGATGTTGTCGCTGGCGTCGGGCAGGTGGTCGACGGGATAGAACCACTGGCGGAACAACGGCTGCAGCGAGTTCGCCAGATACAGCATCCACTGCAGGTAGTCGGCGCGTTGTGCGTTGCCGACGGCAGGCGCCAGCGCGGCCTCGGAATGCCGCTCGGCCAGCAGCAGCGCCAGTGCCGCCGCCTCGCCATGCGGTACGCCGTCGATGACCAGGGTCGGCACCACGCCGTTCGGATTCAGCGCGAGGTACGCCGCACTGCGCTGCTGGCCGGCGTCCAGGTCGACCCGCTCCAGCCTGTACGGCGCACCGATCTCAAGCAGGGTCAGGTGCACCAGCAGGCTGGCCGAACCGGGAGCGTAGTAGAGCGTGTACATGGCAGTCCTTCGTGGCAGACGGTTGGCGGATGATACGCCGCGGCAGCTGCCGTTCCCCTTCATCAGGGCCGCGGAAGGGTGTCGCGCGCGCGCGTCGATTCGGCGCGAGACGCGCCTTGGCGCCGCGTTGTCTTCGGATGCAGGCATGCGAGCTGCTTCCGTCTATACGGTTTTCATTGCAGAACATGTATTTGGATCGGTTAGTTGAAGTGAAAATCTATGGATTTCGGCGCCGCGTTGCCGTTATCGTTGCGCCAGAAATCGAGGATCGCCCGCCATGCCTGTCAAATTCCCCTGGCTCACCTGGTCGCCGTGCAGGTTGGGATGCATGAGGCTGGCGGCCGTGTTGATGTGTGCCCTGGGCGGTTTTTCCGGTAACGCCCATGCCGGCCACGCCGCGCTGGTCCTCGACGCCTCGACGGGCAACGTGCTCAGCGCCGTCAACGCGGACGAACCCAATCATCCGGCTTCGCTGACCAAGATGATGACGCTCTATCTCACCTTCCAAGCCCTCGAGAACGGGCAACTCAAGCTCGATCAGCGGTTGCCGGTTTCGGCCCGGGCAGCGAACAAGGCACCCACCAGGCTCGGCCTGCACGCCGGCCAGACCATCTCGGTGCGGGACTGCATTCTGGGCATGATCACCAACTCCGCCAACGACGCCGCCACCGTCATCGCCGAAAAACTGGGTGGCTCCGAGGATCACTTCGTCGAGACGATGAACGCCGAAGGCCTGTTGCTGGGTATGACGCATACCCGATTCGGCAGCGCCTCGGGTCTGCCCGACCCGGACGACACCACCACGGCGCGCGACATCGGCAAGCTGGCGATGGCGCTCTACCGCGATTTTCCCCGCCAGGTGCCTTATTTCGCCACCCGTGAATTCACGTTCCGCGGCCGGCTGGTGCGCGGCCACAACCATCTGATGGATCGTTACCCGGGCATGGACGGACTCAAGACCGGCTTCACCGACGCTGCCGGCTTCAATCTTGCCTCCACCGCCGTGCGCGACGGCCAGCGTCTGTTTGGCGTGGTCATGGGCGGCCGCACCGCGCTCGTTCGCGACAATCTGATGGCCCGCCTGCTGGACGACGGTTTCGAGCATCGACAGACTTCGCCCGCTCTGGTCGCGGAAGCGGGCATGCCCGATCGCCGTATGGCGCACCGGGTACTCGCCGCCCTGTCGCCGATCAGCAGCGCCGCGGCGTCACCCGTCGCCAGGACGTCACCGCATGGTAAGAAATTGGCGTCATCGCGTCGACACGCCCGCCTGGCCAGCAGTCAGCTTCGCGCTGTGTGCGGGAAGGCGGGCAAGAGTCGCGTTGGCTGTCTGCATCACGAACGCGCGTCCAGCGCTGGTGGCGCAACGAAATTGGCCACACGCTCCGGCAGGAAGCTATCCACGACGGCGACGCGGCGGGACTGACAAGTTGTCGAATGAGGGGAAGTCCTGCGCTTTTTGCCGCGCCGGGTCCGGCGCACGTCCGTGGCTGGCATCAGCAAGGTATTTTTCGACAGCCTGCTGATGCCATTGCGATGGTAGTGCGCGCCTCAGCTGTCCAGCTCGGTCCAGCGCGCGTAGGCGGCATCCAGTTCGGCCTGCAGGGCCACCAGCGCCTCGTTCGCCTTGACGATGGCGGCGCTGTCCTGCTGGAAGAAGGCTGGTTCGTTCATCGCCGCGGTACGCGTGGCGATCTCGCCTTCCAGTTGCTCGATGCGTTTCGGCAGCTGTTCCAGCTCGTGCTGTTCCTTGAAGCTGCGCTTGCGCTTTGCCTCAACGGGTGCTGCAGGTGCCGGAGCGGGCACGGTGGATTTGCCGGCGGCGGATGTGTTGCGCGGGCTGGGCCGCTGGCGCAGCCAGTCGGTATAGCCGCCGACGTACTCGCCGATCTGGCCTTCGCCTTCCAGCACCAGCGTGCTGGTCACCACGTTGTCGAGGAAGGCGCGGTCGTGCGAGACCAGCAGCAGGGTGCCCTGGTAGTCGGTCAGCAGTTCTTCCAGCAGTTCCAGCGTCTCGACGTCGAGGTCGTTGGTCGGTTCGTCCATCACCAGCAGGTTCGACGGCTGCGCGAACAGCTTGGCCAGCAGCAGGCGGTTGCGCTCGCCGCCGGACAGCCGGGTGATCGGCGCGCGCGCGCGCTCGGGCGAGAACAGGAAATCCTGCAGGTAGCCGATGATGTGCTTGCGCTGGCCGTTGAGCTCGATGAACTCGCGGCCTTCGGCCACGTTGTCCAGCGCGTTCGAGCTCGTCGTCGAGCTGCAGGCGGTGCTGGTCGAAGTAGGCGATCTGCGAGGTTGGTGCCGAGTTCGGCCGTCGCCGCGCAGCGGGCTGCAGTTCGCCCAGCAGCATCTTCAGCAGGGTGGTCTTGCCGGCGCCGTTGGGGCCGATGATGCCGATGCGGTCGCCGCGCAGGATGCGTGGTGGTGAAGTCGTCGACCAGCACGCGCCCGCCGATAGGCCTGGTGCACGTGCTTGGGCTCGATCACCTTCTTGCCCGAGGCCTGCGCATTGGCCGCGGCCATCTTGACGTTGCCGCTGAGGTTGCGCCGCTCGGCGCGCTCGTTGCGCAGCGCCTTCAGCGCGCGCACGCGGCCTTCGTTGCGGGTGCGCCGGGCCTTGATGCCCTGGCGGATCCACACTTCCTCCTGCGCCAGCTTCTTGTCGAACAGCGCGTTCGCCTGCGCCTCGGCGTGCAGGCGCTCCTCGCGCCGGCGCAGGTAGTTGTCGTAGTCGCCGGGCCAGTCGGTGAGCGCGCCGCGGTCGATCTCGACGATGCGGGTGGCCAGCGCGCGCAGGAAGCTGCGGTCGTGGGTGACGAAGACGATGCTGCCGGCGAACTGCTTGCAGGAAGTTTCCAGCCAGCCGATCGCCTCGATGTCGAGGTGGTTGGTCGGCTCGTCGAGCAGCAGCACGTCGGGCTTGCGCACCAGCGCCTGGGCCAGCAGCACGCGGCGCTTCATGCCGCCGGACAGCGCGGCGAAGTCGGTGTCGTCGGGCAGTTCGAGCTGGGTCAGCACGTCGCTGACCCGGCGGTCCAGGTCCCAGCCGTGCTGCGCCTCGATCTGGTGCTGCACGTCGCCGAGCGCATCGATGTCGCCTGTGCGTCGCCAGCAGGTGGTGGTAGCGCGCCAGCAGATGGCCGAGATCGCCGAGGCCCTCGGCGACCACGTCGAACACGCTGCCGGCGGTGCCCTGCGGCACTTCCTGCGCCAGCCGCGCGACCACGATGCCGTTCTGCACGCGCACCTCGCCGTCGTCGGCCTGCAGCTCGCCGGCGATCAGCTTCATCAGGGTGGACTTGCCTTCGCCGTTGCGGCCGACGATGCAGACGCGCTCGTTCGCCTCGATCGACAGATCGACGTGTTCGAGCAGGAGTGGGCCGCCGATGCTGAAGTCGACGTGTTGCAATTGGATAAGAGACATCCGCCCATTGTAACTGGTGCGGCGGTCGCACCCGTGACCGAATGCGTGCGTGCAATAAACAAACGGGCCGCACAGGGCGGCCCGTTTGTTTGCAACGTGCGGTGCCGGCTTACTTCAGCTTCGCATCCTTGCGCAGCGCTTCGGCGCGGTCGGTCTTTTCCCACGAGAACGCGGTGTGGGCCTTGCCGTTGGCGTCCTTGATCTGAGCTGCGGCGTGCGGCCGAAGTGGCCGTAGCTGGCGGTCTGCTGGTACATCGGGTGGATCAGGTCGAGCATCTGCAGGATGCCGTACGGGCGCAGGTCGAAGTGCTTGCGGATCAGCTTCTCGATCTTGTCGTCGCTGATCTTGCCGGTGCCGAAGGTGGTGACCGAGATCGAGGTCGGGTGGGCCACGCCGATCGCGTAGCTCACCTGCACTTCGCAGCGGTCGGCGATGCCGGCGGCGACGATGTTCTTGGCCACGTAGCGCGCGGCGTAGGCGGCCGAACGGTCGACCTTGGACGGATCCTTGCCCGAGAACGCGCCGCCACCGTGACGGGCCCAGCCGCCGTAGGTGTCGACGATGATCTTGCGGCCGGTCAGGCCGCAGTCGCCCACCGGGCCGCCGATGACGAACTTGCCGGTCGGGTTGATGTGGAACTTGGTGCCCTTGTGCAGCAGCTTGGCCGGCAGCACCGGCTTGAGGATGTGCTCGCGCACGGCCTCGATCAGGTCCTTCTGCTTCACGTCCGGATCGTGCTGGGTCGACAGCACCACGGCGTCGATCGCGGTGGCGACGCCGTTCTCGTAGCGCAGGGTGACCTGGCTCTTCGCGTCCGGGCGCAGCCACGGCAGCGGCGAGTTCTTCCGCTTGCGGACCTTGGCCTGCTGCTCGACCAGGCGATGCGAGTAGTAGATCGCCGCCGGCATGAAGTCCTTCGTCTCGTTGCGTGGCGTAGCCGAACATCAGGCCCTGGTCGCCGGCGCCCTGTTCTTCCGGCTTCTTGCGGTCCACGCCCTGGTTGATGTCCGGCGACTGCTTGCCGATCAGGTTGATCACGCCGCAGGTGGCGCCGTCGAAGCCGACGTCGCTGGAGTCGTAGCCGATGTCGACGATGACCTTGCGGGTCAGCGCTTCCAGGTCGATCCACGCGTTGGTGGTGATTTCGCCGGCGACGATCGCCACGCCGGTCTTGACCATGGTTTCGCAGGCGACGCGGGCGCGCGGGTCCTGCGCCAGGATCGCGTCGAGCACGGCGTCGGAGATCTGGTCGGCGACTTTGTCCGGATGGCCTTCGGAGACCGATTCGGAGGTGAACAGGTAGTTGGACATCGCGGTTTATATCCCTTCGTACGGATAGAAAGATAAAAGAAGTCGGGCATGATACATCCCCGCCCCCGGTTTTGCAGCCCGAGGCGATTCTGACGGTTGCGGGGTTAGGCGCATGTTCAGCCATTTGGACGGCTTTACGGCCTGGCATGAGCTGCGCCGGGACGGTCCACCCGTGGCTCAGTAGGGGGTGGCGCGGGCCTGCACGAATGCAAAGAAGAACACCGCGTCAGGGTCGTTGCGGACGGCCTGCAGCTCCGAGCGCATGCCCTCGACCGTGGTCGCGTCGACCTTTCCCGCGAGCATCAGTTGCTCGGCCGCCGATATCAGCAGTTCTTCCCAGAATTCGATCATGCGCTTGCGTCGTGCCGGCTGGCGGTTGTCCAGATGAACGCTTTTCACTTCCGTCTGCACGTCGCGGTAGCCGCCGGCCAGCAGCAGGTTGCCCAGCTTGGCCCCGATGAACGGATCGCCGCCGGTGTCGTACTGGTAATCGTTGAAGGCCATCCAGTAGCGCAGCAGATTCGGCGAATAGGGATCGAGGAAGAAGGAGGAATTGAGCACCTCGGTGACGTACACGGTCGCGCCGGGGCTGAGCACGCGACGCACCTCGCTGAGTACACGGGCGGGGCTGGGCATGTGCTCCAGCACCCAGCACAGATAGGCGGCATCGAAACTGCGCTCGGCGAACGGCAGGTCCGTGGCGTCGGCCTGCTGCAGGGTGTAGCGCGTCGCGCACCAGGTGGTTTCGGCCAGGTTGTGTTCGGCGGCGGCAAGTTGCGCAGCGGAGCGGTCGATGCCGGTGACGTGCAATTGCGGAAACCGTCGCAACAGGATCTCGGTCTGTGCGCCGACCCCGCAGCCGACCTCCAGCAGGCGGGTCGCGTCGCTGTAGTCGATGTGATTGAACAGGCTGGTTTCGAACATGCGCGCCTGCCGCACCAGCCGGGATTGCTCATCCGCGGAAAACCCGTGGATATACGGAAATTCGCCTGTGGCCGTGTTGTTCATCGTCGTGGCCGGGCCCGAAGGAGCCGCCTCTGCTTGCCACGGTACTCCTCCGCCATGGTGGCGGGGAGGGCGATTGCCGGTTTTCGGCGGAGCGTGCGCTCAGGCTGCCAGGCGTGCCTCTTCCTGCAGCGCGGCGAAGTAGTCGCGGGTCAGGCGCAACTGCTCGCTGGCGCTCTCGGCGCGGTTGACGATCTGGCGGAAGGCGGCATTTTCGGGCCGATCCTTGGCGTACCAGCCCAGGTGCTTGCGCGCGATGCGCACGCCGGCCGGTTCGCCGTAGAACGCGTGCAGGTGCTCCAGGTGGCCGAGCAGGATCGCGGCGACCTCGGCCGGCTCCGGCTCGGGCAGCAGTTCGCCGGTGGCGAGGTAGTGGGCGATCTCGCGGAAGATCCATGGCCGGCCCTGGGCGCCGCGGCCGATCATTACCGCGTCGGCGCCGGTGACGGCAAGCACGTGCTTCGCCCGCTGCGGCGTGCAGACGTCGCCGTTGGCCAGCACCGGGATGCGCACGGCGGCCTTCACCGCGGCGATGGTGGCGTATTCGGCCTCACCTTCGTACTTGTCGGCGCGGGTGCGCCCATGCACGGCCAGCGCGGCGATGCCGGCATCCTCGGCGATGCGGGCGATGTTCAGCGCATTGCGGTTGTCGCGATTCCAGCCAGTGCGGATCTTCAGCGTCACCGGCACCTCGACCGCATCGACCACCGCCTTGACGATGCGCGCCACCAGCGGCTCGTCCTGCAGCAGCGCGGAGCCCGACCACACATTGCACACCTTCTTCGCCGGGCAGCCCATGTTGATGTCGATGATCTGCGCACCGTTGGCGACGTTGAAGCGCGCCGCCTCGGCCAGCATCGCCGGGTCGTAGCCGGCGATCTGCACACTGACCGGCTCCGGTTCGCCGGCATGGTCCATCCGGCGCAGCGACTTGCGCGTCTGCCACAGGGTGGGGTCGGCGCTGGTCATCTCGGACACGGCCAGGCCCGCGCCGAGCCGTTTGCACAGCAGGCGGAACGGCTTGTCGGTGACGCCCGCCATCGGGGCGAGCACCACGGCTGGTTCGATCAGGTAGGGGCCTATGCGCATCCGGCTATTCTAACTGCAGCCTCGGTGCGGCAATTGCGTGCTTGCTTGTGCCGCGGCATGGCGGAGAATGCAGGTCGTTCGTGCCCGCTAGGGGAAGGCTGCGATGCGGGGGATGCTGATAACCGGTTTGTACCTGCTGGCGATGCTTGCGCATGCCGGCGTTGCCGTGCCCGAACGTGACGCGCTGCGCTATCGCACGGCAACCGATCCGCACGGGTTGATCGTCGACATGCGCCAGCAGCTGGACAAACTGGGCGGCAACGCGACGCCGGCGCAGGAGCGCGATCTGCTGTGGCTGATGGGCACGGCAGCGGTCAACGTCAATGACGACACCGCCCTGACCGAGGCGTTGCTGCGGCTGGACAGCCTGGCCGCGGCGCGGCACGACGACCTGGCGGCGGCCTCCGCGGGATTCCTGCGCTCGCGTCATCTGATCGCGAGCGGCGACGGCGATGGCATCAGCGAGGCCTTGCGCGCGGCCGCGAAGGTGCAGGACGCGACCGATCCAGAAATCATCGCCTGGGCCAAGTACAACCTCTGCGACGCCTATGCCATGAGCGAAAAGGCCAGCAACGCGATGCCGCTGTGCGAGCAGGCGCAAGCCGCCTATCGCGCCCTGGGCGACATCTGGGGGCTGGCCGAGGCCGAGAACGACCAAGGCGTGAACTTCGCCAACCTGGGTCAGCCGGAGAAGGCGATCGAACTCTATCGGCGTTCGCGCCAGCACTTCGCCAGCCTCGGCGCCGAGCAGATGGTGGTGATGGTGGGCGACAACCTGGCGCAGATGTATCTGAAGGTCGGTCGGGCCAGGGAGGCGCTGTCGCTGTCGCAGGCCTCGCTGGCGCAGGAGCAGGCCGCTGGCCGGCTCAGTGACGCGCTGATTTCGCGCGCGAACGTCGCTCTCGCGCATGCGGCGCTGGGCCAGTCGGAGCTGGCGTTGTCCACGATCAGTGCCGCGGTGGGCGATGCCCGCGCCGCGAAGATGGATGGCCTGCTGCCCGACCTGCTGGAGCGCCGCAGCCGGATGGCCGAACAGGCTGGTCGGCCGCGCCAGGCGCTGGATGATGCACGCGAAGTCATCCGCCTGCTTGGTGAGCGTAATGCCAGGGCGCTGCGTTCGGACGAGGCGTCGTTGGAGACGCGCTATGCCGCACGCGAAAACGAGCTGCGCATCCGGACCCTCGAGCACCAGAATCGACTGCAGGAGCTGGCACTCAAGACGGCACAGGCCGAGGCGGCCGAGCACGTCGAAGTGCAGCGGCGTCAGGCGCTGGTCGGCATGCTGACCAAGGGGGCCAGTGTGGCGCTGGTCCTGATCGCCGGTTTGCTGTACCTGCTGCTGCGCGTGCAGCGCCGGTATGCATCCGAACTGCGAGTCCAGGCGCTGCGCGATCCGCTCACCGGCATCGACAATCGCCGCGCCTTCATGCAACGCGCCGCCGCCCTGCTCGATGAAGGCCAAGCCCCGGGCAACGCGCATGTGCTGATGCTGATCGACTTCGATCACTTCAAGAAGGTCAACGACAGCGCCGGCCATCCGCAGGGCGATCGGGTGTTGTCGATGGTGGCGGAGTACCTGAGCGGCGCGATCGCCGACGTCGGCCGCATCGCCCGCATCGGTGGAGAGGAATTTGCCGTGTTGTGCCCGGCGCTGGGCGCCGAGGCCGGCCTGCGTCTGGCCGAGACCCTGCGTGCCGGTGTCGCCGCGCTGTCGCTGCCGGCGGCGGTGCCGCTGGACCGGGTCACGGTCAGCATCGGTGTGGCGCTGTTCGACGGCGACCGTTGCCACGACCTCGGCAGCTGGATGCGTGCCGCGGATGCGGCGCTGTACTCGGCCAAGTCGTTTGGGCGCGACCGGGTGGTGGCCAGCGCGCTGCTGCACTGAGAGCGTGTGAAAATTCGCCCCCCGGCTGCGAACGTCGCCGGCGGGAAGCTCCGCCGGCGATTCGAAGTGCCGGAGCCGATCTGCATTCGCTCCACTGTGAGTGATCCGGGAAGCCGCCGCCGGGCGGCTTCCCGGATGGCGGTTACAGCGAACCGCGCACGGTCAGGCCGAACGTGCGCGGGGCGCCCAGGAACGCATTGATCGAGCCCGGCTGGATCGGTGCGTCGTAGCCCACCTGTTTGTACGTGCGGTTGGTGAGGTTGTTGCCCCACAACTCCACCTGCCAGCGCTTGCTGACCGCACCGACGACGAGGCGCGCGTTGAGCAGGGTGTACGCCGCCTGCATCTTGTACGGGTTCAGGTCCGAGCCGGTGTTGTACTCGGTCATGTGCTTGGCGCCGACATTGAAGCGTCCCGTCAGGTAGTCGGTGAAGTTCCACTGGTAGGTCACGCCGCCGGTGAGCGCCCATTTCGGCGCGAAGCCGGCGGTATTGCCCGGGACCAGTGCCAGCGCGGCGTCAGGCAGCGGCTCGTTGCCGTATTTCGCGTCGGTGTAGGTCGCGCCGGCCTGCAGCGACAGCCCCGGCACCCGGGTCTGCCAGAGCAGATCCGCGTCGATGCCCTTGGTGGTCAGCTCGGGAACCGAGCGCACCACGTAGCTGGTGCCCAGGAAGCTGTTGAGCTGGAAGTCGGTGTACTTCGAGTGGAACAGCGCCGCGTTGAGCAGCAGGTTGCCGTCTTGCCAGTTGGTCTTGGTGCCCAGCTCGTAGCTTTTCACGAATTCGCCCGGAAACGAGGTATCGCT
Source organism: uncultured Gammaproteobacteria bacterium (assembly GCA_963697495.1). Lineage (GTDB taxonomy): Bacteria > Pseudomonadota > Gammaproteobacteria > Xanthomonadales > Rhodanobacteraceae > Rhodanobacter. Next base: position 319,899 of record CAVOOH010000005.1, on the reverse strand, counting down.
GACCGGGGTGATGCCGGCCGGCCCGTTGCTGAGGCCGTTGCCCGACTGCACACGGTCCAGGTTGAAGCCGCCAGCCTTGTAGCCGCGCGCGGCCGAGGCGTAGGTCATGACGCCGTCGGTCCAGCGATAGGCGGCCTTGAACGTGCCCGACCATTCGTTGGCGGTGAAGTCCTGCGTGGTGCTGCGGCCGTTGAACTGGGTGTTCGCCCATGGCAGGCACATGTAGCCGATCACCGTCGGCACGATCGCGGCGATGTACGGTGCCGGCACGCCGCGGGCGGCGAGCGCCCCGCCGACCCGGTTCGGATTGGTCAGCGCGGCCGCGCAGCCCAGGCCACCGTTCGGGTTGCTGTAGAACGAATCGACCGATTTGCTCTCGTGGGTGTAACGCAGGCCCAGGGTCAACGCCAGCTTGTCGGTGGCGTGGAACGTGGCATTGCCGAAGGCAGCCGTGCTCTTCGCATCCTGCTTCCAGCGGTCGTGCGATGCCGCGCCGGCGAACGACGTTCCGTACGGCCTGCCGCTGGCCTGCGAGAGGAAGGTCGCGGCACCGGCGGTATTGACCAGGCCGGGAGGGAACGACGCGGCGATGTCGTTGAGCAACGCTGTGGAAAGGTAGGGCTCATACGCCGCCCCCAGCGTCACCGCATCGTGGCGCTGCAGTTTCTCGTTGTCGTAGTACAGGCCGACCATCCAGTCGAGGCGGTCCGCGCTGCCGGCCAGGCGCAGTTCCTGGCTGAAGGTCTTGAAACGCACCGAGTTGTCGTCCGCACCGTATGGACGGTACCAGATGTCGGCGCCGCTGAAGTCGAGGTCGGCGCCGCCGATGGCGTCCCAGTTGCGCAGCGCGGTGATCGAGGTGAGCGTGGCATTGCCGAACCACGACGTGTTCCAGTTGACTTCGGCCGACAGCCCCTTGTCGGTGATTTTCTGGGTCGTGTCGCGATTGCTGTAGGCAAGCCGCTTGTCCATATCCACGGCCGGGATCACGCCGTTGCCGCCGGCCAGTGCGTTGACGATCGCTGCGGTGGGACCGCGCACCACGGTGACGCCGACGCAGCAGTTCTCGTTGCGCTGGGTGTAGTCGCCGATGATGTTGATGTCGACGTTCTTGCTCGGCGTGATCAGCAACTGTGCGCGGACCGAGTGGAAGTCCTGATCGCCGTCGCGGGTGAGCGTGCGCGGTCCCGTGCCGGTGTTGACGTGATTGAAGCCGTCGCGCTTGCGGTCGACGGCATAGATGCGGAATGCGGCATAGTCGCTCAGCTTGTTGTTGTACGAGCCGGCCACGCCCGCGGCGCCATGGTTGCCCACGGTGAACTCGAGGTTGCCTTCCTCCTTGAAGCTGGGCCGCTTGGTGATCACGTTGATCAGGCCGGCCGAGGTGTTCTTGCCGAACACGGTGCCCTGCGGACCCTTCAGCACCTCGACCTGCTCGAGCTCGCCAAGGTCACCGAAGCCACGCCGTTGCGCGCGCGCTAGCACGCCGTCGATCACGATGCCCACCGAGGATTCCAGGCCGGGATTGTCGCCGACCGTGCCGACGCCGCGGATGCGTGCAGTGGTCTGCGTCTCCGAGGTGGTGCTGGTGACGAACAAGGTGGGCACCAGGGTCTGCAAGTCCTTGATGTCGTGCACCCCGGTGTCCTGCAACAACTGCTCGGGCAGCGTCGCCATGGTGATCGGCACATCCTGCAGCAGTTCCTCGCGTTTCTGTGCGCGCACCGTGATGGCGCTCAGCGTGGTTGCCTTGCCGGTGTCCGCCGCCGGATCCGCTGGCTGGGTTCGGGAGCCGTCGCCGGATGGCGAGGAATCCTGCGCCTGCGCCAGTGGCGCCTGGATCGCCATCAGCGCGGCGAAAATCGACAGCGCCAGCACTTGTCGGTGGTGATGATGTATTGCCATGCCTTCCCCCTTGCGTGATGAAACTGGTTCCGTGAAATCCCCGATGGCTCGTTTCCGCTGGCGCCGCTGCCGTTGGTCATTCCGTTTCGGCGGTCGGTCACCGGCTGCCGCCCTGTTGGCCGGACCGCCAGACGCATGGCGCCGGCTGCTGGAAGCTGTTGTCTAGTTCCGTACAATGGAACTATGTTTCTCGATACAAAAATTGAACCAACAATGGCGAAAGTGTGAGGAAACCGCAAGAAGTTGACGTTATTTCTTGCAATGGTGATGGGTTAACCGTCCCTGGACGCTGCCCGGACTCTGGCCCGGGCCAATGGCCACGGATTTCATTCATGGACCCGCGGTAGCTGCCGCTCAGGGCCCCGGATCGATCGAGGTGAGCAGGATGGGTAATCCCAGGCGCAGCAACGACGCCTTCAGCAGTGCGGTGGCGGCGGATCATCCGCAGTTCGTCAGCGCGGTGGCGCGGGCGTTCGCGGTCCTGCGCTGCTTCGAACGCGACGAGCATTACCTGGGCAATCAGGAAATTGCCCGGCGCACCGGCTTGCCCAAGTCGACGGTGTCGCGGCTCGCATTCACGCTGTCCTCGCTGGGCTATCTGAGCTACTCGCCGCTGGAGGAAAAATACGCACTGGGCACCGGCGTACTGGCGCTGGGGCATGCTTTCGTGAAAGGCAATGACATGCTGTCGATTGCCCGCCCGTTGATGCAGGAGCTGGCCACGTATACGCAGTCGGCGGTGATGCTGGGTGTCGCCGACGGGCTGCGCATGGTGGTGCTCGAGGTGTGCCAGGGCGACCCGACGTTCCAGATCAAACTCGAAACAGGAGCGCGGGTGCCGCACGGTTCCACCGCGCTGGGCAGGGCCGATCTGGCCGCGCGTCCGCCGGAAGTGTTCGAGGCCCGGTTGAGCGAACTCGAGCGCGAGTGCGAGCCGGCGGAGTGGCCGCGGATCCGTGCGGGCATCGTGGGCGCGCGGCAGGAGTATGAGCGCTTCGGTTTCTGCTTTTCGCTGGGCGACTGGAATCCGGACATCTATGCGATCGGTGTGCCGATGGTTTCGGCCGACCGCACCCGTGTACTGGCATTCAACTGCAGCGGCCGCGTGTCGATGATGACGCGCGAGAAGCTGACCCGGGATTTCGGCCCGAAGCTGGTGGCGTTGCGCGATACCGTCTACGAGGCCACCGAAGGCCGTTTCTGACCGCCTGGCGGTTGCCGCCGCCGGTCATTGCGATATCGGTGGCGCCGGAGTTCTCGATACTCCGGGCGCGGCCGACATGGCCGGCCCACGCCCGCGCCGAGCCGCCTACGCGTGCAGCGGGCCGTCCGGCGGCAATGCGGTGCCGCGCACATGCTGGTGCTTGAAGAAGATCGCGAACAGCACCGCCACCACCAGCGAATACAACGCAAACGTGGTCCAGATGCCGTGCCAGTCCTTGCTGCCGTCGGCGTGGGTGAACCAGAGGTCGATGATCACGCCGCTGATCGAGCTGCCCAGGATCGCGCCGATGCCGTTCGTCATCAGCATGAACAGGCCCTGCGCGCTGGCACGGATGGCCGGGTCGCTCTGCTCCTCGACGAACAGGGAGCCGGAGATGTTGAAGAAGTCGAACGCCATGCCGTAGACGATGCACGACAGCACGATCATCCACAGGCCCGGGCCCGGGTCGCCGTAGGCGAACAGGCCGAAACGCAGCACCCAGGCGACCATGCTGATCAGCATCACCGTCTTGATGCCGAAGCGCTTGAAGAAGAACGGGATGGCCAGGATGAACAGCGTTTCGGAAACCTGCGAGATCGACATGATGATCGCCGGGTAGCGCACCGCGAGCATGCCCTTGTATGCGTCGACGCTGGCGAAGTCGTGCAGGAAGGTGTCGCCGTAGGCGTTGGTCAATTGCAGCGCCGCGCCCAGCATCATCGCGAACAGGAAGAAGATCGCCATCTTGCTGTTCTTGAACAGCGCGAACGAGGTCAGGCCCAGCGTATCCAGCCAGGACTTGTGCGCCTGGCCGCGCAGGCGTGGCGGGCACTTCGGCAGGGTGAACGCGTACAGGCCCAGCAGCAGCGACGCGCCGGAGGCCACGTAGAACTGGCCGGCCGGAGGTTTCCAGGTGCAGCAGGCTCACCGTCCACATCGCGGCGATGAAACCGACCGTGCCCCACACGCGGATCGGCGGGAACACCAGCACCACGTCCGCGCCGTCGGTCTTCAACGCGTTGTAGGCCACCGCGATCGCCAGCGAGATCGTCGGCATGTAGCACATCATGTTGAGCAGCATCACCCAGAACAGCGCGTTCGGGTTGTCGATCGAGGGCACGATGAACAGCACGATCGCGCCGCCGATGTGCAGCAGGCCGTAGAGTTTCTCGGCGTTGAGCCACTTGTCCGCGATCACGCCCATCAGCGAGGGCATGAACAGCGAGGCGATGCCCATGGTCGAGAAGATCGCGCCGAACTGCGCGCCGGACCAGTGCCGGTATTGGAACCAGTACGCGCCGATCGTGATCAGCCACGCGCCCCATACGAAAAACTGCAGAAAATTCATTGCCACGAGGCGGAGCTTGATGCTCATCGAGCGGTATCCAGCATGTCGGGTTCCCCAGGAAAGGCCGAGGGAACTGCCCCGTGGCCATGAAGCCCGGGCAGGGTAGATGAATCGGCGGGCGGCCGGCAAGGCGTGCTGCGGCGTGCGATCAGTCCGCTGTACGCAGTGCCGCGGCCACGCGTTCGCGCAGTACCGGCAGCAGTTCCGATACGAACCATGGATTGCGCGCGAGCCACAGCCGGTTGCGCGGGCTGGGATGCGGCAGCGGCAGGCGGCCATGGGCGAGATGCTCGCGCCAAGCCTGCACGGTGTCGGTGAGGCGGGTGCCGCGGGTGACGCCGAGGATGCCGGCCTGCGCGTACTGGCCGATCACCAGGGTCAGCCGCACCTGCTTCAGCAGCGGCAGCAGGCGCGGATGCCAGGTCGGCGCACATTCGGGCCGCGGCGGCAGGTCGCCGCCACGGCCGGTGCCGGGAAAGCAGAAACCCATCGGCACGATCGCCACGCGACGGGCGTCGTAAAACGTGGCCTTGTCGATCCCCAGCCAGTCGCGCAGGCGGTCGCCGCTGGGGTCGTTGAACGGGATGCCGGTCTCGTGCACCTTGCGCCCTGGCGCCTGGCTGACGACCAGCAGCCGCGACGTCGCGGACGCCTGCAGCACCGGTCGCGGCCCCAGCGGCAGATGCGCCGCGCAGATCCGGCACGCGCGGATCTCGGACAGCAATGTTTCCACGCCAGCCGACGCCCGATTCCCCGTCATCAAGGCAGCAACTTCCCCGGGTTGAGGATGCCGTCCGGGTCGAAGGCGGCCTTGATGTTGCGCATCAATCCCAGCGTTGCCGGTTCCAGCGCCAGCGGCATGAACTCGCGCTTGACCAAGCCGATGCCGTGCTCGCCGGAGAGCGTGCCATCGAGCGAGATCACCAGCGTGAACAGGTCGGCGAGGCACGCGTGCGTGCGCGCGCGTTCGGCGTCGTCGCGCGGCAGCAGGTTCACATGAAGGTTGCCGTTGCCAGCGTGGCCGAAGCTGACGATCGGCACGTCGTGCTTCGCCGACAGCTGCTTGATCCCGTCGACCAGCTCAGGCAGGCGGCTGACCGGCACCACCACGTCCTCGTTGATCTTGTGCGGCGAGATCGTACGCTGCGCCGGCGACAGCGCCTTGCGCGCGGCCCACAACGCGCGGGTTTCCTCGGCGGTTTCGGCGACGCGCAGTTCTTCCAGCCCGTCGCCGCGCGCCGCGGCCGAAACCGCGTCGACCGCCGAACCCAGGGTGGCCGGTTCGCCGTCCACCTCGACCATCAGCATCGCCCCGGCCAGCGGCACGCTGTCGCCGCCGTGCGCGTGCGCCAGCTTCAGGGCCACGTCGTCGATGAACTCGAGCGCGCACGGCGTCACCGGCTGCGCCATGATCCGCGCCACTGCGCGCGCCGCCGCGCCGACATCGCGATAGGTGGCGCGCAGCGTGCGCACCGCCGACGGTTTCGGGGTGAGTTTCAGGGTGGCTTCGGTGATCAGCGCCAGGGTGCCTTCCGAGCCGATCAGCAGGCGGGTCAGGTCGTATCCGGTCGCGCCCTTGCTGGTGTACGTACCGCAGCGGAAGCCTTCGCCGCTGCCGGCGACCGCGCGCAGGCCCAGCGTGTTCTCGCGCGGGCTGCCGTATTTCACCGTGCGCGGCCCGGCCGAGTTGCAGGCCAGGTTGCCGCCGATGCTGCACCAGGGCGCCGAGGAGGGGTCGGGCGGCCAGAAGAAGCCGAGGGCTGCGAGTGCCTGCTGCAGCTCGCCGTTCAATACCCCCGGCTCGACCACGGCGAGGCGGTTGTCCGGATCGATGCGCAGGATCCGGTTCATCCGTTCGAAGCTCACCACCACGCCGCCATCCACCGGCACTGTGGCGCCGGTGGTGTTGCTGCCACGCCCGCGCGCGATCACCGGAACCCTGTGCGCGCGGCAGGCCTGCACCAGCGCCTCGACCTGGGCATGTTCGGTGGGAAACACCACCGCATCGGGCAGCGCATGCCGACGCGAGTTGTCGTACGAATACGCAATCCGTTCCGCGTCGCCGATGGCAAGTGCGTCGAGGGTAAAGGTCTCGCGCAGGCGGGCGCGCAGTTCGGCGGGCAGATGCATCGGCAAAGCGTAATCCACTCGCGGGAAGAATTTTCTGCGCCAGATCAGGCGGGTCAGGTCAGCCGGCTTCGAACGCGCCGCGCAGCCATTGGCAACGGACCGCATCCGGCGGGCCGTCGTAGCTGACCACGTCGAAGCGGCAACTGCGCTGCGCGTGTTGCGGATGCGCAGCCAGCCAATGCTGCGCGGCCAGGACCAGTTTCGCCTGCTTGGTCGCGGTGATCGAGGCGGCGGCGTCGCCATGGCTGGCGCTCCGGCGATAGCGCACCTCGACGAACACCACGGTGTCGCCGTCGCGCATCACCAGGTCCAGCTCGCCGTGGCGAGTGGTGTAGTTGCGCGCCAGCAGCTTCAGGCCGGCGCGTTCGAGTTCGCCGCAGGCGCGCTGCTCGAAGCCGTCGCCGGCGGCGCGCATCAGCCCGCCGCCGGCTGGAGGGCCCCGCTCGACGAAGAGTTGGACGGCGGCGGCTCGGTCGTGGCAGGTGGCGCACTCGCCGGCACGTCGTCCATCTGCAGGCTGCCGCCCAGCGGTCGGGCCAGGCCGTCCTGGAACCTTGCCCAGATCAGCACGCGACGCACCCGCCCGAACTGGTCGGCGGCGAGCTGGCCGCTGGCGCCTGGCATGTAGCTGCCAGGGTGCGCACGCAACCAGTCCAGATAAGGCACCAGGTTCCACGCGTCCATGCCGAAGGCGAACAGCCGCGCGGCGCCGCCGCGGGCGGCCGGGAGGCGTGCGGCGATCCTGTCGTGGTTCGGCAGGCCCGGTTGGGCGTCGAACAGCCACGGCGCATCGCAGAACTCGACGCCGTCCAGGTCGCGATTCGCGGCGGCGTCATCGCTGCCTTCATAAACGTGCGAAGTGGCGATCACCGGCAGATTGACCTGCGCGATGCGCAACTGCGGCAGCAGCAGGCGCGCATCGCGCGGGCGCATGCTGATGAAGATGCCGACGTCGTTCGCGGCGCTGCTTTCAGCCGGGGCGCTGGCGCTGCCGGGCGCAGGCGTGGAGGCGGTGGGGAGTTTCAGGTCGGCGATGATGCTGGCGTAGCTGGTGGCGCCCGGCGGCAAGGTGATCGTGCCGGCGAGCTGGCCGCCACGCGCCTCCAGTTCAGCCTTGAACGCGCCGGCGGCGCGCTGCGCGAAGTCGTCGGTGGAAATCAGCACGTAGATTCGGCGCAAGCCGCGCTCGACCATGTGATCGGCAGCCTGGGCGCCCTCGGTTTCCGGCAGCAGGCCGAATTCGCTGGCGTCGCCGGCCGGCAGCTGCTTGTCGTCCGGATGGTTCAGCGCCAGCAGCGGCACTTGCAGCCGGGCTTGGCTGAACACCGCGGCGACTTCACCGCGGGTCAGTGGACCGACCACCAGCCGGGCACCGTCGCTGACGGCCTGCTGGTAGGCCTTGACCGCGCCGTCGGCGGTGCCCTGGCTGTCGTACACGCGCACCGATGGGCGCGGCGCGTGATTGCGCCCGGCGTCCAGATAGGCCGCAAAAAAACCTTCGCGGATCGCCGTGCTGGCCGCGGCGTAACTGCCGCTGCCAGGCAGCAGCAGGGCAACCTGGCTGGGCACCTTGTAGCCTTCGCGCACGTTGGCGTCGGCGCCGGGCAGCAGGGTGCCGACCGGCTGCTGCAGGTCCGGCGGCGGTTGCGCCACGGCGACGCCGAGCTGGCTCAACGCCTCATTCACCCATGGCAGCATGCGGTCGCCGCGTTGCATCGCGGCGGCGCGCTGTTTGAGCGACGCGACGCCAACCCGGTTGAGCAGCTCGAGAATCTGCTGGCGGTTCTGGGTGTGGTCGTAGCCGCTAAGTTGGCCGTCCATCTGCACGCGGGTGCGTGCGGCGCCCCAGTTGTCGCCACTGGCGGCCATGGCGCGGGCACGCCATTCCAGCAGGCGCAGTTGCAATGCGGGTGGCGTCATGACGTTCGGTTGCGTGGTCAGCCGCAGCGCAGTCGCGGCATCGTGCCGGTCGAGCGCCAGCTCGGCCAGCAGCAGGTCGAGCCGGAGTGGCTCGTCTCCGCTCAGGTGCTGACGCTTGATGCTGGACAGCACGGGCGCGGCGCGTTCGAGCTGGCCTTCCTCGCGCCATGCTTCGGCGGCCAGCAATCGGTAGCTGTCGGCGTGGCCGCGCGACTGCGTGGCCAGGGCCAGCCACGCCTGGGCGGCCTGGTCGAACTGGCCTTGCCGCGACAGCGCCTCGGCGCTTTGCGCGGCGGCGAGTTCGGCCGGCGAGCGCGGTGCGTTCGCCGGTACGCAGGCGGCCAGCACCAGCGAAAACAGCAGTCCGGTCGCGGCGACGCGCGAAAGGCGCATGAAGCGCATGGGAAATCCCTTGTTCGTCATGGTCGTCAATGCGCGATCATAGCGGATCGAATTGTCGTCCCACGGTGCAGGAGTTCGCAGATGTCATTAGAGCCTGTTCATGATCTCCAAGTGCCCCGCGCTGGGAGCTGTTTGTGCGCAGGCCAAGGAAGAACGAAGGAGTGGACGTCCGTCCACGACCGAGTGATGACGCCGGCCTGCGCGCAAACAGACCCGGCCCCGGAATTGATAGGTGCTGGGGTTGCCATCGAGTGGCCGGCAGGCGGCAGCGCGCGGCTTGGCCTGACGGCCAGTCGGGCGCTGCGCCACGCACTACCACCTGGCGGCCACTCGATGACAACGCGGGGTACTTGGAGATCATGAACAGGCTCTTAATTCAGCCAGGCTGCCTGTGGGTGGTCGCCACGCCGATCGGCCACCGTGACGACCTGTCCGCTCGCGCGATCGAGACCCTGCGCGCGGTGGCGGTGATCGCCGCCGAAGACACCCGCCACAGCCGGCCGCTGCTGGTGCATCACAACATCGCCACGCCGCTGATCGCGCTGCACGAGCACAACGAGCGCGATGCGGTGGAAGCGATCGTGCGCAGGATGCAGGGCGGCGACGCGGTGGCGCTTATCTCCGATGCGGGCACGCCGCTGATCAGCGACCCGGGTTTCCGGCTGGTGCGCGCCGCGCGCGCCGCTGGCATCCGCTGCATTCCGGTGCCGGGCGCCTGCGCGGCGATCGCCGCGCTGTCGGTAGCCGGCCTGCCCAGCGATCGTTTCGTGTTCGAGGGTTTCCTGCCGCCGAAGGCCGTGGCGCGGCGCAGCCGGCTGCAGGAGCTGGCGGGTGACGCGCGCACCGTCATCTTTTATGAGTCGTCGCATCGGGTCGCCGAGAGCCTGGCCGACATGCGCGACGTGTTTGGCGCCGACCGCGAGGCGGTGCTGGCGCGCGAACTGACCAAGATGTTCGAGACCGTGCTGGGCGAGCCGCTGGCGGAACTGGCGGCGCGGGTCGCCGCCGATCCCGACCAGCAGCGTGGCGAATGCGTGATCCTGGTAGCCGGTCGTGGCGAAGAAGCCGATGCGAAGCTGGTCGAGGGCCAGCGCATCTTCGCGATCCTGCGCGAGGAACTGCCGCCGGCGAAGGCGGCGAAGCTGGCGGCCGCGATCACCGGCGCGCCGCGCAAGCTGCTCTACGAGGGCTGAGGCTTCGCGTGGAGTACAATCGGCAGTGGAGTCGGCCGGGCAGTCGCGTCGCACGCAAGTGCATCGAGGAAAGTCCGGGCTCCATAGGGCAGAGTGCCAGGTAACTCCTGGGCAGCGTGAGCTGACGGCCAGTGCAACAGAGAGCAGACCGCCGAACGGCATCTTCGGATGTGCGTGGTAAGGGTGAAAGGGTGCGGTAAGAGCGCACCGCGTACGGGGCCAACGTCGTACGGCACGGTAAACCCCACTCGGAGCAAGACCAAATAGGGGAACGATAACGCGGCCCGCGTTGTTCCCGGGTAGGTTGCTGGAGCCAGACGGCGACGTCTGGCCGAGAGGAATGACTGTCGCGTCGCAAGACGTACAGAACCCGGCTTACAGGCCGACTCCACTTTTTCACGAGTTCACCACCGGCGTGGCAAGCGTCCACGCCGGTGGTGATGTGGGGCAGTGCGTTCGGATAAACGCTGGTTCATCGCGGCGTGGCCGGCAACTCCGATTTAATCCTCACCAACGCCGAATTGGTGTTGATTGAAAATCAAAAAATCCCTTGCTTTCAAACACCTTGCAAAGGTTCGTGAGAAAGCGCTGGAATTACCGCCACAACTTCGCCTTTCTCCTTGATTCACAAGCGAAATTCCCTTGACAGTCTCATAGGGCGAGATTATCGTGGGCTCCAGTGTGAAATCGTGGGTTTTAGTGGAGTCTGCTGATCGTGTTCCAGGGCGAAACCGCCATCACCATCGACGACAAGGGTCGCCTGACCATTCCGACCGCCTATCGGGAGCAGGTGGCGGGCGAGTGCGCGAATCGTCTGGTGATCACCTACAACCCGTTCGAACCGGGTTGCCTGTGGCTGTTTCCGCACGCCGAGTGGGAGCAGGTGCGCGACCAGGTGAACGCGTTGCCCAAGGTCAAGGCGGCCCATCGCGACATGCAGATGAAGCTGGTCGGTGCCGCGGCCGTGGTCGAGCCTGATGGCGCGGCGCGGGTCCTGCTGCCGGCCAGTCAGCGCGCCGCGGCGGGTATCGAGAAGAAGGCGGTGCTGCTGGGCATGGGCAACAAGTTCGAGCTGTGGAGCGAACAGGCCCATCTGGCCAAGATCCGCCAGGTCATTGGCGAGGACGAAATCACGGAACACATGGCGGATCTTCGCCTTTAACCGGCAACGGTGAGGCAATCGAATTTGGCGGGACGGGAGCGGGAGTGCGGCATGGCCGAGCAGCAGTTGCGGCACATCCCGGTGATGCTGGGTGAAGCAGTGGAGGGACTCGCCGTGCATTCGGGCGGGCGCTATCTCGATGGAACCTTCGGTCGCGGCGGTCACGCTCGCGCGGTTCTGTCGCGGCTCGGTCCCGACGGCCGGCTGCTGCTGATGGACCGCGACCCCACCGCGATCGCCGCGGCGCAGGCCGAGTTTGCGGGTGATCCGCGGGTGGCGATCAAGCATGCCAACTTCTCCAGTCTGGCCGAGTGGGACGAGACCGCGGCCGGCCTCGACGGCGTGCTGCTCGACCTGGGCGTGTCCTCGCCGCAGCTGGACGAAGCCGCGCGCGGCTTCAGCTTCATGGCCGATGCGCCGCTGGACATGCGCATGGACACCAGCCAGGGCGAGAGTGCGGCAGATTTCCTGGCCCAGGCCAGCGAGCGCGAGATCGCCGACGTGCTGTGGCACTACGGTGAAGAGCGCCACAGCCGGCGTATCGCCCGCGCCATCGTGGCCGACCGCGACGCCACGCCGTTCATCCGCACCGGCCAGCTGGCCGCGCTGATCGAGCGTGTGGCGGGCCGGCGCGAACCGGGCAAGCATCCGGCCACGCGCAGCTTCCAGGCGCTGCGCATTCGCGTGAACGGCGAGCTGGATGCTTTGCAGCAAGGGCTGGACGCGGCGCTGGAACGGCTCAAGCCCGGCGGCCGGCTGGCGGTGATCAGCTTCCACTCGCTGGAGGACCGGGCAGTGAAGCTGTTCGTCCGCGACCACTCCGGCCGCGTGCACAACAGCCGCCGCGGGCCGCCGGTACAGGCCGCCCCGGCGCGTCTGGCGGCGGTCGGCAAGGCGCAGTTCCCGTCCGATGCCGAGCTGGCGGTGAACCCGCGCGCGCGCTCGGCCGTGCTGCGCGTGGCGGAAAAATTGCCGGAAGGAGTGCGCGCATGAAGGCGATCGGCGCCCTGTGCCTGCTGATGCTGCTGGTCGCCGTGCTGGCCAGCGCGCTCGGCGTGGTGTGGACGCGCCACGAGAGCCGCGTGCTGTTCGTCAAACTGACCGCGCTGCAGAACCAGCGCGACGAGTTGAACATTGAATACGGCAAGCTCGAACTGGAGCAGGCCACCTACGCCGAACCGCGGCGCATCGACGACGAGGCCCGGCAGAAGCTGGGCATGGTCAATCCGCGTCCGCAAGACATCCGGTTGCTGCGATGAGCTGGCGCAGCCACGTCACGCCCTCCAGGTCCGGCCGGCGCCGCAGCGCTGGCCCCAGTGCGCGACGGCGCATGGTGGTGGTGGTCGCCCTGCTCGGCCTGGCCTCGGTGGGCCTGGTCGCGCGCGCGTTCGACCTGCAGGTGGTGCGCAAGCAGTTCTACCAGCGCCAGGGCGACGCGCGCTTCCTGCGCGAGATGCCGATCCCGGTATCGCGCGGCACCATTTTCGACCGCAATGGCGAACCGCTGGCAGTGTCCACCCCGATGATGTCGATCTGGGCGAATCCGTCCGAGGTGCTGGACAACGACGAGCGCATCCCCGAACTGGCGCAGGCGCTGGGCGTGGACGCGGACGGCCTGAAGGCGCAGCTGGCGCAACGCTCCGACCGCGAGTTCGTCTACCTGCGCCGGCAGATGGCGCCGGCGGCAGCGCAGGCCGTGCTGGACCTGGGCATTCCCGGCATCAACGGGCAGCGCGAGTTCAAGCGCTACTACCCATCCGGCGAAGTGACCGCGCACGTGCTCGGCTTCACCAACATCGACGATCGCGGCCAGGAAGGCCTGGAGCTGGCCTACGACGACTGGCTGGCCGGCAAGCCCGGTGCCAAGCGGGTGATCCGCGACCGCATGGGCCACGTGGTGGAGGACATCGAGCAGGTGCGCGCGCCGAAGCCGGGGCAGAACCTCACCCTCAGCATCGACCGGCGCATCCAGTTCCTCGCCTACAGCGAGCTGAAGAGCGCGCTGGAAAAGTCCCAGGCCGACTCCGGCTCGATCGTGGTGCTCGACGTGAAAACCGGCGAAGTGCTGGCGATGGCCAACCTGCCGACCTACAACCCGAATGCGCTCAGTGGCAGCAAGCCGGGCCAGCGCCGCAACCGTGCGATGACCGACGTGCTCGAGCCGGGTTCCACCGTAAAACCCATCCTGATGGCGGCGGCGCTGTCCAGCGGCAAGTACACGCCGACCAGCCCGCTCATCGACACCACCGGCGGCCACTGGTATTTCCAGGGCCACGACATCCACGACACGCACAACTACGGGGTGCTGACGCCGACCGGCGTGATCACCAAGTCGAGCAACGTGGGCGCGGCACGCATCGCGATGCAGCTCGACACCTCGCTGATGTACGACACCTACCGCGCGTTCGGCTTCGGCAACAGCACCGAGAGCGGTTTTCCCGGCGAGGCTGCCGGTTCGTTGCGCATCGGCCGCAGCTGGCGTCCGCTGGAAAAGGCCATCCTCGGCTACGGCTACGGCCTCAACGTGACCGTGCTGCAGCTGGCCAATGCCTATGCCACGATCGCCGACGGCGGCGTGATGCACAACCCCAGCTTCATCAAGGATGGCGACGTTGCCTCCAAGCAGATCATCTCGCCGGAGGTGGCGGGTCAGCTGCTGCGCATGATGGAGACGGTAACCGGGCTCGGCAGCACCGGTACGCTGGCGCGCATCGCCAACTACAGCGTGGCCGGCAAGACTGGCACCGCGCACAAGGCCAGTGCGGGCGGCTACGCCAAGAGCAACTACACGTCGGCGTTTGCCGGCATCGTGCCGGCGTCGAACCCACGCCTGGCCGCGGTGGTGGTGGTCGACAACCCGCAGAGGGGCAGCTACTACGGCGGCACCGTGTCCGGGCCGATATTCGCCAAGGTGATGGAGGGGGCGCTGCGCCTGCTCGACGTGCCGCCGGACAACATCGGCCGCTGGTATGTGGGCGGGCCGTTGCAGAACGTCGACGGGCTGGTCGGCAGCAAGCCGCCGGTCGAGGCGCCGATCGATGATGCGCCGGTCGAGGAGGGCACGCGATGAGCACCAGCCATCTCGACCAGTTGCTGCTGGGCATAGCCGACACGCAGATCGCCGCGGCGCCGGATGCCGGTCGCATCGTGGTGTCCGGCCTGACCCTCGATTCGCGCCGGGTGCGACGTGGCGACGCGTTCTTCGCGTTGCGCGGCAGCCAGGCCCACGGCATCACGTTCGCCGCCGGCGCGGTGCAGCGCGGTGCGCGGGTGGTGCTGGCGGAAGCGCCGGCGGTCGACGAAGCCGAGCCGCTGGAAGTGCCGACGCTGTGGATCGATGGCCTGCATGGCCAGGTCAGCGAGATCGCCGCGCGTTTTTACGATCGTCCCAGCGAGTCGATGCGGATGGTCGGTGTCACCGGCACCAACGGCAAGACATCGTGCGTGCAGCTGCTGGCGCAGGCGCTGACCCTGCTTGGCCACCGCGCGGCCTCGATCGGCACGCTCGGCACCGGCGTGCATAGCCAGCTGCGCGAGGGCGAACGCACCACGCCGGACGCCGTGACGGTGCAGGAATTGCTGGCGGAGTTCCGCGATGCTGCGGTCAGCCATGTGGCGATGGAAGTGTCGTCGCACGCGCTGGAGCAGGGCCGCGTGGACGCGGTGGACTTCGAGGTGGCCGCGTTCACCAACCTCACCCGCGACCACTTGGACTATCACGGCAGCATGGCGGCTTACGGCGCGGCGAAAGCGAAGCTGTTCGCCTGGCCGGGCCTGCGCAGCGCGGTGATCAACATCGACGATGCATTCGGTCGCGAGCTGGCGGAGCAACTCCCTGCCGGCGTGCAGCGGCTGCGCTTCAGCATGGCCGGCGACGGCGAGGCGGAGGTTGCCGCCAGCGCGATCGTCACCTCGGCCGAGGGGCTGGCGTTCCAGCTGCGCACGCCGTGGGGCACGCGCGCGATCCGCAGCCGCCTGATCGGCCGCTTCAACGTGGCGAACCTGCTCGCCGTGGTGGCCTGCCTTGGCGCGCTGGGCGAGCCGTTCGCGCGCATCGTCGAAGCCGTCGAGCAGTTGCAGCCGGTCAACGGCCGGATGAGCCGGCTCGGCGGCCTTCACGGCCAGCCGCTGGTGGTGGTCGACTACGCGCACACGCCGGATGCGCTGGAACAGGCGCTGACCGCCGTCCGCGCGCATTGCGCCGGCAAGCTGATCTGCGTGTTCGGCTGCGGCGGCGAGCGCGACGCGGGCAAGCGTCCGCTGATGGGCGAGATCGCGGCGCGGCTGGCCGACGTGGCGATTGTCACCGACGACAACCCGCGTGGCGAAGACGGCGACGCGATCGTGGCGCAGATCGTCAGCGGCATGACCGCGGCGCGCGCGATGGCCGTCGAGCGCGACCGCGCGGTGGCGATCGCCGACGCGCTGCAGCTGGCACGGTCCGGCGACGCCGTGCTGATCGCCGGCAAGGGCCACGAAACCTACCAGGAAGGCGCCGCCGGCAAGCGCCCGTTCGACGATCTGGCGGTGGCGCATGCCATGCTGGAACGGATCAGCCAGGAGCCGCGCGCATGATGCCGCTGAGCGCCATTGCCGTGTGGACCCATGGCCGCCTGCTCGGCAGCGACGTGGAAGTTACCGGCGTCGCGATCGACACGCGCAAGCTGCAACCCGGCGACCTGTTCGTGGCGATCAGGGGCGAGCGGGCGGACGGCCACGACTACCTGGCCGAGGCTGCCGCGCGTGGCGCCGTCGCCGCGCTGGTGACGCGCAAGGTCGACAGCGAACTGCCGCAGGTGCTGGTGAACGACGCGGAGCTGGCGCTGGGCGACCTGGCCAGCGCGGTGCGCGCCCAGCGTGACGTGCGCGTGGTCGGCATCACCGGCTCCAACGGCAAGACCACGGTGAAGACACTGGTCGCCTCGATCCTGTCGCGGCACGGCCGCACCCACGTCAGCGCAGGCAACTACAACAACGAACTGGGCCTGCCGCTGACCTTGCTGGCGATGCCGCGGGACACCGAATACGCGGTGCTGGAAATGGGCGCCGGCAAGCCCGGCGACATTGCCTACCTGGCTGCCATTGCACGGCCAGATATCGGCCTCGTCACGCTCATCGCGCCGGCGCACCTTGCGCGCATGGGCAGCATCGAGGGCGTGGCCGAGACCAAGGGTGCGCTGTACCAGGCGCTGCCGGCCGACGGCATCGCGGTCATCAATGCCGACGACGCGTTCGCCAGTTTCTTCGCCGGCCTGGCTGGTGCGCGCCGACAACTGCGCTTCGGCCTGGAGCAGCCGGCCGATGTCGGTGCCGACATCGTCGAGCAGCGCGTGGACGGTTCGCGCTTCGTGCTGAGCACGCCGCAAGGCGACGCCGAGGTGGCGCTGCCGCTGCCAGGTCGCCACAACATCGCCAACGCGCTCGCCGCGACGGCGGTGGCGCTGGCGCTGGAGGTGTCGCTGGACACCATCGTCGCCGGGCTGGAGCAGGTGGGTGGAGTCGCCGGGCGCTTGCGCCGAGAGACGATGGCCGGCGGCTGGACCCTGATCGACGACAGCTACAACGCGAATCCCAGCTCGATGACGGCGGCGATCGACACCTTGCTGCTGGCCGGCGGCGAGCGCTGGCTGGTGCTGGGCGACATGGCCGAGCTGGGTGCGCAGGCGCGCGCGCTGCACGCCGGCATCGGTGAGCGCGCCCGCGAGCGCGGTGTCGAGCGGCTGTTCGCGGTCGGTCCGCTCGGCGCGGCCACGGTCGAGGCGTTTGGCGCGGGCGGCGAACATTTCGACGACAAGGCCGCGCTGATCACCGCGTTGCGGGGACAACTGCACGCGGGCGTCACCTGCCTGGTGAAGGGTTCGCGCTCCGCCGGGATGGAGCAGGTGGTGGCGGCGCTCGGCGGTCATCCGGACCCGGCGGACAAGAACAAGAGAGGTGCCTCCGATGCTGCTTGAGCTGGCCGACTGGATGGCACGGCATTTCACCGCGCTGCACCTGTTCCAGTACATCACCTTCCGCACGATCATGGCGGCGCTGACCGCGCTGGCCATGTCGCTGCTGTGCGGGCCGTGGCTGATCAACCACCTGGCCGCGTTGAAGGCCGGCCAGGTGGTGCGCAGCGATGGCCCGCAGACGCACCTGGTCAAGGCCGGCACGCCGACCATGGGCGGCGTGATGATCCTGCTTTCGGTCACTGTGGCCACCTTGCTGTGGGCCGACCTGCACAACCGCTACGTATGGGTGGTGCTGGCGGTGCTGCTGAGCTTCGGCGCGATCGGCTTCTACGACGACTACCGCAAGCTGGTGCTGAGGGACAGCCGTGGCCTGGCCAGCCGCTGGAAGTATTTCTGGCAGTCGGTGTTCGGCCTCGGTGCGGCGCTGTTCCTGTACTACGGCGTGCCGCATGCGTCCGTCGCCGGCCTGCCGGTGGCGGAAACCGCGCTGTACCTGCCGCTGTTCAAGCACGTGGCGCTGCCGCTGGGGCTGTTCTTCGTGGTGATCGCCTATTTCATGATCGTGGGCTTCTCCAACGCGGTGAATCTCACCGACGGCCTGGACGGCCTGGCGATCATGCCCACCGTGCTGGTTTCCGGTGCGCTCGGCGTGTTCGCCTACCTTGCCGGCAACAAGGTGTTCTCCGAATACCTCGGCATTCCCTCGATTCCCGGCGCCGGCGAACTGGCGATCTTCACCGGCGCGCTGGCCGGTGCGGGGCTGGGCTTCCTGTGGTTCAACACGTATCCGGCGCAGGTGTTCATGGGCGACGTGGGCGCGCTGGCGATGGGCGCCGCGCTCGGTTGCGTGGCGGTGATCGTGCGCCAGGAGATCGTGCTGCTGGTGATGGGTGGCGTGTTCGTGATGGAAACCGCGTCGGTGATGATCCAGGTGGCGAGTTTCAAGCTCACCGGCAAGCGCGTGTTCCGGATGGCGCCGATCCATCACCACTTCGAGCTGAAGGGCTGGCCCGAACCTCGCGTGATCGTGCGCTTCTGGATCATCAGCGTGGTGCTGGTGCTGGTCGGTCTTGCCACGTTGAAGGTGCGCTGATGTTCGACTTCGACACCACCCAGGCCAAACGCCGGACCGGACCGCGCGGCAGCTTCGACCTGTGGCTGCTGGTCGCGCTGGTCGGGCTGGCCAGCGTGGGCGTGGTGATGGTGACGTCGAGCTCGATCGCGGTGGCGGACAGCCAGCATGTCGGCGCGTTCTATTTCCTGAAAAAGCACCTGCTGTTCCTCGGCCTGGGCCTGTTCGCGGCCGGCATGGCGATGCGCACCGAGCTGAAGCTGCTGGAGAAATTTGCGTTCCCGCTGCTGGCGCTGGCGTTCCTGATGCTGCTGGCGGTGTTCTTGCCGCACTTCGGCATGCGCATCAACGGCGCGCGGCGCTGGCTGAACCTGCTGGTCACCACGTTCCAGCCGGTGGAGGCGGTAAAGCTCATTCTGGTGGTCTACGTCGCCAGCTACCTGGTGCGTCACCGCGAGAACGTGGAAACCAAGTTCCTGGGCCTGTTCAAGCCGGTGCTGGTCGCCGGCGTCATCGTGTTGCTGCTGCTGGCGCAGCCGGACTTCGGCTCGGCCACGCTGGTGATCGCGGTGACCATCGCGATGGTCTGGCTGGGCGGCGCGCGGCCGATCTTCCTGTTCCTGATGGGCCTGCCGCTGATGCCGCTGCTGTACGTGGCAGCCACCGGCGAGAGCTACCGCATGAAGCGGCTGACCTCGTTCATGGACCCGTGGAAGGATCCGTTCAACGACGGCTTCCAGCTGACCCAGTCGCTGATGGCGATCGGCCGCGGCGAGTGGACCGGCGTGGGGCTGGGCTCCAGCGTGCTGAAGCTGTCGTATCTGCCGGAAGCGCATACCGACTTCATCTTTGCCGTGATCGGCGAGGAACTGGGCCTGGCCGGCGTCGTGCTGGTGATCGGCTTGTTCGCGCTGGCGGTGGGACGTGGCCTGTACCTGGGGTTGAAGGGCGTCGAGGTGGGCCAGCGTTTCGCCGGTTACGTCGCGTTCGGCATTTCGCTGATGCTGGCGATGCAGGCGTTCGTGTCGGTCGGCGTGAACCTGGGCGCGTTGCCGACCAAGGGGCTGACCCTGCCGCTGATCAGCTACGGCGGCTCCTCGATGGTGCTGACCTGCGCGATGGCGGGCGTGCTGCTGCGCGCCACCTACGAAATCAACCGCGCGCTGGATGCGCGGCTGATGGCCACGCGGATGCCGGCGGCGGTGGCAGCCACGGATGCGAACGTCGCGGCGAAGCCGCGCGAGGCGGTGGCCGCATGAGCATGCAGGCGCCCGTGCTGATCATGGCCGGCGGCACTGGCGGGCACATCTTCCCCGGCCTGGCGGTGGCCGAGTGTCTGCGCGTGCAGGGCGTGCCGGTGGTGTGGCTGGGCGCCGTCGGCGGAATGGAAACGAAGGTGGTGCCGGCGCAGCGGATCGAGCTGCACACGGTGGCGGTCGGCGGTTTGCGCGGCAAGGGCCTCAGGACCCGACTGCTGGCGCCGCTGATGCTGCTGCGTGCGCTGTTCGCCTCGCTCGCCGTGCTGCGCCAAGTGCAACCGCGCAGCGTGTTGTCGATGGGCGGCTACGTGGCCGGCCCCGGCGGCCTCGCCGCATGGCTGCTGCGCCGGCCGCTGCTGGTGCACGAACAGAATCGGGTGGCCGGCTTCACCAACCGCAAACTGGCCGGGCTGGCAAAGCGTGTGCTGGCCGGATTCGCCGATGCCTTGCCGCGCGCCGAGTGGGTCGGCAATCCGGTGCGCGAGGCGATCGCTGCGCTGCCGCCGCCGACCGAGCGCATGGCCGGGCGCGGCGGCAGGCCGCGTCTGCTGGTGCTGGGTGGCAGCCTCGGCGCGCGTGCCTTGAACCTGGCGCTGCCGCAGGCGTTGGCCCAATTGGCCCCGGCCCAACGCCCCGAGGTGCTGCACCAGTGCGGCAATCGCGGCTTGGACGAGGCGCGCGCGGCGTATGCGAAGGCCGGCGTCGAGGCGCAGGTGGTGGCGTTCGTCGACGACATGGCCGGCACCTACGGCTGGGCCGATCTGGCGGTCTGCCGCGCCGGCGCGCTGACCCTGGCCGAGCTGGCGGCGGCTGGTCTTGGTGCCGTGCTGGTGCCGTTTCCCCATGCGGTGGACGACCACCAGACCCGCAATGCCGAAGTACTGGTGGCCGCAGGCGCCGCCGAACTGATTCAGGAGAGTGAGCTGGACGTACAGATTCTGGCGCAGCGGTTGGAATCGCTGCTGGGTGATCGCCGCCGTTTGCTGGCGATGGCGGAGGCGGCGCGCACGTTGGCCAAACCCGATGCCGCGCAAGTCATCGCTGCCGCCTGCTTGGCGGCGGCCCGCCCGGAGGTGAGCGCATGACCCCGCGTCGCCTGCAGGCACACGAAGACCCGATGAGCACCTTCCGTCGGGTCCATTTCATCGGAATCGGCGGCGTCGGCATGAGCGGTATCGCCGAAGTGCTGCACAACCTCGGCTACGCCGTGTCCGGCTCGGATCGGGCGAACTCGCCGACGGCGCAGCGGCTGCAGCAGCTGGGCATCGACGTGCACGTCGGCCACGCCGTGGAAAACATCGGTGATGCCGACGTGGTGGTGACCTCCAGCGCGATCAAGCAGGACAACCCGGAACTGGTCGCCGCCCGCGCGGCGCGCATCCCGGTGATCCCGCGCGCGGAAATGCTGGGCGAGCTGATGCGCTTCCGCCGCGGCGTGGCGATCGCCGGCACCCACGGCAAGACCACCACCACCAGCCTGACCGCGAGCGTGCTGGCCGAAGCCGGCTACGATCCGACCTTCGTGATCGGCGGCCAGCTCAACGCGGCTGGCGCGAATGCGCGGCTCGGCACCGGCCAGTACCTGGTGGCGGAAGCCGATGAATCCGACGGCTCGTTCCTGCTGCTGTCGCCGGTGATCGCTGCGGTCACCAACATCGACGTCGATCACCTGGAGAACTACCACGGCGATTTCGCCGAGGTAAAGAAGGCGTTTGCGGACTTCCTGCACCGCCTGCCGTTCTATGGTCTGGCCGTGCTGTGCGTGGACGATCCCGAAGTGGCCGCGCTGGCCAAGTCCACCACGCGCCGTGTGATGACCTACGGCATCGACACCGCGGATGCCGACGTGCGCGCGCTGAACGTGAGCCAGCATGGTTTCGAGATGCGCTTCGACCTGCTGCTGCCGGGGCGGAGCGAGACGCTGCCGGTGACCCTCAACCTGCCGGGCCGGCACAACGTGCTGAACGCGCTGGCTGCCGCCGCGATCGGCTGGCAGTTGGGCGTGGAGGCGGAAGCGCTGGCGCGTGCGCTGGCGAATTTCCAGGGCGTTGGCCGGCGCTTCCATCGGCGCGGCGAGATCGCGCTGGACCAGGGCAGCGTGCTGCTGGTCGACGACTACGGACATCACCCGCGCGAGCTGGCCGCCGTGTTCGCCGCCGCCCGCGGCGGCTGGCCGGAGCGTCGCCTGGTGGTCGGTTTCCAACCGCATCGCTACAGCCGCACCCGCGACCTGCTCGACGACTTCGCGAACGTGCTGGCCGAGGTCGACGTGCTGGTGCTCACCGACGTCTACCCGGCCGGCGAGGCGCCGATCGCCGGTGCCGACGGCCGCGCGCTGGCGCGTGCGGTGCGCGCGCGCGGCAAGGTCGATCCGGTGCTGGTCGAGCATCCGCGCGAGCTCAAGGAAACCCTGCCGGCGCTGCTGCGCGACGGCGACCTGCTGTTGCTGCTGGGCGCCGGCGACATCGGCGCGGCAGCGGTGGAGATGGCCCAGTCCGGCAACCTGAGGA
The DNA here is from genome assembly GCA_963697495.1 of uncultured Gammaproteobacteria bacterium. GTDB lineage: Bacteria > Pseudomonadota > Gammaproteobacteria > Xanthomonadales > Rhodanobacteraceae > Rhodanobacter. Next base: position 297,840 of record CAVOOH010000005.1, on the reverse strand, counting down.
CGAACAAGTGAGCGTGAAGGTGACCGTGGACAAAATCAGCGATCCTGCCCGGTTCGGTCGCGTCGCCGTGGCGATGGGCGGCAGCTCGGCCGAGCGTGAGGTCTCGCTGGATTCCGGCCGCAACGTGCTGGAGGCGCTCCAGGCGCGAGGCGTCGACGCGCATGCGGTCGACGGCATCCCGGCGCTGCTCGACGCACTGCGCACCGAACGCTTCGCGCGCGTGTTCAACATCCTGCACGGCCAGCATGGCGGTGGCGAGGACGGCGTCTTGCAGGGCGCGCTGGAGGCGTTGGGCGTGCCATACACCGGCTCGGGCGTGCTTGGCTCGGCGTTGTCGATGGACAAGACGCGTTCGAAGCGCGTGTGGCAGTCGCTCGGTCTGCCGACGCCGAAATTCGTGGCCTTGCCGCGTGGTGCGGACGTGCACGTGGCGGCAAAGCAGATCGGCTTCCCGTTGATCGTGAAGCCGGCCTGCGAAGGCTCCAGCGTGGGCGTCACCCGCGTGTTCGAGGAATCGCAGCTGGATCAGGCGGTCGAGCTGGCCGCGAAGTATCCGGGCGACCTGCTGATGGAAACCCTGATCGAGGGTGACGAGCTGACCGTCGGCATCCTCGGCCGCCAGGTACTGCCCAGCATCCACATCGTGCCGAAGGGCGCGTTCTACGACTACAACGCGAAGTACATCGCCGAGGACACGCTGTACCTGTGTCCCGGTCTGGAAGGCGACGCCGAAACCGAGTTGCGCGCACTGGCGCTGGCAGCGTTCGATGCACTGGGTTGCCAGGGCTGGGGTCGCGTCGACGTGATGCGCGACAGACAGGGGCGCAATTGGCTGCTGGAAGTGAACACCGCGCCGGGCATGACCTCGCACTCGCTGGTGCCGAAGGCCGCCAAGGTTGCCGGCATCGACTACCAGGAGCTGTGCTGGCGCGTGCTGGAAACCAGTTTCCGGGAGGGCCTGTGAAAGGAGCCGTCCGCCTCGTCGCCTGGTGCCTCGCCATCGCGCTGGTCGCACTGCCGATCGTCGGCGTGTTGCGCGGCTGGTTTGCGGCCGGGCGCTGGCCGGTGACCCAGTTGACGGTGCAGGCCGAGTTCAAGCATGTCAGCGCCGACGACATCCGCGCCGCCGTGCGGCCGCGCCTGGGCAAGGGCTTCTTCGCGCTGGATCTGGACGCGGTGCAGAAGGCTGTCGCCGCGCTGCCGTGGGTGGAGTCGGTCGAGGCGCGCAAGCGCTGGCCGGACACCTTGCAGTTGCGTATTTACGAGCGCCAGCCGTTCGCGCGCTGGAACGACAAGCAGCTGATCAGCCGGCAGGGACTGGTGTTCGATGCGCCGGGCATGGATGGTGCCGGTGCGCTGCCGAGCCTGCATGGTCCGGATGCACGGCTGGCCGAGGTGGTCAGCTTCTATGCTGAAACCCGCAAGGCGTTCGCCGGTACCCGGCTGCAGATCACCGGCGTGGCGCTGACCGAACGCGGCAGCTGGAGCGTCAGCACCGCGGATGGCGCGCAGATCGTGATCGGCGACCGCGAGCAGGCCGGGCGCCGGCTGCGCCGGTTCCTCGATGTGTACCCACAGCTGATCGCCGGCCACACCGACGGCTTCGCCTACGCCGATCTTCGCTACACCAACGGATTCGCCGTGCGCTGGCCGCAGGCGGCCGCCGCCAATCAGGGAGGTTCGCCCCGCTCATGAGCATTTCTTTATGAAGCCGCGCAACGACAAACAACTGGTGGTGGGGCTCGACATCGGCACCTCGAAGGTGGTGGCGATCGTCGGCGAGTACGAGCCGGGCGAGCCGATCACAGTGATCGGCATCGGCACCCACGTCTCGCGCGGCATGAAGCGCGGCTCGGTGGTCGACATCGAGTCGACCGTGCACTCGATCCAGCGCGCGGTGGAGGAGGCCGAGCTGATGGCCGGCTGCGACATCCGCTCGGTGTACGCGTCGATCTCCGGCAGCCACCTGGAAACCCGCAACTCGCACGGCAACGCGGCGATCCGCGACCGCGAAGTCACCGCCAGCGACCTTGAGCAGGTGCTGGAGGCGGCCAGCGCGGTGGCGATCCCGGCCGATCGCAAGGTGCTCTACAAGGAGTCGCAGGAATACCGCATCGACGGCCAGGACGGCATCCGTGCGCCGATCGGCATGAGCGGCGTGCGGCTGGAGGCGAACGTGCATCTGGTCACCGGTGCGGCGGCAGCGGTGCAGAACGTCACCAAGTGCATCCAGCGCTGCGGCCTCACCGTGGACGAACTGGTGCCGTCGGCCGTGGCCAGTGCGAAGGCCGTGCTGACCGACGACGAGCGCGAACTGGGAGTGTGCCTGGTCGACATCGGCGCGGGCACCACCGACATCGCGATCTACACCCAGGGTTCGATCCGCTACACCGCCTCGCTGCCGGTCGGCGGCGACCAGGTCACCAGCGACATCGCCTATGGCGTGCACACGCCGACCGCGCACGCGGAGGAGATCAAGATCAAGTACGCCTGCGCGCAGACCGGGCTGGCGCACGCCGAGGAAACCATCCAGGTGCCCAGCGTGGGCGATCGCCCGCCACGCCGACTCGCGCGGCAGTCGCTGGCGCAGTCGGTGCAGGCGCGCTACGAGGAGATCTTCGAGATGGTGCAGGACCAGCTGCGTCGCTCCGGCTACGAGAGCCTGGTGGCGGCCGGCGTGGTACTGACCGGCGGCGCCTCGAAGATGGAAGGCGCGCTGGAACTGGCCGAGGAGATCTTCCACAAGATGGTGCGCATCGGCGTGCCGCAGCAGATCGATGGCCTCGGCGAGGTCGTCTCCAGCCCGCTGCACGCCACCGGCGTGGGTTTGCTGCTGCATGGTGCGCGTGCCGGCGGCATGCGCGTGGGCGGGCCGGCGAGCAGCAGCGTCGGAGGCCTGGTCGGCAAGTTGCGCGGCTGGCTCACCCGGAATTTCTGAGCAACACGAATCCGGTGACGCAGGAGGCGTCGCCACGGGCGGAGGGATGTCCGCCCACCACCATGGACCGACAGGAGTCGCCCTTCATGGTTAAAACGACAACAACTCTACGGAGGACGGGAAATGTTTGAACTGATTGATAAACTCGCACCCAATGCAGTCATCAAGGTGATCGGTGTAGGCGGCGGCGGCGGCAATGCCGTAGCCCACATGCTCAACGCCAATATCGAAGGCGTCGAGTTCGTCGTCGCCAATACCGACGCGCAGGCGATGAGCAGCTGCGGCTCGCGGACCCACCTGCAGCTTGGCGGCAATGTGACCAAGGGCCTTGGCGCCGGCGCGAATCCCGAGGTCGGCCGGCAGGCCGCGCTGGAGGACCGCGAACGGATCGAGGCGATGCTCGAAGGCGCCGACATGGTGTTCATCACCGCCGGCATGGGCGGCGGCACCGGTACCGGCGCGGCACCGGTGGTGGCGCAGCTGGCCAAGGAGAAGGGCATCCTCACCGTGGCGGTGGTCACCAAGCCGTTCCCGTTCGAGGGCCGCCGGCGCATGCAGGTCGCCCTGAAGGGCATCGAGGACCTGTCGCAGCATGTCGACTCGCTGATCACCGTGCCGAACGAGAAGCTGCTCAGCGTACTCGGCCGCGAGGTCACCTTGCTCAACGCGTTCAAGGCCGCCAACGATGTGCTGCAGGGCGCCGTGCAGGGCATCGCCGACCTGATCACCGCCCCCGGCCTGATCAACGTCGACTTTGCCGACGTGCGCACCGTGATGTCGGAGATGGGCCTGGCGATGATGGGCACGGGCACCGCCCGCGGCGATGACCGCGCCCAGGCCGCGGCCGAGGCGGCGATCAAGAACCCGCTGCTGGAGGACGTCAACCTCAACGGCGCCTGCGGTATCCTCGTCAACGTCACTGCCGGTCCGAACCTGACCATGCGCGAGTTCGACGAGATCGGCCGTATCATCCACGACTTCGCCAGCGAGGACGCCACCGTGGTGATGGGCACTTCGCTCGACTCGGAGATGAAGGACGACGTGCGCGTCACCGTGGTCGCCACCGGCCTCAACCGGGCGATGGCCTCGCGCCAGCAGCCGCCGATCCGCATGGTCGAGACCCAGCAGGTGCAGATGCGTCCGCGTCCGGTGGTGCTGCGTACCGGCACCGGCAACGAAGTGGTCGACTACGCGCAGCCGGAGATGACGGTCAGTCACAGCCGTGCGGAGCCTGCAGCCCCGGCGAAGAACGCCGAACCGGGTTTCGATTACCTGGATATCCCGGCGTTCCTGCGCCGCCAGGCGGACTGATGGCCGGCTGCCTTCCAGCAGGTTGCGCAAGTTAAGGAGATGCGAAAGTATTGAACAAATGCCCTTTGGGCCGGTCTTTACTCCCATCGTGCCATGCGGCGGCCATCAACCAGGCCGCGTCGGGCATGGGATGTGCAAGGGTCGACCATTTGGGCAGACCATTCGCAGCTGTACAGCAACAAGACTGTGCGTCGGGATGACGCACGGCCAGCCGCCGCGGATTTGCCCGTGGCGGCCGGTCCGATGCCCCGTGCCGGATTCCCGTCCCAGGCACGGGGCGTCGTGTCGAACCGCCGTTGGTCGGGAAAGCCGCGGGGACGTCCCGTACCTTTCAAGAATGAAAGAAACATGAAGGCTTAATCAGACTGTACGGTACGGTTTGCTTTTATCACAGGTTAAAACTGTGTTAGCATCCGCTCCTGAATTGGCTGCTGCCTACACAGGTACCAACTACAATGATCAAGCAGCGTACGCTCAAGAACATCATCCGGGCGACCGGCGTCGGCCTGCACACGGGTGACAAGGTGTACATGACCTTGCGTCCGGCGGCGCCGAATACCGGCATCGTGTTCCGCCGCACCGACCTCGATCCGCCGGTGGATATCCGCGCCCGCCAGGACAACGTCGGCGATACGCGGCTGTCGACCACCCTGGTCAACGGCGACGTCCGTGTCTCCACGGTTGAGCACCTGCTCTCGGCGATGGCGGGTCTGGGCATCGACAATGCCTACGTTGACCTGTCCGCGCCGGAAGTGCCGATCATGGATGGCAGCGCTGGTCCGTTCGTCTTCCTGCTGCAGTCCGCCGGCATCGAAGAGCAGAACGTGGCCAAGCGCTTCATCCGCATCAAGAAGCCGGTAAAGGTGCAGGAAGGCGACAAGTGGGCCAGCTTCGAGCCGTTCGAGGGCTTCAAGGTCGGCTTCTCGATCGACTTCAATCACCCGATCATCAGCCAGCGCACCTCGCGCGCCGAGATCGATTTCTCCACCACTTCCTTCGTCAAGGAAGTGAGCCGGGCCCGCACGTTCGGCTTCATGCGCGACATCGAGATGCTGCGCGAGCACAACCTGGCGCTGGGCGGCTCGATGGACAATGCGGTGGTGCTGGACGACTACCGCGTGCTGAACGAGGACGGCCTGCGTTACGAGGACGAGTTCGTCAAGCACAAGATCCTCGATGCGATCGGCGACCTGTACCTGCTCGGCCACAGCCTGATCGGCGCGTACCACGCGCACAAGTCAGGTCACGAGCTCAACAACAAGCTGCTGCGCACGCTGATGGCCGATGCCTCGGCGTGGGAAGAGGTCAGCTACCAGGACGACCCGGCCACCTCGCCGATCTCCTATGCCCATCCGGCACAGGCCATCTGAGCCAAAGCCCGCCGCTCCAGACGCCCTTCAATCACAGGAAACGGCCGTGTCGCGAGACATGGCCGTTTTTATTTGTGATGCGGATGGCATTGCGACCGCGTGGCGCTTCACGTCTCCGAGCGCGGCGGATTATTCCTTAACAAATTGCGTGCTATAAAACCGTCTCCGGTGCGGATCGGTGCAGATCAGTCCGTGTCGGGCAAGGGGGAATCAGCGGTTTCGGCGAAGGACGCCAGCTCAAGGAACAGTGCCCGCCATTCGGGGTCTGTGAATGATGCAGCGGCGGCCCTGAGGTGGGCGGCGGCGGCAGGCGAAAGCGGTTTCGACCGGTCCGGCGCTGTTGCGGCCGGCGGTGGGGGGGCCACTTTCACGGTGACTGAACTGGCGCACGTGCCGATGGCATGTGCGGCGGCAAGGATTTGGGTCTGCATCAAGCGCAGGCGCGATGCCCAGCCCGGTGAAGACGCCAGGAAGACGAGGCGGTCGTTGCGCAGGTTGGCGAACCTGACCTGCTCGCGCAATGGCGATGGCAACGTCTGGCGCAGTGCGCGGTCCAGCGCTTCCAGCGTGCCGGCCTTTCGGGCCAGCGTCGCGAAGGAGCCGCAGTCGGCGAGGGACTTCGGTCCGTTTCCGATGCGGCGGGAAGTGGCAGGGGTGACGCGCTGCATGGTGCCGGAATTCGATCTTGGAAAGACATGCAAATCATACTCGTATCACGCGCCAGGAAATTGCCGAAAACCCTCGATCTGGCGAATCGGCGCCTGCGCTGGAAGCTGCTGTCGGCGGGCTTGCTGGCGGTACTCGGTTGCATGGGGGCCGGCGTGGCGCTGACCATGCTGATGGCCAGCCCGCGCGACCGGGCGCTGGCCGAGATCAACGACCTGCAGCAGCAGATCCAGCGGCAGAATGCGCAGCTGGGCGGCGTGCGCGAGGATGCTCAGCGCGGCCTCGACGCACTGGCCGTGAAGCTGGGTCAACTGCAGGCCCAGTCGACCCGTCTGAATGCATTGGGCGAGCGGCTGGCCGAGGTCGGCAAGCTCGATGAGGGCGAATTCGATTTCAACCAGCAGCCAGCAGTGGGCGGCGTCGAGGATGCCGGCAGCAGCGCTTATTCCCTGCCGACTGCGCTGGACAGCAGCATCAACCAACTGGCCAGCCAGTTCGACCGGCAGCAGGCGCAGCTGTCCGCGCTGCAGAGCCTGTTGCTGGATGCCAAGATCGAGTCGAACCTGAAGCCGACCGGGATGCCGGTGCCGGGCTACATCTCCTCCTATTTCGGCGTGCGTGCGGACCCGTTCGACGGCCGCTCGGCGCGACATACCGGCATCGACATCTCGACCCCGTTCGGGACGCCGGTACACACCGTGGCCGAAGGCATGGTGACGTTTGCAGGCATGCGCAGCGGTTATGGCAACGTGATCGAGATCGACCACGGCAATGGCTACATGACCCGTTATGCGCACAACAGCGCGCTGGTGGCGCATCCGGGCCAACACGTGCAGGTCGGCGACGTTGTGGCCCAGGCCGGTTCTACCGGCCGCTCCACCGGGTCGCACGTGCATTTCGAAGTCTGGTACGACGGCCGCGTGGTCAACCCGCTGGCATTCGTGCGCAACCACCGCTGAACCGGCCCACGCCGCCATCCCTTGAATCCCGCCCCCGTCGGCGCCATTCAGGACGTGGGGATCGTCAAGGTCTGACCGGCGCCATCCCGACAGGGTCCGTCCTTCAGGGGCGGCGCCTTGATGGCATGTAGTAACATGCCCGATTGGCCCGCGTCTGCAGCGGGCATTTCCATTTCCCAACCCGGAAGATCGATGTTCAATCGTGCCCTGACGAGCCTGTTCGGTAGCCGCAACGAACGCGTATTGCGCCAGCTTGCCAAGAGTGTCAACCGCATCAATGCGCTGGAGCCCGAATTCGAGAAGCTGAGCGATGACGCCCTGCGCGGCAAGACCGATGCGTTCAAGCAGCGCATAGCCGCCGGCGAATCGCTGGACAAGCTGCTGCCGGAGGCGTTTGCGGTGGTCCGCGAGGCAGCCAAGCGCACCTTGGGCATGCGCCATTACGACGTGCAGATGATCGGCGGCATGGTGCTGCATCAGGGCAAGATCGCCGAGATGCGCACCGGCGAGGGCAAGACTCTGGTCGGCACGCTGCCGGTCTACCTGAACGCGCTGACCGGCAAGGGCGTGCACGTGGTCACCGTCAACGACTACCTGGCACGGCGCGACTCGGCCCAGATGGGCAAGCTGTACAACTTCCTCGGCCTGACCGTCGGCGTGGTGTATCCGGGCATGGACCACGCCGACAAGAACACGGCCTACGCTGCCGACATCACCTACGGCACCAACAACGAATTCGGCTTCGATTACCTGCGCGACAACATGGCGCTGAGCAAGGAACAGCGCTACCAGCGCGGCTTGCATTACGCCATCGTCGACGAGGTCGACTCGATCCTGATCGACGAGGCGCGCACCCCGCTGATCATTTCCGGTCCGGCCGAAGATTCCCCGCAGCTGTATCTCGCGCTGAACAAGATCGTGCCGCAGATGATCCGACAGACCGAGGAAAACGGCAGCGGCGATTATTGGGTCGACGAGAAGCAGAAGCAGGTTCATCTGTCCGAGGAGGGCATGCAGCACGCCGACGAGCTGCTGCGCGCGGCCGGCGTGATCGACCAGGACAGCGGTCTGTACGACTCCAAGAACCTGGCGGTGGTGCACCATCTCAATGCCGCGTTGCGCGCGAACGGCATCTATCAGCGCGACGTCGACTACATCGTGCGCGACGGCGAGGTGATCATCGTCGACGAATTCACCGGCCGCACCCTGGCTGGCCGACGCTGGTCCGACGGCCTGCATCAGGCGGTCGAGGCGAAGGAAGGCGTGCCGATCCAGCGCGAGAACCAGACGCTGGCCACGGTCACGTTCCAGAACCTGTTCCGCATGTACAAGAAGCTGGCCGGCATGACCGGCACGGCCGACACCGAGGCGTTCGAGTTCCAGAGCATCTACGGCCTGGAGGTGGTGGTGATTCCCACCCACAAGCCGATGATCCGCGAAGACAACCCGGACATGATCTTCCTCTCGCAGGATCCGAAATACCGATCGGTGATCGAGGACATCAAGGATTGCCACAAGCGTGGCCAGCCGGTGCTGGTCGGCACTACCTCGATCGAGGTGTCCGAGCTGCTGTCCGGCCTGCTGAAGAAGGCCGGGGTGGCGCACGAAGTGCTGAACGCCAAGCAGCATGAGCGCGAGGCGCACATCGTGGCCCAGGCCGGCGCGCCCGGCCAGGTCACCATCGCCACCAACATGGCCGGCCGCGGCACCGACATCGTGCTCGGCGGCAGCCTGGACGCGGCGCTGGCAGCACTGCCGGCAGACGCCAGCGAGGTCGATCGCGCCCGCGTCAAGGCCGAGTGGAAGAAGCTGCACGAGCAGGTGCTCGCCGCTGGCGGCCTGCACATCATCGGCACCGAACGGCACGAGTCGCGGCGCATCGACAACCAGTTGCGCGGCCGCTCCGGCCGTCAGGGCGATCCGGGTTCCTCGCGTTTCTACCTGTCGCTGGAAGACAACCTGCTGCGCATCTTCGGCGGCGAAGGCCTGGTGCGCTGGATGAAGCGCTTCGGCATGAAGGACGACGATGCGCTGGAAGATCGCATGATCAGCCGGCAGATCGAGAAGGCCCAGCGCAAGGTCGAGCAGCACAACTTCGACATCCGCAAGCACCTGCTCGAGTTCGACAACGTCGCCAACGACCAGCGCAAGGTGATCTACCGCCAGCGCGACGAGCTGCTCGATGGCGACGAGGTGAAGGCCACCGTCGCCGATATCCGCGACGACGTGGTGCAGAGCATGGTGCGCGCCTATGTGCCGGACGACAGCATCGACGAGCAATGGGACCTGGCCGGCCTCGACCGCGAGCTGGAAAGCGAGCTCGGCCTGTCGCTCGACCTCAAGCGCTGGATCGAGCAGCAGCAGGAGATCGACGCCAGGATGATCCTCGAGCATGTGCGCGGTGCGGTGAACGATCTGTTCGATGCGAAGGAGGCGCAGATCGGCGCCGACACCATGCGCCAGCTGGAAAAGCACATCATGCTTACCGTGGTCGACAACGCCTGGAAGGACCATTTGGCCAGCATGGATTATCTGCGCCAGGGTATCTACCTGGTCGGCTACGCGCAGCAGGATCCGAAGCAGGCGTTCAAGCGCGAGTCGTTCAAGCTGTTCTCCGAGATGCTCGAGCGGATCAAGGCCGAGGTGGTGCAGATGCTGGCGCGGATCCGCATCCGCAGCGAGGAGGAAGTCGCCGCGATGGAGGCCGAGCAGCAGCGCCTGGCCGACCGGCTGCAGAAGCAGATGCAGGCGACCGGCGGCGGCGCTCCGCCGGCCGGCGCGTTTGGCGGCGAGGCCGAGGCCCCGGTCGGTGCCGGCATGCGCCTGGCGCAGCAGCCGGCGCAACATGACGGCCCCAAGGTCGGTCGCAACGAACCATGTCCGTGCGGCTCGGGCAAGAAGTACAAACACTGCCACGGCCAGCTCGCCTGAGTCGTTCCGGCAGGCATGAAAAACCCCGCTGAGGCGGGGTTTTTCATGGGTGCGGATTAATTAAATACGCGACGAATCAATCTTCGACGCCTGGCGGCCGCTGGCGGTGCGGCTCGGCGTTGACCCCGATGTACTGCGGCTCTTCGCCGTCAAGCCGCAACGCGGTGAGCTGGCCGCCCCATACGCAGCCGGTGTCGATCGCATGCACGCCGAGTCCGGCGAAGCGGCCCAGCGTCGACCAATGGCCGCAGACGATGCGGGTATCGCGCCGGCGCATGCCGGGCACCTCGAACCACGGGTACAGCCCCGCCTTCTGCGTGCCGGGGACGCCCTTTGCCTCGAAGTCGATGCGGCCGTTGACGTCGCAATAACGCATCCTGGTCATCGTGTTGATGGTGGCGCGCTGGCGGTCCAGCCCCTGCAGTCGGCTCGACCATACCGCCGGCCGGTTACCGAACAGATTGCGCAGCAGCCGCGGATGGCGGGGGCTGGACAGCTCGCGCTCGACGTCCTGCGCCGCGCGCTGGGCCTGGCGCAGCGTCCACATTGGTGCCAGGCCGGCGTGCACCATCGTCCAGTTGAGCTGCTCGTCGTGATGCAGCAGTTTCTGCGAGCGCAGCCACTCGAACAGCACCGGCGCGTCGTCGGCGAACAGCACCTCGCGCAGTTCGGGGTTCACCCGTGCCTGCGCGTCGGGCCGGCGCTGGGCGATCGCCAGCAGGCTGAGGTCGTGGTTGCCCAGGGTAACCACGCTGTGCTCGCGCAGGCCGTGGATCAGCCGCAGCGTGTCCAGTGACTGGCCGCCGCGGTTGACCAGGTCGCCGCAGAACCACAGCTGGTCCTGCGCCGGGTCGAAGCGCAACTTCTCGAGCAGGCGTTGCAGTTCCGGATAGCAGCCCTGCACGTCGCCGATCGCGTACGTAGCCATGTCAGCGCAGGGCCATCAATGCAGCGTACGCGGAATGGACAGGGTGAAGGTCGGGATGGGGGCCTCGAACTCCGTGCCGTCGTCGGCCAGCATCTGGTAGCTGCCACCCATGGTGCCGACCGGGGTTTCCAGCACCGCGCCGGAGGTGTATTCGAAATCGTCGCCGGGCCGCATCCACGGCTGCTCGCCCACTACGCCTTCGCCGCGCACTTCCTCCACCTTGCCGTTGGCGTCGGTGATCATCCAGCGGCGGGTGAGCAGGCGTGCGGGCATCTCGCCGGCGTTGCGCAAGGTAACCGTGTAGGCGAAAACGTAGCGATTGTCACCGGGCTTCGATTGATCGGGGACGAAGCGGGTTTCGACCTGCACGTCGATCGTGTAGGAAGATTTTTCAGTCATGCCCGGATTGTAAGGCCTGTCGTCGTGAATGGGGGCGGTGGCCCGCTCGCGATGCAGCTTCTTCGTCAGAGATTGCCGTAGACCTTGGCCAGGCGCACGAAATCGGCCGGGGCGAGGGTTTCGGCACGCGCCTTCGGGTCGACGTCGGCACGGCGGATCGCGTCGGCATCGAGCAATTGTCTCAGCGCATTGGCCAGCGTCTTGCGGCGTTGCCCGAACGCGGCCTTGACCACGGCGTAAACGTGCTCGGGCTGCGCGTCGTGCAGCTCGTGGGCCGGCAACGGCAGCAGCCGCACCACCGCGGACTCCACTTTCGGCGGCGGACGGAACGCTTCGGGCGGAACCTCGAACAACGGCTCTACCCGGCACGCCAGCTGCAGCATCACCGACAGCCGGCCGTATACCTTGCTGCCCGGTTCGGCGGCCATGCGTTCGACCACCTCCTTCTGCAGCATGAAGTGCATGTCCTGGATCGCTGCCGCGTGCTCGACGCAGTGGAACAGGATCGGACTGGAGATGTAGTACGGCAGGTTGCCGGCGATGCGCAGCTGCGGCACGCCATGGCTGTGCGCCAGCGCGGTGAAGTCCACCTTCAGCACGTCGGCGTGGATGATGTGCAGTTCGCCCGCCGCGGCGGCGCGCGCCTGCAGGCCGGGAATCAGGTCGGTATCCAGCTCGATCGCGGTGAGCTTGCCGGCCGCGGCAAGCAGCGGCAGGGTCAACGCCCCTTCGCCGGGGCCAATCTCGACCACAAAGTCCTCCGCCCGCGGCGCGATCGCGTCGACGATGCGGTCGATGTAGCGCCGGTCGTGCAGGAAGTGCTGGCCGAAGCTTTTCTTGGGGCGGGCATTCATGAGAGCAGGAGTGAGTGAGGAGGAGAGAGAGGTGAGAGTGGTGTCGGGCGGCTTTTGCTCACTCCTCACCCCTCTCTTCTCGCCGGTGCACCAGCGACAGCGCGAGGTTCGCGGCGGCAATCAGGCTGGCCGGATCGGCGGTGCCGGTACCGGCGAGGTCCAGCGCGGTGCCATGGTCGACCGAGGTGCGGATGAACGGCAGGCCGAGGGTAAGGTTCACGGTGCGGTCGAACGCCTCGCTCTTGAGCACCGGCAGGGCCTGATCGTGGTACATCGCCAGCACGGCGTCGTAGCGGGCGCGCTGCGCCGGGACGAACGCGGTGTCGGCGGGCAGCGGACCGAGCAGGTGCATGCCTTCGCCGCGCAACGCGTCCAGCACCGGGATCAGCGTGTCGATCTCCTCGTGGCCGAGGTGGCCGCCTTCGCCAGCGTGCGGGTTGAGGCCGAGCACCGCGATGCGTGGATCGGCGATGCCGAATTTGCGCTGCAACTCGGCATGCACGATGCGCAGCGTGCGGGTCAGCGCGACCGGCGTGATCGCCGCCGGCACCGCCGCCAGCGGCAGGTGGGTGGTGGCCAGCGCGACCCGCAGTTCCGGGCTGGCCAGCATCATCACCACGTCGGCATGCGTGCGCTCGGCGAAGAATTCGGTGTGCCCGCGGAAAGGGATGCCGGCGTCGTTGATCGAGGATTTCTGCAACGGCGCGGTGACCACGGCATCGTAGCGGCCGGCCATGCAGCCATCGGCGGCCTCGCCCAGTGTGTCCAGCACATGCCGGGCGTTGCGCGGGTCGGGTCGGCCGGGCACTTCGTCGACCGCCAGCGGGGTGTGATGCACGCGCAGCGTGCCGGGGCGGCGCGCGGCCTGTGTGCTGCCATCGTCATCGACCAGTTCGATGGCCACACCGCAACGCAAGGCGGCACGCTGCAGCAGGGCGCGGTCGGTGACCGCCACCAGGCTCGCCGGCAGCGGCGTGGCCGCCAGACGGATCAGCAGTTCGGGGCCGACGCCCGCCGGTTCGCCCGCGGTGAGCGCGAGGCGGGGCAGTGGCATGGTGTCCTGCCGCCCTCAGGGCGAGACGGCAGCTTGGTCGCCGGCGTCGCGCAGCTCGGGTACCAGGATGTCGACGTAGCCGTTGGAGCGCAGATCGCGCAGGTAGTCGTCGTAGGTCTGCTCGGACTTGCGCGTGCCGATGGCCTGGCGTGCCTGGTCACGTTCGATCTGCACGGTCTGGTCGCTCTGGCGTTCGCCGAGCCGCTGCAGGATGTGCCAACCGGCGGCGCTCTGGAACGGCTGCGACACCTCGTTGTCCTTCAGCTGGCCCAGCTGCGTGGCGATGGCCTGGCCCCACGCCTGTTGCGGGAACCAGCCCATGTCGCCGCCCAGGTTCGCGCTGGTGTCGTCCTTGGAGAACTCCTTCGCCAGGGTGGCGAAGTCCTCGTGCTTGTCGACGATGCGGTGGTACAGGTCCTGCGCCTTCTGCTCGGCCTGTGCCGGGGTCAGCAGCTCGCTCGGCTTGATCAGGATCTGCCGGGCGTGCAGCTCGGCGACCATCTTGCGGCTGCTCTGGCGCTGGTCGACCAGCTTGAGGATGTGGAAGCCGGTCGGGCCGCGCAGCGCCGGGCTGACCTCGCCGGGCTTCATCGAGGCAATGGTGTCGGCGAACGCGGGCGGAACCTCGTCCAGCCGGCGCCAGCCGAGGTCGCCGCCGTCCAGTGCATCCGGCGCATCGGAGTAGCGGATCGCGGCGGCGTTGAAATCCATGCCGCCGTGGATCGCTGCCAGCGTCTGCTCGGCCTTGGCCTGGCTGGCCTGGATCGCGGCCGCGTCGGCGCCGCCGGGGATGCTGATCTGGATGTGCGCCAGATGGACTTCACCGGCCTTGTAGGTCGGGCTGCTGAGCAGGTTGTCGATTTCGCTGTCGGTGACCGACACGGAGTCCTGCACCACGTTCTGGTGCAGCCGCTGCACGGTGATCTGGTCGGCCATCTGCTCGCGGAACGAGGCGAAGCTGGCGCCGCTGCGCTCCACCTCGGCCCGCAGTTGCTCGGGGCTGAGCTTGTTCTGCTGGGCCACGCCCTGGATGGCCTGGTCGACGTCGGCGTCGGACACATGGATGCCCTGGTCCTGCGCCTTCTGGATCTGCAGACGCATCAGCACCAGCCGGTTCAGCACCTGCTGCTGCAGCACGTTGATCGGCGGCAGTTGTTCGGTGTGGCCGGCGTATTGCTGCTGCACCGAAGCCACGGCTTCGTTCAGCTCGCTCTGCAGGATCACGTCGTCGTTGACCACCGCCACGATGCGGTCCAGCGGCCGGCCGGCCGACGCGGCGGGCGTCAGCAACTGGGCATGGGCGGGGAGCATGATCGCGAGCGCGAGCAGGAAAGATGCAATCGATTGCTTCATCAGTGGAAAGCCTGGTCGCCGGGGCGAATACGTTTATTGATAGCCGAGAATATCACGGCGCAGCAGTGGATCGATTTGCCCGCCCGTGGAGCCCAGCCCCTTGAAAACCACCTCGAACATGACGGCGTTGTCGCGATGGTTGATATTGCCGCCTGCCGGAACCGGCCCGACGCCGTAGTAGCCCTGGTTCACGTAGCTGCGACCGACCAGCCGCAGCGACACGCAACAACTGTCGTATTCCACACCCGCCAGCGCATCGACGCTCTCGCGGTCCAGGACCGAATAAGTCCATGCGCCCACCAGCCGCCAGCGTTCGGACACCGGGTAGACCACGGAAGCGCTGTATTGTTCCAGCAGGCCGCGACGATAGCGGTAGGAGAAATTGACAATGCCGTCGCCAAACAGGCGCCGCTGCAACTGCACCGCGGCCATGTCGGTGAGGCGGGTGTTCGGGCTCCACTGATAGGCGCTGTTCAGGCGCCAGCGGTCGCTGAGCTGCACGTCGAGCTGGGCTACGTAGGACGAGCGCACCCAGTCGGTGCCCAGCACTTTCTGGGGGCTGAAATAGTGGATCTGGCCGATGCTGGCCGATACCCGCTCGACACCGCCGTCATCAAGCAGGCGGGTAGTGAGCGCCGCCGTGAGATTGTTCGCATCCATCTGCCGGTCGGCACCGGAGAACTGGTTGGTCGAGAACAGCTGCCAGTAGTCGAACGACATCACATTGGTGTCGAACAGCGGCAGGTTGTTCTGGTTGCGATACGGCACATACAGGTAGTAGAGGCGCGGCTCCAGGGTCTGTGTGTAGCTGCTGCCGAACAGCGTGGCGCTGCGGTCGAACACCAGTCCGCTGTCGATGCTGACGACCGGCAACGAGCGACTCGGCGATTTCTGGTCGAACGGCGTGGTCGCGCCGCTGCCGAGCAGCCCGTAGTAGCCGTAATTCTGATAGCCACTGTCCAGCTGGTAGGCGGTGTAGCGGTAGGCCAGCCGCGGTCGCACGAACCAGGCGGAGGTGCCGAAATCGGCCGCCAGGTAGGGATAGATATCCTCGCGCTTGCCATCGACGAAGCCGGTCTTGCGGAACGCCACTGCCGACGTATCCATGCCGAACTCCAGCCAGCGCGACAACGGTACGTCCATGCTGAACTTCGCGTAGGGCAGTTGCTTGTACGGAAGCCCGCTGTCGGTCACGAACGGGTTCAGGTTCTGGTAGACGGTGCCGCCGAAGGATGCGCTCCACCATTTGCCGCCGCCCATGATCGCGGCGGTGGAACCCAGCGTATAGACTGCCGCGTGCGACAGCGCGTCGCCATAGTCGTACAGGTAGCTGCTGTCCGAGGCGTGGTTGTACGAACCCACGAATTGCCAGCCTTTCCAAAGCTGCGTACGGTCGGAGAATTGCACCAGGTAGCGGGAATCGCCCCTGGTGTCGGCGAGGCCGTCATTGGTGCCGTGGTCGTGCGGCACGTATTCCGCGTTGAGCTGGCCGTTGCTGCCCGCTGTCAGATAACGGAATTCGCCGGCAAGCATGACGCCGCGGTCGCTGTAGATGCGCGGGTCCAGCGTGGCGTCGTAGTTCGGTGCCAGGTTCAGGTAATACGGCGTGCTGATCTCGTAGCCCGAGCGGCCGGTGTGGCCGACGGTCGGGTAGAGGAAGCCGCTCTTGCGCCGGTCGTCGACCGGGAAGCTGAAATACGGCAGGTACAGGAACGGCACATTGCCGACCCGCATGGTGGCGTTGCGCGCCACGCCGACGCCGGTCTCTTTGTCGATGGTGATCGACTTGGCGCGGAACTCCCACAGGTGATGGCCGACGTCGCAGGTGGAATAGGTGGCCTGCGAGTAGCGCGTGTGCTGCGCGTCCAGCATCTGGCCCTGGCTGGCCGTGCCGTTGCCGCGCGCGTCGAGCATCTGGTAGCGCACGTCATTGGCGATGCCGCGGCTGGCCTCGGTGTTGCCGCGCATGTGCGAGGCGGCCAGCAGCTGGCCGGCTTCCTGGTAGCGCACGTTGCCGCGGGCGTCGTAGTCGGTGCTTTCGTTGTTGTAGTCGATGCGATCGGCCTGCAACTGCTGGTCGGCGCGTTGCAGCTTCACTTCACCGGACAGGTGGTAGACCGACTGGTTGGAGCTGTCCACGTGCTGGGCCTGCACCAGGGTGGGACTGGTCTCGCGCAGGCCGGGGTCCTTACCCAGGCTCGGGTCGTAGAACTCCAGCAAGGCGTTGGGCCGGCACATTGCATAGTTGAGCGGGCGCGGCGCGCAATGGAACGAACCCAGCGGACAGGCCTGGTCGGCAGGGTTCGCGGCGTTGGCGAGGGGAGCCTGGGCACTGCCGGCATCGGCCTGGCCGCTGAACACGGCAAGGGCGGCAGCGACCGCCAGCAGGCGGCGTGGAGGTAGCTTGGGCGTCACGGGAAATCTGCCGGCTTCGAAGGCTCGTTAAGCTAGCAGAAAGACTCCTCGGACGGCAGACAAACGTTTCCCGCCGCCTGCCGGGATTCAGCCTGGGCGGGCCACGAAGCGGGGTTTACTCCATGAGCGCGCCGACATGCGCACCCACGCTGGCGGCCAGCGCGGCCAGGTCGTAGCCGCCTTCCAGGGTGGACACCAGCCGGCCGCCGGCGTGAGCATCGGCCAGCGCCGCCAGCCGTTCGCTGATCCACGCGTAATCTTCGCTGCCCAGCCGGATGTCGGCCAGCGGATCGCTGCGGTGGGCGTCGAATCCGGCCGAAACCAGCACGAGCTGCGGCTTGAACGCATGCAGCCGCGGCAGCAGCACGCTGTCCCACAGTTCGCGGAACTCGTGCGAGCCGGCGCCAGGCGACAAGGTGCCGTTGACGATGTTGCCCACGCCGCGCTCGTCCTCGCGCCCGCTGTCCGGGTACAGCGGCGACTGGTGGCTGGAGGCAAACAGCACGCGCGGCTCGCGCTCGAAGATCGCCTGCGTGCCATTGCCGTGATGCACGTCGAAGTCGGCGATGGCGACCCGTTTCAGGCCGTGTGCCGCCAGCGCGTGCGCCGCGGCCACCGCGATGTTGTTGAACAGGCAGAAACCCATTGCCTGGTCGCGCGTGGCATGGTGGCCCGGCGGACGCACCGCGCAGAACGCGCGTCGTACCTCACCGCCGAGCACCGCGTCGACCGCCGCAACCATGGCGCCGGCTGCATGCAGGGCCGCCTCGGTCGAGCCGGGGCCCATCACGGTGTCCTGGTCCAGCGCGAGCAGGTCGTCCGGCGGCGCGCCGAGCAGGATCTCCCTGACGTGAGCCTCGCTGTGCACGCGCAGCAGCTGGTCGCGGGTCGCCTGCGGTGCCTCGATGCGGTCGAGCGCGGCGTAGCGGTCATGGTCCAGCGTCTGCAGCACCGCGTGCAGCCGCGCCGGCCGTTCGGGATGGCCGGGACCGGGGTCATGCAGCAGGCAGGCAGGGTGGGTATACAGCCGCAGCATGCGGCGGGCCTACTTCGTGGGAGGCTTGCGGCGGCGCTCGTGTTGCCACAGCACCTCGCCGTGGCCGCTGGCGCGGGCCAGCACGCGCGAGACCACGAACAGCAGGTCGGACAGGCGGTTCAGGTAGCGCTGCGGCTGGTTGCGGACGTCCTCCACCCGCGCCAGCGCGATCACCTCGCGCTCGGCACGGCGGCACACGGTGCGCGCCAGGTGGCCGCAGGCCGCGGCCATGCCGCCGCCGGGCAGGATGAATTCCTTCAGCGGCGGCAGCGGTTCGTTGAGGGCGTCGAGGATGCGCTCCAGGCGGTCGATGTCGCCGTCCTCGACCATCGCCATGCCGGGAATGCACAGCTCGCCACCCAGGTCGAACAGGTCGTGCTGCACCTGGGTCAGCGCCTCGCGTACCTCGTCGCCGACGCCGTCGGCGGCCAGCAGCATGCCGATCGTGCTGTTGAGTTCGTCCACCGTGCCGTAGGCATTGACCCGCAATGAGTCCTTGCCCACCCGCGACCCGTCGCCGAGGCCGGTGCTGCCGTCGTCGCCGGTACGGGTGTAGATCTTCGAGAGGCGGTTGCCCATGCCGGTCGGTGCCGCTGGTTCAGCGCGGCAGGTCGGGTTGGTCCGCGGCGTGCAGTGCGCGCGCGACCTGGATCACCAGCACATGCAGCACGGCGCCGAGGCCGACGTACAGGGCGGTGGTCTGCAGGAACGGCAGGTACCAGTCGAACAGGTTGGCCGACCACGCCGCCGCGCTGCGCGGCAGTGGCACGCTGTCGCTCAGCCAGTAGAAGCTGCCATTGGAAAGCAGATAGCATGCCGCCCAGCTGACCACCAGCGCGAGCACGGCCATGCCCAGCGTCTGCAGGCGCAGGCCGACCTGGTGCTTGGCCAGCCAACTGCCGCCCAGCCACAGGCTGAAGTACGACGGAACCAGGAACCAGTAGGCGGCCGACACGCAGTAGTGGCTCCAGAAGTCCAGGCCCTGGCCGCTGATCACCGCATAGTCCGCACCGACCGCCACCAGCATCAGCGACGGGAATGCCCAGCGCGCCGAACCACGCAGCCAGAAGCCGGCGAGGAAGAAAATGCCCCAGGAGGCATCCTGCACCGCATGGTGGAGCAGCGAGGGATGCACGCGGGTCACCGCCATCACGACGGCGAGTGCGAGGAAGATGCCGAGGCGTTGGGTCAGTGTCTTGACCATCAGGGGCTCCACGTGGACGTCTGGGATAAGCCACTAGTCTAGCCCAATGTGCTGCTACCCAGGCAGCCTCAGCGCGTATCATCGGCGCATGAATGTCCCCGAATTCCCCGCCATCAACGAGCCCGGCGTGCTGATCGTCGGCGGCGGCCTGGTCGGCGCGAGCCTGGCGATCGCGCTGGACGCGGCCGGCGTGGCGGCCACCCTGGTCGAGACCGCCGCGCCGCGCGCCGACGCCCAGCCCAGCTACGACGAGCGCAACCTGGCGCTGGCCCGGGCCACCGTCAACGGGCTCGAGGCGATCGGCGTCTGGCGGCATGCCGCCAGACGCGCCACGCCGATCCGGCATATCCATGTCAGCCGTGCCGGCGAGTTCGGCAGCGCACGCATCGATGCCGGCAACCAGGGCGTCGACGCGCTGGGCTGGACCCTGCCGGCGCGCGAGCTCGGCGCGGCGCTGCTGCGCCGGCTGGACGAATGCACGCGATTGACCCGGCTGGCGCCGGCCACCCTGTCTGCACTGCAGCCGCTGGCCGACGGCTGGCGCGCGCAGGTCGACACTGCCGCCGGCATGCGCAGCCTCGACACGCCGCTGCTGGTCGGCGCCGACGGTACGCAGTCGTTCGTGCGCGCGCAGCTCGGCATCGACGCCGAGCAGCACGACTACCGGCAGACCTTGTTCGTGTGCACGGTCACGCCGGAACGCGACCACGCGAATCGCGCGTGGGAGCGCTTCGCCGACGAAGGGCCGATCGCGCTGCTGCCGCTGGCCGAGCGTCGCTGCGGCCTGGTGCTCACGGTGGCTGCCGAGGAGGCGGATGCCGTGGCTGCGCTGGACGATGACGGCTTCATCGAATTGGCGCAGCGGCGTTTCGGCTGGCGGCTGGGCCGGCTCAGCCGGCCGGGCAAGCGTCACCCGTACGCGATCCAACGGGTCGCCGCCACGCAGCTGACCGCGCCGCGCACGGTGCTGGTCGGCAATGCGGCGCAGACCGTGCATCCGATCGGCGCGCAGGGGTTCAACCTCGGCTTGCGCGACGCGCTGACCCTGGCCGAGCTGGTGGCTGCCGCGCCCGATCCAGGGGCGGCCGATCTGCTGGAACGCTATGCCGAGCGACGCACACCGGATCGCGAAGGCACCATGGCGATGAGCCACGGGTTGGTGCGTCTGGCCTGCCTGCCGCAGCCGCTGCTGGCACCGCTGCGCTCGCTGGCCTTGCTGGCCTGCGACCGGTTGCCGCTGCTGCAGCGCGCGCTGGCACGACGCGGCATGGGGTTTCGCGGCGAGCCGCCACTGGCGGTACTGGAGCGGTTGCCATGAATGCCTCCACGCAGGACCTCTCTTCCCGCCGCCGCGCACCCGCGCTGGACGTTGCCGTGGTCGGCGGCGGCATGGTCGGCGCTGCCGCTGCGCTGGCATTGGCGCGGGCCGGCTTCAGCACCGCCCTGCTCGAGGCACGCGCACCGGCGCCATGGAGCGCGGACGCCGAGGTGGATCTGCGCGTGGTCGGGCTGGCACCGTCGTCGGTGATGCTGCTGGACGAGTTGGGCGTCTGGACGTCCATCCGCACCGCCCGTGCCAGCCCGTATACACACATGCACGTGTGGGAGGCCGGGAGCGGCGCGGCGATCGACTTCGATGCCGCCAGCGAGGGGCGCGACCGGCTCGGCTACATCGTCGAGAACAGCCTGGTGCAGTGGACGCTGTGGCAGGCGCTGGACGCCGCACAGGGATGTGCCAGTGCCGCGGGCGCAGGAGGCGCAGAAGCGGCCGCCGCACAGGGATGTGCCAGTGCCGCGGGCGCAGGAAGCGCAGGACTGGCTGCCGCTGGCGTACGCCGGTTGTGCCCGGCCGAGGTGAAGGGTTTCGAGGCGCGCGAGGATCGCATCCTGCTGGAACTGGCAGATGGCGAAACGCTCGCTGCCGGCCTGCTGGTGGCGGCCGACGGCGCCGCCTCGCCGCTTCGCCAGCTGGCCGGCATCGGCACGCGCGGGCGCGACTACGCGCAGTGCGCGGTGGTGGCGCACGTCGCCACCGAGCGTCCGCACGAGAACACCGCATGGCAGCGCTTCCTGCCGGGCGGGCCGCTGGCCCTGCTGCCGCTCGTCGACGGGCGCAGCTCGATCGTGTGGTCGCTGCCCGAGGCCGAGGCGCGGCGCGTGCTGGCGCTGGACGATCGCTCTTTCCTCGACGAGCTGGGCGTGGCCAGCGATTTCCGGCTGGGCCGGATCGTCGCTACGACGGCACGCGCGGCATTCCCGCTGAAGCTGCAGCTGGCCGAGTGCTACCAGGCCGATCGCTTCGTGCTGCTGGGCGATGCCGCGCACGCGGTGCATCCGTTGGCCGGGCAGGGCGTCAACCTGGGCCTGCGCGACGTGGCCGAGCTGCGCGACACGCTGATCGACGCACGTGCGGCCGGCCGCGACATCGGTGCCGCGCATGTATTGCGTCGGTACGCGCGCCGCCGGCGCAGCGCCGACATGCTGGATGCGCTGGGTTTCGACGCGCTGGCGCGCATCTACGCGTGGCAGTCGCCGGCGCTGGTGGCCGCGCGCGGCGTCGGTGTGCGCCTGCTCGACCGTCTCGAGCCATTGAAGCGCCGAATTTCCGAACACGCCGCAGGACTCTGAGCTTTGTTCCTCTCCTGCAAGCCAGGGGAGGGAACGTCAACCCCGCCGGAGGATTGATCATGCGCATCGCCCGACTTTGCTGTCTGCTATTGCTGGCTGGCTCGAGTTTCGCCGTCCAGGCGAAGATGGTTCATCGCCCGGTCGAATGGACGCTGGACGGCACCCGCTTCCACAGCGTGCTGGTCTACGACGACGCCTCGAACGCGAAGCGCCCGGGTCTGGTAATGGTGCCGAACTGGTACGGCATCAACGACGTGGCCGTAAAGAAGGCCGAGATGATCGCCGGCAAGGATTACGTGATCCTGCTCACCGACATGTACGGTGCCGGCGTGCGCCCGCAGCCGGGCAACGCGTCGCAGGCGCAGGCGGCGGTGAAGCCGCTGTACGGCGACCGCGCGCTGATGCGCAAGCGGATCAACGCGGCACTGGACCAGCTCAAGGCGCAGGCCGCGAACACGCCGCTCGATGCGTCGAAGCTGGCCGCGATCGGCTTCTGCTTTGGCGGCTCGGCCGTGCTCGACCTCGCCCGCAGCGGCGCCGCGGTTGCCGCGGTAGTGTCGTTCCACGGCGGCCTCGACACCGACAATCCGGCACTGGCGAAGGGCATCAAGGCGCGCGTGCTGGTGATGAACGGCGCCGATGACAAGGGCACCATGCCGGACGCGGACAAGTTCATGGACGAGATGCGCGCCAGTCCTGCCGACTGGCAGTTCGTGGTGATCGGCCACGCGGTTCACTGCTTCACCGAGGTCGGCGAGCACTCGCCCGGCTGCCGCTACGACGAACGCGCCGCGGCGCGCAGCTACCGCCTGATGCATGACTGGCTGCGCGCGGCATTCGCCGGCACGCCGTAGGGGCTTCTGCAGAAAACCACTTCATCGGCTGCTTTCTGGTGTGGCTGTTGGGAGATCGAGAGCGAAAGCCTTTCGTCCTCCTGCAGAGGGCGAGTTACTTTCTCTCGCTTGCCCGAGAGAAAGTAACCAAAGAGAGGGCGCCACGCTTACGCGCTATACGGACATCGGGCAACCGCCAAGCGGGGTGGCCTTCTCTTTTGGTTACTTTTCTCTTGGCCACGCAAGAGAAAAGTGACTCGGTCGCCGCAGGCGATCGACCGCTCTGCACTTGGATTTTTCGAAAGCATGGAAATGCGACTACGCCACTCCGCAGCGACGCGCCTCAATCCGCGCGTTCGCGCACCGCTTCCATCGTCAGCGCGGCCAACTGGCGCAGCCGGATGCCGCCGGCGTCGGCGAGCAGTTCCTTGAGGCGGGCGCCGGCGTCGTCCTGGTCGAGGCTTGGCGCGCGGCCAGTGAGGCGGCGAGGGCGCGGCCCATCGAGTCGAAGATCAGCGCGTAGGCGAACGCGTGCAGCACGCCGCCGCCCAGCGTGCCGAGACCGGGGAACGCCTTCAGCGCGTTGCCGGCAACGGCGAGCACGATCGAGCTTCCGGTGCGCAAGGTGAGCCTGGCCTGCTGCACGAAGTCTTCGATCTGCACGTCGCTGACCTTCACGCCGTACAGCTCGGCGAGCGCGCGGGTGAGGCCGGTGGCGAGCACGCCCTGGATCACCAGGTCGCTGCCCGGCGCCACCGCGGCGAGCGCGCCGACGATCGCGCGGCGGGCGTACTTGCGCACGATGCGCTCCGCTTCCTCGGCGCGGGTCTGCGCTTCCAGCGTGCCGGTGCGTTGGTGCAGGCCGGCCAGCACGGCATTCTCGCGCAAGTCCTCCAAGCCCTCGGCGCCAGGCGCGGTGAGCCGTTCGAGTGCCCGCAGCAATGGCTCGATCGCGGGCTTGCGCTGGCGTTCGACCGACTCGGTGCTGCCGTCGGCGAGCTGGCGTCGATAGCGCTCGCTGCCGCCGGCGCTGATCGCCAGCACCGCGCAGGCGATTCCGCGCGCGTGTCGGCGCAGTCGCGTCAGCAGCTGTTCGCGTTCGGCATCGCTCCACTGGTCCGCCTTGTTCAACACCAGCAGCAGCGGCTTGCCGAAGTCGGCCAGCCAGCGCAGCTCTTCGGCCTGGCTGCGGTTGAGGTCACCCGCGCACAGGTAGATCACGGCGTGCGCGCGCAGCGCTTCCTCGCGCGCCAGCGTCTCGTGCGCATCGCCGCCGGCTTCGCGGCTGCCGGGTACGTCGGCCAGCACCAGCGTGCGGCCATCCGGCAAGCTGCCGTCGTAGTGGCCGACGGCGTGGGTGGTGCCGCCGCGTGCGTCGCTGACGACCTGGGCGTGCGGGGCCAGGGCGCGGATCAGGCTGGACTTGCCGGTGGAGATCTCGCCGAACAGCGCGACGTAGACGCGCGCGCTGGCGCGACGCCGGTCGAGTTCGCCCAGTTCGGCCGCCAGCGCGCCGGTGTCGGCACCGCGTTCGCGCAACTGGCCGATGCGCTGTTCCAGGCTGGTGCGATCGGGCACCGGCAGCGGCCGGCGCCGGCGCCGCGGGCGCAGCAGCCACCACAGCACGCTCAGTCCGGCCGCGGCGAAGACCAGCAGTGCGCCGCCGAGTGTCCACTGCAGCCACGGCGGCAGGTCCAGGAAACGCTGCGCCAGCGCCAGCGCGCGCTCGGCGGCGGCGAACAGCAGCCACAGCAGCGCGGCCATGGCCAGCGCAGTGAACAGCAGTCGCAGGCGTCGGGACATCCGCGCATTCCATTCTGGGCAGGGTTGGATTGTGCACTGTAGCGTGCTCACCTGCATCGTCGCCTGTGCTCAGTTACATCGCGTATTGTGCGTTGTTCACGACTCTATTTAATTCAATTTATTGACAGTGAACTTGCTCTTACGCTCCAATGGGTAGAGGGAGGGGTCTCGATAAGTCATGGATGATGGCTGTGGTTTTTGGCTAACACTGCGATTTACTTCGAAGAGGATTTAATTATGTTGAACGCATTGGCTGAATTCTTTGGCATCACTGCATTTAAAGTTGTTGACGGGCAGAAGGGGTAAGAAGAACAGCCGCCATAACTGGCGGCTGTTTCTTTGTGACCGATTGGCTTTTTGTAGCTTTAGGAGTGAATGCCAATACAGTCGGCAGTGGCTATCAAGTGTGGAGGGTCATGCAATTGCCGGCCTTGTCACGTAGCTTGGGCTTGAAGTTGTTTGAGTTTCCTCGTTAGTCTGTGCTGGTTCGATAGCGAACCTCATTGCTAGGCTGAGAACGGTGCCCGTGCTGTAACCGACGTGGCCACCGCTGCTTTTGAGGTTCTTGCGGGGGAAACTGAAATGTTGCCTACCCTTTTACTGAGCGCTGTTTTAGCGCTATCTGCGTTTGTAGCAACAGCGAACGCCAGCACTGCAACTGCTCTGTCCCTTCCGAACGGTAACGCTGCAGGCCCGCTACCGACGCCGCAGTTCCGGCGTTACCAGACCGCGGACGGTCTGCCCGGCAGTACGGTCTATTCCGTGGTGCAGGACAAGCAAGGCCTCATGTGGTTCGGTGTCGGCGTCGACCTGGTGCGCTATGACGGCGTCGATTTCCAGACCTTCAGCCATCACGCGGACGACCCGGCGTCGTTGCCTGAGGGTTCGGTGTACAGCCTGTTTGCGGATCGCGACAACCAGCTGTGGGTGGGAGGGTTCGGTTCGGGACTCAATCGTCACGAACGGGAGAGCGGCGGTTTCCGGCATTGGCGTCATGATCCGGCGGATCCACGAAGCCTCGCCAGCGATAACGTTTGGTCGATAACGCAAACGCCGGACGGTGACTTGTGGGTGGCCACGGATGCCGGGCTCGATCGTCTGCTTCCCGACGGCCGGCATTTCGAGCATGTGCACAATCCGCTGAGCAAGGATCCGGCGGAAGGATTCGGTGCCGTGCGAGCCTTGCTGGCCGAGCCGGACGGAAAACTTTGGATCGGCTCCAGCCTTGGCGTGTTTGTGCGCGAATTGGATGGCCGCGTGCGCGAGGTACCGCTCGATCCGCGCCTGCAGACGCTGAAGGTGTGGCGGATCCAGGGCGGCGGCGAAGATGTGCGGATTGCGGTACGCGGCGGCCTGTTGCGGGTGGGCGCCGATGGCAAGGCGTGGCTGTATGCGCCCGGGCAGATTCCCTCCGTCGACGTGTACAGCAGCACGGTCGACCAGGCCGGGCATCTGTGGATCACGACGCGCAATGGACTGTATCTGGACGATGGCAGTCCGCAGATCCATGCTATCTCCGGTCAGCCACTCCTGCTCGGCAGCCTGCCCGCGCAGCAAGTGTGGCAATCGCTGTGCGACAGCGAGGGCGGTCTGTGGTTCGTCATGGGAGACGGCGGCATTGCCTACCTTGCGCCGGGCTGGGACCAGTTCACCCGGTTCACCCATGTTCCCGACGACGCCCGCAGCTTGCGCAGCAACGCGGCAACGTCGGTGCTGGCGAGCTTCGATGGTCGGTTGTGGGTGGGCGGGCATGGTCTCGTTGACAAGCTCGATCCGGTTACCGGCAACGTCCAGCATGCGATCTCCGACGTGCAGGGGAACGTGCTGGACATGGTGGAGGACGCGCGTCGGCGATTGTGGATTGTCAGTGAAGGGGGTGTCTACCGGTATGCCGACGGCAAGTTGGTCGAAGTGGATCTGGCCGCATCCCAGGTCGCGCATCCGCGTCGACTGACGATGGGTCCGGATCGCCAGATATATCTGGTGTCGATCCGCGACGGCCTGTTCCGTATCAACTCCGATACGCTCGCAGTCGATGCCAAACCTGTTGCATCCGCTGATGACACCGGCTTTGTGGGCAATCGATTGACGTCCTACAACAGTCTAGGCTGGTACGCCGATCAGGGGCAGTCTGCTCCGCTGGAATACCGTGCGCAACGAACTCGAGCCGATCGCGTGGCTTGTCGGACGAGGGCTACATCTATGCACTCGAATTCACGACGGACGGGTTCTGGGCGGCACGCAACAAGATGTTCGAGCATTACCGGCTGGATGGCGACAAGGTGGTGCGCGACCAGTTGGTTCCGATTCCGTCGAGCTGGCCGTCGATGGTGCTGATCGCCCTGCATGTCGATCGCCAAGGGCGATTCTGGCTGTTCTGCAAGAATGGTTTGTGGAGGTTCGATCCGCACAGTGGCGAGTTGAAATCGTTCGGCCTGCGCAATGGTCTTGGTCAATGGCGAAGTCCGTGGCGACTCGCCGGCCGTCACACCGGATGGCACGATCTATGTTGCGAGTCTGGGCGGTGTCTTCGGCTTTCAACCGGATCGCGCGCCGGCAGCAGCCAGCCCGGCAGGGGTGGTGATTACCGGTGTTAGCGTGCGTCATGCGGGTGCCGTCCGCGAATTGCCGGTTCGGGCGGAGCCGATCCAACTGGCGTGGAGTGATCGTGAGTTGCGTGTCGAAGTGCGCTTGAGTTCGTACGTCGATCCGACTGCCAACCGCTATCGTTTCCGCCTGCGCGGTTTCGATACCGCATGGGTGGATACCGGCAACCACGGCGAGCGCGAATTCGCCGGGCTCGGCGCCGGCGACTACACGCTGGAAGTGATGGCAGCGGGTGCCGACGGCGCATGGAGCACGCTGGCTACACCGCTGAGGATTCACGTGCAGGCGCCGCCGTGGGCGCGCTGGTGGGCGTGGTTGGCCTATGTGCTGCTCGCCGCCGCGATCGTCGGCCTGATCCTGCGCGGCTGGCGCCGGCGCCTGGCGCAGCGGCATCACATGCAACTGGTCGAGCAGCAGCGGCAGATGGCCGAGGCGGCGAGCGCGGCGAAGTCCCAGTTCCTGGCCACGCTCAGCCACGAGATCCGCACCCCGATGACCGGCGTGATGGGCATGGCCGAGCTGCTGCTGAGCACGCCGCTGACCCCGCAGCAGCACGACTACACCCAGGCGATGCAGCGTTCCGGCAGCATGTTGCTGAAGCTGCTCAACGACGCGCTGGACCTGGCCCGGATCGAGGCCGGCAAGCTGGAGCTGGAGCCGGCGCCGTTCGATCCGCGCCAGCTGCTCGAGGACGTGGCACAACTGGAGCAGGGACTGGCGCATGCGAAAGGCATCCGCTTCGTGCTCGACATGGCCGACGACCTGCCGGAGCAACTGCTCGGCGATGCGCTGCGGATCAAGCAGGTGCTGCTGAACCTGGCCAACAATGCGCTGAAGTTCACCGAACACGGCAGCGTGACCCTGAGCGCACGGCGCACGGCCCATGGCCTGCAATTCAGCGTGAGCGATACCGGTCCGGGCATTCCCGAGGCGAGCCAGGCACGGCTGTTCCAGCGTTTCGAACAGGCCGAGGGGCCGCAGCGTGGTGCCGGCAGCGGGCTGGGCCTGGCGATCTGCCGCGAGCTGGTGGACATGATGGGCGGCAGCATCGAGCTGGAATCGCGCCTGGCACACGGCAGCACGTTCCGCGTACGGCTGCCGCTGGCCGAACCGACGACTGCGCCACCAGCGACCGGCGCGGTGCCCGACCGGATATGGCGGCTGCTGCTGGTGGAGGACGACAACATCGTGGCCGCGGTGATCCGCGGCCTGCTGGAGCGCGAGGGCCACGCCGTGGTGCACGTGGTCAACGGACTTGCCGCGCTGGCCGAGCTGGCCCATGCCAGCTTCGACGCGGTGCTGCTCGATCTGGACCTGCCCGGCGTCGACGGTTTCCAGATCGCCCGCCTGATCCGCCAGCGCGAGCACGCCGGGCAACATCTGCCGATCGTGGCGGTGACCGCCCGCTCAGGCAGCGAGGACGAGGCCAAGGCGCGCGAGGCGGGGATGGACAGCTTCCTGCACAAGCCGCTCACCGGCGAACAGCTGATCGGCGCGCTCGCGCAGGCGTTGAACGACGCGCCGGTGCCGGCGTGAGAGCCTGCTCAACGCCCCGGATGCCACGCGATGGCAACCCCAACATCTATGAATTCCAGGAGCCGTTTGCCCGCATGCCGGCGTCATCGCTCGGTCGTGGACGGACGTCCGCTCTCTCGCTCTCGCCCCGCCTGCGCGCAAACAGCTCCGGCACGGAGTAGCCGGGGCGTCGAGCAGGCTCTGAATCACATGTCGTACTTGTGCAACTCGAAGCCCAGGCGCTGGTATTCGCGCCAGCGCGTGCGCGAGCCGTCGCGTTCGGCCGGGTCGGCGGCCACCACTTCCAGCACGCGCTGGTAGCGGCCGGCGGGGCAGGTCTCGCGCAGATTGATCAGCAGCGGCCGATCGGCGCTGTCGACGCCGGGCGGCACGATCAGCACCGCGGCTTCGTCGTCATCGTCGTCGCCGGCCAGCTGATGCGGAATCATCGCGTCGTCGTCGAACTCCCACAGCAGTTCGTCCAGCGCATGCGCCTGGTCATGGTCGCGGGTCAGGATCAGCGTCGGCTGCTGCCCCGCGAACGCTTTCTTCGCCAACTCGCATACGAGCAGCAACGGCTGCTCGCGGAAGCGCGGCTTGTCGATCAGGTAGAAGTCGGCACGCATGGAAGCCGGGAATCGGGAGTTGGGAGACGGGAATGGTAAGAGCAAAGCCGGCGCGATGACAGCCGCCGGCTTCTCCGATTCCCTATTTCCGATTCCTATTCCCGGTCAATGAGCCACTGCGCCAGCAGCGCGCACCGGACGGCCGGTGGCGAGACCCTTGCGGCCTTCGTCCCAGGCGGTGCCGGCGATGTCCAGGTGGGCCCAGCGCTGGCCATCGGTGAAGCGCGACAGGAAGCACGCGGCGGTGATCGCGCCGGCGCTCTTGCCGCCGATATTGGCGACGTCGGCGAAGCCGGACTCGAGCTGCGCCTGATAGTCGTCCCACAGCGGCAGGCGCCAGGCGCGGTCGAGCGTCTCCTCGCCGGCAGCGAGCAGTTCGGCGGCGAGGTCGTCGTGCTTGCTCATCAGGCCGGTGGCGTGCTTGCCCAGCGCGATCACGCAGGCGCCGGTGAGCGTGGCGGCGTCGATCAGCGCCTGCGGCTGGTAGGTCTGCGCGGTATACGTCAGCGCGTCGCACAGGATCAGCCGGCCTTCGGCGTCGGTATTGAGCACTTCGATGGTGAGGCCGGACAGGCTGGTCAGCACGTCGCTGGGGCGGTAGCTGTCGCCGTCGGGCATGTTTTCCACGCTGGGCACCACGCAGACCAGGTTGAGCTTCAAGCCCATCTTCACCGCGGCGACGAACGCGCCGAGCACGCCGGCGGCGCCGCCCATGTCGAACTTCATTTCCTCCATGCCGGCGCCGGGTTTCAGACTGATGCCGCCGGAGTCGAAGGTGACGCCCTTGCCGACGAACGCATACGGCTTGTCGCCGTCGGCGCCGCCCTTGTACTCGAGTGCGATCAGGCGCGGTTTGTTGACCGAGCCGCGGCCTACCGCCAGCAGCGAGCCGAAGCCGAGCTTGCTCCATCGCGACGTCGTCGAGCACGCTGCAGCTGACCTTGTCCTGCGAGTCGGCGAAGGCCTGCGCCTGCGCCGCGATGTACGCGGGGTTGCAGATGTTCGGCGGCAGGTTGGCCAGCTCCCGGGCGAAGCGCACGCCGGCGGCGATCGCCACGGCCTGGTCGAGCCCGCGCTGGGCGTCGTCGCCGGCGACCAGGGTGAGCGCGGTGAGTTCCGGCTGGCGGCTCTTGTCGCGCGGCTTGAACGTGGCGGTATAGCGATAGGCTGCGTGGTCGCTGGCCAACGCGGCGATGCGCACGCGCCAGGCGCTGTCGCGGCCGGGCACGTCCACCTCGGTGAGGTAGGACACCGCGCTCGCCACCGGCAGGCGGCCCAGTGCACGCGCCGCCTCGATGTTCACCTTCTGGTAGCGCGCGGCGTCGAACGATTTCTGCGCACCCAGGCCGACCACCAGCACGCGCTGCGCGGTGACGCCGGCCGGCGCGAACAGCAGCGTGGTGCTGCCGGCCTTGCCGCTGATGTCGCCGCTTTCCACCTGGCGCTTGATCATGCCGCCGGCGGCGCTGTCCACCTGGGCGGCCGCGCTGGTCAGCACGCCTTGTTCGTACACGCCAACCAGCACGCAGGGGCTGTCGACGGTGGCGGGGACGGCAGTGCCGAGGCTGAACTGAAGTGTCATCGGTGTTGGTTCCTGCATGGGCCCGGCAGCGGCCGGACAGGCTAGACTTGCGGTTTGTCGGCTGCATCGGGCCGAACCGTTCAAGCGGACAAGTTTATCGCATGCTGAGCATCCTCGACCGCTATTTCCTGCGCGAGCTGGCACAGACCGTGGCCGCCACCGTGGTAGTGCTGCTGGTGATCGTGGCCGGCAGCGCATTTGCCAAGGTGCTGCAGCAGGTCGCCAACGGCAGCTTCCCGGCCAGCGTGATGTTCCAGGTGCTGGGTTTGCGCACGCTCGACGGCCTCACCAACATGATGCCGCTGGCCAGCTTCGTCGGCGTGCTGCTGGGATTGGGGCGGATGTACCGCGAGAGCGAGATGCACGTGCTGTCGTCCTCGGGGATGGGGCCGCGCGGGCTGCTGCGGCCGGTGCTGATCCTCGGCGCGGTGCTGGTGGCGATCACCGCCCTGGTCTCGCTGTGGCTGGGGCCGTGGGCGGTGCGCACCAGCGATGCGATGGTGGCCGCGGCGAACCGTTCGGTGATCGCGGCCGGCCTGGACGCGGGGCGCTTCACCGAGCTGCCGGGCAAGGGCGGCATCATCTTCGTCGACCGCATCAGCCGCGATGGCAGCAAGCTGGGACGCACGTTCGTGGCGACCCAGAGCGAAAGCAAGGACGGTCCGCCGCACCTGAAGGTGGTCAGTGCGGCCAGCGGCGAGCTGTACCAGGAAAGCAATGGCGAAGGCCGCTTCATCGCTTTCAAGGACGGCTGGCAGTACGACATCCCGCTCGGCGTGAACAACTGGCGGCAGATGCAGTACCAGCGCAACGACACCTCGCTGTCCAGCGTGCAGGCCGACGACGACGACGATCCGGCGCATTCGAAGAGCAGCTGGACGCTGGCCCAGTCGGACGACCCCGACGACCGTGCCGAATTCGCCTGGCGTGCCAATGCGCCGCCGTTGACCCTGGTGCTGCTGCTGCTGGCGTTGCCGCTGTCGCGGCAGAGCCCGCGGGAGCCGAAGTATGGCCGCCTGCTGCTGGCGGTGGTCACGTTCTATCTCTACTACACGCTGCTGGCGCTGGGTCGGGCGCAGATCGGCAAGGGCCACTGGCACAGCGAGGCGCCGCTGTGGGCGCTGCACGCGCTGGTGCTGGCGCTGGCCGGCTGGATGCTGTGGAAGCAGCATGCCCCGCGCAAGCCGCGTATGCCGCAGCCGGGCGCGGCGGCATGACCGTGTTCAAGATCAAGCGGGTCGACCGGCTGGTCGCGCTGAGCGTGCTCGGATCGATGCTGATGGTGTGGCTGGTGCTGACCGGCTTCGACGCGGTGACCCAGTTTTTGCGCCAGCTCGGCAACGTCGGCAAGCATGGTTACACGCTGAGCAACGCGGTGGCTTATGTACTGGTGACGTTCCCGCGCCGCGCCTACGAGATGTTCGGCAATGCCGCGCTGATCGGCGGCCTGCTCGGCTTGGGCGGGCTGGCCGGCACCGGCGAACTCACCGCGCTGCGCGCGGCCGGCATGTCGCGGCTGCGCATTGCCGGCTCCGCGGTCGGCGTGGTCGCGGTGCTGATTGTCGGCGTGGTGATCATGGGTGAAACGCTGGCGCCCTGGGGCGACCAGCAGGCGCAGGTGATGCAGCTGCGCGCCAGGCCCGGCAATCTCGGCATGGCCACCAGCAGCGGCCTGTGGGCGCGCGACGGCAACGACGTGATCAACGCCCGTGGCACCTCGCTGCACCAGCGCGATGGCGTCGGCGCGGTGCAGCTCAGCGACGTGCGCGTGTTCACCTTCACCGCCGACGGCAGGCTCGACCGCTTCGTATGGGCAAAAACCGCCGAACACGACGGCAGGCAATGGCTGCTGCACGATGTGCGTGCCACCACGCTCGATGCGCAGGGCACGCATGCCGATACCGTGCCCACGCTGCCATGGCAGTCCAGCCTCAACCCGCAGGTGCTGGCGCAATCGGTGATCCAGCCGCAATACCTTTCCATGCGCGACCTGCGCCGCAACATGGCTTACCTGGAAGGCAACGGCCAGAGCCCGGGAACCTATGCGGTGGCGTTCTGGGGGCGTGCGCTGTATCCGCTCAACGTGCTGGTGCTGGTGCTGTGCGCGATGCCGTTCGCGTTCGGTTCGCTGCGTTCCGGCGGGCTCGGCAAGCGCATGTTCATCGGCATCCTGCTCGCGCTCGGCTGGTATTTCCTGCAGCAGGCGATGGTGAATTTCGGCACGGTATACGGCCTGCCGCCGCTGCTGGCGAACCTGCTGCCGGCGTCGATCCTGGTGGTGGCAGCCTGGCTGTATTTCCGCCGGCGCGTTTGAGCGCGTCGCCGGTCGCGGCACACGCTCTGCGCGCACTTGCCCGGAACGCCCGATGCGGCCAAGCTGATCCCCTTTGTCAATAGCGGGAGTGAGACGTGGAATGGGTTGATTTGCGCAGCGACACGGTGACGCGTCCGACCGCCGCGATGCGCGCGGCGATGCTGGCAGCCGAAGTCGGCGACGACGTCTATGGCGAGGATCCCACCGTCAATGCGCTGCAGCAGCGGCTGGCCGACGAGCTCGGTTTCGACGCCGGCCTGTTCGTGCCCAGCGGTACCCAGTCCAACCTGCTGGCGCTGCTGGCGCACTGCGAGCGCGGCGACGAATACCTGGTCGGCATGGATGCGCATACCTACAAGTTCGAGGGCGGCGGCGCGGCGGTGCTGGGTTCGATCCAGCCGCAGCCAATCGTGCAGGCGGATGACGGTTCGTTGCCGCTCGAGCGCATCGAGGCGGCGATCAAGCCGGTCGATCCGCACTTCGCGCGCACCCGCGTGCTGGCATTGGAGAACACCTGGCACGGCCGCACGCTGCCGCTGGATTACCTGCAGGCTGCCCACGACGTGGCGCGTGCGCACGGACTCGGCCTGCATCTGGATGGCGCACGCCTGTTCAACGCCACCGTCGCCGTTGGCGTGCCGGCGCGCGAGATCGCACGGCACTTCGACACCGTGTCGGTGTGCCTGTCCAAGGGGCTCGGCGCGCCGGTCGGTTCGGTGTTGCTCGGCTCGCATGCGCTGATCGACAAGGCGCGCCGCTGGCGCAAGGTCACCGGCGGCGGCTGGCGCCAGGCCGGCATCCTCGCCGCGGCGGGGCTGCATGCGCTGGATCATCACGTGGCGCGGCTGGCCGACGACCACCGCCGCGCGGCCTACCTGGCCGGCCGCCTGCGCGAGATCGCCGGCATCGACCTGCTCGGCCAGTACACCAACATGGTGTTCATCGACGTGCCCGCCGCACGCCTGCGCGATCTGGACGTGCACCTGCGTGAAGCCGGCATCCGCATCAGCATCGGCTACCTGCCCACCTTGCGCCTGGTGACGCACCTGGACATCGACGACGACGGCATCGAACGCACGGTGGCGGCGTTCGCGGCATTTTTCAGGCGGGGCTGAGCGTCGGCGCTTGCGTGATTGACCTGTCCCGTGGCGGCAGCGGTTCCGCTGGCGACAACCTTGTTTCGCAGCCGCGAGCCGCCGTGCAGGGTTTGCAATGGCCGCCCGGCAGCCCAATCATGAGTGCGTGCGGGCGTGGCTGCATCGTGCATTGGGTATCGTTTCGATGGCTCTTGAAATCATCTCGCTGATCGCGCATTACGGCGTGCTGCTGGTCTTCCTCAACGTGCTGGTGACCCAGCTCGGCGCGCCGCTGCCGGCGGTGCC
Source organism: uncultured Gammaproteobacteria bacterium (assembly GCA_963697495.1). Taxonomy (GTDB): domain Bacteria; phylum Pseudomonadota; class Gammaproteobacteria; order Xanthomonadales; family Rhodanobacteraceae; genus Rhodanobacter. The sequence continues at coordinate 263,132 of CAVOOH010000005.1, read as the reverse complement.
GACGCTGGTGGTGGCTGGTGCGCTGGCGGCAGACGGGCAGCTGGCGCCGGCGGGCGCGATTGCCGCGGCCCTGGCAGGGTGCGTGCTCGGCGACCTGGCGTGGTACACCGCCGGCCGGCGCTACGGCGCGGGCGTGATGCGCCTGCTGTGCCGCGTCTCGCTGTCGCCCGACTCGTGCGTGGAGCGCTCCGAGCTGCATTTCCAGCGCTGGCGTGGGCGGGTGCTGCTGATTGCCAAGTTCGTGCCGGGACTGTCGACTGTGGCGTCGTCGCTGGTCGGCGCGATGGGGCTGCGCTTGCCGGTATTCGTGCTGTTCGACGGGCTGGGTTCGCTGCTGTGGGCCGGGCTGTGGGTCGGGCTCGGCCATGTTTTCGCCGCGCAGGTCGATGGCTTGCTGTCCGCCATCGCCAGCGCCGGCACGCTTGCGATCGAGCTGCTGCTGGGCCTGCTGGCGCTGTACGTCTTCGCGCGCTGGTGGCAGCGCCGGCACCTGCTGCGCACGCTGCGGATGACCCGCATCACGGTCGAGGAACTGGAGCGGGCGATGAAATCGGAGCCGGCACCGGTGGTGCTGGACGTGCGGCCGGGCGGGTCGCGGCTGCTCGATACGCGGGTGCTCCCCGGCGCGCTGCTGCTCGACGACCGCGGCATCGACCGCAGCGTGCACGACATCCCGTTCGACCGCGAGCTGGTGGTCTACTGCAACTGCCCGAACGAGATATCCGCGGCCAGGGTGGCCAAGGTGCTGATCGCGCAGGGTTACCGCCGTGTGCGTCCGCTGCTGGGCGGGCTGGAGGCGTGGGACGCGGCCGGCTATCCGGTCGATCGGCTGCCTTCGCCGGCTGGCGTCGCGGATGACGGGGTTGCACGCGCGGCGGGCTGATCGCCACGCGCCGAAAATTTACGCGTTCCATACGCGGATCGGGCGAATCGCTACCCCTTTCTTATACGGCGCTTCCTACAGTGCCTGCCTCATCCCGTGAGGCGACCCTGATGGATTTCGTCTACCTGCTGTTCCTGCTGGTGCTGGCTGCGGCCGTTCTCGGCTTTCTGCTGCTCTGCGACCGGCTCAGCCCGCGCCAGTGAACGGCGCCCGCTCCTGTCCGCATTTTCGTGCGTGAGTGCCTGGCCATGCATGCCCTTTATATCTTCGCCGCGCTGATCGCGATCGCCCTGGTCGGCTACCTGTGCGTGGCCCTGCTCAAGCCGGAGTGGTTCGAATGACCTCGAATGACTTCCTGCAGGTCGGCCTTTACCTGGCCGTGTTGCTGCTGCTGGTGAGGCCGGTCGGCAGCTATCTGGCGCTGGTATTCGCCGAGGCGCCGAACCGGGTTACGCGCTTCGGCGGTCGCGTGGAGCGCGGCATCTATCGTCTGTGCGGCATCCGCACCGACGAGGACATGGATTGGAAGCGCTACGCGCTGGCCATGCTGCTGTTCAACGTGCTCGGCGTGCTGGCGCTGTATGCGCTGCAGCGCATGCAGCCATGGCTACCGCTGAATCCGCAGCACTTTGCCGCGGTGTCGCCCGATTCGGCGATGAATACCGCGATCAGCTTCGCCACCAACACGAACTGGCAGGGCTACGCCGGCGAATCGACGATGAGCTACCTGACCCAGATGTCGGGCCTGGCGGTGCAGAACTTCCTCTCCGCGGCGACCGGCATCGCGGTGCTGGTGGCGGTGGTGCGGGGCTTCTCGCGCCACGGCGCGCAGGCGATCGGCAACTTCTGGGTCGACCTCACGCGCAGCACGCTTTACGTGCTGCTGCCGCTGTCGTTGCTGATCGCGCTGCTGCTGGTGTCACAGGGCGTGGTGCAGAACTTCGCGCCGTATGTCGACGTGCCGGTGGTGCAGGCCGGCAGCTACGCCGAGGCGGAGAAGGATGCGACCGGCCATGCGCTGAAGGATGCCGCCGGCCACGACGTGACCAGGGAAATCCCGGTCACCACGCAGACCCTGCCGATGGGCCCGGCCGCGTCGCAGATCGCAATCAAGATGCTCGGTACCAACGGCGGCGGTTTCTTCAACGCGAATTCGGCGCACCCGTACGAGAACCCCACGCCGTTTTCCAACCTCATCGAGATGCTGGCGATCTTCCTGATACCGGGCGGCCTGTGCGTGATGTTCGGCCGCGTGGTCGGCGACCGGCGCCAGGGCTGGGCGATCCTCGCCACGATGCTGCTGATCTTCGTTCCGCTGACGATCGGCCTGGTCGCGGCGGAGCAGGCCGGCAACCCGGCGCTGCACGGACTGGCGGTGGATGCGCATGCCTCGGCGTTGCAGGCCGGCGGCAACATGGAGGGCAAGGAGACGCGCTTCGGCATTGCCGCCAGTGGCCTGTTCGCGGCGATCACCACGGCCGCCTCGTGCGGTGCGGTGAACGCGATGCACGATTCGCTGACTCCGCTGGGCGGCCTAGTGCCGCTGTGGCTGATCCAGCTCGGCGAGGTGATCTTCGGCGGCGTCGGCTCGGGCCTGTACGGCATGCTCGCATTCGCGGTGGTGGCGGTATTCATCGCCGGCCTGATGGTCGGCCGCACGCCGGAATACCTCGGCAAGAAGATCGAAGCCTACGAGATGAAAATGGCCAGCCTCGCAGTGCTGCTGCCATGTGCGCTGGTGGTGATCGGCACGGCGGTCGCGGTGATGCTGCCGGCGGGGGTGGCAGGGATCGCCAATCCTGGCGCGCACGGTTTCAGCGAAATCCTCTACGCGGTCAGCTCGGCCTCCAACAACAACGGCAGCGCGTTCGGCGGGCTCTCCGCGAACACGCCGTTCTGGAACGTGCTGCTCGGCATCTGCATGTTCCTCGCCCGCTATCCGCTCGCGATCGCGATGCTGGCGCTGGCCGGTTCGCTCGCGGCCAAGCGCCATGTACCCGAGTCGGCCGGCACCTTGCCCACGCATACGCCGCTGTTCGTCACCCTGCTGGCCTGCGTGGTGATCGTGATCGGCGCGCTGACCTTCCTGCCGGCGCTGGCCCTGGGGCCGATCGCCGAATACCTGATGTCGGCCCACTGATTCGTTCAGGACGTTGATTACATGACTTCCCAAACGCATGCAGTGAGCGGTTTCAACCGTGAGCTGGTGCTCGCGGCGATGGCCGATGCGTTCCGCAAGTTGTCGCCGCGGCTGCAGTTCCGCAACCCGGTGATGTTCGTGGTGCTCGTCTGCAGCGTGCTGACCACCTTGTTGTGGGCGCAGGCACTCGCCGGCCACGGCGAGGCGCCGACCGGTTTCATCTTCTGGGTCAGCCTGTGGCTGTGGTTCACCCTGCTGTTCGCGAACTTCGCCGAGGCGCTGGCGGAAGGCCGCGGCAAGGCGCAGGCCGACGCGTTGCGCGGCTCACGCAAGGACGTGATCGCGAAGAAGCTGGCGTCGGCCGATCGCCATGCCGCGATCGCCTTCACCCCGTCGACCGAATTGCGCACCGGCCACCACGTGCTGGTTGAGGCCGGCGACCAGGTCCCTGGCGATGGCGAGGTGGTGATCGGAGCGGCCAGCGTGGACGAGAGCGCGATCACCGGCGAGTCCGCACCGGTGATCCGCGAGTCCGGCGGCGACCGCAGCGCGGTCACCGGCGGCACCCGCGTGCTGTCCGACTGGCTGGTGGTGCGCATCACCAGCAATCCGGGCGAAAGTTTCCTAGACCGCATGATCGCGATGGTCGAGGGCGCCTCGCGGCGCAAGACGCCGAACGAGATCGCGCTGACCATCCTGCTGGCCAAGTTCACCCTGATCTTCCTGCTCGCCTGCGCCACCTTGCTGCCGTATTCGATCTACAGCGTGCAGGCCGCCGGCGCCGGCCATCCGATCACGCTGACCGTGCTGGTCGCGCTGCTGGTGTGCCTGATCCCGACCACGATCGGCGCGCTGCTGTCGGCAATCGGCATCGCCGGCATGGACCGGATGATCCGCGCCAACGTGATCGCCACCTCGGGCCGCGCGGTCGAGGCGGCCGGCGACGTCGACGTGCTGCTGCTGGACAAGACCGGCACGATCACCTTGGGCAATCGCCAGGCGGTCGCGTTCCACCCCGCACCGGGCGTGGCGGAGAACATTCTCGCCGAAGCGGCGCAACTGGCCTCGCTGGCCGACGAAACGCCGGAAGGCCGAAGCGTGGTGGTGCTGGCGAAGGAGCGGTTCGGCCTGCGCGCGCAGCCGCTGGAAGCCTTGCACGCGCACTTCGTCCCGTTCACCGCGCAGACCCGCATGAGCGGCGTGGATTTCGGTACGCGGCAGATCCGCAAGGGCGCGCTGGATGCGCTGGAAAAATATCTGCAGGCGCAGAACGGCCGCCTGCCGCCGCTGGTCAAGCGCATGGCCGAGGACATCGCGCGGCGCGGCGCCACGCCGCTGGTCGTCACCGAGGCGGCCCGCGCGCTGGGCGTGATCGAGCTGAAGGACATCATCAAGGGCGGCATCAAGGAGCGATTCGCCGAGATGCGCCGGATGGGCATCAAGACCATCATGATCACCGGCGACAACCCGCTCACCGCGGCGGCGATCGCGGCCGAAGCCGGTGTCGACGACTTCCTCGCCGAAGCCACGCCGGAGGCCAAGTTGAAACTCATCCGCAGCATCCAGGCCGAGAACCGGCTGGTGGCGATGTGCGGCGACGGCACCAATGATGCGCCCGCGCTGGCCCAGGCCGACGTGGCGGTGGCGATGAACACCGGCACGCAGGCGGCGAAGGAGGCCGGCAACATGGTCGACCTCGACTCCAACCCGACCAAGCTGATCGAGGTGGTGGAAATCGGCAAGCAGATGCTGATCACCCGCGGCTCGCTGACCACGTTCTCGATCGCCAACGACATCGCCAAGTACTTTGCGATCATCCCGGCCGCGTTCGCCACCACCTATCCGGCGCTCAACGCGCTCAACGTGATGCATCTGGCGACGCCGCAGAGCGCGATCCTGGCGGCGGTGATCTTCAACGCGCTGATCATCATCTGCCTGATCCCGCTGGCGCTGAAGGGTGTGAAATACCGCGCGCTCGGCGCCGCTGCGCTGCTGCGCCGCAACCTGCTGGTTTACGGCCTGGGCGGCATCGTGCTGCCGTTTCTCGGCATCAAGCTCATCGATATGTTGCTGGTGCTGGTTGGGCTGGCATGACGCTGTGCCCGTCATCCCGGCGGCTCTTCAAGCCGGATGACGGATCTCGCGGCATGCGCCGCCACTGTTGCAAGGACTTCACCATGTTTTGTTGCAGAACAAGGCTCTTGATGCTGTTGTTGTCCGCGATGCTTCCGCTCGGCCAGTCCATCGCGGTGGCCGCCACATCGTTCGCCACATCAGGTCCGTCATCGGCGATGCCGGCACCGGCATCCGCACAGGTGGCCAGCAACGACTGTTCGGCCGGCTTCCTCACCCGCCTGGCCGCGGCGTACCGCGAGGACGCTCGGCCGGCCGGCCCGGATGCACCTGCCGCGAAACGCCGCGGCATGGATTCACCGTTCGGTTCGCCGCCGTTTCCGTCGGCGGAATGGCAGCTCGGCGGCGTGGATTTTCCGGTCGGCGTGCCCAACGAGAACTCGCAGTACCCGCTGGAGAAGGCGCTGTCGTGCACCAGCCTCGGCCGCTGGATGCAGGAGAACCGCATCGAGATGTACGGCTGGATCAATCCGTCGCTGAACCTGAGCAGCTCGAATTTCACGAACTATCCGCTGTCCTATGCGACGCGGCCGAACCGGGTGGAGTTCGACCAGGCGCTGTTCCGCGTCGAACGCATTCCCGACACCGTGCAAACCGATCACCTCGACTGGGGCTTCCACGTCGACGATCTGTACGGCTACGACTACCACTTCACCACCATGAAGGGCGTGACCAGCGGCCAGCTGCTCGACCATCCTGCGCCGGCCCAGCCGCTCAACGGCAAGATCTACGGTAACGATCCGATGATCGCGTATGTGAGCCTGTACATCCCCTGGGTCGCGCAAGGCATGGTGATCACAGCGGGCCGCTACCTGTCGCTGCCCGACATCGAGGCGCAGTTCTCGCCGAACAATTACCTGCTGACGCATTCGATCCTCTATACCGTGGATGCGTATACCAACATGGGTGTGATCACCACCACAAGAATCAACGACCAGTGGACAGTGCAACTGGGTCTGCACGGCGGCGACGATTCGGCGATCTGGGACAAGACGAGTCGGCTGAGCGCGCAGGCCTGCGTGCGCTGGGTGGCCAAGTCCAACAGCGACATGCTGTATCCCTGCGTGGAGTCGTACAACCGCTCCAATCAGACCTACAACAACCTGCAGGAATTCGTGCTGACCTGGGGCCATCGTTTCAGCCCGAACGTGCACATGCTGACCGAGGCGTACCGCATCTACGTGCGCAACCAGTCGCTGGCCACCGATCCGTCGCAATCGCATGCGCCGGTCGGCGAGCCGGGTTATCCGCTCGGCCAGGCGCCGAATTTTCCGCTGGGCAACAACCCGGCCTTCGGCATCGTCAACTACTTCAACATCGAGTTGAACCCGAGCAACATGCTGTCGATCCGCAACGAGTTCTACAACGACCAGCAGGGTCAGCGCACCGGTTTCGCCACGCGCTATTCCAGCCACACGATCGGCCTGACGCACTGGGTATCGCCGGACCTGGAGATCCGGCCGGAGCTGCGTTACGAGCGCGCCTACGACTTCCCGGCCTACGACGGCGGCAAGAAGAACGACCAGCTGACCGCGCTGCTCGACGCGATCCTGCATTACTAGAGTAAACGGTCATGACCAGGCTTCTGCGCAATGCGGTGTTGCTTCTGCTGCTGATGACGGTGATTACCGGCGTGCTCTATCCGCTGGCCGTCACCGGACTGGCCCAGCTGGTCTTTCCGGGGCCGGCCAACGGCAGCCTGATCGTGAAGGACGGCAAGCCGATCGGTTCCGTGCTGATCGGCCAGTCGTTCACCGACCCGAAATACTTCTGGGGGCGGCCGTCGGCGACCACGCCGCAGGCGGACAACGGCGTCAATTCCGGCGGCTCCAACCTGGGCCCGACCAATCCAGCGCTGACCGATGCCGTGAAGCAGCGCATCGCCGCGTTGCGGGCGGCCGATCCGGGCAATACCGCGCCGGTACCGGTGGACTTGGTCACCGCCTCGGCCAGCGGCCTCGATCCGGAGATCAGCCCAGCGGCGGCGCAGTACCAGTTGGCACGGGTAGCCAAGGCGCGCGGGCTCGGCACCGCGCAGGTACAGGCCCTGGTGAACGAGTACACCAGCGGGCGCCAGCTTGGCGTGTTCGGCGAGCCGCGGGTCAACGTGCTGCAGCTCAACCTGGCGCTGGATGCAGCGCGCTTTGCCTCCTTGCCCCGTCGGGGCGAGGATTGAGGTGAGGGTAGGGTGCTCGCGATGGTCTTCATCGAAGCATGCTTTGATCAGCATTAAGGCGAGCACCGGCCCCTCACCCCAGCCCTCTCCCCACAGGGGAGAGGGAGCCAAAAGTCGGCAAACCGGCGAAGATGGGACACCTATGACCGAACCACCCCGCGAAGCACGTGCCGATGCCTTGCTGAGTACCGGGCAGGTCGAGCGCAACCATCGGCTGAAGATCTTTCTCGGCGCCGCGCCCGGTGTCGGCAAGACTTACGCGATGCTGTCCGCCGCGCGCGAGCTCAAGCGGCAGGGCGTGGACGTGGTGGTCGGTGTGGTCGAGACCCACGGTCGCGCCGAAACCGCGGCGCTGCTGGAGGGCATCGAAGTGTTGCCGCGCCGCCCGGTGCGTTACCAGGATCGCGACGGCGGTACCCATGACCTCAGCGAGTTCGACCTCGATGCCGCCCTGGCGCGCAAGCCGGCGGTGCTGCTGGTCGACGAACTGGCCCATCGCAACCTGCCGGGCGGTCGGCACGAACGGCGCTGGCAGGACGTCGCCGAGCTGCTCGATGCCGGCATCGAGGTGTACAGCGCGCTCAACGTGCAGCATCTGGAAAGTCTCAACGACCAGGTGCGGCGGATCACCGGCATCACCGTGCGCGAGACGGTGCCGGATGCCTTCCTCGACCATGCGCGCGACATCGTGCTGGTCGACCTGCCGCCGCGCGAGCTGATCGGCCGGCTGAAGCAGGGCAAGGTGTATGTGCCGGAAACCGCGGCCGACGCGCTCGACGCGTTCTTCTCGCCGACCAACCTCGCCGCCTTGCGCGAGCTGGCACTTGACACCATCGCCGGCCATGTCGACAGCGACCTGCGCGAGCACATGCTGGCGCGCGGCAGCGCGATGACGGTGCGCCGGCGCGTGCTGGCGGCGATCGACGGGCATGGCCAGAGCGAGTACCTGGTGCGCGTGGCAAGGCGCATCGCCGAGCGTCGCGGGGCGCCGTGGAGCGTCGCCTACGTCGATACCGGCATGCGGCTGGACCCCGCCCGGCGCGAGCAGCTGGACGCGGCGATGCGGCTGGCGCGCCGGCTCGGCGGCGAGGCGATCATCCTGCGCGGCCACGCGATCGCGGACGAACTGCTGGCGCATGCCGACCGCGAAGGCGTGGGCCAGATCATCCTTGGTCGTACCCGCGAGCGGGTGGTGGCGCGCATGCTGGGCCGATCGCTGACCCAGTTGCTGCTGCGCCGCGGTGCGCACCTGGAACTGACCATTATCGCCACGCCGGGCGAGCGGGCGAAGGCGCGGCTCCGCGCGCGTCTTCCGTCCGCGCACGGTTCGCGCGGCGAATACATCTACGCGACGCTCACCGCGCTGGTCGCGTTCGGGCTGGCATTCGTGGCCGACCGTTACCTGTCGGTGGCGAACCTGTCGCTGATCTTCCTCACCGCGGTGCTGGTGGTGGCGGTGCGCACGCGCATGGCGGTGGCCGTCTATACGGCAATCCTGTGTTTCCTCGGCTACAACTATTTCTTCGCGCCACCGCGCTACACGCTTGAGATTTCCAGCCTCGACGACGTGCTGGCGGTGACCCTGTTCCTGGTGGCGGCGCTGGTCTGCAGCCGCCTCGCCACGCAACTGGCGAATCAGGTGGAGTCATTGCGCGGCGCGCACGTGCAGGCGCGCGCCTTGCTCACGCTCGGCCAGCAACTGACCACCAGCACCGACGCCAGCGGCATCCGCGACGTCGGCAGCAAGGCGCTGGCGCATGCGCTGCGCTGCGATGCGGCCATCCTCGCCCGCGATGCGGGGCAGGTGCTGCGAGTGGTGGCCAGCGTGCCGCCGGGACGTGCACTGTCGGCGCAGGATCTGGCGGCAGCCGACTGGAGCGACCGGCATGGCGAGCAGGCCGGCCGCTATACCGACACCTTGAACGCGGCACCGTACTGGGTACTGCCGCTGGGCAGCGAAAGCCGGCCGCTGGGCGCCGTGGCGTTGCGTTTCGACCCGGCGCTGCGCGAACCCGATCCCGACCAGCGCAGCCTCGCGCTGGCGATGACCCAGGACATCGGTCAGGCGCTCGAACGCGTGCGGTTGTCGGATGAGCTTGAAGGGGCGCGCGTGCAGGGCGAAACCGAGCGCCTGCGCAACGCGCTGCTGTCGTCGGTGTCGCACGACCTGCGCTCGCCGCTGGCTTCGATGATCGGTGCCGCCGGCACCCTGGCCAGCTACGAGCAGAAATTGCCGCAGGAGGAACGCCGCGAGTTGCTGCAGGCCATCCTCGGCGAAGGACAGCGGCTGGACCGCTATATCCAGAACCTGCTCGACATGACCCGGCTCGGCCATGGTGCGCTGAAACTCAACCGCGACTGGACCGACAGTGCCGAAATCGTGGCCGCGGCGGTAACCCGCTTGCGCAAGCTGTTCCCGGAGCTGCGGGTAGAGACGCTGACGCCGCCGGAGACGGTACTGCTGTACGTGCATCCCGCGCTGATCGAGCAGGCACTGTTCAACATCCTGGAGAACGCCGCGCGCTTCTCGCCGCCCGCCGAGCCGGTGCGGGTCAGCGTGCACCGCAGCGGCGAACGCCTGTTGATCGACGTCAGCGATCGCGGCCCGGGCATACCGGAAGGCGAGCAGGCGCGCATCTTCGACATGTTCTACTCGGTGTCGCGCGGCGACCGCGCGCCGCAGGGTACCGGGCCAGGCACCGGATTGGGCCTGGCGATCTGCCGCGGCATGATCGGCGCGCACGGCGGCAGCGTGGAGGCCTTGCCCGGCGACGGCATCGGCACCACCATCCGCATCAGCCTGCCGCTGCCGGCACCGCCCGATACTGACTCATGACACCGACCCCATGACTTCATCCCCATGACCTCAGCCGCCCCGCGCATCCTGGTGATCGACGACGAGGCGCAGATCCGCCGCTTCCTCGACATCGGCCTGCGCGCCGAGGGCTACGAGGTGCTGCTGGCGGCGACGGCCGCCGAAGGGTTGGCGCTGGCGGCGACGCGCACGCCGGACCTGGTGATCCTCGACATCGGCCTGCCCGACATGGAAGGCCACGCCGTGCTGGCCGAGCTGCGCCAGTGGAGCCAGCTGCCGGTGTTGATGCTGTCGGTGCGCGATGCCGAGAGCGAGAAGGTGCGCGCGCTGGACCACGGCGCTAACGACTACATGACCAAGCCGTTCGGCATCCAGGAGCTGATGGCGCGGCTGCGCGCGCTGCTGCGCAACCGGCCGGGCGAACCGGAACGGCCACCGCGCTATGACGACGGCCGGCTGGTCGTCGATCTGGCCAGGCGTGAGGTGAGCCTGGACGGCCTGCCGCTGGCACTCACCCGCAAGGAATACGCCGTGCTGGCACTGTTGCTGCGCCACGCCGGGCGCGTGGTCACCCAGCAGCAGCTGCTGCGCGAGGTGTGGGGGCCGACCCATGTCGGCGACAGCCAGTACCTGCGCATCGTGATCGGCAAGCTGCGGCAGAAGCTGGGCGACGACCCGGCCAACCCGCGCTGGCTAAAGACCGAGCCTGGCGTGGGCCATCGTTTCATCGCGAACTGAATGCCGATGCCGGGCCGTTCGGGCCGACGCCGGCAGCGGACGGAGCCGACCCTCGGTTCAGGGTTTTCCCGTCTGCACTCGGTCCGCCCCGCGGTTATGATAGCGAGCCAGTTTCATCACTCCGGTCGCAACCCATTGAAGAATTTGCGGCCGGCTCAACAGAGGACACTCCCATGGCACGTGGCGTCAACAAAGTCATCCTGATCGGCAACCTGGGCTCGGACCCGGAACTGCGCAGCACCGGCGGCGGCACCAGCATCTGCAGCTTCAGTCTGGCCACCTCCGAGTCGTGGACCGACAAGCAGTCCGGCGAGAAGCAGGAGCGTACCGAGTGGCACCGGATCAAGATCTTCGGCCGCCTCGGCGAGATCGCCGCCGAGTACCTGAAGAAAGGTCGCCAGGTCTACATCGAGGGCTCGATCCGCACCGACAAGTTCACCGGCAAGGATGGCGTGGAAAAATATTTCACCGACATCATCGCCAGCGAAATGCAGATGCTCGGCAGCAATGAGGGCGGCGGCGGTGGTGGCGGTGGCGGCTTCCAGCGCGAGCGCCCACAGAGCGGCGGTGGCCAGCGTCAGGGTGGCAGCGCCGGCTATGGCGGCGGCCAGTCGCGCGGCGGCGACTACGGCAACCAGCCGCGCCAGTCCCCGGCCCCGGCCGACAGCGGCTTCGCGGACGACGAAATTCCGTTCTGAGGTCAATCGTCAAAGCACCAACGTGTCAATGGAAAGCCCGCCTTGCGCGGGCTTTCTACTGTCTGTCCCATCGTTGGCGTCGCCCGCACGCGCGACCCGTGGGAGGCATCGGCACGTTGCAGCAGTTGTTACCGGAGCTTTAAAGCGGCCCGACCTTCCGTTCGTCCTGAGCCCGTCGAAGGATGGACGGAAGGGTGGGCTGGCAGGCATCCCGCGAGCGCCCTTCGACAGGCTCAGGGCGAACGGAGTCGTGGCTTCAGGGCGAGAAGGATGGTGGCTACTTCACCTGCAGCGTGTTGTTCGCGCGCTGCGCGTCAGGCAGCGCGTGCGCCGGGTCGATGGTGGCCGAGACCACCTTGCGCGTGCCGGCCACGCGGATCGCGTAGCTGCGATGCTGCTGCCAGGTTTCCACCGGCACGCGGATGTCCTGCTTGCTGCCGTCGTCATAGACCACCTGCAGCGTGGCCGGCAGCACCAGCCGGTCGAGGTTGGCCACGGTGACTTCGGCACCGTGGCTCCAGTTGCCGTCGATCGGCGCCACCTTCTGCACGGCCAGGTCGAGCTGCCAGTTGTGTTCGTACCAGCCGCGCCAGAACCAGCCCAAGTCCTCGCCGGTCTCGCTTTCCATGAAGCGGAAGAAGTCCGACGGGCTGGGGTGCTTGTACGCCCAGGTGGCGATGTAGCGGCGGAACGCGGGGTCGAAGCGTTCCGGCCCGATGATCTGCTCGCGCAGCAGCACCAGGCCGAACGCGCCCTTGAAGTAGCTGATCGGGTGGCGGTACTTCTCCGGCGTCATGTCGGCGCCGTTGAGCAGGGTGGGCGCATCGGGGTCGGCGAGCACCGCGGCGATCTCGTCGGCCGGGTTGCCGCCGCCGGGCGCGTACTCGCTGTCGCGCTTGGGCGCGTATTCGCCGTGGTTGAAGGCGTCGTCTTCGTAGATGTCGATGAAGGTGTTGAAGCCCTCGTCCATCCACGCGTCGCGGCGCTCGTTGCTGCCCACGATCATCGGGAACCAGCTGTGCCCGATCTCGTGCGCGATCACCATGTGCAGGTTCTTGCCCTTGGCGCGCTTGTGGTCGAAGGTGATGCCCGGGTATTCCATGCCGCCGGCGGTGCCGGCCTCGTTGATCGCCACCGGCCACGGGTACGGATACCACTGCCGCGAGAAGTGCTCGGTGGAGGCCTTGAGGTATTCGGTGGCGCGGCCCCAGGCGTCGTTGCCGGCGCTTTCGACGGGATAGACCGACATCGCCAGCGCGGTCTTGCCCTCGGGCAGGTTCATCCGCGCGGCGTCCCATACGTAGGCCTTCGAGGCACCGAAGGCGACGTCACGGGTGTTCTGCATGCGAAAGTGCCAGGTCAGCATGCCAGGCTGTTTTGGATCGCGCGGCCTTGGACGGTTGGACGGCTGGGTGACTTCTTCCGGCGTGCGGATCATCACCGTGGCGTCGCTGTGGCGGGCCTGTTCCAGGCGTTGCTGTTCGGTTCTGGTCAGCACGTCCGCGGGGTTGACCAGCTCGCCGGAGCCGACCACCAGCATGTCCGACGGCACGGTGATCGCGTAATCGAAATCGCCGTATTCTAGATAGAACTCGCTGTTGAGGTAGGGCGCGGTGTCCCAGCCGCGCAGGTCGTCGTACACGGCCATGCGCGGGTACCACTGCGCGATCTCGAAGATCTCGCCGTTCTTGCTCGGGTTGACGTCGGTGCGGCCGCCGAATTCGCCGGGCACGGTGTAGCTCCACGCGATGTGCAGGCGCAGGCCGCCGCCGTTGCCCTGCAGCGCTGCGGGCAACTGCACCTGCATGCGCGTGTCGGAAACCACCCACTTCACCGGCTCCTTGCGGCCGTGTGCGTCTTCCACTTCGACCGAAGCGATCCGGTAGCCGTCGGTGAATTCGGTGGGGAACTTGCTGGTGAACGCGCCGCGGGCGTCGCGGCGGTAGCGGTTCTGGTCCAGCTGCAGCCACAGTACGTCGAGCGCGTCGGGGCTGTGGTTGGTGTAGCTGATCACCTCGCTGCCGCTGAGCCGGCGCGTGGCCGGATCAAGGGTGGCGGTGATCCGGTAGTCCGCGCGGTTCTGCCAGAACAACGGGCCGGGCTTGCCGCTGGCGGAGCGGTAGGCGGTGGCCGGCTGCGGGTAGCTGTACGGGGCGAAGGTCTCCAGCGGGTCGTACCTGGACGCGGCCTGGCCGGCGGCGAACGCCGGTGCGCCGAGCAGGACGGCGAGCGCGGCGGCGAGGGTGGGCGCGAGTTTCTTCATGCGATGGCCAGTGAGGGAGGTGGCTACGGTGTGCCGCCGGCGCGGAGCAAAGCCAGCACTTCGTAACAGGCGCCCATCGTGTGGTAGTCGGTCTTGCCGGCCGGGCTTTTCTCGTCGCTGTACTTGCGGTTGTCGCGGGTGAGGATGCGGTACCACGCGCCGTAACGATGGTCGACGAAATGCTGCCAGGCGTAGGCCCAGAGCTTCGCGTACCAGTCGCATACGCGGCCAGGCCGGTGCGCGCGTGCAGCAGCGCGGCGGCGGCGAGCGATTCGGCCTGCACCCAGAAGTACTTGTCGTCGTCGCAGACGCTGCCGTCCGGCGCGAAGCCGTAGCAGATGCCGCCGTGATCGTCGTCCCAGGCGCGCGCCAGTGCGGTGTCGAACAGCTGCTTCGCGGTCGGCACCAGCCAGTTCCTCGCGGCCGCGTTCGAGCAGCAGCGGCTCCAGGATCAGCAGCAGCTTGGCCCATTCGGTCTGGTGGCCGGGCTGGAAACCCCACGGACGGAACAGGTGCTTCGGGTCGTCGCGGTGGTAGTCCCAGTCGATCGACCAGTGGGCGTCGTAGTGTTCCCAAACCAGGCCGCCGGCTTGCGCGGCCTGGCGCCGGGTCATGTGGTCGGCCAGCGGTGAGCGCGCGTTCCAGGTAGCGCGGCTCGTCGCTGGCCTCGTACGCGGCGAGCATCGCTTCGCACAGGTGCATGTTCGCGTTCTGGCCGCGGTAACCGCTGAAATGCCAGTTCGTGTCGGCCTCGTCGCGGTACAGCCCGGCGTCGGCATCCCAGAAGCGCTGTTCCAGCAGGTTCCAGGTTTCGTCCATCCACGCCGCGGCCTCGCCGATGCCGGCCTTGCGTGCGGTGGCGTAGGCGAGCAGCACGAAGGCCACGCCGTAGGCGTGGTTGGTGCGGTCCTCCGGCTGCTGGTCGCGGATCGTCCAGGCATAGCCGCCGGTGTAGGGATCGCGGTGCATCTCGCGCAGGTAACGCAGGCCGTGGCGGGCCGCATCGAGGTATTCGCCGCGGAGGATGGCGTCGTCGTCGAACTCGATCGCCGCCATCGCGTAGTTGAAGACGAAGCGGGTGCTGCTGACCAGGTGCCGGTGGGTGCGGTCGTAGATGGTGCCGTCGTCCTTGAAGTAGTGGAAGAAACCGCCGTCGGGGTCGATCGCGCGCGGGTGGTAGAACGCCATGGCCTGCGCGATGTGTTCGCGCAGGAAGTTGGCGGAGCGGAAGTCGGGGGCGCCAAGTTCGGCACTCATGCCTGTTGTTCCATGAAGGCCAGCACTTCGTCGCCGCGCGGCATGGCGGCGAACGAGCCCTGGCGGGTGACGGTGAGCGCGCCGCAGGCGGCGGCGAAGCGCAGCATCGCGTGCAGGCGCGGCAATTCGGCGACCAGCCGGTCGATCCGTGCGGGGTTGGCCGGGAGTTCAGCCAGGCAGCACAGCAGCCCGCCGACGAAGGCGTCGCCGGCGGCGGTGGAGTCGACCGCGTCGACCGCGTAGCCGGGCAGCTCGCCTTCGGCGTCCGGGTGGAACCAGCGCAGCGGTCTGGCACCGTCGGTCACCAGCACCAGCCGGGTGCGGCCCAGCCACAACCGGTCCAGTGCGGCCTGTTCGCCGTCCGGCGCCAACCAGGCGAATTCCTCGGCGCTCAGCTTCACCACGTCGGCCAGGTGCAGCGCCGGCCACAGCAGCAAGTACGGATCGCTGCCGGCCGGCCACAGCGCGGGGCGCAGGTTGAGGTCGAAGCTGACCAGCGCGCCGGTGCCGTGCGCGCGTTGCATGCCTTCGCGGGTGGTGTCGGCCAGGGCCGGGTCGGTCATGCTGTTCGAGCACACGTGGAACACGGCGACGTCGCGGAAAGTATCGGCACGGAAGTCCGCCGGGCGGAACAGCAGGTCGGCCGAGCGTTCGCGGTAGAAGCTGAAGCTGCGTTCGCCGTGCGCGTCCAGGGTGACGAAGGCCAGCGCGCTGGTCGCCTTGTCGGTGCGCACGACGTCGGCGATGCCGACGCCGGCCTGCTGCAGGCTGTCCAGCAGGAAGTCGCCGAAGCGGTCGCGCGCCAGCATGCCGGCGAAGCGGGCATCGCCGCCGAGCCGCGCCGCGGCAACCGCCACATTGGCCGGCGCGCCGCCGGCGAACGGCGCGAAGCGAGCGGCGAAGCCGCGCTCGTCGAGACCGTCCGCGTGCAGGTCGATCAGCGCCTCGCCGAAACACAGGATGGGTCGTGTGGGCATGCTCAGTGATTCCCGCCGGTGTCCGGCGCCGGTAGGCTGCGGATGCGCGAGCCGCGCAGGCCGTAGAACACGATGTACAGGTAGCACAGCAGCGGCAGGAAGAACGCGTGCTGCAGGCCGATGTGGTCGGCGAACACGCCCTGCACGAAGGGCAGGATCGCGCCGCCGACGATCGCCATGATCAGCAGGCTGGACGCCTTGCTGGTCATCGGCCCGAGCCGCTCGATGCCGAGCGCGAAGATGGTCGGGAACATGATCGAGTTGAACAGGCCGATCGCGATGATGCTGTACATCGCCAGGCCGCCGCTGCTCAGCATGGTGGTCAGCACCAGCAGTGCGTTGATCGCGGCGAACAGGGCGAGCAGCCGGCGCGGCGAGAACTTCGCCATCAGCGCCGAACCGACGAAGCGGCCGATCATCGCGCCGCCCCAGTACCACGACACGTAGCGCGCGGCCTGCTGCTCGCTGATGTTGCCGATCTCGGGCATCGACAGGTAGTTGACCATGAAGCTGCCGATCGACACCTCCGCGCCGACGTAGAAGAAGATGCCGAGCACGCCGAACAGCACGTGCGGATGGCGCAGCACCTCGGCGAAGCCGTGACGCGCGTGGTCGCCCTTGTCGGTGGCCTCGGTCAGCGCCGGCAGGCGGAACAGCCAGACGAAGATCGCCAGCAGGAACAGCACCACGGCCAGCCCGATGTACGGGAACTGCACCGCCTGCGCCTGCTGGGTGTCGTAGAGCAGGCGCTGCGCCGGTTCCAGCGCGGCCAGCTCGGCCTGGCTCTTCACCACGTTGGACAGGATCAGCAGGCCGCCGAACCACGGCGCCAACGTGGTGCCCAGCGAGTTCAGCGCCTGCGCCAGGGTGAGCCGGCTGGAACTGGTGCGCTCCGGACCCAGCAGCGCCACGTACGGGTTCGCCGCCACCTGCAGCACGGTGATGCCGGTGGCCAGCACGAACAGCGCGCCGAGGAAGGCCGGGTACAGGTGCAGGCTGGCCGCCGGCCAGAAGCCGAGCGCGCCGACGCCGGCGATCGCCAGCCCGGCGACGATGCCCTTCTTGTAGCCCAGCGCGGCGACCAGCCGGCCGGCCGGCAGCGACATCAGGAAGTACGCGCCGAAGAAGGTGAACTGCACCAGCATCGCCTGGGCGTAGTTGAGCTGGAAGATCGACTTCAGGTGCGGGATCAGGATGTCGTTGAGGCAGGTCAGGAAGCCCCACATGAAGAAGATGGTGGTGAGCACGCCCAGCGCCATCGGGTAGTCGGTGTAGTGCTCGCCGCTTGCCGGTGTGCCAGGCATCGGTGATGGAGCTTGAGCGAAGGCCATGGGATTCCCCTGGATGGATGGGTCAGGCGGTGGGTGGCAGGCAACTGCTTTCGCGGACGATCAGTCGCACCGGCGCCACGGTCTGGCGGCT
Source organism: uncultured Gammaproteobacteria bacterium (assembly GCA_963697495.1). Classification (GTDB taxonomy): domain Bacteria; phylum Pseudomonadota; class Gammaproteobacteria; order Xanthomonadales; family Rhodanobacteraceae; genus Rhodanobacter. The sequence continues at coordinate 245,630 of CAVOOH010000005.1, read as the reverse complement.
GGCGGCCTGCGGTTGCTGCAGGCGTTGCAGCACCAGTTGTGCCGCCTGGCGGCCGCGTTCGCGCGGCGCGACCGACAAGGTGGTCAGCGGCGGCACGCCGAGTGCCGCCTCGGCGATGTCGTCGAAACCGGTCAGCGCGAAGTCGTGGCCGGGGCGCAGCCCGCGCTGGTTGAGGCCGAGCATCAGGCCCAGCGCGACCGCGTCGTTGTAGCAGACCGCCGCAGTCGGAGCGGCCGCGCTGGCGAACAGGGCCGCGGCGTGATGGGCGGCATCCAGCCGGGTCGGCGCGCATTCGATGCGCCATTCCTCCACAGCGGCCAGTCCGGCGGCGTGCATCGCCTCGACGTAGCCGGCGTGGCGCTGCCGGCACGAGCTGGAATCGTGGTGGCCGCCGAAGAACGCGATGCGCCGGTGGCCGCGGGCGAGCAGATGCTCGGTGGCCAGGCGGGCGCCGTGCTGGTTGTCCAGCATCAACTGGTCCCAGTGCGCGAATTCGGGCCGGGCGCCGCCCAGTTCGCGGTTGAACAGCAGCAGCGGCGCGCGCCGGCCGACCACGGCCAGCACGTCGTGGGCCTTGCTGTCTTCCGCTGGCGACAGGATGATCCCGGCCGGGCCGTGTTCAAGCAGCGAGCCGAGCACAGCCTGCTCGCGCGCCGGCGACTCGCCGGTGCAGCCGAGCAGGGTGACGAAGCCGGCGGCGGCCAGCGTCTCGTCCACGCCGGCGGCGAATTCGGCGAAGAACGGATTGGCCAGGTCGTTCAGCACCAGCGCGATGCTGGTCGAGGTACGCCGGCGCAGGTTCGCTGCGGCGCGGTTGTAGACGTAGCCCTGCCGGCGCAGCTCCTCCTCGACCCGGGCGCGGGTGAGCTTGTTCACCAGCGGACTGCCGCGCAGCACCAGCGACACCGTGGCGCGCGACACGCCGCAGCCGGCGGCGATGTCGTTCAGGGTCACCTTGCGCCCGATCGGGGTTTGGCCAGGCATGCAGTTTCACCGGATTGGCACGATCCAAATGTAGCTTATCGCCGCCGTTGATCACGTCGCGGCGCAGCATGCCCTGGTCGGCGGCGGGTGTTAGCGTGCCGCTTTGGATCGGTCCAAGAGCGCTGAGGTGGATGAATGACTAGCCGGCTGGATGGTTTGCTTCGCTGTCTGCTCGGTGCCGCGGTGGGCATCGCGGCAGTGGCCCCGGCCGGCGCGCAAGCCGGCACCCATGCGGAAGGCCATGCCGCGGCGGTCGATCCGCGCATCGGCACCGGCGGTGACGGCCACACGTTTCCCGGCGCCACCGTGCCGTTCGGGATGATCCAGCTGTCGCCCGGACACCGCGATGCCGGACTTCAAGCACGCCTACAAGTGGGCCGCCGGCTACCAGTACGGCGACAGCAGCATCCTGGGCTTCTCGCACACGCACTTCTCCGGCTCCGGCCATTCGGACCTGGGCGACGTGCTGGTGATGCCGATCGCCGGCGAGGTGCAGCTGGAGCCGGGCGACCCGGCCAAGCCGGGCAGCGGCTACCGCTCGCGCTTCTCGCACGACAGCGAAGTGGTGCAGGCCGGCTACTACGCGGTGACGCTGAGCGACTACGGCGTGCGCGCCGAGCTGACCGCCGGACGCCGCGATCGGCTGGCATCGCTACACCTTCCCGGCGGGCAAGCCGGCGCACGTGCTGCTCGACCTGCGCCCGAGCATCTACGACTACCCCGGCAAGGTGCTGTGGTCGAGCCTGCGCGTGCGTGCGGACGGCACCGTCACCGGCTGCCGCGACACGCGCGGCTGGGCGCCGGGGCGCGAGCTGTATTTCGCCATGCGCTTCTCGCAGCCGATGACGTCGCGCAAGCTTGCTCAACCGCGAGACCGACATCGCCTACAAGGGCTTCAAGGGGCCGGGCAACCAGGCCGAGGATCGCGATGCGCAGGACGGCCGCGCGCTGGTCGGCGTGTTCGACTTCGGCCCGCTGAAGAAGCCGCTGGGGGTGAAGGTGGCGATCTCGCCGGTGAGCGAAGCGAACGCGATCGCCAACCTGGACCAGGACGGCGCGGGCTGGGATTTCGATGCGCGTCGCGCCGAGGCGACCGCGGCCTGGAACAAGGCGCTGGCGGTGATCGACGTCGACGCGCCGAAGACCGCGCAAGACCCAGTTCTACACCGCGCTGTACCACGCGATGCTGTCGCCGACGCTGAGCATGGACGTCAACGGCGACTACCGCGGGCCGGACCACGCGGTGCACCGCGCGGACGGCTTCGACGTTCCATTCCACCTGGTCGCTGTGGGACGTCTACCGCGCGCAGCAGCCGCTGATGACGCTGCTGCAGCCCGATCGCGCAGCAGCGACTTCATCCGCTCGCTGATCGCCGCGCGCGAGGCCAGCCCGTTCGGCATCCTGCCGGTGTGGGCGTACCAGGGGCTGGAGACCTGGTGCATGATCGGCTACCACGCGGTGCCGGTGATCGCCGACGCGTACATCAAGGGCATCCGCGGCTTCGATGCCGACAAGGCGCTTGACGGCGATGGTGGCCAGCGCCACCTACGCGCCCTACGGCGGCCTCGCCGACTACATGAAGCTCGGCTACGTGCCGATCGACAAGGAGCCGGAGGCGCGCCTCGAAGACGCTCGAATACGCCTACGACGACTGGTCGCATCGCGCAGATGGCGAAGGCGATGGGCACAGGCCGACGTCGCCGCCACCTTCGCCAGGCGCGGCGGCAACTGGCGCAACGCGTTCGACCCGCAGACCGGCTTCATGCGCGCGCGGCTGAGCGACGGCAGCGTTCCGCGCGCCGTTCGATCCGGAGGCCGCCGGCTACGGCAGCGACTACACCGAAGGCAACGCCTGGCAGTACTCCTGGTACGTGCCGCAGGACGTGGCCGGGCTGATCACAGCGCATGGGCGGCGACGCGAAGTTCGTGGCCAAGCTCGACGCGATGTTCGAGGCGAAGGTCGACCCGTCGCATTTCGAGCACGTCGAGGACATCACCGGGCTGATCGGCTGGTACGCGCACGGCAACGAGCCCAGCCACCACATCGCCTACCTGTACGACTACGCCGGCGCGCCGTGGAAGACGCAGGCCCGGCTGAAGCAGATCATGGACAGCCAGTACGCGCCGCGCCCCGACGGACTGAGCCGGCAACGACGACCTCGGCCAGATGTCGGCCTGGTACGTGTTCACCGCGCTGGGCTTCTACCCGGTGACGCCGGCCAGCGACGAATACGCGATCGGCCGCCCGTTCGTGGCGCGCGCGGCGATCCACCTGGGCAATGGCCGCACGTTCACGGTCAGCGCGTCGCCGCTGGATGATGCCCATCCCTACGTCGGCGCGGTGACGCTCAACGGCAAGCCGCTGGATCGCACGTACCTGCGTCACGGGGAGATCGTGGCTGGCGGCGATCTGCATTTCACCATGCAGGCCGAGCCGAATCGGGAATGGGGCCGCGCGGCGACGGCCCGGCCGGCGGCGATGAGCCGCTATGGGGAGTGAGCGGCGTTCGCGCGGCATCGACGAAGCACGGATGAAACATGCCAGAATGCGGCAGGAACCCTCCATCGTGGGCCTGCCGATGCGGCGAGCGGGATGAAAACCAGGGGCATCATGCGCTGGCGTACCGTCGGCATGCTGCTGGCGATGCTGATCATCGTCGGCTTTCCGTATGCCGTCACGCTGCAGGGCTCGCGCGACACGGAGCGGGCCACCGAGTGGGTGACCCGCTCGACCGGGGTGAAGGCGCTGGCCTATCGGATCGCCTATGTCGTTCACGACAGCGAGGCGGCCACCTATCGGCTGCTCGCAGGTGACGTGAACGAGGCCACGCACGCGCGTGCCGAGCGGGCCGGCAAGCTGGTGCAGCCGCTGTTGCTTGAACTGCGCGGGATGACGCGCGACAACCCCGACCAGCAGGCATTGATGGGTTCGCTGGCCAGCAGCGTGGATGGCCGCCTCACCCTGATGAACCAGGCGCTGGCGCGGCTGCAGCAGGGCAATCCGGACGGTGCCCGGCAGTCGCTGCGCGATGCCGACGACCTGTTCGGGATGAACACGCAGATCACCGGTATCGTGCAGATCGAGGAGGGCCTGCTGAAGCAGCGCCAGGAGGAAGCCACGCGGCAAGCCCTCAATGGACGCATCGTGCTCTCGATCACCGCGCTGGCGCAGATCCTGTTGCTGACCATCATCGTGATCGCCTCCGAACGGCAGATCGGCCGGCGCCAGCTGGCCGAAACCCGCGAGGGTCGCGCGGTACTGCGTTCGCAGCTGATCTTCCAGGCGGTGCGCGAACCCATCGCGCTGTTCGACGAGAACCTGAACAGCTTGCTGGTGAACAACGCCTTCAGCGAGCTGTACGGGATGGACCCGGGACAGCGCTCCCAGCCGCTGGTGCAGATCGGTGGAGGCGCCTGGAGCGACAGCGTGCTGCTGCAGCGCCTCAACGATGTGCTGCTGCGTGATCGCGAGTTGTGGGACTACGAGTTGGTCCAGCGCACTGTGGACGGGATCGATCGGCACCTGGTGATCAATGCGCGCCGGCTGCAGCAGCACGACGCAGGCGCGCCGGCGCTGCTGCTGACGGTCAGCGATATCACCACGCGCGCGCTGGCCGAAGAGAAAGTGAACGAGCTGAACCGCCAGCTGGAAGGCAAGGTGACGCAGGTCTCCGATGTCAACCGCGAACTGGAGGCGTTCAGTTATTCGGTCTCGCACGACCTGCGCGCACCGTTGCGTCACATCGCCGGGTTTGCGCGCAAGCTGGAACAGCATCTGGGCGACAGTGTCGACGAAAAGTCCGCGCATTACATCGAGGTGATCGCCAGCTCGGCGCAGCGCATGGCCCTGCTGATCGACGACCTGCTGGTGTTCTCGCGGCTCGGCCGCGGCGCGTTGCGGCTGCAGGCGGTGGACATGCAGTCGCTGGTCGACGAGGCCCGTGCGCTGGCCGAGTCGGGTGTGTCGGATCGGCGTATCGTGTGGACTGTCGCGCCGTTGCCGATGGTGATCGGTGATGAGAACATGCTGCGCACGGTCTGGCAGAACCTGCTCGGCAATGCGGTGAAGTACACCGGACACTGCGAGGTGGCACGCATCGCGGTAAGCGTGCAGCAGGGGGCCAACGGCGACTACGAGTTCACGGTAAGCGACAACGGTGCGGGGTTCGACATGCAGTATGCGGACAAGTTGTTCGGCGTGTTCCAGCGCCTGCACCGCGCTTCGGAATTCCCGGGCAACGGAATCGGACTGGCCAACGTGCGGAGGATCGTGGCGCGCCATGGCGGTCGCGTCTGGGCCGAGGCCGAGCCGGGGCTTGGCGCCCATTTCCATTTCTCGCTGCCGGCCACCGATGCAGCCGGTACACGCACCTGAGGCGAAGCATGAACAAGAAAGACCTGCGTACCATCCTGCTGGTCGAGGACAGCCTGGCCGACGCCGAGATGGCGATGGACGCGCTCGGCGAGGCGCACCTGGCCAACCCGGTGGTGCACGTGGAGGACGGCGTGGAGTGCATGGACTATCTCCATGGCCGCGGCGCGTGGGCTTCGCGCGGCCCGGGTGATCCGGCGGTGGTGCTGCTGGACATCAAGATGCCGCGCATGAACGGACTGGACGTGCTGACCGCGATGCGCGCCGACGAGCGGCTGCGGCGGATTCCCGTGGTGATCCTGTCGTCTTCGCGCGAGGAAAGCGATCTGGCGCGCAGCTGGGACCTCGGCGCCAATGCCTACGTGATCAAGCCGGTCGACGTGGACCAGTTCTTCGATGCGGTGCGGACGCTGGGGCAATTCTGGGCGGTGCTCAACCAGGCGCCCGATCAGGAATGAGGGCGTGGCGGGACAACGGAACGCGGTGATGCGCTGCAGCCCCGGCTGCGTGCAGGCACCGGAAACAACGCAGGGGTAGCAGCATGCCAAACCGGCACTTACAGCCGATGCCGACCATCCGGGTGCTTCAGGTCGAGGACAGCCAGTTCGATGCCGAACTGGTGCTGGCCGAGCTCGATGCCGACAACATCGGCTATGAGGTGCGCCTGGTCGACGACGAGGCGAGCTTCCTCGACGCGCTGACCAGTTTCAGGCCGCACATCGTGCTCTCGGATCTGAGCATGCCCGGGTTTTCCGGCCAGCAGGCACTCGACCTGCTGCGCCAGCGCGACGAGGATCTGCCATTCATCTTCGTCTCCGCCACGCTGGGCGAGGAAGCGGCGATCGAGGCGCTGCGCAACGGCGCCACCGACTACATCCTGAAGCAGAACCCGGCCCGGCTGGCCAGCGCGGTACGCCGCGCGCTGGACGAGGCCGAGGCGCACCGGGCCAGCCGCCGTTCCGAGGCGGAATTGATTCGCGCGCAGCGTTTCGAGAGCCTGGCGATGCTTGCCGGTGGCCTCAGCCATGACCTGCGCAACCTGCTGCAGCCGCTGCTGCTGGCCGGCGACAGCCTGCAGGATTACCAGGACGATCCCCGTCTGGCGCGGCTGGGCAAGCTGGTGCGCGACTGCGGCAAGCGCGGCCTGGACATGGTGCACTCGATGCTGTCGTTCGCGCGGGGTGCGCGCCGCGCGGAGCAGGTGCGGCTGGGCGCGCTGTTCAGTGCGTTCGGCCTGCTGATGCAGGGCAGCGTGCCGCGCGAGGTGTCGATGGAGCTGGTCATCGACGACCCCGAGTTGTCATTCGAGGGCAATCACACCGAACTGCAGCAATGCCTGCTCAACCTGTGCCTGAATGCGATCCAGGCGATGCCGGACGGCGGGCATCTGCGCGTCGAGGCCGCGCAGACGCCGCTGTCGGCGGACTTCTTCCTGCCGGAGGAGCAGCCGCGACCGGGCCGCTACCTGTGCATCAGCGTGATCGACGATGGTGCCGGCATGGACCGGACGGTGCTCGATCATGTGTTCGAGCCGTTCTTCACCACCAAGGAAGGCGGCACCGGGCTCGGCCTGCTGTCATGCAAGCGGATCGTTGGAACTCATGGCGGCGTGATGCGGGTGCACAGCGAACCGGGCCGCGGCACCCGCTTCGACCTGTACTTCCCGCTGGAGGAAGCGGTGGCGGACGGCGACCGGCTGGACGAGCGCGACAACCTGGAAGGGGCTGCCGAACGCGTGCTGGTGGTGGTGGAAGAGGCCGGCCAGCTGTCGCTGCTGGCCGACACGCTGAACGCCTACGGCTACCAGGCGCATGCCAGCCAGAGCGGCACTGCCGCGCTGCAATGGATCGAGGCCGGCGGCTTGCCCGACCTGGTGGTGCTGGACGCGGACATGAACCTGTTCACCGGCGTGCGCACGCTGGCCGCGCTGATCGAGCGGGGCTACAGCGGCGCGGTGATCCTGCTGGCCCACCCGGACGCGACCCCGGACCTGCACGAGTTGCCGCCGCTGGAACACCTGTATATGGTCGACAAGCCGGTCACGACCCAGACGCTGCTGCGCACACTGCGCAAGGCGTTGCGTGCAGCCGATAACGGCGGCTAGGCCGATCGCAGGCATGGCGGATTGATGCCGCAGCGCGCGCTGGGAAAGCCGCGCACGGTGGCGCGCGCAGGCACCGCTGCTCAGTCGATGCCGAGCTTCTTCAGCTTGTAGCGCAGCGCGCGGAAGGTGATGCCGAGCTTTCGCGCAGCGGCGGTCTTGTTGTAGCGCGATTCTTCCAGCGCCTTGACGATGGCGGTGCGTTCGAGGTTGCTGATGTAGTCGTCGAGGCCGCCGTTGGCGCTGGCGGCCGCCGCTGCCGGCTCCGCCTGCGGGCTCGGTGCCGCCGCCTCCTGGCCCGGGCGCGCGCTGCGCTGCGGCAGCATCAGGTCGGCGGCTTCTATGGTGCTGCCGTCGCACATCGCCATCGCGCGTTCGAGGATGTTCTCCAGCTCGCGCACGTTGCCGGGGAAATCGTACGCCTCCAGCGTGTCGCGGGCGGACGGCGACAGCTGGCCGACGCTCTCGCCGCTCTTGCCGGCCAGCGCCTTGAGGATGAAGGCGGACAGCTGCGTTACGTCGCCGCGGCGCTCGCGCAGAGGCGGTACGCGCAGCTCGATCACGTTGATGCGGTAGAACAGGTCCTGGCGGAACTGGCCCTGCTCGACCAGATGGCCGAGGTTCTTGTGGGTGGCGGACAGGATGCGCACGTCCACCGGGATCTCGTCGCGGCCGCCGATCGGGCGCACCGCCTTTTCCTGGATCGCGCGCAGCAGCTTCACCTGCATGTGCAGCGGCAGTTCGGCCACTTCGTCGAGGAACAGGGTGCCGCCCTGCGCGGCCTGGAACAGGCCTTCCTTGTCCGCGCTGGCGCCGGTGAAACTACCCTTGCGATGGCCGAAGAACTCGCTTTCCATCAATTCGGACGGGATCGCACCGCAGTTGACCGGCACGAACGGGCCGCTCGCGCGCGGGCCCTGCTCGTGAATCAACCGGGCCACCAGCTCCTTGCCCACGCCGGATTCGCCGGCGATGTAGACCGGCGCCTGGTTGCGCGCCAGCTTGCCGATGGTGGCACGCACCTGCTGCATTGCCGACGAGCTGCCGATGAGACGGTCGCCGGAATCGCCGGTTTTTGCTGCCGCGCCGCCATTGCGCTTCTCCTCGGCCAGGCGCAGGGCGGTGCGTACCAGCCCGCGCAGCATCTGGATGTCGACCGGCTTGGAGACGAAATCGAACGCGCCCGCCTTCAGCGCGTTCACCGCGGCGTCGACGTTGCCGTAGGCGGTGATCATCGCCACTGGCATGTCGGGATGCTCCGCAGCGATCAGCTCGATGATCTCGTGGCCGGTGCCATCGGGCAGCCGCATGTCGGTGAAGCACAGGTCATAACTGCGTTCGGCCAGTGCGCGACGCGCTTCGGCGACGGTGCCGACGGCGTCGACCTGCAGATCCATCCGCCCCAGCGTGATGGTCAGCAGTTCGCGGATGTCGCGTTCATCATCAATGACCAGAACGGTCTGTGGGTTCATGGCACGGCGCGTGGCAAACGATGCGACAGAGAATACCCGGCCCCGAGCTGTGGGGCAAAGGCCGCCAGCGGCCCAGCCGGCGGTCGAAGTGCACCATCACGGCATGCGCCTGCGCGGGACCCGGGCAGTTCCGGGTCCGCGTAGGACGCATGCCACATGCCATCCCGGAGTGCAGCTTGGCATCCACGCCGGCCGCAGTCAGCAAGGTCTGGCTGTGCAGCGCCGAGCTCATGGTCAGGTCGCGCGTGCCGGTGATCAGCAAGATCGGCGGGAACTTCGCCAGCGGCGCAGTGAGTTGGCCGGGAATGCCGATGGATCGCTGGCCCTGGCGCTCCTTGAAGTACGGCCAGCCTTGGCGGTCCGGGACGGCGGATCGCCACGCAGCCGCTGCGCGCCCCTACAGGAAGGCGCCGCCGGGGCGCCGAACATGCTGATGCACAGCAGGGCGGCACGGAACAGGACGGTTTGCATCAGCCGTTGGGCGCGCGCCATGGGCATGGCCGAATTCTTGCCGATTCGGGTGGCGCTGGTGGTTCAGAGTGCGTGGCGGATCAATTCCGGCGTGCCGTCGGCCGCGCGGCGGACCGTGATGTCGTAGTGCCGGCCGCGCAGTTCGATGTGTTTCAGCGTGAACGACCGCCACCGTGGCGGCAGCACCGGCGCATATGCCTCGACCAGTCCGTTTTGTTCGATGCGCAGTCCGGAAAAACCGTAGACGATGTTCTGCAGCAGGCCGGCGGCGGCGGTGAGGAAGTAACCGGTGTTGTTGCCGGCGGTCTCGGTGCGCACGTCGAACGGCGGCTTCAGCACGTTCGCGGTGATGTTGCGCTGGAACCACGCGCTGGCTTCGGCGCCGTCGCCCAGCGTGGCGGCGGCGATCGAGATGGGCGCCAGCCCCATGCTGTTGGGATCGCGGTGCGAGTGCGCGATCGGTGCCAGCGCGTGGTCGAAGTCGCGCCGGCGCAGCGCCGCGTCCATCGGCAGGTCCAGCGAGGGATAGGCCAGCATCGGCAAGGCGCTGCCGGCCCACGAGTCGATGTCGTGCGGCACGCTGGGGTCGAAGTCCAGGTGATGGCCTTGCTGCGGGGAGAACGGCACGACCATGCGCGTGGCAATGTCCGCCCAGCGCGGATCGGGTGTGGCGCCCACGACTCCGGCGGCGTCGGTGGCGATGCGCAGAGCCTTGGCTGCGGAGACGTTGGTGAAGGTGTCGTTCGGCACGTCGTTGTAGTCCTCGTCGACCGAGGTGACGTGCAGGATCTCGTAGCGCTGCTGCGGCGCGTTGTACGTCACCCGGCTGGCCCAGAACTCCGCAACGGCGCGGATCACCGGCCAGCCATGCTGCTTCAGCCACGCCTTGTCGCCACTGGCCAGGTAGTACTGCCACTGCGCGATCGCGATGTCGGCGTTGACGTGGATCTCGCGCTCGCCCAGCACGTGGGCGAAGTGCGGGGTCTGTTCGCTGCCGTCCTGCGGGTCGGCCTCCCACGGATACATCGCGCCTCGCAGGCCGCGTTCGCGCGCGCGTTGTTCGGCGGCCGGCAGGGTGCGGCTGCGGAACATCACCAGCGACTTCGCGCGCTGCGGATGCAGCAGCAACAGCGCCGGGAATACCCACGAGTCGCTGTCCCAGAATGCGTGCCCGGCGTAGCCGGTGGTCATGCCGCAGGCTCCGATCGGCCACGCCGTGTCGCGGGTGGAATTGGCCAGCAGGTAGTACAGGTCGGAGTGCACGATCTGCTGCGCCTGCGGATCGCCGTCGATGCGGATGTCGGTCTTCCACAGCTCGTGCCATGCCGCCTGGTGCGCCGCCAGCAGTGCCGCAAAGCCATCGCGGCGCGCATCCTTCGCCAGCGCGAGATCGGCCTCGGCATCGCCGCCCCAGCCTTCGCGTGACGCGGCGACGTACTTGGTGAAGGTGTAGGTGATGCCCCTGTGCACCGGCACGCGCAGGTCCAGGGCCAAGCGGTAGTCGCTGCGGTAGAGCCGCGTTTCGCGCGGTGTCACCCCATCCGGCAGCTGGATCGCCGCGGCCTCGGCCATGGCCAGGCCCTGTTCGGCGCGACCGTCCAGCCGCAGCGTGAGGTCGTGCGCATCACCGTCACTGGCAAGTACGTGGGTGTCGCCGTGATACCACAGCGGCGCACGGTCCGGCGTGGCGGGCGGAATCGCCTGCAGCTTCAGGTTGCGCGAGGCGACCTGTTCCTGCATCTGCTCGCCACTCAGCTTGCCCAGCGCGAAGCGCGGCTGATGTGGCGCCCAGGTGTTGAGGGCGAACGATAGCTCGATCTCGCCGTCGAAATCCGGCGTAATCGAGAGCCGCGTGGCGGCCAGGTGCGTCGAGGCCTGGCTGACGAACGTCGTCACGTCGACGGCCGTGGCCTTGCCGTGGTCGAGGTAGCGGTAGCGCGTGGTCAAGGTGGCGTCGCGAAGATTCAGCGTCTGCCGGTAATCCTGGAAGAGCGCAGGCGAGAGCTCGACCTGGTTCATCCAGAAATGGCCGGCGGCGGACTGGCCGGTGCTGTAGTCGATCTCGGTCCAGCCAGGAATCGCCGCGGGTCGCGCGATGTCGTCTTTCGCGTAATCCATGAAGGCGACCAGGTAGGCCAGGTTGCCCTCGGTGCCGCGCGGCGCGGTAAGGGTCGAGAGATAACCGTTGGCCAGTTGGCCCGGGAAATAAGTGGTGAAGTCCTTCGCGGTGGCGGTCAGCAGGAAGCTGGGATCGGTCTGCCCGTGCACGGTCACGGCGACGCCACAGGCGCCAAGCGCGACGAGCCGACACAATTTGTGGTGTCGCTTCATGTGGTCGTGCCTGCGTCACAACGCCGTTCGGGTCAGCCTTGCCTTGCCGCCGGCATCGCGGTCGATGCGGACGTCGTAGAGCGTGCCGCGGAACGCGATGCGCCTGAGCGTCAGCGATTTCCACCCCGGCGGCAGCACCGGCGCATACGCTTCGGCCAATCCGCCGTCCCCGATGCGCAGGCCGCTGAGGCCGTAGACGAAGCTCTGCACGAAGCCGGCCGAACTGGCCAGCAGGTAGCCCGCGTTGTTGGCGACGGTCTCGGTGCGCACGTTGAACGGCGGCTTCAGGAAGCCGACCAGGTTGCGCCGGATCCATTCGCCGGCGGCCTTGTCGTCGCCCAGTTCGGCCGCGCCAACCGCAAGCATCACCATCATCATCTCGTTCGGGTCGTCGCCATGCACCTTGAGCTCGTGCAGCTGGAACGCGAAGTCGTTGCGGCGCACCTGCGGCGACATCGGCAGGTCGAGGTTCGGGTACATCAGCCAGGCCAGCGACGAGCCCATCCAGGTGATCTTGTCGTGCGGCACCGAAGCGTCGAAGTCGAGGTGGCGCTGTTCGGTGGCTCGTCGAACGGGATGTACATCTTCGCGGCGATCGTGGCCCACTGCGGATCGGGTGTGGCACCGACCCGCTGCGCGGCCTTGGTCGCGATCTCGAGCGCCTTGCGCGCGGCGGCGTTGGTGAACGAATCGTTCGGCACGTCGTTGTAAGCCTCGTCGGGTGAGGTGACGTGCTCGATCTCGTAACGGTCCTGCGCCTTGTTGTAGGTGACCCGGCTGACCCAGAACTGCGCGATCTCGCGGATCACCGGCCAGCCATGCTGCTTCAGCCAGGCCTCGTCGCCGCTGGCGAGGTAGTACTGCCACTGCGCGATCGCGATGTCGGCGTTGACGTGGATCTCGCGGAACACGCCGTAGGCGAAGTGCGGCGTGTGGTCGACGCCGGTTTCCGGATCGGCTTCCCACGGGTACATCGTGCCCTTCACGCCGTACTGCTTCGCCCGCTCGCGCGCCGGCTGCATCGTGCGCGAGCGGAACATCACGATCGGTTTGGCGCGCTCCGGATGCAGCAGGAGCAGGGCGGGGAACACCCACGAATCGCTGTCCCAGAACGCATGGCCGGCGTAGCCCGGGGTCAGCGCGCAGGCGCCCATCGGCCAGGCGGTGCCCACGGTGGAGTTGGACAGGAGGTAGTACAGGTCCGAATGCACGGCGCGCTGCACGTCCGGATCGCCGTCGACCACGATGTCGGACTTCCACAGCTCGTGCCAGGCCGCCTGGTGTTCCGCGAGCAGCGCGGCAAAGCCCTTCTGGCGCGCGGCCTTGGCCAGGGTCACGTCGTCGTTGGCGTTGCCGCCCCAGTCCTGCCGCGACGCGGCGATGTACTTGGTGAAGGTATAGGTCTTGCCCTTTCTGCACCTTGGCGGTGAGGTTCAGCGACAACTTGTACGGCCCTTTTTCCAGCTTCACGTCCTCGACCACCAGGCCCGCAGGCAAACCGATCGCCGCCGCCTCGGCCATGGTCAGGCCGTGTTCGGCGCGGCCGTCCAGCCACAGCGTCAGCTCCTTCGTGTCGCCGTCGCTGGCGAGTACGCGGGTGTAGCCGGGGTACCACACCGCGGCGCGGTCGGGCGTCGGCACCGGCTTGTTGTCCAGCGTCTGGCCGCTGGCGATCACCGCCGCGATCATCTCGTCGCCGCTCATGCTGGCGATCGGGAAGCGCGGCTGGTGCTCGGACCACAGCCGGATCGGGAAGGTCAGCTGCACCGATGCCGTCGAACTGCGGCGTGATGGAGAGCTGCGTCGCCGCCAGGTGATTCGAGGCCTGGCTGACGAACGTGGTGACCTGGATGTCGGTCGCCTTGTTGGCGTACACGAAGCGGTAGCGGGTCGACAAGCGTGCCGTCGTGCATGTCCAGGGTCTGCGCGTAGTCGGCGAAGATCTGCTTGTCGATGCGGGTCGAATTGAGCCAGCCGCCGCCGGGGTTGTAGTCGATCTCGCTCCAGCCGGGGATCGCGGCGGGTCGCGCGATGTCGCCGGGCTTGTAATCCATGAACGCGACCATGTACGCGCGGTTGCCCTCGGTGCCGCGCACCGAGGTCATCGTGGAGAAATAGCCGTTGGCCAGGTAGCTGGGGAAATACGTGCCGAAATTTTCCGCCGTGCCGGTGAGCAGGAAGCTGGGGTCGGTGGCGGCATGCGCCGGCATGACGAGCGCGGCGATGATCAGGAGCAGGCCGGCAAGGCGGGAGTTGCAGGGTTTCATGATCGCTCCAGGTGGCGGGCTATTTCGCGGCGAGCCGGGTCGCCGCCGATCGGGCGCCGGCGCCGGCGCGATCGGTCTCGCGCTTGAACAGGAACAGGGTGAGCAGGATCAGGCTCATCGGCACCAGCGAGAAATAGAACGCATGGATGCCGTCGAAGCTGGCGAACACCCGCGCGGTGATGTACGAGCCCAGGGTGCCGCCAAGTGCGGAGAACACCACGATCAGCCCGGTCATCGCCGCGTGCATCGGCTTGGGCAGCGAACTCAGCGCGACCGAGTTGATCACCGGGTAGATCGGTGCCATCAGCAGGCCGAGCAGCGGGATCAGCCAGGCAGCGGCCGGCGCGTTGAGCCAGCCGACATCCGGCCGCGCCACCACACCGCGCGCCAGCGGCAACACCACGATCACCAGCACGCCCATGCCGACCACGCACACGTTGAGCAGCGCGTACCAGCGCACCCGCTGGAGCACGAAGCCGGCGCCGATGCGGCCGAGCGCGGTCATCCCGGCGAGGATGCTGGCGAACTGGATGCTCATCGCGTTCGGCAGCTTGAGGATCTCGTTGTTGAAGGTGGGCAGCCAGGTGCCGAAACTCTGCTCGATAAGCACGTACAGGAAGGCCGAGGCGAGGAACACGTAGACCAGCGGGCGGACGAACAGGCGCAGCATCTCCATGATCGCGTCGGTAAACGAATTGTTGTGTCCCTGGGCATGCGCGGCGCTTTCATCCATCCGGCTGCTGGCCAGCAGCACGATCACCAGCGCGCAGACGCCAGCGAGCAGCCAGTACACGTTGAACCACACCGGATTGCCCGGGTTCGCCGGGTCGACGTACGCGCTGAAGACCCAGTTGCCGGCGAGCACGCCGACCATGAACAGGCCTTCGATGGTATTGGTCAGACGCGAGTGCGCGGTCTTGTCGGCGGTGAGCAGGCCGATCGAGGAATACACGCCGACCTTGGCCAGCGCAAACGAGAAACCCACGCAGGCGAACAGCAGCCGCGTGGTCAGGAAGGTGGGGTACAGCGGCATCAGCACGCAGGCGCCGCCGACGATGGCCAGCGCCAGCATCATCGAGCGCCGGTAGCCGAACAGCGGCAGGAACGAGGCGACCAGGAACGAGGTGAACGCGATGGTGAGGTCCTTGTAGCGCTCCAGCGCACTCGCCTCCGGCTTGTCGATGCCGAACGTGGCGATCGACTGCAGGATCACCGTGCCGACGCTGTTGAGCAGGATCGCGAAGATCATGTAGATCAGCGCCAGCGCGACGATCATGCGGATTCGGTTCACGGCCACCTCGATGAAGGCACGATGTTTCGGAAACCGCATGGTCCGGATCGCTCTGAGGGTTCGATCCGGACCACGCGCGCTGCGACAACCCCGTACTCAGAGCCTGTGAAAAAACCACGTCCCGTGGTTCTCTTCTATCGCGAGCGCGGTGCAGGCCCGTGCACGCCCGCGCGAATCAGGCACTTGCGTACCCGGTTCGCGCCCGGCCATCGGGCAACTGCTCCTGCGTTGCCTCAACTCGGGCATCCTGCCCTCGCCATGGCCGGACCGAGAGGCTGTGGTGCCACAGCCTTTCAGAACAGGTACTTCACCTCGAAGTTGACTTCGCGGCCTTCCAGCGGCCGGGCCAGGATCACGCCACCAGCTTCAGCCGTGCCGAAGATGCGCGAGTTGCTCTCGGTCAGACCCAGTTCGTTGGTGATGTTGGTGCCCTGCAGACGCAGCTGCCAGTTCTTCTCGACGTTGGCGATCACGCCGAAGTCCCATGTGCTGTAAGTGCCCAACTGCTGCAGGCCGGACTGATCCTGGGTGTGCGCGCCGACGTGGGTATAGGTCACGAAGGCGGTCACGTCACCCCATGCAAACGGGATCCGGTAGCTCGGCGTGAACATGTAGCGGAACTTCGGCTGGCGCTGCAACTGCACGCCATTGATGAACTGGCAGCCGCTGACGCCGGTCACCACGTTGGTGAACTTGAAGCAGGAATTGTTGTGCGAGTAGTGGCCGTCAAGATAATTGGCCACCAGCATCAGCTTCAGGTTCTCGATCGGGGTGATTGCACCGGTCAGGTTGATGCCCTTGGAGTCGGAGCCGTACAGCGCCGGCGCTCCCACCGGCGTGCCGGCGCCGTTCGTGGGCTGGAAAGACAGGCCGTTGAACTGCTTGTGGTAGACGCTGATGTCGGCGTAGATCAGGTCCGACTGGTATTTGAAGCCGCCCTCGATGTTCTGGATCTTCTGCACCGGCGCGGTGTTGCCGGTGGTGGCGCCGCGGATGCCGTTGTCGAAGTCGGCGAAATGCACACCCTTGTTGGCACGTACGTACACGCTCATGTTGTCGGCCAGCTGGTAGTTCGCGCCGACGGTCCATGAGGTGTGGGTCTTGTTGTAGTTGGTACGCGCGAACGTGCCATTGCAGACCGGCACCGAATTGTTGTAGAGCGTGTGCGGATTGCCGTCGAGGTCGATGACGCCAGTGATCGGCTTGCCGTTCGCGTCGACCCGTCCATCGCTTTTGAAATTGCACACGTTGTTGGTCGCGTTCTGGTTCTCGAGACGCGCCGAGGCATCGAACAGCCAGGGGCCAATGCGCCACGAATCGGACAGATAGAACGCCTTGTTGGTGGCCTTGCCGTGCTGGGCGATATTGAAGCCGCCGTTGTCGAGGAAGCCCTGGCTGTCGGTGACGTAGTAGGTGTTGCCGCCCTGGTTGTAGGTCACCGCGATCGGGCGCGCGTTCGGCGTGTTGGTCATCAGCATCTGGTTGCCGAGCGCCCACTTGTCGTTCATCGTGTAGTGCGCGAGATAGACGCCGGCGGTCAGCGTATTCCCCTCGAAGATTTCCTTGCTGAGGCGGAAGTCGTTGTTGACGTTCTTGAGGTGTTTGTGGATGTACCACCAGCCCTGGTGGATCACGCTCTGGTTCGGGTCGACCGCGCCGCCGCCGCCCGGCCCGGCGTAGATCGCCGTGGCCGAGCCGGCCGGAAGCCCCAGGCCGCCCTGGCTGGTCGGCGTGTTGTACAGCTCGTCGTTCAACGAGGCCGGGTTGGAGCCGGAGAACAGCGCGTTGGTGTCGACGTCGCCGGCGTCGATGAGGAACTTGTCGCTGATCGTCCAGCCGCTGCCGAGGTCGTAGTCGAAGTTGCCGCCGAAGAAGTTCATCTTCGCGCCGCGGCCGTTGGCGAGGTTGGCGTTGGTGCCGCCACCCGGATAGCCGGCCAGGAACACGTGCTGGATGTACTTGCTGTTGTAGGTGTCCGTGAGCGGGTCGAAGCCGGGGTAGGCGCTGAACTGGTCGGTGCCGCTCTGGATCAGCGGGATCGGCGTGATGAACTGGTTCTTGTCGTCCAGCCGGCGGGCGTAGAGCATCATCGTGCCGCTGTCGGAATCATGGGTCAGCGTGGCGGTGAGCTGGCCACCTTTGTCGGCCGCGAACTGCGGGTCGCGCACGCCCTTGGAGTCGCGATAGAAGCCACCCACGCTGCCATACCAGTTCGGTGCGAGCGGGAAGCCGTAGAAGCCGTCGACGCGCTTCAGGTTTTCCGAGCCGTAGGTGACGCCGATGCTGCCGGACGGCACCTCGGTGCCTTGCTTGAGCATGAAGTTCGCGGTGGCGCCGATCTGGCCGTCGCCGAACACCACCGACGGGCCGCCCTGCAGGATCTCGACCCGCTCGACGGTGTCGTCGAGACGGAAGATCGATGTGGTCTCGAAGAACGACAGCGTGGGCATGCCGTACAGCGGCGAGCCCATCAGCTGGGTGGAGAAGTAAGGGGCATCGCCGCCGCCCGGGAAGCCGGCGATCTCGATGTTCGCGCCGGTCTGGCCGCCGGTCGATTCGGGCCACAGGCCGGGCGCGATCTTCAGCAGGTCGGCCGTGCTCTTGGGATTGGCCTGCTTGATCTGCTCGGCATCGGCGGTGGTCAGCGTGTAGCTGGCGTCGATCTTCTTCACGCCGGTGGCCGAGCCGGTCACCACGATCTGCTGCAGGGTCGTGGTGGTGGTCTTGGCATTGGCTTGCCGCTGCGGATT
Source organism: uncultured Gammaproteobacteria bacterium (assembly GCA_963697495.1). Taxonomy (GTDB): domain Bacteria; phylum Pseudomonadota; class Gammaproteobacteria; order Xanthomonadales; family Rhodanobacteraceae; genus Rhodanobacter. The sequence continues at coordinate 227,590 of CAVOOH010000005.1, read as the reverse complement.
CTTCCTGGCGGTCGCCGGTGCGCCCGTCGTCGAGGTGTCTTGGGTCTGTGTGCTGTCCTGGGCCATGGCCGTTGCGGACATGAGAATGCCTGTTATGGCCGCCGACAGCATCAGTCGTGTCATTTGTTTGTTGTTGCCCATTTCACGTCCTCCCCATCAGTTTCAGTGTTGGTCGCGGCACATCAACCGATATGTCCACGCCGGTTCGCCGTTCGGGTCGTTGTAAAGGTGCGTATGTCGAATGCTGCAATGCCCGGTAACACCAGGTCCGCCTCGGCCAGTGCCTGACCGATTCCCACCGCCGCCATCCCCGCGGCGTGAATGCTGGCGATGCCAGCAGCGGCGTCCTCGACGCCAATGCACTCGTCCGGCGCCACGCCCAGGGCGCTCGCCGCGGCAAGGAAGATTTCCGGATCGGGCTTGGAACGGCTGATCCGGTTGGCGTCGACGATGGCGTCGAACAGGCCGGCAATGCCCAGGCGCTCCAGCAGCAGGCCGGCGTTGCGGCTGGCCGAGGCCAGCGCCACCTTCAGCCCGGCCTGGCGCACCGCCTCGATCGCTGCACGCGCGCCGGGCAGCAGGTCCTGCGGCCCGAGGTGCTCGATCTGTTCGCGGTAGTAGTCGTTCTTGCGCGCGGCCAGCGCCTCCTTCTCGGCTTCCGGGTAAGCGCGCGGGGCGGCCTGCAGCAAAATCTCCAGCGAGCCGCGCCGGTCGACCCCCTTCATGCGCTCGCCGGTGGCGTCGTCGAACGGCACGCCGATCTCGTCGGCCAGCCTTTTCCAGGCGGCGTGATGCACCACGGCCGTGTCGGCGATCACCCCGTCCAGGTCGAAGATCACCGCCTTCAACGGCGGTAGCGGATCGGCGAAGCCCGCGCACCGCAGGAGCAACGACTGGCCGGCATGCAGGCGTTGCGGCGCGCCGTCGTGCAGGAAAGCGAGCACGCTGCCTTCGGTGAGCGTGTAGCGCACGCCTTCGCGGTCGACCTCCACGCGCAGATGCGCGTCCCGCCAGCGCAGGCCGAAGCGGTAGCCTTGCCATGCCGCGGGCAGCCGGGGCGCAAGCGCCGGCATGCCGCCATGCACGCGCAGGCCGCCATAGCCCCAGGTCAGCGCCAGCCAGCTGCCGGCCATCGCCGCCATGTGCAGGCCGTGCGACGCGTTGCCGTGCAGGTCGTCCAGATCGACCCGCAAGGTGTCGAGGAAATAATGCGAATGCGCCTTGTCGGCATGGCCCACCTCGGCCGCAATCACCGCGAAGGTGGAGGCGGAAAGGGTGGAATCGTGCACGGTGACGCCTTCGTAGTAGTCGAAGTTGCGCCGCTTGGCGGCCACGTCGACGTGCTCGCCGGCCAGCATCAGGGCGAGCAGCGTGTCGGCCTGCTTGCACACCTGGTGGCGGTAGATGCTCAGCGGGTGCATGCGCAGCAGCAGCGGTTGCTTGCCCGTCGCGGTGGCGAGTGCGGCCGGCAGGCGCGGCTTGTCGAGGAAGCCGTCGTCCTGCGGGAAGATGCCCAGCGCGGCATCCACCGGCAGGTACATCGCCTGCGCCGCGGCCCGCCACTGTGCCGCTTCGTCCGCCTGCAGGCCGATCCGCGCGGCCAGTGCGGCGTAGTCGGCCGGGTGGGTCAGCGCCATCCACTCGGCCGTGGCGGCCGCGTCGCGCAGGTGCCGCTGCGCCATGCGGTTGGTGTAGTGGTTGTTGTCGACCAGGGCGGAGTACTCGTCCGGGCCGGTGACCTCGTGGATGCAGAACGCCCCGCCGCGGCGCGGATTGAAATGGCCGACCTCGAGCCAGATCCGTGCGGTCTCGAAGATCATCTCGGCGCCGCCTTCGAGCAGGAACGCCTGGTCGCCGCTGGCGTCGACGTAGAGGCGGACTGCCCATGCCACCGCGGCGTTGATGTGGTATTGCGCCGAGCCGCCGGGAAAGTACGCGGAACACTCGTCGCCGCTGATCGTGCGCCATGCGTACAGCGCGCCGCGCGGGTGGTCGAGTTCGCGCGCATGCCGGCGCGCGTGGTCCAGCGTGCGGTGGCGGTAGGTCAGCATGGCGCGCGCCAGCGCCGGCGCCAGGGTGACCAGCGCCGGCAGCATGAAGGCCTCGGCGTCCCAGAAGTAGTGGCCCTCGTAACCCTCGCCAGTGAGCCCCTTGGCGGCGGTGCTGCTGCGGCCGTCGCGGCCGCTGGACTGGAACACATGGAACAGGTTGAGGCGCAGCGCTTGCTCGGTCGCCGCGTCGCCTTCGATGGCCAGGTCGGCCTGCGCCCAGAATCCGGCCAGCGTCCGCGTCTGTTGTTCAAGCAGCGCCGGGTAGCCGCATGCGATCGCCGCGGTCAGTTGGGCATCGGCCAGCGCCAGCAGGTTGTCAGTGGGGTCCGTCGCGAACGGCGCGGTGAAGGCGTAGGCGACGTACTTGTCCAAGCTGACGAGCTGCCCCGGCGCAAGCGTGCCCGTATAAGTTTGCACCACGCCGTCAGCCGTCCGGCCGGCATCGCGGAAGGCGAGTCCGGTGGCGTGGTGGTGGCGCTGCGCGCAGACCAGCCGGATGCCGCTGCGGGTGGTCTGCTGACCGACCCAGGCCAATTCCGCGCCCGCCTGGGCACCCCACCCGGTCAGTCCGCCCTGGAGGCGGCTGCCGATGCGCGGGTCGTTGCCTTGCCCGGCAGCCTCGTGCCGGGTGCTGATCGACGACTCCAGCGTGATCGGGCCGCTGTAGTCGATCGAGCGCACGCAGTAACGGATCACCAGCAGTGCGGCGTCCGCCAGGCTGACCAGGCGCTCGGCCTCGATCTCCAGCGTGGCGCCTTGCGGCGAGCGCCAGCGCAGCACGCGTTGATAACAGCCATGGCGGAGGTCGAGGGTGCGTTCGAACTGCAGCCATTCACCCTGGTCGAGCAGCACCGGTGCGTCACCCAGGCGCAGCCGGATGTGCGTGGCGTCAGCGACCGGAAGGCGCGTATCGGTATGGCTGGCGAAACCGGGGAAGCGCTCGTGGTACTCGATCGGGGCGCGTTCCCACACTCCGGACAGCAGGCTGGCCTGCGTGGGGCTGTCGGCTTCTTCCAGGTTGCCGCGCACACCGAGCGTGCCGTTGGCGAGGGCGAACAGGCTCTCGTCCTGCGCGAAGCTGGTCGGGTCGGTGCCGTACCGTACCAGCCGCCACGGATCGCACGCCGCCGGCCCGCCGGGCATCCGGCTGTCGGGGCTTGCTGGCGCCGTGGTCTGGTGATCCACGATAGATCTCCCCTCTCCCGTGTGGCATTGGACGAGTCGTACTCCAGGCGGCGGGGAGCTTGGCATTAAATGTTATCGGTATCAAGATATCGATAACATTTAAATTGGGCAGGCTGGCCCGGGCGTTGCGGGCCGCGAGGAGGGGCCATGGATTCGTGCTTTCCAATCCGCAGCGGTGCATGGTCGGCACGCGGCATGGGGCGAGGTTGCATCGGCAGGGCGAATGTCGACACACTGCAACTGCCGCCCCGGACCATTGCAGTCCGGCAGCCTGCGGCATCGATCGGCCAGACCAACAGGGAATCGGATAGTTGAGCAAGAAGGGCGCGCGCAAGAACGCGTCGGGCGGCCTGACCATGGCCGATCTGGCGCAGCTGGCCGGGGTTTCCAAGATCACCGTCTCGCGGGCGCTGGGTGACAGCCCACTGGTCAACCCGGAAACTCGCGGGCGGATCCAGGGGCTGGCGCGCGAACACGGCTACAAGCTCAACATCAGCGCGCGCAACCTGCGCCTGCGTCGCAGCCATACCGTGGCGGTGATCGTGGAGATGAAGCCGTCCACCGACCGCACCATGTTCGATCCGTATCCGCTGGTGCTGCTGGGTGGCATCTCGCAGGAGCTGACCGCGGCTGGCTACAGCGTGTTGCTGACCACCCGCCAAGGCGCCAGCGCGGCGGCGGTGCAGGCTGCCGACGGGTTGATCCTGCTGGGCCAGGGGGCGCACCAGGACGCGGTGCGTCGGTTCGACAAGCTATGCCTGCCGATGGTGGTGTGGGGCGCGCAATCGGCCAGCGATACGCACGTGGTGGTGGGCAGCGACAACCGGCTCGGTGGCGCGGTGGTGGCGCGGCACTTCATCGCGCTGGGCCGGCGCCACCCGGTGTTCATCGGCAATCCCAGCCACCCGGAGATCTTCGAGCGCCTGAATGGCTTCATCGACGCGCTGGCGGTGCACAGGATCAAGCCGCTGCTGATGCGGCGCGACGAGTTCACCCTGGATTCGGGGATGGACGCGGTGCGCTCGCTGCAAGCGCGCAAGGTCGGCTTCGATGCGATCTTCGCCTGCAACGACCTGCTGGCGATGGGCGCGATCCGCGCCACGCTGGACATGGGGCGTTCGGTGCCGGCGGATGTCTCGGTGGTCGGCTACGACGACATGCCGCTCGGCGCCAGCTTCCTGCCGCCGTTGAGTTCGGTGCGGCAGGACTGGCAGGAAGGCGGCATGCTGCTGGCGCGCAAGGTGCTGGCATTGATCGAGGGCGAGCCGGCCAGTTCCGAATGCCTGCCGGTCAGCCTGATCGTGCGTTCGACCTGACCGGGCGATCGCCGATTCCGTTCATGCTTCGACTGGCTCAGCACGAACGGAATCCTGGAATTCCCCGCTGAATTCCCGCGCTTCCATCCAGTCTGTCGTGTCGAAGCACTCCCGCACTTCCATCCAGTTTGTCGTGTCGAAGCATCCCCGCGTTCGTGCCGAGCCTGTCGAAGCGCTCCCGCACTTCCGTTCGTGCTGAGCCTGTCGAAGCAAGGGCGGAACTCCCTTACAAACGCCATGGACGTCCAGGCGTCCACCGCCGACACGTCCTCAGCGCGTAGCCGCCTGAGCAGTGGTGTCCGCAGTCTCGGCCGGGCTGCGCGCCGGCGGGGTCAGCACCAGCCGGAAGCAGCTGCCGCCGCCGGCCACGCGCACGTATTCCAGTGCCGCCTGGTTCGCGTCGCTCATCTGGCGGGCCAGGTACAGGCCCAGGCCGGTGCCGTATTCGTGGGTGGTGTAGAACGGTTCGAAGATCTGCGCAGCCACCTTCGGCGCGATGCCGGGGCCGCGGTCGATCACTTCCAGGATCGGCACGCCGTGCTCGCCCTGCCGGGTCACCACCATCACCCGCGCCGGTTCGCCGGGCAGGCGGCCGTAGCGCAGCGCGTTCTGCACCAGGTTCCATACCACCTGCTGCAGTTGCTGCGGGTCGGCCACCGCCGCCACCGGGGTGGCGCTGTTGGCGATCACCCGCAGCGAATCGGCGCCGAGGTCGTTGCCCTGGCAGTACTCCTCGACGAAGGCCTGCGCCCAGTGGCCCAGGTCCAGCGTTTCCGGGCGCGAGCGTTCGCGTCGTGACAGCTGCAGGATGTTCTCGATGATCTCGTTGAGCCGGATGCAGTGGTTGTTGATGATTTCGACCATGCGCTGGTCGGTGGCGTCCATGCTCTTGGACTCGGCCAGCAATTGCGCCGAGTAGCGGATCGCCGCCAGCGGGTTGCGGATCTCGTGCGCGATCGAGGCAGACAACCGGCCCAGCGAGGTGAGCGTGAGCTCCTCGGCGCGACGCGACAGCAGCGAGGTGTCGTCGAGGAAGATCAGCACATGCGAGTCGTCGTTCGGCGCCAGCCGGGTGAACCGCGGCACCACCTCGGGCACGCCGTCGGCGAGCTGGGTGGCGGTCTCGTCCAGCTTGCCCGAGGTCATCCAGTGGTACAGCCGGCGCGACAGCTCCGGCGCCAGCTGGCCCAGGTCGCGCTGGTCGGCGCCAGGGTTGCCCATCAGCATCCAGGCCGACTCGTTGATCTGGTGGATGCGGTTGGCGTCGTCGACCAGCAGCACGCCGGTCTTCATGCGGCGGATGATCAGCTCGTTGACCTGGGCCAGGTTGGCCAGATCGGTGCTGCGCTGCTCGGCCAGCGCCTCGGTGGCGCGCAGTTGCCGGCCCAGCACGTGGCACAGCGTGGTGGTGGCGAAGTAGGCGAGGCCGAACAACGCGGCCTCGAGCAGGTCGCGGTCGCCGGGGTTGCTGGTCGGGCTGCCGAACAGGGTGTGGCCGAGGATGCCCAGCGTGGCCAGCGCGGCGAAGAAGCTGGACAGCCGCAGCGGCAGGATCAGCGCGCCGGTGCTGAGGTTCACCGCCAGCATCATCGCGATGCCGATACGCGCATCGTGCATGGCGGCGATCGCCAGCACGGCGGTAGCGATGTCCACCGCCAGGGTCGCTGCCACCACCGTGCGGGCGTACGGCATGCTGCGCCGGTTGAACAGCAGCGCGACCAGGGCAAACACCAGGTACAGCGTCGCCACGGTGCGGGCGAAGTCGGGGATGGCCAGCTCGGGCCAGCCCAGGCCCGACGGGCTGAACGCCAGGCCGACATAGACCAGCGCCTGCACCAGCCGGAACGCATTGAGGAACGACAACTCGTGGCGGATCGTCGCAGTACTTGCGCGCGGGATGGTCAATGTTGCTGAGCTGGACATACGCCGCCTGTACTCGAAGGGTCAGGGTGTTCCTGGAGGTTCCGGGCGAGTATAGACGGGCGGATCGTCGCTGTGCCGATGCCGGAAAGCGCATGGGAGCGCGCTGCGCGGGCGATCCGCAGCGGCGGCCCTTTCCATCGGCGCCCGCTTCCGCGAAAATAGGCGGCCGTATTGCGCGGCATGGCCAATTTCATCTGGCAAGCGCACTGACCCCGGCAGCGCGTCCATCCGCCGTCCGACCTTCCTGACCCACGCTGATGCATACGCGTGCGGCCGCCATCGTTTCTCCGTTCGCTCGAGGTATCGAATGAATTTCCACGAATACCAGGCCAAAGAACTGTTCGCGCAGTACGGCATCGCCGTACCGCCGGGCAAGGTCGCCAATTCCCCCGACGCCGCCGTCGATGCCGCCAAGGCGTTGGGTGGCACGCAATGGATGGTCAAGGCGCAGATCCACGCCGGCGGCCGCGGCAAGTCCGGTGGCGTCAAGTTCTGCCGCAGCTTCGACGACGTGCGCGCCGCCGCCAAGGGCATGCTCGGCACCAACATGGAAACCTACCAGTCGGCCGGCCGCGCGCTGCCGGTGAACCTGGTGCTGGTGACCGATGCCACCAACATCGCCCGCGAGCTGTACCTGTCGATCCTGGTCGACCGCGACAGCAAGGCCATCTCGTTCATCGCCTCCAAGCACGGCGGCGTGGACATCGAGCAGGTGGCCAAGGACACGCCCGAAGACATCCACACCATCGTGATCGACTTCGTCGAAGGGCTGCAGCCGTACCAGTGCCGCCAGCTCGGTTTCGCGATGGATCTGAACGGCAAGCAGGTCAACCAGCTGACCAAGATCATGCTGGGCCTGTACAAGCTGTTCAACGAGCAAGACCTGGCCCTGGTCGAGCTGAACCCGCTGGCCGTGCTGGAAGACGGCAACCTCGCCGCCCTCGACGGCAAGGTCAACTCCGACGACAACGCCGAGTTCCGCCATCCGAACCTGGCCGCGATGCGCGACCTGACCCAGGAAGACGCGGCCGAAGCCGCCGCGCGTGCAGAGCAACCTCAACTACGTGACGATGGACGGCAACATCGGCTGCATGGTCAACGGCGCCGGCCTGGCGATGGCCACCATGGACGTGATCAAGCTGGCGGGCGGCGAGCCGGCCAACTTCCTCGACGTCGGCGGCGGCGCCACCAAGGAGCGCGTGACCGAGGCGTTCAAGCTGATCCTGTCCTCGGACAAGGTGCAGCTGCATCCTGGTCAACATCTTCGGCGGCATCGTGCGCTGCGACCTGATCGCCGAGGGCATCATCGCCGCGGTCAAGGAAGTGGGCCTGAAGATTCCCGTGGTGGTGCGCCTGCAGGGCACCAATGTCGATCAGGGCCGCGAACTGCTGGCCAATTCCGGCCTGGCGATCACGCCGGCGGACGATCTCAACGACGCGGCGCAGAAAGCCGTGGCTGCGGCCAAGGCCTGAGGAGCAATCGAAACATGAGCGTTCTCGTCAACAAAAATACCAAGGTGATCGTGCAGGGCTTCACCGGCCAGCAGGGCACCTTCCATGCGCAACAGTGCCTCGACTACGGCACCAAGATCGTCGGCGGCGTCACCCCGGGCAAGGGCGGTTCCGAGCACATCGGCCTGCCGGTGTTCAACTCGGTCGATGAAGCCGTGCTCGAAACCGGCGCCGACGCGTCGGTGATCTTCGTGCCGCCGCCGTTCGCGGCCGACTCGATCCTGGAAGCGATCGACGCCGGCATCAAGGTGATCGTGGCGATCACCGAGGGCATCCCGGTGCTGGACATGCTGCGCGTCAAGAACGTGCTGCAGCAGCATCCGGAGATCGTGCTGATCGGGCCGAACTGCCCCGGCATCATCACCCCGGCGAATGCAAGATCGGCATCATGCCCGGCCACATCCACAGCAAGGGCAAGGTCGGCGTCGTTTCGCGCTCCGGCACGCTGACCTATGAAGCCGTGTTCCAGACCACCCACGAAGGCCTCGGCCAGAGCACCGTGATCGGCATCGGCGGCGACCCGATCAACGGCCTGAACTTCATCGACTGCCTGAAGCTGTTCCAGGACGATCCGCAGACCGAAGGCATCATCATGGTCGGCGAGATCGGCGGCAGCGCCGAGGAAGACGCCGCCGAGTTCATCGGCGAATACGTAAAGAAGCCGGTGGTCTCGTTCATCGCCGGCGCCTCGGCCCCGGCCGGCAAGCGCATGGGCCATGCCGGCGCGATCATCTCCGGCGGCAAGGGCACCGCCGCGGCGAAGTTCGCCGCGCTGGAGAAGGCCGGCGTCACCACGGTGAAGTCGCCGGCGGATCTGGGCAAGGCGCTGGCGAAGCTGATGAAGTAAGTCGGCCCGGTAGTGCTCTAAAATGCGAAGGCCGCGATTCGTCGCGGCCTTCGTCATTTCTGGAGCACGTTCATGGCAAGGCTGCGTCTGGCGCTGGCCCAATACGATTTTCCGGTCGGTGCGGTGGCGGCGAATGCCGCCAAGGCTGGCGACCTGATCGCGCGGGCACGCAGCGGCGGCGCCGCGCTGGTGGCGTTTCCCGAGCTGACCCTGAGCGGCTACCCGCCGGAGGACCTGCTGCTGCGGCCGAGCTTCCTGGCCGCCTGCGACAGCGAGCTGGCCGCGCTGGCGGCCACGACCAACGGCATCGCCGCCCTGGTCGGCCATCCGCACAGCGAGGGCGAGGTATTCAACGCGGCCAGCCTGCTGCGCGACGGCCGGGTGGAATGCACCGCGCACAAGCAGGCGCTGCCGAATTACGGCGTGTTCGACGACAAGCGTTATTTCCGTCCCGGCCACGCCTCGGTCACGGCGGTGATCGACGGGGTCGGCGTCGGCCTGCTGATCTGCGAGGACATGTGGCAGCCGGAACCGGCGGCGCAGGCGGCCGCCGCTGGTGCGGAGCTGCTGGTGGTGATCAACGCTTCGCCGTGGGACGAACGCAAGCAGGCCGAACGCGAAGCGGTGCTGCAGGCGCGGGCGCGCGAAACGGGTTGCGCGATCGCCTATCTCAACCTGGTCGGCGGCCAGGACGAGGTGGTCTACGACGGCGGCTCGATGCTGGTGAACGGCGACGGCACCATTGCGGCGCGTGCGCCGGTGTTCGTCGACGCGCTGCTGTGGGCCGAGTTCGATCCGGCCTCGCGCAGATGGTCGGCGGAGGACTGGCCGGTCGCCGCGGATGCCTCGCCCGAGGCGACGCTGTACGCGGCGCTGGTGCGCGGCACCCGCGACTACATCGACAAGAACGGTTTCGGCGGCGTGCTGCTGGGCCTGTCCGGCGGCATCGACTCGGCGCTGACCCTGGCGCTGGCGGTCGACGCACTGGGTGCCGAGCGGGTCACCGCGGTGATGATGCCCACCCGCTACACCTCGCAGCTGTCGCTGGACGGCGCGCGCGCGCAGGCCGGGCAGCTCGGCGTGGACTACCACGTGATCGACATCGAACCGACCTACCAATCGTTCATCGAGGCGCTGACCCCGGCGTTCGCCGGCAAGGCTGCCGACACCACCGAGGAAAACCTGCAGTCACGCATTCGCGGCGCGATGCTGATGGCGCTGTCCAACAAGCATGGCCGGCTGCTGCTGGCGACCGGCAACAAGAGCGAGATGGCGGTCGGCTACGCCACCTTGTACGGCGACATGTGCGGCGCCTATGCACCGCTGAAGGATGTCTACAAGACCGTGGTGTACCGGCTGTCGCGCTGGCGCAACGCGGAGGCGGCGCGTGCCGGCGAAGCCGAGCGGATCCCGGCGGCGGTGATCGAACGTCCGCCCTCGGCCGAACTGCGCGACAACCAGACCGACCAGGATTCGCTGCCGCCGTACGACGAGCTGGACGCGATCCTGGCCCGTTTCATCGAGGGCGAGCAGTCGCAGGCGGAGATCGTGGCGCACGGCTTCCATGCCGAGGTGGTGCGTCGCGTGGTACGGCTGGTGCTGTTGAACGAGTTCAAGCGGCGGCAGTCGGCGCCGGGTCCGCGCGTCACCACCCGCGCGTTTGGCCGCGAGCGGCGGTATCCGATTACTTCAGGATGGCATTGAGCCTCGGCGCGGCCGGTTAGCCGACGCCGCCGAAGGCGAAATCGCACGGCGCGTTTGCCTTTCCACAAAAAAGCCGGCTTGCGCCGGCTTTCCCGCTCCAGGCATCGCCCATCGAATCAGTGGTGTCCCGAGAACGGCACCATCTTGCGCAGCGTCGAGGGCGCACGCGGCCACTTGGCGTCGGTCAGGTAGGGATGGTTCGGGTAGTTCAGCGCCAGCACCTGGCGGCTCTGGTCGGCCAGGGTCTGCTGGTCCAGCGCCAGGTAGCTGCGGGTGAGGATGGCCAGCGCGTCGCCGGCCTGCGGCGCCTGCTGGTAGTGCTCGATCACGTACTGCGCGCGATCGGCGGCGGCGATATAGGCTTTGTTGCGCAGGTAGAACTCGGCCACGTTGATCTCGTACTGGGCCAGCACGTTGCGCAGGTAGATCATGCGCTGGCGCGCGTCGGCCGTGTAGGCACTGTCCGGGAAGCGCCGCGACAGTTCGGAGAAGTCGTCGAACGACTGCAGGTTGTAGCCCTGGTCGCGGCGCGACTGCGAGCCCTCGCGGTTGATGTAGCGCTCGATCATGCCGCTGGTGCGATCAAAATTGATCAGGCCGCGCAGGTAATAGGCATAATCGACATGCTTGTTGGTCGGATACGTCTTGATGAAGCGGTTCACGGTCGACAAGGCATCATCCGGCTGGTTGTCCTTGTACTGGGCGTAGGCCAGTTCGAGTTGGGCCTGCTCGTTGTATTCGCCGGACGGGAAGCGCGCGATCAGGCGCTGGTAGGCCTTGGCCGCGGCCGCGTAGTCGGCGTTCTGCAGCGAGGCGTGCGCGTTGTCGTACAGCGCGACCAGCGGCATCGTGTCAATGGTGTCCTTTTTCGACTTGAACATCGAACATGCGCTCATCGACACGGCGAGCGCCAGCACCACGAGCACTTGCAGGACAGGCAATTTGGACATCGGCAGCTTGGGCGAGTCGATCGTTGGGCGCATAAGGAAAGAATTCAGATGTTTGAGCGAAAAGGCATCATAGCCGAAACCGGCCACCGCCCGTGGAGGCTGGCATGACCACGATCCGGCACGAGGCAGAGGTACCGCGAGGCGCGGCAGGACGCAGGTTCGACCAGGCTTTGGCCGAGATGTTCCCCGATTATTCTCGCTCGCGGCTCAGTGGCTGGATCAAGTCCGGCGCGGTGACCCTGGACGGCGTGCAGGCGCCGCCGCGCCAGCTGCTGCGGGGCGGCGAGCAGGTGTGCCTGCAGGTCGAGCTGGAAAACGAAGTGTCCAGCGCGCCGGAGGACATCGCGCTGGAGGTGGTGCACGAGGACGAGCACCTGCTGGTGCTGGACAAGCCGGCCGGGCTGGTGGTCCACCCCGGCGCCGGCAATCCTGCGGGCACCCTGTTGAACGCGCTGCTGCACCACGATCCCAAGCTGGCCGAACTGCCGCGCGCCGGCATCGTGCACCGGCTGGACAAGGACACCTCCGGCCTGATGGTGGTGGCGCGGACCTTGCCGACGTATACCGCGCTGGTCGACTTGCTGTCGCGGCACGAGGTGGAGCGCCAGTACGAGGCGGTGGTGCTGGGCACGATGGTGGCCGGCGGCACGGTGGATGCGCCGATCGGCCGCAGCATGGGCGACCGCCTGCGCCAGGCGGTGCGCGACGAGGAAGACGGCAAGCATGCGCTGACCCACTATCGGCTGCGCGAGCGTTTCCGGGCGCACAGCCTGCTGCAGTGCCAGCTGGAGACCGGTCGCACCCACCAGATCCGCGTGCACCTGGCGCACATCGGCCACCCACTGGTCGGCGACCCGTTGTACGGCGGCGGCCTGAAGCTGCCGAAGGGCGCCACCGCGGAATTGGCCGCCACCCTGCGCGGTTTCCGTCGGCAGGCGTTGCACGCCGAGAAGCTCTCGTTCATCCATCCGGCAACCGGCGAGGCGATGTCGTTCGGCGCGGAACGGCCGGCCGACCAGCGTCGGTTGATCGAGGCGTTGCGCGCGGACCTGGCCGAGCACGGCTCGGATCACTACTGAGCGACCAGGGGAAACCGGGGCGGCGGGTATGCGATGCTTGCCGACTCCGCCGCCCCGACTTCCCGACTCCCGGAAAATGACCGATATCTGGATTTTCCCCGACTGGCCGGCTCCGCCCCGGGTGCACGCGGCGATCACCACCCGCCTGGGGCCGGGCATCTCGGCGCCGCCGTTCGACCGTTTCAACCTGGGCCTGCGCAGCGGCGATTCGATCGACGCGGTCGGAGCCAACCGCAGCGCGCTGCAGCAGGCGCTGCGGTTGCCGTCCGCGCCGCGCTGGCTGCGCCAGGTGCATGGCGTCAACGTGGCCCAGCTGGGTCCGCTGCCCAGCGTGGACGAGCCGCAAGCGGATGCGGCGGTGTCGCATATTCCCGGCACGGTGCTGTCGATCCTCACCGCCGACTGCCTGCCGGTACTGTTGTGCGCCGACGACGGCAGCGAGATCGGCGCGGCCCACGCGGGCTGGCGCGGGCTGGCTGGCGGCGTGCTGGAGGCGACGGTGCAACAGTTGCAGACCCCTGCCGCACGGTTGCTTGCCTGGCTGGGGCCGTGCATCGGCGCGGCCTCGTACGAGGTGGGCGAGGAAGTGCGCGACGCCTTCGTGGCTTACGATGCCGCGGCCGCCGCCCATTTCGTGCCGACGCGTCCCGGCCACTGGCACTGCGACCTTGCCGCACTGGCGCGGCGGCGACTGCAGGCAGTCGGCCTCAAGCGCATCCACGGTGGCGGCTTCGACACGCTGGCCGATCCGCGCTTCTATTCCTACCGCCGCGACGGTGCCCGCAGCGGCCGCTTCGCCAGCCTGATCTGGCTGGACGCCGCTGCCGGTTGAGCGCGCGGCCGCGGTGGTGCGCCCCGGATGTCCGGAGGCCTGCGCCAAGCCGCGTGGGGTCGCGCTGCGCTGACGCATCCTCGTGGCATCAGTACCTGCGACGCCCGCCATCGGCGCCTTCGGCGTCCCTGTGAGTTGACCCGCGTTCCCGCCGATGGCAGGGTGCACACCGTCATGCATGAGGGCCAGGGGCCTGCCCGCAGCGGGAAGGGGGAATGCCATGTCGATCGGAAGAACGTTTTGGCGCCGGCTTGGCCGTGCCGGGGTGATCCTGGTCGTGCTGGGCCTGGTGGCGGCGGCGACCATCCATGTCCTGTCCCAGCGGGCGCTGCGGCGAACCTGGGACGTGCCGCTGACCGCACTGGCCGTGCCGACGGATGCCGCCGCGATCGCGGAGGGGCGGCGACTCGCCGCGATCCGCGGTTGCGCCAACGGTTGCCACGGCAAGCCAGGCATCGGGGGCGCGGTGTTCGACGACGATCCCTGGTACGGCCGCTTGGTCGCGCCGAACCTGAGCGAGGCCGTGCGCCGCTACAGCGACGCCGAACTGGTGCGCGCGATCCGGCATGGCATCAAGCGCGACGGTACCGCGGCGCAGGTTATGCCGTCGGACATGTTCGCCCAGCTCGACGATGCCGACCTCGGCGCGATCATCGCGTTCCTGCGCGCCGAGCCGGCTGTCGAGCACGCGTTGCCGACCAACACCACCGGCCCGCTGCTGCGCTGGCAACTCGTGTTCGGCGCCCCCGCGGCGACCTTTGCCGCAGCACGCATCAATCATGCCGCGCCGCCGGCGGCCAAGCCGCCACCCGGCCAATCACGGGCCTGGGGACGCTATCTTGCCCACAGCACCTGTACCGAATGCCACGGCGCTGACCTGCGCGGCGTCAACGAGGCCGGTTTCCACACGCCGCCGCTGGCTGCGGTCGCCGCCTATCCGCTGGAGGACTTTCGCCGCCTGATGCGCACCGGCGTGGCGCTCGGAGACCGCTCCCTGAACGATCTGATGACTCGTGTCGCGCGCGAGCGCACCAGCCACTTCAGCGACGCCGAGATCGATGCGCTGCATGCCTACCTGATCACGTTGGCGGGCGTCGTTCCGTAAGGCGTCGCCGACGTGGGACCCTGTGTTCGCCCGCGGCCTTCGCCAGCGGCCGGTTGTGCCCGGTGCAGGCGGATTGGGCCGTCTGGCGGTCTTGAAGCAGGGGCGGGGCTTCGACGGGGGTATGACGCCACCCGGCGCACGCTCTGCCGCGGGCCCGAGGTTGCTTGAATTGACCGGCACCGGCCGCATCTTGCGGCACAGGGGCGGCATGGCCGCCGAATCTTTTCTGTGGGGACATGCCGATGCGAATGGACAAACTCACTTCGCGTTTCCAGCAAGCGCTGGCCGATGCGCAGTCGCTGGCCGTGGGCCGCGACCACAACATGCTCGAGCCGGTGCACGTGATGGCTGCGCTGTTGAACCAGCAGGGCGGCTCGACCGCACCGCTGCTGACTCAGGCGCAGGTCAACGTGCCGCTGCTGACCCAGCGCGTCAACGACCTGCTGGAACGTCTGCCGAAGGTCAGCGGGCAGGAAGGCAACATCAACCTGGGAAATGACCTCAACCGCCTGCTCAACCTCACCGACAAGCTGGCGCAGCAGCGCGGCGACCAGTTCATCGCCAGCGAGCTGTTCGTGCTGGCGGCGCTGGACGACAAGGGCGAGCTGGGTGCGGTGTTGAAGGCGGCTGGCGCAACCAAGCCGAACCTTGAAGCGGCGATCGAGCAGCTGCGCGGCGGCGAGAAAGTGCAGAGCGAGAATGCCGAGGAACAGCGCCAGGCACTGGAGAAATATTGCATCGACCTGACTGAGCGCGCCGAGCGCAACAAGCTCGACCCGGTGATCGGCCGCGACGAGGAGATCCGACGCACCATCCAGGTGCTGCAACGGCGCACCAAGAACAATCCGGTGCTGATCGGCGAGCCCGGCGTGGGCAAGACCGCGATCGTCGAGGGACTGGCCCAGCGCATCATCAAGGGCGAGGTGCCCGAGGGCCTGCGCGACCGCCGCGTGCTGGCGCTGGACATGGGCGCGCTGATCGCCGGGGCGAAATTCCGTGGCGAGTTCGAGGAGCGCCTGAAAGCCGTGCTCAGCGACCTGTCCAAGCAGGAGGGCCGGGTGATCCTGTTCATCGACGAGCTGCACACCATGGTCGGCGCCGGCAAGGCCGACGGCGCGATGGACGCCGGCAACATGCTCAAGCCCGCGCTGGCCCGCGGCGAACTGCACTGCATCGGGGCCACCACGCTGGACGAATACCGCAAGTACATCGAGAAGGACGCTGCACTGGAGCGCCGCTTCCAGAAAGTGTTCGTGGGCGAGCCCTCGGTGGAGGACACCATCGCGATCCTGCGCGGGCTGAAGGAGCGCTATGCGGTGCATCACGGCGTCGAGATCACCGACCCGGCGATTGTCGCCGCGGCCACGCTGTCGCACCGCTACATCGCCGACCGCCAACTGCCGGACAAGGCGATCGACCTGATGGACGAGGCCGCCTCGCGCATCCGCATGGAGATCGACTCCAAGCCGGAGGAGCTCGATCGGCTGGAGCGCCGGCTGATCCAGCTGAAGATCCAGCGCGAGATGCTGAAGAAGGAAAAGGACAGCGAGTCGCAGCGGCGCCTGGCCGACCTGGAAACCGACATCGGCAAGCTCGAGCGCGAGTTCTCCGATCTCAACGAGATCTGGAAATCCGAGAAGGCCGCGCTGCAGGGCACGACCAAGGTGAAGGAGCAGATCGAGCAGGCACGGCAGGAGCTCGATGCCGCTCAGCGCCGCCAGGACTACGCGAAGATGAGCGAGATCCAGTACGGCAAGCTGCCGGCGCTGGAAAAGCAGCTGGCCGCGGCGCAGGCCGCCGAGACGCAGGATTTCAAGCTGGTGCAGACCAAGGTCACCGCCGAAGAGATCGCCGAGGTGGTGGCGCGCTGGACCGGCATTCCAGTCAGCAAGATGCTGGAAGGCGAGCGCGACAAATTGCTGAAGATGGAGGACGAACTGCACAAGCGCGTGGTCGGCCAGGACGAGGCGGTGCACGCGGTGGCCGACGCGATCCGCCGCTCACGTGCCGGGTTGTCCGACCCGAACCGGCCGAATGGTTCGTTCCTGTTCCTCGGTCCCACCGGCGTCGGCAAGACCGAACTGTGCAAGGCATTGGCCGAATTCATGTTCGACACCACCGACGCGATGGTGCGCATCGACATGAGCGAATTCATGGAGAAGCACTCGGTGAGCCGCCTGGTCGGCGCGCCGCCCGGTTATGTCGGTTACGAGGAGGGCGGCTACCTGACCGAGGCGGTGCGCCGCCGGCCGTACAGCGTGATCCTGCTGGACGAGGTGGAGAAGGCGCACCCGGACGTGTTCAACATCCTGCTGCAGGTGCTCGACGACGGCCGCCTCACCGACGGCCAGGGCCGTACCGTGGACTTCCGCAACACCGTGATCGTGATGACCTCGAACCTCGGCTCGCAGATGATCCAGGACGCGGCCGACGACAGCGAGGGCGCTGATGTGGAGGAGCAGTACACCCAGATGAAGGCGTCGGTGCTCGGCGTGGTGCAGGCGCATTTCCGTCCGGAGTTCATCAACCGGCTTGACGAGATCGTGGTGTTCCGTCCGCTGGACAAGACGCAGATCCGCGCGATCGCCCGCATCCAGCTGGCCTACCTGGAGAAGCGCCTGGCCGAGCGCCAGCTGAAGCTGGACGTCAGCGACGATGCGCTGGCCCTGCTTGGCAACGTCGGCTTCGACCCGGTGTACGGGGCACGGCCGCTGAAGCGGGCGATCCAGCAGCAGTTGGAGAACCCGCTGGCGAAGCAGATCCTCGAGGGCCGGTTCCAGTCGGGCGACACCGTCGAGGTTGCTGCCGAGGGTGGGCGGCTGGTGTTCAGCAAGGGCTGAGACTGATCGCGCAATGGCGGGGCGATCGGGGCGTAGGGCCGTTCCGGTCGACCGCGCAAGCGAGAACGACGTAGCTCCGTCATGCGGTGCGGCGCCGGGCCCCCCCGGTCCGCCGCACCGCTTTCATCGCCTGAGTCGCCGCAAGTGATCAGTCGAGGTCGAGCGTTTTCTTGCTGTTGCTCCGCCGGCGCTGTTCCTTCTGCTGGTAGCGGGCTTCGCAGCCGTCGCGCTTGACCATCGTGCAATCCAGATAGTCGGTGGCCTCGATCAGCGCCGCGCGTACCGCCTTGCTGGCCGGGGTCTTCTTCGCATGGGCGAAGTCGCCGCCAATTCCGCTGACGTAGCCGCGCAGATCGACGCCGCCGCTGGAGCTGCGGCCCTCGACAGTGCGCGCGTACACCACTTCGGACGTTTCCGCATCGACCACCCGCAGGTCGATCGCGATATACGCTTCCGACTTGCCGCCACCCACCCGGAACCCGGCGATGTTGAGGCCGCCGCCGGTATTGGAGGTGTCCTCGGTATACGCGCTGACGCTGCCGGTGACCAGATACTGGGCGCCGGTGATGTTGCCGGTGTGCGGGCTGCTGCCCGGACGCATGCGGTAGGAGCTGGCGAGGTCCTGCTCGGCCAGCACGGCGCCGATCTTCTGCCGTTCGATCACCTTGAAATCGCCGGTGGCGCTCAGTTCGTTGCTGAGCACGTCCGCGAGCTGCCGGCCGACATCGCCGTTCCACCAGTTGGCCGAGCTGGTCTCGTTGGTGAAATCGATCACCGCGACGGTCATGGTTGGTGCTTCGCGGGCCATGGCGGCACCGCCTACGGTCAATGCCAGGGCCAGTATTGCGCCCAGCGTACTTGCACGGTTTACGGGTTTCATGAATTCCCCTCCTGTTGATGGCCTGGTGCGGTCCCCAATCCGTTGCCGATCCTGCGCTGGGCGCCGGCGCTGCTGCGTCGTGCCAGGTCGTGCCCCCTGGATCCCCACGGTGCCGTAGGGCGAGTGCCGCGCGGGCGAGATTGCCGGCGCGCGGCCACGGAAGGATGCTGTCCATGCCGGATTGGCCTTGTCAAGTGGCGAGCCGTCAAGCGTCGCCAGGTGACATCGTGCGAGGTGATTATCCGAAGCTGCTGTCCTCCCGGCTGTCGGTGCGGGCGACATAAGCTGTCAGCGAAATCCGTCAGTGGCTGGCGGCGGGATGACACGCGGGCGGCGGAATCAGCAGCAGAGACCCGCCGGCGGTGCGGTCGGGTGCGCGCGTGCCGGTGACCTCCACGGAATCGAGGTTCCCGACCAAGGCCGGGCGGGCCGGGTGCCGGTGCGCGGCGAGATGGCCGGCCAGGGCCGGCAGCGCCGCAGCGGTAAGGCCTGCCGGGACGATCGGGTTGGAGCGGGCACCGATCGAGCCGCTCCAGCCTCCTGCGGTTGTTGCGATGCTTCGACTGCAGCTCCTGGCGGCCACCATCCGGCAACAGACGCACGGACGTCTATTTGAAACTCCCGAAAGCATCTTCCATGCTCGTGCGCAAGACGGACAACCCCGCCCCTGGATGCCCATGGTTAGCAGGCTACTGCTGCGTCACGGCACCACCAGGCGCCGCCGGCCGCGTTGAAATCCGCCTGCACACCCCGATAATGGCGTGTTGCCGGCTCTCGATGGCTGGCGTGCCCGGAGTTTCCATGCCCATCTATGAGTTCGAATGCGGCAGTTGCGGCCATCGCTACGACCGCCTGCAGAAGTTGTCCGATACCGATCCCAGCGTGTGTCCCGCCTGCGATGCCCCGCACCTGCGGCGGATGGTCAGCGCGCCGTCGTTCCGGCTTGCCGGCAGCGGCTGGTACGAGACCGATTTCAAAAAGGACGGCGACAAGAAGCGCAACCTGGCCGGCGACAGCGGCAAGTCCGGCGACCCCGCCCCGGCGACGCCAGCGCCCGCGCCGGCCGCCACGCCCGCGTCCGGCAGTTCGGGGAGCAGCGCCAGCTGAACCGGCGAAACGCCCGGCCGGTTCCTGCATTCCGCCACGGGATATGCTGATCCCGAAGAAGCCGGCGACGGTGCCGGATCCGGAACGAGGAGGGGCAATGCGCGCAATCGGCGGATGGGTAGGCGTGGTCATCGTGGCTGGGGTCATGGGCGGTCTGCTGGGGACGGCGCTGCCGGTTCGAGCGCAGTCCGATGCGCCGGTGCGCTGCGTGAGCAGCGATGGCCACTACGCGCGCTGCGCCGTGCCATGGCGGTACGTCGAGCTGTACAAGCAGGAGTCGAAGGCCAACTGCATCCGCGGCCAGAGCTGGGGCATGGATGGCAGCACCCTGTGGGTCGATCGCGGTTGTCGCGGGCTGTTCGGTCCGGCCGACCGCGGCGGCTACGGCGACCGTGACCGGGGCTCCCGCGATGACGGCGGCTGGCGACCCGGTCCCGGCTGGAATCGCCGGATCAGCCTGCAGTGCGACAGCAACAAGAAGAAGTACCAGATGTGCCAGGTCGACGTGGGCCGCAACGGCAGCGTGCGGCTGGGCCGGCAGCTTTCCGACGTCCGCTGCACCGAGGGCTACAGCTGGGGCTGGAACCGCGCCGGCGTATGGGTGAACCACGGCTGTCGCGGCGAGTTCCTGGTCGATCGCCGCTGGTGAGCGGCTCCGGGGGCGCTCGGGGCGGGGCCCCGGCGCCACTGCGGTGGTAACATTCCGGGCCTTTTCCATCTGTTTCAGCCGCCCCGCGGCCCGCCCGGAGTTTCAAGCGCATGCGCACGCATTACTGCGGCCTCATCGATGAGTCGCTGATCGGCCAGACCGTCACCCTGTGCGGCTGGGTCAACAAGATCCGCCTGCAGGCCCACGTCGCCTTCGTCGACCTGCGCGACCATGAAGGCCTGGCCCAGGTGGTGGTCGAGCGCGACAACGCCGCGGCGTTCGCCGTCGCCAACGAGATCGGCAACGAGTACTGCCTGCGCGTCACCGGCGCGATCCGCCCGCGGGTGTCGGTCAACGACAAGCTGAAGACCGGCGCGATCGAACTGGTCGCCGATGAAGTGGAGATTCTCAACGCCGCGAAGGACCTGCCGTTCGCGCTGCACGAGAGCCCGAACGAGGACATGCGGATGACCTACCGCTACCTCGACCTGCGCCGCCCCGAGATGCAGGCGATGATGCGCAAGCGCATCAAGCTGGTGCAGGCGCTGCGCCGCTACCTTGACGCGCGCGGCTTCCAGGATGTCGAGACGCCCATCCTGACCAAGGCCACGCCGGAGGGCGCGCGCGACTACCTGGTGCCCAGCCGCGTGCATCCGGGCCAGTTCTATGCGCTGCCGCAGTCGCCGCAGCTGTTCAAGCAGATCCTGATGGTGGCCGGCTTCGACCGCTACTACCAGATCGCCCGCTGCTTCCGCGACGAGGACCTGCGTGCCGACCGCCAGCCGGAGTTCACCCAGCTCGACCTGGAGTTCGCCTTCGTCGAGGAAAAGGACGTGCAGGATTTCGTGGAGGAACTCATTCGCCACGTATTCCGCGAAGTGCAAGATGTCGAACTCGACGCTTCCTTCCCGCGCATGACCTGGGCAGAGGCGATGCGCCGCTTCGGTTCGGACAAGCCCGACCTGCGCATCGCGCTGGAGCTGGTCGACGTGGCCGAGGTGCTGAAGCACGTCGAGTTCAAGGTATTCGCCGAGCCGGCCAACGATGTGAACGGCCGCGTCGCTGCACTGCGCGTGCCCGGCGGCAGCGTGCTGTCGCGCAAGGACATCGACGGCTTGACCGAATACGCATCGCGTTACGGCGCGAAGGGCCTGGCCTGGCTCAAGGTCGAGGATCTGGCCAAGGGTCGCGACGGGATCAACTCGCCGGTGGCGAAGTTCCTCGACGACGCGGCGCTGGATGGGGTACTCAAGGCGACCGCCGCGCAGACCGGCGACATCGTGTTCTTCGGTGCAGGCAGCTGGAAGACGGTCACCGACTTCATGGGCGCGCTGCGGCTGAAGGTCGGCAAGGACCGCGGCCTGGTTGAAAACAGCTGGAAACCGCTGTGGGTCACTGACTTCCCGATGTTCGAGTACGACGCGGAGGCGCAGCGTTTCGTGGCGCTGCATCACCCGTTCACCGCGCCGAAGGTGGATGACGCCGCGCAACTGCGGGCCGATCCGCACAACGCGGTGAGCCGCGGCTACGACATGGTGCTGAACGGCAACGAGATCGGTGGCGGCTCGATCCGTATCCACCGGCCGGAAATGCAAAGCACGGTGTTCGAGTTGCTTGGCATCGGTGCCGCGGAGGCCGAGATGAAATTCGGCTTCCTGCTGAAGGCGCTGAAATTCGGCGCCCCGCCGCACGGTGGCCTGGCGTTCGGCATCGACCGCATCGCCGCCTTGATGGCCGGTACCGAGTCGATCCGCGACGTGATCGCCTTCCCGAAGACCACCAGCGCGCAGGACCTCATGACCGATGCACCGTCGCCGATCGCCGCGGCGCAGCTGAAGGAACTGCACGTGCGGGTGTTGGGCGACGAGGCGCCGGGCGCCTGATCCGGCGTACCGGCGAAATCGGCGCCGGATCGGCAGTGCGCGTACAACTGCCTGCGGCGACGTTGCCGTTTCTTCCACTTCGCGTCGGGTTTCATTCGCCCCATGTCTGAGCATGTGATCCTGCTGCACGGCCTGTGGATGCGCGGTTTCGCGCTGGTGATGCTGCATCGGCGGCTGATCGAAGCGGGTTTTCGCGTGCATCGCTTCGACTACCTCAGCGTGGCCGCCACCCAGCAGCGCATCCTGGACCGGCTTCACGCGCGCATGGTCGGGCTGTCCGCCGAATCCGATGCGGTGCATCTGGTCGGGCACAGCCTTGGCGGCCTGCTGGCGCTGCGTGCCTGCCGCGAGCCGGATGCGCTGCCGCCGGGGCGCATCGTCTGCCTCGGTTCGCCGCTGCGCGGCAGCGCGGCGGCGCGCGGATTCGCCGGTTGGGGTCGCGGCGGCGAGGTGCTGCTGGGGCACAACCGCGAACTGCTGGAGCAGGGCTTCGAGCGTTGGGACGGCGCCCGCGAGGTCGGCGTGATCGCCGGCCGCATGCCGTTGGGCCTGGGTGCCGTGCTGGGCCATTTCCAGGGCGAGCACGATGGCACCGTGGCAGTGGCGGAAACCCGGCTGCCGGGCCTGGCCGACCATTGCGTGGTCGAGGCCAATCACACCGGCCTGCTGTTTTCGCAGGATGTGGCGCGGCTGGCGGCGGATTTCCTGCACAGCGGGCATTTCGCGCCGCCGCCGCGCTGAGTCGTCATGCCGCGGCGTCACGGCGGCGGCGCGGCCGGCACGACGGTCGAATTCGGGTAAAATTGCCCGCTTGTCCAATCGCTTCGTGCAGGAATCGTCATGGGTAGAGGGCCGTCCATCGAAGGTCGCAAGAATGCCGAAGACGCCAAGCGCGCCAAGGTGTTCACCAAGCTGATCCGCGAGATCACCGTGGCTACCCGCGCCGGCGTGGCCGACCCGGCCGGCAACCCGCGACTGCGCGCGGCGATCGACAAGGCGCTGTCGGCGAACATGACCAAGGACACCATCGAGCGCGCGATCAAGCGCGGCTCCGGCGCCGACGGCGGCGCCGACATGCAGGAGCTGCGCTATGAAGGCTACGGCCCGGCCGGCATCGCGCTGATCATCGAAAGCTTCACCGACAACCCCACCCGCACCGTGGCCGACGTGCGCTATGCACTGACCAAGCACGGCGGTAACCTTGGCACCTCGGGTTCGGTGGCGTTCCAGTTCACCCGCTGCGGCGAGCTGGTGTTCGCCACCGGCGGCGACGCGGCGGCCGAGGAGAAGGTGCTGGAGGCGGCGCTGGAAGCCGGTGCCGACGACGTGCTCAACGAGCATGGCGAGAGCATCGTGCTGTGCACGCCGGAGAATTTCGAGACGGTGCAGCAGGGGCTGATCGCCGCCGGGCTGAGCGCCCAGCACGCCGGTGTGGTGATGCGCCCGAACAATCGCGTCGAGGTGCCGGAGGAGGCGCTGGAGCAGTTGCTCGACCTGCTCGAGAAGCTCGACGCGCTGGACGATGTGAGCGAGGTGTCGCACAACGCCTTGCTGCCCTCCGGGACTGCCGGATAAGCCGGAGGCCGCGCGCCTTCGCATCGCACCAGTGATGACCCGCATTATCGGCATCGATCCCGGCAGTCAGCGCACCGGCGTAGGCATCATCGACGTGGACGACGCGGGCAAGCTGCTGCACGTTTTCCACGGCGCGCTGGCGGTGGCCGGCGAGGCCACGTTCCCGCTGCGCCTGAAACGCATCTTTGACGAACTGTGTGACATCATCGCCACACATCGGCCCGCCGAGTGCGGGATCGAGCGTGTATTCATGGCGCGCAATCCGGATTCGGCGTTGAAGCTTGGGCAGGCGCGCGGCGCCGCGATTTGCGCGGTGGTCAGCCAGGGGATCGTGGTGCACGAATACGCCGCAACCGAAGTGAAGCAGTCCGTGGTCGGCAGTGGCCGCAGCGACAAGACCCAGGTACAGCACATGATCGGCGTGCTGCTCGGCCTCAAAGGGCCGCTGCAGGCCGATGCCGCCGATGCGCTGGCGGTAGCGGTGACGCACGCGCACACCCGCGCCAGCCTGGCCCGCGTCGGCATACCGCGCACGGCCTGGAGGCGTCGCCGATGATGATGAATACAAGGGGACACCGCCGGTGATCGGACGTCTGCGCGGCATCCTGATAAGCAAGCAGCCGCCGTCGCTGCTGATCGAGGTGGGTGGCGTCGGCTACGAAGTCGAGGCGCCGATGTCGACGATCTACGACTTGCCGGGCCTCGGCAAGGAAGTAGTCCTGCTCACCCATCACGCCGTGAAGGAAGACAGCGTCGCGTTGTACGGCTTCCTGCACGAGAGCGAGCGCACCTTGTTCCGCAACCTGCTCAAGGTGAGCGGGATCGGCGCGAAGATCGCGCTGGCGGTGCTGTCGGGCGTGTCCACCGAGCATTTCGCGCGGCTGGTGCAGGCCGGCGACGTGGTGGCGCTGACCAAGATCCCCGGTATCGGCAAGAAGACCGCCGAGCGCATCGTGGTGGAGCTGCGCGACCGGCTCGATGGCATGTCCGCTGTGCCCGGCGCCACGCTGCGGCCGGCCGGGGCGCCGCTGGACGCCGCCGGCGAAGCGACCGTGGCGCTGCAGCAACTGGGCTACAAGCCGGTCGAGGTGACCCGGCTGGTGCAAAAGGTTGCCGCCGAGGGCGACAACGCCGAGGCGATCATCCGCAAGGCGCTGCGCGCGGCGCTCGGGAGCTGATCGTGGGCCAGCAGCCAAACCAGGTCGAAACACCGTCGGAGAACCGGCGCCGACTGCGCGCGCTGGCGCTCGGTGCGATCGGCGTGGTGTTCGGCGACATCGGCACCAGCCCGCTGTACACCATGAAGGAGACCCTGGGCACGCATGGCATGACGCCGACCGAACCGGCGGTGCTTGGCGTGCTGTCGCTGGTGTTCTGGGCGCTGATCATCGTGGTCTCGTTGAAATACGTCACCTTCGTGATGCGCGCGGACAACAAGGGCGAAGGCGGCATCATGGCGCTGATGGCGCTGGCGCAGCGCTCGATGAGCGGCTCGGCGCGCGCGCGCTGGGTGCTGGCGGCGCTGGGTATCTTCGGCGCCTCGCTGTTCTACGGCGACGGCGTGATCACCCCGGCGATTTCGGTGCTGGGCGCGGTCGAGGGCCTGGAAGTGGCCGCGCCTGGCCTGGACAAGTACGTGGTGTGGATCGCGCTGGCGATCCTGCTGTGCATGTTTTCCGTGCAGCGCTACGGCACCCACAAGGTCGGCAAGGCCTTTGCGCCGGTAATGACTGTCTGGTTCCTGGTGCTGGCCCTGCTGGGCCTGCGCCAGATCATCGCCAATCCCGCCGTGTTGTACGCGGTCTATCCGGGGTACGCGGTGAACTTTTTCCTTCATCATGGCGATCGCTCGTTCATTGCCCTGGGTGGTGTGGTGCTGGCGCTGACCGGCGCCGAGGCGCTGTATGCGGACATGGGGCATTTCGGCAAGAAACCGATCCGTTATGCGTGGTTCTTCTTCGTGCTGCCGGCCTTGCTGCTCAATTACTTTGGCCAGGGCGCGCTGTTGCTGAGCGATCCGCTGGCGATCGAGAGCCCGTTCTACCGGCTGGTGCCCGAGCCGCTCCTGTACCCGATGATTCTGCTGGCTACGGCGGCCGCGGTGATCGCATCGCAGGCGGTGATCTCCGGCGCGTTCTCGATGACCCGCGAGGCGATGTCGCTGGGTTATTCGCCGCGCATGGCAGTGGTGCACACCTCACGTGAGATGTCCGGCCAGATCTTCGTGCCTTGGGTGAACCGCATGCTGATGGTGCTGGTGATCGTGGCGGTGCTGTTCTTCCGCAGTTCGGACAACCTCGGTGCCGCCTACGGCATCGCGGTGACCGGCACCATGACGATGACCTCGTTGCTTGCCCTGGTGGTGGCGCGCAAGCGCTGGAACTGGAACTGGCCCACGGTGGTGCTGGTCGGCGTGCTGTTCCTGATCATCGACCTGGCGTTCTTCGGCGCGAACCTGCTGAAGGTGGCGCATGGCGGCTGGTTCCCGCTGGTGCTGGGCGTGGCGATCTTCATCATGATGACCACCTGGCGCCGCGGTCGCGAGCTGGTGGTGCGCGAAATCAAGCAGGGCGGACTGGCGCTGGCGCCGTTCATCGGGAACATCGCCGAGCATCCGCCGCTGCGTGTGCCGGGCACGGCGATTTTCCTCACCGCGAACCAGCACGCCGTGCCGCATGCGCTGCTGCATAACCTCAAGCACAACAAGGTGCTGCACGAGCGCAACGTGCTGTTGACGGTGGAGACGCTGGAAACCCCGATGGCCGAGGCCGACGAGCGCATCGTGATCACCCCGATGGCCGGCGACTTCTTCGGGCTGGAGCTGCGCTTTGGTTTCGCTGAGGACCCGAACATCCCGCTGGCGCTGACGCAATGCACGCGCGAGGGCCTCGGTTTCGACATGATGGACACCACGTTCTTCCTGTCGCGCGAAACCATCGTGGCCGATGCGCGCCGCCCCGGCATGGCCTTGTGGCGCGACAAGCTGTTCGCCTTCCTGTCGCGCAACGCGATGCCGGCCACTGCGTTCTTCCAGATCCCCGGCAACCGGTTGATCGAGTTGGGGGCGCAGGTGGAGATCTGATCCGCTCGCGGAGTCTGGTTCGGGCATCGCCCGGTCAGGCGAGCCAAGGAAACGCGGGAAATCACTTTCCTGGCACGGAGCGAGCGGCTGCCTTTGCTTGTGATTCCCGCTCCTTTTCCCACGCGCGAGCCTTCATAATGCCCGCATGACCGACCACCGCATCATCACGGCCGCCGCCCAGCTCGACGACGAGGCGCTGGAAGCCACCATCCGGCCGAAGCGGCTGACCGAATACCTGGGCCAGCAAGCGGTACGCGAGCAGTTGTCGATCTACATCGAGGCGGCCAGGAAACGGGGTGGGGCGCTGGATCACGTGCTGATCTTCGGTCCGCCGGGCCTGGGCAAGACCACGCTCAGCCATGTGATCGCGAACGAGCTGGGGGTCAACCTGCGCTCGACCTCCGGCCCGGTGCTGGAACGCGCCGGCGACCTCGCCGCGCTGCTGACCAACCTGGAGGCGAACGACGTGCTGTTCGTCGACGAGATCCATCGCCTGTCGCCGGTGGTCGAAGAAGTGCTGTATCCGGCGATGGAGGACTTCCAGATCGACATCATGATTGGCGAAGGTCCGGCAGCGCGTTCGATCAAGCTGGACCTGCCGCCGTTCACGCTGATCGGCGCGACCACCCGCGCCGGCATGCTCACTGCGCCACTGCGCGACCGCTTCGGCATCGTGCAGCGGCTGGAGTTCTATA
This sequence comes from uncultured Gammaproteobacteria bacterium, assembly GCA_963697495.1. Lineage (GTDB taxonomy): Bacteria > Pseudomonadota > Gammaproteobacteria > Xanthomonadales > Rhodanobacteraceae > Rhodanobacter. Next base: position 200,375 of record CAVOOH010000005.1, on the reverse strand, counting down.
GCGCCGACGAGCTCACCGCGATCGTGCGCCGTGCCGCGAGGATCCTCGGCATCATCTGCGCGCCGGAAGGGGCGCAGGAAATCGCCCGCCGTTCGCGTGGCACGCCACGCATCGCCAATCGCCTGCTGCGCCGGGTGCGCGACTACGCCGAAGTGCGCGCCGGCGGCGAGATCACGCTGGCGGCGGCGCAGGCCGCGCTGGACATGCTGAAGATCGACCCGGAAGGCTTCGACGAGCTGGACCGGCGCCTGCTTGGCCTGATCATCGAGAATTTCGACGGCGGTCCGGTCGGGGTGGAATCGCTGGCCGCCGCGCTGAGCGAGGACCGCGGCACGCTGGAGGACGTGGTCGAGCCGTACCTGATCCAGCAGGGTTATCTGGTGCGCACCGCCCGCGGCCGCATGGTCAGCGCGAGGGGCTGGCGCCATCTGGGGCTGACCCCGCCGCCGCGGCAGGCGCAGCCTGCCGACCTGTTCGATAGCGGAGCCGACAATGCCTGAATCCGCTCCGAAGCCCCCCTTCAGCTGGCCTGTCCGGGTCTACTGGGAAGACACCGACGCTGGCGGCGTGGTCTACCACGCCGGCTACCTGCGCTTCATGGAGCGCGCCCGCAGCGAGTGGATGCGCGCACTCGGCGTCGACCAGATGGCGTTCAAGCAGGCCACCGGGCTCGCCTTCATGGTGCGCGACATGCAGATCGACTTCCTCCGGCCAGCCCTGCTGGATGATGAACTGTCGGTAACGGTTGAAATCAAAGAACGACGCGCAGCCAGTATCCTGTTCACCCAAGTGATCACGAAGATGGACGGCAGCTGCCTGATCCGCGCGAGCGTGCGGGTGGCCTGCGTAGACCTCCAGCGCATGCGGCCGGCACCGATCCCGGCCGACCTGATCCCGCAACCCGCACCCCAAGACAACCCAAGCCGATAGGCGGAGAACCTGCAAGCAATGAACGGTGGACTGAACATTTTCACGCTGATCGCGGATTCGAGCCTGCCGGTGAAGCTGGTGCTGCTGGTGCTGCTGGTGTTCTCGTTCCTGTCCTGGGTGATCATCATCCGCAAGTACTCGCAGACCAAGGCGGCGATGGAAAATGCCGAAGAGTTCGAGGAGCGCTTCTGGTCCGGCGGCGACCTGGCCCAGCTGTTCCGCGAGGTCAGCAACCGCAACGGCGGCACCGGCGGCATCGAGAACATCTTCGAGTCGGGCTTCCGCGAATTCGCGCGCCAGCGCCAGCGCAAGACCCACGACTCGCGCAGCGCGATCGAGGGCTCCGAGCGCGCCATGCAGGTGGCCGGCACGCGCGAGATCGGCCTGCTCGAGCGCAACCTGGAATTCCTCGCCAACGTCGGCTCGATCAGCCCGTACGTGGGCCTGTTCGGCACCGTGTGGGGCATCATGGGCGCGTTCCAGGGCCTGGGCGAGATGAAGGACGTGACCATCGCGGTGGTTGCGCCGCACATTTCCGAGGCGCTGATCGCCACCGCGATGGGCCTGTTCGCGGCGATTCCGGCGCAGTGGGCATACAACCGCTACGCCACCAAGGTCGAGCGCATCGCCTCGCGCTACGACGTGTTCCAGGAGGAGTTCTCCTCGGTACTGCAGCGGCAGATCCAGACCGACGACGTCGCCTGAGCGGAGAGCAGCCATGCGAACCTCCGGGCGCCAGCGGCGCTACAAGCTCAAATCCGAGATCAACGTGGTGCCGTACATCGACGTGATGCTGGTGCTGCTGATCATCTTCATGGTCACCACGCCGATGATGAATTCCAGCGTCGACGTGCAACTGCCGCAGGCGAACGCCAAGTCGCTGCAGCAGAAGAAGGACCCGGTGCTGGTCTCGGTGCTGCAGGATGGCCAGCTTTACCTCACCCTGAGCGGGGCGAAGAAGGAACTGGTCGACGCGGACACGCTCAAGCTCAAGGTGGGCGCGTTCGTGCGCGAGAACCCCGAGGTCAGCGTGCTGGTGGGCGGCGACGAGCGCGGCAGCTATGGCGGCGTGTTCACGGTGCTGGCCGACCTGCAGCAGGCCGGTGTGGCCAAGGTCGGCCTGATGGGCCAGCCGGGCGAACCGGCCGGCCAGGGCAAGAGCACGTCCAATGGACGAAAGTAAGGCGACGCCGAAGGCGGTCGTACTTTCCGCCATCCTGCACATCGGCATCGTGGGGTTCTTGTTCCTCGCGGTGCTGCCGTGTTCGACCTACGAAAACGTGTTCAACGCGTTGCACCTGCCGACGTGGATGAATCCGATCACCTGCTCGAAGCCGCTGGAGCTGCAGGGGCCGATCATCGAGGCGACCCTGATCGGCCCGACCGGCAGCCCGCCGCCGAAGGCAGTGAAGGTCACGCCGGTCCCCGATTCCACCCCGCCGCCACCCACGGTGCCGCCCCCGACCCCGCCCAAGATAGAGGCGCCGGAGGTGAAGACCCTGCCGCCGCCGCCCAAGCAGCCCGACCTCAAGGATCAGGAGCGGGTGGTGGAGGAGGCTGCGCTGAAGGCCGAAGAAGCGAAACAGTTGCAGGAGGAAAAGCAGCGCCAGCGGCAGGCGGAGCTGGATGCGCAGGCGGTCAAGCAGAAGCAGGAAAAGCAGAAGCAGATCGACGACCTGTTTGCCAAGATGGACGCGGCGGCGCAGCAGACCCGCAAGCTCGACAGCCGGGCCAAGCAGGCCAAGCAGCAGCTGGAGGATCTGAAGAACGCCCAGGACAACGGCGCCCCGGACCTGCCCAACGCGGCGCAGCGCCAGACCGGCAACAACAGCCAGAACAGCAACCTCGCCGACGAATATGCAGCGGCCATTCAGAATGCGGTCACGCCGAACTGGTTAAGGCCGGATAACATACCGGCAGTTCCGTGCCAGGTTCACATCGTGCAGTCGCCAGGCGGTGACGTGATGAGCGCCACCGTCGATTCCAGCTGCCCGTACGACGATGCGGGCCGGCGTTCGGTCGAGAATGCGGTACTGCGCACCAAGACCTTGCCCTACAAGGGCTTCGAAAGCGTGTTCCAGCGCAACCTCACCTTCACCTTCAGGCCGCAATGATCAAGCCCATGCGCAAATTCAGCTCAAGCTTCGCCGCCATCCTGCTGGCCGTGGTGGCGTTGTTCGCCGGCCCGGCCGCCGCCCAGTCGCTGAACGTCGACATTGTCGGTGGCGTCAAGACCGCCACTCCGATCGTGGTGGTGCCGTTTGCGCAGGCCGGCGGGGCGCCGCTGGCGACCGACATCGCCGACGTGATGCGCAACGATTTCAACCGTTCCGGCAAGTTCCGCTCGCTGGCCAAGAGCGACATTGTGGAATTCCCGTCCAAGGGGTCGGACATCAAGTTCGCCACCTGGCGCCTGCTGAAGCAGGACTACATCGTGGTCGGCAACATCAGGGACGCCGGCAACGGCATGGTGCAGGTCGAGTACGAGCTGTGGGACGTCAACAAGCAGCAGAGCCTGCTGCACCAGCAGATGCCGCCGGCGCCGGCCGGCGACCTGCGCAGCGTGGCGCACCAGATCGCGGACATCGTCTACGAGAAGATCACCGGCGTGCGCGGCGCCTTCTGGACCCGTATCGCCTACATCACCGCGGTCGGCCTCGGCAACAACACCACCTATTCGCTGATCGTGGCCGATTCGGACGGCTACAACCCGCAGGTGGTGGCGCGTTCGAAGGAGTCGCTGCTGTCGCCGTCCTGGTCGCCGGATGGCCGCAAGATCGCCTACGTCTCGTTCGAGAGCGGCAACTCGTCGATCTACGTGCAGGACATCACCACTGGTTCGCGTCAGTTGGTGGCCGCCCATTCGCGCGGCATCAACGGTGCGCCGGCCTGGTCGCCGGACGGCAGCAAGCTGGCGGTGGCGCTGTCCTACGTCGGCAACCTCGAGGTGTTCGTGCTGGATTTGGCCAGCCGCCACGAAACCCGGCTGACCAACAGTCTGGCGATCGACACTGAACCGGTCTGGTCGCCGGACGGCCAAAGCATCTATTTCACTTCCGACCGTTCCGGCCGGCCGCAGATCTACCAGGTCCCGGCCAGCGGCGGCACGCCGCAGCGGATCAGCTTCCAGGGCCAGAACAACGCGAACGCCTCGGTGAGCTACGACGGCAAGCAGATCGCCATGGTGCAGGGCAACGGGAACGTGTATCGTATTGTCATCATGGACCGCAGCCTGGGTGACCAGGTGCGTTTCCTCTCGCCGGGCCCGATCGACGAGTCCCCGAGTTTTGCTCCGAATGCCAGCATGCTGCTGTATGCCGCTACCGAAGGACGTCGCGGCGTGTTGTATGCCGTATCGGCTGACGGTCTGGTTCGCCAGCGCCTCGTGCTTTCCGATGGCGACGTGCGCGAACCCGCCTGGGGGCCGTACCGGCAACGTTGATTTTCATGCTGCTGCGCGCAAGTGCGGCAGCATAATGCCCAGGGAGTGGGCCCGGACAGCGCCCTTGCGGCGCGTTTCGGTTTCCGGTTGTGGCGCTTAGCCGCGCCATGGCCAGTGAGGGCGATCGTGCAGAATCACGCACTATCGATCTTTCAAGTGTCAAAATAACAGCCGGTCGACCGGCGTCAGCTGTCCCGTAATCTCAGTCGTCATCGTTTGTCGGAACTCAACTCGTAAGGAACGTCACCATGAATAAGACCGTTCGCGTCGCCCTGGTTGCCCTGCTCTGCGTAGGCGCGGCCGCTTGCTCCAAGAAGCAGGAAGTCAAACCGCAGCCCGCTCCGGAGCAGGCTGCTCCGGTCGAAGCCCCCGTGTCCAACGGCAAGTACACCCCCGCCGACCTCGATACCGATGCCTGCCTGCGTCAGCGCGTCGTGTACTTCGACTTCGACAAGACCGAGATCAAGCCGGAGTTCCAGCAGATCATGGCGTGCCATGCCAAGTACCTGCAGGACCGCCCGACCTCGCACATCCGTCTCGAAGGCAACACCGACGAGCGCGGCACCCGCGAGTACAACCTCGGCCTCGGCGAGCGTCGCGGCAATGCCGTCTCCTCCGCCCTGCAGGCCAACGGCGGCTCGGCCAGCCAGCTGGAAGTGATCAGCTACGGCAAGGAAAAGCCGGTTTGCCGTGAGCACAACGAGGATTGCTGGAGCAAGAACCGCCGCGTCGAGATCGTCTACACGGCGCAGTAATGATGAAGCGACTGGCTAACAGCTTTGCAGCCAGGTTCAGCATGGCGGGCGCAATCGCGTCCGCCATGCTGTTCGCGTTCCCGGCATTCGCGCAGGACTCGCGGCTGAGCCTCGCCGATCGTGTCGCGCGGCTGGAACAGCAGGCGCAGAACAAGGACCAGACCGGTACCGGCATGGTCAATCAGATGCAGCAGCTGCAGGCACAGGTGCAGCAACTGCAGGGGCAGGTCGAGGAACTGCAGCATCAGCTGCAGACGCTCGAGGACAAGAACAAGGCCCAGTACACCGATCTCGATGCCCGCCTTGGGCGTCTCGAGGGCGGCGGTGCGGGCGCCGGCGCTGCCGCGGCAGGCAACAACCCGCAAGCGCAGGTCGGCAACCCGGCCGCCACTGCCAGTGCCGCCACTGCCGCCAGCAATGCGGCGGCGGGCCCGCCGGCCATCGCCGGAAGCAAGGGCGCTGCCACAGGTGATCCAGCTGCGGCCCAGGCGGCCTACGACGTGGCCTTCAAGGCGATCCGCGCGGGCAACTACGTGGAGGCCTCGCGCGAGTTCCGCAGCTTCATCCAGCAATACCCGAACCATGCGCTGGTGCCGAATGCCTGGTATTGGCTCGGCGAGTCGTACTACGCCACCACCAATTACCCGGTCGCGCTGGAGTCGTTCCAGCAGCTGCTCAGCCAGTTCCCGCAGAGCGACAAGGCGCCCGACGCGCTGCTCAAGGTCGGCTACAGCCAGCTCGAGCTCAAGCAGACCGCGGCGGCCAGGGCCACGCTGACCCAGGTCACCACCAAATACCCGGGTTCCAAGGTGGCCAGCCTGGCCAAGGAACGCCTGCAGCGCCTGCAACTGCAGTCGGGCAACTGAGCGGGTAGCGATATGAGCGGCAAAGACGCGCGCGAGGCGTCCGGCACGCCTGCCGCGGCCGTTGCCGAGCGCTTGCGCATCACCGAGATCTTCCACTCGATCCAGGGCGAGGCCGACGCGATCGGCTGGCGCACCGTCTTCGTGCGCCTCACCGGCTGCCCGCTGCGCTGCGTCTGGTGCGATACCGAGTATTCGTTCTACGGCGGCAACTGGCACGCGATCGACGACATCCTCGCCGAGGTCGCCACGCACGGTGCGAGGCACGTCTGCGTGACCGGCGGCGAGCCGCTGGCGCAGAAGCGCTGCCTGATCCTGCTGCGCCGGCTGTGCGACGCCGGCTACGAGGTTTCGCTGGAAACTTCCGGCGCGCTGGACGTCTCCCTGGTCGACCCGCGCGTGCGCAAGGTGATGGATTTGAAGGCGCCGGACTCGGGCGAGAGCTCGCGCAACCTGTGGTCGAACCTCGACCACCTGCTGCCGCACGACCAGATCAAGATCGTCATCGCCAGCCGCGCCGACTACGAGTGGGCGCGCACCGTGCTCGCCGAGCACGCGCTGGCCGATCGCTGCATGGTGCTGTTCTCGCCGGTGCACGGCGCGGTCGAGCCACGCGACCTGGCCGAATGGATCATCGCCGACAAATTGCCCGTGCGTTTCCAACTGCAGCTGCACAAGCTGCTGTGGAACGACGCCGCCGGAAAGTGATCGTGCGTTCGTCCGTGAACGCGAAGATCAAAAGGCAGCCATCCATGGCCGCACTCTTCAGGAAAATCCGCGCTGTGGCGATATCGCCGCAGGCGTAAAAACCCCGCGCCGGCCTGTGTTGCCGGTGGCGTTTCCGGCCGGTGACCGGTCGTAGCTTGTGGATGCAACATCATGTCTGAAGATCTTACGCGCAAGGCCGTCGTGCTCGTCTCCGGCGGCATGGATTCGGCCGTCACCATCGCCATCGCCCGCGAGCAGGGCTATCAGGTGCATGCGCTGAGCGTGGCCTATGGCCAGCGCCACAATTCGGAACTGGCCGCCTCGGATCGCGTGTCGCGGATGCTCGGCGCGGTCGAGCACAAGACCGTCGGCATCGACTTGCGCAGCATCGGCGGCTCGGCGCTGACCGCCGACATCGACGTGCCGCTGGATACCGTCGACAGCAGCGCGATCCCGGTGACCTACGTGCCGGCGCGCAACACCATCATGTTGTCGATCGCGCTGGGATGGGCCGAAGTGCTCGGTGCCAGCGACATCTGGTGCGGTGTCAACGCGGTCGACTACTCCGGCTATCCGGATTGCCGCCCCGCCTTCATCGAGGCATTCGAGCTACTGGCCAATGTCGCCACCAAGGCCGGGGTCGAAGGTGCCGGCATCCGCATCCACGCACCGCTGATGCGCATGAGCAAGGCCGACATCGCCCGCGAAGGTCAGCGGCTGGGCGTGGATTTCTCGGCCACGGTCAGCTGTTACCAGGCCGACGACGATGGCCGCGCCTGCGGCCATTGCGATGCTTGCCGGCTGCGCGCGCAGGGTTTCCGCGAGGCCGGCTTGGCCGACCCCACGCGCTACGCATGAGCGCTCCGCGGCGCTTGCTTGTGCCGCTGCCGTCCAGCCCGTAAAATTGTCCGCTTGAGTTTTGCGATGATGGGTCGTTAGCTCAGTTGGTAGAGCAGTAGACTTTTAATCTATTGGTCCCGGGTTCGAGTCCCGGACGACCCACCAGTTTCGGAGCGCCCTCACGGGCGCTTTTTTTGTGCTGGCCGACGGCTGCATCCGGCTTCAGTCATCGTCGCGGGTGATGGCCCACACGGACATCATCGCGCTGCGCAGCCGTTGCGGCGAAACCGGCTTGTACAGCAGCGGGATCTTCGCGGCGATGATTTCGCGCAGGTGATCGAGGCGGGTTTCCCCGGTGACCAGCAGCCGGGCGAACGGCGCCTCGCCATCGCGCAGATAATGCTGGTCGAGTGCGGCGAAGATGTCGAGGCCGCGTTCGCCGCCGCGCAGGCGCAGGTCGGAGATCACGATGTCGGGCGGCCCGGGCCAGTTCTCGACGGCCTCCAGCGCCTGCAGCCGGTCCTCGGCCACTTCCACCTCGCAACCCCAGCTGCGCAGCAGGAAGCGGATGCCGGAAAGGATGGCCGGGTCATCATCCACGACCAGCACGCGTTTGCCGGCAAGATCGGTGGGTACGTCGTCGTTGAGACCGGGCACTTCCGTCCGCGCGGGGGCGGTCGGCAACTGGAAATGGAACACGCTGCCTCGACCGAGCCGGGACTTCACCTTGATGTCGGTATCGAGCAGTTCGACCAGCCGCTGCGCGGTGGCCAGGCCCAGGCCCAGACCCGAGTGCAAGCCCTCATCGAGCCCGGCGTCGGGATGGTCGTCGATGCGGTAGAACTCGTCAAAGACGCTGGGCAGGTGTTCCGGCGCGATGCCGCGGCCGGTATCCCACACCTCGATGCGCACCCGGCCATCGCCGGCGCGCCGGGCGCCGACCAGTGCGCCGCCGCGGCGGGTGAAGCGCAGGGCGTTGCTGACCAAGTTGTTGAGGATGCGGGTGAGCATGGTGCGGTCGCTGCGCACCCACAGTCGGGTAGGGTGGACGGCCAATCGCAGCCCGCGTTGCTCCGCCACCATGCCGAAATTGCGGCTGACCTCGGTGAGGACATGGTCGAGCGGGAACTCGTTGATCTCTACCTGCACTGCGCCGGTTTCCAGTCGCGACAGGTCGAGCAGCTCGCTGAACAGGTGATCGAGCGACTGCACGCATTCCTGGATGTGGGCGATCCGGTCCAGCTTCTGCGGATCGTGTTCGTCCACCGCCAGCGCGGAGGAGAACAGGGTCAACGCGTACAGCGGCTGGCGCAGGTCGTGCGAGGCGGCTGCGAGGAAGCGTGACCTGGCCAGGCTGGCCGCTTCCAGTGCGGCATTCTTGCGGGCCAGTTCCTGCGTGGCCCGTTCGATCTGCCGTTCCATTCCGCGCTGCACGTCGTACAGCGCCGCTGCCGCATGGTTGAAGCCCTGCTGCAGCTCGCCGATCTCGGTGCGGTCGGTCACCGCCACCGCCACCCGGCGGTCGCCCTGGCCGAGTTGGCGCACGGCGCCGGCCAGGTGGCGCAAGGGCGCACTGATCCATCGTGCAGCCTGCCAGCCGATCACCCCGGCGACGAGCAGACTCAACAGCAGGGCAACCAGCGCATAACGCAGGCTGGCGTGCTGGGCGGCGATCGCATCGTGCAGACTCACATCCACCCGCACGGAGCCCAGGACGACCTTGTCGGGCTGGTCGCGATCGACCACGTCGCGCACCACCGTCAGGGTTTCGTGTGGACCACGGCCGGCATCGGGTTCGTGGCGGTCGGCCAGGATCTGGCCGGCAGCAGTGCGGATCTGCACGCGCGTCACGTGCGGCAGGTCGTCGATCGAATCGGCGACCCGGGCCAACTCGCGCAGTTGCATCGTGCGCAGCGGCTGCAGGCTGATCGAGGCGGCCTGGGTGGCGACGGCCTCGGCATTGCCGCGTGCCATCTGGCGCAGGTTGGCCAGCTGGCGCTGGGTCAGCAAGGTCACCAGCAGTGTGGCGGTGATCAGGGCTGGCACCAGCGCCACGAAGGCCAGGCGCTGCATCAGCGACGCGTGCTGCCACAGACGTGCGGGCCAGGAGTTGGTCGCCATGTCCATCCGCTCCGTACCTCCCCTGCATCCTCCCGCGTCCGCGCGTCGGGCCAGGTCCAGCCCTTGCCGCCGCGTGTCCGGATGACTTGGACACGACGCAACACTAGCGCTAAACGGGCCGATTGACAGCTGCCGGGTGTCTCAGTCGATTCGGCGGTTCTGGCGGTGGCGCCGGGTGATGCGCTCGATCAACAGCGGCAGCAGGGCGAGCAGGGCGATCGCGCCCAGCGGCAGCAACACTTCGCGGTGCATGAACAGGGCAACGCCGAAGCTGTCGCCCTTGCTCATGGCCATGACGTCGCCGAGGCCGGCGCCGATCGAGGTTTCGAAGATGAGCGAGACGGTGCCGCCGAGCCAGCTGGCGCCGAGGAACAGCCACAGCGGGCAGCGCAGCCAAGCCAGGCAAATGGTGACCAGGCCGAACGGCGCCACCGGCACGAAGCGCAGGAACAAGGTATAGCTCACCGGGTGCCGCTCGAAGCCGTGGTGCAGTTTCACCACGAGCGCCGGCGGCTGGCGGCTGCCTGGGCCGAACGCGTAACGGCTGGCCAGGTACAGGATCAGCGAGCCCAGGGTGAGTCCGATCGACGCGCACAGCGTGGCCTCGACCGCGCCAAACGCGAAGCCGCCGGCCAGGATCACCACGATGGTGCCGGGAATCCCAGTGGCCACGGTCAGGGTCAGCAGGCCGATGTAGGCCAGCCGGGCCAGCCAGGGGTGTGCGGCGATCTGCGCGTGCAACTCGGCCTGGTGCGCCACGAGCCGGTGCGGACTCAACTGGTCCAGCGAACCGGAGGCAAACAACACGATGCCGGCCAGCACCAGCAGGATCAGCGGCAGCGCGGCGCGCCAGCGGCTCAATACGATGTGCCGGCGGCGCCGTAGCTGGCCAGCACGCCGCGCGCCTGCTCGCGCAGGATGTCCCTGCGGACCGCGATGTGACGGCGCTGCAGTTCGCCGATCCAGTCGGCCGGCAACGGGCCTTCGTCGAACTCGGTCAGTTGCTCGACGTCTTCCGCGCGCGCGCCGATCAGCAGCTCGTCGATGCCGGCCCAGATCGTGGCGCCGTAGCACTGGCAGCACGGCTGCGCGCTGGTGGCCAGGATGTAGCGGCCGCCTTGCTCGTTCAGCCGGAACGCGGCCAGGCGCTGCTGCGCGGTCATGTACGCCATCATCTCCGCGTGCGCGACCGAGCAGGTCTGCGGCACCACGCGGTTCACGCCCACCGAAACCAGCCGCCCGGCCTCGTTGAACACCGCCGCGCCGAACGGGCCGCCGTGGCTGCGTTCGACGTTCTGCTTCGACAGCTCGATCGCCAGGCCGATCCTTTCCTCGTCGCTGAGGTACAGCCGGCTTTCGTCGGCCACCTCGCCGATCCACGGCGGCAGGGTGAGATGGATCTGCAATCGCAACATGGCGTTCCTCAGGCTCCGGCCGGCTTGGCCCAGACGTCGCGCAAGGTCACCGTGCGGTTGAACACCGGTGCGTCGGCGCGGTGGTCGACGCGGTCGGCCACGAAATAGCCGAGCCGCTCGAACTGGAAGCGCTGCTCGGGCTCGACCCTGGCGGCGGCCGGTTCCAGCCATGCCTGCACCACGCGCTTGGCCTGCGGGTTGACGTGGTCGAGCCAGCTCTTGCCGTCGTCCTCGTTCTCCGGTGCGGCCACGCTGAACTGGCGGTCGTACAGGCGCACCTCGCTGGCCACCGCGTGCTTCGCGCTGACCCAGTGGATCGTGCCCTTCACCTTGCGGTCGGCGCCGGGCAGGCCGTGGCGAGTTCCCGGATCGAGCGTGCAGTGCAGTTCGGTCACGTTGCCGTCGGCGTCCTTGATGACCTGCTCGCACTTCACGATGCCGACGCCGCGCAGGCGCACTTCACCCTCGGGCTTCAGGCGGTGGAAGCCTTTCGGCGGCACCTCGGCGAAGTCGTCGCGCTCGATCCACACCTCGCGCGCGAACGGCACCTCGCGGATGCCGAAGCTCTCGTCCTTGGGATGGTTCGGGAAGCTCAGCGTTTCTTCGTGGCCTTCCGGCAGGTTGGTCAGCACCAGCTTCAGCGGGTCGAGCACGGCCATGCGCCGCGCCGCGGTGGCGTCCAGATCTTCGCGGATGCAGCCTTCCAGCACCGCATAGTCGATCACGCTGTTCTGCTTGCTCACGCCCACGCGCTCGATCAGCAGGCGCAGCCCGGCCGGGGTGAAGCCGCGCCGGCGCAGGCCGCGCAGCGTGTTCATGCGCGGGTCGTCCCAGCCGTCCACGTGATGTTCGTTCACCAGCTGCGCCAGCTTGCGCTTGCTGGTGATGCAGTAGCTCAGGTTGAGCCGCGAGAATTCGATCTGGCGCGGCTTGGCCGGCTGCGTCGGCAGCCCGGCGTCGAGCAGCGGCTGCCACAGTTCGGGGTGGTTCGGCAGGTCGACGCGATCGACAAACCAGTCATACAGCACCCGGTTGTCCTCGAACTCCAGCGTGCACAGCGAGTGGGTGATGCCTTCCAGCGCATCGGACAGGCAGTGCGCGTAGTCGTACATCGGGTAGATCGGCCACGCGTCGCCGGTGTTCTGGTGGGCGATCTTGCGGATGCGGTAGATCGCCGGATCGCGCATGTTCATGTTGCCGGCGGCCATGTCGATCTTCGCGCGCAGCGTCTTGCTGCCGTCGGCGAACTCGCCCGCGCGCATGCGGCGGAACAGGTCCAGGTTTTCCTGCACGCTGCGATCGCGGTACGGCGAGTTGCGGCCGGCGCTGGTCAGCGTGCCACGGTATTCGCGCATTTCCTCGACGCTGAGATCGTCCACATAGGCCACGCCGTCCTCGATCAGCTTGCAGGCGGAACGGTAGAACACCTCGAAGTAGTCCGAGGCATGCCGCAGCTCGTGCCATTCGAAGCCGAGCCAGTGCACGTCGTCCTTGATGCCCTGGACGAACTCCGGGTCTTCCTTGCCGGGGTTGGTGTCATCCAGGCGCAGGTTGCACCAGCCGCCGAACTCGGCGGCGATGCCGAAACTCAGGCAGATCGCCTTGGCGTGCCCGATATGCAGGTAGCCGTTTGGCTCGGGCGGAAACCGTGTGCGGATCGCCCGGTGCTTGCCCGACGCCAGGTCGTCACGCACGATCTGCCGTATGAAGTCCTGATGTGAGGCCGCCTGATGCACGGTGGCCGTCGGGCTGGCGGGTGCGGCGGCGGGATTCTCGGTCGACATCGGGTTGGGCTCGCAAACGGTGGCGGAAACGCCCAAGTTTACCTTGTCGCCGCCATCGGGCGCAGCGCGGCCGCGGTCCGCCGGGCAGCTTGCTCCCCGTCGCCGCGCGGGTTAGCGTGCGGGCCATGCACACCGTCTATCGCGCCGAAAACCTGTTCGATGCCCATCTGGTCAAGGATGCGCTGGAGGCCGGCGGCATTCCGGCGTTCATCGCCGGCGAGTACCTCACCGGCGCGGTCGGCCAGCTGCCGGCGATGGACTACATCGCGGTGATGGTGCCCGAATCGAGCCTGGCCGCCGCCAACGGCATCGTCGGCGAGGTCGAGACCCGACTCAGCGAAGCGCGGCAGGCGATCGCGGACGACGACCTGCCGGACGATCCGCTGACCGTGCCCTGCTGAGCCGCGCGGTCTGCGCGCCCTAGGAAGCCCCATGCAAGACCTCGCCGCATTGGTCCGCGCCGTACCCGATTTCCCCACGCCCGGCGTGATGTTCCGCGACGTCACCCCGCTGCTCGCCGATGCCGGCGGCTTCGCCCGTTGCATCGACGCGCTGGCCGAACCGTGGCAGGGCAGCGGCGTGCAGGCGGTATGCGGCATCGAGGCGCGCGGTTTCATCTTCGGCGCCGCACTGGCGCAGAAACTGCACGCCGGCTTCGTGCCTTTGCGCAAGCCCGGCAAGCTGCCGCCGCCGGTGGTGACGATTGACTATCAACTCGAATACGGCAGTGATCGATTGGAAGCGCAATGCAATGCGCTGAAGCCTGGCGAGCGCGTGCTGCTGGTCGACGACGTGCTGGCCACCGGCGGCACGCTGGCGGCGGCCGCGGCTTTGGTCAGCCAGCTGAGGGCCGAGCTGCTCGGTGCCAGTGTGGTGATCGAGCTGCCTGTGCTGCAAGGACGAGGCCGTTGGCTTGCTGGCAAGCCGCTGCACAGCCTGTTGCGTTATTGAGCGCTACGGCGCCAGCACGTCGACACGTTCCACGTAGACCAGCTCGCACGCACCCGCGCCAGTGTCGTCGCGGGTCATCGAGGTGTTCCAGTGCCAGCCGTCGGCGCGGCTGGCGTCGACCAGGAAGCCTTCGATACGCACGAGTTGGCCCGCGCGTACCTGTTCCAGCTGGCGTTTCACGTCCGCATCGGCGGGGATCATGTGCATGTTCGCGCTGGAGGTCTCGATCTCGCGGCGCGGGATCGGGAACTCCTTGACGTGCCAGTAGTAGAAACGGCCGGACTGGCTGATGTCGATCTTCGCCAGCACCTCGCTGTCGGACATGCGGCCCCAGCCGAGCGCGAGGTCGAGCGGGATCAGCTCGGCGTCGGCGCCCGAGGAATAGTCCTTGCGCGACAGTACGCGGGCGGTGATGTCGAAGTGGGCTCGGGTGGTCAGGGTAGTGCCGCCGCGTTGCAGCTGCGCGCCATGGTCGAGGTCGACCTGCACTGGCACTTCGGCGGCGAGCACGCCCGGCCCCGGTTGCAGCGGGCGATGCCGCCAGTGCGACAGCGCGCCCAGCAACGCCAGCAGCAGGGCGGCGACGATCAGGAGTTTGCGCATGCTCAGGCGAAATCCGCGACTAGCATGCAGCGCTGCTCGGGCGTCAGCGTCACCTCGACCGGCATCGCCGGCAGGGTCGAGGCCAGCGTGACCGGCGCGCCGGCGTTCCAGTCGGCGATCATCGCTGCGTCGAGCTCGAAGCGCAGGAAGTGCACGGCGGCGGTCTTTTCGTCGTTGCTGCGCTCCATGTCCTCGTCGGCGATCGCGGCAACCGGTGCGTGCCCGGGCACGCTCAGCACGATGGCATGCTCGATGTGGCGCAGGCGCACCAGTTCGCGCTTGCGCTGCTCGACATCGGCATACTCGATCAGCAGGGTCGCCTTGAGGTTGCCGCCGTCCGGGATCAGCGGGTTGTAGGCGTCGAGTTCATCCTGGATGCCGGCGGGCTCGAAGATGCGCTCGATGCGCAGCATCTCCTGCACCTGGTACTGCACGCTCAGGCGATCCTCGAAGATCAGGGTGAGGTGCCTGCCGATGTGCACCGTGCGCTGCTTCTTGTGCGCCATCACGCGGGCGCGAAATTCGCCGCGCTGCTGTGCATACGCTTCAAGGGTGAGCAGGTCGGCGCGGGTCAGCTTATCCATGGTGTGCTCTGCTTTCTTTTCCCTCTCCCGCTGGGAAAGGTTGTCCGAAGGGCGGTGAGGTTGTGGGCGGAGCGAAATATTTCGGCGAGTCCGTACCCTTGCCCCAGCCCCTCTCCGAATGGGAAAAGGGCCTTCAAATGCCGTAGGCCCTGCGCAGCAGGCTCAGCGGATGCTCCGCCGCCGGCTTGTCGGCGAGGCCGTGGGCAATGTGGCCGCCGGCCATCGGGCAGTCGCTGGTGAAGTGATCGGGGTTCGCCTGCTCGACGCGATTCTCCACCGGTTTCGCCAGCTTGCGCGAGAGTGCGTAGGTCTTGTGCTTCACGCCGTAGGTGCCGTCGTGGCCGGAGCAGCGCTCGATGGTGACGACTTCGGTGTCCGGTACCAGTTGCAGGATGTCGCGCGTCTTCGGGCCGATCTTCTGCACGCGCTGATGGCAAGGCACCTGCCAGGCGACCTTGCCCAGCGACTGCGTGAAGTCGGTCTGCAGCAGGCCGGCCTTGTGGCGTTCGGCGAGGTATTCGAACGGGTCGAAGAAGCGCTCGCGCACCAGCGCCACCTCGGCATCGTCGGGAAACATCAGCGGCAGTTCCTGCTTGAACATCAGCACGCAGGACGGGATCGCCGCGGTGAAGTCCCAGCCCTCGCGCGCCATCCCCGCCAGTACCGGAATGTTGCGTTCCTTGTATTTCTTCACCGTCTGCAGGTCGCCCAGTTCCAGCTTGGGCATGCCACAGCAGCTTTCCTGTTCGACCAGCCGGGTCGGGATCGCGTTGTGCTGCAGCACGGCGGCGAGGTCCTCGACCACGCCGGGATCGGAGTGATCGCAATAGCAGGTGGCGAACAGCGCGACCTTGCCGCGCGTGCGGCCCGCGGGAACCGCTTCGCCCTGGCCGTCGAGTGCGCGCAGGCGGCTGCGCGCGGAGGGCGCGTGGTACTCGGGTACGCGCGCGTTCGCGTCGACGCCCATGGTCTTTTCCAGCAGCTTGCGCGCGACCGGGTTGCGGTTGGAGGCGTTGACCACCTGCACCATCACCGGGATCGAAGCGAGCTTGCCGACGGTGCGGGTGCTGGACAAGAGTTTCGACGACAGCGGCGCGCCGTCACGCTCGAACGCCACCGCCTTGGCGCGCAGCATCAGGTGCGGGAAATCCACGTTCCACGGATGCGGCGGCGTGTACGGGCACTTGGTCTGGTAGCACAGGTCGCACAGGTAGCACTGCTCGGTGACCTTGGGGTAGTCGGCCTTGTCGACGCCGTCGATCTCCATGGTCGCGGACGCGTCGACCAGGTCGAACAGGGTGGGGAAGGCGTGGCACAGGCTGACGCAGCGGCGGCAGCCGTGGCAGATGTTGAACACGCGCTCGAGTTCCGCGTCCAGCGCCGCGGCGTCCCAGAAGGACGGGTCGTCCTGGCCCAGCGGGTGCCGCGTGGGTGCGTCGAGGTTGCCTTCGCGCATTTCGTGGATGGGATCGGCCATCGTCGTCTCCATAGCGGTCAAGCAAGGACGGGTCGGAGCGCCTTTTTGTCAAAACCAAACCCGACTAACGTCGTATCTCACTAACCGTTCGCCGTGAGCGTAGCGCAGCGAAGTCGAAGGGCTGCCCTTCGACTCCGGCCCTGCGGGCCTACGCTCGGGACGAACGGTTGGAAGATATGGATCAACTGCAGAGATACGCCGCCAGTTCCGAGAGCGCAAAGGCGCGCTGACCCCGATTCCGGCGATCCCGTGATGGGATCGCCGGAGACAACTCAGCCCAGTTCGCCCAACGCCTTGGTGAAACGGTTCGCGTGCGAGCGTTCGGCCTTGGCCAGGGTTTCGAACCAGTCGGCGATCTCGTCGAAGCCTTCCTCGCGCGCGGCCTTGCTCATGCCCGGGTACATGTCGGTGTACTCGTGGGTCTCGCCGGCGATGGCGCTCTTCAGGTTCAGCTGGGTCCCGCCGAACGGCAGGCCGGTGGCGGGGTCGCCCACCGCCTCGAGGTATTCCAGGTGGCCGTGGGCGTGGCCGGTTTCGCCTTCGGCGGTGGACCGGAACACCGCGGAGACATCGTTGTAGCCCTCGACGTCGGCCTTGGCGGCGAAGTACAGGTAGCGGCGGTTGGCCATCGATTCGCCGGCAAAGGCGTCTTTCAGGTTCTGCTCGGTCTTGGAGCCTTTCAGGTTGCTCATGACATCACCTCGTGGCGTTGGGCTGGGAGGGGTTGCGAGTGCGTCCTTCACGGTCGTGACCGGCCGAGCCTAGCGCGCGGCGGGCCAATGCTGAAATTGATTGTCTGGATCGGGCGAATAGCCTGCAGCTATCGGTGCGCCGCCTTGCGCGCGGGGTGGGCGCGTTCCGCCGGCACGGCGGGCGAGGCTGCCGTATGCGGATTCAGCAGATCGGCCGGCAGCTGCCGGAACACCGCCGCCAGCCGCTTGAGGAACCCGGTCATTGCCGAACTCTTGCGCCAGACCATGGCGACGCGCCGGCTCGGCGGCTGACCCTTGAACTCGATCAGGTGCAGGTTCTCCAGCGGCGCCACCGGCGGCTTCACCGCGGTGACCGGCAGCAGGGTGATGCCGACGTTCGCGGCGACCATCTGGCGCAACGTCTCCAGGCTGGTGGCACGGAAGCCGCTGCGTTCGACGGCGCCGGCGAGGTGGCATACCTCCAGCGCCTGGTCGCGCAGGCAGTGGCCGTCCTCCAGCAGCAGCAGGTTCTGGTTGGACAGGTCGGCCAGTTTCAGCTGGCCCTGCTTGTGCGCCAGCGGGTGCGCTTCCGACACCGCCAGCAGGAAGGGTTCCTCGAACAGGAACTCGGTGTGCAGGCTGTCTTCATGCAGCGGCAGGGCGAGGATGCCGGCGTCCAGCTTGCCCTCGCGCAACAGGCGCAGCACCGCCTCGGTCTTTTCCTCGACCAGCAGCAGCTCCAGTTGGGGGAACGCCTTGCGCACCAGCGGCAACGCATGCGGCAGCAGGTACGGGCCCAGGGTGGGGAAGATGCCCAGCCGCACCGTGCCGGATTCCGGGTCCAGCGTGCGCCGGGCCACGCCGCGGATCTGCTCGATGCCGTTGAGCACGTCGCGCGCACGGATGGCGATGTCGCGGCCGACCTCGGTCAGCAGCACCTTGCGCGGGGTGCGTTCGACCAGCGGCACGCCCAGTTCCTCCTCCAGCTTCTTGATCTGGGTGGAGAGGGTGGGCTGGCTGACGAAACAGGCCTCGGCGGCGCGGCCGAAATGCCGATGTTCGGCCAGGGCCACCAGATACTGCAGATCGCGCAGGTTCATGGGTCACCTCGGCTCGGCCATAGCCACACGCTATGGCTTGGATGGTAACAATCAATTGGAGCAATGCAAGCACGCCCTCTAACCTGTGCCCAGGTTGCGCTTGCAGCATCCCGCGCGTCGGAGCTCCCTCCCTCTCCCCCGCCGACGCGCGGGCTTCCCCGGCCGGCGATGAAGTTCGCTTCATCGCCGGTTTTTTTTCGGGATTTCTCCGCAAGCGGTCCTGGGTCACGCGTGCCGCGCGCCGGCCATGCCTTCTGGCACTGGGTCAGAAGTCACGCCCGCCCTAGCGTGGGGTTTTCCCCCACGCCAGAGAAACCTCTCATGCGCCGACTCGTCCGTCCTCTTCTGCTCACCGCGCTGGCCGCCTGTTGTGGCGCGGCGTTCGCCGCCACCGCCGACCAGGCGCCGCAAGGCCGCCTGCCGGGCTGGGCGGTACCGCAGTCGTACCAGCTGGCATTCAAGGTCGATCCGGCGCAGCAGGATTTCTCCGGCACCACCACGATCAAGGTCAAGCTGACCCAGGCCTCCGATCACCTGTGGCTGGACGGTGCCGAGTTGAAGGTGTCGAAAGTGACGATCACCGACGCCGCCGGCAAGGCGCACGCCGGCAAGTACGTCGGCGTGGATCCGAAGGCCGGCGTGGCGCGGGTGGATTTCGGCAGCACGCTGAAGCCGCAGCAGCTGACCCTGAAGTTCGAATACACCGCGCCGCTCAATGCCCAGCTGCAGGGTCTGTACAAGGTCAGCGCGAAGGGCCAGCCGTACGCGATGACGCAGATGGAGCCGATCAGCGCGCGCTTCGCGTTCCCCGGCTTCGACGAGCCCGGCTTCAAGACCCCGTTCGACATCAGCATCACCGTGCCCGACCACGAAAACGTGGTGGCGAACACCCAGCAGGTGAAAGAGGCGCCGGCCGGCAAGGGCTGGAAGACCGTGACCTTCGCGCAGACCCTGCCGCTGCCGACCTACCTGGTGGCGTTCGCCGTCGGTCCGTGGGACATCGTCGCAGGTCCGGACATCTCGCCGACCGCGTACCGCGCCAAGCCGCTGCAGCTGCGCGGCATCGCCGCCAAGGGCGAAGGCCAGCGCATGAAGCATGTGCTGGGCGAGACGCCGAGCATCATCCATGCGCTGGAAAACTACTACGGCTTCGGCTATCCGTTCGACAAGCTCGACCTGCTGGCCGCGCCGGACTTCTCCGCCGGTGCGATGGAGAACCCGGGCCTGGTCACCTTCCGCGACTGGTTGCTGCTGATCGACAAGGACTCGCCGGCGCGCAACGTGCAGGGCTCGTTCAACGTCAATGCGCATGAGCTGGCGCACCAGTGGACCGGCGATACGGTGACCACCGAATGGTGGAACGACATCTGGCTCAACGAGGCGTTCGCCACCTGGATGCAGCAGAAGGTCACCATGCAGGTGCACCCGGAATACCGCGCCGACCTGGACCGCGTGCGCGGCGGCCAGGGCGCGATGAACAACGACAGCCTGGTCAGCGCGCGCAACATCCGCCAGCCGATCACCGGCAACGGCGACATCATGACCGCGTTCGACGGCATCACCTACCAGAAGGGTGCCAGCGTGCTCGGCATGTTCGAGAACTACGTGGGCGAGCAGACCTTCCAGAAGGGCATGCGCGCGTTCATCCAGGATCACAAGTTCGGCACCGCCACCGCCGACGACCTGGTCGATTCCATCGCCACCGCCGCCGACAAGGGCGACGCGTTCAAGCAGGCGTTCAAGAGCTTCCTCAATCAGTCCGGCGTGCCGTACGTGGCGACCAAGCTGGAGCAGAAGAATGGCCAGACCGTGCTGCAGCTGAGCCAGAGCCGCTACCTGCCGATCGGCAGCAGCGGCGACGCGCAGCGCGTCTGGGGCGTGCCGGTGTGCGTGCGTTACGGCACTGCCGACGGCAGCAAGGTCGCCTGCGAAATGCTCGACCAGGCCACCGGTTCGATGGCGCTGGCCGGCGCCAGCAAGCCGACCTGGGTGATGCCGAACGCGAACGCCAGCGGCTACTACCGCTTCAGCCTCGACAAGAGCGCGCTGGGCAGCCTGGTCAAGCAGGTCGGCAAGCTCAGCGATGCCGAGCAACTCGCCTACGCCGATGCCGTCAGCGCCAGCTTCCGCCATGGCGACCTGGACGCCGGCGACGTGCTGGTTGCGCTGCAGCCGCTGACCGGTTCGAAGATCCGCGAAGTGGCCACCGCGCCGCTGGGTCAGGTCAACGGGATCTACAGCCGTATCGCCGCCACCGACGCCCAGCGCAGTCGTCTCGCCGCGTGGGTGAAGGCTGCCTACCTGCCGCGCCTGGAGCAGCTCGGCTACCAGCGCAAGGCGGGCGAGTCCGAGGACGCCTCGCTGCTGCGCAGCACCCTGGCCAGCTCGCTGGCGTTCGATTTCAAAGTGCCGGAAGTCCGCGCCGCGCTGCTCAAGCAGGGCGAAGCCGCACTCAAGCCGAATGCGGATGGCCGCCTGAACCTGGCTGCGGCCGACCCCGACCTGCTCGGCGACGCGCTGGGCGTGGCGGTGCAGCAGCACGGCAAGAGCGCGGTCGATGCCCTGATCGCCGAACTGCCGAAGCTCAGCGACCCGGCCCTGCGCAACGGCGTCCTCGGCGGCCTGTCCAACGTGGAAGACCCGGCGCTCACCGAGCAGGTGCGCGACTTCGCCCTGACCAAGCCGGTCAAGGTGGGCGAGATGGCGATGCTGCTGATGGGTGGGCGCGACACCGTGGCCCAGCGCGACGCGATGTGGACGTGGTTCACCGCGCACTACCAGCAGATCCTGGATCGCACCGGCAGCTTCTCCGGCGGCCGCCTGCCGTCGCTGGCCGGCGCCGGCGGCTGCTCCGCGGCAGAGCATGATCGCCTGCAGGCGTTCTTCAAGGACCGCGCGGACGATGCCGCCGGCATCGCCCGCGGCCTGGCGCAGACCAGCGAGTCGATCCAGCTGTGCAGCGCGCTCAAGGCAAAGCAGGACGCGGCCGCGGTCCTGCGCTGAGCGTGAGTCGGTGTTGAAACAGCCGGCACGTAAGCGTGCCGGCTGTTTCGTTTCAACCGATCGGGGATTCTCAGCCGGTCGGCGTCAGTTCGCGGTCACGCGGTCCCTCGGCACGTTGGCCTCGATCCAGCCGCTGATGAACGCCTCGAGTGCCAGCCGCGGCGGCACCTCGATCCCGGCTTCCCGCAGGAACGCCGCGGCCGCCTTGATGAAGGACTGTCTCGACTGGCTCGACGCCTGCCGCGCAGCGGCCTGCTGCTGCCGCAACTGCACGATATGCGGCGATGGCTGGCCTGGCCGGGCAAACTTCTGGTACCGGCGCAGCTCGTCGGCCACCACCTCGGTATCGAATGCCGCCCGCAGCACGGCCTTGCGCGCCATCAACAGATCGACCAAGTGGGCGACGGCTGGCGTGGGTCGATGGCTTCCGTCTGCGGCCAGCAGGATGCGTGCGAGCAGTGGCGGCGCCGGCCCGTCCATGATCCGGGGCGCGGATGCGCTGATGTGCTCCAGCCAGCTCAGAAAGCCGGCGTGGGGGAAGGACTTCGGGGTTGCCATGGGCAGACCTGGTCGCAGGGAACGGTGACGATACGTCCTTGCCTGGCGAGACGCCATGTCGCTGGCCGGAAGCCGGTCAGCTGTCGCCTTGTTGGCGATAGAATCCACACCCATCACGGACGTCTTCGGTTTGCACGCGGATACCCGCGTGGGTCCACATAACATGTTCCATCGGCATCGCCTACAGGGGGCTTGATGATCGAGCTGGAAATCCAGGGGCTCTCGCAAAACCGCGAGGGCCTGCTCGTCGAGGTTGGCCGCTTCGTGCTCGCCTGCGGTTTCAGTTTGCAGCGCCAGCGCCTGGTGCAGGATCCGCACGGGATCCTGTTGACCATGGTGGTGCGCGGGCCGCCGCGCAAGAAACGCGCGCTCGAGGCGGCACTGGAAGCCTATGACCGCTTCATCAGTTTTCATGTCTCGCCGTTTGTCGAGGGCGAGTCGAAGCCGCATTTCGCCGCGTCGGTGAAGCGGGCGACGTATCTGCCACCGCCGGCACCGGAAGAGCCCGTGGCGGCGGCCGTGGCCAAATCCTCGCCTGCTGCGGTGCCATCGGGCGCGCCAGCCAGCGAACCGGTTCCGTCTGCCCGGCCGGTCGTCGCTCCGCTAATGGTGGATGCGCCGGAAGCGCCGCCGGAACGGGATTTCGAATTCATCCTGCCCACGCCGCGCGCCCCGGCGCCGGCAGCGGCGGCGCCGGTCGAGGTCAAGCCGTTCGTCGAACTGGTTCCGCTGGGACCGGATGAGGCGGCCGTCGACAAGGCGCTGCAGTCGCTGGAGTACGACTACCCGAAGATCATGCCGAAGCTGCTCGCATTGCAGGGCTCGGTGGCGGAGGCGGCGCACGAGTCATCGCTGGTGCTGGCCGGCCAACGCGCGGGCGGCTGGGTTTTTTCGCGCGAGTACGGGCTGGATCGCGGGCTGGATTTGCTCGAGGCGATCGAGCGTATCGGCACGCCCGCACTGCGCGCGCTGGTCGAGGTCGATCAGCAGGGTACCCAGCTGCACATCCACGACAGTCCGCTGTGCGCGGAAGGCGGCCATTCCGGTTGCGGCTTTTTCAGCGGTTTCCTGGAAGGGGTGCTTGGACCGGCCATCGCCTCGGGTGGATTGTCGATCTTTCCGGTCTGTTGCCGGAGTTATGGGGCGGATGAGTGTGTGTTGGCGATTTCGGATTGAGGTTTGCGTAGTGGGGCTTGCGAGCTTTCTGTAGGAGCCCGCTTGCGGGCGATGCTATTGCCGGCTTGTGCGTTCAGAACGTAGAGCTTCAGAGCAGAGCTTTCGTCCTCCTGCGGAGGCCGAGGTACTTCTCTTTTGCTTGTCCAAAAGAGAAGTACTCAAGAGAAAACGACACCCCGCTTACGCGCCTTGCGGACATCCTTTCCGCAAGGTTCGCGTGCGGGCTCCGGGGTTTGTCGACAGGGCATCCTGCCCTGACGCCAAACTGGTTCGCATCCCTGCGAACCACCCTGCGGGCTGGTCCTCCACCCGCCCGCCGCTTCAGAGGGGTCCCGGGTAGAGCGACGCGCATCCTGCGCGTACTTTTCATAAGAGCCAGATCAAAAACAGAGCGATGGCGTGCGCGAGTATCGGCTTTCGGCGGAAGCAAACGTTTTGTATCTACGAATGATCGGCCGATCCACATTGCCGTGCCCGTCCTGATGGTGGCGGCCGATCATCGATCGGTGGCGAATGTTGGCGGCCACTTCCAGGTCAGTGTGCAGTCGATAACTTGGCTGCACATTTGCTGGAGCCGCGGAACTAGCGTCTGGTGGATACTACGATCTATGGAATCACTTTGACTGATTGACTCATGGCGAAGACAGCCCAGAATCTGGATCGCACGTTTTTCGAGCTACCCACTGACGAAAACACCCACATCGAGACTGCCGAGTTCCTGGCCGATCTAGCTATTGGGAGAAGGATGGATTGGTCGACCCTGCTGGAATCCGAGCGCGTCCTGATCGTCTCGGAGGCGGGCATGGGCAAAACCTACGAATGCCAACGCCAGCAGCAAAAGTTGTGGGAGGAAGGGCGAGCGGCGTTCTTTGTGGAGTTGGCCGGACTGGCAACAGACTCGTTGGAAAGACAGTTCTCCACCGAGGAGAAGCAGCGCTTTGACAATTGGAAAGCGGCGCAGAGCGAACGCGCATTCTTCTTTCTGGACTCGGTCGACGAGTTGAAGCTCACCCAGCGCTCTTTCGAAACAACGCTTAAGCAGTTCGCTGCAGCCCTAGGCGACAACCTTGGTCGAGCCTGCATCGTGCTGACAACGCGCCCGACGGCACTCGACCTGAACGTCGTTCGAAATCGGCTCCCACTCCCACCAGCACCGGACGTATTCGTGCCGGAGGACTACTTCGCCAATGTGGCGATGAGCGTGAACAAACAGAAGTCGGCCGAGCGATCAATTCCGGAATGGCGATTCGTTGCCCTCTCGGCGCTAGACGAGAAGCAGATGCATGCGCTCGCAACCACCCAAGGCGTGAGCGATCCGGATGCACTGCTGGCTGCCGTCAGTACCCACCATGCTCACGACTTCGCGAAACGCCCGCTGGATTTTCTGGAGCTTTGTGGCGATTGGAAGATACACGGACGTATTCGCTCCCATCGCGAGCAGGTAGATAGCAGCATAGATATCAAGCTGCGGGCGCGTAGCGATCGTCGAGAACGGACGCAACTGTCGCCACAACAGGCACGTGACGGGGCGGCCCGTCTGGCCTTGGCGGCCCTGCTCTCCCGAAAATTGACGCTCTGGCACAGCACCGATAACGATCGTGGTCGTGGAGACGCGTCTCTGGATCCGGCCAAGATACTGGATGACTGGCCAGACGATGAAGTGAAAACGTTGCTCGAACGCCCTTTGTTCGGCTTCGCGACGTACGGGCGCGTTCGATTCCACAACCGATCCATCATTGAGTTCCTGGCGGCAGAACAGCTCAAATTGCTCGTGGATCGTGGATTCCCGATCCGGGCGTTGATGCGTCTGTTGTTTGCCACGACGCCGGAAGGCCAGCGGATCGTCAAGCCCTCGCTGCAGCCCGTTGCCGCCTGGCTGGCACCCCACATCTCGCCCGTTTTCTCCGAATTGCTCGAGCGTGAGCCGAGTGTCCTTCTGCGATATGGCGACCCCGGCTCATTGGACCTGACGCTGCGAACGCGGGCACTGGAGCGATACGTTCATATGTACAGTGCCGGCGGCTGGAGAGGTCAAAGGGTTCCAAATCTTCAGGTACAGCGCCTGGCGACGAATGATCTCGGCGAGGTCGTCGCGCGCCTGTGGGCGGGCGGCGTCAATAACCCTGAGGTTCGGGAGACACTACTTGAACTGATCGGCGCTGGGCAGATGGTTGGCTGTGCAGACGTCGCCCACGGTGTTGCTACCACCCCTAGCAATGATGCACGCGATCGTTTGAATGGACTGCTAGCACTCGCACAACTTCAGGATTCGCGTCTGCCCGCATTGCTGGATCTGATCGCTTCATCTTCGCTGGATTGGCCTGAGGATTTGGCGCAGTCAGTCATCTTCCACCTGTTCCCCCGGCACTTGTCAGTTCCACAACTCGTCAAGACACTTGCACGCCTATCTCCGGAACCACGTGAGATCGGAGGTGTTTCAACCCTGTTACCGCTGGCAATCGCCAAGGCGAGGTTGGAACCAAGTGCCTTGGCGGAGTTGCAGCGCGGATTGGCAAAGCTGGTCTCCGACGATTGCTGTTGGCACAACCAACACTATCGCGTCACATCTGGCCGCCAGGACTTGGTTCCGGCGTTGCTGGCTGCCAGTCGACGCCGACTGGAAATGGGAGAAACCGGCTCCGACCTGTGCGATGCCATCGCGTTAGCCGGATTACTGGCGGAACTTGATCATGACGCGACCGAAGACACCAAGGCCCTGAAAGCCACGCTGGCTGGCGCATCAAGCGATGTGCGATCTGGCGTGTTCTGGGCAAATGACCGCCTAGTCAGGGAGCATTACCCAAAAGACGAATGCGAACCGTTCTTCCGCCTCTGCCAGTTCCAGTCGCATGGCGCATACCAAATCGAACTGCAAAAGGATGCCAATTGGGTACTGGGTACGCTATCTGATGCATCCAGGCCACATGTTGATCGCGATGTCGCACTTGTAATGACCCAGCACTTCCTGCACAGGTCAGGCCGCTAAAGCATAAGCCTCGGCGGGTGTCTTCATGCCGAGCGCCTGGTGCGGGCGTCGGTGGTTGTAGAACGCGATCCAGTCGCCGATCACGCGGCTGGCGTGTTGCTGGGTTTCAAAGCGGTGACGGTGAGCGCATTGCTCCTTGAGCGTGCGGATCAGTCGCTCGACCATGCCGTTCTGCTGGGGGCAGTGCGGGGTGATGAACTCCTGCTTCAGACCGTAGCTGCGCACCAGGGCGGTGTAGCTGCGACTGGTGAACACCAAGCCATTGTCCGAGCGCAGCAGGAACGGCTCGCGCACGCGGCCCAGGCTGCCAAAGCGGCTGATCAGAGCCTGCTCCAAAGCGGCTTCGGCGGTTTTGGACTTGGCGCTGCGTGAGAGATGCCAACCCAGCAGTTGTCGGGTATGGCAATCCATCACCAACGCCAGGGTCAGCCAGCCATCGCGGCCGGCCCAGATGCGGCAAAGGTCCGTCGACCATCGTTCGTCCGGTGCCTGGGCCACCGACGGCAGTGCCTCAATGCGCGGCCGACGTCCGATCGGACGCTTTCGCACCTGCCAGCCCTTGAGCTGGAACAGCCGCTGCACGGTGTTCTTGTTCATGCCCAGCAACCACGCCACCGTGCGGTAGCCGAACGACGGCTCTTGCTCGATCAACTGCTTGACCGGCGTCGCCAGTTCGTCCCGAACCTTCGGTGGCGACTTCGTTGGTCGGTAGTACATCGTTCGCCGTGCCACGCCGAACCAGTGGCACAGCTTGGCGACCGACACGTCCAGCCCTTCCGCACGCAGTCCCTGCTGGATCGAGATGATCACGTCTCGTCCTTGCCCAACAGGGACTGCAATTTTTTTCGGGCGCGCAGCTCCAGCATCGCCTCACCGTAGGCTTCCTGCAGGTCCTTCAGCTGGCGCTCGTATTGTTCCCGTACGTCTTCCGGCTTGGCCCGCAACGCGTTCTCCATGCCGCGCTTGCCATCTTCGACCCAGCTCTCGATCTCCGAGGGCGGCAGATCGAACTGTCGGCTGGCCTCGGCCACGGTCGTCTTGCCTTGAATGATGTCCAGTACCAGCGACGACTTGCGCCGTGCCGTCCAGCGCTTGATCTCTTCGTCCATCACGTTGCTCATCAGTGTGTCCTCGGGAAAAGGTAACACCTGAGCAGGAAATCACTGGGTCATTACACACTTGAAATCGCCGTTCGTCATTCAGGCGATCAAGCAGATCGCTTGGCCTGGCTGAAGCAACTCGTTGTGATGTGCAGCGACAATGACGTGCTGGAGAACCGGGCCAAGGGGTACCTGGATGCGGTGGAGAGCCCCCGCGCTCCCCCTGCATGGCAGATAGAAGACGAAAAGCGTAGGGAAAAGACGCGCCGGAAATACGCCAAGGATCTGGCCAGCTGGAAGTTATTCTGGCGGGAGCTGAATGACGATCCGGAGGCTGCCTTTTCGGAAAGCCGCATCGAAAGTACAAGTTGGAACCTTTGGCGTGCTATGGAGAAGGACTCTGGAGATCATTCGTTCTCCGGGTGGAACCGTGGATTCATTGAGCGCGTCTTCGGCAGAGACATGGCGAATCGCGTCAAGGCCGCGCTCGCGGCGGCGTGGCGCAAGGATCAGCCCACCCTGAAGTCGGAGCGCTCTGCAGATCAGCAAAACAGTTACCTGATGCGATGGCGCATGGGATTGGCTGGCCTCTACGCGGAGTCAGAAGATGCCTCATGGGCGTCCAAGCTCACGATGGAAGAAGCCAGCCTTGCATGCCGTTACGCGTTGCTGGATATGAATCAATTGCCGCCTTGGCTCGAAGCGGTTGCTCAGGTGCATCCAGCCGCTGTGGATGCGATGATCGGGAATGAGCTCTCGGGTGAACTGGAGGATGCGGACGCGAAGCATCCGATGATCCTGCAGGATGTCTCCCGTGCATCCTCAGCAGTCATCTCCCTATTTCTGGGCCGTATTCGGCCTTGGCTGAAGGATTCCCTTGCCAAAGGAGACGCTTCAATCCTAAAGGTCGACAAGGTAGGACGCGCGGCGAACCTTCTGCTCGACCACGGTAATGATGGAGACGCTGCCTACATAAGGGCAACAGCAGTATCGAAGTTGCAGGGAACCCCAGAGTCAGCGGAAGTCCTATTTTGGCTCCCGATCCTCGCACGTATGGATCCTGCGGTATGCGTCGATGAGATGGAGCGGCTGACCGGGGCGACCCTACCTTCGCAGCAGTCGCAGGTAGTCGGCTGGTTCTCATCACTCTTCGGGCACGGATCCGGTCTGGATCTATCCAGCTTCGAGGCGAAGCCTGAACTGCTGCTGCGGCTCGTCAGGCTGGCCAATCGGTACGTCAGGCCCGAGGATGATCTGACTCATGAGGGCGCCTATTCGCCCGGCCCTCGAGACCATGCGCAACACGCCCGGAGTGTGCTGGGGAGCGCGCTACTGGGTATCAAAGGGCCCGGCGCATGGGACATCAAGATGCAGTTTGCCGATGACCCCGAAGTCGCGCATTACCGCGACCGTATCCGGGCGATCGCGTTGGAAAGGTTGGCAGAAGATTGGGATGCCGTCGTATTGAGCGAGGCCGACATCGTGCGGTTGGAGCGCGAGCATGATTACTCGCCGACCAGCCGCGTGGAGATGGCGGCATTGCTCGACACAAGACTCGCCGACGTTGAAGATCTTTTGCTCCAGGACGCGTCACCACGGGAGCTCTGGGCAACGATCAAGTCCGAGCGATTGCTGCGCCGTGCGCTGGCGGCGGAACTGCAGAAAATGGCCCGGAGCGCCTATCTAGTCAATCAGGAAGCCGTGACGGGCGACGAGAAAGAGTCCGATATTCGTCTGGCCTCCACCGCGGCACCTCTTGAGGCGGTGATTGAACTCAAGGTTGGGGAAAACGGCTACTCCTTTTCCGATCTGCGGGAAGCGCTTCACACGCAACTGGTTGGAAAGTACATGGCGCCGGAACACCGACGGGTGGGTTGCCTGTTGATCTCGGTCGCGACCGATCGATTCTGGAAGGATCCGGATACCGGATACCGAATCGAGTTTGAAGAGGTAATAGCGCGCTTGGACGCTGAGGCGAAGACATTGGCGGCCAACTTGGGATACGGGGCGTTTCTGACCGTCAGAGGGCTGGACCTGCGCCCCGGGAAAACGACGTAGCACCACCTGGAAAACTTGCAAATAGCGTGGACATGAGCGTCTGGCAAGATCGGATTGAATCAAATTCGTGAACCAACATCGATGATGTGTATCGCCCAGAGCTTCATAGATACTCAATGTCTGCTCTGGCCGCCGAAAGCAGACATCACAGAACAATCGCGTCTCATTCCTGCGCATCCACCCGCAATACCAGCTTCCCCCGATGACTCCCATCGAACAGCCGGTTGAGCACGACGGGCGCATTCTCCAACCCCTCCGCTACCGTCTCCTCCGCCTTCAACTTCCCCTCGCGAATCCATCCGCCCAGCGCCTGCACTGCCTCGCGCGTCTTGGTGTAGTCGAGCACCAGGAAGCCGCGCATGCTCAGGCGCTTCATCACGAACACGCTGAAGTCGTCGCTGGGGCGTTCGGCGCTGTTGTAGCCGGAGATCAGGCCGCACAGGGCGACGCGGCCGCCGATGACCATGCGGGAGAGCACGGCGCGCATGACTTCGCCGCCCACGTTCTCGAAGTTGACGTGGACGCCGTCGGGGGTGGCGGCCTTGAGTTGCTGCTTGAAGTCGGCGGCCTTGTAATCGACGGCGGCGTCGAAGCCGAGTTCGGTCGGTGAGGTAGCGGCACTTGTCGGCGCCGCCGGCGATGCCGACGACGCGGGCGCCCATGATCTTGCCGATCTGGCCGGCGATGGAACCGACCGAGCCGGCGGCGGCGGAGACCACCAGGGTTTCGCCGGGCTGCACCGGGGCGATCTCGGTGAGGCCGTAGTAGGCGGTGACGCCGCTCATGCCGCAGGCGCCGAGCAGGGTGGGTAGCGGGATGCCGGGATCGGCGGGCAGGTGCACGTAGCCTTTGGCGCTCTCGTGCAGCACCAGGTAGTCCTGCCAGCCGGTGACGCCCTGCACCAGTTCGCCTGCCTGGTACTGCGCCGAGCGCGACTGCACCACGCGGCCCAGGCCGAGCGCGCGCATCACCTCGCCGATCGCCACCGGCGGCAGGTATTGCGGGATGTCGCGCATCCACACGCGGTTGGTCGGATCCATCGAGACATACAGCACGCGCACCAGCACTTCGCCGTCTTTCAGCTCGGGCACGGGCTGTTCGACCAGGTCGAAATCCTCGCGTCGGACCAGGCCTTCGGGACGGGTCTTGAGGCGCAGTTGGCGATTGATCAGGGACATGCGGTTCACCGTGATGCTTGAGGTGGGCGGGTCGCGTTCCACTATACGGCGCCGCCGTCGTCGGCATGTAACCCCGTTGTGTCGCCGGCTGCGTTGAATGGGTGATCGGTACCGCTTGCACCGAAACTGCTGCCGGAGGCGGGCCTGGCTGTGTGCCTGTCGCGTTCCACTTACACTGTGCCGGCCGCACGGCACACAGGGAGAACTGCATGCTTGCTCGAACGCTCGGACTGCTGGGTCTGTGGTTGCTGCTGGCGGCGCCGCTGCCGGCACAGGATGTACCGCCGCCGTTGCGCGACTGGCAGGGCTGGGTGCTGCACGACGTGCCGCAGCATGCTTGCCCGTTCCTCGCCACCCAGATGCCGAATGCCGGCGGCTATCAATGTGCCTGGCCCGGGCGGTTGACTCTCGACGCCGGCAAGGATGGCGGCCGCTTCAGCCTGGACGTGCACGTGGATGCACCAAGCTGGGTGGCGTTGCCCGGCGACGCTAAGAACTGGCCGCAGCAGGTCAGCGCGAACAACCAGCCGGCCGCGGTGTTGCAGCGCGGCGATCAGCCGATGCTGTGGCTGGCGCCGGGCGACTACCAATTGCGCGGCAACCTGCCGTGGACGTCGCGCCCGGCGCGCCTGCGCGTGCCGGGGTCGATCGGACTGGTCACGCTGAGCGTCGACGGTGCAGTCGTGACGCGCATCGAGCGCAACGGCGAACAGCTCACCCTGGGCGAGGCCGCCGCCGCGCAGCGCGCCACCGATGCGCTGTCGCTGCGCGTCTATCGCCGGCTTGCCGATGGTCTGCCGGCCACGCTGGAGACGCAGGTGCAGTTCAACGTCACCGGCAGCGCGCGCGAGCAGTCGCTGGACGCGGTGCTGCCGGAGGGTTTCGTCGCGACCGCCTTGTCTGGCGGGCTGCCGGCACGGTTGGAGAACGATGGCCGGCTGCGCGTGCAGTTGCGACCAGGCCAGTGGACCGTCACGCTTGCCGCGCGCGGCGTTGCACCGCTGGGCAAGGTGGCGCTGAAACTGCCGGCGGCGCCGTGGCCGCGGCAGGAGACATGGAGCTACGCCGACGATCCCGCCCTGCGCAACACGCGGGTGGAAGGCCATGCCACCGACGCGGCGCAGGCCGGCGTGCCGGGCGAGTGGCGCGAGCTGCCGGCGTTCGTGCTGGACGACGGCGCGGGCCTGGCGGTCGAGCAAGGCACGCGTGGCGACGAGGGTGGCAAGGGTGACCAGCTGCATCTGCAACGCCAGCTGTGGCTGGACTTCGACGGCGGCGGCCTCAGCGTGGCCGACCGGCTCAGCGGCGAACTGCGCCATCACCAGCGCCTGGACGTGGCGGCGCCGTGGCAACTGCAGCGGGCCAGCCAGGGTGGCGAGCCGCTGTTGGTCAGCAAGGGCGAGGACGGCCGTAGCGGCGTCGAGCTGCGCGAACAGCAGCTCGACCTCGACGCCGGCCTGCGCTTGCCCGCGCATCGCGGCGCGATCCCCAGCTCCGGCTGGCAACTGCCGCTGGAACGCATCGATGCCATCTTGCACCTGCCGCACGGCTACCGCCTGCTCGGCGCGATCGGCGTGGATAGCTCGCCCGATTCGTGGGCTGCGCAGTGGAGCCTGCTCGACCTGTTCGTGCTGGCCCTGATCGCGCTGCTGGCCGGGCGCCTGCTCGGCTGGCCGTGGGCGCTGCTGGCGGCCGGCTACCTGGCGCTGGCGCAGCACGAGGGCGCCGCGCCGCTGTGGACGCTGGCGGTGACGCTGGCACTGGCGTTGCTGCTGCGCGCCTTGCCGGAAGGACGATTGCGCGCGGTGGCACGCGGGTGCGCGGTGGCGATCTTCGCGCTGGCGGTGCTGTGGACGCTGCCGTTCGCCGCGGCGCAGTTGCAGTACGCGTTGCATCCGCAGCTGGAAGGCGGGAATCAGGGGCGGATGGTCTCGGCCGGCTACGCCCAGCAGGCGGCGCAGAGAGAGGCCTATGCGGACGCGCAGATGAAGATGAGACAGCGGGAGGCATCGCCGAAGATCGTCGCGCCGATGGCGCCTCCTGCGCCACCGCCCGTGGAAGAAGCGTCATCGAATGTGACCGCAGCGTCATTGCCGACAATAGACGCAGTTTCAGTCAGGAGTCGCGATGACCTCGCTTCCGGGGTTCTTGCGGCTTACCCCGTGGCGCGAGGATCGAAATCAAAAATGGGCGATCAGTTCGACAGCCGCAACCTGACCCAGGCCGGCGCCGGCACGCCGCACTGGGACCAGGGCAACGACTACCAGCTTGGCTGGTCCGGGCCGGTGACGGCGGAGCAGAGCATGCGGCTGATGATTGCGCCGGCATGGCTGGTGCGGCTGCTTCGGGTGCTCATGGTGGGCCTGCTGGCGCTGCTGCTGGTGAAGCTGGTGCCGTTGCTGCTGACGCCGCTGCGTGGCCGTTGGCGTGACTGGCGCGGTGGTGGCGCCGCGGTGAGCGCGGCCTTGCTGCTCATTGCGCTGCTGCCTGCCGGTTTGCATGCGCAGAACGTGCCCAGCCAGGACGTGCTGAACCAGCTGCGGGACCGGCTGGTCGAGGCGCCGAAGTGCGCGCCGGCCTGCGCCGCGGTGGCACAGGCGCAACTGCTGGCCAGCGGCGACACGCTGGATGTGGCGTTGGAGGCGCATATCGGCGCCGCGGTCGCGCTGCCGCTGCCGCAAACCGATGACGCCCTGCAACTGCTCGACGTCGGCGTCGACGGCCGTGCCAATGCACCGCTCGGCCGGCGTGGTGATCGGCTGCTGTTGCGACTGGAACGCGGCGTGCACCGGATCAACCTGCGCTACCGCATCGGTGCGGCGGACAGCGCCAGCCTGCGTTTCACACTGCAGCCGCAGCGCATCGCGTTCAGCGGCCAGGGCTGGTCGCTGGCCGGGGTCGATGATGGCCGTCCGCTGGGCGACAGTATCGCCTTGCAGCGCGTGCGCACGACCAGTGACGGCAAGGGCCTGCCGCCCGCGCAGAGTTTCCCGCCGTATGTGCGGCTGACCCGCAGCCTGCAGCTTGGCTTGGACTGGACCGTCGAGAACACGGTCGAGCGGATCGCGCCACAGGACGGCGGTTTCAGCGTCACGCTGCCGTTGCTGCCCGGCGAGCATCCACTGGGCGAGGGCGCGCTGGTGAAGGACGGCCGCATCAGCATCACCTTCAACGCGAGCAGCGGGGCGGTGAGTTGGGCCAGCCGGCTCGATCACGCGCCGACCTTGGCGCTCACGGCGCCGGCGCTGGGCGAGCGCGCCGAGGTGTGGGCCATCCACGCCGCGCCGATGTGGCACGTGGACACGAAGGGGATGCCGACCAGTGCCAGCGACGACGGCCTGCTGTACCAGCCGCTGCCCGGCGAGAGCCTGCAACTGGCCTTCAGCAAGCCGGCCGCGATTGCCGGTGACAGCCTCGCGTTCGATGGCGTGCAGGTGGTCAGCCGAGTTGGCGAACGTGCCACCGAAACCACGCTGAGCCTGCGCGCCCGCAGCACGCGCGGCGGCGAACACGCGATCGGCCTGCCGGCCGGCGCCGAGCTGCTGGATGCAAACCGCGACGGTGAGTCGATCAACCTGGCCGTGCGCGACGGCAAACTGAGCCTGCCGTTGCTGCCGGGCGAACACGACTACACGCTGCGCCTGCGCGAACCACACGGCGTCGCCGCGCGCACGCGCACGCCGGTGTTCGCGCTGCACGCGCCGGTGGCGAACATCGACCTCGCCGTGCAGCTGCCGCAGGATCGCTGGGTGCTGTGGACGTGGGGACCGACCACCGGGCCGGCGGTGCTGTACTGGTCCCAGCTGGTGATGCTGCTGTTCGCCGCATGGCTGCTGGCGCGCTACGCGCCGACGCCGCTGCGCTTCCGGCACTGGCTGTTGCTGGGGCTGGGTTTCTCCGCGTTCGCCTGGAGCGCGTACGCGCTGGTCGTGGCGTGGCTGATCCTGCTCGGCCTGCGCGCGCGCAGCACGCCGTCGGAGCAACTCGGCAGCACGAAGTTCAACCTCATGCAGCTGGGCCTGGCACTGCTCACCCTGCTGGCGCTGGTGGTGCTGATCGGCGCGGTGCCTAAGGGCCTGCTCGGCTTGCCGGACATGCACGTGGTCGGCAACGCGTCGAATGCATGGAACCTGCGCTGGTTCACCGACCAGAGCGCCAATTTGCTGCCCGCCGCCGGCGTGCTCAGCGTCTCGCTGTGGGCCTACAAGCTGGCCATGCTGGCGTGGGCGCTGTGGCTGGCGAACGCGCTGATCGACTGGCTGCGCTGGGCGTTCGACGCGTGGACGCGCGGCGGCTACTGGCGCAAGCCTGCGCCGAAGCCGGCCGTGACACCGCCGCAGCTGCCGCCCTTGGCGACGGAGTCGCCGCATGCCTGATGTCCGCAGCATGCTGGCTGCCGCTGCCGCGCGGCTCGGCGAGCGTATCGACGCCGAACTGCTGTTGCTGCACGTGCTGCGGAAGCCGCGCAGCTGGTTGTTCACCCACGCTGCCGACGTGCTGGATATGGATGTCCAGACGGCTTATGCCGCACTGATCGAACGCCGCGCCGCGGGCGAGCCGGTGGCCTACATCACCGGCCGGCGCGGCTTCTGGTCGCTGGATCTTGAAGTGAGTCCGGCCACGTTGATTCCGCGCCCGGAGACCGAGTTGCTGGTCGAGCTGGCGCTGCAGCGCCTGCCTGCCGATGCCCCCTGCAGCGTGGCCGACCTTGGCACCGGCAGTGGCGCGATCGCGCTGGCTATCGCGCATGAACGTCCGCACGCCCGGGTGATCGCCACCGACGCCAGCGCCGCCGCGCTCGCTGTCGCCCAACGCAACGCGCAACACCATGCCATCGGCAACGTCACCTTCTTGCATGGCAACTGGCTGGCGCCGCTGGCCGGCCAGCACTTCGACCTGATCGTCTCCAACCCCCCGTACATCGAAGCCGCCGACCCGCACCTGGCGCAAGGCGACCTGCGCTTCGAGCCGTCCACGGCACTGGCCTCGGGTGACGATGGCCTCGACGACATCCGTCGCATCGTGCGCGACGCCCGCGCCCACTTGATTCCCGGCGGCTGGCTGCTGTTCGAGCATGGCTGGAATCAGGGGGCCGCGGTGCGGACGCTGCTCGCCGCGGCCGGTTATGCCGAGGTGTTCACGGCGCAGGATCTGGAGTTGCGCGATCGGGCGAGTGGCGGACAAGCCCGTTAGACGCTTGGATCGTTGCCTCAGCGAACAAGTCTCTCAGCGCGCGTGCTTGAAGTCATAGTCGGCATCCATGAGCGCATGGGCCGGTCCGGGATCGTCCGCTTCGAGTTTCTTGAATATGTTTGTCGTGTGGTTTCGACTGTGCGTGCCTCGTCCGATCATAAGCCGAGATCATTCAATAAGTGCTGTTCCCGAGACTTGTATTCGGCACGGAATGGACTGTTCTCAGCGAGCATTTCCTGGCTGTGTTCGGCAATGAAGCTTAGTATCTGCCTTATTGCAACCTTGGCATATATATAAATGCCATCGGCTTTGATGTTTTCATTCCCGCCCTTGGTCTTCAGTTGATACTGTTTGCCGATTTCATCAAGTTCCTTGGTGTCGGACTTGAACTTTTGGTTGGCAAGTATCCTTTCGGAAAGCCCTACCTCGAATTCCTGGTTGGTGCCATCCACAAAGCAGGCCAGTACGGATGGCTGGTAATTCTTTTCAGTTGCGATGACCAGAGAGTAATCTTCGCTTGCGAGGACTATTTTGTAATCCGTATCCTTCTCAATCCTCAGGTTGAGCATACGAAAATCATGAAGCATGGATTTGATGACCGTTCCATAGGGCTCTATCATTTGATTTTACTCATGGTTTTGTCATCAGTCCGGTGGATGGATTGTAACTGTAACCCTTGCTTGTCAGGTATTTCATTTCCTGACCGAATCCGGTGAGGCTTCCGTCGGCTCTCAGCAGGACAGCGGCGCTGGGTTTCGTTGCAATGTAGATGGGGTCGCCGCGTTGTATTGCTGAGTCAAGAAATGGAACGTTCACTTCATTCCAGAACTGATCGGGCGTGCGGCTGGTAAACATCGTATCGGGAACATTGAGCACATTGTAGCCGCCAGGCTTGGGGCCGATGTTTGTGGTTTTGGGATACGCCAACTCCCCATTGATGATGTTATCCATGTCCGAGGAGAAGCTTCCCAGTACGGTAGTGGTCTTGCCGTCGGTGGGTTTGATGACGATGCCGCTTGAGGTGTTGATTTCTTTCGGAACATTTCCAAACCGGGTGCTTTGAGGAGGAGCTTCCCCTCCCTTCGAAATTTTGGACGGTACTTCCTTGGGTGGATTGATCTTGGCGCGGGGTTGGTCTCGGGGCCGAGGGCCGGCGCTTTCTCGTATAGCTTCGCTTTTCGCCGTCGGAGCGACTTCCGTCGCCCGCAACCTTGGCTCTGCCCTCAGCTTCCCCTCATTCCTGACCATCCATTCTGCGAATCCCGGCCCGACCTTGCTGCCGCGGACGCTCTCGGCGAGCTCACCCATGCTGCCACGGCCTTTGGCGAGGTAGGCGACGATGCCCATCATCAGCAGGACGAAGACGGCGACGTGGGCGCGGGCGATCTTTTCGGCGGCATGGTAGACGGCGAGCCGGTCGATGGGGACCGGCTGCTGCGGCAGCGGCGGCGGGGTGGCGGCCTGCCAAGCCTGGCCGATGCCGGCCCAGTAGCCGCGGGCGATTTCGGGCATGTCCCTGACGACGTATTCGGCTAGCGCCTTCAGCCCCATAGCGATCAGGATCCACTCGCCGACCTGGGCGCCTGCGCCGGCGCCCACGGCAGCGCCCGGGATCGCCCCGACGCCGACACCGCCGACACCGCCGGCGATGCCGCCGATCAGGGCGCCGCCGCCGGTGGTGGTAAGCATGACGATCAGGCACTGGCGCAACACTTCGACGATGTCGCTCACGACAGCCTGGAGGTCCAGTTCGCGGAAGTCGCGCAGGATCCAGTAGGTCGCCAGTCCCTCGGAAAGCCTGATCGCCTGTTGCAGGCTGTCGGCACGGGCCGAGATCAGCTTGGCTTGGCCGTGGATGCCGGCGGCGTGCCGGCTGGCCCAGCGTTCCAGTTGCTGCCACGAGTCGAGCATCCCGCCCATCGACACTCCCTGCGCACACGATTCATGTGTCCGGGCCGCAAGGTAACCCGGTGGCCTCGGGGGATATTCCGTAGCCGCTCACAGAAATGATGTAGGTCGATGGCGCTCCACGCGACCCGCCTTCGCCGTCGCCGTGTAGGCGAGGCCGGGGCCGGGCGGCCGGAGAGGGTGGCCGCCCGGATGGACGGGCTCAGGCGCTGGCTTGGCTCAGGGTGCCCGCCTGCGGAAAGCGGGCTCGGATCGCATGGCGGATGCCGGGCAGGTCGAGGCCAGCCATCGTCAGCACTTCCTCGCGGCTGCCGTGTTCGAGATAGGCGTCCGGCAGGCCCAGCTGCAGGATCGGCAGGGTGATGCCGTGTGCGGCCAGGCACTCGGCCACGGCGGAACCGGCGCCGCCGGCGATGGCGTTGTCTTCCAGGGTGACGAAGGCGTCGTGAGTCTTCGCCAGTTCCACGACCATTGCCTCGTCCAGCGGCTTCACGAAGCGCATGTTGACCAGGGTGGCGTCGAGTTCGGCGGCGACCATGGCAGCCGGCGCCAGCATCGCGCCGAAACTGAGCAGGGCCAGCCCGTGGCCGCGCCGGCGCAGTTCGGCCTGGCCGATCGGCAGGGTGTCGAGCAGCGGATGGATCGCGGTGCCGGGGCCGGTGCCGCGCGGGTAGCGGATGGCGGCCGGACCCTGGTACTGGAAGCCGGTGCTCAGCATCATGCGGCACTCGTTCTCGTCGGCCGGTGCCATGATCACCATGTTCGGCAGACAGCGCAGGAAGCTGAGGTCGAAGCTGCCGGAGTGGGTGGCACCATCCGGACCGACCACGCCGGCGCGGTCGATCGCGAAGGTGACGTCGAGGTTCTGCAGCGCCACGTCATGGATGGCCTGGTCGTAGGCGCGCTGCAGGAAGGTGGAGTAGATCGCCACCACCGGCTTGGCGCCTTCGCAGGCCATGCCGGCGGCCAGCGTCACCGCATGCTGCTCGGCGATCGCCACGTCGAAGTAGCGCTCGGGGTATTCCCTGGAGAAACGCACCAGGCCGGAGCCCTCGCGCATCGCCGGGGTGATCGCGAGCAGGCGCTCGTCGGCGGCGGCCTGGTCGCACAGCCATTCGCCGAAGATGTCGGTATAGGTGGGCCGGGCCGGGCCGGTTTTCTTCGCCAGGCCGGCCTGCGGGTCGAACGGACCGACCGCGTGGTACTCGATTTGCGCCTGTTCGGCCGGGGCGTAGCCCTTGCCCTTGGTGGTGATCACGTGCAGCAGTTGCGGGCCGGGCAGGTTCTTCACCGTGCGCAGCGCCTGCAGCAGCTGCGGGATGTTGTGGCCGTCGATCGGGCCGGTGTAGTGGAAACCCAGCTCCTCGAACAGCGTCGAAGGCACGAACATGCCCTTGGCGTGTTCTTCCCAGCGCTTGAACCAGCGGCCGGCGAAGGACTGCTTCGGCATCGCCCGCTTGGCCCGCTCGCGCCACTCGTTGAGCCGCCGGCTGGCCATCGCTCGCGCCATCATCTTGGTCAGCGCGCCGACGTTTTCGCTGATCGACATGCCGTTGTCATTGAACACCACCAGCATGTCCGGTTCGACATCGCCGCCGTGGTTCAGCGCCTCGAACGCCATGCCGGCGGTCATCGCGCCATCGCCGATCACCGCCACGACCTTGCGGTGGTCACCCTTGTGCTGGGCGGCGATCGCCATGCCCAGCGCGGCCGAGATCGAGGTGGACGAATGGCCGACGCCGAAGGTGTCGTACTCGCTTTCCTCGCGGCGCGGGAACGGCGCCAGGCCGTCCTTCTTCTTGATCGTGGTGATGCGGTCGCGGCGGCCGGTGAGGATCTTGTGCGGGTAGCACTGGTGGCCGACGTCCCACACCAGGCGGTCGTGCGGGGTGTCGAATTCGTGGTGCAGCGCGACGGTCAGCTCGACCACGCCCAGGCCCGCGCCGAAGTGGCCTCCGGAGCTGGCCACGGCCTCGATCAGGTACTGGCGCAGCTCGTCGGCCACGGCGGGCAGTGCGTCGTCGGGCACGCGGCGCAGGTCGGCTGGTGTCTCGATCGGCGCCAGGTGGGGGTAGCGGGAAAGGTCGTTCATCCGCGTATTGTTGGTCCAGCGGCGGGGCGGGGCAAGGGCGGACATGTGAACAAACCCGGTGCAGCCAGCCGGCTACCTGCCTCCACGCGTCGCAGACATGCGGCGCGCGACGCTTCGGCGATCTCCTCAGAATAGGGCTTTCTCATGGGCTCCCCGTTGATCTTTCGCCGCTTTGCCGAGGCCACGGCGCGCGGTTCCGGCAAGCCGGCGGCGTTTCTGCTGGCGACGCTGGTGGTATTGGTCTGGGCCGCGACCGGTCCGATCTTCCACTTTGGCGATACCTGGCAGCTGGTGATCAACACCGGCACCACAATCGTCACGTTCCTGATGGTGTTCCTGATCCAGAACAGCCAGAACAGGGACACAGCGTCGCTGCAGATCAAGCTGAATGAACTGATCCGGGCGACTCACGCGAACAATGCGCTGCTCAACCTGGACGAGCTGGACGAAGATGCGCTCGAACGCATCCGCGGCTACTACCGCACCATGGCAAAGACCCGTGGCGAGGAGATGGGCAAGCTGGAAAAAGTGTTGCGTGAGTTGCGTGAGTGCGGCGCGGCCACGGCCGAAGTGGAGGAGAGCGACGATCCTGCGCAGGCGGGCGCCACGGCGGCAGGCTGATCGATCGGAGTGGCTTATGCGGCGGCAGGCATGGCTGCCGCGCGGCGGTCGCGCGGCAGCCGGCTGACCAGGAATTCCATCTGGTCGGCCAGGATGTTGCGATTGGACAGGATCAGATGCTCGACCCAACTCGGCCGGTACGGCACCGCCAGCAGCGGCATCTCGGCTTCATGCGGGGTGCGGTTGCTCTTCTTCAGGTTGCAGGCGAGACAGGCGCTGACCACGTTCTCCCACTCGTCCTTGCCGCGTTTGGAGATCGGCAGCACGTGGTCGCGGGTGAGTTCGGCGCGGGTGAAGTGCTCACCGCAGTACAGGCAGATGTGACGGTCGCGGGCGAACAGCGCAGTGTTGGTGAGCGCCGGGGCCGGATCGATCGCATGCTCGCGGCAGTGGCCGGTGCTGGCGATGATCGGGTGCAGGTGCATCAGGCTCTGCACGCCGAGCAGGCGATTGTGGCCACCGTGCACGGTAAGGCAGGGGTCGCCCAGGGTCCAGGCGACCGCGTCACGGACGTACAGGCAAACCGCCTCCTGCCAGCTGATCCAGTCGAGGATGCGGCCGGCGGCGTCCAGTGACAACACGCGGGT
Organism: uncultured Gammaproteobacteria bacterium; assembly: GCA_963697495.1. Classification (GTDB taxonomy): domain Bacteria; phylum Pseudomonadota; class Gammaproteobacteria; order Xanthomonadales; family Rhodanobacteraceae; genus Rhodanobacter. The sequence goes on along the minus strand of CAVOOH010000005.1, from coordinate 159,650 downwards.
CGCATTGAGATCGGCCCGACTTGGCACTTCCATCAGCATGTAAATCGTCCTTCAGCCAGGGGCTTCGAAAGAGCGTTCAGGCAATGCAGGGTGCTTGTCTGGGGCCAGCATAGAACAATTCCATTGCAATTCGCATGCAAATGAGGCAGCGGCACCCTCGGTGGGGCAGTCGCCGTTGCGGATAAGCGCTGATATGATTGCCAGTCAACGCAGACCCGACGCCGGGTTTGGTAGGGGCGCTTGGTGGTGACCCGGCACGGCGTGGGCAGAGGTGGACAACGTGGCTGAAGTTCTTTTCTACGAACAACCGGTACCGCTCAACCGTGTCGAGCACAAAGACCTGCGCATGAAGGCCGTGCCGAACGTGAAGTTCGCGATGAACGCGCATTCCGTGCCGCTGACCGGCGTGGAGTTCGGCGTCGCCGCGCGCGACATGCTGATCGTGTTCGCCGGCACCAGCGTTGCCGACGCCGGCCCGGTGGCTCTGCTGGGTCTGCGCCAGAACGAAAACCTGTACGTCGACGCCAATGGCCAGTGGGCGGCGGATACGTACATCCCGGCCTTCGTGCGCCGCTACCCGTTCGTGCTGGCCGAAAAACCGGCTGGGCAGGAAGGCGACGACTTCACCGTGTTCCTCGACGAGCGCTACGAGGGTTTCAATGCGGCCGAAGGCCAGCGCCTGTTCAAGGAAGACGGCACCGACAGCGAGTTGCTGACCAACGCCGTGGGCTTCCTCGGCGAATTCCAGCAGAACGTGACGCGTACCAAGTGGTTCATGGAGCAGCTGAACAAGCACGACCTGCTGGAGCCGCGCAGCGTGCAGCTGCAGAAGGAAGGCAAGGACGGCCAGCAGGGCAAGTCGATCAACCTCAACGGCCTGTTCGTGGTCAACGAGGAGAAGCTGCGGGCGCTGGACGAGAAGACGGCCCAGGAGTTCCTGCGCGAGGGCGTGTTTGGCTGGATCTACGCGCACCTGATGTCGCTGACCAATATCGATCGCCTGGCCCATCGCCTGGACATGCGCGAGCAGGCCGAGGCGGCTGCCGGCACGGCCACGAACTGATCGTTCCAACCTGGCTGATCGCAAAGAAGCCGCCCTCGGGCGGCTTCTTTCGTTGGAGGCTGGACAGGCTCTGGTGCGCTCAGCGAACCGGTTTGGCCAGTCGCAGCAGATCGGGCGTGTAGCCGGAGGCTTCGTACAGGGCGCGGGCGCGCTCGTTGCCCGGGAACACCGCCAGCGTCACCAGCTGGCACTGATGTTCGCGCGCCCATGCCTCGGCATGTGCCAGCAGCGCCTTGCCAACGCCGCGCCGCTCGTGCTGCGGCGCCACCGCGATGTCGGAGATATGGCAGTTGCTGCGTCCGGTGAAGAAGTCCGCGGTGCGCTGCAGGTGGATGAAGCCGGCCCGTTCGCCGTCCACGTCCTCGGCCACGAACAGGTAGCTGTTCGCCGGCTGGTCTTCCAGGTGGCGCAGCAGGTCGTTGCGGATGCCTTCGATGCATTCGTGGCGGCGTCGCCAGGGCGGCAGGGTGAAATCCACGAAGCGCGGCACCTGCGCGAGGATGAATTCGTCGTCTTCTTCTTCGGCCAGGCGGATCAGCAGGGACATGTCGGTCATGGGGGCGATCGGTGACAGGGGTAACGGTGCCGTTTCTACACCTTGCATGATGGCCGCGGTAGTCCCCGCCGGCGCGTGTATATTCCGCCGGGTGCGAGAAACGCCGGGACGACGCATCGATTCCGCAGCGCCGAACGGCATCCACGCAAGGAAATCGCCCATGTCGACCACCCGCCGCATCCATATCCAGCCTGCCGAAGATCCCGTGCTCGTGCAGGGCATGCGCGCCATCCGCGACGACCTGAAGCTGCCCTCGGCGTTTCCGCCGGACGTCGAGGCCGCGGCGGCGAAGGCGGCCGCAAACCCGCGATGGCCGGAACTGGATCGAAGCGACATTGCCCTGGTGACCATCGACCCGCCCGGCTCGATGGATCTGGATCAGGCGATGCATGTCGAGCAGACCGATGGCGGCTATCGGGTGTACTACGCGATTGCCGATGTCGCCGCCTTCGTCAGTGCCGGCGATCCGGTCGACCTGGAAGCGAACCGGCGCGGCGAAACGTTGTATGGCGCGGACGCGAAGATTCCGCTGCACCCCAAGGTGCTGTCCGAAGGTGCAGCCTCGTTGCTGCCCGATCAGCTGCGACCGGCACTGTTGTGGACGATCGAGCTGGACCGAGCCGGCAAAGGCATCGCCGTCGACGTGCGGCGGGCGAAGGTCCGCAGCCGCGCCAGGCTCGACTACGCCGGCGTGCAGCAACGCATCGACGCGGGCACGGCCGAGCCGATGTGGGCGGTATTGCGCGAGATCGGCGAGCTGCGTCGGCAGCGCGAGCTTTCCCGCGGCGGCGTGAGCCTGCCCCTGCCGGAACAGGAGGTCAGCGTCGTCGATGGCCGCTGGATGCTGGCGTTCCGCGCGCGCATGCCGGTCGAGGATTGGAACGAGCAGATCTCGCTGCTGACCGGAATGGCCGCGGCATCCCTGATGGTGCAGGCGAAGGTGGGGTTGCTGCGCACGTTGCCGCCGCCCGATCCGCACGCGATCGAGCGCCTGCGCGTCACCGCGCGGGCGCTCTGCATCGCCTGGCCGGCCGGGCTGGACTACCCCGGTTTCATCCGCTCGCTGGACCCGTCGAACGATGTCCATGTGGCCATGCTGACCGCCTGCACCAGCGTGCTGCGCGGGGCCGGCTACGCGGCGTTCAACGGCGCGCTGCCCGAGCAGTCGATGCACTCGGCGCTGGCCGCGCAATACACCCATGCCACCGCGCCGCTGCGTCGTTTGGTCGATCGCTACGCCGGCGAGGTCTGCGTGGCGCTGTGCGCGAAGCAGCCGGTGTCCGATTGGACGCTGGCCGCGCTGCCCGGCCTGCCGGCCACGATGCAGGTCTCCGGCCATCGCGCCGGCCAGTATGAGCGCGCCGTGCTCGACCTGGCTGAAGCTGCCGTACTGGCGCCGCGCGTGGGGGAAGTCTTCAACGGCGCGATCGTCGAGGTCGCTCGCGACGATCCGGCCAAGGGCACGGTCATCGTGCGCGATCCGGCGGTCGAAGCCAGCGTGTCGGGCGCCGCCAGCCTTCCGCTCGGCGCCGACGTCAGAGTGAACCTGGTCGAGGCCGATCCGGCGCGGCGGGTGACGCGTTTCGAGCTGGCTGGTTAGCCGCAGTCTGAGGGGTTGTGGCTATTCAACCTCTCAGCCCGGCGACGGCGAGGGCAGGATGCCCGAGTTGAGACAACGCAGGAGCAGTTGCCCGATGGCCGGTCGTGGATCAGGCACGCAAGTGTCTGATCCACGTGAGCGAGTCCGGACATGCGCCGGACTCGCGGTCGAAAAAAACCACAGGAGGTGGTTTTCTTCGCAAGTTTTCCGCGCAGGTCACGGCGAGCGGCTGCGAATCGCGCGCGAGAAATCGTCCGCCGCCTGGCTGTTTCTCGCCCGTTCGGTGATCCGGCCGCGTTGACGCAGGACGTCGACGGGCACGCTGCGATCCACCGCGCCCACCTTGTGCAGGTATTCCGGCAGATAGCCGGTCAGCAGCAGGCGGATGTCGCGCGGCAGGTCCGGTTCGATCTGCCGCGCCATGCGGTAGACGATCGTGGTGCAGTTGGAGGTGATCGTGTTGTAGAACTTCGGCGTCGCCGCCAGCTCGTTGGCGGCACGTATGTAGGAGAGGAACAGCGCGCGCATGGCCGGTTTGTCCATGCGCAGCGGGTACAGGTAATCGTCCTCGCCGCGAACGTTGGTGCGCACTCGGATGATGTCGCGTTCGTCGGCGGCCACCAGGGTTGTCTCGAACTGCTTGAAGAAGCCGCCGATCGGCGAGTACTGCTCACCGCGTTCGCGGCGGATTTCCACCGAGAACACCACGTGGCTGCCGTCGTCGAAGCCGAACGAGATCATCGCGTGGGCGATCGCCTTGCTGCCCCAGTACGACAGCACCGCATCGGCCGAGGCCAGCCGGTCCAGATCGTAATGGCGGGTCTCCCAGCGCGCATCGTAGTCGGTGTCGCTGCGCCAGCTGAAGTCGCGCACGTTGTCCAGGACGACCTGGTTGCCATCGACCCGGCCGGTGAGCGGGCGGGATACATCGTCCGCCCAGTCGCGCTGGTTGGACGGCGCGATGCTTGTCCACCACCAAAGCAGCAGCGCGTACATCGCCGCGTAGACGCCCAGCGGAAGCCAGCTGCGGCGGGCAGCTGCGATGGCGGCCAGGGCGATCACGGCAAGTGCCCACAACACGCTGCCGAGCGTGCGCAAGGTGACGTTGCCCGGCAACTGGTACCACAGCGCCATCGCGCCCCACGCACCGGACACGAAGGTGACGAGTGACACCGCCGCGATGAGCGTCGCCCTGCCGATCATTCCGTGCCTCGTTGCCATCTCGTTCCTGCACATCCGTCCATGGCGCAAGCGTGCGGCTTTGGCCGCGGCATGACAATGCCGCGGCCGCGACGCCACGGTTACAATCCCCGCACCGCCCGCCCGGGACACGCCGCCGATGGGAACGCTGCAGATGAGAGCCGGTCGATGAGAGCCGGAGCCTGTGCCTGGGTCGCGCGCTGCGTCGCCATCGTCGGGCTGCTTGGCCTCAATGCCTGCGCGATGGTGGGAGTGAGCCGCGTCACCACCAACGACTATGTCAACCAGCGGCGCGCCGATGTGATCGGCAGTAACCGGCTGAGCGACCGCACCGTGCAGTCGCTGAGCGTGGCGGCGCTGGCGGTCGACGGTTGCCAGCGCGAATTCATGATCTGCGCGGATACCGTCGCGCACTCGGCGGGGCTGACCGACGAGCAGCGGCTCTCGGCGCTGGCCGAACTGTGGCTGGGCCGGGCGCTCGAGGCGGAGCAGTCGCGGTCCGGCGCGGCGATGGACGACCCGACGCTGGATGCCTACCTGCAATCCGCACGCTACGCCTACGCCTACCTGTTCTACACCGCGCGCGCGCCGGCCGAGCGCGCGTTCGAGTTGCGCCAGGTGCAGGTCACCGGGTTCTACAACCTGGCCGTGCAGCGGGTAATGAGCCGCCTCTTCGTGGAGCTGCCGCGACTGGATCCACACTGGACGCAGACCAGGCTGGCCGGTTGGACCGTGCTGCGTCCGCAGAGTGACGTGCGCCTGGCAGGCGATGCCCGCGTGCCGGCGGAGCTGATCCCGGCAGCCAACCTGCGCTTCAATGGCCTGCGCAACGTCTATCGGCGGGATGGCTTCGGGTCCGATTTCGTGGCGGTTGCGGCGGAGCAAAAAGCCGACGCCGAGGTGCCCTGGCGCGAGCCCGACTACGTCTCGATGACCGGCGCGCTGGTGTTCGAAGGCAGCGCGCTGGATGAAGTGCTGGCGACGCGGCAGGTACGCCTGCTGGTGCGGTCTCCGTACCGCGACGACACCATCACGGTGGGCGGACGGGTAGTGCCGCTGGGCGCGAACTTCACCGCTGCCTACGGCGTGTGGCTGGCCCGCTCGGGTTTCGCCAGCCAGTCGATCCGCTCGCTGCTGGGCCGCGAAGGCGGCATCCGCACGCCGCGCGTGCTGCTGATGCAGCCGTACGATCCCGACCGGCTCACGGTGGTGATGCTGCACGGCCTGGCCAGCAGCCCGGAGGCGTGGATCAACGTGGCGAACGACGTGATGGGCGACGAGGAACTGCGCCGCAATTACCAGGTGTGGGAGGTCTACTACCCGACCAACCTGCCGGTCGCGGTCAACCTGGCGAACATCCGCAAGGCGCTGGACGCCACCTTGAAGCACTACGACCCGTCCGGCCAGGCGCGTGCCTCGCAGAACATGGTGCTGATCGGCCACAGCATGGGCGGCGTGATCGCGCGCCTGCTGGTGTCCTCCAGTGGCGAGCAGCTGTGGAGCGTGCTGCCGGTGCGCGCGAACCTGCCGACGGCGAAACGCGAGCGGTTGCGCCAGCGCCTGACGCCGTACCTGCAGTTCACTCCGATGCCACAGGTGACCCGGGCGGTGTTCCTGGCCGCGCCGCATCGAGGTACGCCGTACGCGCAGCACCGCATCGCGCGCTGGATCGGCAACCTGATCCGGCTGCCGGTCGCCGTGTTGAAGGAGATGGCTGAAATCGCCGATCTGCTGAAATCCGGCGATTCAGGCGAGAGTCCGTCGCTGCACGTGTCCAACAGCATCGACAATCTCAAGGACACCGACCCGTTCATCGCCGCTGCGGCGAACCTGCCGATCTCGCCGCGCGTGCACTACCACACCATCGTCGGCGTCCATACGGCGAAGGGCCCGTTGCAGGACAGCAACGACGGCGTGGTGCCCTACCGGAGCGCGCACCTCGCCGGCGCCGACTCCGAACTAGCCATCCCGTCATGGCACAGCGTGCAGGAAACGCCGGCGGCGATCCTGGAATTGCGCCGGATTCTGCGGCTGCAGATAGCCGCGACGAAAGGCGATCGGCGCTAGCGCCGCCTGGCAGCCCTGCACGTACGGGTTGTGAAGGAGCGCACCGCATGTCAGATTCGCGGCGTCGTTGACCGGTTCGGAACGGGGGAGTCCATGCGTATATCCATCGCTGCAGCGGTGTGGCTGTCGGCAGGCGCCATGTTGCCGATGCCGTGTGTCGGCCAGGAGAAGCCCGTGCCGCCGATCGTCACCGATCCGATCTACACGAGGCCGCAGCAGCTGGTAGACGTGGACCACGGGCGCCGCATGAACCTGTACTGCCGCGGCTCGGGTTCACCCACGGTGATCCTCGACGCCGGCATGGGGGATTCCACGATTTCCTGGGCGCTGGTGCAGCCGGCGTTGGCGAAGCGGACGCGGACCTGCTCGTATGACCGGGCCGGCCTGGGTTTCAGCGATGCCGCCGCGCGTCCCGGTACCGTGGAGAACATGGCCGCGGACCTGCACGCATTGCTGCGGGCCGCGCACATCGCGCCGCCATATATCCTGGTCGGCCACTCGCTGGCGGGCATGACCGTACGCGTGTTCGCCGATCGTCATCGCGACGAGGTGGTCGGCATGGTGCTGGTCGAGGGCTCGCACGAGGATCAGTCCAGCCGGGGCTGGGCGATCGGCGAGCCCGATCAGCGGGCGAAGTGGGACGCGTACCTGAAGGAGTTACATGCCTGCGTGGACGAAGCCGGCAAGGGCCTGGTCAAGGGCACGCCGGCCTTCGCTAAATGCGTCGGCGACGCCGACCCCCGCTTCAGCAAGGCGGTCAACGAAGCGCAGCTGGCCTACGCGGCCACCGTGAAATGGCAGGCCGCCGTGGCCTCGGAACGTGAGAACGTGTTCTACGCCAGCGCGGAGCAGACCCGCGCTACCCGCAAGGACTTCGGCGACATGCCGATCATCGTGCTGACCCACGCGCCGTACCCGAAGTCGAAGGACGAGACGCAGGAGCAACGCAACCAGCGCACCCTGCTATGGGAAGACCTGCACACGCAGGTGGCGGCGATGTCGACCCGCGGCGTGAACATGATCGTGCCGCGCGCTGGCCACTTTGTGCAGTACGACCGCCCGGAAATCGTGATCGATGCGGTGAACCAGGCGGTGGCGATCGCGCAGGAGCAGCGTCGCGACTGACGCCGTGCTCCCTGCCCTGCGACCGAAGGAAGTCCCTTGGGGCAAGGCAGGGGAGGGGCAATCGGGCAGCTGGGTCAGGCTCATTGATGCGGGTTGCTGAGCCTGACCCGATTTCTGCCCGATGCCTGCGCGGCGGTGCTGGTGACGGCACGATCAGTACACACGGAAGCCTGCTGGCGCCGGCGACGGCAGGTAGCTTTTTTCGCCCACCCGGCGGCAGTGTGCGATCAGGCCGGCTTCGGCCTGGCGTGCCTGCTGCCAGTCTTCACGCGTGAACGCAAACTCCCCGACCTCGCAGCAACGCAGCTCGGCTTCGATCGCGCGTACGCGGCAGTAGTCGAGGTAGCAATCGACCTCTCCGGCCAGGCGCGGCCAGGCGGCATCGATCAGGATGGCATCGTCGAGTCGCCCGACCAGCGGCACGCTGTCCGGAATCAGGGCGTGATCGCCGTGCACGTAGTCCACCACCACACGGGCGGGCTCGACGGCTTCGCGGGCCGGTTGCCAGGTCGCATCGGCGATCATCCGATCGACCGCGCTCGCCAGTTGCAGGCGTTGATCAATGCCCGCCGAACGCCGGTTGCCGGCCGATCGATCCGCCAGCTCGCGCGATGCCGTGGCCAGCTGGTCGCAGTGGAGCGGGAAGTGGTGCAACTGCGCCAGCAACTGGTTGAAGTGGGCCAGCGCCTCGGCCTCGAGCAGGAAGCCGCCGACAAAGTGACGCCGGGCGGGGCGGTTCAGGTTCGCCCATGCGGGCGACTGCAGGGCGGCTGACAGGGGCTGCAAGCTGGAAATCTGGGCATTCATGGCGGATCCTCCGGTGGTGGCGCCACGGAATGCGGCGCAGGTCCAGATTCCACCGCATGGCGGTTTTGAGTCATGATGGACATGCAGGGCTTGTATGAGCGAACGCTGAGGTTTATGTGATCGTCTGAGGGCTTCCCGATGGGCCGGACGGAATCGGGCGCGCGCAGCGGGGGAGCTACGCCTTATCGCTTTGACGACATCGTGGTCGACCCGGCCGCGCACAGCCTGCTGCGGGCGGGAATGCCCCAGCCGGTGGAGCCAAAGGCCTTCGCCGTTCTGCTTGAGCTGCTGCAGCGCCCCGGCGAACTGATCGGCCGCGACGACCTGCTCGATCGGGTCTGGGGTCACCGCCACGTCACGCCGGGCGTGCTGACCCGGGTTATCGCGCAGTTGCGCCACGCGCTGGACGACGACCCCCAGCAGCCGCGCTACATTCAGACACGCCACGCCCTGGGCTACAGCTTCATCGGGCAGTTGCTGGGCGATGCGGACACCGCGACTTCGCCGGCGCCGGGAACGGACCGGGCGGATCTCGAGGAACTTCCCACAACCGGCTTGCAGGTCGCGCCGCTGGAGTTGCCGGCGAGCCGACCGGAGCAGGTTGGAGCGCCGCCGCAGGAGCGGGCCGATCCGGCATCGGCGTGGAGCGCGCCCGAGCCGACACCGGCGCGCGGGCGTGGCATCGAGCGGCGTTGGAACCGGCGCCCCTGGTTGGCGCTGGCGGCGCTGCTGTTGTGCGTGTTGGTGGCCTGGGCGCTGATCCAGCGGGCCACGACACCGGCCCCGCGGGACGCCGCGTCAATCGCCGTGATGCCTTTCACCAGCCTCAGCAGCCACCCCGGCGACGACTATTTCGCCGAAGGATTGGCCGAAGAGATGCGCGATGCCCTGGCTGGCGTGAAAGGTCTGAAAGTCGCCGCACCGCTGTCGTCGGACGCAAGGCACGGTGCCGCCGATGCCAAGGCCCTGGGGGCCAGGCTCGGGGTGGCCACGATTCTGGATGCCAGCGTTCGCCGCGAAGGTCCGCGCATCCGCATCACGGCCCGCCTGTCCGACGCTACCACCGGGTTCACGCTGTGGAGCCATACCTATGACCGCGAGCTCTCCGGCGTATTCGCCACCCAGAGCGAGATCGCCAGTGAGGTGGTGCATGCGCTGCTGGGGGCGATTCCCGGCGAGAGCGATGCCTTGGCGAAACGCCTGACGCCCACGCACAACGCGGCCGCGTTCGACATCTACCTGCAGGGCCTGAACCTGCTGAACCAGACTCCCTCGTCCGACACCGCCGACAAGGCGATCGAGCGCTTCGGCCAGGCGCTGAAGCAGGACAGCGGGTTCGCCAAGGCGCAAGCGGGAATCTGCCGGGCCGAAATCTGGCGCCTGGAAAGCAAGCACAGCGCAGAGGCGTTCGACAATGCCAGGCTCGCCTGCCAGCGTGCCGCGCAAATGGATCCGACGCTGGCCGAGGTGGATCTGGCGATGGGCGACCTGTACCGCGTCGCCGGAGATTCCGAGCGTGCGTTGCAGTACTACCGCAACAGCATGCGGGCACCGGCCCTACGGGTTAAGGCGCATATCGGTGTCGCCGAGGTCTACGCGGCCCGCGGCCAGCACGATCTGGTCGAGAAGGAGTTTCAGCAGGCGCAGCAACTGAGCCCCGACGATCCTGCCGTGCTGGCCCAGCTCGGCTATCAGCAGTATCTCGATGGCAACGTGCAGCAGGCGGTGGTCTCCTTTCGTGAGGCGGCGAAACTGCGGCCGGACGACGCCAATCTGTGGGGCACGCTGGGCGCGCTGTACATGGATGCGGGGAACAATGCCGACGCCGAGCAGGCGCTGGTGCGTTCGATCGCGATCGCGCCGGCGGCGGCCACCTTGACCAATCTCGGCACGCTCAGATACCAGTCCGGCGATTATGCGGAAGCGGTCGACCTGCAGCGCCAGGCGATCGCGCTGGATCCTCAGGAGTTCGCAACCTGGGGCAATCTGGGCGACGCCTTGCGGGCGGATCCGCAGGCCAGCGCCACGGATGTGCACAAGGCGTATGAGCAAGCCGCGGTTCGCGCCGAGGCTTACCTGAAGGTGCAGCCGAACGATGCCCGCGCCGTCGCCTTGCTGGGCCTTTACCGGGTGGTGCTGGGCGACGCGGCCAGCGCCCGGATGCTGGTCAAGCGCGCCGAATCGCTGCCCGGCCAGACCGGCGAAGTGGCATTGCTGAATGCGGAAACGCTGGCGCTGCTGGGCGACACCGTGCAGGCACGCCAACGGCTGGCGACCGCGCGTGCCGCCGGCATCGCCGACACCTTGATTGCCAGCAACCTCACGTTCCGTCGTCTGGGCCTGCTGTCCCCACCGGGAACGGCAGGCAAGAGCGCAGGCGCGGAACCACCCGTCCCGCGCGCGAGCAAGGGGCACCCACCCGGAGGATGACATGGAGAACAAGCGCACCCGTACCGCAGCGACCAAGGCGAGCAAGCCCCGGTCCAGCAAGCAGCGCATCGTCGAACCCACGCAGAAGCCCGAAACATTCAACTTCAGGCTCGATGAGATCCAGAGCATCGAGATCAAGGCCATGGCCGTGGTAGTGCCGAAACCGCCACCGCGGACCATGGCCTTGAGGATGTCCAATCCGTCACGGCCACAATCGCCACCGCCACCGCCACCGCCGCCGATTCCGCAGTTCACCGTGTGTATTGTGGTGGTGCCGAAGCCGCCACCGGGGTGATTCAGGGCGGCGCTCGAGACCAGGCGATTTATACGTTCACCCGGGTGGGCGGGAAACGCAGGTTTCCGGCGTTTCGCCGCCCGCTCAGTTCGCCACCACCGGCAGCGCGATGTGGCTGGCTTCGCCCGGGGCGTGATAGATGCGCTGGGTCGCCTTCACGTAGTCCGCCGGCTTGGCCAGAAAGATGTTCGGCACGAAGGTCTGCGGGTTGCGGTCGTACAGCGGGAACCAGCTGGACTGCACCTGCACCATGATGCGGTGGCCGGGCAAGAAAACGTGGTTGGCGGCGGGCAGGGCGAAGCGGTAGGGCAGTGGTTGGTTGGCGGCGATCGGCTTGGCTTCGGTGAAGCCTTCGCGGTAGCGGCCGCGGAAGATGTCCATCGCCACGGCGAGCTGGTAGCCACCCATTTCCGGCTGTTCGGCCACCTGGTCGGGATAGACGTCGATCAGCTTGACCACCCAGTCGCTGTCGCTGCCGCTGGTCGAGGCGACCAGGTTCACTTCGGCCGCGCCACTGATTTTCAGCGGCGTGGTGAGCACGTCGGAGACATAGCTCAGCACGTCGGTGCGGCCAGAGGCCTCGCGCTGGTCGTCGACCAGCCATTGCGACCAGGTCTGGCCGGCGTCGTAACCCATCGGCTGGATCGGTCGCGCGCGATACGGCACCGGATGCGCAGGGTCGGACACGTATTCGTCGTAATCATTGCCGGCAGCGGGCGCGGTGAAGCCGAGTTTGTTGTTGGCTTCCAGGTACAGAGCGCGGCTCTTGGTCGGGCAACCAGTGGCGCAGGCCAGCGGCCAGCGATCCAGCCGCTGCCATTGATTGGTGCCGGTCTGGTACGCGGTGACCGCGGCGATGTCGGCCTTGGGTGCGCCGTTCTTGAGGTATTGCGCGAGGTACGGACGCAGGATGTGTTCGCGGAAATACCGGGCAGTGTCGCTGCCGAAACGGATCGCGCCGAGCGAGCTGCCTTCGTCGATCTCCTGGCCGTGATGCCACGGACCCATCACCAGCCTGACCATGCCGCCGCCGGTGTCCTTCGGCTTGATCGCGCGGTAGACGGCCAGCGCGCCGTAGCTGTCTTCCTGATCCCACAGGCTGTGCACCAGCATCACCGGCACTTTCAGCGGCTGCGCGGCGAGCAACTTGTCCACTGCCTGGTCGCTCCAGAAACTGTCGTAGGCGGGATGCGCCAGCAGCTTGTTCCAGAAGCCGAGCTGTTCCATGCCGTACGCATGCGCCAGTGCACCGGCGGAGCCGTAGTGCATGAACTGGTCGTATTCGTCGTGGTAGTTCGTCCACCACTTGATGCTGTTGTCGCGGCTGGCGGTCTGCTCGTAGACGTAGCTAAGGTTCTGCTGGCGGAACGCGCCGTTGTGGAACCAGTCGTCGCCCATCCAGCCGTCCACCATCGGGTTCATCGGCACCGACACCTTCAGTGCCGGGTGCGGATTGAACAGCGCCATCAGCGGCTCGAAGCCGTCGTAGGAAATACCCAGGGTGCCGACCCTGCCGTTCGACTCGGGGATGTTCTTCACCAGCCAGTCGATGGTGTCGTACGTGTCGGTGGCGTCGTCCACCGGAGTGGGGTTCAGCGGGCCGTGCAGCGGCCGGTTCATCACGTAGTCGCCTTCGGAACCGTACTTGCCGCGCACGTCCTGCACCACGCGGATGTAGCCATCCTCGACGATGATATCGGCGGCGTTGTCATAGCCCTCGAGCATCGGGCCGAGATGGCCGCTCATCGTGTGCGTGGTCAGCGCCTTGGCGTCGTATGGCGTGCGGGTGAGCAGGATGCCGGCGTGGCGGGCGCCCTTCGGCACCAGGATGACGGTGTGCAGCTTCACGCCGTCGCGCATCGGGATCATCACCTCGCGCCGCGCGTAGTCGTGACTGTCGGTGGCCGGCACGAACTTCGCCGGCGTCTCGCTGGGGTAGTCCGGGTACTTCGCCTGCGGTGCATCGGTGGCATGCAGCATGCCGCCCGGGGTGAGCAGCAGGGCGAACAGTAGCGGCTTCAGACAGGCCAAGCGTAGATTCGATTTCACTGCGATTCCCCCGGCGAATGATGTGACCGACCGGTCTGCGAATCCGCCCGCGCGGTCTATGTTTCCGCCGCTTCCTGGCCCATGGAGACACCATGGGCCGGCGAATCGGCGAAAATCCATCCCCACGCAGCCGAGTTCTCGACTCGACCACCAAAGCCCGACAGGCTGCTAGCGTAACCGCAATGGTGGCCCGCTGAGGCCGCTGACGTTGGCAAGCCTATTGCTTGATCGATCGCATGAGCGACCTTGCCTACGACATCACCTATCTGCTCGATTCCGAATCGGCCGAGCCGGCGACGGCGCCGCGGGTGGCGACCCGTGCACCGGCCGCGGTGGCGCCACCATCGGCAAATGTGGTCAGTGCGCAGGAAGCGCTGGCGCGCGAGCTGTTGCAGGCGGCCGATGCCCATGAAGCACTGATCCAGCAGTATCTGCGCTTCAGCGGCGCCACTTTCCAGGGTGCTTCCCGGCAGTAACGGGCCGGAGAGCTGCCGCTCTTGAAGAAAAGCTGACGCATTTCGGCACACTTCCTGACGCGGGGCGAGGCGAGTGTGTCATGTCGATTTGTCCCCCGGGAAATGCCCGGGTTCATTGACCGCGGGTCGGAATGGACGAGGCGGGGCGGGGCCTTTTCGTGCGCTTCGAGCCGGCTCTATTTGACCGACCTCGAAAACCGGTACCGGAAATACTGGCCGAGGGTTGGGTGATACCAGAGCCCGGAGGGGCCGACGCCGTCGCGAGGGGTGAGGGTGCCGTCGGCCACATCGTGCAGCGCCTGCTTCATCAGCGGGATGGCAGCAGCCAGTTGGTGCAGCGGGTAAGTGTTGAAGCCGTCGCTGCTCTCGATGTGGATGCGCTGCTGGTACAGCACGCCACCGGTGTCGACGCCAGTGTCCACCAGATGAACGGTGACGCCGCAGTTTTCGGCATCGCCGTGAACCAGCGCCCAGTAGCCGCCGTGTACGCCGCGGTAGCGCGGAGTGATGCCGACGTGGGTGTTGATGAAGGGACGGTCGATGCATTCGATCACGGCGCGGGAAATGATCCGGGTGCCGTTCACCACGACCGCGTCGACGTCGAGCTTGCCTAGCAGACGCCGCACCGCCGCGGCGTTGACGCTGTGCACCCGGTGGATGATGGCTGCCGGCGGCAGGTCAGCCTGCAGGCCGTAGCGAAGGACCAGTTCGTCGATGCGACGGCGCTGTAACCGTGCCAGCAGCCGGTTGAACGCGATGAAGGCCAGTTGGCCAAGGACCGTGGACCAGCCCAGCAGGCGCAGCCGGTGGCGGATCATGCCCCGGGCCGACGGTTTGCGTTCCACCACCACGGCGAGGACCTGCGCCTCGCCGGCCAGCGCGTTGTACATGAACCAGGACGACAGCCCGTCGCCGCACAACATGGCGATGCGCGGACGCCGTCGGTTCATCGCGCAGCCAGCGCGTCGGCGAGTTCGGCCATGCCCAGCGAGCGCATGCCGTCATCGCGGCGCAGGCATTCGAACTCCTCGATCACCTGCTCCAGGAAGTGCATGTTCTGATCGGTGTCGACGCCGAAATTGTGCGGATGCCACCACAGGTGGAAGACCTCATGGTGCCGGGCAGCGTGGCGCATGGCACGCTTGATCCGGCGCAACCGCAGGCCGTCCAGCCAGGCCAGGTGCGGATTGTAGGGACGCAGGAAACGGCTGGCCGGGAAGTTGAACGGAGGTTGGCCGGCGCAGCTTTCCAGTGCGTACGTGTGGTGGCCGCTGAGGTTGATGTAGCTGTCCAGCAGGCGACCCATGCGGCGCACGGCGTTTTGTCCCACATGGCCGGTGGCGGCATACAGCCAGCCGTGCTCGTTGCCGCGATAGGCGGTGATGCCGTGTTCCGCCAGTATCGCCAGGTAGCCGGGATGCCACTGGTTGCGGGGAAAGACCAGGCTGCGCGGGGTGAGGCCCCGGGTCGCTGCGACGCGAATGGCGGCGGCGATGTCGGCCTCGAACGTCGCGGCCGTCTGTCCGGCTTCGCGGCAGTAATAGTGCGAGTACGTATGGGTCGCCATCTCCTGGTGCGGTGTCGCGGCGATCAGGTCGATCAGTGCTGGCGCGAAGTGGTAGCGCTCCGTAATGTCCGTCGACTGTTCCAGATAGCGGTACGGGCAGAGCGCGCGGTTGACGTAGTTGGGCCGCTCGGGCGGAGCCGCCGACAAGGCCTCGTCGCGGTCATGGCAAAACAGGAAGCCCACGGTTGCCCAGGTGGCGTGAATACGATGTTGCTCGAACAGGCGGAGCATGCGGGGGATAGCTCGCGGGACGCCATCCAGATGCTCGCGGTAGGCATCGAGGCTGCGTGTGTCGCGCACGCCCCAATAGAGCTCGAAGTCAATGGATATCGTGAATGCGCCGGTGCTCATGCCACCCCCCAGCCTGCTTCCCGCTGGGGCGAGCGTATCAGCTTCGGATAAACGCCGGTGTCGCCCTTGTAACCGGTGTCCGGCGGCAGCGCCGGCGGCGACGCGGCCAGGCTTTGTCAGTCCACGACGCTGCCGGTGCACCGGCCCGGCAAGGCCCGGGCTGATCGGGCCTTGCCGGCACCCGCGGTCGGGTGACGTTTCAGGCGATTTCGGGCAGGGTCGCCAGCCCGGCCTCGATCGCCGCCTTGTGCACCAGGGTACGCGGCAGGATGCGGGCGAAGTAGAACATGGCGGTGTCGCGCTTGGCCTGCTTGAACGCCGTCGGCTGCGTGCTGGCTTCGGCGGCGGCCACACTGCGCGCCCACAGATAGGCGAGGGTGACGTAGCCGGAGTAGTACAGGTAGTCGGTGGCCGCGGCGCCGAGTTCCTCCGGGTTGGCCTGCACGCGCTGGGCCAGGCTCACGGTGAGGTCGCTCCACTCCTTGCTGGCGACGGCCAGCGGGCCGATCAGGCTGCGCAGTGCCGGGTCGGCGCTGTGCTGCTGGCAGAACGCGCCGATCTCCTGCAGGAAGTGCTTCGCGCCCACGCCTTGCAGCTGGAGGATCTTGCGACCCAGCAGGTCGGCCGCCTGGATCCCGGTGGTGCCTTCGTACAAGGTGATGATGCGGGCGTCGCGGACGAACTGCTCCATGCCGTTCTCGGCGATGTAGCCGTGGCCGCCGTAGATCTGCAGCGCCTCCTTGGTGCACTCCTGCGCCAGCTCGGTGGTCATGCCCTTGGCGATCGGGATCAGGAACGCCACCAGCTCGCCGGCCCGCTGCCGGGCCGCTTCGTCCGTCGCGCGATGTTCGATGTCGGTCTGCAGCGCGGTGTATAGCACCAGCGCGCGCGAGCCCTCGACGAAGGCGCGCTGGGTCAGCAGCATGCGCCGCACGTCCGGCTGCACCAGCAGGTTGTCGGCCGGCTTGTCCGGGAATTTCGGGCCGGACAGCGCGCGCGATTGCAGCCGTTCGCGCGCGTAGTTGAGGCTGTTCTGCAGCGCGCGTTCGGCCAGCGCCAGGCCCTGCACGCCGACCGACAGGCGCGCCGCATTCATCATGGTGAACATCGCGGCAAGGCCCTTGTGCGGCTTGCCGATCAGGTAGCCCTCGGCGCCGTCGAAATTCATCACGCAGGTGGAGCAGGCGTGAATGCCCATCTTGTGCTCGATCGCGCCGGCGGCAACCGTGTTGCGCGCGCCCAGCGAGCCATCTTCATTGACCTTGAATTTCGGCACGATGAACATCGAGATGCCGCGGCTGCCTTCCGGCGCGTCGGGCAGGCGCGCCAGCACCAGGTGCACGATGTTCTCGGTCAGGTCGTGCTCGCCGGCGCTGATGAAGATCTTGGTGCCGGTGATCTTGTAGCTGTTGCCTTCGCCGGGTTCGGCGCGGGTCTTCAGCAGGCCGAGGTCGGAGCCGGCCTGCGGCTCGGTCAGGCACATGGTGCCGGTCCAGCGGCCTTCCACGATCGGCTTCATGTAGCGCTCGCGCTGCCACTCTTCGCCGTGCAATGCCATGGCGTGGGTGGCACCTTCGGACAGCAGCGGGTACAGGCTCCACGCCAGATTGCCGGACTGGAAGATCTCGGTGGTGGCGATGCCGAGCACGCCGGGCAACGCCTGGCCGCCGTAGGCCTCGGGGTTGGTCAGGCCGGTCCAGCCGCCTTCGGCGAAGGCCTTGAACGCCTCCTTGAAGCTCTTCGGCGTGGTCACCGTCTGGGTGGCCTTGTCGTAGTGGCAGCCTTCCGCGTCGGCGGGCGCGTTGGTCGGCGCCAGCAGCTGCTCGCTGAGGCGGCCGGCTTCCTCCAGCACGGCGTCGAACAAGTCGCGGCTGTGGGCTTCGCCGCCCTGCAGCGCGGTGAGGATCGGTTCGGCACCCAGCACGTCGAACAGGGCGAAACGCAGGTCGTCGAGGGGGGCTTTGTAAGCGGTCATGGGGATTCCTTACGGTGGCAAGCGGGAATGTCTAGCGATACGTGTTGGGGATGCCCGGCGCCGGCGAGATCCAGCCATTGCCGTTGAAGTCGAACGAACGTGGCTTGTCCTCCTGCTCGGGCTTGGCGCTGGCGCTGCCGCCGATGCGGTAGGCCAGCGCGCCGGCGCTGCCCTTGGCGGCGACCGCCTGCAGTGCCTGGCTCATCGCCGCAGTGGGCAGCACGTTGAGCTGGGTCACGTCGCCGGCCAGTTCGGGGATATCGAGGTCGAACCTGGCGTGCAGTCGCACTGGCACCAACTCGGCAACCTGCAACTGGCCGTCCACCGACTTGAAGTCCATCCCGCCATAGCTGTTGTTCTGGATGCGCACGGTCAGTTGCCACTGCCCGTCCGGCAGCACCACCAGTTGCTGGATGCTCAGGGTCGGCGGATACACGCTCTTCTTCGCCGGGCCGCAGGCAGCCAGGCCCAGCAACAGGACGGGGACGATTCGGCGCAGCAGACGCATGGCGACTCTCCAAACGATCGTTTGAATACTGATTCTAACCGCGATCGAGGGGGCTGGCGCCAGTAGCGGCGAATGGTCGCCGGCGGAACGGACGCGACCGCCATGAAATCGCCCTTGCCGGTGTGATCGCGACGGACGCGAGCCAGACTCCCATGGGCACTCGACAGAGGTTTCGCGCTCATGCGCAAACAGGCATCATCAATGTTTCATCTTTCACCCGCAGGTTCCACCGCATGTCACGACGTTTTGTTGCACGCCGTTCGCCGATCCACGGCAACGGTGTGTTTGCCACCGCTCCGATCGCCAAGGGCGAGGAAATCATCGAATACAAGGGCCGGCTGCTGACCCATGCGCAGGCAGACGATCTGTACGGCGATGGCGGCGAGACCGGGCATACGTTCCTGTTCACGCTCAACGACGACTACATCATCGACGCGAACCAAGGCGGCAACAGCGCACGCTGGATCAACCACAGCTGCGCGCCGAACTGCCGCGCGCTGGTCGAGGAAAGCGCCAGCGGCAACCCGCGCCGGGACCGCGTGCTGATCGAGGCGATCCGCAACATCAAGCCGGGCGAAGAGCTCACCTACGACTACGGCATCGTGCTCGACGTGCCGCACACCGCGCGCCTGAAGAAGCTGTGGGTTTGCCTGTGCGGCTCGCCGAAATGCACCGGTACGCTGCTCAAGCCGAAGCGGTAGCCGGGGCGTCGCGATGACGAATGGCTGATGCTGCATCGGAGCGGGCAGGCCACGGCAGGCGCGTACGGGGATCGCCGTGGCGTGCACCGACGGCAACGCCATCAGCCTTGCCCGCTACGTCTTATTGCGGGTGGCGCCAATCACTCTGATGGGCATGACTCCATTCGCGGGCAAGCGGCGCGCGCTGGTCGACCCGTTGCCGGTCCACCGCAAGGAACGCCGTCGCGTGCACGCCTTGCTTGCCGACATCAAGGCGGGCGGGCGAAGGACGATGCGGCGCTGCGCGACCGGCGCGGGGTCAGCGATCGGCCTGTTCGACAGCGCCCGGCGCGGCCGGCGTGCCGATCCAGCGCGCGGTATCCAGTTGCTGGTCGATGCTCTTGGCCAGCTGTTCGATCCGCTGGCGCACCGCATCCGCGGCAGTGCCGGTGCAGCCGAGGTAGAAGTCCACCGTCTTGCTGCCGCTGGTGTCGGTGACGGTGATCGTGATGCCGGGCTGGTCGCTCATCACCATGTCGCAGCCATCGTCGGGCGCGACGTAACTGTCGCGCATCGAGCGCAGGCCGGCCTGCTCCAGCGCTGCGGAAATCGCCGCAAGCTGGGCCGGCGTGGCTTGGCCGCTGCCCTGGCGGGTCTTCACGTGGGCGTGGCCGGTGAAGGTGATCCGGCCGTCCGCGGCGACCGTAACGGCATAGGCCGGGCAGTTGCCGAAACAGGTGCTGCGC
The DNA here is from genome assembly GCA_963697495.1 of uncultured Gammaproteobacteria bacterium. Lineage (GTDB taxonomy): Bacteria > Pseudomonadota > Gammaproteobacteria > Xanthomonadales > Rhodanobacteraceae > Rhodanobacter. Next base: position 140,155 of record CAVOOH010000005.1, on the reverse strand, counting down.
CGCAGGGTGACGGCGGTGTCATGCTTCGGTTGATCCGGCGCGGCATCGGCCCGTACCGCGCAGGCGCCGAGCAGCAGGGTGCTGCCCGCGAACAGGCCGCGGGCGAGCATGGTGTGTGCTGGGTTCATCGGGATGCTCCGGGACAGGTGGCGGCAGCCTCCAGCATATCGCGGCGTCAGTCCTCTTCCACGTGCGGCTTCCACGCCTCGCTGAGCTGCTTCTGCACGGTCGCTGGCACCGCCTCGTAGTGGCTGAGGTCGAGGCTGTAGCGGCCCCGGCCGCCGGTCATCGATTTCAGTTCGGTGGGGTAGTCGGTCAGTTCGGCCAGCGGCGCCTGCGCCTTGATCACCAGCTCGCCGCCGCGCTGGGTGTCGGTGCCAAGGATGCGCGCGCGCTTGCCGGCGAGGCCGCCGGTCACGTCGCCCACGTTGCGTTCGGGAATCGCCACCTCGACGTTGACGATCGGCTCCAGCACGATCGGCCGCGCCTTGCCGACGGCGTCGAGGAACGCCTTCTTGCCGGCGCTGACGAAGGCGACCTCCTTCGAGTCGACCGGGTGGTACTTGCCGTCGTACACGGTCACGCGCAAATCCTGCAGCGGGTAGCCGGCGACCGCGCCGTGCTCCATCGCCTGGCGCACGCCTTTCTCGATCGCCGGCAGGAACTGGCCGGGGATCACGCCGCCCTTCACCGCGTCGACGAACTCGAAGCCGGCGCCGCGCTCGAGCGGCTCGATGCGCAGGAACACCTCGCCGAACTGGCCGGCGCCGCCGGTCTGCTTCTTGTGCTTGTGGTGGCCCTCGGCCTGGCCGGCGATGGTTTCGCGGTAGGCGATCCGCGGCGGGTGCGCGTCCACCTCGACGCCGTAGCGCTCGCGCATGCGCTCCAGCATCACCTTCAGGTGCAGGTCGGACAAGCCGCGCACCACGGTTTCGTTGAGTTCCTTGTGGTGCTCGACGCGGAAGCACGGGTCTTCCTCGGCCAGCCGCGCCAGCGCATTGGAGAGTTTCTGCTCCTGGCCCTTGTGCCGCGGCACCAGTGCCAGGCCGAACATCGGCGCGGGGAACGCCAGCGGCGCCAGCGTGATCAGGTCCTCGTCGTGCGAATCGTGCAGCACCGCGTCGAAGTGGATCTCCTCGACCTTTGCCACCGCGGCGATGTCGCCGGGGATCGCCGCCTCGATCTCCACATGCCCCTTGCCCTGCGGACGCAGCAGGTGGCCGACCTTGAACGGCTTGCGGCCGTCGTCGACCAGCAGCTGGCTGTCGCGGCGGATCGTGCCCTGCCACACCCGGAACATGCCCAGCTTGCCCACGAACGGATCGTTGACGATCTTGAACACGTCGGCGATCACGTGGCCCTTCGGGTCGGCGCTGACCGCGAGTGGCGTGCCATCGCCACGTGCGAACGGCGGCGGATTGCCCTCGGCCGGGTTCGGCAACAGCCGCGCGGCGACATCCAGCAGTTCGGGTACGCCCACGCCGGTGCGCGCGCTGACGAAACAGATCGGCACCAGGTGGCCTTCGCGCAGGCACTGCTCGAACGCGGCGTGCAGCTGCTGCGGCGTCAGCGCGCCTTCGCCGGCATCCAGGTAGCGGTCCATCACGGTTTCGTCGACTTCGACCACCTGGTCCAGGATGCGCTGGTGCGCCTCGGCCAGCGAAGAGAAGTCGGTGGCGCCGTCGCCGTGGAAGAAGCAATCCAGCACCCGGCTGCCACGGTTGGCGGGCAGGTTCACCGGCAGGCATTCGCTGCCGAACTCCTCGCGCAGCGCGTCGACCAGCGCGGCCAGGTTGGCGCCGTCGAAATCGATCTTGTTGATCACCAGCACGCGGGCCAGACCGCGCTGGCGTGCGTGCGCCATCATGCGGCGGGTGCCGTGCTCGATGCCGTTGATCGCGTTGACCACGATCGCCACGGTTTCCACCGCCGACAACGACGCCAGCGTGGCACCGCGGAAGTCGGCATAGCCGGCGGTGTCGATCAGGTTGAGGTGGCAGTCGCCGTGATCGAGGTGCGCAATGCAGCTGTCGATGGAGTGGACGCGCGCCTTCTCCTGGCTGTCGCTGTCCGACACCGTGGTGCCGCGCTCGACCGTACCCGCCGCCTGGATCACGCCGCCGGCCAGCAGCAGCGCTTCGAACAACGTGGTCTTGCCCACGCCGGCGTGTCCGGCGAGCGCGATGTTGCGGATGCTTTCCGTGGAATACGTCACGATGCGACCCTCCCATGCAGGGCGTGGCCTCGTGGCATGAACGGCGCCGCATGAGGCCGCGCGTTGGCGGCTGACGATGGCGGGCCGTCATGGTCGTACTTGTGCCGGCGCGGTGTTTTGCACAGGGCAAGAACGGTCATGGCGGAGAGACGGCGTAGCGCCGTCCAGGAGTGGGTGTCAGGAAACGTTCGAGGCGAAAAGTCCTCCGTGCGAGGACAGCTTTCGACGATTCGCCGGTCCATAGTGCTTCTATGGGCCAGGAATCGGCGGAAAAATGGAACGCGCGGAGGGCCTTGCAGCCCGGACGGCTTCCGCCGCCCACGCTTCTAGCCTTGAGCGAACCGCCGGCACGGTCAAGCTGCAGTGCGGGGAACCGGCACCGCGGCGCGGCGGTCTCAGGGTAGCGTCGTGACTTCGCCGGCCGCCGTCAGGGCCAGCCGTGGTCCGGCGCTGGGCGGGGGTTCAAGCGCCGTCGGCCATCCTGCCAGCCGCCACCACCCGCGAGGCACCGTCATCGTCCGTTCGCAGCAGCTAGCCCAGCACCGCCCGCCGCCGTCGCAGCCGGAGTCCACGCAGCCCCCGGATCGCGGCCCGAGTCCACTGGGCGGCGCGGCGCGGGCGCTGTCGCGGCAGCGGCGCTGGCGCGAGCCGCGGCACGAGCGCCGCCAGCACTGGTTGGCACTGGCGGTGGCCGGCCTGCTGCATGCGCTGTTCGTGCTGGTGATCTGGCAGCAGATGCGGCCGCCGACGATGCCGACCGCCGTGCCCACGCAGCTGGATGATGTACTGCAGGTGCGCTTCATCACGCGCGCGCCGAGCGCCGCGGCGGCACCGCCACCGCCGGCCGTGTCGGCGCCACCGAAACCCCGCACGCCGCCCCGGCCGCACGAGCCGCCGGCGAAAGGCGCGATGACCTTGCAGGTGCCCACGCCCGCCCCGGCCGCCGCGCCACGCCTGTTCGACGAACATGGCGAGCCGCTGCTGCCCGCGGCTGCGGCCAGCGCGCCCACGCCCGACTACGTGCAGCGCCTGCCGCAGGGCGACCCGCGGATCATGCAGCACCGCAGCCCGGTCACCTACCAAGCCACCCGCTTCGAGAAGGATTGGGGCAGCAACAGCAATGCGATCGACAGCGCGCTGCAGAAGCTGGTGGACAAGACCACGGTGAAGAAGACCATCCGCCTGCCCGGCGGCGTGCGCATCCACTGCGGCGTTTCGCTCGCCATGCTGGCCGGCGGCTGTGGCGGCGATCCGCCGGCGCCGCCCTCGGCCAAGGATGGCGACGAGCGCCTCAGCATGGCGCCGGCGAAGCCGCTGGCCGGCGATGCGCATGCGCCGCCGAAACCCAGCGAGGAGGCGTGCATTGCGATGTACCGCGCCGGCAAACCGCTGGAATGGGGCTGCCCGGTCGACACGCCGAATCGCGCGGTCGACGCCGAGCTGCGCGAACGCGCTGCGGGAGCCGCCAAGCAGCACTGAGCGTCATGCGGAAGCGCGGGTGCGCCCGTTACACTGGCCGCATGCCCCTGCCACCCCCGGACCCATCACCCGCCAGTCGTCCCGCCAATCCGGCGCGGGTGATGCTGAATTCGCCGCTGGCGGCGGCGATGCGGGCCCGGGTCTATTACCAACATACCCGCCAGCATCCGCGCGACCGCGGCCTGCGCATCCTCGCCATGGCCGGCACGCTGCTGGTGCACTTGCTGTTCCTGTTCGCTTTCGTGCTCGGCCCGGCGTACCAGCTGGTGCCGCCGCCGGAGCCGCGGCAGCAGTTCCTGCAGGTGCGCCTGATCGAGCCGCCCGAGCCGCCGCCACCGCCGCCGGTGCGCGGCACCCCGCCGAAGGAGCGTGGCCCGCGCCACCAGGGCCGCAGCAGCCGGCCCGCGCCCAGCAGCGAGCGCAGCGCGAACACCGCGGCCGCGGTCGTGGAAAAGCCGGCCGCGGCCGTCGCGACGCCGGTGATCGCGCAAGCCGCGAAACCCCGCGCGCCGACGCCGAAGCCGGTCGCGGCCCCGCCGGCGCCAGTGAGCCTGCCGCAGCCGGCGCCAACGCCTGAACTGCAGCCGATTCCGCTGGCTGGCGAGCCGCCGACCGTGACCCTGCCGACGCCAGTCGTGCAACCGCCGGTGCCGCCGAAGTTCCAGCCCGAAGCGGTGCGCAAGCCGCAACTGGAAGGCAACCGGCCGATGCCGCCGCCGGCGTCGCTGGCGCTGCCGGAACTGCCGCCGCAGGCCGCGCCGCCGATCACCGCACCCAGCATCGCGCTGAATACCGAGGTGCCGAAAACCAGCCGCGCCGGCCAGCGTGGTACCGGCTCGCGCAGAGATGGCTGCCGCGCCACCGGTACCCGAATTGCAGCCGATTCCGTTGCCGGCCCAGCCATCGCCGAGCGTGAACCTGCAAACGCAACTGAGCGTGCCGGCGCCGACCGTGCCGAACGAGAAGCCGCAGGTGCAGACACCGGCAATCGAAGTGGCCGAGGCGGAACTCGATGCCGTGCCGCTCACCCCGCCGGCACCGGCGCGGATCGAGCCGCCGGCGCCGAGCGCAAAGATCGAAGTTGCCCAGGCGACACAGCAAACAGCCGTCCAGCCATCCATCGAGCGGCCGCAGTTGAGCGCGCCGCCCGCCGTCGCTGCCGCCGCCACGCCGGCAACGAGCTCGCCAGCGGAGTCGCCAGCGCCGGCGACGGCCGAGCAGGCCACGCCCAGCCCGGCCGACACCCGCAGCGGGCGCGATGTCAGCCGCGCCCCCGACGCCACACCGCAAGGCAGCGACCTGGCCACGCCCGGCAAGCCCGAAGGCGTGGTCGCCGCGCCGGAAAGCGCCAGCACCAACGCCGCTGTTGCCCAGCCGGCAGCGCGCCAGGGTAGCGACAAGGGACGCAGCGGCCAGCAGCCTGGCGAGGGGCAACCAGGCGGCAACCAGCCCGGCGCGGAAGAGGGCAAGCCGCAGGGCGAGCTGGGCAGCTATGTGCAACTGAAGCCGCGCGGCGATACCGAGATCATGGGCCACGGCACGCCGAACATCGGCTACAAGCCGACCCGCTTCGAACAGGACTGGGCGCCCCAGGGCGAGAGCTCGATCGACACCGCGCTGCGCCGTGCGGTGGAAAAAACCACGGTCAGCCACACCTTCCACCTGCCGCGCGGCGTACGCGTGGAATGCGCGGTGATGCCGCTGCTGCCGATGTCATTGCTCGGTTGCAAGAACCCCGACCCACCGGCGAAACCGCTCGACGCGAAAGTCTACGACCGCCTGCACCTCGCTCCGGCCAACCCGGTGGCAGCACCCGCCCCGGCTGCCAGCAGCGCCAACACGGCGCCGAGGGTCAGGTTCGACAACAGCGCCGAATGCGCCGCCGCCCGCGTCGCCGGCGGCCCGCCACCGCCCGGGTGCGAAGGCATCGTGCTGCCGGTCAAGCCTGCCGCACCTTCGCCGTCGTCATCATCCACCTCGTGGGTGCCGGCCAGCGACCAGTTCCACTGAATTGCGGTGGAGGGTCACTTCCGATCAGGCGAACCGAACACACCGTGGCCGCCGGGGTTGCGTACGCGAGTATGGCCCCGGGAGAGAGCGATAACCGCAAACGCGCATACGCACGAGCCTGATCCAGCAACCACGGCATCTTCGCCCCTGTTACACCCTCACTTTCGTAGGTGTAACTCATACACCCTCAAAAGTGTCGAATAACACCGGCGGTCTGCATTCACGTCTGCGACAACGTTGCAGGTGCAAGCGAATGATCTGCTGCAGAAATTCGTCGCTTGAACGGTCAGGAGCGGAACTGCATACTCGGCGCAACACCTCACTTTTGGGGTCTACTTAGCGTTAGGCCCCATGGATTCAGGCTTCTTCCTCGCAAAGCATCGCCTTGGCCTCGCGCAATCTTTGCGCATTTATTGGCCGTACCTCGTCCCATTTGTTCTGGGGCCGCTTGTCAGCCCTATCGTCAGCGCAGCACTTCCTACTGCCGCACCTGTAATCACCGGCGGGTACTTCCTGGCGTCTGCGGGGCTGGCCATGTGGCCCCTTGCATTCAAGGACGCGTCCAATAAGTATTGGCTTCTTGGCGTCATTGCTTGGTTCGTTCTGAGGTTAGTGGCTGTGGTAGCGGCCTAACCGGTCATTCAAGCGGACGGCTGCGCCGCCGCTTAATTCCAGCGTTAGGCGGCACATGAAATCACTCGGCGCACTGGCAATCGTTGCACTAGCTTCGCTAGCCGTCGCATCCTGCAGTTCTGTCCCAGAAATTGATGGCAGTTCCCAATCTGCATTCGAGCGCAGTCATTCTGCTTTGGTTGCGTCGCTCTCCCCAGAAGATCAGATGCGACTCTCGTTGGCAGAGCTAATTGTGCTCTCGCCCAAAGGCTGCCTTACACACAGGCCTCTTCCTGGTCGGCCACTCCTTAACGACACTCTTGGCGGGCAAGCCGACCTGAGTTCTTGTCGTAAAGAGCTACACGGCCTCACCTTCAATGGCATCATGCATCAGGCTTATCCTCAGGGACAGCCAAGTGGCGGCAATGACCAGAGTGCCGCCTAACCACTCGTTCAAGGCGGACGGCTTCGCCGCCGCTTAACTCCAGCGTTAGAGGGCGGTGAGAATGACCTTCTTGGTGTTGTTTTATCTAGCCTTCGCCGCGCTCATGTTTTTCCCGCTTCTCGGCGTTTGGTTCTTGGTTAGGCATATGCCTGATTCCAAGCGCACGCTCATTCTTGTCGCTGCCGCCACGCTTCTGCTTACACCATCTTGGGGTCCTGCAACTATCACTGTGGTCCTTGTCCCGTTTGGGCTCTTGTTCATTGTTACGCTATTCACTTGGTCTTGGGGTGAGCTCGCGGGGCTGGTGAGCCTGTTTCCGCTCTGGCACGCAATAGCTTTCCCGGTCACGGCTTTGATTTCTTACTTGGTGATTCGCAAGTGGCCCTCTAACAATTCGTTCAAGGCGGACGCCTCCGGCGCCGCTTAACTCCAGCGTTAGCGTCCAATTTCGGGGTCTGCGATGAGCAGTAAGTACATGTGTGAGCCGGGAGCAAGTACAAATTTTCCCGAATTGCTCGACATGGTCGGGAGCGCCGATTTTTTGCCATATATGGCTGAGGTGAACGCTCGGGCTTCGATGGGCGATATCGCGGCAGCAATGGCCCTTGGACATATCTTTTTTAAGGGAGGACGCGGGGTTCGCAAAGACTACATCGCTGCGCGGCACTGGCTTGAAAAGGTCAGCTTGGAGGACGATGTGACTGGTTTTGTTGCCAATCGCCTCGCAATCATCTATTACAAGGGCCTTGGCGTCTCCACGGATCATGATAAGGCGTATAAGTATTTGCGTAGTGCAATCTTGCATGGACATCGCAATAGCAGAGTGTTGCTCGCCATACTCAACAAAAAGGGCGATGGAGCTTTCAAGAAGCCACACGCCGCACGTATTTTGCTGAAAGCTAGCCTAGCTGATCCGAAAGTAAGCAAAGTGATGCGCATCCTTGCACTGGTCTGGTTACTTTAAAATTAAATCCATAGTATTTGTTGTTGTGGCCCAGTAGTGGCCGCTAACCATTCGTTCGAGGCGGACGGCTACGCCGCCGCTCAACTCAAGCGTTAGCTTCTATGAGCATATTGGCAGGCCTACTTATCTCTTCAGCGTTGGCTACCTCGGGAGCAACGAGTGCGCCGCTCTGCCCAGACGAAAGGGAGCTGTCTCCAGCTGAAGTAGGAGACGCACACGGTTTGACGTCTGTTTACTGGCGTCCGCACTGGAACCAGGCCCCCAGCAAGTCCACCGCAATTCTTACTCGCGTCATTCAGCCAGTCCTGTCGAGCCGTGCATCAAATGACCTTCCAAGAATGGTCATTTTCGAACTTATCATCGACCGCCAAGGCTCCATTGCGATAGCCACGGCACTTACGCCTTTGCCAAAATCTCTAGTAGCTCCGTTGTCTGCTGCGTTTCAGCTGTGGCAGTTCAAACCTCAAAAAAACGCCGTAACAACCAACGTATCGTGGTGCTATGGTCGAACGTGGCAGTTCCCAGCTAACTGATCGTTCAAGGCGGATGGCTTCGTCGCCGCTTAACTCCAGCGTTAGACCGCAGGAACAGCTTTGGCACGCAACGTTCTCTTCATCTGTAGCCAGAATCGGCTGCGCAGCCCCACAGCAGAACAAGTCTTCGCCGATTGGCCTGGCATTGAGACATCTTCAGCTGGCCTCAACCACGACGCAGAGAACCCAGTCACCCCAGAGCTGCTTCATTGGGCAGATATCATCTTTGTTATGGAGCGCGCGCACCGCAACAAGCTTTCAGCTAAGTTCAAGCCACATTTAGGCCATACTCGTGTTGTCTGCTTAGATATCCCCGACGAGTACGAATTCATGGACCCTGAGCTCATTCAACTACTTAGAGCAAGGGTTCCTCGCTACTTTCCGTCAACGTGATCCGTGCGTAGCCTGCGTCTAACAAATCCGTAAGAGACAACCGATCAAGCCCAAGCGCATGACGCTTTTGCCCTGAGCTTTCGGGCCACTGCTGGTCAGCGTGTTGTCATCGTGCGTGTCAGTGTAATGACCCAGTGATTTCCTGCTCAGGTGTTACCTTTTCCCGAGGACACACTGATGAGCAACGTGATGGACGAAGAGATCAAGCGCTGGACGGCACGGCGCAAGTCGTCGCTGGTACTGGACATCATTCAAGGCAAGACGACCGTGGCCGAGGCCAGCCGACAGTTCGATCTGCCGCCCTCGGAGATCGAGAGCTGGGTCGAAGATGGCAAGCGCGGCATGGAGAACGCGTTGCGGGCCAAGCCGGAAGACGTACGGGAACAATACGAGCGCCAGCTGAAGGACCTGCAGGAAGCCTACGGTGAGGCGATGCTGGAGCTGCGCGCCCGAAAAAAATTGCAGTCCCTGTTGGGCAAGGACGAGACGTGATCATCTCGATCCAGCAGGGACTGCGTGCGGAAGGGCTGGACGTGTCGGTCGCCAAGCTGTGCCACTGGTTCGGCGTGGCACGGCGAACGATGTACTACCGACCAACGAAGTCGCCACCGAAGGTTCGGGACGAACTGGCGACGCCGGTCAAGCAGTTGATCGAGCAAGAGCCGTCGTTCGGCTACCGCACGGTGGCGTGGTTGCTGGGCATGAACAAGAACACCGTGCAGCGGCTGTTCCAGCTCAAGGGCTGGCAGGTGCGAAAGCGTCCGATCGGACGTCGGCCGCGCATTGAGGCACTGCCGTCGGTGGCCCAGGCACCGGACGAACGATGGTCGACGGACCTTTGCCGCATCTGGGCCGGCCGCGATGGCTGGCTGACCCTGGCGTTGGTGATGGATTGCCATACCCGACAACTGCTGGGTTGGCATCTCTCACGCAGCGCCAAGTCCAAAACCGCCGAAGCCGCTTTGGAGCAGGCTCTGATCAGCCGCTTTGGCAGCCTGGGCCGCGTGCGCGAGCCGTTCCTGCTGCGCTCGGACAATGGCTTGGTGTTCACCAGTCGCAGCTACACCGCCCTGGTGCGCAGCTACGGTCTGAAGCAGGAGTTCATCACCCCGCACTGCCCCCAGCAGAACGGCATGGTCGAGCGACTGATCCGCACGCTCAAGGAGCAATGCGCTCACCGTCACCGCTTTGAAACCCAGCAACACGCCAGCCGCGTGATCGGCGACTGGATCGCGTTCTACAACCACCGACGCCCGCACCAGGCGCTCGGCATGAAGACACCCGCCGAGGCTTATGCTTTAGCGGCCTGACCTGTGCAGGAAGTGCTGGGTCATTACATCAGCGCCGTTCGGAGTGCAACGAATGTCAGACTGCATTTCCGTAACCGGTCTTGTTGAGCCGATGCCGCTGGCTCGGACCACTGTATAAACCGCACCCGGAGACCTCGTTCGTTCATCGGACTATCCGGCGCCTGGGGATCGGCCGAAGCGTCGTTTGGACGTCCATCTGGTTAGTCAGGTTTTCGCCGGGGTGGTCTGACCTGTTGTCTACCGTGTCGCGCTGACGTTGAATCGAAGCTTTTCTCTAGGCCGCGTGCGCCGCATGGGGCTGCTGGGGCAGCGGATGGTTCAGACGGGCGTGCGGGTCGTAGTCGACATCGTGCGCCAGCATCGCCCAGATCTGTCGGGCATGTTTGTTGGCGATGGCCACGATCGCCTTGCCGAACGGCAGGCGCCCATCGAGGGTACGTATCCACCACTGTTCCGGCGTGGCCTTCTCGATGGCCACGGCCTTGGCCCGCTGCAGGCTGCTGCGCGCATCCTGGACCAACAGCGTGCGCAGGTACGCATCGCCACGGCAGCTGATCCCACCCAGACGCGCATGCCCGCCGCTGGAGTGCTGCGTCGGCACCAGGCCCAGCCACGCGGCCATCTGCCGACCCTGCTTGAATTCGCGGGCGTGGCCGACCGTGGCCACCGCCGCGTCGGCGGTGATCGCGCCGATGCCGATGATGGCGCGCAGCCGCGCGCACCGCTCGTCCTGACGCGCGTGCGTGTCGACCTGTGTATAAACCGTACCCGAAGACCTCATTCGATCATCGGACTGTCTGGTGGCCGGGGATCGGCCGACACAGCATTTGGACGTCCATCTGCTTGGTCAGGTCCCATCCAGGGGTTGGCCCGTTGCCGCCGCGGCGCGCCGACGGGGAACTGGCCGGCCGCCGTACTCACAGCAACCGCAGCAGCTCCTTCATCAGCGGCAGTCGGCGCACGCGCACGGCGCTGGCGCGGAACACCGCGTTGGCCAGCGCGGGGGCGGCGGTGGGCATGGCGAGGAAGCTGGCGCCGGCGGGCGCGCGGTCGTCGGCGACGGTGATGACTTCGACGTCGTTCGGCAGCTGCGTCATGCTGGCCAGCGGGTAATCCTTGTAGCTGCGCTGCTGCACCTGGCCGCCCTTGATGGTGATCGACGCGTTCAGCGCGATGGACAGCGCGTCCAGCGTGGCGCCGGCCACCTGGCCTTGCAGGCCGAGCGGGTTGATCACGCGGCCGACGTCAACGGCGCAGACGACGCGCTGGATGACCAGTTTCTCGCCCTGCATCGCGGCCTCGATCGCATGCGCCACGTAGGCGCCGTCGACCTGCCAGCAGGCGATGCCGAGGCCGTTGACGGTGCGCAGCCAGTTCTTCCATTCGATGCGGTCGGCGACCAGCTTGAGCACGTTGGCCAGGCGGCCGGTGTCCAGCGTGCCGCCGCTGCTCGAGGGCAGCTGGCGTGGCTCGCCGAGGATGCGCAGGCGGGTCTTCAGCGGGTCCTCGCGCATCTGGTGTGCGATCTCGTCGATGAAGCTTTCCACCGCGAACGCGTTGCTGAGGTGCGGCATGCCGCGTGCGGGGCCGCGCGGCGTCGTCGACTCCAGCGCGTACCAGTCGCTGCGGTAATTCGGCACCAGCGCGGCGGGCAACTGATCGGCCTGCAGTTCGGACGTCCACAGGCGGTCGTCCGGCATGCCGCGACGGGCCAGTGCGGAGGCGCTGGCCATGCGCTGGTTCCAGCCCAGCAGCTGGCGCTTGCGGTCGATCACCGCGCTGATCCGGTGCACGCTGCCGGCGCGGTAGTAGTCATGGCCGAAGTCCTGCTCGCGCGTCCACAGCAGGCGCACCGGCTTGTTGACGGCCTTGGCCAGCATCACCGCCTCGGCGACGTAGTCGTGGTCGAGCCGGCGGCCGTAACCGCCGCCGACGCGCGGCACGCGGATGTCGATCTGCTCGGGCGCGAGGCCGGTCAGGCGCTGCACCACGGCCCAGGCTTTCTGCGGCGCCTGGGTCGGCACGACCAGGCTGGCGCGGTCCTTGTCCAGCCGCACCAGGCAGTTCATCGGCTCGGCGGTGGCATGTGCCAGCCATGGCTGCACGTAGGTGGCGTCGAGCCGGCGTGCAGCCTTCTTGCCGGCGGCGTCGACGTCGCCGTCGTTGCGCACGCGGCTGGTGGGGGCGGCGTCGCCGGCGAGCAGGGCGGTGGCCTGCTGCTCCAGCGCGGCGCTGCTCTCGCCGCCGCTGGCGCCCGGCTTCCATTCGAGCTTGAGCTTGTCGCGGCCCTGCAGCGCGGCCCAGGTGTCTTCGGCGAGTACCGCCACGGCCGGGGCAATCACCGTGCTGCCCGGCGGCTGGCCGGGCTCGGGTTTCAGCTGCACCACTTTCAGCACGCCTTTCACGGCGAGCGTGTCGGCGGTGTCGACGCGGGCCAGCGTGCCGTCCGGCCATGGGCAGTGCACCAGTACAGCGACCAGCGCATCGCCGTAGTGGTGGTCGATCGCGTAGCGGGCCTGGCCGGTGACGATCGCGCGCGCGTCGACGTCGCCGGCTGCGCGGCCGATCAGCTTGTAGTCCGCCGGGTTCTTCAGCGGTGGCATGCGATCCGGCAGCGCGATCTTGCTGGCGTCCGCGGCCAGGCTGCCGTAGCCGAAGCGGCGGCCGTCCGGCGCGATCACCGTGCCGGTGTCGCAACGCAGGCGGCTGGCCGGCACGCCGAGCCGGCGCGCCGCTGCCTGCAGCAGCAGCCAGCGCGCCAGCGCGCCGGCCTGGCGCAGGTCGCGCCAGGCGGCGGGGATCGAGCCGCCGCTGCCGCCGACCTGGTGGCCATAGGCCCAGCGCGGCTGACCCTTGTCGTTGTCCACGCCGAGGCCGAGTGGCACCACCTCGACGTCATTCCAGTCGGCATCGAGTTCGTCGGCGATGATGCGCGGCAGTGCCGTGGCGACGCCGGTGCCGGTGTCCGGGTCGCGTGCGCCGATCAGCACCTTGCCGTCGGCGTCGATGCGCACGTACGCGCCCAGGTTGTAGAGGTTGTCGCCGAACAGCGCCAGCGGCAGCGGTGCGTCGGCGGCGTCGGCGACACGGATGCCGACGACCAGCGCGCCGGCGCTGCCGGCCAGGACCTGCAGGAAGCGGCGGCGCGAGAGACGAATGCCGTCGCCGCTCATGGCTGGCCTGCCTTGCCGGCGGCGGCGCGCTTGATCGCGCGGCGCACGCGGGTCTGGCAGCCGCAGCGGCACAGGTTCGGCAACTGGTCGATGTCGTCGTCGCCGGGGTGGGGTTTGCGCCGCAGCAGGTCGACCCCGGCGATCAGCCAGCCCGGCGTGCAGTAGCCACAACCGATCGCGTCTTCGTCGACAAAGGCCTGCTGCAGCGCGTGCAGGCTGCCGTCGTTGGCGGCCAGGCCTTCCACCGTGGTCACCGCCTTGCCGGCCAGGTTGGCGACCGGCTGGATGATCGCGGAAACCGCCTTGCCGTCGACCAGCACCAGGTCGGCGCCGCTCTCGCCGGCCTCGCCGCCGTACTTGGTGCCGGTCAGCCGCAGTACGTCGCGCAGGTACCACAGCAGCGGCATCTGCGGGTCGCCGGTATGGCGGAAGTGCTCGCCGTTGATCTGCAGGTCGATGCCGTCACGCATCTTCTCGGCCACGATGCCGCTTTCCTGGCTGATCGGCAGGACCTGGGCTTGCACGGGCGCCATCCATCATCTCCTCGAGGTCGATCCGCACATTGTGGCATTGCCGCTGCGTGCTTAGGTGCGCGGGCGGCTGAACAGGCGGCGCCAGACCGCGTACACCGGCACGCCGGCGGCCATGATCAGCAAGCCGATGCCGGTGTTGCGCGGGTTGTCGCGCAGCGACAGCAGCACCACTATCGTCACCACGGCGATGAACAGCAGTGGCAGCCACGGGTAGCCCGGCACGCGGAAGCCGCCGGCTTCGCCGCCGTGGCGGCGATACCAGAACAGCGTGCTCACGCCGACTGCGCAGGCCAGCCAGTCGCCAAAGGTGGCGTAGTCCAGCAACTGGCCGTAGCTGCCCGACAGCGCCAGCACGATCGCCCAGCTCGATAACAGCAGCAGTGCGGTGTTCGGCGTGCGCCAGCGCGGGTGCAGCCGCGCCACCGCGCGAAAGAACAGGCCGTCCTCGCCCATCACCTGCAACACGCGCGCGCCGGCGACGAGGGTGATGTTGCAAAAGCCCAAAGTGGATATCGCCACGCCCAGCGCGATCACTTTCGCGCCGACCGGACCGGTCACCTGCTGCATCACGTCCGCCGCCGGCGCACTGCTGGCGGCCAACCCGGCGTGGCCGAGCACGGCGAGGTAGGCCACGTTGACCAGCACGTAGACACCGATCACCAGCAGCATGCCCAGGGTCAGCGCGCGCGGCAGGGTGCGCTGCGGGTCGCGCACTTCGCCCGCCAGGTTGTTGAGGTAGGTGAAGCCGGAATACGCAAACAGCACCGGCAGCACCGCGTCGATGAAGCCGGCGCCGCGGCGTGCCGGATCGGCGGCCAGCACCTGGCCATGGCCGGCGCCGGCGAGGAACAGGCCGCACACCACCAGCACCGCCACCGCCAGCAGCTTGAGCAGGGCGAACAGGTTCTGGATCTGCGCGCCGAGGCGGATGCCGAACAGGTTGATGCCGCTGACGAAAACCAGCGCGCCGACGGTCAACGGCAACGCCCAGGCCGGCGGCAGTCCGAACAGGGCGGCGGTGTAGCTGGCGAAGATTGTCGCCACTGCCGCGCTGGAGCCGGAGTAAAGCACCAGCAACATGGTCCAGCCGAACAGGAAGCCGGCCAGCGGACCGAACGCCTCGCGCAGGTAGACATAGATGCCGCCCGCATGCGGCCGTCGCGCGCCCAGCTCGGCATAGCACAGCGCGCCGATCAGGGTGAGCACGCCGGCGGCCACCCAAAGCAGCAGCAGCGCCAGCCCCGACTCGGTCCGCTGCGCCACGATGCCGGGGTTGAGGAAGATGCCGCCGCCGATGATGCCGCCGACCACGATCAGCGCGGCGTCCCACGGGCGCAGGCTGCGCACATACCCAGGCGGGGAGTCGTTCATGCAAATGGAGGGGTTGGCGGAAGGAGCCGCAGCATGGCGGGCATCGCGTGGACGGACAAGCCTTCGGAGACTTCGAGCAGGACCCTCAGTCCAGCTGAAGCTCGCCACGGATGCCCACGGCACAGGCGCCGCCGATGCTGATGGTGCCGGCCAGCGTGTCGCGCACCACCTCGACGCAGCCGTCGCGGCCCATCTCGCGCCCCTGGCTGACGCGATATCGCGGGCCATAGCCCGCGGGATCGCCGATGTCGGCGAGGAAGGCCATGATCGCGGCGTTGGCGCTGCCGGTAACCGGATCCTCGGGAATGCCGTCGGCCGGGCAGAACGCACGCACCACCATGCTCGCCTCGCCCGTCCGTTGCCGGCCGAACACGCTGACACCGACCGCGCCGGTGGCCTGGCAAAGCGCGCTGATCGCGGCCAGTTCGGGTTGCAGCTGTCGCACGGTGGCCTCTTCGTGCAGGTCGCAGACGAACCATAGCGGCCCGTTGTCGACTAGGCGCACCTGGCTTTCTGCCAACTCGGTATGCACGGCCCGGCCCAACAGCACGCGCTGGTGCGTCGCCACGGCCTGCAGTGTGGCCTGCGGTGCCTGCACGTGGATGATCCGCTCGCGGTCGCTGCCTTCGACGCGCACCGGCAGCAGCCCGGCCGCGCATTCCTGCAGCAGCTGACGCTTGTCCGGTGGCACCAGCCCGGACTCGATGGCGGCATACGCGCTGCCCACGCTGGGATGGCCGGCGAACGGCAATTCCTGGCGCGGGGTGAAGATGCGCACGCGGTAGTCCGCCGCGGCGTTGGCTGGCGGCAGCAGGAAGGTGGTTTCGGAAAGATTGGTCCAGCGCGCGACCGCCTGCATCGTGGTGTCGTCGAGGCCGTCGCCGTCGACCACCACGGCCAGCGGGTTGCCCAGTAGCGGCTTGCCGGAGAACACGTCGAGCTGGATGAAGCGGCGGCGGCGGGGCATGGCGGTTTCCGATGAGGCAATCGTCCGACGATCGCACCGGCGGCCGTTGCCGGCAAGTGACCGAGCGGTGTGTGCCGCAGCGTGCGCGCCGTTCGCCACAGGGTTGTTGATATGGGTGACACGCGAACAGCGCCGCCCTGGAAATGAAAAGCCGGCGCCTTGCGGCGCCGGCTTGGCGTGCAGCGCGCCCGCGAGGGCGGCCAGAACATGCCGGTCAGAACACGCTGAGGAACACGGCCAGATTGCTCACGTTGAGCGTGCCGATGCCGGCGCCTGGCTCGTAGCCGGGCTTGCCGAAGTAGAACCAGTTGTCGCCCGAGCGGATGTCATTGAAGGCCGAGAAGGGTCCATAGCCGAAGATGTTCTGCAGCAAGTAGACCTGCGGATTCCAGAAACCGACGCGGCCGTGGCTCGACTGCCTCAGCAGGGCGCTGATGCCATTGAGCTGGGGCGCCACGAAACTGGTGCCACCGAAGAATGTCAGCAGGCCCGGGCCGTCCAGCGACGACACGAGGCTGTAGCCGGTCTCCGGATCGGCGTTCAGCGAAAGATCGGGCTCGTTGCGGCCGCGGTAGTTCGCCGGCAGGGTGTAATTGATGCCGGCCGGCGGGAACAGCAGGGTCTGGTTCTTCTCGCTCCTGCGGATGCCGCCGGTGAACTGCTGATAGCGCGGCAGTTGCCAGAACACGCTGACGCCGCCGCCGCCGCCGACCGAGAACACCGCGGGGAGGAGATCGATGCCCAGATTGGTCTGGAAGTAGTTGGCGATGTAATCCCAGCCCCAGACACTTTCCTTGGTGATCGACGCCGTCGGGCCGCCGCGGAAGCTGTAGGAGAACGGCACGGTGGTGCCACCCGCGGTGGTGATGAAGGGATCGGAACCCGGGGCGTCGGCGGTGAGTGGCGGCGGCACCGGATCGGTGGGCAAGCCACCGAGTGAGCGCACCGTGTCGTAGGCACCGGAATCGCCCGAGGTGGCGAACATCGAGATGCCCTGCGCCGCCGCCTCCAGGAAGACCTGGTGGAACGCACGCAGTTCGTTGGTGAAGTCGACGCCGCCGTTGAGCTGCGGGAAGTAGAAGATTTCCGGCGAGCCCCAGCTGACCGACAGGCTGTCGACCTTGTTGTCGGACACCGCGCGGTTGAACACGTCGAAGAAGCCGGCATCGGTATTCGGCGCGTCGTACACGATGATGTCCGCCCACGGCGCCAGGCCGCCGGATTGCTCGACGTCGAGCGACGTCTCGCCCGAACCGTCAGGGCCGCTTAGCGGTCCGCCGCCGTCCACATGCACCTGGGTGATCCGGTTGGGTTTCACGGGCAGGCCGATCGCGCTCCAGTAGGCATACGCATCGGCGGGGATGAAGTCGGCCAGGGTGGCGATGCCGACGGTCGAACCCTTGCCGTTCACGCCGATCCTGTACAGCGGGTTGATGTTGTAGCGGTTGGCCACGTCACCCACGGTGAATTCGCCGACCGTGCAGGTGGCGGTGGGGTTGCCGGTGCACGTCGCGGCGGGTGCCGCGCTCCTGGCCAAGGCATTGGCACTGGGGCCCGGCTGCGGTGGCAGAATCGCCTTGACATGGTGCGAGTGATAACGCGCTTCGCTGCTCAGGCCCGAGGCCACCACCAGCGTGCCGGAGAGCGCGGCGGGAACGGTGGGCGTCACGTTCGGTTGATGGAAGGTCGAACCGTCGCTGGCGCGGTAATCGTGGATGGAGGTATGGAAGGCCGCGTTGAACTGGCCGATCGTGCCGCTGACCTTGATGGCCAGGTGGTTCGGCAGAAGCTCGACCTGGTTCAAGCCGTGCTGTTTGAGGAAGGCCTGGACTCCGGCGATCTCGCCAGCGGTGGCGCCATAGCGGTCCGCGAACTGCGCGGTGGTGAGGAAGCGATGGTACGAGGGGTTGCCGCGGGTGACCGTGCTGTAGATGAATTGTTCCAGGGCGTCCTGGTTGTGCAGTCCAAGCACCAGGGTGACGTTTACCGTCTGGCCCGGGTTGCTTGCCCCGAGATCGGTGGGGCCCGAGCCACCGGCGGCGAAGCTGATGGTGCTGAAGCCACAAAGCAGCAGTGCCACCGAGGTCGCGAGCGACGTGCGATGCAATTTCTTGAGCATGTCTTTATCTCCAAGGGTAGAGCGGTCGCCGCCGGCGGGCGCTGGCATCAATGCTTGGCGTCACGTCTCGTGGCAGGCCGTAGGCCATGTATCGAGTCGATCCCCAACATCCAGTCGCGGCCCCTGAAGACAACCCGCGCTGGTCGGGCAAGCCTAGACCTGTGGAAAGGATCTTGGAAGTGGCTGATTGTGCGAAAGATATTGCGAAATGCTGGTGGTACCCGGACTTGTGAGGCGCAAGCAACGGCGGCAGCCGTGGCGGAGCGGGAACACCACACGCGATCACGGCATTCATGGCGCGGCACAGTGGCGCCGTTCTCGGGTGGCGAGGCGATTTGCGGCACAATAAGAGGGTTGCGCGCCGTGGACAGCCGTTCCTCGGCGCCCGGATTTCCCGAATCGAAGCCGCCTGTCCAGCCCCATGACCACCATCAAGCAAGAAGACCTGATCCAGTCCGTCGCCGACGCGCTGCAGTACATCAGCTACTACCACCCGGTCGACTACATCAAGAGCCTCGCCGCGCGCCTACGAGCGCGAGGAGTCGCCCGCCGCGAAGGATGCCATGGCGCAGATCCTGATCAACTCGCGCATGTGCGCCGAAGGCCATCGGCCCGTTTGCCAGGACACCGGCATCGTCACCGTGTTCCTCAAAGTCGGCATGGACGTGCGCTGGGACGACGCGACGATGTCGCTGGAGGACATGGCCAACGAAGGTGTGCGCCGCGCCTACCTCGACCCGGACAACAAGCTGCGCGCCAGCGTGCTGGCCGACCCGGCCGGCAAGCGCAAGAACACGAAGGACAACACGCCGGCCGTGGTCAACATGACCTCGTGCCGGGCGACACCGTCGAGGTCATCGTCGCGGCCAAGGGCGGCGGCTCCGAGGCGAAGTCGAAGTTCGCCATGCTCAACCCCTCCGACTCGATCGTCGACTGGGTGCTGAAGACCGTGCCCACGATGGGCGCCGGCTGGTGCCCGCCGGGCATGCTCGGCATCGGCATCGGCGGCACCGCCGAGAAGGCGATGCTGATGGCGAAGGAGTCGCTGATGGAGCCGATCGACATCCAGGAGCTGATCGCGCGCGGCCCGAAGAACCGCGCCGAGGAACTGCGCATCGAGCTCTACGACAAGGTCAACGCGCTCGGCATCGGCGCGCAGGGCCTGGGCGGCCTCACCACCGTGCTCGACGTCAAGGTGAAGGACTACCCGACCCACGCCGCCAACCTGCCGGTCGCGATGATCCCCAACTGCGCCGCCACCCGCCACGCGCACTTCGTGCTCGACGGCTCCGGCCCGGTGATGCTCGACCCGCCGTCGCTCGAAGACTGGCCGAAGCTCACCTACGACGCGTCGAAAGCGCGGCGGGTGAACCTCGACACCGTCACCCGCGACGAAGTGGCGACGCTGGAAGCCCGGCGAAGTGCTGCTGCTCAACGGCAAGCTGCTCACCGGCCGCGACGCCGCGCACAAGCGCATGACCGACATGCTCAACCGGGGCGAAACGCTGCCGGTCGATTTCAACGGCCGCTTCATCTACTACGTCGGCCCGGTCGACCCGGTGCGCGACGAAGTGGTCGGCCCGGCCGGCCCCACCACCGCCACGCGCATGGACAAGTTCACCCGACAGATGCTCGGCGCAGACCGGCCTGCTCGGCATGGTCGGCAAAGCCGAGCGCGGCCCCGCCGCCATCGAGGCCATCAGCGAGCACGCAGTCCGTCTACCTGATGGCCGTCGGCGGCGCCGCCTACCTCGTCTCCAAGGCGATCAAGGCCTCCCGCGTGGTCGGCTTCGCCGACCTCGGCATGGAGGCGATCTACGAATTCGACGTCGAGGACATGCCGGTCACCGTGGCGGTCGATTCGGGCGGCAGCTCGGTCCACCAGACCGGCCCGCGCGAGTGGCAGGCCCGCATCGGCAAGATCCCCGTCGTTGTTAAGTAAAGCCGTGCGCCCAGCGCACGCCAACGCCTCCTCCCCTTTCAGGGGAGGATTGAGGTGGGGTAGCGCAGGGTCGCCAAAAAGCCCCAAAAGCGCCACTCAAAAACTCACCAGGCGATGCAGTCTCTGGCGTCACCGCCGAAAGTGCAGAGCACCCCACCCCAATCTCCCCAGCGAGCAGGGATGGCGTTGATCAACCATTCAGACGTCCAGACGTCCAAACGTCAAAACGAATAGCTCCCGCAAAACCATTTGCAATTCCCATGTCGCAGCGCAACACTGACTCGATGCCCACCCCCTGACTGCGAACCCTCGTGATCTCGCCAACCTCCGCGCTGCTGCCCTCCGACGCTCCCTGGATCGTGATGAAGTTCGGCGGCACCAGCGTCGCCACGCTGCCGCGCTGGCAGAACATCCGTGAACTGGTCGCCAGCCGGCGCGCGGAAGGCGCGCGCGTGCTGGTCGTCGTTTCCGCGCTGACCGGCGTCACCGACGCGCTGAAACAGTTGTGCGGCGAAGGCGAACAGGCCAGGCGCAAGGCGGCGGCCGGTGCGATCACACAGCGCCACTACGACCTGCTGGAGCACATGCAGCTGGCCTTGCCGGACACGCTCGGTCAGCGGCTGGACGAGCTGGCGGTGCTGGCCGAAGAC
Organism: uncultured Gammaproteobacteria bacterium; assembly: GCA_963697495.1. Lineage (GTDB taxonomy): Bacteria > Pseudomonadota > Gammaproteobacteria > Xanthomonadales > Rhodanobacteraceae > Rhodanobacter. The sequence goes on along the minus strand of CAVOOH010000005.1, from coordinate 119,439 downwards.
GGTCCCGCCGCGCGCGGCGAATTGGCCTGGCAGGCACAGGTGCAGGCGCATGGCGAGCTGATGTCCAGCGCAATCGGCGCGGCGTTCCTCAGCCACAGCGGGCTGCCCACGCAGTGGCTGGACGCACGCGACTGCCTGACCGCGGTGACGTTGCCGAACCAGAACGAGCGCACCCGGCTGCTCTCGGCGATGGTCGAGGCGAAGCCCGATCCGGCCTTGAACGTCCGGCTGGCCGCGCTGGGCGAGGTGTTCATCACCCAGGGCTTCATCGCACGCGAGCAGCATGGCCGTACCGTGCTGCTCGGGCGCGGTGGTTCGGACACCTCGGCCGCTTACTTCGGTGCATTGCTGAAGGCAGCGCGTGTGGAGATCTGGACCGACGTGGCCGGCATGTTCAGCGCCAATCCGCGCCAGGTGCCGGGCGCGCGCCTGCTGCAGCGGCTGGATTACGAGGAGGCGCAGGAAATCGCTTCCACCGGCGCCAAGGTGCTGCACCCGCGCTGCCTGTCGCCGTTGCGCGAACCGCGCGTGCCGCTGTTGATCAAGGACACCAATCATCCCGAGCTGGAAGGCACGGTGATCGGCCCCGAGGTGCGCGCGCACGCGCCCAGCGTCAAGGCGATCAGCGCGCGCAAGGGCATCACCCTGGTCTCGATGGAGTCGGTGGGCATGTGGCAGCAGGTCGGCTTCCTCGCCGACGTGTTCGCCCACTTCAAGCAGCACGGCCTTTCGGTAGACCTGATCGGTTCGGCCGAGACCAATGTCACGGTGTCGCTCGATCCCACCGAAAACCTGCTCGATTCCGATGCGATCGCTGCACTGGCCAGCGACCTGGCCAAGGTATGCCGGGTCAAGGTGATCGCGCCGTGCGCCGCGATCACCCTGGTCGGCCGCGGCATGCGCTCGCTGCTGCATACGCTGTCCGGCGTGCTGGCCGAGTTCGGCCAGCTGCGCGTGCACATGATTTCGCAGTCGTCGAACAACCTGAACCTCACCTTCGTGGTGGACGAGGAAGTGGTCGACGCGCTGCTGCCGCACCTGCACGACCTGCTGATCGGCGCCGGCGCCCTGCGCACCGACGACAGTGCGCTGTTCGGTCCCAGTTGGCAGATGCTGTATGGCGGCGGCGAAGTCGTTCCCGCGGTGCCGGCATGGTGGCGCGAGGCGCAGCGGTCGCGCCTGCTGGAACTGGCGGCCGAGACCACGCCGCGCTACGTCTACCACCTGCCCACGGTGCGCCAGCAGGCGCATGCTCTGAAGTCGCTGACGGCGGTGGACCGCCTGCACTACGCGGTGAAGGCGAACACGCATCCGGCGATCCTGCGCGCACTGGCGACGCAGGGTTTCGCGTTCGAGTGCGTGTCGCCGGGCGAGTTGAAAGCGGTCGCCGCGGTGGTGCCGGAGTCGGTGCCGCTGCTGTTCACGCCGAACTTCGCGCCGCGCGAGGATTACGTCCGGGCGCTGGACACCCGGGCCACCATCACGCTCGACGCGCTGCATCCGTTGCAGCATTGGGGCGAACTGTTTCGCGGCCGCGAGATCGTGCTGCGGGTCGACCTGGGCCGCGGCTTGGGCCATCACGAGAAGGTGCGCACCGGCGGCAGCGCCAGCAAGTTCGGCCTGCCGCTGGATCAGCTCGCTGCGTTCCTGCAGCTGGCCGACGCGCATGGCGTGACCGTGCGCGGCCTGCACGCTCACCTGGGCTCGGGCGTGCTCGATGCCGGTCACTGGGGCGAGGTGTATGCGCAACTGGCCAGCTTGGCCGAACGCATCGCCAGTGTGACGTTCCTCAACATCGGCGGCGGCCTCGGCGTGCCGGCGCACCCGGGCGAAGCGCCGCTGGACATCGCCGCGCTCGACCGTGCGCTGCGCGAGGTCAAGGCGGTCTATCCGCAATACCAGCTGTGGATGGAGCCGGGCCGTTACCTGGTCGCCGACGCCGGCGTGCTGCTGGCGCGGGTGACCCAGCTGAAGGACAAGGGCGGCTTCCGCTACCTCGGTGTGGACACTGGCATGAACAGCCTGATCCGCCCGGCGCTGTACGACGCCTGGCACAAGATCGTCAACCTGAGCCGGCTCGGCGAACCGGCCACCGCGCTGTACCAGGTGGTCGGCCCGATCTGCGAGAGCGGCGACGTGCTGGGCACCGACCGCCGCCTGCCCGAGGCGCAGGAAGGCGACGTGATCCTGATCGCCCAGACCGGCGCCTATGGCAAGGTGATGTCCTCGCACTACAACCTGCGCGACGAGGCCGACGAGGTGGTGATCGATGCCTGACGCTTTCCCCCTCTTCCCGCCGGGGAGAGGGTTGGGGTGAGGGGCCACGCCGCGACAAACCGACAACGAAGGAGCGTTCAAGGATGAAACGTCTCAATGTGGGCCTGGCGCGTGGACTGCGCCAAACCATGACGGATGCGGAACGGGAGCTTTGGTACCGCCTACGCAACCGACATCTGGCGGGCTACAAATTCCGCCGTCAACACGAGATCGGCCACTACATTGTCGATTTCGTGTGCATGGACGTCATGCTCGTGGTGGAGCTGGATGGCGGGCAACACGCAGAACAGCAGGAGTACGACGAACGCACCCGGTATCTGCAAGCCAGGGATACCGCGTGCTGCGTTTCTGGAACAATGAGGCATTGACGAACATCGAGAGCGTGCTTGAGGTGATTCTGGAGGCTGTCACAAGGCCGGCCCCTCACCCCGACCCTCTCCCCGAAGGGGAGAGGGGGCAGTTCGCGCCGGAGAGTGACGAGTGACGAATACAATCCAACCGCGCCTGACCCAGGTCTTCCGCTTCGTGCGCTGCAACTACGCCGATGGCGTGGCCGAACTGGCGTATGCGTTCGACGATGGCGAGGAACTGGTCGAGCGAATCCGCTTTCCGCATGCTCCGGCAGTGCCGGCAGCGCGCGCGGCGGCGTTCGATGCGGCCTTGAAACTGCTGCACCTGGTCGCCGGCGTCAGCTACTACAAGGCCGGTGTGCCACCGAAAATCGAGCTGGTCGATGGACCGCTCGACGACGCCACCGCCGAGCTGCTGGACCAGTTGTACCTGCACGGGCTGGCCGAGTTTGCCTACCGCAACGGGCTGGACCTGCGCGGGCGCATAAATTTTCCGCGAAGCACAACATCACCCTCTCCCCGGCGGGGAGAGGGTCGGGGTGAGGGGCCGGCTTTGCCGCAAGCCATCACAATCAACCTGCCGAAACGCACCCTGGTGCCGATCGGCGGCGGCAAGGATTCGCTGGTCGCGGTGGAGGCGATCAAGTCGATCGGCGGCGAGGCGACCGCGGTGTGGGTGGGCAATTCCGCATTGATCGCGGCCTGCGCAGAGCGGACCGGCCTGCCCACGCTGAACATCCAGCGCGAACTGGCGCCGGGCCTGTTCGAGCTGAACCGGCTTGGCGCGTGGAACGGACACATCCCGGTGACCGCGGTGAACTCGGCGATCCTCGCCGTCGCCGCGATCCTGTACGGCTACGATTCGATCGCGTTCGCCAACGAGCGCTCCGCCTCGGCCGCCACGCTGGAATACGACGGCCAGCAAGTGAACCACCAGTGGAGCAAGGGCTACGCGTTCGAGCAGTTGCTGGGCGACTGGCTGCACACGCATGTGGCTGCCGACCTCGACTACTGCTCGCTGCTGCGGCCGTACTCGGAGCTGGCGATCACCCGCGCGTTCGCGAAGCTGACGCCGTACTTCGACGTGTTCTCCAGCTGCAACCGCAACTTCAAACTGCTCGGCCCGAAGCCGGTCGACCGTTGGTGCGGGCAATGCCCGAAGTGCCACTTCGTGTTCCTCGCGCTGGCGCCTTTCCTGCCCAAGCCCCGGCTGCTGGCGATCTTCGGGCGCAACCTGCTGGACGATGAGAACCAGGCCACCGGCTTCGACGCGCTGCTGGAATACCAGGATCACAAGCCGTTCGAATGTGTGGGCGAGGGCGCCGAGGCGCGCGCCGCGATGTACGCGCTCAGCCAGCGGCCGGAGTGGCAGGAGGACGCGCTGGTGGCACGCTTCCGCAGCGAGATCCTGCCGCAGCTCAATGTTGTCCGGCTGGCGCTGGAGCCGTGGCTGGAACCGTCGCCCGAGCACCGCGTGCCGACCCGGTTGCAGGCTGCGCTGGCGGCGATCGGTTGATGCGCCTCGCCGACCTGATCGGCCGCCGCGTGGCGGTGTGGGGTTTCGGTCGCGAGGGGCGTGCGGCGCTCCATGCGCTGCGCCAGCGCTGCGGCGGGCAGCACTTCACCCTGTTCTGCAGCGCGGCCGAAGTCGACGCGGCACGCGCGTTCGATGCCGCGCTGGAAATAGTCGTCGGCGAACCGGACGCCACGGCGCTGGGCCGGTTCGAGGTGGTGGTGAAGTCGCCGGGGATCTCCGCCTACAAGCCGGCGCTGCTGGCGGCGCAGGCGCAGGGCACGCAGTTCACCTCCGGCACCGCGCTGTGGTTCGGCGAGAACACGCTCGATCAGGGCCGCGATGCCCGCGTGATCGCCATCACCGGCACCAAGGGCAAGAGCACCACCAGCGCGCTCACTGCGCACCTGGCGCGCAGCCTGGGCGTGCGCACCGCACTGGCCGGCAATATCGGCATGCCGCTGCTGGAACTGCTCGGCCAGCAAGCCGACTTGTGGGTGATCGAACTGTCCAGCTTCCAGACCGGCGAGGCCGGCCCGCTGGAACTGGGCGTGGTCACCAGCCTGTACGAGGAACACCTGGACTGGCACGGCTCGCGCGAGCGCTACGTCGCCGACAAGCTGCGGCTTGCCGATGTCTCGCGTCGGCTGCTGATCAACGCGCTGCAGCCAACGCTGCTGGAACGCACGCAACAACACCCGCAGCGCCTGCTGTTCGGCCAAGCCGAAGGTTGGCATGTCAGCGACGGTGTCATCTGCCGTGGTGCGCAGGCGGTTTTCCCGATCGAGCAACTGGCCGCGCCGGGCCTGCACAACGCACTCAACGCCTGCGCCGCGCTGGCCGCCCTGGAGGCCATCGGCATGGATGCGCTGGCGGCCGCACCGGCGCTGGCGCACTTCCGCCCGCTGCCGCATCGCCTGCAGCCACTGGGCGAGCGCGATGGCTGGCATTGGGTCAACGACTCGATCAGCACGACCCCGCTAGCCACGCTGGCCGCGTTGGAAAGCCTGCATGGCCGCACCGTGACCGTGCTGGTCGGCGGCCACGACCGCGGGCTGGACTGGACGCCATTCGTCGACGCCATGCGCAGCTCGCCGCCCAACGCGATTGTCTGCACGGGCAGCAACGGTGGCCGCATCGAAATCGCCTTGCGCGCCGCCGAGGTGGCTTGCCCGATCATGCATGTTGTGGATCTGGCCAGCGCCGTGGCCGAAGCGAAGGCACACACCCCGCCGGGTGGGGTGATCCTGCTCTCGCCTGGCGCACCCAGCTTCGACCAGTTCAAGGACTACGCCGAACGCGGCCGCCACTTCGCTGCACTTGCCGGTTTCGACGCGGCATCGATCACCGGCATCGAGGGTCTGGGACTGGGCTGATCTCCTGCCGCCGTTTTCTGCAGGCGGTGCGCCCATCGCCAGCGACAAACGGAAATGCGCGGCAAAGGCCGACTTGTGGGCCGTCGTCAGTTTTGGTATTCAGGCTGCTTCGGCGTTCCATGGAAGCTGGCCGCGGGGGTGGCGATGGCAGGGCAACGGAGCGAGCGGGACGCGGCTCGCGGGTGCGAGATGGCAGCGTTCCGGGGGAAGAAGTCTTTCTGGCGTTCTTCACGCATCGGGCGATGGCTGTTGCCCGGGCTGCTTGCGTGTGCGCTGTTGTTGACGACTGCTGACGAGGCGAATGCCATGGGCAAGATGTGTCTTTTCTCCGCAGTGCGCGGAGTGGTGCTCGATCACGGTAAACCGGTCGCGGGCGCCACCATCGAGCGAAGCTACCATTGGGCCTGGAAGGATCAGGCCGGCGGCGACAGCACGGTGACTGATGACAAGGGAGGCTTCGCGTTTCCCGCGATCTGGGGGCATTCGCTGCTCGGCTCGCTGTTGCCGCACGAACCCTTCGTGGAACAGACGATCCTGATCCATCACGCCGGTAATACCTACAAGGCCTGGATGCTGGACAAGCGCAATTACAAGGAAAACGGCGAACTCGGGGAGCGTCCGGTTTCCCTGGTCTGCCGATTGGAAGCCGAGATTGAACATCACGGCAAGGTTTACGGTATCTGCGAACCACAGTGACGCTCCGCTTACCCAACCAGGAGGGGTTTCATGAGCACACTTACGCCTCATCAGGCTGCCCTGATCGCCAGTGGCGTCTACAGCCTTCGTGGCCGGAGCGTCAGTCAATCGGCGGCCCGCGGCGTGAAGCTCGGCTGCGAGGACATGTTCACCGTGGAAGACAGCTCACGGTTCACCGGCCGCTCCGGCGGACTGATCTCGATCAAACAGCTCAGTGGCTTCGGTTACATCGCAGCGGGCACTGGTCCATACCAAAACGAGGTACTGGTGGTCACGCGTGGCACCGAGACGATGTATGACTGGCTCAGCAATTTCAACATAGGGATGCAGCTAGGGCCCGGTGGGCAACTCGTTCATGCCGGTTTTCATGAAGTATGGAAATCGCTCTCTGTGGATGTAAGCAACTTCCTGCGAGGACGCCACGCCACGGTGATCCACTGCGTGGGCCACAGTCTGGGCGGTGCGCTGGCTACGCTTAATGCCGACTATTTCTCCAGCATCGGCGCGGCCGAGGTGAAGCTGTATACCTTCGGTTCGCCGCGCACCGGCGGAGCATTTTTCGCGCGCAGCCTGACTCGCCGGGTCGGTCGAGAGAACATATACCGGGTGCATCATCGCTCCGATCCGGTGCCCAAGATTCCTTTGTTCCCATTCATCCATGCGTCGACTGCGGAGCCAGGGTACCAATTGACCGCAGGTCCGTCTGGGTTGATCAACACCGATGCGCATTCGATGGAGTTGAGCTACATCCCCGGTGTCGGCCAGGATGGCTGGCAGGCGCTGGCACGCCATGGCGTGAGCGGGGCAGACGACATGAATGCCCAGCTCTGGCTGGATCAGGTAGGCGCAGGCGGCGGCGGTATCCTGATGGGTGGTGCGTGGGGTCTGATGATGATTGGCAAGGCATTGAGCTGGTTGATGGGCAAGATCAGCACACTGGCATTCAATGCGCTCGGTCTGCACTTCACCATGGGCATGACGGTGCTCGATCAACTGGCATGGCTGCTCAGCAAAGGGGCCGAGCTATCCATTGAGGTCTCGACCTACGTCAGCACGCTCATCAAGGCGATCTTCCGTTTTCTCGGTCGTACCGTCGCGACTGGCGCCTCGCTGACAGTGAGCTTCATCCGCTGGGTACTCGGCCTGATGCTCAACGCCCTCGTCACAGTCGCCAATCGAGCATTCATGCTGGTGGACTGAGTCGCGGTCGGACCGGTACACGCAGCCTCGAGAACGGAACAAACTGGGCCGTCATTCACCAGGATCACGGCCCTGTTGTTTTCCAGAAGGTGTCTTGGAAGGTGTTTTGAGAAGGTGCCAGGGACAATTTCTGGCGCACCTGCATCCCTGCCATTCGCTGTTGCGGAACCCCGGCGTCAGGCGGCGTCGTTCGGAGGTCTACTATCCTCGACCGTCATGCAGGCCCGTCTGAAACATCCGCGAGGCGATCATGAAAAAATCGGATACGGGCCAGGACCAGCCGGCTTCGGAACTGATCTCGAAGAGGATCGCCGAGCTCGGCGACTGGCGCGGCGAAACCTTGGGGCTGATACGCCAGTTCATCAGGGAAGCGGACCCGGAAGTCGTCGAGGAGTGGAAGTGGCGGGGCACGCCGGTGTGGTCGCGCGACGGCATCATCTGCACCGGTGAGTCCTACAAGAGCGTCGTGAAGCTGACCTTCGCCAAGGGTGCGTCCCTGCAGGATCCGTCCCGTCTCTTCAACGCGAGCCTCGACGGCAATGTGCGCCGCGCGATCGATATCCATGAAGGAGAGGCGGTTGACGAGTCCGCCTTGAAGGCGCTCGTTCGCGCGGCGATCGCGCTCAACCGTGCCGGCAAGCCGAAATCGTCGAAGAAGGCCGCGCCCTGACCGAAGGCCGGGTCGACGTGCGCGTCATGTGCGCTTTCGAATCCCGGATGACGGCCGCTTTGCTAGCCACTCGATCCAAGCAAAAGGGCCGCACTCGCGCACGGCCCTTTGCGTTTCGGCGCCTGCAGCGCCTACCAGATCTTCACGCGATCCTTCGGTGCCAGGTACAGCTTTTCACCCGGCTTCACTTTGAACGCGGGATACCACGGGTCGAGGTTGCGCACGGTCTGCGCGCGGAAGTCGGCGGGGGCGTGCACGTCGGTGGCGAGGCGCTGGCGCTGGGCGGCCTCGCGGATCTTCGAGCGCCAGGCCTGGCCGTAGGCGAGGAAGAAGCGCTGGTCGCTGCTGAGGCCGTCGATCACCGGCGCCGGCTTGCCGCCGAGCGACTTGTGGTAGGCCAGGTAGGCGATGGTCAGGCCGGACACGTCGGCGATGTTCTCGCCCAGCGTCTGTTCGCCGTTGACGTGCAGGCCGGGCAGCGCCTCGTACTTGTCGAACTGTCTTGCCAGCTGCTGGCCGGCAGCCTTGAAGTGGGCCAGGTCCTCCGGCGTCCACCAGTTGGCCAGGCGGCCTTCGGCATCGAACTCGGCGCCCATGTTGTCGAAGCTGTGGCTGATCTCGTGGCCAATCACCGAGCCGATCGCGCCGTAATTCGCGGCGGCGTCGGCCTTCGGGTCGAAGAACGGCGGCTGCAGGATCGCGGCGGGGAAATTCAGCGCGTTCTGCAACGGCAGGTTCACCGCGTTGACGGTTTGCGGCGTCATCCACCATTCGGCATGGTCGACCGGCTGGCCGAGCTTGGCGCGCTGGTGTTCGTATTCGAACTTTTCGGCGCGGAGATGGTTGCCGAGCGCGTCGTCGGCGCGGATCTCCAGCGTGCCGTAGTCGCGCCATGTGTCCGGATAACCGACGCCAACGCGTACCGTGGCGAGTTTGGCCTTGGCTTTCTGGCGGGTTTCCGCAGTCATCCAGTTCAGCGTGTCGATGCGCTCGTCGAATGCGGCGAGCAGGTTCTTCACCAGTTGCTCCACTTCCGCCTTGGACGAGGCCGGGAAGTAGTGCTTCACGTAGAGCTGACCCACGGCATCGCCGAGGTCGTTGCTGGTGGCGCCCACTGCGCGTTTCCAGCGTGGCTGTTGCTCGGGCGTGCCTTGCAGGGTGCGGCCGTGGAAGTCGAAACCGAGGTCGGCGTAGGCTTTGGGCAGCAGGCCGGCACTCTGGTCCAGCGTATGGAAGACCAGCAGGTCCTTCCAGGCCTGCAACGGCTCGCTGGAGGTCAGCGCGGACAGCCCGGTGATCGCGCCTGGCTGCCACACGTCGATCTGCGGCTGACCATCCAGGCCGGCGGCCTTGAAGTAGGCGGCCCAGTCCAGCCCCGGCGCCTTCTGCGCAAAGTCGGCCATGCGCCACAGGTTGTTCGCCTTGTGCACATCCTCGCTGTCGAGCAGGCTTGCCTGCGCCTTGGCGATCTTCGTTTCCAGGTCGAGGATGGTCTTCGCCTTTGCCTCCGCGTCGGCGATGTCGGCCTGCTTCAGCAGCGCGCCCACGTAGGTCCGGTACTTGGCCCGGGTCGCGACCATGTGCGCATCGTCGGAGAGGTAGTAGTCGCGGCTGGGCATGACCAGGCCGCCCTGCAGCAGGTAGGCGAGGTTGCGCGAGGGGTCTTCCAGGCCCTGCGTCACGAACAGGCCGAACAGGTTTTCGGTGTGGTAGTTGGTGGCATTCATCGGGTCGACGTCGGCGCGCAGGCGACTGCCCAGCACGCGGGCCAGGTCGGTGCGCGAGGCGATCGCGTCGATCTGCGCCAGTGCCGGCTTGAGCGGGGCCAGGCCGTGCTGCTCGATGGCGGCGGTGTCCATCCAGGCGGCATAGTAGTCGGCGATCCTGCGCGCGTTGCTGCCGGCGGGCGGGTGGCCGGCGCCGGCGTTGCGGATCAGCTCGGCGGTGTTCTTCTCGGCCTGCTCGAACACCTTGAGGAAGGTGCCGGTGCTGGAGCGGTCGGCGGGAATCTGCGCCGTCTTCAGCCACTGGCCGTTGGCGTAGCGGAAGAAGTCGTCGCCGGGTTTTACGCCGTGGTCGATCCCGGCCAGGTCGATGCCGGTGGGGGAACTGGCGCTTGCCAACGGCATAGGTGTGGGCGTGGCAGCCCATGCGCTCGCGCCGCACAGCACGGCCGTGGTCAGGATCCAACGTAGCTGTCGCATGGCATCTATCCAGGCGGGAACGGAAGGTCAACGATAGTCCGCCTGTCCGTGCTTGTGGGGCATGACTGATGGACTAGCGGTTGGCGGCCATCCCCTGACCGATCGGGCTGACTCGTTTGTCAGGAATGGCCGTCGTTGTCGTGTTTGTCTTTCTTTCCGGGTGCGGCCGGATGTGCGGGATGGGCTGGAGCGACGGCCTTGGGATGTTGCGACAGAGCCGGGCGAGGGGCCGCTTCAACCTGGGGGGCGGCAGGATGCGCAGCCTCGCGCGGGACCGTGACCGGACGCGCTTCAACGTGGGAAATCGCGGCGGATCGAGCGGCCGGTGTGGCGTGGGGCGGCATCGGACTGACTGCTTCGCGCGGTGGGGACGGTTGCGGCGGCGTCGGCGACTTCAGCGGCGCGCCACGCTTGGGTTCGCTCGCGACATGCGCTGGTGTGACGTGGGGTGGCATCGGCCTGACCGCTTCACGCGGCGGCGGCTGCGGCGGCGCCAGCGACTTCGGCCGCACACCACGGGTAGGTTCGCTCGCGACATGCGCCGGTGGGACATGCGGTACGCCGGCATGCGGCACCAGCGCATTCACCGGACCCGGCGTGTTGGGCGCATGCGCCGGAGCTCGCGCTGGCTGCGTGCGAACCGTTTCCTGCCGCGGCACGTTGCCGAAATGCGGCATCGACATGGCGCCAGGCGGCCTGCTTGCTGGCAGGCTTGACCGATTGTTGACCGCCCGGCTGCCCACGCCGCTGCTCTGCACAACTTGGGGGCGGCTGTTGTCGATGTTGCTGATCGTGGTGCGGCTGTTGTTGATATTGTTGATGTTGTTGGTGGCGTAACGATTGACCACGGTGGTGGAGCGCGACACATAGGTGGTGTTGTCGTAGATAACCGCCGGTCGCAGCGGGGCATTGCCTTGATCACGACCGCCCCAGTTCATGCCCCAGCTGTGCCAGCCTCCACCCGGCGGCGGTGGCGGGTTGTAGTTGTGATCGTGGTGGCTTTCCAGCAACGAGCCGATCAGGATGCCCGCGCCGAAGGTGATGGCGCCCGCGGTGACGATTTCGCCGGTGCTGTAACCGCCCGGCGGATAGCGGTAGCCCGGATAGCTCGGTACGTCGCCACCGTAGACGGTTTGCGGGTCATAGCCGGGCACATACACCACGTCCTGCTGCGCCGGCATGATCTCGATGGTTTGCGGCGGCGCCTGCACCACGGACGGGCCGTCGTAGTAGGCGCTGCCCTGATCCTCGGTGGCATATCCGGTGGCAGCGGGGAGGGCCGCGGGCCGAGTCTGCACGACCTGTTGCGCGTTGCTGCGCAGATTGCCCTTCTGCGCCGCGCGTTGGCGCATCACCTGGATGGCATTCATTACATCGGTGGGATCGTTGACGTAGGCCTCCCCCAGGGCGCTGCTCCATTGGGGGTTCCTGGCCATCTGGTCGAGCACGGAAGGGAAGGTGGTCAGCGCCTTGATGCTGGCGTCCCATGGCTGCGGATTGACCTGCGCCCACAGTGCGTCGCCTTTCAGGCCCGGGTTGCGGGTCAGCAGAGTGTCCGCGGCAGCGAGCTGGTCCGGATACGTCGATCCAGCCAGCACCTGGGCAACCAGGTTGTCCGGGAACAGGGCGATCGGCGCCACCAGCTGATAGAGCTGGTCGGCCGATGGTGGCGTATACAGCGCGGCCTGCGTGGCGGCCGTGGGCTGGGTGGATGCGGGTGTGGCCGCTGTGGTCGCGCTGGCGGGATTCTGCGCCGGCGCCGGCGCCTGGCTGCAGCCGGCCATGGTTGCGAAGGCGGCGCAGAGCAGGGTGTACATCGCATTTCGTGCAAGCGGCTTGCTGGTCACGAGACAACCTCCGGGGAAGGGGCGTGCGAGGTTGAGTCGATTATCGGCGCGGCATTTGAACGGCTGCTGTCGCGGGACTACTTTTCGTAGCGGTAGTTCAGGCTGGCGCGGCTGAAATCGGTGGCCTGCTGCGCCTCGAAGTTCCAGCGCATCCCAAGGCGGTAGCGCAAGGTGATCACTTCGCCCGGCTCGAACAAGCCCACGCCGTAGCTGAGGTACAGGCGCGGCGACAGGTACTTGCCCACGGTGAACGCGGAACTGCCGCCGAGCGCCGCGTTGCTGGACACGCCGATGTCGTCGACACCCAGCTTCGATCCGATGCTCTTGGCCAGCAGGTTGCCAGCGGCCGAACCGAGTGCCTGCGCGGCGGCGCCCACCATGTCGCCTTCGCCACCTGTCACCTGGGATAGTGGCTTGCCGGTGACCAGGTAGGACAACGCGTCGGATTGTTCCATCACCGGGTTGGAGAACACGCTGAGGATCGGCCGCTGCGCGGTACCGGAAACCAGCAGGCCGACTTCCTGACCTTCGTCGATGGTGGCGTTCGGGTTGAGTTTGCGCACGGCGCGGATGTTCAGTCCCGGGTTGTCGATCGGCGTGCTGGCGAACAGCAGCTGGCCGCGCTGGATCTGCAGGTCCTGGCCGTAGGCCTTGTAGGTGCCGTTGACCGTCAGCTGGCCCTGCCCCGTGGTGGCGCGGCCGGGGCGTTCGACCACCGTGAGCACGCCGCTGACGCGGCCATCCAGACCCATGCCGACGACGTGTGTCTTGCGACCGAGATCGACCTTGACCAGGGCACTGATCGGAAGCTTGCTGGCCGCCTGTTGCTGCTGCTTCTCGTCCAGCACCACCACGTCGGGCGAGGCCTGGGTGGCGCCGGCGCCGGGAAGCTTCTCCGCATTCACGTCGGCGCTGTCGATGCCGAGCGCGCCGCCGATGTCGATACCGCTGGCGTCCCGCTTCAGGATGAGGTCCGGCGAGACCACCACCCTGGCGGCGGGAATGTCGGCGGCGGTGAACTGGCTGCCCTTGAGGGTCAGCCGGGTCTGCGCCTGGGTACCGATGCCGGCGCTGCCGTTGATCGCCACGCTGCCCTTGCCCGATTGCACGCTGCCCTGGATCAGGAACTGCTGCGCATCGGTGGTGCTGGCCGTGAGCTGGCCTCCGCTCAGTTTGAGCCCGGCCAAGGGCACCTCGGCGGCGAAGCCGCGCACGTCGGCCCTGCCGGTGACGGCCGGCTGCTGCAGCGTGCCGGCGAAGCGGAAGTTGCCGTCGACGCTGCCCTTGACGTTGGCCATCTCGCTGCTGAACAGCTCGATGAAGGCGAGATTGTTGAGGCGCAGGTCGAGCTGGCCCTCCAGCGCCTGCCGCGCGCCGCTGGCCGTGACCTGGCCGTCGATGCGGCCGCCGTCGCCGAGCCCGCCATGCACGGCGATGCGCTGGCCGGCGGGCGAAAAGTCGGCGTCCATGTGCAACTGGTCGTAGCGCAGCAGCGGTTGGTCGGCGCGGTCGGTATAGCTGATGCTGCCATGCGTGGAGCTGATCGAGGCGTTGCCGCTGAGCGCGCCGGCAACGCTGCGGCGGACCTTGCCGCTGCCTTCCAGCGTGCCGTCGGCGCGCATCGGCAGGTCGGCCTCGCCCGCCGCGTTCAGCAGCAGCGCCAGCGGCAATCCCTGCAACCGGTAACTGGCATCGAGGGCGCCGGGCTTGTCCCGTTTCGCGGTCACGCACAGTTGCGGATCGCCGGCGCTCAGGCACAGCTCGGACAAGCTCATCGCGCCGTCGTTGTAGCTCAGCGGCGCGGGTTGCAGCAGGCGCCAGCCAGGCATGCCCTGCGGTTCGAGGGCGAGCGTGGAAAGCGTGCCGTACCAAGCCGACCCCTTCAGCGCACCGCGCAGGGCGAGTTCGCCGGAAAGCTGGGTGCCGCGGGCATCCATGCGCAATTGATGGTCGCCCTGGCTGCCCTCCGCCAGCAGGTCGAGGTGCTTGAACAGCAGGCCCTGCAGGTACACGTTGCCGCCTCGCAGGTCGAGCTTGCCGGCCGGACGGCTGATGTCGGGAATGCCGACGACCAGCTGCAGTTGATCCGCCTTCTGCTGCTGCCAGGCCAGCGCGTGGCCGTGCAACTGACCGTTGATGCCGAGCTTCGGCAGCCTGCCGCGGATATTGAAATGGCCGTCCAGGCGGCCGCTCGCATCCGGCAGCCAGTCACCCAGCGAGGCGATCGCCAGTTGCAGGTCGAGGTCGTTGCTGCTGCCCGGCTTGCCCGTGATGCGCACGTTGCTGCGCGCCGAACCCAGTTCGAGCTGGCCGTCGACCACTTCATCCGGCGACAGGTGCAGCTTGCCGTGGCCGCTGACCGCGCGTCCGCGCAATTTGCCGCCCAGCCGGCGGATCGCCAGCGTGGCATCGGGGCCGCTTTTCGGCAGGCTGCCGTTGCTGGCGATGTCGAAATCCAGCGCGCCACCCCAGCCAGCAAACAGCTGGCCGGGATCGAGCTTGTCGGCGGTCGCTTCGGCCTTCCACGCCAGCGACGGTTGCAGGGTCAGTGTGCCGTGCGCCTGCAGGCCGCCTTGCGGCTGCTTCAGTGCCAGCGTGTGCAAGGTGATCAGCTGCGTGGTGCCGTCGAGGTTCAACGCAAGTTTCGCCAGCTTGCCGGGCGGGCCGATGTCGACGTCGCCTTCGGCGCGGTACGCGTCGACGTTGCCGCTGGCTTTGAGCGCGCCGCGGCTGGCCAGTGTCTGGCCGGCCAGTTCGGGTGGCAGCAGCAGGTCGTTCCAGCGGATGTCCAATTCGGCGCTGAGCGGTTTGGCGGCCAGTTGCACGGTGCCACTGGCTTCCACGCTGCCCCTGATCCGCGGCGAGCCCAGCTTGAGCTGCTGCAGGGTCAGCGTGGCGTAGTCGCGGCTGAATTGCGCGCGCAGCGGCTGCAGCAGCAACGGGTAGCCATCGAGATCGAGCCGGCCGTCGAGCGTGCCGCCGTAGCGGTCACCATGACCTTGCACGGTGAGCGCAAGCGCCTTCAGCGAGCTGTCGCCGAACAGCGGCCTCGGGTCGAAGCGCGGCGCGTCGAGCCGGCCAGTCCAGGTGTAGTCGCCACCCTGGGACAGCCGCAATTGCAAATGGGCCACGGCGGGCGCTCCAAGCTTGAGGTCGAGCTGCGCCTGCCGTCCGTCACTGCGTGCGACGAGGTCGCCGGCGTAGTCGGTTTCGTCCAGCTTCCAGGCGAAGCTGGCCTTGCCGTCGCCCTGGTAGCCCTGGCCGATCGCCAGTTTGCCGTCGAGCTCGACGTGGCCGGCGGGGGCCTGCAAGGCGAGTTGCCGCAGTTCGATGCCATGGCTGGTCCAGCTGCCGGCGAGGTCGAGCTGGCTGGAGGCGAACAGCGGCTGGCCGTTTTGCGTCACTTTCACCGTGCCCACGTGCGCGCGGTCGAGGATCAGTTCGACCGGAGGCTGCAGTGAAAAGCCGCTAGAGCTGGAGGTGTTTTCGTCGACCGGTTTGGGCAGGGCCACGTCGACGCCGTCGACATCCAGCGCGAGCACATGCAGTCGTTTGGTCAGCAGCGGCCAGAAGCGCAGGTCCAGATGCGCCCTCGCCACGTTCACCACGGTGCCTTTGCCGTCGTCGTAGCGGATGCCGGCCAGGTCGAGCGGGCCGGCCAGGCGACCGCGCGCCTGCTGCACGTGCAGCGCGCCGTCGGTGGCAGTCTGCGCCCGCGCCAGCGCGAAGCGCAGGCCGGCGCCGGTGCCGAGCAGCCACCACAATGTCGCGGCCACGAGCAGCAGCAGTGCGGCGAAGACGATGGCGATGCGCTTGAACCATTTCATGCTGTCAGCTTGCTCCGCTTGCCTTCACGTTGCCTCCGGGGCGTTGCTGCGGTAACCGCTCGCCCCCGGATCGCGTCCGGGGCAGGCTCTGAGCGTAGCGCAGCGCACGCGGAGAGCGGCCATGGATGGCCGCGGCTTTGAGGAGCGAGGAAGTCGAAGGGCTGCCCATCAATGGTGGCCCTTCGACTTCGGCCCTTCGGGCCTACGCTCAGGGTGAACGGTGGTGGGTAGGACGTTCAGTGGATGAGCCTTTTCGGTTCCTGATTCCCGATTCCCGATTCCCGTCCTCACAGATCCGGGCCGATCACCAGGTGCAGCTGGATGCCATGCGCGCGATCGTCGTGGACCGGCGTGCCCAAGTCGACCCGGATCATGCCCACCGGCGAGCGCCAGCGCAGGCCGAGGCCGGCGCCGATCTTCGGGCGGTAGTCGGTGCCGCTGAACGCGTTGCCGGCATCGACGAACGCAGCCATGCCCCAGTTGCGCGTGAAGTAGTGCTCGACCTCGCTGCTGGCGACCAGCAGGTTCTTGCCGCCGATCACGCGGTCGGCGCTGTTGCGCGGACCGATCGACTGGTAGCTGTAGCCGCGCACCGAGCGGTCGCCGCCGGCGAAGAAGCGCAGTTGCGGTGGCAACGCGGCAAAGTCGTTGGTCCAGGTCATGCCGGCACTGCCGCGCAGGATCAGCCGGTTGCGCTGGCCTGCGCCGAACGCACGGATCCATTTTGCATCGGCGGTCAATTCGCTGAAGCTGGCGTCGGACAGCAGGCTGCCGGCGGTACTGCGCGCGGCCACGCTCAGAACCCAGCCGCGATGCACGAAGTCGGGGTTGTCGGCATGCTTGCGCGTCAGCGCAGCTTCGCCGAACACCAGCGTGCTTTGCCCGCGTTCGATGCCGGGCGTGCTGTCCGGCTCGCTGCTGCGCTTGCCCACGGTGAACGTGCCGGACAACACATGGACGCCCAGGGTGCGGGTCCAGCCGTGCCACTGGCGGGTCTCGTTGCCGACCAGCTCCAGCGTGCGCGATTGCGAGGTGGCGGTGTTCGCGTCGCGGAAGTTCGCGCCGAAGTTGTAGCTGCGCTGGTTGTCGCCGGGCAGCGGGATCGAGTACAGCGTCGACAGCGTCTTCAGTTTCTGCGCCACCACCAGTTCGTTCTTCCATTTGTGCCCGCGCCGGTTGACCCAGCGCCGCTCCATGCCGCCGCGCATGCCGAAGCCGGTATCGGTGCCGATGAACGGGCCACCGGTGTAGATCGTGCGTTTGGCCGGCGCCAGCTGCATGGTGACATCGACCACGCCGTGCTTCGCTTCATCCACGTCCGGCTGCACGTTGACCACCGCGAAATAATCCGCGCCGTTCAGCGCCTGCTGCAGTTCCAGCAGTTGCGCCTGCGAGAAGTAGTCGCCGGACTTGAACGGCACGTAGCGATCGAGGAAGCCGTCGTTGAACTGCGAGCCGTCGAAATGCACCTGGCCGTAGCGATAGCGCGGGCCGGCCTGCCACGCCAGCTTGATCGCGGCGCTGTGGTTGGCGCGGGTGACTTCGACCCGGTGGGTGAGCAGGCGAGCGTCGAGGAATCCGTTGGCGGTGAGCTGTGCGCTCAGGGCGTCGCGCGCCGCGTCGTAGGCACCGTGGTCCAGCGGCTTGCCCTTGAGCCGTTCGATCGCGCGTTGCGCGCGGCGGATCGGGGCCAGGTCGGCCGCCTCCTGGTCCAGTTTCAAATCGACGCTGGTGATCTTGACCGGCTCGCCCGGCCGCACATGCAAGGTCACCTGCCAGTCCCTGCCGACCTGTTGCAGGTTGCCGGTGACGGTGGCGTCGTAGTAGCCATACGGCTCCAGCGCGGACCGCACCTGGTCGGGCGCACGTTCGTACAGGCGCCGCACCTGGGCATCGCTGACTTCGCGGGTCGCGTATTGCGACAGCTCGACAGCGGAGGCCGCTGCCGCTTTCAGCGGATCCTCGACGCCATCCAGCACCAGTCGCACCCCGGCATGGGCTGGTGATGCCAGCAGCAACAGCGGCAGCAGTAGAGGACTCAGGCGTCGGCGGGGGCGGCGCATGCGCGGGGGTTCATCCTCGATGACGATTTTGCGGAGTGAGGGCAGCTTACCCAAGTCGAGGTGGGCTTCGCATGAATGCGCGCTGGTCATCGCGGCATCGGAGCCGGAGCGTCATGTTCCATTTGCGATGCGGGCAAGGACGCATCGGCTGGTCGCATCAGCCAGCCTTGTCGCCCGCCTTGTGCGCGATCCATGCACCGGTTACCGCCGAGACGTACGGGATCGACTGCGCGGCGAGGATGAACATCCACAAGGTGCCCTCGATGTAGCGGGTGCCGTAGCCAAGCGCCATGCCGACGATGCACAGCGCCAGTGCGATCGCCATCAGCAGCTCCTCGCGCACCGGCGCGAACGCGGCGAAGTTGCTGCCGCCCAGGCGCCGGCTCTTGGCGGTGACCACGAACGAAGTTTTCTCGCGGGTCAGGCCGTGCAGGATGCCGCGGGCGATCGCGTGCGACAGGCCCATGCTGGCCAGCGAGGCCATCAAGGTGTCATACCAGCCGCACGGCACGCGGGCGCGGTACAGCACGATGCCGAAGATCGCCTTGGCGAAGAAGAAGCCGATCACCGGAATCAGGAACAGTTGCATCGGCAGGCTGAAGTACTGCGGGTAGGCGATCATGCCGGCGGTCCAGAACAGCGCCATCAGGGTGAACACCAGGTGCAGCGCGTCGGCGAACCAGCTGAACCAGCCGGTGAGGAAGTGGAAGCGCTGGCCGGCCGAGAGCGGCCCCTTCGTCGTCATCCAATCCCAACGGCCCTTGAGGATCTGCATAGCGCCGAACGCCCAGCGGTAGCGCTGGCTCTTGTACGCCTTGAAGTCGGCCGGGGTCAGGCCCCTGCCCATCAATTCGTCGACGTAGACCAGCTCGTAGCCGGCGTGCATCAGGCGCAGGCCCAGCTCGGCGTCCTCGCAGATCGTCCACTCCGACCAGCCGCCGGTGCCTTCCAGCGCGCTGCGCCGGACCATCGTCATGGTGCCGTGCTGGATGATCGCGTTGCGCTCGTTGCGGTGATGCATGCCGATGCGGAAGAAGCCGTCGTATTCCCACGCGGTCATCCGGCGGAATGCGTTGTGCGCGAACTCGCGGTGTGCCTGCGGGCACTGCACCACCGCCACCTTCGGGTCATGGAAGTAACCGGTCAGCGTGGCCAGCCAGTCGGCGCGCACCTCGTAGTCGGCGTCGATCACCGCCACCACGTCGGCCTGCGGGTCGGTTTCCTTCAGGCCGAAGTTCAGCGCGCCGGCCTTGTAGCCGGGCCACGGTTCCAGATGGAAGAAGCGGAAGCGCTTGCCGAGCTTCTCGCAGTACGCCTGCACCGGCTGCCACACCGCCGGGTCCTTGGTGTTGTTGTCGATCACCAGCACTTCGAAGTTCGCGTAGTCCAGCGCGGCCAGCGAGTCGAGCGTGACGATCACCATCTCCGGCGGCTCGTTGTAGCAGGCCAGATGGATCGACACGAACGGCTGCTTGCCGGGCGGGTCGGGCTTCAGCATGCCGGCATGGCGCATCCACTCGCGCCGCCACAGAACCTCGGTGAACTCGAAGCCGTTGATCAGCAGGATCGCCAGGATCGCGATCTGCGCCGGGAACAGCAGCGTGAGCATGGTCCAGTCGACCCAGCTCAGGTAGAAGTTGAACGGCAGCGTGGCCGACCACACGATCAGGCCGCAGGCGAGCTGGATCAGCATGCAGAAGAACAGCCGTCCCGTCAGCTTGAAGCGGCTGAAGCGCCGGGCGAAGAAGATCATCGGCAGCAGCGCCAGCAGACTCGCCGCGAGCGCCTTCCACGGCCACGCGGTGTCCTCGGTCACCGGGCCGGTCAGCGGGAATTTCAGCTGGCGGTCGGCGTTGAACATGCCCCAGTACGCACCGGTGCGACCCTCGCCCAGGTTTTCCTTCCACGGCTGGTCGAACGCCTCGAGCAGGAAGTAGTCGATGTGCTCCTGCCGGGCCACGTTCATCCAGTCGCGCAGGAAGATCGCCTCGTTCGACACCGACGGGTCCGCGTACTCATGCCGGTCGCCATTGGACGGCCAGCCGATCTCGCCGACCACGACCGGCTTGTCCGGGTAACGCTGGCGGATCGACTGGTAGGCACCAAGCGCGGCGGGTACGGCATCCTTGCGCGCGATGCCGTTCCAGAACGGGAACAGATGGATGGTGACGAAATCCACGTGCTGGGCCAGTTCGGGATACTTCAGCCAGATGTAGTCCGGCTCGGCGATCGACACCGGCTGGTGCACGGCGGCGCGCACCCGATCCAGGTAAAGCATCATCTGTTCGGGCGGGAGGTCGTTGCGGAACAGCACTTCATTGCCCACGATGACGCGGGTGATCGTGTCGGGGTAGGCGCGCGCCTTGGCGATCAGCAGCTCGATCTCGCGCTCGTTGTTGTCCAGGCGCTTGTCGATCTCGACGCCGGCCATCACCTTCAGGCCTTCCTTCTGCGCCAGCCGGTACAGCTGCGGGTTCTGCTGCATCGTATAGGTGCGCACCCGGTCGCTGTAGCGGTGCAGCAGCTTAAGATCGGCGGCGATGTCGTCGTCGCTGGGGTAGTCCTGCTTGAACGGGCTCTGGTAGCGCTGGAATACCGACAGCGAGAAACCACCGATCTTGCCGTGCCAGTCGTCCGGGCCGTGTGGCAGGTTGCCATACCACCACAGCCCGATGTTCATCGCGGCCACGAGCAGGGCGAGCACGATCGCCGTGAGCAGCGGATACCGGCGGTTGTGGTTTGCTGCGGTGGCGCTCAAAAAAATCCCCGAAGGAAGCCTGCGCAACAGGCGGTAGAGCCCGAGGAGCTTAACCAATCCATGGCACCGGGCTCAATAAAGATCGTCGACCGCGGTCAGCGCAAGGTCAGCCGTGGCGGCGTGTGGAAGGCGCCTGGCATGAAAACGGCACCTTCGCGGGAAGGTGCCGTTGGTGTTCTGCGAGGGCGAACGAGGCGCGCCGGCCGGCTTATCTCAGCAGCGAGCGCAGCATCCACGCGGTCTTCTCGTGCTCCTTCAGTCGACCCGTGACCATGTCGGCGGTGCCGTCGTCGCCGACCGCGTTGGCGGCCTTGAGCGTATTGCGAGCCGTGGTGGCGGCGATTTCGTGGCCCTCGACGAGCTGGCCCACCATCTCCTTCCAGTCCGGCACGCCGGCTTCTTCCTTGATCGCGCTGAGCTTGGCGAATTGGCTGTAGGAGCCGGGGGCGAACACGTCCAGGGTGCGGATGCGCTCGGCGACCTCGTCGGCGGCGAGCCACAGTGCGTTGTACTGGGTCTCGAACATGGTATGCAGGCTGTTGAACTGCGGCCCGGTAACGTTCCAGTGGAAGCTGTGGGTCTTCAGGTACAGTGAATAGGTATCGGCCAGCAATTTGGACAGCTGCTTGGCGACCTGTTCGCGATCTTTCCTGGCGATACCGATGGAAATGGCCATGTGCTGCTCCTTCCTGTGATGGGTTGACTGCCTTGGCCAACATTAGCGGCCCCGGCGGCGGCGGAGAAATGAATCCTTCCGATGCAGCCGATAGCGGGGGGCTATCAAGTCGGCGGGGCGCCAGCAGTTATCATGTGCGGTCCGATGAACGACGTCCCGCCGCCCATGCCCGAATCCGCCGCCGATCCCGGCCTGCGCAAGTTGCGCAGGCAACTGGACACGGTATCCAGCCGCGATTTCGGTCGCCTGCTGGGGCGTTGGCGTGCGCTATCGCGTCGCCCCGACGACAACAAGCTGGAGGCATTGGTCGCGGATATCGAGCGCTCCGCAGCCAGGCGCCGCGCCCGGGCGGCCGCCAAGCCGCCGATCCGGCTGGACGAGTCGCTGCCGATCAGCGCGCGCGGCGAGGACATCGTCAAGCTGATCCGCGAGCATCAGGTGGTGGTGATCGCCGGCGAGACCGGCTCGGGCAAGACCACCCAGCTGCCGAAGCTGTGCCTGGCCGCCGGCCGCGGCGAGGCCGGCATGATCGGCTGCACCCAGCCGCGCCGGCTGGCCGCGCGCTCCGTGGCGCGCCGGGTGGCGGAGGAACTCGGCACGCCGCTGGGTGACATCGTGGGTTTCCAGGTGCGCTTCAATGACCAGGTGTCCGAGCGCAGCCTGGTCAAGTTCATGACCGACGGCATCCTGCTCGCCGAGACCCAGGGCGATCCGTGGCTGAGCGCCTACGACACCATCATCATCGACGAGGCGCACGAGCGCAGCCTCAACATCGATTTCCTGCTCGGCTACCTGAAGCGACTGGCGCTGAAGCGACCCGAGCTGAAGATCATCGTCACCTCGGCCACCATCGACACCGCGCGTTTCGCCGAGCACTTCGGCGGTGCGCCGGTAGTCGAGGTGGAAGGGCGTGCGTATCTGGTCGAGTTGCGCTGGCGCTCGCTGGACGAGATCGCCGCGCGGCAGGGCCGCAGCAAGGACATGCAGCAGGGCAGCGCCGAACATATCGCCGCCGTGCTCGACGAAATCAGCCACGATGACCCGCGCGGCGACGTGCTGGTGTTCCTGCCCGGCGAGCGCGAGATCCGCGACGCGCACCAGCTGCTGTCGCGCCGGCAGTATCGCGAAACCGAGATCATGCCGTTGTACGCGCGGTTGTCGGCCGGCGACCAGGACCGCGTATTCAAGCCCGGCATCAAGCGGCGCGTGGTGCTGGCCACCAACGTGGCCGAGACCTCGCTCACCGTGCCGCGCATCCGCTACGTGATCGACACCGGCACCGCGCGTGTGAAGCGCTACAGCCAGCGCAGCCAGCTCGAACGGCTGCACGTGGAGCCGGTGTCGCAGGCCGCTGCGGATCAGCGCAAGGGCCGCTGCGGCCGCGTGGGGCCGGGAGTCTGCTATCGGCTGTACGACGAGGCCGATTTCGCCAGCCGTGCCGCGTTCACCGATCCGGAGCTGCTGCGCTCGTCGCTGGCCAACGTGATCCTGCGCATGCTGGCGCTGCAGCTGGGCGAGGTGGACGAGTTCCCGTTCCTGGAGACGCCCGATCCGCGCGTGGTCGCCGACGGCTTCCGCCGGTTGACCGAGATTTCCGCGATCGACGACGCGCGCCGGCTCACCCCGATTGGCCGCACCCTGGCGCGGCTGCCGATCGACGTGCAACTGGCACGCATGCTGGTGGAAGGCGAGAAGCTGCATGTCTTGCGCGAACTGCTCACTATTATTTCCTTTCTCAGCATCCAGGACCCGCGCGAGCGCCCGTCGGATGCACGCCAGCAGGCCGACGCCGCGCACGCCGTGTTCGCCGACCCGAAGTCCGACTTCGTCGGCGTGCTGAACCTGTGGCGCGCCTACCACGACGCCCACGAGGAACTGACCCAGTCGAAGCTGCGCGACTGGTGCTCGCGGCATTTCCTCAGCTTCATGCGCATGCGCGAATGGCGCGAATTGCACCGGCAGTTGCTGCTGGTGGTGCAGGAGCTGGGATGGCGCTCTGCTCCCTCTCCCCTGCGGGGAGAGGGTCGGGGTGAGGGGACGGCTTTGCGGGGTGCTGACAAGAACAAACGCGCTTCGCATGAAGCTTCACGCCAGCCCCAGCCCCAGCCCCTCACCTCAATCCTCTCCCCACAGGGGAGAGGAGGCGAACGCGGAGAGCGCGTTGTTGATCAACAGGCAGCGATGGATCGTCTCCTCGAGGCGATCCATCGCTGCCTGTTGGCCGGCCTGCCAACCCAGGTCGGCCGCAAGGACGAGAAGGGCATCTACCAGAGCACGCGCGAGCGAAAGTTCCAGGTCTTCCCCGGTTCGGCGCTGTCCAAGGCGCCGCCGAGCTGGATCTTCTCCGCGCAGATCCTCGACGTGGGCGGGCGCGTGTGGGGCATGACGAACGCGCGCGTCGAGCCACTGTGGATCGAGCAGCAAGCGGCGCACCTGCTACGCACCAGTTGCCGCGATGCGCACTGGTCGAGGAAGCGCGGCTGCGTGGTGGCCTACGAGCAGGTCAGCCTGTTCGGCCTGGTCCTGGTAGAGAAGCGGCCGGTCACCTTCCAGCAGCAGGACCCCGCGCTGGCCCACGCGATCTTTCTGCGCGAGGCGCTGGTGCGCGGCGACCTCGATAGCGCCGACCATGGAAGGTCAAGTGCTGCGGGCGCAGGACGCGCAGGAGCAGCCCCGGATTTCGTGCGTGCGAACCAGCGTGTGCTGGAGGATGCCTTCGGCATCGAGGCGAAGCAGCGCCGCGAAGGCTTGGTCCGCCATGAGGACGAGCTGGTTGCGTTCTTTGAAGGCAAACTGCCCGAGGAAATCGCCAGCAGCCGTGCGCTGGACGCGTGGTACCGGAAGGCGCGCCCGGCCGAGCAGGCCTCATTGCGCTGGTCGCTGGACGATGTGCTGGTCGGCGGTGCGGGGCTGGATGCGAAGGCGTTTCCTGCAGCGCTGGAGATACCACCGCTGGCCATGGATGGCCGAGTGCCGCGGGCGCAGGGTGCGCAGGAGCGGCCGCAGCGTTACAAGCTCGAATACCGCTTCGTCCCCGGCGACGAGGCTGACGGCGTCACCCTGCACCTGCCGCTGGCGATGCTGAACGCGCTGCCGGCGGCGCGCTGCGAATGGCTGGTGCCGGGCCTGCTCGCCGACAAGGTGGCCGAACTGATCCGCGGGCTGCCGAAGGCGCTGCGCCGCAACTTCGTGCCGGCACCGGATTTCGCGCGCGCCTTCGTCGAGGCCGAGTCGCCGCGCGACGAATCGCTGGCGAAAGCCCTGGCTTCGTTCCTGAAACGCGCCACTGGCGTCGATCTTGCGGCGAGCGAATTCGCCGCCATCGATCTGCCGCCGCACTTGCTGATGCGCTATCGCCTGCACGACGAGCGCGGCAAGACCCTGGCCAGCAGCCGCGACTTGGGCGCGCTGCGCGGGCAATGGGAGGGCCAGGCGCGCGAGGCATTCTCGCGCAAGACGGATATCGAGCTGACCCGCGAGGACGTCGTCAGCTGGGATTTCCAGGAGATCCCGGCGCAGGTGCGCTCCGACGGCGGCCTCGCCGCGTTCCCGGCACTGGTCGACCTGGGCGAGACGGTCGCGCTGCGGGTGTTCGAGCGCAGCGACGAGGCGCGCGCGGCGCACCTGCGAGGGGTGGTGCGGCTGCTGCGCAATGCGCTGGCCAGCGACGCCAAACAGGCACGCCGGCGGCTGCCGATCGGCAATGCACTGGCGCTGAAATACGCACCACTCGGTGGTGTCGATGGGTTGCGCGAGGATCTGCTCGAAGGCGGCTTAGCCGACCTGCTGCAACGCCACGAGCTGGACGTGCGCACCGCCGGCGCGTTCGAGGCGCTGCGCACGCAGTGCGCGCGCGAGCTGTTCGGCGCCGGCGTCGAGCGCCTGAAGCTGGCAGAACCCGTGATAGAGGCGCAAGCCGAATTGAAGCCGTGGCTGCAGCCGCCGCTGCTGGGCTTCGCGCGCGCCAGCTACGACGACCTGCGCGAACAATTCGACGCGCTGCTGACGCCGGGCTTTCTGCGCGAGCTGCCGCCGGCGCGGCTGGCGCACTATCCGCGCTACCTGAAGGCGATGCGTCTGCGCGGGGAGCGGTTGCGCCAGGACCCCGCGAAGGACCAGCAGCGCATGCTGCAGGTGATGCCGTACTGGCGCGAATATCTGAAGCACCGCGCCGCCGGCAGCGAACACCTCGACGAGCTGCGCTGGCTGATCGAGGAGTGGCGGGTGTCGCTGTTCGCGCAGGAACTGAAAACCGCCGAACCGGTTTCGGCGAAGCGGCTGGCAAGGGCGCTGGCCGCGTTGTCGTAAGATCGTTGCATGGTTCAAGCCGTGTCCATCGCCGCCCCCAGTTTGAAGTCATGGCGCGACCGCGCCGGCATGCTGCCGCCAGTGCTGGCCGACGCGCTGGAGGCCTGCGCCGCCCGCGTGGCGAACCAGGCCGAGTGTGCCGACGTGCTGGACCTGCTCGGCATGCTCGGCTGCGACGCGCAGACCCAGGCAGCGGCGCTGTGGTTCGAGCTGGCCCGGGCCGATCCCGCGTTGTGGGCGGAGCGCCGCGCGAAGCTGCCGGCCGAACTGCAGCGGCTGGTCGACGGCCAGCAGGCGGCGGAACAGGTGTGGGCCTTGCATGCGCAGCGGCCGCCGCAGGGCGCGGCCGAGGGGCTGCGCCGGTTGCTGCTGGCGATCGTGCGCGACCTGCGCGTGGTGTTCGTGCTGCTGGCGCGCCAGCTGGCGCGGATGCGCGCAGCGCCGGCGCTGGCGGAGAACGAGCGCCAGGCGCTGGCGCGGCTAACCCGCGACATCCACGCGCCGCTGGCGAACCGGCTCGGCATCTGGCAACTGAAGTGGGAGCTGGAGGACCTGGCGTTCCGCTACCTGCAGCCGGAAACCTACCGCCGCATCGCGGACCTGCTCGACGAGCGCCGCGCCGATCGCGAAGCGTTCATCCGCGACTCGCTGGGCGAACTGCAGCGCGCGCTTGAGGCGGCCGGCATCCATGCCGAGCTGGCCGGACGGCCGAAGCACATCTATTCGATCTGGAAGAAGATGCAGCGCAAGTCGCTGGACTTCTCCGATTTGTACGACATCCGCGCGATGCGCGTGCTGGTCGACAACATCACCGACTGCTACGCCGCGCTGGGCGTGGTGCACTCGTTGTGGCCGCATCTGCCGGGCGAGTTCGACGACTATATCGCGCGGCCGAAAGCGAACGGCTACCAGTCGTTGCACACCGCGGTGCTGGGGCCGTCCGGCAAGACCCTGGAGGTGCAGATCCGCACCCGCGAGATGCACCGCGCGAACGAACTGGGCGTGGCCGCGCACTGGCGCTACAAGGAAGGCGGCAGCAGCGACGCCGAGTTCGAGGCGAAGATCGCCTGGATGCGCAAGCTGCTGGATACGCGCGGCGAGGACGACAGTGCGCTGGCCGCTGAGTTGCAGACCGAGCTGCTGGAAGATCGCGTCTACCTGCTGACGCCGAAGGGCGAGGTGTTCGACCTGGCGCGCGGCGCCACCGTGCTGGACTTCGCCTACCTGGTGCACACCGAGGTAGGCCATCGCTGCCGCGGCGCCAAGGTCAACGGGCGCATCGTGCCGCTGACGTTCCAGCCGCAAAGCGGCGACCGGGTCGAGATCCTCACCGCCAAGGTGGCCGAGCCCAGCCGCGACTGGCTGTCGCCGCACCACGGCTACCTCAACACGGCGCGCGCGCGCGAGAAGGTGCGCGCGTGGTTCCGCAAGATCGCCCACGACGCGAACCTCGCGGTGGGGCGCGCCATGTTCGAGCGCGAGCTGAAGCGCCTGGCGCTGGGCAGTGCGGACTCGACGAAGCTGCCGGCGCACTTCCACCTGAAGAACCAGGACGAGCTGCTGGTCGCGCTGGCGCTGGGCGAGATCACCCCCGGCCAGATTGCCCGCGTGCTGCAGGAGGCGGCGCAGCCGCCGGAGCCCGCGGTCACCCAGTCCAGCGCGCCGGTGGCCTCGCGCCATGCCACGCTCGACCACAGCGCCTTGCGCATCGAGGGCATCGGCAACCTGCTGACCACGCTGGCGCGCTGCTGCCAGCCGCTGCCCGGTGATCCGGTGCGCGGCTTCATCACCAAGGGCCGCGGCGTCTCGGTGCATCGCGCCGACTGCGGCAGCCTGGCGCGGCTGGCACGCCGCGATCCGGACCGGGTGATCGAGGTGAGCTGGGGCAGCGCCGCCGCGCAGGCGTACGAGGTCGACATCGAGCTGCGCGGCTACGACCGCAAGGGCCTGCAGAAGGACGTCACCGGCGTGATCAGCAACGCCGGCACCCACATCATCGCCTCGTCCAGTCGGTTGTTCGTGCGCACCGGCGAGGCGGAGATGCGCTTCACCCTGCGCGTGCGCGACTTCGAGCAGCTCTCGACCCTGCTCGGCAAGCTGCTGGCGCTACCGAACGTGATCGATGTGCGCCGGGTCGGCGTCGGCTGAATGACCGCGCAATGCCCGCTGGCGGGCGGAACGGTGGCTGGCAGCCCGATGTTAAGCTGCAGCGACTCCCGTCACAGCCACGGACCATGAACGGACGCCGAGACCAGCACGACGCACAGCCACCGATTCGCACCGAACCCACCCTGGGCGACCTCGATCGGCTGGATGCCCCGCGCACACCGGCCGCGGACGGCCTGCCGCAGGTTTCGATCGAGCCACGCCGGCCGCATGGCAGGACGGCCAAATCGTCGCGGCGCAAGCGTCATCGCGGTTGGGTGGTCCTGCTGCTGATCGTGCTCGTGGCGGCCGGCGTACTCTGGTTCAACCAGAACAGCCTGCGCGGGATGCTGCCGCGCACCGACTTCAACACGGTACTGACGCAGGCGCAGCAGGCGCTGAGGGATGGCCGTCTGGACGGCCAGGACGGCACCAGCGCACGCGAGCTGTACCAGGCCGCCGCAGCGCTGGAGCCGGACAACGACCGCGCCCGCGACGGCCTGCGCCAGGTCGGCCAGGCCATGCTGGCGCAGGCGGATGCCGCGCTGCAGGCAGGTCAGCTGGCCCAGGCCACGCAGCAGGCGGCGGTTGCCCGCGAACTGCTCGGCGGCGGCAGCGACATCGACCGGCTGGATCACGCGATCGCCAGCACCCGCGCTGCGCAAGTGCATACGGTAGACCTGGTCGACCAGGCGCAGCAGGCGCTGGCCGCCGGCAGGCTGGAAGGCCCCGAGGGCGCCGGTGCGTTGTACCAGCGCGTGCTGCGCGCCGACCCCGACAATGCGGTGGCGGCTCACGGGCTCGACCAGGTCGGTGACGCGCTGGCGGCGCAGGCCCGCGCAGCGCTGGATGCGAAGGACAACGCGACGGCCGATGCGCGCATCGAGCAACTTGCTGCGCTGCAGCCGAACAACGGTGCGCTGCCAGCACTGCGTGCGCTGCAGGCGCAGACGCGCAAGCAGGACAACAGCGCGCTGGAGGCGGCGCTCAAAGCCGGCCAGGATGCACTGCGCGCCGGCCGCATCGGCGGCAGCGGCGACGACACCGCGCTGGCCCATTTCCAGGCAGCACTCAAGCTCGACCCGGACAACGCGCAAGTCCACGCCGGTCTCGGCAAGGTGGCGCAGGCGCTGACCGTGCAGGCGAATGCTGCGCTCGATGACGGCGACACGACGCAGGCGGCGAAGCTGCTCGACCAGGCGGCGGAACTGGCGCCGAAATCGGCGGACCTCGCCGCGGCGAGGGCGCGGTTGGACAAGGCATCGACGGCACCGACCGCCCCCGCGGCTCCGCACCATGCGCAGGCGCCGGTCGCTCCGGTCGCTCCTGCCGTCGTATCGCCGCAGCAGAGTGCAGCGGTGGCGCGGCTGGTGCAGCGCGCGCAGATAGCCACCGAGCACGGCGACATCATGATGCCGCCCGGCGACAGTGCGTACGATCTGTACCGCAGTGCGCTGGCGATCGACGGCAACAACGCGGCGGCGTTGCACGGCCTGCAGGCCTTGCCCGGCCAGGTCGAGCAACAGTTCAACCAGGCGCTCGCCGCTGGCAACCTGGGCAGCGCGGGCGACATGCTGGCGAACTTCGCCGAACTGGCGCCCGGCGACGCCGCGCAGGGCGTGCTGGCCAACCGGCTGGCTGGCGCGTGGCTCGACCAGGCCGAGCAGCAACTGGCGCGCGGCGACCGCATCGGCGCCAGCCAGTCGCTGGAGCGCGCCCGCAAGCTCGCCCCTGCCAATCCGCGCGTGCTCGACCTGGACGTCCGCCTGCGGCGTGGCGGGTGAGCGCGGCATGACGGTACTGGTGTTCGGCGGCAGCAGCCAGATCGGCCATTTCCTGTTGCCGCGCCTGCTCGCCAGCGGCGAATCGGTACTGGCCCTGAGCCGACAGCCGCGGCCTGCGCAGGCCGGGGTGGCCTGGCTGCAGGGCACGTTGCCCGACCGCGTGCCGGTGCTGCCGCCTCTGTCGGCGATCATCAGCTTCGGCCCGCTGCAGGGACTGGCCGACTGGCTGGGACAGGTCACCCTGGCCGACTCGCCGCGGGTGATCGCCACCAGCTCGATGAGTGCCGAAACCAAGCGCGATTCCAGCGTGCCGGCCGAGCGCGACCTCGCGCGTCGCCTGCGTGACGGCGAGGAGGCGCTGGCCGCTGCCTGCACGCGGCACGGTTGCGCCTGGACCGTGCTGCGACCAACCCTGGTCTACGGCGCCGGCCTGGACAAGAGCCTCACCCCGATCGCCCGCCGCGCGATGCGGCTGCGGGTGTTTCCGCTGCCGTCCGGGCGCGGCCTGCGCCAGCCGGTGCACGCGGACGACATCGCGCAGGCGGTATTGGCCGCGCTGGAATGCCCGGCCGCGGCCGGCCGGATCTTGCCGATCGGTGGCGGCGAACGGCTGCGCTCCGGCGAGATGTTCGTGCGGGTGCGCCGCAGCCTGTCGCACGCCACCGTGCCCTTGCCGTTGCCCGGCTGGCTGCTGCGGCTGGGCCAGCGCACGCTGCCGCCGCTGCGCGGCCCGCTGAGCCGGCTCGACAGCGACCTGATCGCCGACAACAGCGAACTGCAGCGCCTGCTCGGCATCCGCCCGCGCCCGTTCCACCCCGATGCCACGATGTGGGCATCGCCGCGTTAGGTGCGCGCCATATTGCCCGCATTCGGCCATGAAACCGGCCGTTGCGTTCAGACGCCCGCCGGGTAGCAGGCCCTATGATCCATCCACTCGATAGCCGGAATCCCCCACGTTGGCCTTTTTGACCCGTACTCGCTCGTTTGCGCAGCGCTGCTGGCCTTGGCTGCGCATCCCGTTCTGGATCGGGATGGGCCTGCTGTTCGGCTTCGTATTGCCATACACGCTGGTGCTGAACAAGCGGGTGCAGGACCGCTTCAACGAACTGGTGTTCGCGGTACCCACCAAGGTCTATGCGCGCCCCCTGCCGCTGGCCGCCGGCACGCCGATGACGCCAGCGACGCTGGAGCTGGAACTGACCTTCGCCGGCTACAGCAATGACGGCAAGGGACAGGTCGCCGGCAGCTGGACGAAGCAGGGTGCGCACTACACGATCGCCTCGCGCGGCTACGCCGGCCCGGACGGCGGCGAGCTGCCCAAGCGCGTTCGCGTCACGCTCGGCAGCGGCACGGTGCAATCGGTGCAGGACGCGGCCAGCAGCAAACCGATCGAGCTGGCCCATCTGGACCCGGCGCGTATCGCCACGCTGTACGGTGCCAGCCAGGAAGAACGCCGCTTCGTGCGCCTCGCCGACGTGCCGCCGCTGCTGGTCAGCGGCCTGCAGGCGGTCGAGGACCGCGACTTCAACCATCACATCGGCATCGACTTCAGCGCGATCGCGCGCGCCGCGTTCGCCAACCTGCGCGCCGGGCACACCGTGCAGGGCGGATCCACGCTGACCCAGCAACTGGTGCGCAACCTGTTCCTCAGCCGCGACCAGAACTTCACGCGCAAGATCAACGAGGCGCTGATGTCGCTGCTGCTGGAGGCGCATTACAGCAAGGGGCGCATCCTCGAGGCCTACGTCAACGACGTCTTCCTCGGCCAGCAGGG
Organism: uncultured Gammaproteobacteria bacterium; assembly: GCA_963697495.1. Lineage (GTDB taxonomy): Bacteria > Pseudomonadota > Gammaproteobacteria > Xanthomonadales > Rhodanobacteraceae > Rhodanobacter. The sequence goes on along the minus strand of CAVOOH010000005.1, from coordinate 87,971 downwards.
CGGCCAGGCGGTGCACGGTTTCGCGGCGGCGTCGGAGTTCTACTTCGGGCGCCGGCTGGAAGACCTGCGGCCGCAGGAGATCGCACTGCTGATCGGCATGGTGAAGGGGCCAAGCTACTACGATCCGCGCCGCTCGCCGCAGCGCGCGCTGGCCCGGCGCAACCTGGTGCTGCAGGAATTCTTCAACACCAGCCTGATCAGCGCCGCCCAGCTCAATGCGGCGCAAGCCACGCCGCTGGACATCGTCGCCAACGGCCAGCTGCCGCACAACCGCTTTCCCGCCTTCATGGACCTGGTACGCAAGCAGATCACCGCCGACTTCGACGAGCAGGCGCTGCGCGAGGGCAACCTGTCGATCTTCACCACGCTCGATCCGGCCGCCCAGCTGTACACCGAGCAGGCGATCACCAGCACGCTGAAGGGACTCGGCAAGCGCGGCGACGGGGTACAGGCGGCGGCGGTGGTGACCAGCGCGCAAACCGGCAGCGTGCTGGCCGTGGTCGGCAGCAAGATCCCCGGCGATCAGGGCTTCAACCGTGCGCTCGACGCGCGCCGGCAGGTCGGATCGACCATCAAGCCGTTCGTCTACCTGGTGGCGCTGACCGAGCCGGAGCGCTGGAACCTGGCCAGCCTGATGGACGACGGCCCGATCAGCATGCGCCAGCCGGACGGCAGCTACTGGACGCCGCAGAACGACGACCACCGCAGCCACGACCCGCTGATCATGGTCGACGCGCTGGCGCATTCGTGGAACCTGGCCACCATCCACCTCGGGCTGCAGGTGGGCCTGCCGCGGGTCCAGGCATTCCTGAAATCGTTCGGCATCGGCGACATCACCCCCAGCCCGTCGCTGCTGATCGGCGCGCTCGATCTGGCGCCGCTGCAGCTGGCCCAGTTGTACCAGTACCTCGCCGCCGACGGGCACGCGTTGCCGCTGGTAGCAGTGCGCGGGGTGCTCGATGGAAGCGGCCGCACGATCAAGCGCTACCAGGTGCAGGCTGGTCGCGGCGAATACCAGGAAGCGGTGCGGCTGACCACCTGGGCGATGCAGCAGGTGGCCGAGTACGGCACCGCCAGCGCGCTCGGCAATTCCGCGCTGGCACGGCTGCATGCCGCGGGCAAGACCGGCACCAGCAACGACATGCGCGACAGCTGGTTCGCCGGCTTCACCGGCGAGCACCTGGCGGTGTTCTGGATGGGCCGCGACGACAACAAGCCGACCACCCTGTTCGGCGCCAGCGGCGGCCTGCGCGCGTGGCGCGACCTGTTCGCCAAGCTGCCGAGCCGGCCGCTGCCGGCCGCGCCCGGCGAGGGGCTGGAGATGGCCTGGATCAATCCGTCCAGCGGCAAACGCACGCAGCCGCAGTGCGAAGGCGCGCAGCAGGTGCCGGTGATCGCCGGCAGCTTGCCGGCCGACGCCGAAGGCTGTTTCTGGCAAAGCCTGTTCGGCGGCAGCGATAATCCACCTTCCACGGGCGCGATTACTCCTGCGCCCGATGCACCGAACGGAAACTGAGCATGCGTCGCCCGAGCAAACACCTTTCCCTGCCACTGCTGCTGGCCACGAGCCTGCTGGCCGGCTGCAGCATGTTCGCCACCACGCCGCCGCCGCAGGCACCGGCGCCATCGCCTGCCCATGATCAGGTGGCCGCGATCCGTGCCGCTGGCGAGCGCGAGAAATCCATCATCGACGTGAACCCGCTGCGCGATCCCGGCGTCACTGCACTGCAGGACGCCGCCAGGCACGACGAGCAGACCGGCCAATACGCCAGTGCTGCAATCAAGCTGGATCAGGCGTTGAAGCTCAGCCCACAGTCGCCCGAGCTGCTCCAGGAGCGTGCCGAGGTGGCGGTGCGCCTGAAGGATTTTGCAAACGCCGAGCGGCTTGCCCACGAGTCCTGGTCGCTCGGTCCCAAACTCGGCCCGCTGTGCGCGCGCAACTGGCAGACTATGGTGGAGATGCGCCTGCAGGCGCGCGATCCGGCCGGTGCGGAGACGGCGCGCAATTGGGTGGGGCAGTGCCACAAGGCGGGCGTGCCGCGCTATTGAGCCGTGGGCTCAGGGATCGATCTGGATCGGCGTGGAGACATCGACACGCTGCCACAGCTCGTCCATGTCATCGTCGCTTAGCGCGATGCAGCCGTCGGTCCAGTCCAGTCGCTGACTGATCGCGCCCAGCCAGCCCAGTCCGTTCTTCTGGCCATGCAGCATGATCATGCCGCCAGGCTTGACGCCACGACGTTTCGCAGCTGCCAGATCACTGCTGTTTGGGTAGGAGATGTGAATGGATTTGTGGAAAGCGCTGCCTGCGTTGCGATAGTCGAGCACATAGCGCCCCTCCGGCGTCCGCCCATCGCCCGCCTGCTGCTTGGTGCCGACAGGGTGCCGGCCTAGCGCGATGTGGAACGCGGCCATGATTCGGCCATCGCTCATCAGATAGAGTCGATGTTCGGACTTCGATACGCGCACCAGATCAACGCGGCCGCCGTGCGCGTTCGACAAGCTGGGACTACCCGACAGCAACATGACGGCAGCGCCAGCAAGCCAGCAACAAATCCGGCGATACTGAGCAGGTGCCGAATGCATGGATCGGTTCGGCCCGCGCAGCTCAGAACAGCGCCGCCAGCACCAGCACGATACCGGCGATGCTCACCGCCCAGACCAGGGTGCGCAGGTAGGGAATGCCGGCGGCGTACACCGGCACGTAGGCCAGCCGCGCCCAGAAATAAAGCTGGGCGCCGAGCGCGGTTATGCCGTCGTATCGCTGCAGCAGGTGCGCAGCCAGCACCACGGCGACAAACAGCGGAAAGGTTTCCAGGAAATTCGCGCGGGCGCGATCCAGCCGGCCGCCGATGCCGCTGAGTGGCGGCTTCAATTCGTCGCGCGCGCTGGCGGCCCAGCCCAGTCCGCGCTGGCCGACCGAGCAGGCCGCGGCGAGCGCGATCTGCAGCAGCCCCAGCACGACACTCCACATCAGCATGCACAGTTCGGTCGTCATGGTGGTCTCCCCGTGGCAGTGTCGGCATGGTGAGGCATGATCGGCGCTGCCGCCAGTGACGGCCGGAAGGGCTACGCCGCGCGTCTGGTGCGGACGCGGGAGAGGAGCTGCTCGACCCGTTCCAGCGGAATGCGGTCGCCGGCGTCGCGGCCGTAGTAGGCCTCCACGATGCAGCCGTGCCCGTCGATCAGGAAGTCGGCCGGCATCAGGTTGCCGGTGTTGAGCCCGGCGAGGCCGACCAGCCGCATGCCCTTCAGCAGGGTCGGCATGCGCGTCACGATCGCCTTCAGCTTGCGCCACAGCGAGTGCTCGATGCCGTAGAGCTCGTGCGCGCTCGACGTGGGGTCGGCGGCAATCTGGAACGGGCGCGGCCGCTGCCCGGCGAAGCGCCGCACGTCCGCCTGCGAGGCGCTGAACACGGCGACGATGTCCAGTCCGCGCGCGGCCAGCTCCGTATGCTGGCTGGTCAGCTCGTAGATGCGGAAATTGCAGAACGGGCAGGCGGCGTCGCGAAAGAACGACAGCAGGGTAAGGCGACCGCGGCTGCTGGTCATGATCGGCTGGCCGTGGATGTCGACCAGGTCGAGTGCGGGTGCGAGAGCAGGTGCGAAGAGTCTCACGTCGGTTCTCCTTCGTGCGGGCGGGCGCGGTGCTGCCAAGTGGATGCGCTGGCGTCGGCCGAGGTTCCCGTTACCGTTTTGCCGCACGCTGCCACTCCGCCATACTTGGCGGATGAACGACCTCGATGACACCGAGTCCGACGACGTCGGCGCCCTGCTCGGTGCCGACGGCCCGTTTGCGCGCGAGCTGCCGAACTTCGCGCCGCGGCTTGCCCAGCAGGCGATGGCGCGAGCGGTGCAGCAGGCGATCGCCGGGCGCGACACGCTGATCGCCGAAGCCGGCACCGGCACCGGCAAGACGTTCGCCTACCTGGTGCCGGCGCTGCTGTCGGGCGAGCGGGTGATCATCTCCACCGGCACCAAGGCGCTGCAGGATCAGCTCTATTTCCGCGACCTGCCGAAGGTGCGTTCGGTGCTGGGTGCACGGCTGAAGACCGCGCTGCTGAAGGGTCGCGCAAATTATCTGTGCCTGTACCGGCTTGACCAGACCGTGCGCGAAGGCGCCACCTTCGAGCGTGCGCAGGCCGCGCAGCTGGCGACGATCCGCGCGTGGTCCGCGCGCACCCGCCGCGGCGACCGCATGGAGCTGGCCGAGGTGCCGGAGGAATCGCCGCTGTGGCCGCGGGTCACCTCCACGCCGGAAAATTGCCTCGGCGTGGAGTGTCCGTTCTTCGAGGGCTGCCACGTGGTGAAGGCGCGCCGCGAAGCGCTGGAGGCCGACGTGGTGGTGGTCAACCATCATCTGCTGTTCGCCGACCTGGCACTGAAGCAGGAAGGGTTCGGCGAGATCCTGCCCGGCGCCGCGGCGTTCATCCTGGACGAGGCGCACCAGATTCCCGAGCTGGCCGGGCAGTTCTTCTCGCAGAGCATCAGCGCGCGTCAGCTCACCGAACTGGCGCAGGACGCGCTGGCCGAATGCAGCGGCATCACCGGTGCGATCGGCCTGCTGCTGGAGCCGGTGGAAGCGCTGCAGGAGGCGTTGCGCAAACTGCGTCTGGCGCTGGAGCCGCTGCCCGCGCGCGGCGCGTTCCAGCTGCTGGAGGATCGCGCCGACATACGCGCCTCGCTGCACGACCTGCGCGAGCTGCTTGCTACCCTGGCCGATCTGCTCGCCTCGCAGGCCGAGCGCTCGCGCGGCTTTGCCAACCTGCACGAACGCGCCGAACTGTTCACCGAACGGCTGGACCGCATCGTCGAGTCGCATGGCGATCACGACGTGCGCTGGTACGAAACCTTTCCGCGCGGCTTCGCGCTGTACGCCACGCCGCTGGACCTGGCGGTGCCGATGCGCGGCCTGCGCGAGCGCACCCAGGCGGCGTGGATCCACACCTCGGCCACGCTGTCGGTGGCCGGCGACTTCGACCACTTCGCGCGCCAGCTCGGCCTGGACGAGCCGCAGACGCTGAGCCTGGACAGCCCGTTCGACTACGCGCGCCAGGCGCTGTGCTACCTGCCGTCCGGCCTGTCCGATCCGAACGCGCGCGACTACACCGAGCAGGTGATCGAGGCGGTGCTGCCGGTGCTGCACGCCTCCCACGGTCGCGCCTTCCTGCTGTTCACCTCGCACCGCGCCCTGCGCCGCGCCGCTGAACTACTGCAGGACAAGGTGCCGTGGCCGCTGTTCGTGCAGGGCACCGCGCCGCGGCCGCGACTGCTGGAGGAATTCCGCGCCAGCGGCCATGGCGTGCTGCTCGGCGCGGCGAGTTTCTGGGAAGGCGTCGACGTGGTCGGCGAGGCGCTCAGCGTGGTGGTGATCGACAAGCTGCCGTTCGCCGCGCCCGACGATCCGGTGCTGACGGCGCGCCTCGCCGCGCTGGAACAATCCGGCGTCAACCCGTTCATGGGTTGGCAGGTGCCCAGCGCGGTGATCGCGCTGAAGCAGGGTGCCGGCCGCCTGATCCGTGACGTGCACGACCGCGGCGTGCTCGTGCTGTGCGACCCGCGTCTGACCGGCAAGGGCTACGGCAAGCTGTTCCTCGCCAGCCTGCCGCCGATGCCGCGCACGCGCGAACTGGCGGATGTGCAGGCCTTCTTCAGCGCCAGCACCGCCGAGGCCGCTGGCGGGCGCTAGGCGCCCACCTCATACACGCGGAGCAAGCGCCATGCTGCTGAAGCCTCGTGCTCCCGAGCGCCGTGGTTCCAACCGACGCGGACGCGTGGCGCCGACTTTCTAGGCGAGTGCCAACCTTGCCGCTTCCTCCAGTTGCTTCATCAGCGCGATATATGGCCACGGCCCGTGACTGACCCGCGCCACGCCGAGATCGGCAAGTGCGCGCACCGATGGTGCGCCTTCGGCCATCATGACGTTGACCGGCAGGGGGGACGCCTTGACGATCCGCTCGATCAGGGCCGGCTTTGATGAGTCCCGGCACAAACAGCCCATCGGCGCCATGCGCGGCGTAGGCCGCTGCGCGTTCCAGCGCGAGCGACACCAGGGCCTCGTCGTGGCTCTCCCCCTTGGCCAGCATGAAGACATCGGTTCTGGCATTGATGAAGAACCGGATGCCCGCCGCGTCGGCGGCGGCCCTCGCCGCTGCGATGCGGCGGCTCTGCTCCTCCTGGGGCCGCAGTGATCCGTCGTGCGGAAAGCTGTCCTCCAGATTGCAGCCAATGGCACCGGCGTCGATGGCGCGCGTGATGGTTCGGCCCACTGCATCGGGGTCGGTGCCGTAGCCGCTTTCAAGATCGACCGTGACGGGCAGTGCCGTGACGCCCACGATCCGCTTCAGGTTCGCCAGCGCATCGTCGATCGGCACGCGCTCGCCATCGGCAAAGCCGTTGGCTGCCGCCACCGACCAGCTTCCCGTGGCGATGGCACGGGCCCCGCCTGCCGCCACCGCCTTGGTCGAACCGGCGTCCCATACATTGAACAGAACCAGCGGGTCGCCGGCGACGTGCAGGCGGTGGAAGTGGTCGGCTTTGCTCGCTTGGGTGGTCATGCTTGCCTCGTTGGTGGGTGATGCTTCGAAGTGGCAGTTGCTATGCGGCGATCGCGCGTGATCCGTGCCTGGGGAGTCGCCGCCGGCAAACAGCATCACACGGGGCGGCGCGTCAGGCGAGGGGAGAAATACCCGGAGCTTCCCGTTACTACCCCTGAGGTGGCGCATGAGGCCGCCATCGGGAACAATGCCAGCTGCTCCGCCTGCGACTGCGGCGCATCCATGCCGGCCGATGGTGGCGCAGGCCAGGTGTTTTTCTTGGTGCATCGTTCCGTTGTTTTGCGCCCGGAGAAGTGCCATCAAACCCGATCGAAAAAGGAACGCGAAATGGCCAAGGTAACCGCACTCGGCGGCATCTTCTTCAAGTCGCGCGATCCCGCCGCACTCAGTGCGTGGTACGCGCAGCACCTCGGCCTGAACGTCGACGACTGGGGTGGCGTCCGCTTCGACGAGAACGAACAGCGCCCCGGCTACATGCTGTGGTCGCCATTCGCCGCCGATACCGCTTACTTCGGACCGGGCTCGCAGCCGTACATGATCAACTTCCGCGTCGACGACCTCGACGCGCTGCTGGCGCAGCTGCGTGCCGCCGGTATCGAGGTCGATGAGCGCGTCGAGCAAAGCGAGTTCGGCCGCTTCGGCTGGGTGATCGACCCCGAAGGCACCCGCATCGAACTGTGGCAGCCGCCCGCGTAGCAATGCGCTCCTGTGCTGCCCTGAGGTCGGATCGGGCAGCTTTCAGGCCATGGTGATCTCGACCGTGACGTGCACCAGTTCCTCGTGGACGGCCAGCTGCCGGCGGACTTCCCCGGCGCTGATGGCCGTGGTGGCAACCAGCCCGAGGATGCAGGCGTAGCTCTCGCGGCCGACGCGCCAGACGTGCAGGTCGCTGACGGCAGCCGTCGCGAAATGTTCCTTCACCACATCACGGATTTCCTCCACTACCGGCTGATCCATCTCGGCGTCCAGAAGAATCTTGCCGGACTCGCGCAGCAGGCCGAAGGCCCAGCGCGCCACCAGGATCGAGCCCACGATACCCATGACCGGATCGAGCCAGGAAGCGCCGTAAAGCTTGCCCCCCACCAGCGCGACGATGGCGAGCACGGAAGTTGCTGCGTCTGCGATGACGTGGAGATAGGCCGCCCGCAGGTTCACATCGTGGTGGTGGCCAGCCTGCCCGTGATCGTGGGCATGTCCGTGAGCGTGGCTGTGGCCGTGCTCTCCCTTCAGCAGCCACGCGCACAGCAGGTTGACGCCCAGGCCGATCACCGCAATCAGGATCGCATCGTCGTAGTGGATCGCGGCGGGCACGAACAATCGTTCCAGTGACTGGACCATCATCAGTGCGGCGACGACGGCAAGCAGCAAGGCGCTGCTGAAGCCGCCGAGTATCTCGATCTTCCACGTGCCGAAGGCGAACCGCCGGTCCTTCGCGTAGCGCCTGGCCAGCGCATAGGCCATCACGGAAAGGCCCATCGCCAGCGCGTGCGAACTCATGTGCCAGCCATCGGCCAGCAGGGCCATCGAGTTCAGCCAGTAGCCGCCCACGATCTCCACGACCATCATGGCCGCCGTGATGAACACGACACGCCGGGTGTTGCGCTCCGCCTTCGCGTCGACGTGGTTGAACTGGTGGCTGTGCGCGAATGGAGAGACGTCGGGGGCGGGCATGGTCCGTTCTCTGGCTATATACTCCCCCATAGTATATAGCCGGTAGGCCGTCGCCATGTCCCACATCCAGGAAAACCGGAAGAAACTGGTCGCCCGGGTTCGCCGCATCGGTGGCCAGGTGGCCTCGCTCGAACGTGCCATCGATGGCGACGCCGAGTGCGGCGCCGTGCTGCAACAGTTGGCCGCCGTGCGCGGCGCGATCAATGGCCTGATCCTCCAGGTGATGGAGGGGCACCTGCGCTCCCACGTGGCCCACGCCGGCAACACGAAGCAGCAGAACGAACTGCTGCCGGTGCTTGCCGTGTTGAAGAGCTACCTCAAGTAGCTGCCGCAGGGTCCGCCGGCAGTGATGTCATGGACCCGCCGGCTTCTGGCCGAGCGCGGCGGCCCGCCGGCAAGCGTGGCAACGGCATGGCCCGAAGCTGGCCGCCGATCGCCAGCATTTCGCCCGCGGTCGCCCGCGTCGGCGCCGCGCGTCCCGCTGTAATTGACGCTCCGGATCAAGGGAGTGCTGGGACATGGTCAAGTGGACACAGACAGTGACCGCCAAGGTGCTGGGCATCGGCGTGCTGGCGTTGCTGATGACGATACCGCTGCTGCAGGTGGGCAGCCTGGTGAGCGAGCGGCAGCAGTTGCGCGAAGGGGCGATCGCGCAGATCGCGCAGGGCTGGGGCGCCCGGCAGGTGCTGGGCGGACCGGTGCTGGTGGTGCCCACGTTGCAACAGGTGGCGGTGGCGCAGGGCCAGCCGCCGCAGTGGCGCGCCGGCAGCGAGAGCATGCTGGCCGATACGCTGAAGCTGGACGTGGCGATGGCGGTGGAGACGCGTAGCTACGGCATCTATGCCGCACCGGTGTTCGTCGCCATGGTGAAGCTCGGTGGGCAGTTCCGGGCTGAGGACCTGGCCCAGTTCCGCCGCGCCAGCAGCGCGCCATGGCAGGGCGACAAGGCCGAACTGCGCCTGCCGGTCGGCGACCTGCGCGGACTGCGGGAGGTCACCGAGCTGCGCATCAACGGCCGGCCGGCGCGCTTCGAGTCGTCGGCTGATCGGCTCGGCCCGTGGCCGAACGTGGTGGTGCCGGTCGACCTGGATGCACTGGGCGGGCAGCCGATCGATGTGCAGATCACGCTGAAGCTGGCCGGCACCGAGGCGCTGCAGTTGCTGCCGCTGGCGCGCAGCACCGACGTGACGATGCGCGCACCGTGGAACGATCCGAGCTTCGTCGGCGCGGCGCTGCCGCTGGAACACCGGATCGACGCGCAGGGCTTCAGTGCGCACTGGCACCTGCTCGATCTCAACCGCAGCTACGGCCAGCATTGGACCGACACCGACAGCGACATGAGGGCCGCGCTGCAGGCTTCCGCCTTCGGCGTGCAGCTGTACCAGCCGGTCGACGTGTACCAGCGCAACGTGCGCGCGGGCAAGTACGGGCTGCTGTTCATTGCGATGACCTTCGTGGCGTTCTTCCTGTTCGAAGTACTCAAGCGGCTGCGCGTGCACCCGGTGCAATACCTGCTGGTGGGCGCGGCGCTGGCCACGTTCTACGTGGTGCTGCTGGCGCTGTCCGAGCAGATCGGCTTCGGCCCGGCCTATGCGCTGGCGGCGGCCGCGGTGGTATTGATCGTAGGCGGCTACGCGATGGCGGTGCTGCACGCGCGACGCGCCGGCCTGCTGCTGGGCGGCGTGCTGGGGCTGATCTACGCGATGCTGTACGGGCTGATCGCAGCCGAGCAGTACGCGCTCTTGATCGGCGCGCTGGTGCTGCTGGCGGTGGTCGGCTTGATGATGTACCTGACCCGCCGCATCGACTGGTACGCGAACATACCGATGCCGGCGGCTCCGACATCAACCGAACCGGGCGAGCCGTCAGCCGCTATCATGGACAAATCATGAATCTGCTCGCGATCGAAACCGCCACCGAAGCCTGCTCCGTCGCCCTGATCCACGGCGACGAGTTGATCGCCCGCAGCGAGATCGCGCCGCGCCGGCACACCGAGCTGGTGCTGCCGATGGCCGACGAGCTGCTGGCCGAGGCTGGCATCGGCCGCCACGCGCTGGATGCGATCGCGGTGGGCCGCGGGCCCGGCGCGTTCACCGGTGTGCGCCTTGCCGTCTCGCTGGCGCAGGGCATGGCGCTGGCGCTGGACCTGCCGGTGATCACCATCTCCTCGCTGGCCGCGCTGGCGCTGGAGGCGCCGGAAGAAGAAGGCACCGCCATCCTCGCCGTGATCGACGCACGCATGGGCGAGATCTACGCCGCCTGCTATCGCCGCGACGAAAGCGGTGGCCTGATCGCGCTGGACGACGAACGCATCTGCACCGCCGAGTCGCTCGTGTTACCCGAGGCCGGCGCCTGGCAGGTGGTCGGCACCGGCTGGGGTACCTACGCCACTGTGCTGAGCAAGCACCTTACCGGCACGCTGCATTCGGCGGATGGCATGCGCTACCCGCAGGCCGCCCACGTCGCCGAGCTGGCGCTGCGCGAGTTCAAGGCCGGGCATGTGCAGGCGCCCGAACTGGCGCTGCCGGTGTACCTGCGCGACAAGGTGGCGTTGACGCTGGTGGAGCAGGGGAAGGCCTGAGCTGCCTGCTTGTTGTGTCAGTGGCTAACGTGGCTTCTTGGCCAGGATGGGCGTACGCCCGCAAGGGGAAATATGGTGGCAGCGCAGATCAGATCTTGGGCTGTAGGCGTGCTGGTGACACTAGCCAGCTTGGGTGCTCGCGCTGGTGCCGTTGAGCCTGCGCGCGTCGAGGAGCCGGGTCAGTGGAGTTCAACGGCGGTATATCTGTGGCCTGGGCCGACAGCGATAGCTGACGCTCCACCGGATGGGCGAATTGCTAGCGTATGGTCGCCGGATCATTTGCGCGTTCTGATGATCAACGACAGCCAACTCGTTGTGAAAAGTTTCACCGAAATGGTTTCCGCCGATCCGGTTGAAATTGAGTCCCTTGCAGAAGTCGAGTGGGCACCAAGTTCACAAGCATTCGTGGTGTCGCAAAGTGACGGTGGCTGGGTAGGTTCGTGGTCGGTGACCGCATACATGATCACATCGACTGGCATCCAGGCGCGTGATCTCACAAAGCGGGTGTCTGCGGAGTTTCAATCTCGGCCAGGTGGCTGCTCCGAGATACCTAACGTCGCAGCTGCTGGGTGGCTCAGACCTGGAGTTCTACTCGTCGTTGCGGAAGCGCCGCCGCATAGCAGTTGTCAGGACATGGGCGCCATTAGGGGATACGAGGTATCTGTCACCGACGGAAAAATACTCAAGCGGTACAACGAGGCAGAGTTGCGTACGAAGTATGGCCATCACCTCGGTCTCCGGCTCAGAGCTGTTTAATAGCGAAAGACAGCCTTTGGTCCAGGCTGGGCAGACAGCCAGACAGGGTACTTTGCAAATAAGCCATGTTCGATAGCTAGGCCTAAAGCTGCCCGATCAGAAATTGCACCGCCAGGCTACTGACCGACACCGCCGCCCACACGCCCAACCCCAGCAAAATCGGCCGGGCACCGCTGGCGGCCATCTTCCGCAGGTTGGCGGAAAGACCTATTGCGGTGAGCGCCACGATGATCAGGAATTCGGCCAGCAGGTGGATGGACGGCTGGATCGTCACCGGAACCAGGCCGGCGGTACGCACCGCCGACGCGACCAGGAACCACAGGATGAACCACGGGAAGATGCTGGCGAGGCTGAACTTGCCCGTGCTGCCGGCGGCGGCGTGCTTGCGCTTCTCGCGCGCGGCGACCACGAAGGCGAGCACCAGGCAGATCGGGATGATCAAGGTGGCGCGGGTCAGCTTGACGATGGTGGCGTAGTCGCCAGCGGCCTGGCTGTAGCTGTAGCCGGCGGCGACCACCGACGAGGTGTCGTTGATCGCGGTGCCGGCCCACAGGCCGAAGCCCATGTCCGAAAGGTTCATCAGGTGGCCGAGCAGCGGAAACAGCAGCACCGCGACAAGGTTGAACAGGAAGATGGTGGAGATCGCGAACGCGGTGTCGTGGTCGTCCGGGCGGATGATCGGGGTCACCGCGGCGATCGCCGAGCCGCCGCAGATCGCGGTGCCGACGCCGATCAACACCTTCAGCTTGTCGTGCACGCCGAGCCAGCGGCCGAGCCCCCACGCGGCGAGGAAGGCCACCGTCATCGTCACCAGGGTCACCGACAGCGATTCGAGGCCGGTCTTCGCCACCTGGTCCAGGCTGAGCCCGAAGCCCAGCGCGATGATCGACCACTGCAGCACCTTCTTGCCGGCGAACGCGATGCCGGGGTTGTAGCGCTCGCCCGGCGACAGCAGGTTACGCACGAGGATGCCCAGCACGATGCCGATCACCGGGCCGCCGATCAATGGCGCCCAGCGCCCCAGCAAGAGCGCCAGCAAGCCGATCGCCACCGCCAGCAGCAGGCCGGGGGCGCGTTGGCGCAGCAGGGATGGAGTGGTTACGAGGGATGGCGCGTTCATGCATGGACTCTCCGGCAATCGCGCCATTGTCCGCTCGCGAGTCAATCAGGAAAATTTGGAAAATGTGATGGAATGTATAAGAGATACTGATAAGATCGGCTGATGATCAACATCAGCCCGCGCCAGCTGGACGTGTTCGTGCAGATCGCGCTGCACGGCAGCGTGCGTGCCGCCGCCGAGCGCCTGCACCTGACTCAGCCGGCGGCCAGCATGGCGCTGGCGGAGATGGAGCGACAGCTGGACGCGCCGCTGTTCGACCGCGAGCGCGGCCGCCTGCGCCTGAATGCGCGTGGCCGGGAACTGCTGCCGCTGGCGCAGGAGCTGCTGGAGCGCCACGCCGAGTTCGGCCGGCGCGGGCGCGAGGAGGGCGCCGAGCTGGGCGGCGAGCTGCGCATCGGCGCCAGCAACACGGTGGGCAATTACCTGGTCGGCGAGCTGCTCGGCGGTTTCGTGCGCGCGCACCCGCAGGTGGCGATCCGCCTGCGCGTGGCGAACACCGAGACGATCGCCGCGGCCATGCTCGAGCACAGCCTGGACATCGGCTGCGTCGAAGGCCCGGTGGCGCATCCGTTGCTGGAAGTGCGGCCGTGGCGCGACGACCGGCTGGTGGTATGCGCGCCGCCGGAACATCCGCTGGCGCGCCGGCGCGGCCTGAAGCCGGCGGATTTCGCCGGTGCGCGCTGGGTGCTGCGCGAGCCTGGTTCGGCCACGCGGGCCACCAGCGAGCGCGTGCTGGCGCAGCTGCCGCCCGGCGAAACCGTGCTGGAACTGGACCAGATCGAGGCGATCAAGCAGGCCGTGGTGGCCGGTTTGGGCATCGCCTGCCTGCCGGCGGTGGCGGTCACCGATGCGCTGGCGACTGGACGGCTGAAGGCGCTGAAGACGCCGTTCCTCGACCTGCGCCGCAAGCTCTCGCTGCTGCTGCACCGGCGGAAATACCGCGGCGCATTGCTGGACGCGTTTCTGGAGAGCACCGGTTTCGACGGCTGAGCCCGCGGCGCGCTGCGACTGATTCGGCAGGCCATCCATGGCCCGCGGAATCCCTGCATTGGTACCGGCGACCGCGGGCGAGGAGAGCCCGCGACAAGGGCTTATTGCTTCATTGCCACGAACGACATGGTGGTACCGTGGAGCTTGTCGCTGACGGCTATCTTCATGGTCTTGCCGTCGGGCTCGACCGTCATTTTCGAGACGCTGGTGACCTTGCCGTCACGCTTGTCGGTTTCCTGCACGACGTTGTTGCCGAGCTTCTTCACCGAGACGCTGGTGGTGCCGGGGTCGCCCGTGTAGGGCGCGTCCGTGCCGTCCGTTTTCGCGCTGTAGGACTGCCCGGTCGGGCTGCTCATGCTCAGGTTGTCGCCATCGACCTTGTAGGTAAAGGTCAGCCCGTTGTCCGAGACATCCCCGTAGCTTGTCGTTCGCCAGGAACCGGACAGGGCATGCGCCCCGGCGGGGCCCTTGGCGACGCGGGTCATGGTGCCCTTGCCGGTCACCGGGTCGGCATTCGTGTTGCTGCTGTCGCTGAATTCGAACGCTGCGGTTTTGCCGTCCGGCGCCACCACGGTTTGCGACGTGGCGACGACCTTGCCATCTTTCTTGTGCGTTTCCTGGACGGTGTGATCGTCGACGATCTTGACGGCCATCATGTCGAAATACGGATGGCCGGTGACCTTCTGATCGGTGCCGTCCGCCTTGATGCTGATCGGCGGAACGCAGGTCTTGCACTCGTACATGCCGTTGTGCAGCAGCAGGACATCTGGTTTCTGCGGCATCTTCGCCTTGCTCAGATCGATCTTCCAGGTGCCGTCGAAGACCTCCTGCGCCGAGGCCAGCGAGGGCACCAGGCACGCCCCCAGCAGCCCGCCGAGAAGTACAGCGTATAGAGACTTTTTCATGGTGAACGCTCCCTTGGCCGGTGATCGGTTTCGCGAGATATACGGAATAGCCGTGCCGAAGTCCGGGCGATCTGAACGTGCACGCCGCGGCCCCCCTGATCGCTGACAGTGCGCCGGGAGATGTGAAGCGCGTCGAAACAATTCGTGACAAATTGGCAGTGGCCGGAGCGACCCACGCTGCCGGAAGCGATGAACTTCAGCCCGGCGTCGACGCGCCCACGATGTCGTTCAACAGCGCTTCGGCCTGCTCGTGGGTATGCGCGCGCAGCAACTGGGCGGCATGGCGGCGCAAGTCGGCGTGGTCGAGCGCGGCGAGGCGGTCGCGTACCTGCAGGATCTGCGCCGGGTGCATGCTGAATTCGTTGAGGCCGAGCAGCAGCAGCAGTGCGGTGAAGTTCACGTCGCCGGCGATCTCGCCGCACAGGCTGACCGGCTTCTTCGCCCGACGGCCGGCACTGAGCACGTGCGAGAGCAGCCGCAGCAGTGCCGGCTGCAGCGGGTTGTAGATGTTTTCCAGTGCGTCGTTGCCGCGGTCGGCGGCGAGCACGTACTGGGCCAGGTCGTTGGTTCCGATCGCCAGGAAATCGGCGTGTTCCAGCAGCGCGCGCACGTTGATCGCCGCCGCCGGCACCTCGATCATCGCGCCCAGCGGCAGCTTCTCCGGCAGGTCGATGTTCTCGCGCTTCAGGTCCTGCCGCGCCAGCTTGAACAGCGTGCGCACCGCGATGAGCTCATCCGGCTGCGTCACCATCGGCACCAGCACGCGTACCGGGCCGTAGCAGGCGGCGCGCAGGATCGCGCGGATCTGGGTGGAGAACACCGCCGGGTAGCGCAGCGACAGCCGCACGCCGCGCACGCCGAGCGCCGGGTTGTCTTCTCCGCGCAGGGTGAGTCCGGCGGCGTCGGCCTTGTCGGCGCCCAGGTCCAGCGTGCGTATCGTCACCGGCAGGCCGCCCATCCCCATCACCAGGTCGCGGTAGGCGATGAATTGCTCGTCTTCCGACGGCAGGCCCTTGTGCTTGAGGAACAGGAATTCGGTGCGGTACAGACCGACGCCATCGGCGCCTCGGGCGCGCGCCATCGCCACGTCGGCCGGCGTTTCGGCGTTCGCCAGCAAGGCGATCTCGACGCCGTCGCGGGTGCGCGTGGGCGCGTTCGCCAGCTTGGCCAGGCGGCGTCCCTCGATCGCCGCCTCGCGCTGCCAGGCGCGGTAGCGCGACAGATCCTGCGCGGCGGGGTGGACCACCGCTTCGCCTTTCTCGGCGTCGAGCAGGATCAGGTCGTCGTCGTGGATGTTCGACAGCGCGTCGCGGGTGCCGACCAGCATCGGCAGGCCCAGGCTGCGCGCCAGGATCGCGCTGTGCGAGTAGGCGCTGCCGGAACTGGCGACCACGCCGAGCAGGCCGTTGCCGGCCAGCTGCGCCATGTCGGCCGGGGCGATGGAGTCGGCGATCAGGATCTCGCCTACGCGTGCGGCCAGCTTGCGCTCCTCCGGGCTGGTCTGCCGCTGCAGTGCGGAGATCACCCGGTTGATCACCTGCTCGACGTCCTCCTTGCGGCTGCGCAGGTAAGGATCGTCCATCGCCTCGAACACCGCGGACAGGCGGTCGCGCTGCTTCTTCAGTGCAGCGCCGGGACGGTAGTGGCCGATCTTCACCAGGTCGTCCAACCCGCGCAGCAGTTCGGCGTCGTCCAGCAGCAGGCTGTGCGCGTCGATGAACTCGTTGACCTCGCGCGCCAGTGCACCATGCAGCTTGCCGCGCAGCTCGTGCAGTTCCTGCCGCGCGGTGTCCAGCGCCTGATGTAGTTTCTCCAGCTCGCCCTCGATCTCTTCCTCGGCCAGCGGCCGGGTGTCGACCAGATAGCGGCTGGGCTGCACCAGCCGCGCGCGGCCAAGCGCCATGCCGTGCGCGGCGATGGTGCCGGTAAGGACGTGCCTCACGGGTGGCTCCCTGCGGGGCCGGGAATCCCGCAAGGGGACTTCCTGAATGTCGTGGGGAATGGGGGGCGAGGAACCGGCAACGCTTGCAGCATGAAACTGGCGGTGAACTGCCCGCCCGTGCGCTCGCTGCTTCTATCGATTGCCGATTCCCGATTCCCGATTCCCATACAAGTTATGCTCCTTCGTCGAACTTGCGCTCGAACAACGCGACCACCGCAGCCAGCGCGGATGCCTCGTCTGGCCCGTCGGCGCGGACGGTCACCGGGCTGCCGAGGCCGGCGGCCAGCATCATTACGCCCATGATGCTCTGTGCGTTGACTTCGCGGCCCTTGCTGACCAGCCACACCGTGGATTTGAAACCCTGCACCAGTTGTACCAGCTTGGCCGAGGCGCGGGCGTGCAGGCCGAGCTTGTTGGAAACGACGATTTCTTGCTCAAGCATGGTCGATGAAGATTCCCCCGCGGCCACCGCTGGCCGCGATCTCGGCCAGTTCGTCCAGTGGTTTTTCCGCATAGTTGAGTACGCGCAGCAGCATCGGCAGGTTGAGGCCGGAGACGCAGCGCAGATGCACGCCGAGCGCGGCCAGCGACAGCCCGATATTGCACGGCGTCGCGCCGTACAGGTCGGCCAGGATCAGCACGCCGTCGCCGGTGTCGAGTTCGCGCGCGTGGTGCGCGGTGAGCGTGCGCATCACGTCCGGATCGGCGCTGGGGGGCACCTCCACCGCCGCCACCCGCAGCGGCAGTTTCGGCATCACGTGGTGCGCGGCGGAGATCAGCGCTTGGCCGACCGCCTCGTGGGTCATCAGCAGCACGCCGACGCTCATGGCCGGCGGCCTGCACGGATCGTGGTCGTGCGCGACATGACCATCACTCGATCTCGCGGTGGAAGGTGAGCACGCCGTCGCGGCGGGCACGATAGTAGGCGGCGAGTTTCTCGACCAGGTAGACCGAACGGTGGCGGCCGCCGGTGCAGCCGATCGAGATGGTCACGTAGCTGCGGTCGTCCTGCTCGAAGCGCGGCAGCCACGCATCCAGCCAGCGCGCGGTGTCGGTGAAGTATTCGCCAACCAGCGGCTCGGCGTCGAGGAACTCGCGCACCGGCGCGTCCTTGCCCGACAGCGGACGCAGGCGCGGGTGCCAATGCGGATTCGGCAGGCAGCGCGCATCGAACACGAAGTCGGCGTCCAGCGGCAGGCCACGCTTGAACGCGAACGACTGGAACATCAGGGTCAGTCCCTCCGTAGCCTGCGCGTAGCCGGTGGCGACCAGCCGGCGCAACTGGTGCACGTTGAGTTCGCTGGAGTCGATGACCTTCTCGGCGATCGCCATCAACGGGCGCAGCAGCCGGCGCTCCTCGACGATCGCGTCGGCCAGCGACAACCGGCGGGTGGCCAGCGGGTGGCGCCGGCGGGTTTCCGAATAGCGCTTGATCAGCACTTCGTCGCGGCAGTCCAGGAACACCAGGTGCACCTGCACGCCGGCGCCGGCCAGTTCCGACAGCACGCTGGGCATCTGCACGAAGTCCGCACCGCGGTTGCGCACGTCCACGCCCACCGCGATGCGCCGATGCTTGCTGCCGCCGGTGATCACCGCGTTGACCAGCTGCGGCAGCAGGGCCGAAGGCAGGTTGTCGACGCAGTAGAACTCCAGGTCCTCCAGCGCGCGCAGCGCCACCGTCTTGCCGCCGCCGGACATGCCGGTCAGCACGATCAGGTGGATCTCGCGCGGGTCGACCAACGGGTTGAGCAGGGGGGTGTTGTCGCTCATGCTTTCACCATGGGGGCAGTCGGCGCAGTTGATGCGCCTGGCGGTCGATGAAGGTCTGTGCCGGATCGATGCCCTTGCTCTTGAGCGCATGACTGCGCACGGCGGCCTCGACCAGCACGGCCAGGTTGCGTCCCGGCGCCACCGGAATGGTGATCATCGGCACCGGCACGTCGAAGATCTCGCGGTGCCCGATGTCGCCGGTGAGGCGGGTCAACGTGTCGCCGCTGTCGCCGAGGTTGCCCTCGCCATCGCGCAGCGGCTTGAGATGGATCACCAGACGCAGGTACTTGGACGGCTTGACCGACATGTGGCCGAACATTTCGCGCACGTTGAGCACGCCCAGTCCGCGCACTTCCAGCAGGTCCTGCAGCAGCTCGGGGCAGGCGCCGTCGATCACGTCCGGTGCGATCAGGGTGAATTCGGTGGCGTCGTCGGCGACCAGCCGGTGGCCGCGGCTGATCAGCTCCAGCGCCAGCTCGCTCTTGCCGGAACCAGCCTCGCCGGTGATCAGCACGCCGATCGAGAACACCTCCAGGAAGACCCCGTGCAGGGTGGTCTTCGCCGCCAGCATGCGCGCCAGGTGGTATTGCAGGTAGGTCAGCAGTTCATGGCCGCGTTTGGGGCTGATCCACAGTGGCGTGTTGGTTTCCTCGGCGACCTCGCGCAGGTCGGCCGGCACGGCCTGGTCCTTGGTCACGATCAGCGCCACGGGCTGGTAGGCGGCGATCTTGTGCATCACCTCCCAGCGCTGGCGCGAATCCAGCCCGTCGAGGTAATTCAGTTCTTCCGAACCGATGATCTGGATCTTGTTCGGGTAGATGACGTTGAGGTAGCCGATCAGCGACGGCCGGCGCGCCTGCGCCACGCCCGGCTCGAGCGCGCGCGCTTCGCCGCGCATGCCGGATACCCAGCGCAAGGCCATGCGTTCGTGGACGCCATCGTAGAGTTGTCGTGCGCTGATCCGGTCCAAGCCTTGGGTCCTCTGCGCCGCATGGCGGACCCCGGCGGGCCTTTGCGACGGCATGGCCATTGTGCCAGCTTGAGCGGATACGCGTGTTCGGGGAGAAAACGGCCCGCCCTGGAGCGGGCGGGCCGTGGTCGGCCAGCTGCGGCCGGGATCAGCCGTACTGGCGCTCTTCGCGCGCTTCGCGCTGGTGCTTGTCGGCGACCTTTTCGCGGTGCTTGCGCAACTGGTTGACCAGCTTGTCGAACAGCACATCGATGGAGGCATACATGTCGGCCTCGCTGGCCTCGGCGTGCAAGGTGGCGCCGATCACACCCAGCGTGCCTTCGGCGCGTTGCTGGAGCTTGTCGACCGACAGCACGATCGCGAGGCTGAGCAGTTTGTCGTCGAGGCGCGTGAGGCGGTCGAGCTTGGCGGTGGCGTGGTCGCGCAGGGCCGGGGTGACTTCAATCTGCTGGCCGCTGAGTTGGAATTGCATGGGGCGCCTCCTCTGGTGGTGCAGTGCCGCGTTTCGCGGCGGGGTGGACGTGCCGGGCCCAAGGTGGCGACGGCACATCGTCAATCATCCTGCTACAGGTATGGGAGCGTTTTTCCGGTAACCAAGTTCCCCGTGCATACCCTGCGGAATCAGCCAGCGCGCTGGCGCTCGCTGGACGTGGGTATGCGCAGCCCCTCCCGGTATTTGGCGACGGTGCGGCGGGCCACCTGGATGCCCTTGCGCTGCAGTTCCTCGGCGATGGCCTGGTCGGACAGCGGCTTGCGCACGTCCTCGGCCTCGATCAGCTTGCGCAGCATGGCCTGGATCGCGGTGGCCGAGGCGCTGCCGCCGTCCTCGGTGGAGACGCCGCTGGAAAAGAAGTACTTCAGTTCGAACGTGCCGCGCGGAGTGTGCATGTACTTGCGCGTGGTGACGCGCGAGATGGTGGATTCGTGCATGCCCACCTCCTCGGCCACCTCGCGCAGCACCAGCGGGTGCATGGCCTCGGGGCCGTAGTCGAGGAACGCGCTCTGCCGCCGCACGATCGCCTCGGCGACCTTGAGCAGGGTCTCGGCGCGCGATTCCAGGCTCTTGATCAGCCAGCGCGCTTCCTGCAGCTGGCCGCGCATCCAGCTGGCATCCTCGCCGCGGGCCTGGGCGATCAGGCCGCAGTAGTGCTGGTTCAGGCCCAGCCGCGGCTGGGCGTCCGGATTCAGGCTGACCCGCCAGCGGTTGCCGTCGCGCAACGCGTAGACATCCGGCGCGACGTATTCCACCGGGGTGGCGTCGAGCGCCGCGCCGGGGCGCGGGTCGAGGCTGCGGATCAGCACCGCGGCGGCTGCCACGTCGTCCTCGCTGGCGCGCAGGCGCCGCGCCAGCCGGGCGATGTCGTTGCGCGCGAGCAGGTCGAGTTCATCGTCGACGATGCGCAGCGCCAGCTCGCGCTGCGGTGTGTCCGGATCGAACTGTTCCAGCTGCACGCGCAGGCAGTCGCGCAGGTCGAGGCTGCCCACGCCGGCGGGGTCGAAACCCTGCAGCCGGCGGCGCACGGCATCGATCTCCTCGATGCTGGCGTTGAGGTCGGCGGGCAGGGCGGCGAGCACCGCCTCCAGCCCTTCGGCCAGATAGCCGGCGGGATTCAGCGCGTCGATCAGCACGGTGGCGATCAGGTGCTGGCGCGGATTGAACGAGGCGAGGTTGAGCTGCCACAGCAGGTGCTGCTGCAGGGTTTCCGGCGCGGCGTTCTGCGGCTCGAAATCGTCGTCGCCGCGCGAGCCGCTGCTGCTGGCGCCGACGCTGTTGCTGGAGAAGTCGATCGGCGCCTCGGCGACGCCGCCGCCGTCCGACCAGTCGCTGGCGTCGTCGTCGTCGTGCTCGCTGCCGGCGGCGACGACGCTCTCGGCGCTCGGGTATTCGCTTTCGGCCTCGGCGTCGCCCGGTCGCCTCGTCGTCCTCGACTCTCGTCGGCGAACTCCAGCAACGGATTGCTCTCGGCGATCTGGCGCAATTCGGCTTCCAGCTCCAGCTGCGACAACTGCAACAGGCGGATCGCCTGCTGCAGCTGCGGCGTCAGGGTCAGCTGCTGGTGGAGGCGAAACTGCAGTGCGGGTTTCATGCCAGCCAGGTCGAGGGGAATCGTCGGTCATCGTAACGCTTGCCTGCGGGCGCGGCCATAGCCTGCGGTCGCGGGCGGCAAGCAGGCCGCGACGGGTACCTCAGAGGCGGAATTCGCGGCCCAGGTAGACCTCGCGCACCTTCTCGTCGGCGAGGATGTGCGCCGGGGTGCCGCGCGACAGCACCTCGCCGTCGTTGAGGATGTAGGCGCGGTCGCAGATGCCCAGCGTCTCGCGCACGTTGTGGTCGGTGATCAGCACGCCGATGCCGCGTTCCTTCAGATGCCGCACGATGCGCTGGATCTCGCCGACCGAGATCGGGTCGACGCCGGCGAACGGTTCGTCCAGCAGCATGTAGCGCGGGTTGCGCGGCCAGCGCGCGGGCGATCTCCACCCGGCGACGCTCGCCGCCGGACAGGCTGATGCCTTTCTGTCCGGCGATGTGGGCGATCTTCAGTTCGTCGAGCAGGCTTTCCAGCTCGGCGTTGCGCTGCCGCGCGTCGAGGTCGTCGCGCAGTTCCAGCACGGCCATGATGTTGTCGGCCACGCTGAGCCGGCGGAACACCGACGCTTCCTGCGGCAGGTAGCCGATGCCGAGCTTGGCGCGCGCGTGCATCGGCAGGCCGGTGATGTCCTGCTTGTCGAGCTTGATGGTGCCGGCATCGGCCTCGATCAGGCCGACCACCATGTAGAAGCAGGTGGTCTTGCCGGCGCCGTTGGGGCCGAGCAGGCCGACCACTTCGCCCTCGCGGATCGAGAAGCGCGAAATCGCGCACGACCTGGCGCGCCTTGAAGCTTTTCTGCAGACCTTCGGCGGAAAGCATCGGCTACAGTGCTGTCCCTGCGGCTGTCGGGCTGCTGGTGGCTCGGCGCCGGCGCGGCGGCACGGCTGGCCGGCAGGCTTGGGCTTGGAAGGTCATGTGCACCAGGCCGTCGCCATTGCTTTCGCCGGTCATCTGGCTGGTCTGGGTGTTGTAGGTGAGCTTGTCGCCATCGCGCTCGCCGCGGCCCTGCTGGTTGACCGATGCGTTGCCGGTGAGCACGGCGATCTGCTTGACGTTGTCGTAGTCGAGCGTGGCGGCGTTGCCCTGCATCAGGTTGCCGTTGTCGTCGAGCTGCTCGATAGTGCGCCGGACTGCCGGTGATGATGACCCGGCGTGACGCTGGTTGTCGGCGTCGAGATACACCGTGGCCTGGGCGCCGGTCGCCTTCAGCGTGCCCTGGGTGAGCAGCACGTTGCCGTGTCAGTGAGCTGATGCCGTTCGGCTTGCTGGGTAGCGTCGAACGTACTTCGCCGTGACGTGGATCGGCTGCTGGCGATCGCTCTTCTTGGCGGCGCAAGCGCGGGCTGCAGCATGGCCAGCGCGCCAGGCGCCAGACGAGCGCGAGCTTAGCGACGCTGGCGTTGCGCTGGCATGGAACGTGCTGTGGACATCATCGAGCAACTCCAGGTGCTTGTCGTTGAGGTTGGCGCGCATGCCGACACCGCTGATTGTAGTGGCGCCCTGCACCATCTGCGCCGGCGCCGCGGTTTCCAGGCGGTTCTCCTTCGGCCATGCCGTGACATCGGAGGTCTGCATGTCGCGCGGCCGGCGTGTCGCCGAAGGCCGCCCGGTGCATCTCCACCGGGCCCTGCAGCTTCAGCTCGGTGCCGTCCTTGTTGACCCAGCCATACAGCGACTGGCCCTTCCAGTCGGGCACGCCGGCCTGCGTTGGCCGGCAACTGGAAGGTCGGCGAGTTGAGGTAGAGCGAATCGTCGCCCTCGCGGCGTTCCAGGTGCGGCGACTGCAGATGGAAGCTGGGTTGCCCGTCGACGTTGAATTCGGTCATCCGGGCGGTGGTCGAGCGATGTAGCCGGAGCGCGGTGGGCCGACGAAATCGTTGGTCTTCGGCGGCCGGCCCGAACCACCACAGCAGCAACTGGGCCACGCCTGCGGCGAGCGCAATGGCGATGGTCGCGGCCGGCAGCCGCCGGTCGCGCAGCCAGAGGCGCAAGGCTCACTGCCAGCGCTCCCGCTCGGCGTCGCTCTTGCCCTGTGCGTGCAGGATCAGGTCGCACACTTCGCGCGCCGCGCCCAGGCCGCCGCTCCTGGCGGTCTGCCAGTGCGCCGCCTCGGCTACCCACGGATGCGCGTTCGCCACCGCCACGGCCAGCCCGGCGATGTGCATCGGCGGCAGGTCGGGCAGGTCGTCGCCGACGAAGGCGGCCTGTTCGGGGCCGAGCTGCAGCGCTTCGAGCAGCTGCAGCAGGCAGGCGCGTTTGTCGCCCTGGCCCTGGTAGACGTGGGCGATGTCGAGCTCTTCGGCGCGCAGCGCGACCGGATGGCTGATCCGCGCGGTGATGATCGCGACCTGCACGCCGTTGGCCTGCAGCCGCTTCAGGCCGAGTCCGTCATGCACGTGGAACACCTTGGTCTCGTGGCCGTCCTCGCCGTACCACAGGCGGCCGTCGGTCAGCGTGCCGTCCACGTCGAATACCGCCAGGCGGATCTTCGCGGCGCGGGCGAGGATGTCGGCGGTGAGGTTGGCGAGGTAGGGGGATGTGGGCACGGTTGGGATTGTTGGCTATGCGTGATGGGAAAGCGTCAAGAGCGGCTTGCCTGATTTGTCTGATTTGTCGAGACAAATCAGACGTCAGACCACACGGGCGCGGAGCAGGTCATGAATGTTCAGCGCGCCGACCACGCGCTGTTCGTCGTCGACCACCAGCAAGGCGTGGATCTGGTATTTCTCCATCAGCTGCGCGGCCTCCGCCGCCAGCTTGTCGGCGCCGATCGTCTTCGGGCCGCGGGTCATCAGTTCGGCCACGGTGGCGCCGCGCAGGTCCACGCCATCGTCGTCCAGCGCGCGGCGCAGGTCGCCGTCGGTGAACACGCCGAGCAGGCGCTGCTCGGCGTCGACCACCGCGGTCATGCCCAGGTGCTTGCGGGTCATCTCGACCAGCGCGTCGGTGAGGCTGGCGTCGGGCGAGACCCGCGGCACGTCGTCGCCGGTGTGCATCACGTCGCTGATGTGCAGCAGCAGGCGCCGGCCGAGCGCGCCGGCCGGATGCGAGCGGGCGAAGTCGTCGGAGGTGAAGCCGCGCGCTTCCAGCAGCGCGATCGCCAGCGCGTCGCCCAGCACCAGCGCGGCGGTGGTGCTGGTGGTCGGCGCCAGGCCGAGCGGGCAGGCCTCGCTGGAAATGCTGCCGTCCAGGTGCACGTCGGCCTGGGTTGCCAGCGACGACGTCGGGTCGCCGGTGATCGCGATCAGCGGGATGCCCTGGCGCTTGATCACCGGCAGGATGAACAGCAGCTCGTCGGTCTCGCCGGAGTAGGACAGCGCCAGCACCACGTCCTGCGGCAGGATCATGCCGAGGTCGCCGTGGCTGGCCTCGCCCGGATGCACGAAGAACGCCGGCGTGCCGGTGGAGGCCAGGGTGGCGGCGATCTTGCGTGCCGATATGGCCGGACTTGCCCATGCCGCTGACCACCACGCGGCCCTTGCAGGCCAGGATCAGCCGGCAGGCCTCGACGAACGTCCGCCCCGATCCGCGGCTCCAGCGCTTGCACGGCGGCCGCTTCGGTGGCGATCACCGTGCGCGCGCTGCGCGTGATGGCGTCCGGGTTCAGGTCGATCGGGGCAGGTGGGGCGATGCGTGCGTTCATGGGGGCTCGGTGAGGGCGGGACGGATGCCCGGATGGCCATGGCGGACGGCTTCGGTCGGGCCGATCTGGAACCGTCGTCATTTCTGCGCCAGCGGATTTCCATTACCATGGCATATTCGCATTTTAACGTCATAAGCCAGCGCAATGGATTCCAGTCGTGACGGAATCCGCTGCCGGCTGGCCCGAGCTCACGTATGGAACACTCCCCGATGGATCCCGCCCGCATCCAGGCAATGATCGAAAACGGCCTGCCCGGTGCCCAGGCCGAGGTCAGCGGCGACGACGGCGTGCATTTCGAGGCCATCGTGGTCGCGAGCCAGTTCGCCGGCAAGCTGCCGCTGGCGCGGCACCGCCTGGTGTACGCCACGCTGGGCGAGCTGATGGGCGGCGCGATCCACGCGCTGGCGCTGAAGACCCTGACACCCGAGGAAGCCGCGGCGCGCCAAGGGTGATGTCATGACATGTCCGGCATGCATGCCGGCTCTTCTTGCGCTCAATGGCGGAGCGCACAAGTTCAGGAACAACGATGGCCAAGATCCTGATCAGCGGCGGCACGCCGCTCCATGGCGAGGTCGGCATTTCCGGCGCCAAGAACGCCGTGCTGCCGATTCTCGCCGGCTGCCTGCTGGCCGACGAGCCGGTCAGCATCGGCAACGTGCCGCACCTGCACGACGTCACCACCTTCATCGAACTGCTCGGCCAGATGGGCGTGCAACTGGTGCTGGACGACCGCATGAAGATGCACGTCGACCCGCGCACCACCAGCACCTGCGTCGCGCCGTACGACCTGGTGCGCACCATGCGCGCCTCGATCCTGGTGCTCGGCCCGCTGGTGGCGCGCTTCGGCCAGGCCGAGGTCTCGCTGCCGGGCGGCTGCGCGATCGGCTCGCGTCCGGTCGACCAGCACATC
Organism: uncultured Gammaproteobacteria bacterium; assembly: GCA_963697495.1. Lineage (GTDB taxonomy): Bacteria > Pseudomonadota > Gammaproteobacteria > Xanthomonadales > Rhodanobacteraceae > Rhodanobacter. Next base: position 62,066 of record CAVOOH010000005.1, on the reverse strand, counting down.
CGCGGCCTGCAGGCGCTGGGCGCCGAGATCACGGTCGAGAACGGCTACATCAAGGCGAAGCGCGAAACGGCTCAAGGGCGCGCGCATCGTGATGGACATGGTCACCGTCACCGGCACCGAGAACATCATGATGGCGGCCACCCTGGCGCAGGGCACCACGGTGATCGAGAACGCCGCGCAGGAACCCGAGGTGGTCGACCTGGCCCACTGCCTGATCGCGATGGGCGCGCAGATCGAGGGCGCCGGCACGTCGACCATGGTCATCCACGGCGTCGAGCGCCTGCACGGCGCCGAGTACGAAGTGCTGCCCGACCGCATCGAGACCGGCACCTTCCTGGTCGGCGCGGCGATGACCGGCGGCAAGGTGCGCGCACGCCACGCGCGCGCCAACACGCTGGACGCCGTGCTGGCCAAGCTGGAGGAGGCCGGCGCGCACATCGCCACCGGCGACGACTGGATCGAGCTGGACATGGGCGGACGCCGGCCGAAGGCGGTCAACATCACCACCGCGCCGTACCCGGCGTTTCCCGACCGACATGCAGGCGCAATTCACCGCGCTGAACTGCGTCGCCGAAGGCGTCGGCGTGATCACCGAGACGATCTTCGAGAACCGCTTCATGCACGCGCACGAGCTGCAGCGCCTGGGCGCGGACATCCGCCTCGAAGGCAACACCGCGATCGTGCGCGGCGTCGAGCAGATGAGCGGCGCGCCGATCATGGCCACCGACCTGCGCGCGTCGGCCTGCCTGGTGCTGGCCGGCCTGGTGGCGAAGGGCGACACCGTGGTCGACCGCGTCTACCACATCGATCGCGGCTACGAGAACATCGAGGAAAAGCTCGGCGTGCTCGGCGCGAAGATCCGCCGTTTGCCGAACTGAGCGGCTCGGTATCGCTCACGGCAAGAAAAGCCTGGCATCGCCGGGCTTTTTTTGCGCTGGTCGCGCCCGGAAAGCTCAGTCGGCCCGGTAGCTCACCAGCTCCATCGCCATGTCGCCGCCGTCGTGCTGCGACAGTTTCAGCGGCAGCGGAAAGCGGTCCGGCGCGTACCACGCGCTGAAGCCGCGGTCGGCGTCGGTGCGGTCGATCCGCTGGGCGTCGAAGCTGCCGGCGGGCACCTTGACGGTTTCCTTGCCGGTCACCTGGAAATTCTGCGTCTGCACTTCCTGGCGCACCGCCACCGGCAGCGCGATCTGCTGCCTGCCGTCGCGCAAGGCCAGGCCCAGGGCCAGGGCCAGGTGTTGCGCTCGACCATGCCCGGGCTGGCCGGGTAGCTCTGCGGTCCCTTGCCTTCGTCGACGCTCACGCGGTTGTTCGGCCAGTCGACCGCCAGGTGGCGTTGCTTCTGCTTGACCGCAGCCTGCAATTGATAGTCGTAGCTGATCGCCTCGGGCACGTCGCCTTTCCAGCGGAAACGCGAGCTTTCCGTGACATTGGCGCCGAGCAGGGCCGCCAGTCCGCCGGTGCCCTTGACGTCCTTGCTGTAGATCCACTCGCCGTTGCCGGCCGCGCGCAGGCGTACCGTGGCCTGACCCATCGACGCGCCGCCCTGCGACACGTTGTAGACGGCGGTGAAGGCCGGGGGCGTGGCGGCGGTGGCGGCCTGGGCGGCGAGCAGCAGGCCGAGGCCGAGCAGGGGAGCAAGCAGGGATCGGATAGTCATGGGCCGAGTCTGCCCATGCGGGGCTGAACCGGCTCTAAGGCTGCAGGTCGCCGTCGCCCAGCCGCAGCGGCGCCATCAGAGGCTGGCCGTCGAGGCGCGGCGCCTGGTCGTTCCATTGCAGGCGCCCGCTGACCAGCAGGCCCAGCACGGCGGGCAGCAACCGGTGTTCCAGCGGCAACAGCCGTTGCGCCAGGTGCTGCTCGTCGTCATTGGCCTCGATCGGCAGGCGCGCCTGCGCGATCACCGGGCCGCCATCCAGTTCGGCGGTGACGAAGTGCACGCTGGCGCCGTGCTCGCGGTCGCCCGCTTCCAGCGCGCGGCGATGCGTGTGCAGGCCGCGGTATTTCGGCAGCAGCGAAGGGTGGATGTTGATCATCCGGCCCACCCACGGCCGCAGCGCCTCGCCGTCGAGGATGCGCATGAAGCCGGCCAGCACCAGCCAGTCGGCGCCGCTGGCGGAGATGCGCTGCGAACAGGTCCCGGTCGAACGCGCGGCGGTCCGGATAGCCGCGCGGGTCCAGCGCCAGGGTGGGGATGTTCGCCGCCTCGGCCAGGCGCAGCGCGCCGGCACTCGGCCTTGTCGCTGCCGACCAGCACGAACTCGACCGGCAGTTCGCCGCGCGCGCTGCGCGTCGAGCAGCGCAGCGAGATTGCTGCCGCGCCCGGAAGCGAGCACGGCGACTTTGGCAGATGGAGCTGTCACGGAGCGGCTCAGCCGATATGCACGCGTTCGTCGCCCTGCGCGGGCACGATCTCGCCGATCACCGCGCTGGCCAGGCCATGCCGGGCCAGCAGCGCGGACGCACCGGCCACCGCGTCGCGCGGCAGGATCACGGTGAAGCCGACGCCGCAGTTGAAGGTGCGCCACATTTCCTCGCGCGCCACGTTGCCTTCGCGCATCAGCCAGTCGAACACCGGCGGCAGCACGATGGCAGAGGCGTCCAGCGCGATGCCGAGGCCGTCCGGCACCACGCGGATGATGTTTTCCCTGAGGCCGCCGCCGGTGATGTGGGCCATGCCGTGCACGGACTCACTCTTCAGCAGCTCCAGCATCGACTTCACGTAGATCGTGGTCGGCGCCATCAGCGCATCGGCCAGCTTCACGCCGCCGAGGTCGAGATCGACCGGGTTGCCGGCGCGCTCGAGGATCTTGCGGACCAGCGAATAGCCGTTCGAATGCGGGCCGCTGGAGGCGACGCCGAGCAGCACGTCGCCGGCGACGATGGCCGCGCCGTCAGCATCTGCGACTTCTCCACCGCGCCGACGGTGAAGCCGGCCAGGTCGTATTCGCCCGGCGGGTACATGTCCGGCATCTCGGCGGTCTCGCCGCCGATCAGCGCGCAGCCGGCCAGTTCGCAGCCGCTCGGCGATGCCGCCGACCACGGCCACGGCGGTGTCCACGTCCAGCTTGCCGGTGGCGAAATAGTCGAGGAAGAACAGCGGCTCGGCGCCCTGCACCAGCACGTCGTTGACGCACATGCCGACCAGGTCGATGCCGATCGTGTCGTGGCGGTTCAGGATCTGCGCCAGCTTCAGCTTGGTGCCGACGCCGTCGGTGCCGGACACCAGCACCGGCTCCTTGTAGCGGCCGCTCAGGTCGAACAGGCCGCCGAAGCCGCCCAGCCCGCCCATCACTTCGGGGCGGAAGGTGCGCTTGACCAGCGGCTTGATGCGTTCGACCAGCTCATTGCCGGCATCGATATCGACGCCGGCGTCGCGGTAGGTGAGGGCGTCAGACATGGCGAAAACCGGCGTGGGTGAAACGCGCAAGTTTACCAGCTTGTGGCACGGTTGCCGGCCGGCGATGGCGGGTTCGTGACGGTTGCGATGGACGCTGGAGGCGCGATTGGGCAGACTTCCCGCGTGCTTCCCCGATGAAGATGCCGCACCCATGCGCCTGTCCCGCCTGTTGATCGCCACCCTGCTGCTGTTTCTTGTCGCGTTGCCGTCGCTGCGCGCGCAGGGGGCCGGTTCACCGTATTCGGTGGTGGTGCCCGTGGTCGACACCAGCGACTCCCAGCGCGATCAGGCGTTCGCCACCGCACTGGGCCAGGTGTTGACGCGGGTTGCCGGTGGCCAGGACCTGCGCAGCAACGCCGGTTATGCGGACGCGCTGGGCAAGGCGGGTTCGATGGTGCAGAAATTCCAGTACCAGCGTGCGGCGACCGGGCTGATCCTGGAGGTCGAGTTCGAGTCGGGTGCGGTGCGCCGGCTGGTGTCGCAGCTGGGCGTGCAAAGCGCGGGGATCAAGCCGCCGGTGCTGCTGCTGGTCCAGGGCAGCGACGGCCATCTGCTCGACCAGTCGGCACTGGCCAGCCTAGCTGCGACCGCCGGTGCGCGCGGCACCAACGTGGTCTATCCGGACGGCAACCCGCCGGACCCGGCCAGGATTGCTGCCATCGACCCCGCCGCGCTGGCGGCGGTCAACCAGCAGTACCACACCGGCTTGGTGCTGCTCGGCAAGTTGCGCAACGGTGGCGCCGACTGGACGCTGATCTCCGGCGGCCAGCCACAGCACTGGAGCAGCCACGACGCCAGCGCGGATGCGCTGCTGGGCGAGGCCGGCAACAGCATGGTCGATCGCATCGGCAAGCAACTCAATGTGATCGGCGCCGGCCCCAGCGAGGGCAAGCTGTGGATCAGCGGGCTGGATTCGGCGATGGATTACGCGAACCTGGTGGCAACTCTGCAGGACGACCCGACGGTGAAGCAGGTGCTGACCCTGGGCGCGCAGAACAATGGCGTGCTGCTCTACGTCAAGGCTTCCGTGCCGATCAGCGGGCTGGCCGCCAACCTCGCTGCCGACGGCCGCCTGCTGTTGCAGGGCGAACCGCATCCGGGCGCGGACGCCAATTTGCGCTGGCTGCATTGATTTGATGCGAATCCCTTGCATAACCCCGCAGGTCCGCGCGCGGACTTTTCATGCGGTGCAGTCCCTCGCAAAACCCCGCGCATCCATGTGCGGACTGTTCAACTAACGGGTAGCCATTCCTTGCCAGGACGTGCCGAGTGAATCACGACAAGGACATTTCACGCCGCTGGCAGCTATTCGCCATCACGGCAGTCATCGTTTACCTGATCTGGCTGCTGGCGCCGGTGCTGATGCCGTTCGCGGTGGCTGCGATGCTGGCCTACCTGGGTGATCCGCTGGCCGACCGGCTGGAGCGGCTCGGGCTGAACCGGACGTGGGCGGCCACCATCGTCTTCGTGGTGATCATGGTGGCGGTGGTCGGCGTGCTGCTGCTGCTGATCCCGCTGATCGCGCGCCAGATCGAGAACCTGGTCAACAACCTGCCGCGCTACGGCGACTGGGCGCAGAACACCTTGTGGCCGTGGTTGCAGGCCCGGTTGCATCTGGATCCGCACACCTTCGACAGCGACCGCCTGCTGGCCGTGATCAAGGGGCACATGGCCTCGATCGGCGGCGTCGCCACGGCGGTGCTGGGCAAGGTGTCGCGCGGCGGCCTCGGCATCGTGATGTGGCTGACCAACCTGGTGCTGATCCCGGTGGTGGCGTTCTACCTGCTGCGCGACTGGGACAAGCTGGTGGCGAAGATCGACGGCATGCTGCCGCGTTCGATCCAGCCCACCATCGCCTACCTGGCCAGCGAGTCGGACAAGATTCTCGGCGCGTTCGTGCGCGGCCAGCTGCTGGTGATGCTGGCGCTGGGCGTGTTCTACGGCGTCGGCCTGGGCGTGGTCGGGCTGACCGTGGGGCCGCTGATCGGCATGGTCGCCGGCCTGCTCAGCTTCGTGCCGTACCTGGGTTTCATCATCGGCTTCGTCGCCGCGATCGTCGCGGCGCTGGTGCAGTACGGCGACTGGGCCCACGTGTTGATGGTTTGCGGCGTGTTCGCGGTCGGCCAACTGCTGGAAGGCTACGTGCTGGTGCCCAAGCTGGTCGGCGACAAGATCGGCCTGCACCCGGTGGCGGTGATCTTCGCGGTGCTGGCCGGTGGCTACCTGTTCGGCTTCCTCGGCGTGCTGCTGGCGTTGCCGGCGGCGTCGGTGATCATGGTGCTGCTGCGCTACCTGCTCGAACGCTACCGGTTGAGCGAGCTGTATACCGAGGAAGGGCCGGACGATCCGGTGATCGCCGAAGTGGACGTCGCCGTGCACCGCGATGGCGAAGTGGATACGACGACCACGGTCGCAGCAGCGCCGCAGGACGATCGGACCGAACCATGATCCCGCAGCTTCCGCTGGCGCTGCGCTGGCCGCGCCGCCAGCGCTTCGAACATTTCCATCCTGGCGCCAACGCCGCCGCGCTGGCCGCGGTGCAGGCGCTGGCGCTGGAACCCGCTGCGCCGTGGGTCTACCTGCATGGTGCGAACGGCAGCGGCCGCAGCCACCTACTGATGGCGGCGTGCCAGGCGGCCAGCGCCGGGCAGGGAAGCTCAAGTGCCGCGGGCGCAGGAAGCGCAGGAGCGGCCGCCGCGGGGCGGCGCGTGCAATACCTGCCGCTGGCCACGCTGGCCGATCCGGTCGGCGCGCTGCGCGGCGTCGCCGGCAGCGAGCTGCTGGCACTGGACGACCTCGGCGCCATCGCCGGCAACCACGACGCGGAGCACGCGCTGTTCGACCTTTACAACCGTGCCCGCGCCGAAGGCAGCGCGCTACTGTTCGCCGCCGATGCCACGCCAACCTCGCTGGGTATCGAGTTGCCCGACCTGCGCTCGCGCCTCAGCGCCTGCACCCAGTTCGCGCTGAAGCCGCTCGACGACGCCGAGCGCCGTGCCGTTCTGAAAGCGCAGGCCGTCTCCCGCGGCATCGAGCTGGACGACAGCGTGCTGGACTGGCTGTTCGCCCGCTACGCGCGCGACCTCGGCGCTTTGCTGGGTCTGCTGGACAAGCTGGATCAAGCCTCGCTGGCCGCCAAACGACGAATTACCGTGCCGTTCCTGCGCGAGTTCCTGCGCGACGCGGGGCAGTCGGCTCCCTAAGCGAAGCTCGTCGCGCTGATCGTGCCGTTGAGAACGCGAAAAGTACAGCAGCGTCAGATGCCGTTCGTCGTCTAATGCCGGTAAGGCCGTGTCGACCGCGCTTGAAACGCCCATCGCCGACCGTGGGCCGTTCAGGCTCCTGTGTCCTCAACGCTTGACATTGGATTTCAGGGGCGCCGGGCGTGGCCTTGACGGAAGCGTGGCTGTTGTAAGCTCGCCTCGCAACATATTGCGAAATGGACACAGGGGAGTCAGCCATGTTGGATATGCAAGCCGTGTTGCGGCCGTGTGCCGTGTCTTTTGCCATCGCGTTGGCCTTGGGATTGGCTGGTTGCGGTGGTGGGGGTGGTGGGGGTGGGTCGAATGTCCGGCCGACGCCACCGCCGACAGGGCCAGGAGCCGTCGATGTCAGCTTTGACGGCACCACCACGACCACTTGGTCCAACGACATTACCGGAGCTGGTGGTCTGATCAAGGGCGGCACCGGAACACTGATCCTGACTGGTACGAACACGTATACCGGCGGCACCACGATCAACCTCGGCACGCTGCAGCTCGGCAACGGTGGCACGACCGGTTCGATCACCGGCAACGTGACGAACAACGGATCGTTGGTGTTCAACCGCAGCGATAACCTGACCTTCGGCGGCATCATCAGCGGCAGCGGCTCGCTGGTGCAGGCCGGTACGGGATCGCTGATCCTCGCGGACGCCAACACCTACACCGGTGGCACCACGATCAGCAATGGCACGTTGCAGCTCGGCAGCGGTGGCACCACCGGTTCGATCACCGGCAACGTGACAAACAACGGCTCACTGGTGTTCAACCGCAGCGATAACCTGACCTTTAGCGGCATCGTCAGCGGCAGCGGCTCGCTGGTGCAGGCCGGCACAGGGTCGCTGATCCTCACGGGCGCCAACATGTACACCGGCGGCACCACGATCAACAACGGTACGCTGCAGATTGGCAACGGTGGTACGGCCGGCAGCATCGTAGGTGATGTCAATAACAACGGCATGCTGGCCTTCGATCGCTCCGACAACGTGAGCTTCAACGGCACGGTCACAGGCGCTGGCGGTCTGATCAAGGACGGCAGTGGTGCACTCACTCTCACCGGCACCAACGGCTACACCGGCACCACTCGAGTTACCGCCGGTGCCCTGTATGTTGACGGTGACCAGTCCGCCAGCACCGGTGCGACAACTGTAGCCAACGGCGCCATCTTGGGTGGCATGGGCACCTTGGGCGGCGATGTTACCTTGACCGATGGCGCCATCCTCGCGCCGGGTAGCAAAGGTGCCAACGGCACGCTCACCATCAATGGCGACCTTTACCTGTCTGCCGGCTCGGCGCTCGATTACAGTATTGGCTTGGCTACAACGGCCAGTGGCCAGCCCGGCGATCTCACCAACGTCAACGGCAATTTAGTGCTGGATGGCACTCTCAACGTCAGTGCCGCACCGGGCTACGAGTTAGGCCCAGGCGTATACCGCTTGTTCAACTACGCCGGCACGCTGACCAACAACGGCTTGGCCTTGGGGGCGTCCCATCGTCCAGCTTGCTGGTGCAGACCGGAGTGGCGCAGCAGGTCAACCTGGTCAACACCCAAGGCATGACCTTCAGTTTCTGGGATGGTGATGCCGGCCCCAAAGGCAACAGCGCGGTTAACGGCGGCAACGGCATCTGGGAGAGTGGCAGCGCACTCACGCTTAACAACTGGACCGACGCCAGCGGTGCGGTCAATACCCCCTTCAGTGACCGCTCCTTTGCCGTGTTTCAAGCTGCGCCGGGTATGGTGACCGTGAACGACGGCAACGGTCACATCCACGCGGCCGGCATGCAGTTCGCCAGCGACGGTTATGTAGTCCAGGGCGATACGATCCACCTCGTCGGCAGCGTGGATGATCCCGCGCACTCGATCATCCGCGTGGGTGACGGCACGACCGCAGGCGCGGGCTACAAGGTCACTATCAGCAGCGTGCTTGCCGGCAACTCGAAACTGGTCAAGACCGACGCCGGCACGCTGGTGCTGAGCGGCGCCAATACGTATACCGGTGGCACCACGATCAGCAGCGGTACATTGCAGATCGGCAATGGCGACGTGACTGGCTCGATCATCGGCGACGTGAGGAACGACGGTTCTCTGGTATTCAACCGCAGCGGCGATGCGGTCTTTTATGGTATTTTCAGTGGCGCCATCAGCGGCAATGGTTCGCTGGTGCAGGCCGGTACGGACACGTTGTTCCTGACGGGGACCAACACATATTCTGGCGGTACCACCATTGAAAGCGGCACGTTACAGATTGGCAGATATGGAACGGCTGGCTCGATCCTTGGTGACGTGACGAATAACGGGTCTCTGATATTCAGCCGCGGAGACGACACGAACTTCGCAGGCGTAGTCAGCGGTACTGGCATGCTGGTTAAGACCGGCGAGGGCAAGCTGACCCTGACTGGCGCCCATACGTATACCGGTGGTACCGGGATTGCGGGCGGCACCTTGGAAATTGCGCGGGGTGCCTCGCTTGGTACCGGGAGCATCACCGTGGCTTTCGCTAGCCCTTATTATTTTTCCAAACAGGTTCTGCAAGTAGATAGCGGCGTTTCGCTTTCCAACTATATTTTGCTGGATGGCGGGACGCTGGATAACGCCGGCACACTTGGTGGTACTCTGGAAAATGCCGTGGGGGGGCTCGGCATTCTCGCCACGGTACTGAATCATGATGGTGCCGCCATCAAGGGGAAGAATGCTGCCGTGACCCTCCAGGGTCATAGCACGGTAAGGAATAGCGCTGGCAGTCTTATCGAGGGCGGGAACCTCGGTGTGGGACTTAGTGGAGGTGGGCTGGTCAGTAATAATGGCGCCGCTAGCATCATTCGCTCTCCGGAAGGGAATGCTATCCGGGTGCTGGGTCAAAGCGGTACCGTGGAAAATACCGGAGGCGGCACCATCACGAGCGGCTCCACGGCTATTTATCTGGAGCACGGCGGCAAAGTAACCAATGGTGTCGGCTCCACCATTGAGATGACAGGCACAAGTGGCTCGGGTTGCGGCAGCGCACGCTGCGCCATTTTCATGGCCTCGGGTGACAGTGTTTATTCCAGTGGGGACGGCGCACTGAATTTGGTTAATGCGGGCAGCATTATCGGAAGTGTTGAAATGATCCCGACCGCAAACAACCAAGCCACCTTGTGGGCCGGTGGCTCCATTCGGGGCGACCTAAATATGGGCTCAAAGGATAGTTCGTATCTGACATTGAATGGCGACGCGGGGACGACACAATTCTACTCGCAGGCAGTCACTGGCACGACTACATTCTCCGGTAGCTTGATCAAATCGGGTGCTGGTACTTGGATTATCGACAACGACGACCTCGATGCCGTGGGATATACGCGTTTAGATGGCGGTACGTTGCAGATCGGCAATGGCGGTGCCGCGGGCTCGATCGGCAAAAATGCCATTTATGGCGGTAGAGGTATTCAGATTTCCAGTGGCACATTGGTGTTCGACCGCGGCGATGACGTAACTTTCACGGGACAGATCACAGGGGCTGGGCCGAGTTCGTTGGTGCATGCCGGTACGGGTACGCTGATCTTGACTGGTAGAAGCCTTGTCTCGAATGGCTTCGATCTCACGATCAAAAGCGGAACTTTGCAGATGGGAGACGGCGGTACAGACGGCGCTATTGCCGATGGTTATTGGAACAACGGATTGGTGATGAATGATGGAGTACTTGTATTCGACTTGAGCGTCGATCTAGCGTTCGCGAATGTGATATCGGGTACAGGATCGCTGACGCAGCGAGGTTCGGGCGAGTTGTTCCTGTCCAAGGCCAATACCTATACCGGAGGCACCGTGGTCAATGCCGGTACCTTGCGGACTTTGGCGCCGTTGCCGGGCGACGTCACCGTGGCCGTGGGTGGCGCACTGGTCGGAGGGCATCCGCTCGATCTGCGGCCGCGTGGAGTGACTGGCGTGGCCGGCACTCTCTCCAATGCTGGCAGGGTTTTTGTTGGGGGAAGTCCTGGTTTCATCGGTGGCGACTATGTCCAGTCTTCCACCGGTACCTTGGCCGTCAGCCTGGGCAGCAAACTCGATGTGGCCGGCACGGCCACGCTCAACGGTGGAACGCTGGAAGTGACGGGTGCCGACAGCGGCTATGTTAGCAATACCCACACCAATGTCCTTACTGCAGGCGGAGGCGTCAGCGGCACCTTCGGCCAGTTGGTCAAGGGCGCGGGAGTGGTGTTCACGGCAACCACCATCAATTACGACGCCAACAGCGTATGGCTGGACACCACCGGTCTCGACGTGACCATGGCGGCGGCGGGCAGTGGCGTGAACTACACGCGGGCATCCATGGGCAGCGCGCAGCGCGTGCAGGGCGCCTTCGAGCAGCTCGACGGCAAGATGGCAGCCGGCACGCTCTCCGACGTATCGGGCGACTTCCTGCGTGCCGCCGGCCAGTTCCAGCAGTCGCCTACCTTGCAAACGGCGCAGGCCTCGTTGCAAAGCCTGTCCGGCCAGTTGCACGCGGCCAGCGCGGCGATGACGTTCAAGGCTATCGATGCGTCCAGTCGCGCTTTGTCGGACCGTTTCGACACCTTGATCGACAGGGGCATTGGATTCGGCATGTGGACGCACAACCTCAGCATCGGTGGCGACATGGCGCGCGCAGGCTTCGACAGCGCCGGCTTCCAATTGAATGGCTGGCTGGTCGGCAGCGACCGCCAGATCGGCCATTCCGGCGTGGCCGGTTACGCGTTCGGCCAGAGCCGAGGCCAGCAGCGGCTGGACCAGAGCTTCGATTACGACAACAGCCGCAGCACCGAGGGCATGCTTTACGCGGGTTGGCTCAATGGCAACTGGTACACGCAGGGTCGCGTGGGCTTCGGCCGTTTCCAGCAGGACGTCAGCCGGCAGGTTTTGCTGGGCAGGAGCGTGCAGGGCGTGCGGACCCAGTACAACGGCCGTTACGACGTCGCCTATGGCGAGAGCGGTCTGCACTTCGGTCGTGGCAACAGCCATGTCACGCCATTCGTCAATGTGCAGTACGCGCGTACCGATCGCGGCGGCTTCGCCGAGCAGGGCGCTGGCGGTTTTGGTTTGCGCAGCAACGCACAGACCTTGGATCGCTGGCAGGCGGGTCTCGGTGTGCGCGCAAGCCATCACCGGGACCTGGGCGGTGACCGCGCCCTGGACTTTAGTGCACGTGCGCAATGGCAGCGCACCTTGGCCTCGCGTGGGGATGTGTTCGACGCCAGCTTCGTCGGCCTGGAGCAATGGCAACCGCTGGTCGGCATCGGCTTGTCTCGCTACAGCGGCGTGTTTGGCGTCGGGCTGGACGCAACACTGTCAGCGCGCGCGATGCTGAAATTCGGCTACGACTACGAAACGGGCCAACGCGACAATGCACAGACGCTGTCGGCGCGTCTGAATGTGGCTTTCTAGCGTCAGCGCCCCACATGACAAGAAAAAGGCGCCCATGGCGCCTTTTTCTTGTCCGCGAGAAGACGGGCTCAAGCCTTGAGCAGCCCCGGCGTCGCCTGCTGGCCGATCGCGTCGGTCAGCGCCTTCGCCACGTTGAGGTTGCCAGCGACGATGTTGCCGCTGGCGGGAATGCCGTCGCGGCCGGCGAAGTCGCCGTAGCGGCCGCCGGCTTCGTGCACCAGCAACACGCCGGCAGCCATGTCCCATGGCTTCAGGCCGATTTCGAAGTAGCCGTCGTAGCGGCCGGCGGCGACGTAGGCCAGGTCCAGCGCAGCGGAGCCCGAGCGGCGGATGTCCTCGGCCTGGCCAAGGATGGCGCGGGTCATGTCGAGTTGCGCGGTGAGGTGCTCGCGCTGGCGGAACGGGAAGCCGGTGGCGATCATCGCGCCGCCCAGGTTCTCGCGCTTGCTCACGCGCATGCGGCGGTCGTTGAGGTAGGCGCCGTCGCCCTTGCTGGCGGTGTACAGCTCGTCGCGCAGCGGGTCGAACACCACGGCATGGATCGGCACGCCCTTTTCCAGCAGCGCGATCGACACGCTGAAATGCGGGATGCCGCGCAGGTAGTTGTGGGTGCCGTCCAGCGGGTCGATGACCCAGGTCAGCGGGCCCTTGCCGATCGCGCCGCTTTCCTCGGCGAGGATCGCGTGGTCGGGGTAGGCGCGGCGCAGTTCCTTGATGATTTCCGCCTCGGCCAGCTTGTCGACTTCGGAGACGAAATCCATCTGCTGCTTCTCGACGATGTTGAGGCCGTCGATGCGGTTCATGTAGCGCAGGATCACGTTGCCTGCAGAACGCGCGGCGCGCGCCGCGATCGTGACGTGTGGTCTGGCCATGGGTTTCGACTTTGGAAGAGAGCGGGGTTGCGGCCGGCGATTCTAGCAGAGGCGGGCCTGAGCCGCCCCGTGTCCACTATCCTTGTCCGCTCCTGCCGCAACAACAGCGCTCCCCGCATGATCGATCTCCACGACCTCGCCGCCCGCATCCGCTACGTGCTGGTGCGCACCTCGCATCCGGGCAATATCGGCAGCGCAGCGCGGGCGATCCGCACGATGGGCTTCACGCGGATGGAATTGGTCGCGCCTTACCGCTTCCCCGATCCGGAAGCGAATGCGCTCGCCGCCGGTGCGGACGATGTGCTGGCCGATGCCGGCATCCACGCCGAGCTGGTGGACGGCCTGGCCGGCAGCAGCCTGGCGCTGGGCCTCTCGGCGCGCCGCCGCGGGGTGAACCTGCCGGAGATTTCCCCGCGCGAGGCGGCGCAGCAGACGCTGGCCGCGGCCGTCCGCGGCGAGCAGGTGGCGCTGGTGTTCGGCAACGAGCGCACCGGACTGGAGAACGAGGAACTGGCGCGCTGCCACGCGATGGTGCGGATTCCCAGCGTGGACGACTTCAGCTCGCTCAACCTGTCGCAGGCGGTGCAGGTGATGGCCTATGAGCTGCGGGTGGCGATGCTCGGCGACGAACTGCCGGCGCCGCCGCCGGAACACGACGAGCCGCCTGCCGACGCGGCGCAGATGGAACAGTTCTACCGTCATCTGGCGCAGACGCTGGACGAGATCGAGTTCCACAAGGGTCGCGAACCGACCACGATCATGCTGCGCCTGCGCAAGCTGTTCCAGCGCGCGCAGCCGGACGAACGCGAGCTGCGCGTGCTGCACGGCATCCTCGCCGATGCGCAGCGGATGGCGGGTCTGGCGAAGGGCAAGTAGCCCGGCTTTGCCTTTTGTGTTGCAAGGGTTCCCTCAGCCGAGGGCGCGCTGCTGGCCGGGCCGCCGTCCTCTTGCCCTGAAGCCATGACCCGTTCGCCCTGAGCCTGTCGAAGGGCGCTCGCGCAGTGCCTGCCTGCCGCTCCCTTCCGTCCATCCTTCGACAGGCTCAGGACGAACGGAAGGGTACGGTGACAGGACGAACGGAAGGGCACGGTGAGGACGCGGCTTCGCCCCCGTCTGCATCTCAGGGGATGGCTGGGCGACCGAAGCGAGCCCATCAGGCGAGCTCTTGCCCTGAAGCCATGACCCCGTTCGCCTTGAGCTTGTCGAAGGGCGCTCGCGCGATACCGGCCCGCCGCGCTCTTCCGTCCATCCTTCGACAGGCTCAGGACGAACGGAAGGGTGCTACTGCTCGTCGTCGGCCGGTTCCAGCGAGGGCGCCGGGGTGACCAGCAGCTTGTCGATGCGGGCGCCGTCCAGATCGACCACCTCGAAACGGACGCCGTGCCAGGCGAACACCTCGCCGGTTTGCGGGATATGGCCCAAGGCGGTCATCACCATGCCGGCGACGGTGCGGAAATCGTGCTCCTGTTCGCCCGGCAATTCGCTGACCTGCAGCAGTTCGCGCAAGTCATCGGTGGACAGGCTGCCATCGATCAGCCAGCTGCCATCCGCGCGCTGCACGATCGGCGCGTCCTCGGGATCGCCGGCATGACCGATCTGGCTGGCGCCGACAACCGCGGCCAGCAGGTCGTTGACGGTGACCACACCTTCGATGTCGCCGTATTCGTCCACCACCAGGGCCAGCGGCGTCTCGGCGTCGCGGAATTCTTCCAGAAGGTCCAGTGCGCGCGCGGTGGCCGGCACGAACAGCGGCTTGGACAGGTGGTCGAACAGCTCCGGCTTGCCTTCGGCAAAGCCGTGCAGCAGGCGCTTGACTTCGACCACGCCGACCACCTCGCTCTCGTCGCCGCGATACACCGGATAGCGCGAATACGGGGTTTCCCGCATCACTTCGATGTTTTCCTCTCGGCTGGCGGCCATGTCCAGCCAGGCGATGCGCATGCGCGGCGTCATCACGCTGTCTACCGTGCGGTCGCCCAGGCGCAGCACGCGGTTGACCATGTTGTGTTCTTCCGGGTCGAGCACGCCCTGCTCGGCGCTCTCGGCGACCAGCAGGCGGATTTCCTCCTCGGTGACGACGCCGTGACCGTGCTGCTTGACCCGCAGCAGATGCAGCAAAAGGTTGCTCGACACGTTGAGCAGCCACACGAAGGGCAAGGTCAGCCACGACAGCAGCAGCATCGGGAGCGCCGCATACGACGAGAACCGCTCCGGCGCCGACAGGGCCAGCCGCTTCGGCACCAGTTCGCCGATCACGATCTGGATGAACGAAATCAGCACGAAGCCGAGCGCAATGCCGAGGGCCCGGCTGTACGGCGCCAGCCACGCCAGTCGTTCGCCTTGCAGCGAATCGGCGATATGGCCGCCGAGTGCATCGCCGGCGATCGCGCCTGTGAACAGCATCAGCAGCGTGATGCCGACCTGGATGGTGGACAGGAAATGTTCCGGGGCCTCGGCGTGGCGCAGGGCCAGTGCGGCGCCGCGGCTGGTTTTGGCCATCTGTCTGAGGCGGCTTTTGCGGGAGGCGACGAGTGCCATCTCCGATAGCGCGAAGAAGGCGTTGCACAGGGCCAGCATGAGGACGAGCGCGATTTCGGTCAGCATCGCGGCGATGATGGGGGAGGCTGCATGGGCACAGTGTAAGGGCTACACGCTCCCGGGTTCACCCTGGCAATGATGCAGGGCAGCACGACAGTCCTGTAACATTCCTGTCATTAACCGCTCCCCAGGCATGGCTCGCATGTTTTCACTGCAGACGATTTTCGGCAAAGGCGACAAGTTCTACGGATTGCTCGAACAGAGCGCAGCCACCGTCTGCGAAAGCGCCAGGGCCCTGCACCAACTGCTGACCCAGCCCGACCAGGTCGCGGTGATGGCGGCGTTCACCGCCACCCGTGCGCGCGAGAAGGCGCTGGCCGCGCAGATCAGCGAGGAGCTGGTGAACACCTTCGTCACCGCGCTCGATCGCGAGGATATCGAGGCGCTGAACTCGGCCCTGTACAAGATCCCCAAGACCATCGAGAAGTTCGCTGAACGCTATGAGATCGTCTCCGATCGCCTGGCCGGGGTGGAGTTCGCCCAGCGCGCACTGGTGCTGCAGCGCTCCAGCGAGGTGGTCGCCGAGATGATCGGCGAGCTGCGCCGCGGCCTGCGCATCGACCCGGTGAAGAAGCTGCAGGACCGCCTGCAGGCGCTGGAGTCGGAGGGCGACCGCATGCTGCTGGCGCCGTACCGCACGTTGTACATCGAGGGCGGCGACGTGATGCGGGCGATGCTGGCGAAGGACCTGTTCGAGCTGATCGAGAAGGCCATCGACAAGTGCCGCGACGTCGGCAACATCGTCTATTCGATCGTCCTGAAGAACTCCTGAGGCCACGCCCGTGACCCTGCGCATTCCGCATTGCCCGACGCGGCCGTCGCCACCGGGCGCGCGCCCCCGCATCGTCTGGGGCCGCGCATGAGCATCGTCATCGCGGTGGTGGTGATCGCGCTCGTCTTCACCTACATCAACGGTTTCCACGACACCGCCAACTCGATCGCCACGGTGGTGGCGACCAAGGTGCTCTCTCCCGGTCAGGCGGTGCTGCTGGCGGCGGGCACCAACCTGGTCGGCGCGTTCCTGGGAACCGCGGTGGCGGCCACGATCGCCTCCGGGTTGATCAACGCCGGGGTGATCGACATGAGTTCGCACTTGCTGATCTGCGCGCTGCTGGCGGCGATCGTGTGGAACCTGATCACCTGGTGGCTGGGCCTGCCTTCCAGCTCCAGCCATGCACTGGTGGGCTCGCTGGTGGGCGCGGCGCTGGCTGCCTCGGGCAACAATTTCGAGGCGGTGATCTGGGTCGAGGGCAGCGTGCTGAAGGGCCACGGCGTGGTACCCAAGGTGATCATCCCGATGGTGCTGTCGCCGCTGGCCGGCTTCATCATCAGTTTCCTGCTGATGGGCGCGCTGTATGCGCTGCTGGCCTGGTTCGCGCGCCGGCGCGGCTGGTTGCGCCGCTTCGGTCGCACGCCGTTCGTCAACTCGTTCTTCGGCAAGGCGCAGATCGTCTCGGCCAGCGCGATGGGCGTGGCGCACGGCATGAACGACGCGCAGAAGAGCATGGGCATCATCGCGTTGGCGCTGGCCGGCGCCACCGCCGCGCACCAGTTCGATCACTTGCCGGACTGGCTCGCTTTTCTTCGCATCGACGGCAATCCCGCCGGTGGTTTCGCCATCCCGGTGTGGGTGAAGGTGGTCTCCGCGCTGACCATGGCCGCCGGTACCGCCGGCGGTGGCTGGCGCATCATCAAGACGCTGGGCCACAAGATGGTCAAGCTGCACCCGATCAACGGCTTCGCCGCCGAGACCAGCTCGGCGGCGGTCATCCTCGCCGCTTCGGCGTTCGGCATACCGGTGTCGACGACCCACAACGTGTCTGCCTCGATCATGGGCGTGGGTGCGGCCAAGCGCTTCAACTCGATCCGCTGGTCGGTGGTCGAGCGCATGGTGTGGGCGTGGATCCTCACCCTGCCGATCACCGCGCTGCTCGCTTACGGGCTGGTGGTGGTCTTCCGGCTGGTGTCCTGAAGCCCCCGTCCATCTAGCAGCGCACAGGTACGCTCCTGCCGCTTCCCGCCAGCTTCGCAGGACGGCACGATCACCGCTCGGCGCAGCCGGGGGGAACCGGCGGGCGCTACCTGCCGCGCGCTGCTGAGCCCACCGTGTTTTACCTTGCGGTCAACGCTGGCGCGGCTTGCGCCAGGCCAGCCACGCGGCCAGCAGCGAGCCCAGCGCGGCGCAGGCGATGTCCACCGGCGACAGCGCCATCCGCGTCAGGTGCCACAGCATGCCGAGGCCCGCGGTGCGCATCGCCTCGATCAGGCCCATGCCCATGTTGCCCGCGATCAGCACACCGGCGATCAGCAGGTTGACGTAGAGCGCGGCCAGCAGGGTGGCGCCTGCTGCGAGCAGCGCCGCGCTGGTGCCGGGCGGGCGCACGCAGGTGCGGATGGTCCACGCCAGCAGCGCGCCGATCGGAAAGGCCAGCCATGGCAGCGGGTGACGCAGGTAAAGCGCCATCACCATCCATACGGCGCCGGCGGCCAGTCCCAGCATGGCGGCGCTGAACAGCACGAATACCGATAACGCTACAGCGCGCACACTCATTGGCGACGATACGTCTGGAGGGCAGGGAGCATGCGTTTTTCCGTCGGGTAAAGCGGCCATCATAACGTGTCCCCGACAGGTGTTCCCTTGAGTTCCGGCGATTGCGGCCTGATCTGGAACAAGCGGTCGCACGCGGCGGACGGCATAATAGACAACCTGGGTTCGACGCATGGCCGTGCCCGCAGATACAGGATTGGCGTTGGCATGAGTGGTTTCAGTCTGAGCAGCGAACCCTTCACCCTGATGCGCGATTGCAGCGCCGTGATGGTGCCGCAAGGTGACGTGGTGACCCTGCCGGCCGGCCAGATCGGCTACATCACCCAGGCGCTGGGCGGCAGCTTTACCGTCTACGTGGAAGGCAATCTGTTCCGCATCGCCGGCGACGACGCCGACGCGCTGGGCAAGGAGCGGCCTGCGCCGCTCGAGGTGCCGGCGAACGCCACCAACGAGGACGTCGAGAAACTGGCGTGGGACCAGCTGCGCACCGTGTTTGATCCGGAGATCCCGGTGAACGTGGTCGAGTTGGGGCTGGTCTACGACCTCAGCCTGGAGCAGACCGAGTCCGGCGAGCGCAAGGTCTACGTGAAGCTCACGCTGACCGCGCCTGGCTGCGGCATGGGCGATATCCTGGTCGACGACGCACGCACCAAACTCGAGATGATTCCCACGGTGGCCGAGGCCGACGTGGACCTGGTGTTCGACCCGCCGTGGAGCCATTCGATGATGTCCGACGCGGCCAAGCTCGAAACCGGCATGCTCTGAACCGCCTGCGTGGCATCGCACACGCGTGGCCGCCAGCGGGATCGCCCGGGATTTCCGCCCCACAAATATTCCGCGCGTCAGGCATGACTGCCGACTGCGGTGCGTGATCTTTCGATCCCGATATCTCCGGACCGACGGCGATCGGAGGGCTGTGCACGGCGCCGTCATCTTCTCTTCGCGTGCAATTCACGCGGGCGGCGCACGGATTCCGCGTCCTGTGACGGCCGTCACCCAGCGTAGGAAAAAATCGGATGGTTGCGCTGGTTTGCCGGGAATAGCGTAGCCAGATTCGTCATCGGGGAGGTTGACGAATGATCCTTTGGCGGCGTGATCGCCGTTTTGCAACTACGCGTCCACGCACTGCCCATGCAAGGGAATGCCAGGGGGAGGCAGTCGATCCGGGCGTATTTTGGGGTCGCTAGACAGCACACGAATAAGGCGCCGTGCTTCGCACGGCAATTCTTGCATGGGGCCCACGTGGCCGCATCGGGCCCGCTTGTCCCGGAATTGTCTAGGAGTTTTAAAATGCCCAACCATTACCGTCTGAAATTGCTGGTTGCCGCGATTGGCATGGCTACCGCATCGGTAGCCACTGCCGCCAACACCAAGACCTTGCGCGCAGAGAACCTTGGCGCAGTACCGGTCAGCTCATTGGCCACCCAGTTGAACCTTGGCCAGAACATGGCGCTGGCCCCACGCGGTGCGACGGCCATTCCCGGCGGCCACCAAGTCGTGCGCCAGCAGCAGATGTTCCGCGGCGTGCCGGTTTACGGCCGCAGCATCGCCGTCGTGCAGGATGCCAATGGCAACGCACTGCGTGCCACCGGTGAACTGATGCAGGAAAGCCAGGTTGGCCTGGCCTCGGTCGCGCCCAAGCTGAGCGGCGACCGTGCCGTCTCGGCGCTGAAGTCGCACGCACACACCACCCTGGTCGGGGGCGCCACCATCAGCAACCAGCAGGCCGACCTGTTCGTCTATCCGCAGGAGAACGCCCCGGCCCGCCTGGTCTACCGCGTGTCCTACTTCGTCGATGGCGTCAATCCGTCCCGTCCGACCGCGATCGTCGACGCGAACACCGGTGAGGTGATCCAGAGCTGGAATGGCCTGACCGATGCGTCCGCCACCGGCCCCGGCGGCAACACCAAGACCGGCAGGTATCTCTATGGCACCAACTACGCCGCACTCGATGTGGCCCAGTCCGGCAGCACCTGCACGTTGCAGAACACCTACGTCAAGACCAACAACCTGCGCCAGGGCACCAGCGGTTCGGTGGTCAGCTTCACTTGCCCGAACAGCGATACCGACGCGATCAACGGCGCGTACTCGCCGGTCAATGACGCGCACCATTTCGGTGGCGTGGTGCATGACATGTACGCCGCCTACACCGGTGCCTCGCCGCTGAGCATCCAGCTGGTGATGAACGTGCACTACAAGAGCAACTACGAGAACGCGTTCTGGAACGGCACCGCGATGTACTTCGGTGACGGCGCCAGCACGTTCTACCCGCTGGTATCGCTGGACGTGACCAGCCATGAGATCAGTCACGGCTACACCGAGCAGCACTCGGCGCTGCAGTACACCGGCCAGTCCGGCGGCATGAACGAAGCCTATTCGGACATCGCCGGCGAGGCGGCCGAATTCTTCGACCGTGGCACGAACGACTTCCTGGTCGGCCGCGACATCGTCAAGACCAGCGCCGGCATCGGCGACGCGCTGCGTTACATGTGCAATCCGCCGCAGGATGGCGGCTCGATCGACAACGCGGCCAACTACAAGTCCACGATGGACGTGCACTACAGCAGCGGCGTGTACAACAAGGCGTTTTGCCTGCTGGCGAAGACCACCGGCTGGGACACCAGGAAGGCCTTCCAGGTCTTCGCGCTGGCCAACAAGACCTACTGGACGGCCACCTCCACCTTCAACTCCGGTGCCTGCGGCGTGGAGTCGGCGGCGACCGACCTGGGCTACAACAAGGCCAACGTCACCACGGCATTCGGCGCCGTGGGCGTGAGCTGTGCTGGCGGCGGCGGTGGCGGTGCCACCACCGAGTTGCAGAACAACGTGGGTGTCACCGGCGTGGCCGCGGCCACCGGGGCCGACAACGACTACTTCATCACCGTGCCGGCGGGCGCCAGCAACCTGGTGATGTCGATCTCCGGCGGCACCGGTGACGCCGACCTGTACACCAGGTTCGGCAGCGCGCCGACCACCAGCGTGTACGACTGCCGTCCGTACAAGGCCGGCAACGCGGAAAGCTGCACCGTGGCCACGCCCAGCGCGGGCAAGTACTACGTCAAGGTGCATGCCTATTCGGCGTATTCCGGCGTCATGGTCAAGGCGTCGTACAGCACCGGCGGCGGCAGTGGCGGCCTGCAGAACGGCGTGCCGGTGACTGGCTTGGCGGGCTCGGCGAGCCAGGAGCTCAGCTATACGGTGACGGTGCCGTCGGGCACCAGCAGCCTGGCGATCGCCATCTCCGGCGGCACCGGCGACGCCGATCTGTACGTGAAGAAGGGTTCGGCGCCGACCACCAGCGTCTACGACTGCCGTCCCTACCTGACCGGCAATGCCGAGACCTGCACGTTCAGTGCGCCATCGGGCACGTACTACATCAAGGTGCGCGGCTACACGGCGTTCTCCGGCGTGTCGCTGAAGGCCACCTGGTAGGCCCTCTGGCGGGTCAGGGATGACCCGCCGCTTTTCCCGGGGTGCAGTGGCAACAGCGCGGGCCCGGCCGGATCGGCCGGGTCCGTTTTTCGTGCGCGTCGTCAGCCGGCGGCTTCCTCGAAGCGGTTCGCGTCGCGGTTCTTGCGCACCCTGGCCGGATCCCACACGCGGCCGTTCATGGCGATGTAGACGCCGTCGGGCAGGGTCTGCACCGCGGCCACCGCGCAGCCGATGTTGAACACCGCATCGGATCCCTGGAAGCGTGCCGGGTTCAACGCGCCGGTCAGCACGATCACCTTGCCCTTGATGCTGGCCAGTTCGTGCGCGGTCTCGACCATGGTGTCGGTGCCGTGGGTGACCAGCACGTGGCGGTGCGGCTGCGCCTCGATCGTCGAACGCACCAGCGCGCGGTCCTCGTCGCCCATGTGCAGGCTGTCCTTGCGCAGGATCGGGATCACGTCGAACTGGAACGCCACGCCGAGCTGGCCGAGGATCTCACCGATCTGCGGCGCGCCGATCTTGTAGTCCGACTTGTCGTCGAAATAGATCTTGTCGATGGTGCCGCCGGTGGTGACGATGGTCAGATGCTGCATGTCGGTGGGCCGTGGAGAGGATCGCGGCATTTTAGCCCGTGCGTGTATGGAACGCTCGCTGCAGCGATTTGATGTACGAGCCCGCTGGCGGGCGATGCTTCTGCTCTGGACCTACATCGAAGCAAGAGCATCGCCCGCCAGCGGGCTCCTACAAGAGCGTTGTCAGCCCAGCAGCAGGGCAGTGTTGTCCGCGTCCGGCGCGATCAGGCGATCAAGACCGAGCGCGACGAAGCGGCGCCGCGCGGCGGCGGGGCGCCGGTCGCCGTGGCGCTCCGACCACGTGGCCTGGCGTGCCAGCAGCGCCGCCGCGGCGCAGCGGGCCAGGGTGAAGGCGAGGCCGCGCGCGCCAGCTTCCAGCGTCTCGCGCGCCGCCGCATGTTGGTCGAGCCAACGCGCGGCGGCGTCCAGCGTCTGCCGAATCGCGCTGGCCGCGTGCATGTCGTCGTTGCCGTCCAGCCAGCCGGCACAGGCCGTGCGCAGCGCGCCGAGGCTGTCGCCGGCCAGTGCGCGCAGGCTGTCCAGCGACAGCACGTTGGTGGTGCCTTCCCAGATCGGCAGACACCTGCGCGTCGCGCAGCAGCTGCGGCAGGCCGGTGTCCTCGATGTAGCCGGCGCCGCCGAAGCACTCCAGCGCCTCCGAGCACATCTGCACCGCCTGCTTGCCGGTCCTCAGCTTGGCCAGCGGCGTGAGCAGGCGCAGCAGCGCGGCCTCGTGCGGTTGCGCTGCGCCGTGCTCGACCCGGCCCAGCAGCTGCGCGATCGCGAACGCCAGCGCGAACGCGCCCTCGAACTCGGCCTGCATGTCGGCGAGCGTCTGCGCATGCAGCGGCTGTTCGATCAGCGGACGTCCGAACGCGCGCCGGCGCCCGGCGAAGTCGCGCGCCAGGCGAGCGCGCGGGCCATGCTGGCGACCGCGCAGATCGCGTTCCACGTGCGCGTGACGTTGAGCATCGGCGTGATCTGGCGCACGCCGTTGGCAAGCTCGCCCAACGGCCAGGCGGGCAGGCCGTCGAGAGGGATCTCGGCGGTGGGCACTTCCGCGTGCCGAGCTTGTCCTTCAGCCGGTCGATCACGAGTTCCGGCTTGCGTCGTGCGCCGTCCATGGTCTCGACGTAGAACAGCGCCAGCGCCGTGGTGCCCGCGGCAACGGCGCCTTCGGGCCGCGCCAGGGTCAGTGCCGCCTCGCCGACCACCGCCGAGCTGAACCACTTGCGTCCGTACAGGCGCCATTGCCCGGCGGCATCCTGCCGCGCGACGGTCTCGGTGTGGCCGACGTCGGAGCCGCCGGTGCGCTCGGTCATCCACTGGCCGCTGAGCCAGAACGTGGTCGGGTCGCGGCTGAGGAAATGCGGCAAGCACCCGCTCGATCAGCGCGCTGTTGCCGGACGCCTTGAGCGCGGTGGCGGCGCCGTCGGTCATCGCCAGCGGGCAGGTGTAGAACTCGCTGGCGAGGTGGTACAGGTAGACCCGGGCAAATTCCTCCAGCCGCCCATGCGCGCTGTCGTCGTGGCCGGCAGCCAGCACCGCATGCCGCGTCGTCATCGCCGCGCCTTCCTGCCACGCCGGCGTCAACTCGATGCGGTCCACCCGCCGGCCCCACGCATCCCACTGGGTCAGCACCGGCTTGCGCCGCGTCGTGGTGCACGCGCGCTGCCACGCCATCAACGCGTAGTCGCCCAGCGCATCGAGGTCGGCGTCCAGCGCGGCGCGACGCTCGGCCGGCAGCGCACGGTCGAGCAAGGCCAGCAGCGAACGATCGCTGCGATACGGGTGCGGCAGTTGCGGTGGATCCTGCAGGAAGGCCATGGCGCGCTCCGTCCAGAGTCGAGGTGTCGAGTATAGGCATGCGGGCATTCGGCGCGTTGCGCTGGCATCATCGAAAGCCATTCCCCAGCGCAGGCGCCACCCATGCGATTTTCCGAAGCGATGCAGACGGTCACGCGCCATGCCGACGGCTGGCAGGCCACGGTGAGCGAAGACTGGCTGCAGGGGCGCAGCGCCTTCGGCGGCCTGCAGGCGGCACTTGCCCTGCGCGCGATGCGTGAGCTGGTGCCGGCGGACATGCCGCTGCGCACCATGCAGGTGACTTTCATCGCGCCGGTGCCGGCCGGCAGCGTGGACATCCGCGCGCGGCTACTGCGCGCAGGGCCGCAGCGTGATCCAGGTCGAGGCCAGCCTGTGCGACGGCGATCAGACGCTGTGCCGGCTGCTCGGCGTATTCGGCAGCGCGCGCCCCTCGGCGCTGGACTTCCAGCCCGAGCAACCGCCCGTCGTGGCGCGGACACCGCAGGAACTGCATTACGTCGAAGGCCGCATGCCCGCCTTCACCCAGCACTTCCGCGCCAACTGGCTGCGCGGCGACCTGCCATTCAGCGGCGGCCACCAGCGCGAAAGCGTGCTGCAGCTTTCCCTGCGCGACGAAGGCCCTGATCGACGAAACCCACGTGCTCGCCTTCGCCGACTTCATCCCGCCGATCGCCCTGTCGATGTTCGCCGCGCCCACCCCCGGCAGCTCGCTCACCTGGATGCTCGAACTGCTGCGCGACCGCTACGACGACCTCGGCCTGGACGACTGGCGCGTCGATGCCGAACTGATCGCCGCCCGCGACGGCTACACCAACCAGAGCGTGATGCTGTGGGGGCCACGCGGCGAGCCGGTGGCGTTGAGTCGGCAGAGTATGGTGGTGTTTGGGTGAGGGTGGTTGGGGTGTCGTGTGTGCGGGTGTTCGCGCGATGATTACTATCCGAGAAACGCTGTGAGTTCGGTTGCAAGGGCACTTTGTTTTGAAATGTACTTTGATTTAGACGCTTTTGGGGGGGCACATCGTGAGTCATGAAAAACTAACACTATTTGTCAGTTCGACTTGCTACGACCTGGCACAAGTTCGCGAGAACATTTCACAATTCTGCGACAGTTTGGGAGTCAATTCGCTGGTATCAGAGCAGGGAAATTTTCCAGTCGATCCATCCATATCAACAGTGGAGAATTGTCTAAAAGTAGTACGCGAGCGAGCAGACATTTTTCTACTTGTTGTTGGTGGACGATATGGATCGCTCAGCGAGGCAGGGAAGTCAATAACTAACCTTGAATACCTAGAGGCACAGTCTGCACAAATCCCCAAGTATGTTTTCGTAAAAAGAGACGTTCTTGCTCTTCTTTCAGTGTGGCAGTCTAACCCAAAGGCAGATTTCTCTAGTGTCGCGGACACGCCAAAACTTTTCGAGTTCATTTCATCGCTGCGCGATTCCGGCGAAGTATGGGTTTTCCCTTTTGAATCTGCGACAGACTTAATTGGAACGCTTAGGACGCAGCTAAGCCATCTTTTCTTAGATTCTCTCAAATGGCGAAATAAGCTTCGGCCTCTAGACCCGCTTATCAATAGGTTGGACTCGATATCACTAAGACACTTCGCCGAAAAAACGCCGGGATGGGAGTATCTATGCCTTGCAGGCCTCCTGAGAGACCGAGTGCTTAAATTAAGGGCCAAGAAACTGGATCTCGAGCTTGGTATATCTCTTGGTAGTTCAATCAAGCTTGATGACGACGAGGCGGCTTTTGACTGGATTTCTAGAAAAATGAGTCATGCAAGTACGCTCATTGGGACAATCAATCCGCTTTTTTCCAGAGGCGTGCCGGCAGCAGTCGGTGCACCTGGCGAGCCGGGTGATATCGAACGAATTGAGCACTTCGCCAATCGAGTCGCTGAACTTCAGTCGCTGCTAATTGATTGGAGCCTGGAATTCTTCCGAGTAGATGCTCCTGAGCTTTTCAGGCACGCCCTTGACCTTGCTAGAAAAATGGCAAGCGAAGCGATTGATCAAATCGAAACGTATTCCTTAGCGATGTATGATCGGATTGATTATAAATTAAAGAACCATGAGCCTGGAGACGTACTTAATCTCGTTCTGACTCTTACAGCGCCAGACGGTGACGAACTTGTGGAGGAACTCGCAAGACTTCGAGCGGCTGGTTAACGATCCATTCCTGCTGACGTCGCGACGTGTCTTGGTTCAAGCGTCAGCCTGCATTTGCGCCGCGCTGTTTGCGCTTGACTCCCGCCCCCAACGTTCCGATCAGCAACAGCGTCAGCACGATCTCTGCGAGCGCCAGCCAGCGTTCGCTGGGCGAGCTCCAGCCTTCGGCGACGCCGTGGCAGAAGTAGAACAGGCTGAGGATGCCGACCCAGAGCAGGGCGCGGCGCACGTCGCGCAGGGCGAGCAGGGGCAGCAGCAGTGGGACGACGGTGATCGCGAGTACCAGCCAGGTCGGCAGGGTTTGCGGCGGGAACAGCCAGGCATGCCAGGCGAGTTGCAGCACGACCAGCAGCGGCCCAGGCGGCCAGGCCGACGCGATAGACCGGCAGGATCGGTGCGCGCGTGGCGGCGTCATGGCTTGTCCGCCAGGCGGCGGGCCACGTCGGCCAGGCGCCGGCCCAGCGCGCGGGCGAGTTCGCGTTCGTGTTCGCTGATCGGGTTGTCGCCCTTGGCGCCGGCGACGTGGCTGGCGCCGTAGGGGGTGCCGCCGCTTTGCGTGCTGGTCAGCGCGGGTTCGGTGTACGGCACGCCGAGCAGCAGCATGCCGTGGTGCAGCAGCGGCAGCGCCATCGTCAGCAGGGTGGATTCCTGGCCGCCGTGCATGGTGCTGGTGGAGGTGAACAGCACCGCCGGCTTGCCGACCAGGGCGCCGCTGGCCCATTCGGCGCCGGTGGTGTCGAGGAAATGTTTCAGCGGTGCGGCCATGTTGCCGAAGCGGGTCGGGCTGCCCATCGCCAGGCCCGCGCAGTCGAGCAGGTCCTGCTTCGTCGCGTACGGCGCGCCGTCCTCGGGCTCGGGCGGCTGGGCGACTTCGGTCACCGGCGCCACCGGCGGCACCTGGCGCAGGCGCGCACGCATGCCCGGCACTTCCTCGACGCCGCGGGCGATCAGTCGCGCCAGCTGGGCGGTATGGCCGCTGCGGCTGTAGTACAGGACCAGGATTTCTTGACTCATGCGGCGCGGCTCGTGTGTTTGGGGCATTCAGTGGCAATACGCTAGTGTACCGGCCGATACCATTGATGTTGGCGGGCGCCATTCGCCAACGACGGAAGGATACCGAATGATCCGGCGTTTCAATCGCGACCGTACCAGGAGCTTCAGCCGCTTCATCTGGCAGCGCTTCGTCGACGACAAGTGCTTCGAGACGGCGGGTGCGCTGTCGTACACCACCCTGGTGTCACTGGTGCCGCTGACGGTGGCGGTGTTCGCGATGTTCTCGGTGTTTCCGGTATTCCAGCAGGCGCGCGACACGCTGATCAATTTCGTGTTCAACAATTTCGTGCCGTCGGCGGGCGAGGCGGTGCAGAGCACCATGCTGGGTTTCGCCGCCAATGCCAGCAAGCTCACCGGCATCAGCATCCTGGTGATGCTGTTCAGTGCGGTGTCGATGATGATCAGCATCGAGGACCGCTTGAACCGGATCTGGCGCGTGCACCAGCCGCGCAGCTGGGGCTCGCGCCTGCTGCTGTACTGGGCGGCATTGACGCTGGGGCCGATCCTGGTGGTCGGCGGCATCGCAGTGACGTCCTATGTGACGGCGATGCCGTTGTTGCACACCGCAGCCGACCAGCTCAGCGGCATCACCCGCAGCCTGCTGGGCACGCTGCCGTTCCTGGTGACGTTCTTCACGCTGTGGCTGATGTATTCGGTGATCCCCAACTGCAAAGTGTCGCGTCGCGACGCGGCGATCGGCGCACTGCTCGGCGCGGTGCTGTTCGAGATCGCGCGCTGGGGCTTCGGCCAGTTCGTGCAGCAGGCGCAGACCTACCAGCAGATCTACGGCGTGCTGGCGGCGATCCCGATCTTCCTGCTGTGGATCTACCTGTCGTGGGTGATCGTGATCCTGGCCGCGTCGATCGCCGCGTCCGCGTCCGCGTTCGAATACCACGCGCCCATGCAGACGCTGCCCGAAGGTACCGAGTTTCTCGGCCTGCTGGTGGTGCTGCGCCATTTCGTCGAGGCCCAGCGTAGCGGCGCCTGCGTGGATCTGGCCGAGCTGCGCGTGCGCGAACCCTACCTGCGCAGCGCGCTGATCGCCGACTATTTCGATGACCTGCAGCGGGCCGACCTGATCCGGCGCGGCGAGGCGGGCGGCTGGCTGCTGTGCCGCAGCCTGGACAGCACCGACCTGCTGCGCGTGTACCGGCACAGCAATTATCGTTTGCCATTGCAGCCGCTGGAGGAGGCGGCTGCGGTGGGCGTCGAGCTGCCGCCGGAACTGCTGGCGATGCTGGCCGAACTGGCGATGGCGTTGCAGGCGAAGCTGGGCGCCCGGCTCGACCAGATCTATCCCCCGGCCGCCGGTCCGGCGGCTGACACCTAGGAACTTCCCGCATGAGCTTGTTGCATTCCGCCCTCTTCAAATCAGCCGTGCTCGGCCTGGCCGTGGCGTTCGGCGCGCCCGCGCAGGCGGCGATGCCGGCGCAGCCGACCCTGCACGTCACCACGCTGGACGGCAAGACGTTCGACCTGGCCGCGCAGCGCGGCAAGTGGGTGATCGTCAACTACTGGGCGACCTGGTGCGTGCCGTGCATCAAGGAGATGCCGGACATCTCGCGCTTCGTCGCCGCGCACAAGAACGTCACGGCGATCGGGCTGGCCTACGAGGACAGCGAGCCGGCCGACATCAAGGCGTTCCTGGCCAAGCACCCGGTGATGTATCCGATCGCCCAGGTCACCCTGGACCAGCCATTGAAGGACTTCGACGAGCCGCGCGGCCTGCCCACCACGTACCTGATCGATCCGGACGGCAAGGTGGCCAAACATATCGTGGGGCCGGTGACCGAGGCGTCGCTGGAAGGCCTGATCGGAGGCAAGTGATGCCGGCCGCGAGGTTCATCGTCAGCGGGCGGGTGCAGGGCGTGTGCTATCGCGCCAGCGCGCGTGAGCAGGCGCTGGCTCTGGACATCGCCGGTCATGCGAAGAACCGCCCCGACGGCAGCGTCGAAGTGCTGGCCAGCGGAACGGCGCAGGCGCTCGACGCGCTGGAGCGCTGGCTGCGGCAGGGGCCGCCGGCGGCGCGGGTCGCGGCGGTCCGCCGTGAGGACCTGCCGGAGCAGGAGCTGCGCGGCTTCCACACCGGCTAGAAAGTATCCGGCACCCACAGCGCCCGGTCGGTGACGTGTTCGCTGCCGGGCTTGCCCTTGAGCCTGGGCAGCTTCACCGCGGGGACTGCCTCTTCGTGCACCGGTACCTGCTGCAGCAGGTGGCGGATCAGGTTGATCCGGCCGCGCTTCTGGTCGTTGTAGTCGACCACGAACCAGGGCGCGTGGTCGCGATGCGTGCGCTCGATCATCACGTCGCGCAGCCGGCCCATCTCGGCGTACTTCTGGCGTGCCACCAGATCCACCGGCGACAGTTTCCAGTGCTTCAGCGGATCTTCGGCACGCTCGGCGAAACGCTTTTCCTGCTCGACCTGATCCACCGCCAGCCAGTACTTGATGAGGATGATGCCGTCGTCGGCGAGCAGTTTCTCGAACGCGGGCACCGCATCCAGGAACGCCTCGTACTGGGCGCTGCTGCAGAAGCCCATCGCCGGTTCCACCACGGCGCGGTTGTACCAGCTGCGGTCGAACAGCACGAACTCGCCGGCGCAGGGCAGGTGGGCGACGTAGCGCTGGAAGTACCACTGGGTGGCTTCGATTTCGCTGGGTTTCGGCAACGCGGCGATGCGGTAGCCGCGGGTGTCCAGGCTCTCGGTGATGGCCTTGATGGTGCCGCCCTTGCCCGCGGCATCGCGGCCTTCGAAGATCACCAGCAGCCGCTTGCCGTCGTTGCGCAGGCCGTACTGCAGCCGTACCAGGTCGAGCTGCAGTTCCTTCATCGCCTTGCGGTAGCGCTTGTCCATGAATGTCCAGCCTCGAAATTTCTCAACCTCGTCATTCCGGCGAAGGCCGGAATCGCTCTTGCGCGTGTACGAAAGCCAACATGCGATGACCAGCTTCGCTGTTGAAAAATTCCTCCGGCCTTCGCCGGAATGACGACAGGATGCGGATGTCTCGCAGGTTAACTCGACGCCCTGTGACGGCGAGGTTCAGGCGCCGCCGAGCGCCTGCAGCTGGTCGGCCTGGTGCTCGCGGGTCAACGTATCGATCAACTCGCCAAGATCGCCCTGCATGATCTCGGCGAGACTGTACAGATTCAGGCCGATCCGGTGATCGGTGACCAGGTTGTCCTTGTAGCGATACGTGCGGATGCGCTGGCTGCGATCGCCGGTGCCGACCTGCAGCCGGCGTGTCTCGGCTTGCTCCGCACTCTGCTTGCTGCGTTCGGCGTCGAGCAGGCGTGCCTTCAGCAGGCTCATCGCGCGGGCGCGGTTCTTGTGCTGGCTGCGCTCCTCCTGGCACTCGACCACGGTGCCGGTGGGCAGGTGGGTGATGCGGATCGCCGAGTCGGTCTTGTTGACGTGCTGGCCGCCGGCACCCGAGGCGCGGAAGGTATCCACCTTCAGGTCGGCCGGGTTGATCGGAATGTCGTCGATCTCGTCGAGCTCCGGCAGCACCGCCACGGTAGCGGTGGACGTGTGCACGCGACCTTGCGATTCGGTGACCGGCACGCGTTTCACGCAGTGGGTGCCCGATTCGAATTTCAGTTGCGAGTACGCGCCGCCGCCTTCGACGCGGGCGACGATTTCCTTGTAGCCGCCGTGTTCGCCGGCATGCTCGCTGAGCACCTCGACGTGCCAGCGGCGGCTCTCGGCATAGCGCAGGTACATGCGGAACAGGTCGCCGGCGAAGATCGCCGCCTCGTCGCCGCCGCTGCCGGCGCGCACCTCGAGGTACAGGTTGGCCTGGTCGCGCGGGTCTTTCGGCAGCAGCAGGAGTTGCAGCTCCCCGTCGAGATCGAGCAGGCGCCGCTCCAGCCGGTGCACGTCGTCGACGGCCATCTCGCGCAACTCGGGGTCGTCCAGCATCGCGCGGGTCTCGGCCAGCTCGCGCTCGGCCTGGTCGTGCTCGCGCAGCGACGCGGCGACCGGCTCGAGCTGGGCGTATTCCTGCGACAGCTCGCGGAAGCGTGTGTTGTCGGCGAGCACCTCGGGTTGCGACAGCAGCAGGCCGATTTCCTCGTGGCGCTCGGCCAGTGCCTCGAGCTTGCGGCGGATCGAAGGGGTCATGGGCGGGGCAGGGAGCGACGAGTGGTGAGGGGCGAGTCGCGAGTGAAGGCGGAAACGCCTGCATCGTGGCGGGGAAACTCCGGTAGGCGGCAGCCAGCCGCCCTCGCTATTCGTCCCGCGTCCCGGACTCTTCCGCGTCCAGCCCGTACAGGCGGCCGGCGGCATGCAGCAGGTCGAGGTCGCCGCTCAGTGCGGCTTCGCGCAGGCGCGCGCTGGGGTGGTGCAGCAGCTTGTTGGTCAGCGTGTTGGCGAGGAAGGCGAGCGCCTCGTCCGGCGACTTGCCGTGGGCGAGCATCGCGCGGGCCTTGCCGAGCACCTCGTCGCGGTAGACCTCGGCATGCTGGCGCATGTCGACGGCGGGGTTCTTCAGGGTCAGCGCGCGGCGCCAGGCCATGTAACGCTCCACCTGCAGGTCGATGATCGCTTCGGCCTCGTGCGCGGCGGCGGCGCGCGAGCGCAGGTTGTCGTCGATCACCTGGCGCAGGTCATCGATGCCGTAGAGGTACACGTCGGGCAGCTCGCCCACGTTCGCCTCGATGTCGCGCGGCACGGCGATGTCGACCATGAACATCGGCTTGCGTTTACGTGTAGCCATTGCCTGCTCGACCATCGCGCGGGTCACCACCGGCTGCCGGGCGGCGGTGGAGGAGATCACGATGTCGGCTTCGGCCAGGTGCTGCGGCAGGTCGGCCAGCGCGATCGCGTAGCCGCCGTGGCGGCCGGCCAGTTCCTGCGCGGTTTCCGGCGTGCGGTTGGCGACGATCAGCCGGCGTACCTGTTTCTCGGCGAGGTGGCGTGCGGCCAGCTCGATGGTGTCGCCGGCACCGATCAGCAGCACGCAGGCGTGCTTCAGGTCGGTGAACACCTGTTCGGCCAGGCGTACCGCGGTGAACGCGACCGAGACCGTGTGCGCGCCGATGCGGGTGTCCGTGCGCACCCGCTTGGCCACCGCGAAGGTGTGCTGCAGCAGGCGGTCCATCGGCGCCTTCAGCGCCTGTGCCTCGCGCGCCAGCTGGTAGGCGTCCTTCACCTGGCCGAGGATCTGCGGCTCGCCCAGCACCATCGAGTCCAGCCCGGTGGCGACGCGGAACATGTGGCGCACCGCTTCGTCCTCGTCATGCCGGTACAGGAACTCATCCAGCTTGCCGGGGGTCAGACGGTGATGACGATTCAGCCATGCCTGCGGGATGCCTTCCGCGCCTGCCGCGACGCTGACGTACAGCTCGGTGCGGTTGCAGGTGGACAGGATCATCGCCTCTTCCACACCGGGCTCGTGGGCCAGCTCATGCAGGGCCTCGCCCGCGGCGTCCGCGTCGAACGCCACCTGTTCGCGCAGGCTGACCGGCGCGGTGAGGTGATTGAGCCCGAGGGCGATCAGCGGCATGGTGGCAGGAACATCTCGGCGGCAGGGATCCGGCGGCGTAGGCTAAGCTTGGCGCGACGTAGCCAGGCGGTGACCGGCGCGACCAGAACAGGCATGTGGATGGAGAGTAGTGTGCGGAGCGGGGCAGGCAAGTTCAAGCAACTGCGGCATTTTACGGCAGCGGCGACGCTGGCGTTGGGCTTGGCCGCCTGTGCCGGTGCGCCACCGAGATCGGCCCCGCAAACGGCCACTGCGCCACAACCGCTGGCGCGGCTGGTGGTGGCCACGCCGGATGCCGACCACGACGTGCTGGCGCAATTGCTGGCCGGCGAGATGGCGTTGACCCGTACCGATTTGAAGGCGGCCTCCGGTTATTACGACAAGGCGATGGCCTTGAGCAACGACCCGACGGTGGCCGAGCGTGCCGCCGGGCTGGCGATCGCCGTGCACGACGGCGCCGCCGCCCAGCGCGCGCTGGATCGCTGGCAGGCGCTGGGCGCCAGGCCGGCCGCGATGGCCCAGGCGCGGGCGCAGTTGGCGCTGGACCGCGGCGACAGCGCCGAAGCGCGACGCCAGCTGGAGCTGCTGATCGGCAGCGGCGACAAGGACGCCTGGCGCGAGTTCGGCCGTGTGCTGGTGGGCGCCCGCGACCAGGCCCAGGCGGCCCGCCTGCTGGAAGCGCTGGCGACGCCACAGCGCCTGCCGGGCGACGCCCACGCCTGGCTGGCGATGAGCGAGCTGGGTGACCAGTTCGGCCGGCACGCGTATGCCGTGCAGATCGCCGACGCCGCGATGCAGCGGTTCAGGACCGCCGAGACCTACGCCTGGGCGGCGCAGATGAAGTTCAAGGACGGCGACCGCGACGGTGCCCGCGCGCTGCTGCAGAAGGCGCTGGCGCAGGAGCCGAAAAACACCCAGCTGCGCCTGGCCTATGCCGGCATGCTCAGCCAGGCTGGCGACTACGCCGGCGCCAGCCGGTTGCTGGCGCGTGGCCCGCAGAATGCCGACATCTATGCCATGCGCGCGGGGTTGGCCGCGCACGACCAGGACGACAAGGCGCTGGCGGCGCTGTATCAGGAGTTGCAGAAGGCGCCGCCCGAGGTCCGCGAGAGCAGCGCCTACCTGCTTGGCCAACTGGCCGAGATGCAGCATCGCGAGGGCGAGGCCCTGGCCTGGTATGACCAGGTCGGCGATACCGATGAGCATGCGTTCGACGCCGACCTGCACAGCGCGATGATCCTGCACACGCAGGGCAAGCGTGCCGAGGCGCACGAGTTGCTGGGGCAGTTGCAGCTGGCCTATCTCGACCAGCCCGCGCAGTTGCGCCAGGCCTGGCAGGCCGATGCCGAGCTGTACCTGCGCGAGCAGAACTATGCGAAGGCCGAGGCCGCGTTCAGCCGCGCGCTGCAGGTGGTGCCGGACGATCCGGGGCTGCTGTACGGCCGCGGCCTGGCCTATGCCGAAGCCGGCCAGATCGACCAGGCGGTGCAGGACTTCCAGCACCTGCTGAAGATCAAGCCGGGCGATGTCGATGCCAGCAACGCGCTGGGCTACACGCTGGCCGACGCCAACCGCGACCTGCCCGAGGCGGAGCGATTGATCCTGGCGGCCCGCGCCGCGAAGCCGGACGATCCGGCGATCGCCGATTCCTGGGGTTGGCTGCAATACCGCATGGGCAACCTGGACCAGGCCGCGCAGACTTTGCGCCGCGCCTGGCTGGCGCGCAAGGACGCCGACGTCGGCGTGCACCTGGGCGAGGTGCTGTGGAAGCAGGGTCGCAAGCAGGATGCGCAACAGGTCTTCGACGAAGTGCGCAAACTCGATCCCCACAACAACGCCTTGCAGGAAACCCTGAAGCGGTTGCATCCATGAGGCGGTTGCGTCTTCTCGCCATCGCCCTGCCATTGTTGCTTGCCGCCTGCATGCCGCAGGCGGTGCGCATGAAGGGCGACGCCGGCTTGCTCGACGCGCAACGCGCGCGTGAACGGACGCTGGCGACGGCCGACCACTGGGTGCTGCAGGGCCGGCTCGGCGTTTCCAGCGGCAAGGACGGCGGCAGCGGCAGCTTCAGCTGGACCCAGGACGGCGAACAGTACGAGTTCGTGCTGCGCGGGCCGGCGATCAGCGGCATGAATTTCCGCCTCAGCGGTGGCCCGGACGGCGCCCTGCTGGAGGGCCTGGAACATGGTCCGGTGCGTGGACCCGACGCCGAGGCGTTGATGCGCAAGGCGCTGGGTTGGGAGGTGCCGTTGCGCGACCTGCGCGCCTGGGTGCTCGGGCTGCGCGCGGACAGCGGTCCGGCCGAACTGAGTTTCGGCGAGAACCGGTTGCCTTCGCTGCTGCTGCAGGACGGCTGGGCGGTCGATTACCGCGAATGGGACGAGGCGCACCAGCCGCCGCTGCCGAAGAAGGTGTTCGCCGGGAAGCCGCCGTACAAGGTGAGGCTGTCGATCGAGTCCTGGCAGTTCCGCTGATGGGTTAGGCTTTGCGCCCCGTCGGCCATCGCAGCAGCATCGAAACCCGCATGTCATTCCCGATCGAACGTGCTGACCCGAGCCAGGTCGAGGCCTTGTGTGCGATCGAGCGCAAGGCCGTGCAGCTGTTCCGCGGGCATCCGGCGTGGCCGAGCTATGCGGCCGTGTCGATCCCGCCGGAGCTGCTGGGCCAGGCGATCGACCGTGGCCTGGTCTGGGTGGCAATGGACGAAGCGGGGAAGCCCGCCGGCTTCGTCTGGCTGGATGCGGACCTGCCCGGCGGCGCGATCGGCATTGCCGAAATCGACGTGCTGCCCGAGTGCGGCCGACGCGGCATCGGCGCGGCCCTGCTCGAGCATGCCTGCGCGTGGGCGCGTGAAGCCGCTGAAGCAACCTACAACGGGACAGCCGGTCTGATTTGTCCCGCTTTCAGGGCAATCGGGGAATGGGCGGTGCCATCGAAAGGGCGCAAGAATTTTAACACGGAGGACGATGGAGAGCCACGGAGGACCACGGAGGTCGATTTGAGCTGACGTACAGCGCATTCAATCTTTTCTCCGTGGCCCTCCGTGGCCCTCGCTCGTCCTCCGTGTTACAGTCCCTTCTTGTTCACTGTCCGAACCGCTCTGACGGCTGAATGTTCACCCGATTGCCCCGGATCCCGCTTCGCCAGGCCCGCCCGGGCGACCGCCCGCGTTTGAAATCGCGCAGGATTTCGCGAGCAGCGTTATGGCCGGGCGCACCGGTGACGCCGCCTCCCGGATGGCCTCCCGAGCCGCACAAATAGAGACCTGCGATCGGACCCCGATAATCCGCGTGGCCCAACATCGGACGCGCCGAGAAGATTTGCCCAAGATCCAGCGCTCCGTGGAAAATATCGCCGCCGACCAGGCCGAATGTTCTTTCGAGGTCGAGAGGGGACAGGATCTGGCGCGCCAGCACCGAGCGACGGAAATTCGGCGCATAAGTATCGACCGTCTCGATCATGAGATCGGCGACGGTTTCGCGATGGTCGTCCCAGGACGAACCGTCGGGCAGCTTTGGCGCGACGTGCTGGCAGAACAGGCTCGCCACGTGCTGTCCGCGCGGTGCGAGCGTGTCGTCGAGCGTCGAGGGAATGACCACTTCCACGATCGGGCGTCGCGACCAGCCCAGTGGAACGCGCGTCGAAATAGGCCCGCTCCATATAGGCGAGGCTCGGGGCGATGATGATGCCGGAGGCATGGTGCTCGGCGCATGCGAGTCCGGGCAACGCGGTGAAGTCCGGCAATTCAGCCAGTGCCACGTTCATGCGAAACGTGCCCGAGCCGCAACGCCAGTTTTCCATGCGCTGCCGAAATCGCTCGGGCAAGGCACGCTGCTCGACGAGGTCGAGGTAGAGGAGCTTGGGATTGATGCCCGCGGCGACGGCCGCGGCACGGATCGTTTCACCCTTGTCGGTCTCGACGCCGACGGCGCGGCCATTCTCGACAAGGACGCGGCGCACCCGCGTCGAAAGCCTGATGTCCACGCCGTGGGTTACGGCGGCTTTCGCCATGGCCTGGGTGATAGCGCCCATCCCGCCGATAGCGTGGCCCCAGACGCCTTTCTTTCCGTTCACCTCGCCGAAGTTATGATGCAGGAGAACATAGGCCGAGCCCGGCGCGTAGGGGCTCGCATAATTGCCGACGATGCTGTCGAAGCCGAAAGCGGCCTTGATCGGCGTGCTCTCGAACCAGCCGTCGAGGAAGTCACCGGCGGAGGCGGTGAAAAGATCGAGAAGATCCCGCTGCAAATCGAGTCCGAGGGCGCGAATTCTGTTGCCCATCCTGCCGGCCTTGATCAATTCGGCGATCGCCGTGAACGGCGCTGCCCTCGACAACGTTCGGCGGCGTCTCGAGGACAACGGCGCGCAACACATCGGCAACCGCCGCCAAGCGTGTTTGATAATCGTCCAGTCGATCGGCATCCCGTGCCGAGAATTTCGCGACCTCTCGTTTCGTCTGGCCGCCGCCGACCTTCAGGAAGCGTCCATCATCCAATGGCAGAAAGTTGGCGATCGGACGCTCGACGATGCGCAACCCATGGACGGCAAGATCGAGGTCGCGGATGATCTTCGGGTTCAATAGAGAGACGGTGTAAGATGCGACCGAATTGGAAAAGCCTGGGCTGAACTCTTCCGTGACGGCGGCGCCTCCGACCACGGGACGCTGATCGAGAACGACGACCTTGATTCCCGCCATGGCCAGGTAGGCCGAGCATACAAGACCGTTGTGGCCGCCGCCGATGATGACCACGTCGTGCATCATTCACCTATCATGAAAGAGGGCTTCGGCGGTTGGATTTCCCTGTCATTGCGAGCGGAGCGAAGCAATCCCCATCGCC
Organism: uncultured Gammaproteobacteria bacterium; assembly: GCA_963697495.1. Classification (GTDB taxonomy): domain Bacteria; phylum Pseudomonadota; class Gammaproteobacteria; order Xanthomonadales; family Rhodanobacteraceae; genus Rhodanobacter. The sequence goes on along the minus strand of CAVOOH010000005.1, from coordinate 24,619 downwards.
GTGCCCACCTTGATGGAGATTGCCGCGTCGCTTTGCTCCTCGCAATGACGGGAAGACCCGTTGCCCTGAAGCATTGTCATTTGCCGCTCCGACCGCTATCGGCAGATTCTTCGACTTCCGAAGCGGCGAGCGCCACGAGGGACGCGGCATGATCCGATCTATCCTGTTGGTCTGCACGCTCGCGCTCGCACCGGCGATGGCGCGCGCGGCCGATCCCACTGTCATCGAGGCGGCTCGCCAGGAGGGCAGTCTGGCGGTTGCCGACACCGCGCCAGGCGAAAACTTCCAGAAGTTCATGGCGGCGTTCCAGGCGAAGTACCCGTTCCTCGACATCGCGACCGGCTTTTATTCCGCACCGACAGGCCGTGTGCTCGCACGCGTCAACGCCGAGATCGACGCCAGGCGTCTCAGCTTCGATGTCATGCTGGCCGCCAACACGGCGGCCTGGATCGAGATGACCGAGCAAGGCCGTATCGCGCGGTATGATTCGCCGGAATACGCGGCGTTCGCGGCCGGCGCCAAGATGGATGGCTACTGGGCCGCGGCGCAGGCGATCGGCGTCATCCCCGTGTACAACAAGAACACGCTGCCGGCCGGAGTCGCTCCCAAATCCTGGCTCGATCTGCTGCGACCGGAATTTACCGACCATAAGCTTGCCATCCAGAATGCCGCTGCCGGCACGCAGTTCAATTGGAACTACCTGCTGGAACATGCGCTCGGTCCGGACTTCACCAGAAAATTCGCCGCGCAAAGTCCCGTGGTGATGGCAACCGGCGCACAACTCACCGACGCCGTCACGCGAGGCGAGGTCGTGATCGCGGCCGCGCTCGATCACTGGCGTGCATTCACGCCCGAGGCCGTTCAGGCGGGGCTGGTCGCGGTCTACCCGGCCGAGGGAATGCCGGTGACGCTGGCGCCCGTTGGTATCCTTGCCGGCGCGCCGCATCCCAATGCCGCCAAATTGTTCATCGACTTCATCTTGTCGCAGGAAGGCCAGCGCCTGCTCGATACCGAGCTCTACGGCATGTACTCGATGCGGTCCGACGTGCCGCCGCCGGCGGGGCAGAAGCCGCTGGCCGAGACCCATCCGCTGCTTCCGCCCGACGCCCATGACTACGTTCAGAGCAAGTCGTGACTTCCCTCGGCACTTCGAAGATCTGTTCCACTGAGCGGATCGCGCCGGCGCGGCATCCTGACAGTGCGGCAGCCGCGCGCCGAAACCGTACTCGGTGCGTGTGTAACCATTGTCGTCGCGTTGCTCGTGCTGCCGCCGCTTGGTGCGGTCATCATGACCGGTGCCGGCGCCGGCTTCGCGCCGCTGCGTCACCCCGACGTGGTGTTGAACACGCTGATCTTCGGCCTGCTGACCACAGTCTGCGCGATGCTGATCGGCGGCATTCTGGCCTTGTCGCTGGTCCCCGGAGTTCCTGGCCGAACGCCGCTGGAGCGGCTGGTGGTGATGCCGCTCTACCTCACGCCGCTGCTCACCGCGATGGGCTGGAGCTGGCTCGGCTCTCCCCGCAGCGGCATGCTGAACATGCTCCTGCACGCGGCGTTTGGCGCGTGTGTCACCATCAACGTCGTCTCGCGTGAGGGCGCGATCATGGTGACCGCGCTGGCCGCGGCGCCGCTGCCGTTCCTGCTGCTCTCCGATGCGCTGCGCGGATTGGATTCCTCGTTGCTGGAAGCCGCGCGGGTGCATGGCGCGATGCCGCGCCGGGTGTTTCGCCGCATCACCCTGCCATTGCTGCTGCCGGCCGGCCTGGCGTCGGCGGTGCTGGTGTTCGTCCAGGCCATCGGCATGTTCAGCGTGCCCGCGGTACTCGGCATGCCCGCCGGCTTCAATGTCGCAACCACGGAAATCTACCAGTTGCTGGAGAGCTACCCTCCGCGCATCGCCGATGCGACAGCCTGGGGCGTGCTGTTGCTGCTGATCTCCGCCTTGCTGACCTTGCACAGGCGGCGCTGCTCAGGCGTCGATCGTTCATCACCATCACCGGCAAGGCATTCCGCCCGAACCGGCAGCCGCCGCGGGCACGCTGGCTTCGCGCGGCAGTCGCGTGGCTGTACATCGCACTCGCGACAGCACTGCCACTGATCGCGCTCCTGTGGGCCGCAAGCAGTGCCTTCGTTACCACTGACCCCAGGCTGGTGCGGTTCACCGCCCGGCACTTCGTTTACGTGCTGTTCGACTATCCGAAGACCTGGCTCGCCGCCGGCAACTCCGTCCTGCTCGGCGTGCTGACCGCAACCCTCGTGTCGGTGCTCAGTCTGGCCGTGAGCTGGATCGTGCTGCGCACGCACCAGCGGGGCCGCGGCCTGCTCGACCAGCTCAGCATGCTGCCGCTCAGCATGCCGGCGATGGTGTTCGCACTCGGCCTGCTGTGGGTCTATGTCGAGGTGCCGTTACCGATCTACGGCACCATCGTCATTCTGCTGATAGCGTATGCGACGCACTACCTGCCGTTTGGCGTGCGCTCCACCAGCGCGGCGTTGCACCAGTTGCACCCGGAACTGGAGGAAGCCGCGCGCGTCGCCGGCGCTTCCTGGTTCCGTACCATGCGCCGTGTCACGCTTGCCGCTGGTGCAGCCCACCGTTCTCGCGGCCTGGGTGCTGCTGTTCGTCATGGCGATGCAGGAGGTCAGTTCCTCCATCCTGCTGTACACCAGCCACAGCATCGTGCTGTCCGTCGCCGTGTTCGACCTGTGGGAGAACGGCAATCCCAGCGACGTGGCTGCGTTGGGCTTCCTCCAACTCATGGTCAGCTTCGTCATCGTCGGCGTCGTGCTTGGCGTCCGCCAGCGGCGGGGGTTGGCATGAGCGGCGCCGTCGCTGTCGAAGCGCTGATTGTCTCCCACGGACCCGTCCCCGCGGTACGCGACATCAGCTTCGTGGCGCGTCCTGGCGAGGTGCTGACACTCCTGGGCCCGAGCGGCTGCGGCAAGACCACGACGCTGCGTGCCATTGCGGGCCTGGAAACGCCGCTGCAGGGGCGGATCGCGATCGGCGGCCGCACGGTTTTCGACGCCACGCGCGGCGACAATCTTCCACCGGAGCGGCGCGGACTTTCGATGGTGTTCCAGTCATACGCGATCTGGCCGCACATGACCGTGTTCGAGAACGTGGCATTCGGCCTGCGCGCCCGAGGTATCGCCAAGAGTGATCTGCAGGTCGCGGTCCAGCGCAGCCTGGATCTGGTGGGACTCGGCGCCTTCGCCGATCGGGCGGCCACGCGCCTGTCGGGGGGTCAGCAGCAACGGGTCGCGCTCGCGCGTTCCATTGCCGGCGATCCCGCCGTGATCCTGCTGGATGAACCTTTGTCGAACCTCGATGCCCAGTTGCGCCTGGCCATGCGCGCCGAGTTCAAGGCACTGCAGCGCCGGCTCGGACTGACCGCAATCTATGTCACGCACGATCAGGAAGAAGCGCTGGTGCTTTCCGACCAGATTCTGGTGATGCGTGACGGCATGATCGAACAGGCTGGCACCCCGGCGGAGATCCACGACACACCCGGATCGCGCTTCGTCGCGGAGTTTGTCGGTGTCACCAACATCCTGCCGTGCGATGTGGTGGAACAGGATGGCCGACCGGTCGCTCTGCTGTCCGGCGGCGTGCGATTACCGGTCCGAGCGACCGAACTCAGGGGAACGACCTGCGTCTGTTTTCGCCCGATCAGCGTCCGCATCTCACCGACGCCGGACTCGTGCCCTCACGCGGCCACGGTGATTGGCGCGAGCTATCTCGGCGACCTGATGCAATACGAACTGCGCAGTGGTGAACATTCGATCTGCGCACGTGGCCTGCCGCATCCCGGCCTGGTCGCAGGTGCGCAGGTCTTTTGGTCGGTGTCGCCGGATGCCTGCTTTCTCGTCGCTGTGTAAGTGCAAGGGAGTTACCATGCCCATTTCCATCCAGCACCAGCGGTCCGCCAACCGGACACTGCGCATCGTCTGTCCGAACGGGCATCTTGGTTTCGCGCCGATCAAGACCGGCAGTTTCGAGATCGGCACCGGTTGCGAGCCTGATCTGATCTGCGCCGATTCCGGATCGTGCGATATCGGTCCCGGCCCGCTTGGCGCGGACATTTCGTCCAGCCCGCTGGCATGGCAGACGCACGATCTGGAACACATGCTGCTGGCGTCGCGCCGTCTCGGCGTGCCGATGATCATCGGTTCGGCCGGCGATACCGGCACGAACAGCCGGGTGGACCTGTTCGTGCGGATCATCGAGGACCTCGCGCGCAAACATGCGTTGCCGCCATTCCGCGTCGGCTGGTTCCATTCGGAAGTGCCGAGGCATGTGCTGGAACAACATATGGCTGCGGGCGAGGAGATCGCCGGGCTCGATGATCGTCCGGCGCTTGATGCCGCCACCTTGGCGGCAACGGACCGTATCGTCGCGGTGGCCGGCGTTCATCCCTACATCGCATTGCTTGAAGCAGGCGCCGACGTGATCATTGGCGGGCGCAGCAGCGATTGCGCCATCTTCGCCGCGCCGGCAATCCGCGCCGGCTTTCCCCAGGGGTTGGCCTACTACTACGGCAAGATCCTGGAGTGCGCTTCGTTCTGCGCCGAACCCTATGCCGGCAAGGAGTTGGTACTCGGCGAGATAACCATGGAGGACGTGAAGGTGACCGCGCTGTTCCCTGCCCAGCGCTGTACCGTCGCGTCGGTCGCCGGGCATGCGATGTACGAGCGCGCGAACCCGTTCACCGAATACGTGCTTGGCGGCCGGCTCGACATGAGCCAATGCGTGTACGAGCAATTCGACGAACGCACCTGTCGCATCACCGGTCCGCAATTCGTCCCCGCGGAAGAATTGCGCGTGAAACTGGAAGGCTCAGGCAAGGTGGGAGAGCGCTTTGTCGGCATGGTCGGGGTCCGCGACCCCTACACCATCGAGCAGATCGATGCCGTGATCGCATGGGCGCGTGGCCAGGTCCGCGAACGTTTCGGCGATGCCGGATATCAGCTGCACTACACCGTCTATGGCCGCGATGGCGTGATGGGCGAACTTGAACCGCTCCGGCATCAGCCGGGTCACGAGCTCTGCATCGTCGTGCAGGCGATTGCCCCCACCAAGGAGATGGCCGAGGAGGTCTGCATGATCGGCTTGCGCCAGATGTTCTACGCGCGCCTGCCTCAGGTGAAGGGCACCGCCGGCGGCGTTGCATTCGCGCTCGATGAGGTGCTGCCCGCGAGCCCAGCCTATCGCTGGACGCTCAATCATACGATGCGGCTCGACGATCCGATGGCACTGTTCCGAACCGGATTGACCACGGTGGGCGTGTCGGCATGACGGTCGGGCCAGCGGAACGGTTGTTCGATCTCGCCAAGACGATCCGCAGCAAGAATGCCGGCGTCGATCGCATAACCTTCGACATCATATTCTCGGACCGTGCAACCTATGAACGGGTGCGCCGCAGCGGTGTGCTGTCGCGCGATGCGATTTGCCGGATATTCGGGATCGCGGCCGATCGGATCACGGACTGCGTGGAGTTCGACCCGGCGCTCGCCATCAAGTTCACCATTCGGCGTTCCATCCCCAGTGGCAGCCCGGGAGACGGCGACATATTCGGAAGCCAGCAATATGGCCCTCTGCTCGACCTTGTGATTCCGCCATGACGATCGCCATTGGAGGCGCATCACTCGATGCGGATCTGCGCTGCCGCCACCGGTGGCATGCATCGTTGACCACGACAACTCGTTACGAGGTCAGTGACGCGCCCCTGCTTGAACGTGCAGATTACCTGGCGTGATGCTGCTCGCTTTAGTTCAGACCGGTGGGAGGGCATACGTTGGTATTAGCGCGATTGGAACGAATCTGGACTATCTGAGGAACCCATGCCGGCGGCGGGACATCTGCTGCAATTCGCTCCGAGGTGGCGGCTTACTAGCTGACTGCGTAAACTTCGCATTGGCTCCCCCAACCAAATCTCCTGAAAGCGTTGGGTGTGCAGGTTGCCCACAGGAGGACCAGAATGCCACCAACCACACGGAACAACTGAGCCGTCCGGCTGGATAGCAATGAAATGCCAAGGAAACGGGCAACAGCTATTGGCTTCGTCCGTGGCAACTCGTTTAGGCAAACCGTGAGATTCGCGCGCTCGGTCCATGTCAGCCAGATGATTGGGCTGCTGTCCTTGCGTTGACGCACGTGGGACAGTGACATTGATGCCGACCTGTCGAGTACGTGGAAGAACGACATGTATGCCGTATTGCCGAGCCAACAAGAGAGCTCTATCAACGTATTGCTCGTACTCATCCAAATTCGTTCCTAACGACTCGAAAATCGTTCCCAATGTATCGTATGGAACCAAGTGTGTAAAATACAGCACTACCGCGCCCAACTCTGCTGCCAGCTCGACGAATTGGGGTAGTTCCTGAATATTTGATCGCATCATCACAAATGCCATATGAAGCCGTGGCCGGCTAAGTTTACGGGCCGCCTTTTGGTCTCTGAGAGACTTCAGATTGCCAACTACAGTATCCCATTTGGCGCCTCGCCGGATGCGCTCAAAGGTCACTATAGCGGCAGTTGGAAAGCGAAGATGCGGCCGCCGCCGGCGATGTAGAAGCGCCCCGCGGCGACAAGGATGGTGGCGAAGTGGCGCAGCCCTGTCATGCGGTCGCCGGTGCCACCTCCGGTGTACATCTCTTCGCCGGTGTCGCCGCGGAAGCCGTGGAGGCGGTCGTCGCCCTCCGCGCCGACAGCCCAGACTATCGGGTCGGAGCTGCCGTTCGTGGTGGTAACGATCGGCACGCCGCCGCCATCCATGCGCGCGCACCAGGCAGCATGGAGCCGATTGTTGACCTCCGCGGTCACTGCGAGAGCGCCGATGCCCGACACATACGCACCATTCGGGCATAGCGCACCACGCGCCTGGAACGCGACCAGCACGGCGTTTGCCAGCGGATAGGCCGCCGCGGCGGTGATGATGGCGCCGCGCGCCGCCGGGTGCACCGCGAGTGCATTGCCGAGGCCTCCGAGGTTGGTCCGGTCGAGCAGGTATGCCATGCCGTCCTTCCCCAAGGCGAGCAGCAGCGGCTTTGGATCACCAGGCAGCGTCAGGGGCAACGGCGTGACTCCACCAAGATCGAGATCGCCGTCGTCGAGTTGTTTCCAATTGGATGGGGCGAAAAACGCATGGGGGTCGATGAGATGCGCCAGATCGGGCCCGACACGGAACACGCCCTCCCCGTCCTGCCAGTCGCGCGCGCCCGCGGTATTGCCGGTGGAAAAATAGAGCGACCCGTCGGCCTCGCTCAGTCCGGCAGGTGCCCAGATCCCGCCCTTGCGTGCACGCGTCACCCAGGCGCCGAGAAGCCTCGGCGGATCGACGCCAAGCAGCGACGACCGCGCCATGATAGTCGCCGCAATCGCCGAAATGTCCGCCGAACGGGACGAAGATCCGGCCATTCAGCAGTGCAAGCGCGCCGCGCTGGCCCTGCACGGCCGGGTCGAAACTGATGCCGCGCGCCGCGAGCCCAGCGGCAACATCGATCGGAAAGCCGGGCAGCACGCTGCCGTCCGCAAGCCGCAGGCCATAGACGAGGTGCCGCGGCGTGCCTCGGTCGTCGACCATCGCATCGAGGTAGACCGCGCCGCGCGAAGTATCGATCACCGGCGTTCCCGTGACGCCGAGTGGGTCTATGTTGCCGCAGGGCAGTGCGGCACGAGGAACCGCATGGCCGAGGTTGGAGCGCCACACGGTGCGCCCGGTTGCTGCGTCCAACGCGTAGACAAGGTCGTCTTCGGTCGCTGCTATGATCAGTCCGCGTTCCGAGCCTGACGGGCGCCAATACAGTGGTTGCGCGTAGATATGTCCATCGACATGTCCATCGAAATGTCTGATCGCGCCGAACCGCGCCCACGGATTGCCAATTGAGGCCGGGCACAATGTAGTTGCCGGACCGTTCGGGTTCGCCGTGGTAGAATGCGACGGTCGTGTCCGTGCGTGTCGCACCGAGTGCCGGTGCTGCGATCAGCATCAAAGCCAGGGCCATGTGCTTCATCTGCTGATTCCTATCCGGTGCATGTCTTGCCGGGCTCGCGACCTGCGCCCTGTCATTGCGAGTTCCACACCGGCCGTTGGCCGACCCGCCCTGGATGAAACCAGCCCCTACCGTCCCAGCCCTTGCCGTCATGGTCGGGCTTGTCCCGGCCATCCGTAGCGGCAGGGTGCCACGCCCGATGGCCGGGACAAGCCCGGCCATGACGATGAAAGTGACGCCGCAGCCGGTTTCTTGTTAGGAGCGCGGCGACGCGGCAATCTCCATCGCAGTGCGTAGTCGGATGGAGATTGCTTCGCTCCGTTCGCAATGACACGGAAATCCGCAACGTCGAAAGGTCCTTACGCATTCCGCCTATTGTCATCAAGCGCACATCGTCGACAATGCCATATGCCGTCCTGCGTGCAATACCGGAGTCCACGTCGATGACCTCCCCGAAACTGCTCACCGACGCCCAGATGCAGCGCTTCATCGCGCACGGCTATCTCTGCCTGCGTACCGAACTGCCGGACAGTTTCCATCGTGCCGTCTGGGAACGATTCGACACGCTCATCGGCACCGAGGCCGATCTCAACCCCGGCAACAACCTGCTGCCGGCCGTGCCTGAGCTGAACCAGGTCTTCACCGACCCCGTCGTGCGTGGCGCGCTGACCAGCGTGGTCGGTCCTGATTACGTGATGCATCCGCACCGCGCGCTGCACAACAACCTGCCCGGCTCCGACGCGCAGCGCATCCACAAGGACAGCTACTGGGGCTATCTGCGCCGCGTGCGCAACCATCGCTGTCGTTGGGCGATGATCATGTACGTGCCGCAGGCCACGCCGCTCGAGCGTGGCCCCACCGGCGTGATCCCTGGCAGCCAATACCAGTCGCAGCGTCCGGAAGAGACGCTGATGCCGGAAGTCGCGGGTTGCCTGGAAACCGGTGGGTTCCTGCTGATCCATTACGACATCTGGCATCGCAAGATGAAGAACTTCACCCAGGACAAGCGGTTCATGATGAAGTTCGAGTTCATCCGCATGCACGAGCCCGACGCGCCGAGTTGGGATCATGCGGATCCTGACTGGCGGCTTGACGAGCTGCCGGGTCTCGATCTGTCCGCTGTGTGGCGGCGACAGTGGGATTGGCTGCGCGGTGCCCGCCGACAGGACATGCCGGTCAACCACATCGATGCCGCCGGCCTGACCGACACCGATCCGCACCATCGTCTCGCCACCATCAACGACATCGCCCTCAGCACCGAATTGGCACGTGCGCACCTGCCTGCTCTGGCCGCGCTGCTGCACGACCCGCTCGAACCGATCGCGGTGGATGCCGCCTATGCGATGGCCAGCGCCGGAGCCGATGCGGTGGCACCACTGCTGGACATCATCCGCGCCGACACCGAGGAGGACACCGATCTCGATCGCGGCTCCCATGACGGCAGCCGACCCGATACCGGCATGCCGGCTCGAAGCGCGGCCTATGGCCTCGCCGAGATCGGCGCGCCCGCGGTTCCCGGGCTGCTGGACATTCTCGACAACGGCGCCGGTTCGCGCGCCCGCAAGCTGGCCGCGTTCGCGCTGGGTGAGATCGCCGGCACCGGTATCGAGGTCGTCGATGCGCTCTGCCGCGCCACGCAGGATCCGTCGGCCGCGGTACGCATCAACGCGATCGAGGCACTCGGCTTGAAACCGGCCGCGCCGTCCGCTGTCGCCGCCTTGTCGCGCGCGATCAAGGACGCCGATCCACAGGCGCGTTTCTCCGCGGCGCTCTCGCTGGCGCAAATCGGCCCCGCGGCCGATGCTGCCGTGCCGGCGCTGCAGGATGCGCTGCACGACGAGAACCGTTACGTGCCCGGCTATGCCGTCGAGGCGCTCGAGCGCATCGCGACGCCCGACGCGATCCGGGTGCTGCTGCCGTTCCTGAAGGCCGCGCGCTGGTGTCCGCACACGTCGCCCGCCAGCATCTACTGACGACGAACGGGGAGGAAACCAATGACAGAAAATTCTCGGCGCCCTGCGCGCGTGCCTGGCAGCCTCTCTGGTCGCTCTGTCCGGTCACGCCGTCAGGGCGGAACAAGTGCATCTCACCTGGTTCATGTGGTCCGGCACCGAGCCGGAGGTGGTGGCCTGGAAGCACGTGGCCGAGCTGGTCACGCAGAAATACCCGGACATCACCGTCGAATTTCAGACGACGTCGTTTCCGGATTACTGGACCAAGCTGCCGGCGCTTGCGGCCGGCGGCAAGTTGCCCGACATCGTCAGCCTGCAAAGTCTGCGCGCGCCCGGCTTCGCCGAGCTCATGGTGCCGCTGGACGACCGCATCAAAGCGGAAAAGTTCGATATCGATGCCTTCGATCCATCGATCATCAAGGGACTGTCGCGCAACGGCAAGCAGTTCGCGCTGCCCTATGATTTCGGCCCCTGGGTGATCTACTACAACCACGACATGTTCATGAAGGCAGGCCTGCCTCTGCCAGCGCCCGGCTGGACCGAAGCGGATTTCATGCGGGACGCCAAAGCGCTGACCAAGGACGGCAATTTCGGTTTCGCGGCCAGCGTGCCCGACGCCTTCCTGGTCTTCGCCCGTTCGAAGGGCGCGCATTATCTCGACGCGAAGGGTCAGCTCGACCTGAACAACGCCGGCATGAAGAGCGCCTTCGCGCAATACGCCGCGCTGGTCAGCCAGGACAAGGTGGCACCGCTGCTTCCGGCGAGTGGCGTGCAGTCGTCTTCGGTCGCCAACGGCCGCTTCACCTCCGGCAATGTCGCCATGTATGTCGATGGACCCTGGCAGCTGCTCAACATCAAGAAGAAGGCCGGCTTCACCGTCGGCATGGCGCCGATGCCGCTGCGCGAGGCCGGCAACATCACGCTCAGCGCCGGTTCCGGCTTCGGCATCTCGATCACCAGCAAGCACCAGGACGAAGCCTGGAAGGCGATCCAGGTGATGACCGGGCCGGATGCCGAGAAGTACCTCGCCGAAGCGGGCCGCGCCTTCGCCGCACGGCAGCGACTTCCAGAAGTACTGGTACGAGGTTGCCGCGGTTGGCGTTGTCGGCGCGCGCGAGGCACTTCCAGCCGCGCTGAAGACAGCCGAACCTTATGTGACCACGCCGAATTGGGCGACCATGGCCGCGCTGTTCGAGCAATACGCGCCGCTCGCCTTCGGCGGCGCGGAGGATGCCGGCAAGGTGCTCGACACCATTCAGAATCTGGCCACCCAGTAGACGCGTTTGGCAGCGGCCCATACCCAGCGTCGCCGCGCGGCGGCGCTCCGACCTGCGTGCCGCCGTCGCCTTCCTGCTGCCCGGCTTCCTCGGTCTCGTGGCATTCCTGATCCTGCCGCTGTTCGCATCGCTGGCGCTCAGCTTCAGCAACTGGCAGGTGATCGGTCAGACGCGCTTCGTCGGTCTGGCCAACTACGTCAACCTGTTCACGCGCGACCCGATCTTCTGGGGCGTGTTCCGCGTCACGCTGCTTTACACCGCCGAATACCTGGTACTGAACATCGTGATCTCACTCGGCATGGCGGTGTGGATCGGCAGTCTGTCATGGGGCAAGCAGTTGTTCCGGCTGGTGTTCTTTCTGCCGACATTCACGCCGCTGGTCGGCATCGCCCTGGTCTGGCTGCTGATGCTGACGCCGGGCGGCATCGTCGACGGTGGCTTTGCCGCGCTGGGCCTGCCGATACCCAACCTGATCACCAGCCCGACCTATGCGCTGCAGGTCGTGGTGATCGTCTCGCTATGGTCGCATTTCGGCTACAACCTGCTGCTGTTCGGCGCGGCGCTGGAATCGATCCCGTCAACCTACCTCGACGCGGCCGCGATCGACGGCGCCAGACCCTGGCAGCGGTTCTGGCGCATCAAGCTGCCGCTGATCTCGCCCTCGCTGTTCTTCGGCACCGTGCTGACCGCCATTTCGAGCCTGCAGATCTTCGACCAGGTCTATGCGCTGACGCGTGGCGGCCCAGGTTCGGCCACGACCACGCTCGGCTACGCCATCTACAGCCAGGGCTTCGTCACCTATCGCCTGGGCTATGCCTCGGCAATCGCCTGGGTGCTGTTTGCCGTGATCATGGCGCTGACCGCGCTACAGCTCCGGCTGCAGCGAAGCTGGGTGCACTATGACATCTGAGGTGCGCCGCCGCGGCCAGGTCCGGCGCGTCACGAGTGTCGCGCGGCATCTCGGCATCGCGATCACCGCGGCGGTGTTCCTGTTCCCATTCTTCTGGATGCTCTCCAACGCGCTGCGGCTGGATCGCGAGATATTCGCCATGCCGCCGCGCCTGCTGCCCAGCAGCGTGCAATGGTACAACTTCGTCGCGGCGTGGCGCTATCTGCCGTTCGGCCGCTTCTTCCTCAACAGCGCCTTCGTCGCGGGGTCGGTCACCGTGATCGTGCTGGTGGTATCGAGCCTGTCCGGCTACGCGTTCGCGCGGCTGAAATTTCCCGGGCGCGGCGGCCTGTTCGTGGTCTACCTCGCGACGCTGATGGTGCCGCAGGCGGTGATCGTCATTCCGCTGTTCCTGATGATGAGCGCGTTCGACTGGGTCGACACCTACCAGGGCCTGATCGTGCCGGTGGCGTTCAGTTCGTTCGGCACCTTCCTGCTGCGTCAGTTCTTCCTGACCATCCCGCAGGAACTGGAGGATGCGGCGCGCATCGACGGCGCATCGCACCTGCGCATCCTGCTCACGATATTCCTGCCGCTGTCGCTGCCGGCGCTGGGGCTGCTGGCGCTGTTCACCTTCACCGGCCAGTGGAATTCGTTCCTCTGGCCGCTGATCGCCGTCAACGGCCCCGACCACGCGACGCTGCCGCTCGGCCTGACGATGTTCCAGGGCCAGCAGGGCACGCAGTGGAACTACATGATGGCCGGCGCCGCCATTTCGATGCTGCCCGGTCTTGCTCCTGACGATCCTGATGCACCGGTACATCTTCAAGAGCATCGCCATCAGGCTCCGGTTTCGGCGGCCGCTGAACGCAAAGAAGTGCGCGGCCGGCCAAGGACCTAAAGGGAGAGGGAGAGCATCAGGATGTTTGAGGTATTCAGCCGCGGCGGCTTGAACGGGGCGGACAGAATTATCGTTTGCCAGTCCAGGATACCATCTCTCGAAGAGCGCCCGGAGATGCCATCGAGCGCGCGTTCATGTCTCTCACAGTAGGTGCGCGCCCGCGTTTCGCCCACTGAATTTGCTGGCACTTGGCGCACCGACAAGGACGGGAATCAGCCTAGCTCAACGCCTGATCGGGCTGGAAGATCCATCCCAGCATTCCAGGCCGTTCTTCCCTGGCCAAATGTCGTATCCTGTTATCGGATCACCGTCCGGTTGCGTGATCCAATCGGAATCGGTGCCATTTCCATGCCGCGACCGTTCATCCGTGGACCATGGAGCGACCCGTCAGCATGTGACGTGGCCGGATTGTCGCCGTCGCATTACCACTTGTAGACTTTCTGCAACGTTCCGCCCATGAGCGTCGCCTTGTCGCTCTCGGACAGGCGTTTGGTGTCGCGGAACGGCGCGACGCCTTGCTCATAGGTCAGCATGCCGATCGTCCGCGTCCAGTCGGTGCCCCACATGCAACGATCCAGTCCGAACGCATCGATGATCCGCAGGACCGGATCCCAGATGTCGTCGTACGGGAACGGAAGGTGCGACATCGTGCAGGCGCCGCTGATCTTCACCCTGACGTTCGCGTATTGCGCCAAAGCGAGCAGCTTCGGCAAATCGGCCCAGACGTCGGCCGGAACCGGTGGCCGCGCGGGTTGCAGCAGGCCGAGATGGTCGATCACGATAACCGTGTCGGGGTGTCGCTGGATGTGCGGCAGGCCTTTGTCCAGGATGCCCCAGCAGAGCAGGTTGACCGGCAAACCATGTTTGCCGGCGGCGGCGAAAGCGCGGTTCAGGCCGGGATGGTCGGCGTCCATCGGCAGGCCGTCGCGCATGCGGATGCGAATTCCGCGCGCGCCTTGCGTCGCCGCCCATTTCGCCACCACATCGTCGATCGCCGGATCGGTCGCGTCGACCGGCGTCACGACCCGGAATTTGTCCGGATAGGTGTTGTAAACCTCGAGCGCGTAACTCGGATCGTACTCATAGGCGCTGAACGACGACACCATGATCGCGCCGTCGACGCCGACACTGTTCATGGCGGCGACCATTTCCTCGCCCGTGGCAGAGGACAGTCCGTGCGAGGGACTGGCCCACGGCCGGCCGGGATGATTGCGATCGAAGGGATGGACCTGAACGTCGATGACCGGCATGGCGGTCCTCCTGTCTGTTCGACCCATTGTCCGATATCGCGACCGGATTGCCCAGAGTGAGCGGCGGCGGCGGCGCCGGGCGGACCTCGCGCATAAAGAGGGCCGTTATGTCCTGGCCTGCTGCCGCTCCTGGCCACCGCTAGAAGATATTCTCCGGCGACAGGCCAAGCATGACCTGACCGACCGTCTCGTAGTGCAGTATCCGCCCCTGGCCCTGTTGCGCGACCGTGTCGATGTCGCGCAGACGGCGTTCGAACGGATTTTCCTCGAACACCGCCATCGAGCCGCAGTCGTGAAACAGCGTGTTGACGATCTCCCGTGACGACTGAATGGCCCAGGTGGAGGCGAGGCGCAGGCGGGTGCGCTGATCCGGGTCCATCGCGCCCCGTTCCTCGATCGTTTCCAACGCCTCGTCCGCCGCCGCGTGCAGGAAATAGCGCGCGGACCGCCACCTCGCCTCGGACTGCGCCACGTGCGACTGGACGACGTTGTTCTCCACCATCGGTTTGCCCGCGCCGCGGCGGGTCTTTTCCCGCGGCAGGGCCAAGAACGCGTCCATCGTGCCCCGGGCGATACCAAGTGCGACGCCGCCGAACCCGATCGAATAGAGCTGGTTGCTGGTGAAACGATACAGCGGGCTGTCGGTCCGGCGGTCGCGCGGATCGTCGCGATAGATGGCGCGCTCGTGCGGAATGAACAGATTGTCGACGGAATACTCGTTGCTGGCCGTGCCGCGCAGTCCCAGTGTGTGCCAGATATCGTGGAATGTGGCGCTCGATTTGGGATACAGGAAGGTCTTCGTTTCCTTGGTGCCCGCCACCCGCAGATGCGCACCAAGCCAGGTGGCGTTCTGACTGCCGCTCATGAAGCGCCATTTGCCGGTGATGCGGTAGCCGCCTTCGACCGGTGTGGCCTCGTATGGCGAACCGGGCGGTCCCCAGGCGACGATCCCGTCCGGCCTCCCGAAAATCTCCTGGGCAATGTTCGGATCGAGATACGCGCTCGTGGTCGAGCAGCCGTTGCTTTGACACACCACCCACCCGGTCGATCCATCCGCGGTGGCGATCGCCTCGGTCACCTGGGCGAAGATCGAGGGTTTCAGCTCCATTCCGCCGACGGATTTCGTCTTCAGCATGGTGAAGAACCCGCCATCGATCAGGGCTTTGACGACTGGTTTGGTGAGTTTCCGGATTTCGTCGTTTTCGTCCGAGGCCGCGGCGATCAGGGGCATGAGATCGCGAGCCTTCTGGACCTGCGGATGGACGGTCGGCATGGTGTGTCTCCTGCTCCGCGAAAGCGCGGTCCCGATCGATTACCAACGGGCCGGACGCCCTGGTCAAGCGATGGCCACACAGGGCGATGGGTCAGTTTGGAAGTCCGGAGTGGATCGGCCGCCGCGGTTCATGCAGGTCCCCTCGGCTACCGCCGATCTGGGTGGGGAGCGGACCTAACGCCGTCCCGGTTCCCGGAGCGAGCTGGACGGACCGGGCACCTTCGCGATCTGACTATCCATACAATCGTTATGACAGTCCGCAAGCTCCCCTATCGGACCGCGATGAAGATGTGCACGTCTTGGTTGCGGCCTGCAGCGCGCCGAGATTGCGCGCGCCGCAGCCAAGCGGACCGAAAGGCTGGACGCCTACGATCTGTATCTGCGGCCGATAGAGGGATGGCCACCCAGGCGCTGGGCTTCGCCTGCTCTAAGCCTTGAACTGAGCAGAGCGCCACCGGACCGCGGCCGGTACTCCTTCGGTCCTTGCGATTTCGCGGAACCGCATGCCGTGTTCGGTTGCGGTCGCGTAAAGCGGACCGACGACATCGAGCCCAGTATAGAGCGCAGTGCGAAACCCGGCTGCGTCAGCGACGCGGTTGACCGCGCGCTTCGTCGCATAAAGCGCCTCCGGCGAGATCAGTGAGAGGCGCTTTGCGTAGCCAAGGCTCGCCGTGCGCAACTCGGCGAGCGGCACGATGCGATTGATCATGCCGAGGTCGAGTGCGGTCTGCGCATCAATCTGATCACCGAAATAGAGAAGTTCGCGCGCCTTCTTGTAGCCAATGATCATCGGCATCACGATCGCTGGGCCGACCGCCGAAAACCGCACTTCCGGTTCGCCGAAAGTCGCATTGTCAGCGGCGATCGTCAGATCGCATAGCATGACAAGCTCGCATCCCCCTCCGAGCACGTGACCCTGCACCGACGCGATCACCGGCTTCTTCATGAGCCACGGCATCATCTCGAATTCGAGCTGCGGTTGAAGATGCGCATGCGCCCTCGTCGGATCGCTCCGCCAATCGTCGGCGTCAGGGCCCTTGGCGCCAATGTCGTAGCCGGCGCAGAAGCTGCGACCCTCCGCGCGCAATAGTACGACGCACGTGCCGGCATCTGCATCGGCGCGCTCGAAAGTCTCGGTCAGCGCCTGCTGCAACTCGTGACTGATCGCGTTGAGCTTGTCCGGCCGATTAAGGGTGATGATACTGACTTCGTCGTCAACATCGTAAAGGACCAATGGGTCTGCCAAGGTGCATCTCCTCTGCCAGTGCGTGTTGGCCGAATGATCGAGCACCCAATATTCCTGGATGCAGCGGGTCTCGGCAATGCCTCGCGCGCGGTTCTCCACTCGATGATAATCCACCACAAGTGCAGGCCGGCATCACCCAGCGCGATCAGCGTCTGTCTGTATCTGAACTTTATCTTTGCATTGTGTAGTTTTGCGGCGGCGACAAGATTGTCCCGCGGTGGTTGTCTGCTGCCGGCCGGCTGTGCCGGAATGGCGTGCGCAAATCAACCCGTCGGTGCATGTGGTCAGCGCGACAGAAGCTGGCTCAACGAAGGATCGATGCCGGTCGTCGTGCTGCCACCGGTCAGTGGCGCAACGGCGACCCGCTGATGCAGCCCAAGCCGCACGAGGGTCTCCGTCTGGCCGACCGCGCATGCGATCCCGTCCAGCAGCGGCACGGATAGCTGCGCGCGCAGTCGGTGCGCGATGCCGGCGACCGCCGCCCCCGCCACGACCACCGTATCGGCGCCGGCGGCGATCAGCCGCTCCGATGCGTCGATGACGGCCGCATCCTGCCCGCCCTCGCGCAGATAGGCCGTCGAGTTGGTCAGCTCGATCGTTTCGAGGCCGGCCATTCGCTGCGCACAATCCGACACGCTGGACGAGATCCAGGTACATCGAGCGGCTGCTTTGCCCGAAGCTGATCAGGCCGAACCGGCGTCCCAGCAGACAGGCCGTCAGCAGGCTGGCTTCGGTCATGCCGAGCACCGGGATAGGGACGATCTGACGCGCGCCCAGCAACGCCGTATCGAAGGAGATCGCCAGGATGGCGGCGTCGTGGCCGGCGAAACTTGCGGCCAACGCATCCAGCACGGCATGCCCGGCGATCTCATTCTCGGCCTCGGTCGATACGATGCTCACGCCGAACCGTGCGGTAACGCCGGTAATCGCGGTGCCAGGCGCGGCGCAGCGCGTTGCCTCGGCCACCACGCGGTCGGTCACCGCCTGCGTCGTGTTGCCGTTGACCAGCAGCAGTTTCATCGCCCGTTGCCCACCCAGCGCGTGAATCCCACGTCCGTTGCCGCCGCCCGTTGATACATCGCCCGCCAGTACGGCTCGAGCCGCGCAGCCTGCCGCGCCGTCGCGGCGATGGCGGCATCGATCTCAGGCTGGCGCGCGCGGAGTTCCGACCGCAGCGCGCGTTCATCGACGCCCAGCACGCGGCCGTCACGCATGACCACCCGGCCGGCGACCATTGTCATCACCACAGCCGAACCGTTGTGCGAATAGACCAGCTGCCGGCGCAGGTCGTTCATCGGCGTGAAGGGCAGCGAGTCCGGATCGATCAGGATGATGTCGGCCAGGCAGCCCGGCGCAATGCGGCCCAGATTGATCGATGCGCATGCCGCGTGCGCCGGCCGACGTGGCGGCGTGCAGCAGTTCCGACGGCGTCGGCCAGAGCGCGTAGTCGGGCTGGCCGATCTGGTGCACCAGCCCGGCCTGCTTCAACGCGGCCCAGCAGTTCACGGCATCGTCGGCCGCGCGTTCGTCGGTGCCGATGGCAATGGCGATGCCGCGGTCGCGCAGCGCGCGGAACGGCATGATGCCGCTGCCCAGGCGCAGATTGCAGATCGGGTTGTGCGCCACCGTGCATCCCGCGGCGGCGAGCAGGTCCATGTCGGCATCGTCCACCCAGATCGCATGGATCACCAGCATGCGCTCGTCGAGGAACCCGAGATCGTCCACCAGGCGCACCAGCGATTTGCCGAACCGTTCGCATGCCCAGCACGCGCTGCGTCTTGGTCTCGAGGATATGGATGTTGAACGGCAGGTCGTGCCGTGCGGCTGAACTCCGAGAGGAAGGCGAAGTAGTCCTCGGTGACGCGCTGCGGCGCGGAGTTGCTGACGGCGATGCGCAGCCGCCCATCCGCCGCGCCATGCCAGGTCTCGTGAAACCAGTGGTAGAGGCCGGTCAGCTCGTCCAGCGGGGCGATGCGGATCGCATCCACCTCGGCGCGGATATCGGGCGGCAGGATCTCCGCCAGGAAGGGCAGCTTATCGAGTTCGGGCCGGTTCTGGTGATTGATCGCGACCGTCGCGCGCAGCCCGCTGTCGCGATAGGCGGACATCACCGCATCGATCGCCGGCCGCGTCGGCCAGGGATTGTGGAACGCGTCGTCGTGCACGGCGGTGACGCCGTTGCGCAGCATCTCCACCGCGCCCAGCATCGTCTGCAGATAGATCAGCCGAGGGTCGGGCAGCCGATCGCCCAGCGGCGGCACCTCGTAGAGCATGAACAACTCGAGCGGCCGGCTGGGAACGCTGCCCGCCATCAGGCTGACCTGCGAGTGGAAGTGCGCGTTGATCAGGCCGGGCATCGCGATCAGGCCGTGCGGCGTCGATGACATCCGCGCCTGGCGCGGAAAGATCCGGTCCGACTAGCGGTGATCGTCGCGCCTTCGATCAGGATGTCGGCCTTGGCATGCTCCGTATCCGCCGCATCCAGCGTGAGGACGCGGGCGCCGCGGATGATCGTCGTCATCCGAGCCGAGGATCGGTGAACAGGCTGCCCCAACGGCTGCCGGGCGCGAGTCGGTTCGCCGATCAGCCGCAGCGACTTCCACACGCAGGCCGAGACGGAGTCGTAGATCGCGATCCCGGTCTCTGCCTCCAGCTCGGCGACCAGGTGCGCGCCGGGAAAGTTGGTGCAGTAGAGGATGATGGCGTCCGGCCGTTCGGCCGCGACGGCGCGCACCATGGCCGCGATGTCGGCGTCGGCGACCGCGCAATAGGACAGGTTGTCGCTCAGTCCGGCATGCGCCTGGCTGACGCAGGCATAGCCCTGCGCCTGGAAGTGCGGCGGGATACGGCCGGCATAGGCGGCCGCATACGGCGTCACCAGTCCGAAGCGGCGGACGCCGGTGGTGGCGAAGGCTTCCAGGATGGCGAGGCTCGATGTCGTCGCCGGCTTTCCCGTGGCCGCGGTGATGCGCTCGCACAGGCGACGATCGGCATCGAGGCCGATGCTGCCGCCCTTGCTGCCGTTCCAGCAGATCACGTCGGGCTCGGCGTGCGACAGCAGTTCGGCGGCGCGCATCATGCCGTCCCAGTCGTAGTCGTCCTTGTATGCATCGGTGGATCCGACGACCTCGATGCGCGAGAAATGGCCTGACACGGCAGGGAAGTCGGCCAGGATCGCCGTCGTCATGCGCTCGACGACGATGTTGCCCGAGGGCGTGATCGTGCCGATGGCCTTGCGCTGAGCACGGTACCAGCTGCGCGGATCGCTGGACGACAGGCGACGGACAGGTTCAGGCATCGTCGCGCACCAGCTTGTTGCGGTCCGTGTTCCAGCTGGTGGTGACCGACGCGCCATGGGCCAGCCCGACCATCGGCCCACCGCCCTCGTCGTACCACCACCTCACCATCAACCGGACGCCGTGGGGCATGCGCAGGATATTGTGCGTGGCTGCGCAGACGCCTCTGCCTCGCTGCGATCTGCTGGAAGGAGCTGAACGTGATCATGGTGCCAACCGGTGCGATGAACTGTATGACGCAGAGCACGGACAGTCGGCGCTCGCAAGGCGATCCGCAATGAAACTGCGCGAGCCACGGTCGCTACGACTTCGAGTCCGGCTCCCTCGCGCCGGTGGGATTGCCCGAGGCGCGCGCATCGCCTTCATACGTCCCGCTGCCTGAGCGGCGGTACCAGGCCTTCGGCGTGGGTCTGGTGGAAGACCTGGTACTGCCGCTGGGCAGCCGGACGTAGAAGCTATTCCTGGCGCGACTGGGGCACATCGCATCGGCGCGGAGCGGCTGCTGTCGTCGCGACCGTGGCCGCGCAGTTGCCTTGCGGATCACCTGTGCTGTATCGCAGACTGCCCGGGCCTGATCGAGGCGTTCCGCACCGGGCTGGCGCCGTGCCGTCGCTCTCGCACGGCCGCACCAACGCCGAGGCACAGGTCGGGCTGCCACGAGGCGGTCGAGACCACGCTCTGATACGCGAGGCGCGCGACACGATCGCACACCACGAAGGCGGCCGCCGCGTGGCTGGCTCGGCCCCTGGATCTCGGAAACCGAACGGACGCCCAATCTGCTGCACGAGGCGAGGCTTCGACTACGTGCTGGACCGGGCGCGATCGGCACGACCAGCCGGTCTGGCTGCGGACACGCGGCGGCCGGCTTCTGTCGGTGCCGTATCCTGCAGGAGCTCAACGATGCGAACGCCGTGGTGCTGCGCCGCCACACAGGGCGCGAGTTCGCCGCGATGATCGTGGATCAGTGCGACGAACTGGTGGAGCACGGCGGCAACCAGCCGGTGGTGATGGGCGTCGCCCTGCACGCTCACGTCAGCGGGCAGCCGTTCCGGCTGCGGCCATTGCGCCAGGCGCTCCGGCATGTGCAGGCGCAGGGCGCGGCGGTCTGGATCGCCGACACGGACCGCATCGCCACCGCATGGCAGAGTGCAGCCCTGGGGAGCTGACGGGCGGCCCCCAGCCGCGGATGCTTCCGTCATCGAGGTGGCCGCTCTATAAGCTGTGCCGCTGCCGCCATGGGCCCTCGTTGACACGCCTCCGCCGAAGAACTCTTGGCGGTCGCTACGGCGGGCCACTTACCCACCGCTCTTACACCACTCCCTGGGGCACGACCTCTCGCACTCCTTCCGATCGGGCCTACGAACCACGATGGTTCATGCGCCGACATCACGTGGACCCACAGGAAGCGGTGCAGGCGCACCTCGACCTGAGGCCGCGTCGCAGCCTGGGGATGCATTTCGGCACCTTCCAATTGACCGACGAAGAGCCATCGATGCACCGGTATTGGCTCTTGGACAAGCGCGGGCCCGCACAGGATTCGATGCGCTGGCCGAGAAACGCGCAAATACGTGCTTGGCCGAAGGGGCTAGGCGTCGCTCGCGGGTCTTCAGAAGCCGGGATGTGGCGTGCCCTTCTTCCAGTAGTCACCATAAGGCCGTCGTTGCTTCCAGAGGCGCAGTGCTCGCGCGCTGCTTTTCCTTGAATGCTGGATCGGCATGCAGTCGCCTCAGCCGATCAGCACGTCTCGATCGCTCTGCTTTTGAAATTCGATATGCCGCTGGCATTGGGGGTAGCACAACTTTCGTCGGCACACTCGTGCGCACCTCATGTGGCGATTATGCGGCGTGCGCCCAACGACACTTGTGCTTCGGCTCGTGTGATCGCTCATGCCGGCGCTTTTTCCTCCTCGTGCGACTGAGAATCACATCGTGTGACCGCCGGAACAATTCCACAGAGCCATATAGGTCAGCAGCATCTACTACTACTCGGAACAGCCTCTCGGCGGCGTTCCTTTGCGCGGCGCGACGCCGGCGCCGAGGGGGGGTGCCTGTTCCCGGGCCTGATGTTCAATAATAACGCGTGCGCGCGTGGGAATTAGCAAAGGAACGGCTGGCGCCGCGGTTGCGGGGCTATCTGGCGACGCCGGCGCCGACCTGGCCGGACGTGGTGGATGCGGCGGACTGGCTGCGCGGCGAACTCGGGGTGTCGAAGCCGCTGTGGGGCGAGGCCTGTCTCGCCATGGGCCGCGAGGAGGCGGCGATCGCGGTGGCGATCGTGTCGGCGAAGCCGGCGGATCACTTCCGGTCCTCGCCGGGCGGGTATTTCCACGGGATGGTGGCGAAGGCGAAGGCCGGGGAGCTGAACCTGGCGCGGACGATCTGGGGTCTGCGTGCGCGTGACCGGGGGTCAGCCGCTCGATTACGTCGTAGACGGCGTACGTCGCGATCCACCCGGCCAGGGCCAGCGCGGCTAGCGCACCCGCCCACAGCAGCGCGGTGCGCCCGCGCCTCGCCGCAGGCGCCGGCTGAGGCGCTTACGGGGCCGCTCATCCATGGTCTTGTTCATCTTGGTACGCGCGATGATGCTCTCGGCGGCGGTCACCCATGCAGGTAGAGAGATGGCCGACCTCGCCAGGACGCTCGATCGCGGGCCGCGGCTTTGCGAGCGGGCAGAGAGCTCCTACGCGGTAGTCGAGGCCAGTCCAGTTGTCATCCCGTGACTGACATGCCTGCTCTCCTTTGCTCAGCCAAGGGTAAGAAGGCAGTTCGGCCGCTCGCCGTTCCCGCGGGAGCGGCCTCAGAGACCGCCTCGACGCAGCCCATCACACTCTGCCGCGAACCGTCGGCTCGGCTCGACGCACCCGAGCCGCCTGATCGTGCGAGGCGTTGCGGGCGTGGCCGGGATGGCAGTGAGCCGGGGCCGTAGCGACCCCGAGAGGTCCCGGTGGGGTTGGCTCTTGAGCCGCCTGCCTTGCGGCTTGGTGTCGGCTTCCGAACGACGTGCCATCTTGGCGGAGCCTCGCCGTGGCGTGGCTCAAAGAGGTGCGAGCGTCAGCAGGGAGCCCTGGAATCAGGCGTGCCCGCCACGGTTTCCCCAAGGTCGAGCTCAGGAGGGCATGTCATGGCGGCGGTGATGATCGGTGTGGATCCGCATAAGGCCTCGCATACGGCGGTGGCGATCAGCGCGGCTGAGGAACTGCTGGGCGACGTGCGGGTGCGCGCCGCGGTAACGCAGGTGGAGCGGCTGCGGCCTGGGCGGCGCCCTGGCGGGCGCGCGGACCTGGCCCATGGAGGGCGCGGACG
This sequence comes from uncultured Gammaproteobacteria bacterium, assembly GCA_963697495.1. Lineage (GTDB taxonomy): Bacteria > Pseudomonadota > Gammaproteobacteria > Xanthomonadales > Rhodanobacteraceae > Rhodanobacter. The sequence goes on along the minus strand of CAVOOH010000005.1, from coordinate 1,238 downwards.
GCACCGGGCACCTGCTGGCTCAGCAGCTGCTGGCCGCCGGGGAGCGGGTGCTGGATGTGCAGCCCAACGCTGAGCGCCCGGGTGCGGCTGCTGACCGCCGGCGCGACGGGCAAGAATGACCCGAACGACGCCCGGTCGGTGGCGGTCGCGGCGCTGCGCTCGCCGTCGGTCCGGGCGGCGGCAGCTGATGGCCATCGCGGCGGTGCTGCGGGTCTGGTCCAAGCGGCACCGGGACCTGGGCCGCGCCCGGACCCAGGTGGCGTGCCGCTGCACGCGGTGCTGTGCGAACTGCTGCCGGCGCGTCGCAACAGAAATGACCGCAGGCCAGGCCGAGCAGCTGCCGGGATCGATCACTCCAGGCGACGCGGTCGCGACCGCCCGCCGCGAGCTCGCCGCCCAGTTCACCGCCGACCTGCGCGGCATCGACGCGCAGATGCGCGACACCAAGAAGAAGCTCGCGGTGGTGGTCCGGGCGGCCGGGACCAGCCTGACCGGGCTGTTCGGGGTCGGCCCGGTCATCGCCGCCATCGTGATCGGCGACGTCCGCGAATGTCCCGCTTCCCCGGCCCCCGATCACTTCGCCGCCTGGAACGGCACCGCGCCGGTCGAGGTCTCCTCGGGCGAGCGGAAGATCTACCGAGCTGTCGCGGCGCGGCAACCGGCGGGTCAGCCACGCCATCCACATGGCCGCGGTCACCCAGATCCGCTACCGGCACAGCGCCGGCGGCGCCTACTACGACAAGAAAAGGGCCGAAGGCAAGACCGGCAAAGAAGCCCTCGCGCGCTGAAACGGCAGATCAGCGACGCCATCTTCGCCCGCCTGCAAGCCGACGCCCGCCGCGCCGCCGCCAGCACGAACCGCCCGGGAGGGCAACCGGGGAAGACTCTGGCTCCAGCGCGGCCGCTGACACCCCGCACACCGGCTCTTCGGACAAGCCACTCCCCGGGCCTGCCACCCAGCCTATGACCCCCGCGGGCGGGCAGCCCGCTCCTGCCGGCTTTCCCGCGCCGCTGCGATACCGCGCGAGCGGGCAGCCGGGTCCAGGACCGGGCGCAGCCCGGCCGCGCAGCGGCGCACGCAGGGCGTCCTTGACCCAGCCGCCACGAGCCGACAATCCCCGCGGCGGGAAAGCGAGCACGCCAGCAGCCAGAAGCTGTCGCCCAGCGGACGCCGCCCCGCACCAAGCCCACGCGCTCCACTTGACTCTGAAACAAAGAGGTGTTCGTTCGGCGGGGAC
>CAVOOH010000004.1:0-462774 GCA_963697495.1 uncultured Gammaproteobacteria bacterium | reverse complement strand
TTCCCACCATTACGTGCTGGCAACTAAGGACAAGGGTTGCGCTCGTTGCGGGACTTAACCCAACATCTCACGACACGAGCTGACGACAGCCATGCAGCACCTGTGTTCCGATTCCCGAAGGCACTCCCGCATCTCTGCAGAATTCCGGACATGTCAAGGCCAGGTAAGGTTCTTCGCGTTGCATCGAATTAAACCACATACTCCACCGCTTGTGCGGCCCCCGTCAATTCCTTTGAGTTTCAGTCTTGCGACCGTACTCCCCAGGCGGCGAACTTAACGCGTTAGCTTCGACACTGATCTCGAGTTGAGACCAACATCCAGTTCGCATCGTTTAGGGCGTGGACTACCAGGGTATCTAATCCTGTTTGCTCCCCACGCTTTCGTGCTTCAGCGTCAGTGTTGTCCCAGATGGCCGCCTTCGCCACTGATGTTCCTCCCGATCTCTACGCATTTCACCGCTACACCGGGAATTCCACCATCCTCTGACACACTCTAGCTCGCCAGTATCCATCGCCATTCCCAGGTTGAGCCCGGGGATTTCACGACAGACTTAACGAACCGCCTACGCACCCTTTACGCCCAGTAATTCCGATTAACGCTTGCACCCTTCGTATTACCGCGGCTGCTGGCACGAAGTTAGCCGGTGCTTATTCCTCAGGTACCGTCAGCCCCGCCGGTTATTAACCGATGGTATTTCGCTCCTGATAAAAGTGCTTTACAACCCGAAGGCCTTCTTCACACACGCGGCATTGCTGGATCAGGCTTTCGCCCATTGTCCAATATTCCCCACTGCTGCCTCCCGTAGGAGTCTGGGCCGTGTCTCAGTCCCAGTGTGGCTGATCATCCTCTCAGACCAGCTAGCGATCGTCGCCTTGGTAGGCCATTACCCTACCAACTAGCTAATCGCACATCGGTCCGTCCAACCGCGCGAGGCCCGAAGGTCCCCCGCTTTCTCCCGTAGGACGTATGCGGTATTAGTCCCGGTTTCCCGAGGTTATCCCCCACGTCTGGGTAGGTCCCGATGCATTACTCACCCGTCCGCCACTCGCCACCCATGGTATTGCTACCACTGTGCTGCCGTTCGACTTGCATGTGTTAGGCATGCCGCCAGCGTTCAATCTGAGCCAGGATCAAACTCTTCACTTAAGTTGTCGACAACCTCACCCTCGCGGGCTCGGCCATCTATCTTTCTGAAGCGTTCTTCCCAACCAATCAAAACTCATTACTGACTTCTTTCTTGGTGGGACGCTTGCATTGCTTGGACAGGTCGCAACCCATCAGCACAAGACGTCCACACAATTCACCTGCGCACACTGTCAAAGATCGTTTGCTTGCATCCCGTTGCCGGTTTGCGCCCCTGGACATTTCGTCCCGGGTGAGCCGCCCATTCTACATCGCTTTTGCTGACCGTCAACACCCTCGGTGAAGCTTCTTCGAGGTCCCGGCGGTCCGTCTGGTGACGTTGGGCGACTGCGGGCCGCGAATAATACGACCTGTGCTTTATTTGGCAAGCGTTTTTTGAGAAAAATTTCACGGAACCTTCGCAAGCACCTGTAGCGGCGTGGAATTTTTCTTTCTCACGCCCAACGTACCCGCATGCTCCGCCTTGTCGGGGCGCTTGCCGATCAAGCACGCACGAGCTTCACACGGGCAAAATTGCGCTTGCCCACCTGCAGCACGCCTTCGAAACCGGCGTGGAAGACGCGCGCCGCATCCTCCACCACGTCGGCATCGATGCGCACGGCGCGCTCCTTCAACTTGCGATTCGCCTCGGAGTTGCTGGCGGTGAGTCCCGCGGCGGTCAGCAAGGCCGCAAGGCGCATGCCTTCAGCCGGGACCACGACGTCGGCCTGTGGCAGCAGCGTGGTATCGCCTTCGCCGCGCACGACCGCGTGCCAACCGCCGATCGCCTGCTCGGCGGCAGCGCCATCATGAAAGCGCGTGGCCAGCTCGCGCGCGAGACGCAGCTTGGCGTCGCGTGGGTTGAGGGCACCGTTGGCGACGTCCCGCTTCATTTTCGCCAGCTCGTCCAGCGACACGTCGAAGCTGAGCAGCTCGAACCAGCGCCACATCAACTCGTCGCCGATCTTCATGGTCTTGGTGACGATGTCGATCGCCGGCTCGTTGATGCCGATGTAGTTGCCCAGCGACTTGGACATCTTGTTGACGCCATCCAGACCTTCCAGCAGCGGCATGGTCAGCACGATCTGCGGCGGCTGACCGTGGTGCTCCTGCAGCGCGCGGCCCATCAGCAGGTTGAACTTCTGGTCGGTGCCGCCCAACTCCACGTCCGACTTCAACGCCACCGAATCGTAGCCCTGCACCAGCGGATACAGGAATTCGTGGATCGCGATCGGCTGCTGTGCCGCGTAGCGCTTGGTGAAGTCGTCGCGCTCGAGCATCCGCGCCACGGTGTGCTGGGCGGCGAGCCTGATCATGTCGGCCGCGGACATCCGGCCAAACCACTCGGAATTGAAGCGCAGCTCGGTGCGCTCCCGGTCCAGCACCTTGTAGACCTGCTCGGCGTAGGTTTCGGCGTTGGCCAGCACGTCTTCGCGGCTGAGCGGCTTGCGGGTGACGTTCTTGCCGGTGGGGTCGCCGATCATGCCGGTGAAGTCGCCGATCAGGAAGATCACCTGATGGCCCAGGTCCTGAAACTGGCGCATCTTGTTCAGCAATACGGTGTGGCCCAGGTGCAGGTCCGGCGCAGTCGGGTCGAAACCCGCCTTGATCCGCAACGGGCGACCGGTCTTCAGGCGCTCGGCCAGGTCCTCCCGCTTGATGATCTCGTCGGCGCCGCGCGCAATCGTGGCCAGCGCCTGCTCAAGCTCGCTCATTGGGTTCTCTCTAATAAAAGTGGGCAGCGGCCCGCCTGTATGCGTGCCGTCAACGTTAATTGTGTGTTAACAAGGAAAGCGTTGCAAACCCTTGATGCGAAAGGCGTTGACGCCCTTTGCACATGACCGTTATGGTACGCGCAGTTTGTTACTTTGTAGCGCGGGCGGCACAGCATGGCAGAAGAAAAGCAGGGGACGCGGCAAAACCGCAAGCAGGCGATCTGCCGCAAGGCACAGCGTCGGCACTCCCACTTCTATGAGCGCTGCGCACACTGGTCGTTCAATCGCTCGGGCGAGATCGAGCCGATCCGCTGGCACCGCGAGCGTCTGGTGCTCGCCGGTACCGCGCTGCTGATCACCCTGCTGTCCGGTTTCATCATGCCCGCCTGGGCCAGCGCGATGCGTCCCGCGCCCACGCCGGAAGCGCATTCGCTGCTGCAGCTGGCACTACCCAAGATCACGCCGGTCAGCATCACGTCCGCGACCGTGGACGACTGGCAGGTGGTGCGGGTGCAGCCGGGCCAGACACTGTCCGACATCTTCGGTGCCCGCGGCCTCGGCATGACCGACCTGCAGAAGGTGATGGACGCTGCCGGCAGCGCGAAATCCGCCCTGCACAACATTCGCCCGGGCCAGGAGTTCGACTTCCTGCTCGGCAGCGACGGCAGCCTCAAGGGTTTCCGCTTCGACCAGGACCAGGCCAGCCGCGCAACCATCCGTCTCGACGGAGCGCAGCCCACCGTCGCCATCCAGCAGCGCGACATGGATCTGCGCGAACAGGTGGCGCACGGCGTCATCCGCAGCAGCCTATATGCCGCCGGCGACCAGGCCGGCATGGACGCGGCGATGGTCGGCAAGCTTGCCGACTTGTTCAAATACGACATCGACTTCGTGCAGGACCTCCGCGTCGGCGACAGCTTCACGGTGATCTACGACGACATCTATCGGGATGGCGTGCGCTACGGCCAAGGCAACATCATCGCGGCCGAGTTCGTCAACCAGGGCAAGCGCTACACCGCCTACCGCTTCAAGAAGGCCGATGGCGGCTACGGCTGGTACAGCGAAGACGGCCGACCGATCCAGAAGTCGTTCCTGCGCATCCCGGTCGACTTCACCCGCATCTCCTCGCAGTTCACCGCGGCCCGCATGCACCCGGTTCTCGGCCGCATGCGGGCGCACAAGGGCGTCGACTATGCTGCACCCAGCGGCACCCCGATCCACGCGGCCGGTGACGGCGTGATCAAGTACCACGGCTGGGAGCGCGGCTACGGCAACTTCGTGGTGATCCAGCACGACAAGACCATCAGCACCGCCTACGGCCACATGTCGCGCTTCGTCAAGGGCCAGCGCGTGGGCGAACGCGTGCGTCAGGGCGAAGTGATCGGCTATGTCGGCATGACCGGGCTGGCCACCGGCCCACATCTGCACTACGAATTCCGCGTCAACGGCGCGCAGCGCAACCCGCAGACGGTCACGCTGCCGAAGCCCGAGCCGCTGCCGGCCGCACAGATGGCGCGCTTCAAAGCCGAGGTAGTGAAGCCCCAGCTGGCACGGCTGACCGAACTGGACGCCCGCATCAAGCTGGCGCGTGCCAACGCCCCCGCCAACCACGACAACTGAGCGCCTGCCGCGCGTGGACGACGACGCCTCGGCGCTCTACCTCGGGTTGATCTCCGGCACCAGCGCGGACAGCATCGACAGCGTGCTGGTCAGCTTCCGCCGTGGCGTACCGCAACTGCTGGCCAGCCACGCGCATCCCTGGCCCACGACGCTGCGTGAACGGATGCTCGCGCTGGCCCAAGGCGAGACCGCACTGGATCTGGACGCGTTTGGACGGCTGGACGTCGAAATCGGCCATGGCTTCGCCGACGCGGCGTTGCAGCTGCTCGAGCACAGCGGCACCCCGGCAACAGCCGTCCGCGCGATCGGCTCGCACGGCCAGACCTTGCGCCATCGCCCCACCGGCAAATATCCGTTCACGCTGCAACTGGGCGATCCCAGCGTCATCGCCGAACGCTGCGGCATCGACGTGGTGGCGGACTTCCGCCGCGCCGATGTCGCTGCGGGCGGGCAGGGCGCGCCGTTGCTGCCGGCGCTGCATGCCATGCTGCTGGCCCGGCCGGGGCGCACGCGGGTGGTGCTGAACCTCGGCGGCATCGCGAACATCACCGTGCTCGGCGCCGACGGCAGCGTGCGCGGCTTCGACACCGGCCCGGCCAACGGCTTGCTGGATGCCTGGTGCCTGCGCCAGCGCGGCGAGTCGTTAGACCGCGATGGCGCGTATGCCGCGAGTGGGCAGGTCGATGCCGCGTTGCTGGAAGCCTTGCTGGCCGATCCCTTTTTCGCGTTGGCGCCGCCGAAGAGCACCGGCCGCGAATACTTCCACCTGGATTGGCTGGCCACGCATGCCACGTTCACCACGGACCCGGCCAACGTGCAGGCGACCCTGCTGGAACTCACCGCACGCAGTGTCGCCCTGGCGATCGCGCAACATGCGCCGGGTGCGGAAGAAGTGCTGGCCTGCGGCGGCGGCGTGCACAACGGCGCGCTGATGCGGCGGCTGGGTGAACTGCTGGCGCCCAGCGTGCTGCTGGGGACGTCACGTTACGGCATCGACCCGGATTTCCTCGAAGCCACGGCATTCGCCTGGCTCGCGCGACAGCGCTTGCTCGGTCTGCCCGGCAACCTGCCGGCGGTCACCGGCGCGCGCGGGCCGCGTGTGCTGGGCGCGCTCTACTCCGCGCCCGCCGCAGGTTCGCCGTAACGGATGCGTTCCGGCGCCAGCTGGGTGGGGCGCGTCTGTGTCAGTGCGCGCAGCGCTTCCTGGAACGCTCCTTGCTCCGCGGCCTCCCAGCCCCCCTCGCCTCCCGTCAGCGCCTCCGGCACCAGCAGGCTCTCGCTGAACTGCTGCGCGGCCGACAGGCCCAGGCCGTTGCGCAAGGCATGCAGCATGACCTCATTGACCGAACACTGGCGATGCCGCGCCAACGCCCGGATGCGTTCCACCAGCAAGCCATCTATGTGCTGCACGTTCATGTCCGGCATAAGCGTCACTCCGTGTCGCATGGGCGCAGGGGTCGCCCACGCATCAACGGAGATTTTTGCTTGATCCGCCAATCACTTCCGAGGCGTGGTTGGCACTCTCAGTGCGGCTGGGCGTGTTCGACCCGGTCGATCGCGTGGCGCAGAACGATGATCAGCAGCAAGCCGGGGATCGCCGACAGCACGGTGATCACGAAGAACGTCGACCAGCCAACCTGCGGTACCAGCCATGCCGCCAGTGGCCCCAAGAACACCCGGCCCACCGCCGACAGCGAGGACAGCAGCGCATATTGCGTGGCCGAGAAGCGGATGTTGCACAGACCGGTCACCAGCACTACGAAGGCCGTGCTGCCCAGCCCGCTGAAGAAGTTCTCCAGCCCCACCACGGTGGCCAACGCGTAGATGTCCGGGCCGCTGTGGACCAGCCAGATGTAGCCCAGGTTCACCACCGCCTGCGCCACCCCCAGCACCAGCAAGGCATGGAACAACCGCATCCGCGTCACCACCCAGCCGCCGGCCAGCGCCCCCAGCAGGCCCGCGATCAGGCCGAACGTCTTGTTGATGGCGCCCAGCTGGGTCAGGGTGAACTGCGGCACGCGCAACAAGAAGGTGGTCGACAGCGACAGCGCAAACGCATCGCTGAGCTTGTACAGGATCATCAACGCCAGCCAGGCCAGCGAGATTTTGCCGTAGCGCCCGAAGAAATCCGCGAACGGCTGCACCACCGCCTCGGTGAAGCTGCGGGTGGGTCGCTCGTCCGGTGCGTCCGGCGACCACACGGTTACCAGCATCGAGCCCAGCATCAGCGCGCCCATCAACTGATAGACCGCAGCCCAGCCAAAGTGGTCGGCGAGGATGAGCGCCAGCGCGCCGGACACCAACATACCCAGCCGATAGCCGCCCTGCGAAAACGCCGTGCCCCAGCCGCGCTCGGCCGGTGGCAGCAGGTCGGTGCGATGTGCGTCATAGGCGATGTCCTGAGTGGCCGAGGCAAACGCCAGCAGTACGCCGAAGAATGCGATCGTCGTCGCCGCACCCTGCGGCGTATAGAAGCTCATGCTGATCAAGGCCGCGCCGCAGAGCAGCTGCATCAGCAGGATCCAGCCCCGGCGGCGACCTAGGAAAGGCAGCGGCAAGCGGTCCAGCAGCGGCGCCCACAAGAACTTGAACACGTAAGCCTGGCTGATCAAGGTTACCCAGCCGATCGTCTTCAGGCTCAACCCCGCCGTGGTGAACCAGGCCTGCAGCGTGCTCAGCGACAGCGACAGCGGCAGGCCCGAGGCGAAACCCAGCAGACCGATGCTGAGCACGCGCCAACGTCGCCCCGGCAGTATCGGTGCCGCGGCGGTGGGCTTAGTCGGCATAGTCGACGGTGTACGGCGCGTGGTCGGAGAAACGCTGGTCGCGGTAGATCGAGCAGGACTTCAAGCGATCGCGCAACGACGGCGTGACGACCTGGTAATCGATCCGCCACCCCACGTTGTTCGCGCGCGCCTGGCCGCGGTTCGACCACCAGGTGTATTCGACCGCGTCCGGCTTGATCGCGCGGAAGCTGTCGACCCAGCCACGGTCGTGGAACATCAGGTCCAGCCACGCGCGCTCTTCCGGCAGGCAACCGGAGTTCTTCTGGTTGGAAGACCAGTTCTTGATGTCGTTCTTCGTGTGCACGATGTTCCAGTCGCCGCAGATCACGTAGTCGCGGCCGCTCGCCAGCCATTGGTCGAAGATCGGCGTGATCCACTCCATCGCCTTGAACTTGAACTGCTGGCGCTCGTCGCCGGAGGAGCCGGACGGGAAGTACAACGAGACCACGCTGAGCTTGCCGAAGCGCGCCTCGATGTAGCGCCCCTCATTGTCGAACTCGTTCCAGCCCAGTTCGGTCAGCACCTGGTCGGGCTCGCGCTTCGCGTAGATCGCCACGCCGCTGTAGCCCTTCTTGCTGCTGGCGTCGCGGTAGAAGCTGTGGTGGCCGTCCGGGCGGAACATCGGATCGGTCAGTTGATCCTCCTGCGCCTTGGTTTCCTGCAGGCAGACCACGTCGGCGTCCTGCGCGCGCAGCCAGTCGAACACGCCCTTGGTCGCGGCCGAGCGGATGCCGTTGGCGTTGAGGCTGATGATGCGCATGGACACTCCCGATCTCGTGATGGGTGATCATAACAACCACGGCACCCCGTCACCGCCACGGAGGCGAACATGCCAGCTACTGCCGCGATCCGCGTGGTTCCGTTAGACGACTCACTGCGTCCGGCGCTGCTGCGCCTGCGCGTGCTGCCGAGCCAGCGCGACTGGATCGGTGCGATCGCCGACCTGCTGGCTGACGTGGCGTTGTGTCCCGGCAGCGAACCGATGGCGATCCTGCTCGGCGACCGGCCGGTCGGCTACTACCGCCTCGAAACCACCGCGCACAGCGTGGCCGGGCGCGATCTCGAACTGCCGTCGCTGGGCCTGCGCGCGTTCTTCATCGATGCCGCCTGGCAAGGCCGTGGCCTGGGTCGGTTGGCGTTGCAGGCGGTGTTCACCGACCTCGCACGGCGTTACCCGGCTGCGCGCCAGCTGGCGCTGACGGTCGGCTGCACCAATCACGGGGCCTTGCGGCTATACCTGCACGCCGGCTTCGGCGACAGCGGAGGGCTGTACCATGGCGGGCGTTCCAGCCCGCAGCGCCTGCTGCTGCGGCCGCTGCCCTGAGCCCGCCGTTTGCGAGACGACCCGTGCACGACTACCAGCGCGACTTCATTGAACTCACCCTCAAGCGCGAGGTGCTGCGCTTTGGCGAGTTCACCCTGAAATCCGGCCGCCAGAGCCCGTACTTCTTCAACATGGGGCGGATCGATTCCGGCGCCGCACTGGCCCAGCTCGGTCGTTCCTACGCTGCCGCCGTGATGAACGCCGGCATCGCCGTCGACATGCTGTTCGGCCCCGCCTACAAGGGCATCGCGCTGGCCGCCGCCACTGCGATCGCGCTGGCCGACCGGCACCAGCGCGACCTGCCGTGGGCATACAACCGCAAGGAGGCAAAGGATCACGGCGAGGGTGGGGTGCTGGTCGGTGCCCCGCTCAAGGGCCGCGTGCTGATTGTCGATGACGTGATGACCGCCGGCACCGCCGTGCGCGAATCGCTGGCACTGATCCGCGCGCACGGCGCCGAGCCAGCCGGCGTGCTGATCGCGCTGGACCGGCAGGAACGCGGCCAAGGCGAGCGCTCCGCCGCGCAGGAAGTGGCTGGCGACTACGGCATCCCGGTGATCGCGATCACCGCTCTCGACGACGTGCTGGCGTACGCCGGCGAACAGCCGCAACTGGCCGCCGAGCATGCCCGCTTGCTGGCCTATCGCGAACGTTACGGCGTTCAGCGCTGAGTTCGACAGACGCAAGCGAACCCGGTCACAGTGGCAGCCGCTACCGGCGCCCGGAGCTAGGCAGCGCGACGGCAGTGGCTATACTTGGCGGCGAGAGGGAATCCATGCGCAAACCATTGCTCGTCATTGCTGCTGTCGTTCTGGTCGCGGGTCTGTCGGCGCACGCCCAGAACACCGGCAATGTCCGTTACAAATGGCACGACGGGCAGGGCCTGGCGCACTTCAGCGACAGCCTGACCGCCGAAGCGATGAAATACGGCTACGAACTGGTCAACGACCGGGGCATGGTGGTGCAGCGCGTACCGCGCCAGTTGAATGCCGAAGAGCGCGCCGCCGCCAACAAGCTGGCTGCCGAACAGGCGGCCAGGCAGCGGGCCGCACAGGAGCGCGCGAACGCCGATGCACAGATGCTGGCGGCCTACCCGGACGAGGAGTCCTACCAGATCTCGCTGCGGCAGACGCTGGACACCGTCGACCAGCAGATCCACACCACCCAGATCAACCTGCGCAGCCAGGAAAAGGCGCTGACCGACCTGCTCGGCCGCGCGGCCGAGCTCGAGAACGTCAAGAACGCGGTGCCGAAATTCCTGGTCGACAGCATCGCCCAGCAGCGCAACGTGGTCGCCTCCCTGCGCAACACGCTGCACCGCCAGCAGGCCTTGCGCGCACAGAGCGTGCAACAGCAGGCCGGGCAGCTGGCGCACTATCGCCAGCTCAAGGCGGCGCAGGAACAGCCGTCGGAGTAGGCAATTTGGCGGCGGCGTGAGTTCGCTCATCCGCGCCCGCTCCAGTCCAGGGCGGCCCTGCGGATACCCTCCCCGGGGAAGTGGGTTGGGGTTACCCCGACCCGGTCGAGGTCGCGGCCTTCAGAAGGGCAGCTTCAGCGTTCGATCCACCGCCAGCAGCTGCTGGCGGAAGATCTGCTGGATCCGCTTCAGCGCGTCCGCATCGTCGGCCTCGAAACGCAGCACCAGCACCGGCGTGGTATTCGACGCGCGCACCAGCCCCCAGCCGTCCGCCCAATCCGCCCGCACGCCGTCGATGGTGATCAGCGTGGCGTCCTCGAAATTGGCCTGCTGGCGCAGCTTGTCCATGAAGCGGTAGTGCTCGCCCTCGGCCAGCTCGACCTTCAGCTCCGGCGTCGAGACGCTCTTCGGCAGCGTCGCGAAGATCTCCTCCGGGCGGCGCCCCTGCAGGTCGCCGGCGAGAATCTCCAGCAGCCGCGCAGCGGCGTAGATGCCGTCGTCGAAGCCGTACCAGCGCTCCTTGAAGAAGAAGTGTCCGCTCATCTCGCCGGCCAGCTCGGCGCCGGTCTCGCGCATCTTCGCCTTGATCAGCGAATGCCCGGTGCGCCACATCAGCGGACTGCCGCCGGCATCCAGGATCTGCGCCTTCAGGTGGCTGGTGCACTTCACGTCGTAGATGACCGTGGCGCCGGGCTGGCGCGACAGCACGTCGCGCGCGAACAGCATCAGCAGGCGGTCCGGATAGATGATCTCGCCGGCCCGGGTGACCACGCCCAGGCGGTCGCCATCGCCGTCGAACGCCATGCCCAGGTCGGCCCCGGTCTGCCGCACCGCGAGGATCAGGTCTTCCAGATTCGCCGGATCGGACGGGTCCGGATGATGGTTCGGGAAGGTGCCGTCGACGTCGCAATACAGTGGCACCACCTCGCAGCCGACGCCTTCCAGCACCTGCGGCGCGATCGCGCCGGGAATGCCGTTGCCACAATCGACCACGACCTTCAGGCGGCGCTCGGCCAGCACGTCGGAGACGATCTTCTCGATGTAGTCCGGCGCCACGTCGACCTGGCGCAGGCCGCCTCCGCCGCCGCTGGCCAGCGCGCCGCTGGCGATGCGCTGGTACAGGTCCTGGATCGCGCCTTCGGACAGGGTCTCGCCGCCGACCACGATCTTGAAGCCGTTGTAGTCCGGCGGGTTGTGGCTGCCGGTGACGGCCACGCCGCAACCGGTATTGAAGCGGTACGCGGCGTAATACACCACCGGCGTCGGCACCGCGCCGATGTCGATCACGTCCACGCCGGCCTCGCGCAGGCCGTCGGCCAGCGCGCCGGCCAGCTCCGGCCCGGAAAGGCGGCCGTCGCGGCCGACCACGATTTCGCGCAGGCCCTTCTCGCCCATCAGCGTGCCGATCGACTGGCCGAGCGCGCGCGCCACGTCCTTGTTCAAGGTCTTGCCGACCACGCCGCGCACGTCGTACGCGCGGAAGATGGCCGGGTCCACGCTGACCGACGCGGCGACCGGTGCGCGCCGGCTGGCGGCGCCGGTCGGGCCCGGACCGCCGCGACGCGGGCGGCTTCGGCAGGCACTTCGAGCGGTTCCGCTTCAAGCGGCACCGGCTCGCGCACGCGGCGCAGGCGCAGCCACAACAGGTAACCGCCGCCACCCAGGCCGAACAAGGTCAGCAGCCCGCTCAGCAGCCACGAACGCGGCAACACGATGAAGGCGCCCGGCAAGCCGGCGCCGACACTGAACACACTGCCGGCGACCGGCTTGCCGGCCGCTTCGGCCTCGGCCGAGGTGGCGCCATGCGAGAACAGCTGCACGTAGCCGCGATCGTCGCCCTGGCGCAGATCGAGCCGGCCGCCGGCCGGCGAAATCGCGGCGAAACGCTGCCTCAGCGGCGCAAACGGTAATTCGACCCAGGCCCAGGCCTGGGCCCGCTGCGGCGGCCCCAGCGGAATCACCAGGCTCAGCCGGCGATCGCCGCCGCCATAGGAAACGCTCTGCGCCAGCGGCGTGCCTTCGGCGCTCTGCGCGGCCATCAGCTGGGCCGCCTTGGCATAGCCGAACTCGCGGTAATTGGCCTTGAGCACCTCGTTGAGATCGCCGCTGTACAGCTCCAGCTTCTTCGCCTGCGGCAGCTGCTGGCGCAACGCCGCCGCGGATTGGCCGGGATCGCTCATCAGGGTCGCCGGGTCCACGCCCGCCAGCACCTTTTCGACCACACCGCGCTGGCTGGCGATTTCCTCGGACAACGCCCTGACCGCCTCGTCCTGGGCCAGGTGCACCCGCTGGATCGCATTGCCCTCGTCGGCGATCAGCCAGGTCTGCCACGCGCAGAACAGCCCCAGCAGCAGCAGCGCGGTGCCACCGGCCAGTGGCAGCAGGACCTGCCAGTCGACCGTGCACGCTGCGCAACCGTTCCTTCGCGATGTTCAACGCCATTTCCATCCCCCGCGGCTGTAGCTGTGGACCGGCCCGATCCGTTCGGGCCGGCCCATCGGATCTATTGGACGCCGGTCGAGCCGAAGCCGCCACCGCCACGCTCGCTGGGCGCAAAATCGGCCACCACGTTCAGCCGCGCCTGCGCCACCGGCACCAGCAGCAACTGGGCGATGCGGTCGCCCACCGCGATGGTGTACGACTGGTTGCCGCGATTCCAGCACGAAATCATCAACGGGCCCTGGTAGTCGGCGTCGATCACCCCGACCAGGTTGCCCATCACCAGGCCATGCTTGTGGCCCAGCCCCGAGCGCGGCACGATCAGCGCGCACCAGCCCGGGTCGCCGATATGGATCGCGATGCCGCTGGGCACCAGCGCGCTTTCGCCCGGCGCCAGCGTCAGCGGCGCTTCCAGTGCAGCACGCAGATCCATGCCGGCGCTGCCGGGCGTGGCGGCCTGCGGCAACGGAATGCTGTCGCCGAGGCGCGGATCGAGAATCTTCAGTTCGACGTCGATCGTCATCCGCGCGTCGCCCGATAGCGTTCGGCCACCTGGGCGATCAACTGGCGCGCCAGTTCGGGCTTCGCCGCCCGCGGCAGCTCGACCGCGCCGTCGGCCCAGTACAGCGTCAACGCATTGTCGGCCGCCTCGAAACCGAGACCGTCACCCACCTGATTCGCCGCAATCATGTCCAGCCCCTTGTGCCGCAGCTTGCCCTGCGCGTAGCTCGCCACATCATGCGTCTCCGCGGCGAATCCGACCAGGAACGGGTGCGCGGTTTGCGTCGACAGGCTGGCCAGGATGTCCGGGTTCTCGCCGAGCTGCAGCGACAGACCGGTGCCGTCGTGCTTCTTCAGTTTTTGCGCGGACACTTCCAGCGGGCGGTAATCGCCGACCGCCGCCGCGCCGATATAGATGTCCGCCTGCGCGGCGGCGGTCAGCACCGCCGCGTGCATCTGCGCCGCGCTGCGCACATCGATGCGTTGCGCCACGCCGGCCGGCGTAGCCAGGCTCACCGGCCCGGCCACCAGGGTCACCTCGGCGCCGGCTTGGGCAGCCGCCGCGGCCACCGCAAATCCCATCCGACCGGAGCTGCGGTTGCCGATGAAACGCACCGGGTCGATGTCCTCATAGGTCGGGCCGGCGCTGACCAGCACCTTCAGCCCGGCCAACGATTGATTGCCGAACGAAGCCAGCAACGCATCGCGCAATTCGTGCGGCTCCAGCATGCGGCCGCTGCCGACGTCGCCACAGGCCTGGTCGCCCACGGCCGGTCCGAGCAAGTGCGCGCCGCGCTGGCGCAGCGTGTCGATATTCGCCTGCACCGCCGGGTGCGCCCACATCTGCTGGTTCATCGCCGGCGCCAGGTACAGCGGTGCGGCGCTGGCCAGGCACAGCGTGGTCAGCAGGTCATCGGCCATGCCGTGCGCCAGCCGCGCCAGCAGGTCGGCGCTGGCTGGCGCCACCAGGATCCGTTCGGCCCAGCGTGCCAATTCGATATGCCCCATCGCCGCTTCGGCCTGCGCATCCCACAGGCTCACCCGCACGGCCTGGCCGGACAATGCCTGGAACGTGGTCGGGCTGACGAAGCGGGTGGCGCCCTCGGTCATCACCACGCGCACCTCGGCATCTAGATCGCGCAGGCGGCGGACCAGCTCGCAGGACTTGTAGGCGGCTATGCCACCGGATACACCCAGCAGGACGCGGCGTTGGGCAAGACTCATGTAAGGCGGGCCTGACAATCGGGCAGACACCTAGCTTACCGGATTCACCCACCTGCACCGCTGTCTGGCCGGGGTGTCACCCGGCAAGTTGCGGGACATGAGCATCCGCGACTGGCCCGAAGGCGAACGCCCCCGTGAAAAATTGCTGGCGCGCGGCAGCAGCGCGCTGTCCGATGCCGAGCTGCTGGCGGTCTTGCTGGGCAGCGGCAGCCGCGGCAAGGACGCCTTGGCGCTGGGCCGCGAGCTGCTGAACACCGCCGGCAGCCTGGGCGCGCTGCTTGGCCGGACCGAGCAGAACATCCGCGCCAGCGGCCTCGGGCCGGCCAAGCGCGCACGGATCGCCGCCGCGCTGGAACTGGCCCGGCGCAGCCTGGCCGAACAGCTGCAGGAAAAACCCAGCCTGGGCAACCCGCGCGACAGCGGTGAATACCTGCGCGCACGCCTGCGCCACCTGCCGTACGAGGTATTCGGCTGCCTGTACCTGGACAACCGCCACCGCGTGCTGGCGTTCGAGGAACTGTTCCGCGGCACCGTCGACGGCGCCACCGTGCATCCGCGCGAAGTGGTGCGCGCCTGCCTGCAGCACAACGCCTGCGCGGTGATCTTCGCGCACAATCACCCCTCGGGCGTGGCCGAACCCAGCGCCGCCGACCGCTCGATCACCCACGAGTTGCGCGATGCCCTGCAGCTGGTCGGCGTGCGCGTGCTCGATCATCTGGTGATCGGCAGCGGCGAGCCGGTGTCGATGGCCGCCCGCGGCCTGATCTAACCCTTCCACCGCGCACAAAAAAACGGCGTGGCACATGCCACGCCGCGAGGCCGATTGGGGAGGTGGGGAGAGCGGCGTCCCCGGTCGCCAGGGCATGGAGGGGAGTTCATGTTCTGGCCGGGGCAGTGTCGCAGCGCGGCATGACAAACCAATGACATTCGCGTTCCCGGAAGTACCGCCAAGTGGTCGGAACTTATGCACAAAACGATGATACCGGCACTTGCCATGCCCATCGGGTCCTTTGTACTAGGTTGTCTTTGTAATTTATTGATATTTATTAATTTTTTTTTCGAACATGCCAAGTTCGCGGCGCTCCCGGGCGAGCCCCCCGCCGCCATCCGCCGCTTTCCCCACAGACTTATCCACAAGCACTCTCGCCGCGGCGCATCAAATCCAGCCGCCAGGCCCGGCCCATTCCCGCCCGCCACGATGCCCATGCCGGCGCGTTTCGCGGCCATGGCGGTCTGTTAGGATTGGCGGTTCCATCACGAAACCGACCCCACCCGTGAAAGAACAGTTGCGCGAACTGGTGCTGCAGGCGATCCAGACCCTGCAAGACGCCGCCGTCCTGCCCACCGACCTCAGCCTGCCCGGCTTCGTGATCGAGCGAGCGCGCAGCCGCGAACACGGCGATTTCGCCTGCAACGTGGCGATGCTGCTGGCCAAGCATGTCCTGAGCGGCGGCGAAGAGCCGGCGCGCGCCAAACCGCGCGAACTGGCCGAGAAGCTGGTCGCCGCGCTGCCGGCGAACACCCTGGTGGAGAAAGTCGAGATCGCCGGCCCCGGTTTCATCAACTTCTTTCTCGCGGCCGGCGCCTACCACGCCGAAGTGCGCCGGATCATGGCCGAAGGTGACGACTACGGCCGCAATGGCAGTGGCAACGGCAAGACCGCTGGGGTGGAATTCGTCTCGGCCAACCCGACCGGCCCGCTACACGTGGGCCACGGCCGCGCCGCGGCGATCGGCGACTGCCTGAGCAGGTTGCTCGGGGCCACCGGCTGGAACGTGAAGCGCGAGTTCTACTACAACGACGCCGGCGTGCAGATCGCCAACCTGGCGATCTCGGTGCAGGCGCGCGCGCGCGGGATCACGCCGGACGACAGCAACTGGCCGGAGAACGGTTACCGCGGCGACTACATCGCCGACGTGGCGCGCGCCTACCTCGATCGCGAATCGGTGGTCGCCGACGGCCAGACGGTGACCGGCGCCGGCGACGTGGACGACTCCGACGCGATCCGCCACTTCGCCGTGGCCTACCTGCGCCGCGAGCAGGATCTGGACCTGCAGGCGTTCGGCGTGGGTTTCGACACCTACTTCCTGGAGTCCTCGTTGTACAGCGACGGCAAGGTCGAGGAGACCGTGCGTGAGCTGGTCGCGCACGGCCACACCTACGAGGAAGGCGGCGCACTGTGGCTGCGCACCACCGATTTCGGTGACGACAAGGACCGCGTGATGCGCAAGTCCGACGGCACCTATACCTACTTCCTGCCCGACGTGGCCTACCACCTGAGTAAGTGGCAGCGCGGCTACGAACGCGCGATCACCGAGCTGGGCTCGGACCATCACGGCTCGCTGGCGCGGGTGAAGGCCGGCCTGCAGGCGCTCGATTGCGGCATCCCGAAGGGCTGGCCGGAATACGTGCTGCACCAGATGGTCACGGTGATGCGCGGCGGCGAGGAGGTGAAGATCTCCAAACGCGCCGGCAGCTACGTCACCCTGCGCGACCTGATCGACGAAGTCGGCAAGGACGCCACCCGCTATTTCCTGATCTCGCGCAAGAGCGACTCGCAGCTGGTGTTCGACATCGACCTGGCGCGCTCGCAGTCGAACGACAACCCGGTCTACTACATCCAGTACGCGCATGCCCGCGTCTGTAGCGTGCTGCGCCAGGCAACGGAGAAGGGCTTCACGGTCGACCTCGCCGATGGCCTCGCCAGGCTGGCCCGGCTGGACAACGAGCACGAGCAGATCCTGCTGACCGAGCTGTCGAGGTATCCCGAGCTGGTCGAGGCCGCGGCGGCCAACCTGGAGCCGCACTTGGTCGCGGCGTGGCTGCGCGAGCTGGCCAACGCGTTCCACACCTACTACAACTCGCACCAGTTCCTGGTCGAGGACGCCGAGCTGCGCAACGCGCGCCTGGCGCTGGTGGTGGCGACCCGCCAGGTGTTGAAGAATGGTCTGGCACTGTTGGGCCTGAATGCCCCGGAGAAAATGTGATGGCAGCACGCAAGGGCAGGGGCCGGCAGGCCGTGCGCAACGGCAGCAATGGTTTTCCGGGCTGGGGCTACGCGGTGGTCGGCCTGGTCGCCGGCGCGATCCTGATGGCCGTGATGATGCGCGGCAGCCTGCTGACCAGCCTGCGCAAGGCCGACGGCCCGCAGGCGAATCCGCAGGCCACCGCCGAGCGCGGCAGCGCCCCGGGCGTGCTCGAATCGACCGGCGACAACGCGCCGAAGAAGCCACAATTCGACTTCTACTCGGTGCTGTCGGAAAAAGAAGTGCGCATCCCCGATGCCGAGATCAGCGCGCAGGCGCGCGTCGAGCAGCAGAAGCAGGCGGCCCAGCTGCAGGCCCAGCAGGCCGCCCAGGCGGCACCGGCCGCAGCGGCGGTCAATGCACCGGCTGCGATCACCCAGGACGTCACCGCCGCACCGGCCAGCGCCGTGCCGCAACCCGCTGCCGGCAGCGGCTACCTGCTGCAGGTGGGCGCCTTCCCGAACGCCGCCGACGCGGAAACGCTGAAGGCGAAACTCGCGCTGCAGGGCTTCGTCGCCAACGTGCAGTCGGTCAGCATCGGCGGGCAGACCTACAACCGCGTGCGCCTGGGCCCGTTCCGCTCGGCCACCGAGCTGGAAACGACCAAGCAGCGCCTGGCCGGCGCCGGCATCAACGCGATCGCACTGAAGGAAGGCCGCTAGGCTTCACCCTCCGGCCAGCCCCACGACCCGAGGCCGCGCCCGCAGCGCGGCCTTTTTGTTGCCTTGAACGCGTGAAACCGCCCACGGTGGCCTTCACGCCCCGCTGCGCGGACGCCGCGCAGAATTGCTGACTACCGCCCGTAACCGACACGCAGGGATGTTCCATCCACACAACGGGACAAGTGCCCGGGGAGGTTCCTATGAAGAGCAGCACGGTCTGGCTGGCGCTGGCGTTCGCGTTGTCGTGCGCCGGCGCGCAGGCGGCAGACGACGTCCGCGTCATCCGCGATTTCACCGACATGGTGGCGCCCGCCGACCAGCAGGCGTACGAGGCCGGCACCAAGAGCTTCAACCAGTGCCTGCACCAGCACGGCTTCAAGTACAACTGGAGGGCCTGGACGCACGAAACCGGCGATACCTACAGCTACTCCTACGTCTCCGACCCGGTGCCGTGGGCCAGCTTCGACGCCATGGATGCCGCGATCAAGGCGTGCCTCGGCGTGATCAGATCCGACGTCAACCCGCACCTGAAGAGCGAGGTCAGCGCGTTCCTGCAGGTGATGCCCGAGCTGAGCCACCAGCCCAAGGACATGGGCCCGGCACCGCCGCTCATCGAGGTCACCTACTTCACGCTCAAGCCCGGCCACCAAGCCGTGGAGACCTTCATGGCCGCCGCCAAGAAAATCGCCGCCGCCGCCGCGAAGTCGAACTGGCCCCACTACTACCAGATCGGCCGGCTGGTCGACGCCGGCGACGGCGCCCCCGACTTCATCCTGGTGATCCCCGACAAGAGCTGGGCGGACCTGGGCACGGAACCCGACCCCAGCGTGTGGAAGATGATCGAGAACGTGTACGGCAAGAGCGAAGCCGCCACGATCCGCCAGTCGATCAGCGACGTGGTCACGAAACAGTCCTCGCACGTGGACAGCTACAACGCGGAACTGAGCTACATCGCCTCCGGCAAGTGAGTCACGCCACCCGATCTGGACGGCCGGCCAACACGGTCGCCCGGATCCGGGCCTGCCACTACACTGGCGCCCATGACGACCAAGACAGCCTGGATCACCGGCGCCACCTCCGGGTTTGGCGCCGCCACCGTGGAACGCTTCGTGGCAGGAGGCTGGCGGGTGATCGCCAGCGGTCGCCGCATGGAACGGCTGCAGCGGCTGGTGGCGCGACATGGTGCCGAGCGCGTGCACGCGGCGGCGTTCGACGTGCGTGACGAGGCGGCGATGCGTGCGGCGCAGGCGAACCTGCCGCCTGAGTTCGCCGGCATCGACCTGCTGGTCAACAGCGCCGGCCTGGCGCTGGGCACCGCGCCGGCGCAGCAGGCGGACCTGGCGCAGTGGAAGCAGATGATCGACACCAACGTCACCGCGCTGGTGACGCTGACCTACCTGCTGCTGCCGCAACTGATCGAGCGCCGTGGCGCGATCGTCAACATCAGCTCGATCGCGGGCAGCTACGCCTACCGCGGCGGCAATGTGTACGGCGGCAGCAAGGCCTTCGTCACCCAGTTCTCGCAGAACCTGCGCACCGACCTGCACGGCAGCGGCGTGCGCGTGACTTCGGTGGAACCGGGCATGGCCGAGACCGAGTTCACCCTGGTGCGCACCGGCGGCGACCAGGCCGCTTCCGACCAGCTCTACGCCGGCGCCCACCCGATCACCGCCGGCGACATCGCCGACACGATCTGGTGGATCGCCAACCTGCCGCCGCACCTCAACGTCAACCGCATCGAGGTGATGCCGGTCAGCCAGTCGGCGGCCGGCTTGCAGGTGCACCGCGGCTGAGGCCGCCGCGGCGCCTGCAGGCGCCGTTTACTGCATGAACCAGCCGTGGCTGACCACGATCGACTGGCCGGTCAGCGCCGCGGACGGGAAGGTGGCCAGGTACAGCGCGGTCTGCGCGATGTCCTCGACCGTGGTGAACACGCCGTCGACGGTGTCCTTCAGCATCACGTTGCGGATCACCTCGTCCTCGCTGATGCCCAGCTCCTTCGCCTGCTCGGGAATCTGCTTCTCGACCAGCGGCGTGCGCACGAAGCCGGGGCAGATCACGTGCGAGCGCACGTTGTGCGGCGCGCCTTCCTTGGCCAGCGTGCGCGCCAGGCCGAGCAGGCCGTGCTTGGCGGTGACGTAGGCCGACTTCAGCTTCGACGCCTCGTGCGAGTGCACCGAGCCCATGTAGATCACGATGCCGCCGCGGTCATCCTTGTACATGTGCTGCAACGCGGCCTTGGTGGTGAGGAAGCCGCCATCGAGGTGGATTGCCAGCATCTTCTTCCAGTCGGCGAATGCGAACTGCTCGATCGGGTTGATGATCTGCACGCCGGCGTTGGAGATCAGGATGTCGAGTGCGCCGAACGCGGCGACCACCTTGTCGGTGCCGGCGTTCACCGCCTCCTCGCTGGTGACGTCCATCGCCACGCCGATCGCCTTGCCGCCGGCGGCGTTGATCCCGGCCGCCACCGCATCGGCGGCTTGCTGGTTGATGTCGGCGATCGCCACGCTGGCGCCGTGCTTCGCGTACAGCTCGGCGATCGCCTTGCCGAGGCCGCTGGCCGCGCCGGTGATCAGGGCGACCTTGCCGTTGAGAGTGGTCATGCGCTGCTCCTTGGATGGGACGGGGGAGGGCGCGATCGCGGACCGCGCCCATCCACCGGATTGTAGGCGCCGCCACCACGGCCGCCATCGGACCTTGGGGCAGGCCGTGCGGCCGCCATCACGCCGTCAGCGCACGTCCTCGGCCAGGTAGGTGTACGCGGTGAGCCCGCCGTTGAGTGCGTCGTACAACTGCCCGGCCTCGGCCCCGGTGACACCGGCGCTGGCGATGCGCTCGCGGTAGCTTTGGCGCAGCGCCTCGAGGTCGTAGCCGACATAGTCGAGCATCAGGTCGGTGGTGTCGCCGCGGCGCACGTGGGCGAAGGTGTAGCCGTCGCCCTCGACGCGCACGTTCACCGCGTCGGTGTCACCGAACAGGTTGTGGATGTCGCCCAGGGTCTCCTGGTAGGCGCCGACCATGAAGATGCCGAGGCGGTAGCTCTCGCCTTCCTTCAGCGCGTGCAGCGGCAGGCTGACGTCGACGCCCTCGGCGTCGACGTAGTGGTCGATGCGGCCGTCGGAATCGCAGGTGAGGTCGACGATCACGCCGCGGCGGGTCGGTTCCTCGCCGAGCCGGGCGATCGGCGCGATCGGGAAGATCTGCCCGATCGCCCACACATCCGGGATCGACTCGAACACCGAGAAGTTGACGAAGTACTTGTCGACCAGCTTCTCGTCCAGCTCGTCCAGCGCCTGCCGGTGCGAGCGCTCGGCTGGCAGCAGCCGTGTGCGCACGGCGCCGGCGATCGCGTAGTACATCTCGTCCAGCCGCGCGCGATCGGCCAGCGCGAGCTGGCCCAGCGCGTACAGCGTCTGGCCTTCGTTGAGGTGGTGCTGGGCCTCGTGGAACAGCTCCAGCGCGGGGCGCCGGTCCAGCTCCTCGTACGTCTCGCGCAGACGGCGCAGCACGGCCGGCTCGTCCGCGCACGGCGGCGGAATCGCGCCAGCCGGCACCGGTTCCACCTCGGTCACGTTGACCACCATCACCGCATGGTGCGCGGTCATCGCGCGGCCCGCCTCGGTGAGGATGTGCGGCGCGTCGAGCCCTTCGGCGTCGACCGCCTCGGCCAGCGACTGCACGATGGTCGCGGCATATTGCTCGATCGAGTAATTGATCGAATTGTGGCTGCGCGAACGCGATCCTTCGTAGTCCACGCCGAGGCCGCCACCGACGTCGACGATCTCCAGCGGCACGCCCATCCGGCGCAGCTCGACGAAGTAGCGGGTGGCCTCGCGCATGCCGTTGGCAATGTCGCGCACGTTGGAGATCTGCGAGCCCATGTGGAAGTGCTGCAGCTTCAGCGTGTGCTTGAGGCCGGCACGATCCAGCCGCTCGATCAGGGTCAGTACCTGGTTCGGCGACAGCCCGAACTTGCCCTTGTCGCCGCCGGTGTTCTGCCACTTGCCGGCGCCGATCGAGGCGAGCCGCACGCGCACGCCGAGCAGCGGTTCCACGTCCAGCGCCTTGGCCTCGCTGAATACGTGGTCCAGCTCGGACAGCTTCTCGATCACGATGAATACGCGCAGGCCGAGCTTGCGGCCGATCAGCGCCAGGCGGATGTATTCGCGGTCCTTGTAGCCGTTGCAGATCACGATCGAGCCGGGCCGCGCCATAGCCAGCACCGCCATCAGCTCGGGCTTGGAGCCGGCTTCGAGGCCGAAGCCGTGCACGCCGGCAGCGACCAGCTCGCCGGCCACGCCGCGCTGCTGGTTCACCTTGATCGGATAGATCGCGGTGTAGCCGCCCGCGTAACGCCACTCGTCGATCGCCTTCGCGAACGCGCCCTGCAGCCGCGCCAGGCGGTCGGCCAGGATGTCGGGGAAGCGCACCAGCAGCGGCAGGCGCAGGCCTTCGGCGCGGGCGCGCTCGACGATCACCGGCAGCGGCAGCGCCGGGCCGGCAGCGCCACGCGGGCGCATCACGATGTGGCCGGCGGCGTCGATGTCGACGTAGCCGTCGCTCCAGTGCGGCACGGCATAGGTGTGCCGGGCGGCGTCGATGTTCCAATGGTTCGCCATCAGCGAGATCTCCTCGATGAAAAAGGATGATGTCGTCGCAGCGGCGAGCCTTGACGGTCTTGCTCCACACGAGCACGAGCCCGAGCGACCGGAAGCCTCGCACGCCGCGGGGCCGATCGGACTGGTCGGCGGCCGGCGCGCTGCGCCGACGATGCCAGGCGCCATTGTAATAGGCACCTGTGACGATATGCGCATGGGGACCCGCCCCGCTCTCGGGACGTTCACCGCCGTTGTCGCTACAATCGGCAGTCTTTGTCCTTCCACCCCGGTTCGTCAGGAACACCCGCCATGTCGCAGCAGCCCACGCCGAATGAAGCCAGCTGGTTCACCGAAGCCCACCAGGCTTCCGGCTCCTCCATCGGTTTCCGCACCGAACAACTGCTGCACGCGGAGAAGACCCCGTTCCAGACCATCGAGATCCACAAGACCACCGACTGGGGCAACCTGATGGTGATCGACGGCTGCGTGATGCTGACCAGCCGCGACAACTTCCTCTACCACGAGATGATGACCCACCCGGCGTTGTTCACCCATGCGCGCGCCAAGCGCGTGGTGATCATCGGCGGCGGCGACTGCGGCACGCTGCGCGAGGTGCTGCGGCACGAGGAAGTCGAGCATGCCGTGCAGGTGGAAATCGACGAGCGCGTCACCCGGCTGGCCGAGGAGTATTTCCCCGAGCTGTGCGAGGCGAACGGCGACCCGCGCGCCGAGCTGCTGTTCATCGACGGCATCAAGTACATGGCCGAAGCCGAGCCCGATTCGCTGGACCTGATCATCGTCGATTCGACCGACCCGGTCGGGCCGGCCGAAGGGCTGTTCAACGCCACGTTCTACGCCAGCTGCTACAAGGCGCTGCGCCACGGCGGCCTGCTGGTGCAGCAGAGCGAATCGCCGCTGGCCCATCTGGAGCTGATCAAGTCGATGCGTTCGGCGATGCGTACCTCGGGTTTCAGCGCGGTGAAGACGCTGCCATTCCCGCAGCCGTGCTATCCCACCGGCTGGTGGAGCTGCACGATGGCGCGCAAGGGCGGCGACCTGTCCGGTTTCCGCGAGCGCGGCGCGCTCAGCAAGAACTTCCCCACCCGCTACTACAACGCGGACATCCACAAGGCGGCGCTGGCCCAGCCCGAGTTCATGCGCGAGGCGCTGGGCGAATAAGCCGGGAATCGGAAGTCGGGATCCGCTCGAGTGCTGCGGCCTGCTGCTCGTCCGATGCCCACGCCCGCCGTCAAAATATCTTCGAGCGCACCCTCGGCAGCAGCACCAGCAACAGCGTGGCCAGCGGGCCGAACAGCAGCGACAGCAGGAACCACAGCAAGCCGCTGCGGTTTCTGCCCTGCGCCAGGCCGGCGTTGATCAAGGCCAGCGTGCCCCAGCCGACAAACCAAGGTGCGCCGTCGGCGAATGTCGACAGATGATCCACTAAGCGTCTCCCGAACGAAGATGTGGGGCGCGGCCCTGCGCCTGGGGCACCCATCCTAGCAAGCCTTGCCGCGTCGGCCAGCCTTCGTCGGCTGCCGGATCAGCCACGCTTAATCCGCGGGAGGTATGCTGCGCGCTTTGAACGCGGACTTGAGCCCATGATGCATGGATGGCGTTGCCTAGCCTTGACTTGCGCCTTGTCGCTGGCGGTCGCGCCGGCATTCGCCGGCAAGACCGCCAGCGGCAAGAGCCGCGGCACGCCGGACAAGGCGGCGCAGGCCCGCGACAAAGCCCAGCTCGCGTTCCAGCGCGACCTGGTCAGCGTGCTGGCACCAGCGGGCGACCCGCTGCGACTGCTCGGTGCGGCCCTGCTGGCGCGGCCGCTGTTCAACCAGACTCCGAGCAACAGCTTCCACCGGCTGATCGAGCGCGCCGCTCAGGCCGAAGGCGCCGGTGCGGCGGTCAACTGGGTACGCCTGGCCGATTGCGATGCCGCAACCGGCGCCTGCCCGAACGGCGAGGCGCTGCAGCAACTGCTCGCCCAGGCGCCGGACAACGCCGCGGTATGGCTGCTCAAGCTCGGCGCCGACGTGCACAACATGAAACAGGACGCCGCCCGCGAAGATCTGGCCAAGGCCGCCGCCGCGAAGCTCTACGACGACTACACCGGGGTCAGCCTGCAGGCGCTGGCCAACGCGGCCGGCGTATTGCCGCCACCGCCCGAGACGCTGGACCCCGCCCACCCCGGCGGCGCCGTGGGCATGCAGACCGTGCTGGTCTACGGTGTGGCGGGCGCCCAGCCGCAGCCGGGCCTGCAACTGATCGCCAAGCTGTGCGAGAACGCCGGCGAGGATGCCTCGATCAAGGCCGACTGCCTGGCCCTGGGCAAGACGCTGGAATGGGGCTCCAGTCCGTTGGCACGTTCGCTCGGCCTGCACCTGCGCGAGGTGCTGGCCGATGATCCGGCACAGCAGCAGGAAGCGAAGGCCGCCCGCCGCCACCTGATCTGGCAGGTGCAGAGCTTTGCCCAGTTGCTGGCCCGGGCCCAGGACGACGCGCCGCTGGCCAGTCGCCTGCTGGCGCTGGCCCGCAGCGGTGGCACCGAGATGAGCCTGCAGCTGGCCGCCCTGCGCGACAACAACATCCCGATCGAAGCCCCCGCGGAATGGCAGCCGCGCAAGCTGCAGTAAAGCGGCCCGGATTCGGCAGTCGGGGATAGCCCGAAACATGCGCGGTAGGGGCCCGGAGGCCACCTGCGGTTTCACTGCTACCCCTTCATTTCTTCCTCCTCTCATTCCCCGCCACGCCCTGCGGCCGCAGGGCCTCCTTGCGGGATTCCCCTTTCCCGCCGTGCCCGCTAGGCTTGGTCCACCTTCCGTGGCAGGGTGATCCGATGCTTACGACGCTGGTGGCAAGCAGCAAGGGTGGTTGTGGCAAGAGCACCCTGGTGACGCAACTGGCGTCGCACTGGGCACAGGCGGGGCAGCACACCGCGATCATCGATGCCGACCGGCAACGCTCCAGCTTCCACTGGGCTGAGCTCCGGCCGGACAACGTACCCGGCGTGCTGGCCCTCGACAGCGGCCGCCGCAGCCTGCAGAGGGTGCCGCCGGATACCCAGCAACTGCTGATCGACACCCCCGCCGGTTCCGACGAGCGCGAGCTGGAGCCCTACACCGAGGTAGCCGATGTGCTGCTGGTGCCGGTGCTGCCGTCCTCGTTCGACCTCGACGCCACATTGCACTTCCTCGGCGAGCTGCAGAAGATCAAGCGCATCCGCAACGGCAAACTGCCGGTGGCGCTGGTGGCCAACCGGCTCAAGCCATGGACCCACGCCAGCCAGGACGCGGTCGCCCAACTCGCCGAGCAGTCGCCGTTCCCGATCGCCGCGCAGCTGCGCGACAGCCAGGCTTACGTGCTGCTGGCCGGCCTCGGCAAGGGCATTTTCGACTACCAGTCCGAACAGGTTCGCAGCCACCAGCAGGACTGGAAGGCCCTGTTGCGCTGGATCAAGCGCCAGCACTGAAGCGCGCCCCTCCCCACGTTCGCACGCCCCGCGCAACCACACCCCGGAGTCCTCCATGCACGAACTGATCCTGTTGCGACACGCCGAAGCCGTGCCGATAGAAACCACCGGCGACGACCAGCAGCGTCCGCTCAGCGCGCGCGGCGAGCAGGAAGCCCAAGCGGCCGGGTTGTGGCTGGCCACCCACGGCCTGCGCCCCGACCGAGTGCTGTGCTCGCCGAGCCGGCGCACCGACGAGACCGCCCGGCTGGCGCTGGCCGCGATCGACAACGCGCCGGTGCCGCAACCCGCCGGCGAGATCTACGACGCCTCGCCCGGCGAACTGCTGGCCCTGCTCGACCAGCACGCCGATGCCGGCACGGTGTTGCTGGTCGGCCACAATCCCGGCATGGAGCGGCTGGTCGCCCTGCTGGTCGAAGGCCGCTCCGACGAATTCCGCGGCATGCCGCCCGGCGCGCTGGCCGTGCTGCACCTGCACGGCGCACTGGAACCGGGCAACGCGCGCCTGGATGCGTTCTGGTCGCCCTGACGAGCGCACCGGCTTGACCTGCGCAGGGTTGCGCCGGCCATCCGGCGCGATCACGCGATGCCTGCCGCCGGCCCCTCACGGCCTCGGTACACGCAAAACGTATGATCCGTCCATGCCTGTCCTGCGTCGACTCGTCCTGCCGCTCCTGCTTGCGCTTCTGCTGCTGCAAGGCTGCACGCTGTCCCGCGCGCAGATCCGCCGCGCCGATGCGGTCGTCGCCGCCACCGTCGATCGTGGCGTCAGCTGCGGCCAAGCCGATCATTGCGCGCTGCCGTCGCCGCTGCTGGTGGCGGGCGCCGAGGCGCTGGCCGCCTCCACCCCGGAGCGACCGGTGCACGTGGTCACCCTGCTCGACGACACCGAGCCGGCAATGGCCGCGCGAATCAATCTGGTGCGTGCGGCGCGACGCTCGATCGACGTGCAGACTTTCATCTGGGACCAGGACGATATCGGCCAGCTGATGCTGGACGAATTGGTGCAGGCGGCGCGGCGCGGGGTGCGCGTGCGCATCCTGGCCGACCAGCTGTTCTCCTTCGACAACCCGGACCTGCTCGACCGGCTGGCGCGGATCAGCCCGAGCCTGCAAGTGCGGCTGTACAACCCGACCTTCCACAAGGCCCACACGCAACCGCTGGAATTCGCCGCCGGCGTGCTGTGCTGCTTCATGCGGTTCAACCAGCGCATGCACAACAAGCTGCTGCTGGTGGACGACACCATCGGCATCACCGGCGGGCGCAACTACCAGGACCGCTACTTCAACTGGGACGACACGTTCGACTACGTCGACCGCGACGTGATGGTCGGCGGCCCGGCCGCGCTGCAGATGGCGGCCAGCTTCAAGCTGTTCTGGAACCACCCGCGCTCGTTGCCGCTGACCCATCTGCGCGACGTCAACCGGCGCCTCCTGTCCGACCGCACGCCGCCGGTCTGGCCGACCCCGCATTACCGCCGGCCGGCGCGCGTGGCGCAGGTGCAGCAGGCGGCCGCGGACCCGACCTGGCTGCAGACCTGGCTGGTCGATGCCTCGCGGCGGGTGGGCCAGGTTGACTATTTCAGCGACCTGCCGGCGAAGACCGACAAACCGGACAAGCGGCGCGCGCTGGACTTCACCCACCACATCATGCACATGATCGGCGAGGCGAAACGCGAGGTGCTGCTGCAGACACCGTACCTGGTGATGAGCAAACGCGCCCAGCACATCTTCCGTACGTTGCACCGGCGTGCCGATCCGCCGCGGGTGATCGTCTCGACCAACTCGCTGGCGTCGACCGATGCATTCGCCGTGTACGCGATGTCGTACAAGCACCGCAAGCGCTACCTGCAGAAATTCGGCTTCGAGATCCATGAGATGAAACCGCACGCGCCAAGCGCGGCGGTGGACAACGAGCTGGCCAACCTCGGCATGCAGGCGGCCGGCCTGCCGTTGCAGACCACCGGACCGGCCGGCGCCTCCGAGGCACGCTTCCGCCTGCTCGGCAGCCGCGGCAGCAGCAACCGGCCGGCGCCGCTGCAGAGCGAAGGCCGCCGCTTTGGCCTGCATGCGAAGTCGATCGTGGTCGACGACGCGTTCGCGATGGTCGGCTCGCACAACTTCGACCCGCGCTCGGACCACTACAACACCGAAGCGGGCGTGATCGTCTACGACCAGGGTTTCGCCAACCAGCTGCGCCAGAGCATCCTGCGCAACACGCAGCCGGAAAACGCTTGGGTGATCGCACCGCGGCAATCGAAGGTGCCGGTGCTCACCGACATCAACCAGGCGATCGGCACGGTCTCCGAGCAACTGCCGCTGTTCGACCTGTGGCCATTTCGCTACGCCACCAGCTACGACCTCAAGCCCGGCTGCCAGCCGCTGCGCGCCACCGACCCGAACTTCTACGCCTGCTACGAACCGGTCGGCGATTTCCCCGACGTGGCGCTGTCGCCGAAGCTGATCATCACGCGGCTGGTTACCGCATTCGGGGTGGGCGCCAAGGGTGTGCTGTGAGCTTTGCCCGCCGCGGCACTTGCCGCTTTGTTTGAAGCAAACTTCAAAGAGCTTTCGTCCTCCTTCGGAGGGCGAGTCACTTTTCTCTGGGTGGCCAGAGAAAAGTAACCAAAAGAGAGGCCACCCCGATGGCGCGCCCTGCGGGCATCGGGCAACTGCTCCCTGCGTTGCCTCAACTCGGGCATCCATGCCCTCGCCTGCCCTCGGGGTGCGCGGGTGGGCTGCGGGGTTTGTCGACAGGGCATCCTGCCCTGACGACAAACTGGCCGGCATCCCTGCCGGCCACCCTGCGGGCTTTCCTCCGCCCGCCCGCCGCGCCATAGGGGCCCCGGGTAGAGCAGCGCGCTCCCGGCGCGCACTCTTCAAAAGAGCCAGATCAAGAGCAGGGGCGAAGCCACGGCAAAGCGACGCTTCGCTGTGGCTTTTGCTTTTCAGCTTCATCACCGGGTGCGGGCCAGGATGGCCCGCTGCTCTACCCGGGGTCCCTTGCGCGGCGGTGAGTCGGGGACGACAGGCCGCGCAGCGGGCGTTGCCAAGGATGGCAACGCCTTTTCGCACGGGCAGGATGCCCGCTCGAAAAGCCCGGCCCCGGCTCACGGACTTGCCGCCCATGGATGGGCGGCAAGCGCCAAGCGGGGTGGCCTTTCTCTTTGGTTACTTTCTCTTTGGCCACGCAAAGAGAAAGTAACTCGGCTGCCGCAGGCAGACGAAAGCTCTGCCCCCTTAACCACCAGTGTCATTGCGACCAGACAAAACTTACGGCAGCTGCGCGACGCGGTCGCCCCGCGAGGAGAAGCGCATCGGCAGTTCGCCGCTGAGACCGTCGGGGTGATCCGGCGGCACCGCGAAGCGCCAACCGCGCACGCTGCGCAGGGCGTGCGCGTCGAGGATCGGGTCGCCGCTGGATTCGCTCAGGCTGGCGGCGCTGACCCGGCCGCTGCCGTCGATGTCGACGCGCAGCAGCACGCGGCCGTCCAGATGGCCGCGCAGCTTGTACCACGGTTGCGAGGTGTCGCTCGGCATCGCCAGCGGTACCAGTTCCGGTGGCGGCGGCACGCTGGCCTGCGCACCGCCCGCGTCGGCAGCGGAGATGTCCGTCCGCGCGCGCGGCGTCTGCACCACGCGAGCCGGTGCATGCGAGCGCCGTGGCGAGGGCAGGGTGCGCGGCGCGGGTGAAGAAGTCCGCGTGGCGGCAAAACGCGGCGGCGGCCCTGGCCAGTCGGCGGTCAGCGTGCTGAGCCAGCCGGTGCCGGCAATGCCGACGGCCAGCGCGAGCAAGCTGAGAGTGGTGGTGGTGCGCAGGCGAAACATGGCGGCCTTTATGCACCCTCCAGAGCGAATCGAGGCTGAAGCCGTCGACTCGTCACCGCTCGAGGATCGCGGTGACGCCCATGCCGCCGGCGGTGCAGATCGAGATCAGCCCGCGGCCGGAGCCCCGCTGTTCCAGCATCTTCGCCAGCGTGGCGACGATGCGCGCGCCGGTGGCGGCGAACGGATGGCCGACCGCGAGGCTGGAGCCGTGCACGTTGAGCTTCGCCGGGTCGATCGAGCCGAGCGGCGCATCCAGGCCGAGCCGGTTCCTGCAGTAGTCGGCCGACTCCCACGCGCGCAGCGTGCACAACACCTGCGCCGCGAACGCCTCGTGGATCTCGTAGTAGTCGAAGTCCTGCAGGGTCAGCCCGTGGCGTGCCAGCATGCGCGGCACCGCGATGGTCGGCGCCATCAGCAGGCCTTCGCCGTGCACGAAGTCCACCGCGGCGACCTCGGCGTCGCGCAGGTACGCCTGCACCTTCAGGCCACGCTGCGCGGCCCACGCGTCGCTGCCCAGCAGCACCGCGGCGGCGCCGTCGGACAGGCCGGTGGAATTGCCCGCGGTAAGCGTGCCGTGGCCGGAGGTCTTGTCGAACGCCGGCTTCAAGCGAAGCCAGCTTCTCCATGCTCGAGTCCGGGCGCAGGAAGCCATCGCGCTTCAGGCCGCGGAACGGGACCAGCAGGTCCTCGAAGAAACCGGCGTCGTACGCGGCGGCCAGCTTGTGGTGGCTGTCCAGCGCCAACCGGTCCTGCGCCTCGCGCGCGATGTGCCACTCCTTCGCCATCTGTTCGCAGTGGTCGCCCATCGACTTGCCGGTGCGCGGCTCGGCCACGCCGGGGAACGACGGCTTCAGCTCGCCGAGCGAGAACCCGCGCAGCGCCACTTTCAGCTTGTCCAGCGGGGTCTTGGCGCGGTTCATCGCCAGCAGCCGCTTGCGCAGGCGGGTGCCGTAGACGATCGGCACGTCCGAGGTGGTGTCCGAACCGCCGGCGATGCCGGCCTCGATCTGCCCGGCGGCGATCTTGTTGGCGATGATGATGGCGTTGTCGAGCGAGGTGCCGCAGGCGCGCGCGGTGGTGATGCCCGGCGTGGTCGGCGCCAGCCCGGAGCTGAGCAGCGCCTCGCGCGCCAGGTTCCAGTCGGACGAGTGCTTGATCACCGCGCCCATCGCCACCTCGCCGAGCTCCACCCCGTGCAGCCCGAAGCGCTCGACCAGCGCGCCGAGCACTTTCACCGACAGGCCGAAGTTGCCGACGTCGGCATAGGCCGTGTTGTTGCGGCAGAACGGGATGCGTACGCCGCCGATGATCCCGACGCGCCTTAGCGTGTTTTCCATGCTCGGAACAGTCCACCACTCAAGTCCGTCAAGGCTAACCCGCCATGCCGCGCGGCGGAAGCCCAAGAGGCCGGAGTACGTCCCGATCCGTTCAGCACGATCGACCTGATGTCCGCGAGGCGCGCAGCCGGCAGTGGTCGACACCGGCAACGCCGGCCGCGTTGCTCGCTCCCCGAAGCCGCCCGCGTCGGCGCACCGCCGTGCCGGGCTGGCCAGGACACCCTCACTGATAGAATCGATCCTCTTTGCCCAAGGATCATCGCCTCGTGGAAGCGCAAACGCTGCTCGCCCTGCCTGTCGTGCTGGCCCTGGAACCGGTCGCCGGCGAGCCGCCGGCGCAGCTGACGCTCACGCGCGACGCAGCGGCCGAACTGGCCGCCCTGGTCGCCGCCGATCTGCACGCGCTGATGCCGCAGGTCGACGCCGCGCGGCTGGCGCTGGCCGGCGCGCTGTTCGACCAGGTCGAGCTGCTGCGGCCGGGCTTCCCGGTGTGGGCCACGCTGGACGAACTGGCGCGGCGGGTGCCACGCGGGCGGCTGGAGAATGTGGTGGCGTTCGGCAGCCACGAAGGACGCATGCCGGCGCAGCCACTGGAGCCGTCGCCGGTGTACGCCGAGGGCCCGATGCGGCTGTTGCCGATGAGCCTGCTGGCGCCGGCGGAACAGGCCGAAGCGTTGTCCGAGCAACTCGAGATCCAGCTGGTCGGCCGCGGCGAGGCGGGCGCGCTGACCGCCGACTGGCTGATGCGCACGCTCGGCATCCGGCTGGAGCACGTGCGCTACCTCAGCCGCAACGACCTGCTGGCGCTGACCTGCGTGCAGTACGAGCACGTCAACCTGGCGCCGCTGTGGGCGCTGCTGGAGGCGGCGCTGCTGACCCCGTACCGCGAGGAAGCGACGATGAGCGCGCGCGGACTGGCCCTGCGCTACACCGGCGGCAAGGTGCTGGCGCAATCGCCTGCGCAGTGGCTGGCCGCGCAGGGCGGCAACCGCGGTCCCGACGAAAACCGGCAGCGCGCGCACGACTTCGCCGGCATCGTGTTCGAACTGCGCCAGTACGCCGCGCTGCTCGACGCGCACCAGCTGCCGTTGCAGCTGCAGCCAGCCGCGGCGCAACACGCCGAGGCGGACGCCGGTTACCTGCTGGAAACCCTGGCCGCGGTCGAACCCGGCTACGACCCGCCGGCGCTGTTCGCGCACGAAGCGCCCGGCCTCGGCGTGGTCGCGATCACCGTGGCCCAGCGTGGCGACGGCGGCCACGCCCGCGCGCTGGCGCACGCGTATCCGTTGCAGCCGCAGGCGCTGGGGCCGTTGCTGGCGTTGCTGGCGGACCGTTACGGCGGCGCCGGCGAACTGCATGCGCTGGGCCGAGTCATGCTGGACGACCACGGCCGGCTCGGCGCGCCGACTACCGCCTTGCACTGAGCCGCCGGTTTTGCCTGCGCTGCTACGCCGCGGGGCCTGACTGCAGCGCCTCGTACATGAAGTAGTGGCAACGCTGCATGCCGAGCCCCTCGTAGGTCGCTTGCGCACGCCGGTTTTCGGTTTCCACGTAAAGGCGCAGGCCGACCGCGCCGGCGGCCGCGGCGCGGCGGTCGACCTCGGCGTACAGCGCGCGGAACGCGCCGCCGCGGCGGCCGGCCGGGACCACGTAGACGCTCTGGATCCACCAGAAATCACCGCAGCGCCAGTCGCTCCATTCGTAGGTTACCAGCAGGCTGCCGATCGCCACGCCGTCGCGTTCCGCCACCAGGTAGAAGCCACGCCGCGGCTGCTCGAACACGCCGCGGATGCCGCGCTCCAGCGTCGCGGGGTCGAGCCGCTTGTGCTCGGTTTCCCAGGCCATCGCCGCATTCCAGGCGGCCAGTTCAGGCAGGTCGGTGAGGGCGGCGGCGCGGATCTGCAGCGGCACGGCATGACTCCGGTAAGGGGCGGACGCCCATCGTAGCGTGCGTCATCTTCACATGGCGACGCGTAAGTTCGGACCGAGCCGGCGGTCGCAGCCCGTCGAACTGGTTCCCGCCGGCACTCCGCCCGCATCGGCGCCTCGTGGCCCATCCCGCGAGGCTCAAGGAAAACGTCTTTGAACATCGGCAACTTCCTCGACCTGCTCAAGCTGCGCCGGCTGAATGCGTTCCGCCGGCGTCGCGCGGCCGCACGCACGCGGCCGGAGCAGGAGCCGGCGCTGCGCGCAGAGCTGTTCAGTACCGAACAGATGGAACAGCACGGCCGCGCGCTGGCCGGCCAGCACCGGCTCAGCGCACGGGTCAGCATGGATTCGCTGCTGGCGCGGCTGGACGACAACGAAGCGGTGCTGACCGACACCTGCGAACGGCTGACCGATGCCACCCGCAAGCGGCGGCGGATCACGCCCGCCGCCGAATGGCTGCTCGACAACTTCTACCTGATCGAAGAGCAGATCCGCATCGCGCGGCGGCACCTGCCGAAGGGCTACAGCCGCGAGCTGCCGCGGCTGGCCAGCGGCCCGTCGGCCGGACTGCCGCGCGTCTACGACATCGCGCTGGAGGCCATCTCGCACGGCGACGGCCGGGTCGACGCGCGAGAGCCTGCAGCCGCTTCGTCGCCGCCTACCAGACGGTCAGCGCCGCTGCGGCTGGGCGAGCTGTGGGCGATCCCGATCATGCTGCGCCTGGCGCTGATCGAGAACCTGCGCCGCGTCGCCGCGCGGGTGATGGCGGACTGGCGCGACCGCGGCAAGGCCGCACGCTGGGCCGACAGCATGACCGCCACCGCCGAGCGCGAACCGAAGACTCTGAGTGCTGGTGGTCGCCGACATGGCGCGCTCGGACCCGCCGATGACCAGCGCCTTCGTCGCCGAGCTCGCGCGCCGGCTGCAGGGCCAGAGCGCGGCGCTGGCGCTGCCGCTGACCTGGATCGAGCAGCGCCTGGCCGACGTCGGGGCAGACCATCGAGCAGCTGGTGCACCTGGAGAGCCAGCAGCAGGCCGCCGACCAGGTCTCGATCGGCAACAGCATCGGCAGCCTGCGCATGCTGGCGGCGATCGACTGGCGCGAGTTCGTCGAGACGCTGAGCGTGGTCGAGCAATGCCTGCGCGAGGACCCGGCCGGCGTCTATCGGCGATGGACTTCGCCACCCGCGACCGCTACCGCCACGTGGTCGAGGCGATGGCGC
Source organism: uncultured Gammaproteobacteria bacterium (assembly GCA_963697495.1). Lineage (GTDB taxonomy): Bacteria > Pseudomonadota > Gammaproteobacteria > Xanthomonadales > Rhodanobacteraceae > Rhodanobacter. The sequence continues at coordinate 428,552 of CAVOOH010000004.1, read as the reverse complement.
GCCGGCACCGGCTGACCGAGCTGCGAAGTGGCCGCAGGCGGCGATCGCGCTGAGCCAGGCCGAGGCGCCCACGCGACGGCACCGAGCCGCTGCCGCAGCACGTCGGCTACTACCTGGTCGACCGCGGGCGGCGCCGGCTGGAACAGCAGCTGCGGCATCCGGCCGCCGTTGCGCGAGACGCTGCGGCGCGGCTTCGACCGTGCGCCGCTGCCGGTCTACCTGGGCCTGATGGCGCTGCTCACGTTCGCGTTCGCGCAGCCGCTGGTGGCCACCGCCGCGCGCGACCGGCTGGCCGCCGTGGGCGCTGGTCGCGCTGGCGGTTCCCGCCGCCATCGCTGGCCAGCCAGCTGGCGGTGGCGCTTGGTCAACTGGGTCGCGACGCTGCTCGTCGCGCCGCAGCGCGCTGCCGCGGATGGATTTCTCGCGCGGCATCCCGGCCGACGCGCGCACGCTGGTGGTGGTGCCGACGCTGCTCGCCAGCGCGCAGGGCGTCGACGACCTGGTCGAGGCGCTCGAGGTGCGCTTCCTCGCCAACCGCGACGCGCACCTGCACTTCGCCCTGCTCACCGATTTCGCCGACGCGCGAGCGCGAGACGCTGCCGGGCGACGAGGCGCTGCTGGGCCTGGCGCGGCGGCGCATCGAGGCGCTCAACGACCGTTACGCCAGCGCCGGGGCCGACCGCTTCTTCCTGTTCCACCGGCCGCGCCGCTGGAACGCGGGCGAGCAGGTGCTGGATGGGCCACGAGCGCAAGCGCGGCAAGCTGGCCGACCTCAACGCGCTGCTGCGCGGCGGCGCGCAGCGACCGCTTCGCGCGGATCGTCGGCGACACCGCGACGCTCGGGCCGGCGTGCGCTACGTGATCACGCTCGACACCGACACGCAGCTGCCGCGCGACGCGGCGCGGCAGCTGCGTCGGCACGATGGCGCATCCGCTCAACCGCGCGCGTTTCGACGCCCGAGCAGCGCCGCGTGGTCGAGCGGCTACGGCATCCTGCAGCCGCGCGTCGGCGTCAGCCTGCCCAGCGCCAGCGCGCTCGCGCTACGCGCGCCTGTTCGGCGGCGACGCCGGCATCGATCCGTACACGCGCGACGGTCTCCGACGTCTACCAGGACCTGTTCGGCGAAGGCTCCTTCATCGGCAAGGGCATCTACGACGTCGATCGCCTTCGAGCGCGCGCTGGACGGCCGCTTCCCCGAGAACCGCATCCTCAGCCACGACCTGCTCGAAGGCTGCTACGCGCGCTCCGGCCTGCTCAGCGACGTGCAGCTGTACGAGGACTACCCGGCGCGCTACGGCGCCGACGTGAAGCGCCGCCACCGCTGGATCCGCGGCGACTGGCAGCTGCTGCCTGGCTGCTGCCGTGGGTGCCGGCCGCGCACGGCCGGCTGCGCGCCGCAACCCGCTGTCGGCGCTGTCGCGCTGGAAGATCCTCGACAACCTGCGCCGCAGCCTGGTGCCGGCGGCGCTGCTGGTGCTGCTGGTCGCTGGGCTGGCTGCTGCTGTCGCCGCGTGCTCGCGTGGACCGCTGGCGGTGCTGGCGATGATGCTGCTGCCGGCGCTGCTGTCGGCGCTGCTGGAGCTGGTGCGCAAGCCGCGCGAGGTGCAGCTGGGCCAGCACCTGCGCGCCGGTTGCCAGGCCGGCGTGCAGCACTTCGCGCGGATGGCGCTGGCGCTGGCGTGCCTGCCGTACGAGGCGCTGTACCAGCCTCGACGCGATCGTGCGCACGCTGTGGCGGATGGCGGTCAGCCGGCGCCGCCTGCTGGAGTGGCAGCCCTCGAGCGAGGTCGAGCGGCGCAGCGGCAACGCACCGGCCGCGCTGTGCGCGGCTGATGTGGATCGCGCCCGCTGCTGGCGGTGCTGCTGGGCGTGGCGCTGGCGCTGCTGCGGCCGGCGGCGCTGTGGCTGGCCGCGCCGGTGCTGCTGCTGTGGCTGGTCTCGCCCGCGATCGCCTGGTGGATCAGCCGGCCGCGCGCGCCGGGCGCGTTCGCGCCCAGCGCGGCGCAGCAGCGCTTCCTGCGCACGCTGGCGCGGCGGACCTGGGCGTTCTTCGAGACCTTCGTCGGCGCGGACGGACCACTGGCTGCCGCCGGACAACGTGCAGGAACAGCCCGGGCCGGTGGTCGCGCACCGCACCTCGCCCACCAACATCGGCCTGGCGCTGCTGGCGAACCTGGCCGCGTACGACTTCGGCTACCTCGGCAGCGGCCGCCTGCTCGAGCGCACGCGGCGACGCCTGGCCACGATGGAGCGGCTGGAGCGCTACCGCGGCCACTTCTACAACTGGTACGACACGCAGACGCTGCAGCCGCTGCCGCCGCGCTACGTCTCGACGGTGGACAGCGGCAACCTCGCCGGCCACCTGCTGACGCTGCGCCCGGGCCTGCTGGCGCTGCCCGACGAGCCGGTGTTCCAGCCGCGCATGCTGCGCGGGCTGCGCGACACGCTGGCGCTGCTGCGCGACGTGCTCGACACCGACATCGCGCGCACCCTGGAACGCCTTGCGCCAGCAACTGCAGCAGGCGACTGGCCACGCCGCCGGCGACCGCCAGCGCGGTGACGGCGCTGCTGCAGCAGCTCGACGAACACGCGCAGGCACTGGTGTCGATGCTCGACACCGAGCCCGGCAGCGACGCGCGGTTCTGGCTCGACGCGCTGCTCGCGCAGTGCGACGAGCTGTGCACCGAGGCGAGCCGCATTCGAGCTTGATCCGCCGCCGGACGACGAGGCCGGCTTCCGCGGCATTCCCACGTTGCGCGAGCTGGGCCGGATCGAACCGCTGTGCTGGCCGGCCGCCGCCGATGCCGAAGGCGTGCGCGAACGGGCGCGCGCCCGCCTCGCCGCGATCGAGCAGCTGGCGCAGCAGGCCGGCGACTTCGCGCAGATGGACTACGGCTTCCTCTACGACCGCACGCGCGACCTGCTGGCGATCGGCTACAACGTCGACGAGCGCCGGCTCGACGCCAGCTACTACGACCTGCTCGCCTCGGAGGCGCGGCTGGCCAGCTTCGTCGCCATCGCGCAGGGCCAGCTGCCGCAGGAGAGCTGGTTCGCGCTCGGCCGCCTGCTCACCACCGTCGGCGGCGAGCCGGTGCTGCTGTCGTGGAGCGGCTCGATGTTCGAGTACCTGATGCCGCTGCTGGTGATGCCGAGCTACGAGGGCACGCTGCTCGACCAGACCTGCCGCGCCGCGGTCGACGCGGCAGATCGACTACGGCAGCCAGCGCGGCGTGCCGTGGGGCATCTCCGAGTCCGGCTACAACGCGCTCGACGCGCACCTCAACTACCAGTACCGCGCGTTCGGCGTGCCGGGCCTGGGCCTGAAGCGCGGCCTCGGCGAGGACCTGGTGATCGCGCCCTACGCCTCCGCGCTGGCGCTGATGGTGGCGCCGGCGCGCGGCCTGCGGAACCTGCAGCGGCTGGCCGACGACGGCGCGCGCGGCCGCTACGGCTTCTACGAGGCGATCGACTACACGCCGGCGCGGCTGCCGCGTGGGCCAGAACGCGGCACGTGGTGCGCTCGTTCATGGCGCACCACCAGGGCATGAGCCTGCTGGCGCTGGCCCACGCTGCTGCTCGACCGGCCGATGCAGCGGCGCTTCGAGGCCGACCCGCAGTTCCAGGCGACCGTGCTGCTGCTGCAGGAGCGCGTGCCGAAGACGGCGGCCGTATACCTGCACGCCGCCGAGCTTCGCCCGAGTCGCGACGGCAGCGTGCAGCCGGCCGAGGCGCGGCTGCGCGTGTTCGCCGACCCGGACACGCGCGCGCCCGGCGGTGCAGCTGCTGTCGAACGGCCGCTACCACGTGATGCTCACCAGCGCCGGCGGCGGCTACAGCCGCTGGAGGCGACCTGGCGCGTCACGCGCTGGCGCGAGGACGCCACGCGCGACCACTGGGGCACCTTCTGCTACCTGCGCGACGTCGACAGCGGCGAGTTCTGGTCGACCGCGTACCAGCCGACGCTGCGAAGCAGGCCGAGCAGTTACGAGGCGATCTTCTCCGAGGCGCGCGCCGAGTTCCGCGCGCCGCGACCGCGAGCTTCGACGCGCACACCGAGATCGTCGTCTCGCCGGAGGACGACATCGAGCTGCGGCGCACCACGCATCACCAACCGCGGCCGCAGCCGCGCGCACGATCGAGGTGACGAGCTACGCCGAGGTGGTGCTGGCGCCGCCGGCCGCCGACGCGCTGCATCCGGCCTTCAGCAAGCTGTTCGTGCAGACCGAGCTCGTGCCCGCGCTGCAGGCGATCCTGTGCACGCGCCGGCCGCGCGCCGCCGACGAGCACGCCGCCGTGGATGTTCCACCTGATGGCGGTGCACGGCGCCGACAGCGGCGAGATCTCGTACGAGACCGACCGCGCGCGCTTCATCGGCCGCGGCCGCACGCTCGGCCGACCCGCAGGCGCTGACCGCGAGCAGCGGCCGCTGTCCGGCACGCGCCGGCTCGGTGCTCGACCCGATCGTCGCGATCCGCTGCCGCATCACGCTGGAGCCGGAGCAGACGGCGACCGTCGACATCGTCACCGGCGTCGCCGAGCACGCGCGACGGCTGCCTGGCGCTGGTCGACAAGTACCGCGACCGCCGCCTGGCCGACCGCGTGTTCGACCTGGCCTGGACGCACAGCCAGGTGCTGCTGCGCCAGCTCAATGCCAGCAGGCCGATGCGCAGCTGTACGAGCGCCTGGCCGGCCGGCATCCTGTTCGCGAACGCCAGCCTGCGCGCCGAGCCGGCCGTGCTGCGCGGCAACCGGCGCGGCCAGTCCGGGCTGTGGGGCTAGGCGATCTCCGGCGACCTGCCGATCGTGCTGCTGCAGATCGCCAGCGCCGCGCGAACATCGAACTGGTGCGCCAGCTGGTGCAGGCGCATGCGTACTGGCGGCTGAAGGGGCTGGCGGTCGACCTGGTGATCTGGAACGAGGACCGCGCCGGCTACCGGCAGCGACTGCAGGACCAGATCATGGGCCTGATCGCCGCCGGCAGCGAGGCGCAGCCTGGTCGACCGGCCCGGCGGCATCTTCGTGCGCCCGGCGCAGCAGATGTCGCAGCGAAGACCGCGTGCTGCTGCAGGCCGGTGGCGCGCGTCGTCCTCAGCGACGGCCGCGGCACGCTGGCCGAGCAGGTCGGCCGGCGCCAGCGTGCGAAACCGCATGCGCCGCGCTTCGAGCCCAGTCGGCCCGAGCGCGTCGGCAGCGCCGTCGCTCGCCACCAGCGCCAGCGCCGCGCCGACGCTGCAGCTGCGCCAACGGCATCGGCGGCTTCACGCCCGACGGCCGCGAGTACGTGATCACGCCAGGCCGCCGGCGACAGCACGCCGGCGCCGTGGGTGAACGTGCTCGCCAACCCGCACTTCGGCACCGTGGTCTCCGAGAGCGGCAGCGCGTACACCTGGGGCGAGAACGCGCACGAGTTCCGCCTGACGCCCTGGCACAACGACCCGGTCAGCGACGACGGCGGCGAGGCGCTCTACCTGCGCGACGAGGAGACCGGCCAGGTCTGGTCGCCGACGCCGCTGCCGTGCCGCGGCAGCGGCAGCTACGTCACCCGCCACGGCTTCGGCTACAGCGTGTTCGAGCACGACGAGGACGGCATCGACTCCGAGCTGTGGGTCTACGTCGCGCCGGACGCGCCGGTGAAGTTCTCGGTGCTGAAGCTGCGCAACGACTCCGGCCGGCCGCGCCGGCTCAGCGTCACCGGCTACGTCGAATGGGTGCTCGGCGACCTGCGCGCGAAGACCGCGATGCACGTGGTCACCGAGTCGGACCCGGCCAGCGGCGCGCTGTTCGCGCGCAACGCCTACAACACCGAGTTCGCCGAACCGGGTGGCGTTCTTCGACGTCGACGATGCCGGCCGCGGCATCGACCGGCGACCGCAGCGAATTCCTCGGCCGCAACGGCAGCTGCGCGCGCCGGCCGGCGCTGGGCCGCGCGCGCCTGTCCGGCCGGGTCGGCGCCGGGCTCGATCCGTGCGCGGCGCTGCAGGTCCAGCGTCGACCTGGACGACGGCGAGCGGCGCGAAGCTGATCTTCCGCCTCGGCGTGGGCCGCGACGCCGCCGACGCCAACGCGCTGGTGCAGCGCTTCCGCGGCAGCGGCAGCGCCGCCGACGCGCTGGACGAGGTGCGCGCGCACTGGGCCCGCACGCTCGGCGCGGTGCAGGTGGAGACGCCCGATCCGGCGCTCGACGTGCTCGCCAACGGCTGGCTGCTGTACCAGACGCTCGCCTGCCGCATCTGGGCGCGCAGCGGCTACTACCAGTCCGGCGGCGCCTTCGGCTTCCGCGACCAGCTGCAGGACGCGATGGCGCTCGTCCACGCCGAGCCCGAGCTGGTGCGCGAGCAGCTGCTGCTGTGCGCCGCGCACCAGTTCCCCGAAGGCGACGTGCAGCACTGGTGGCATCCGCCGCTGGACCGCGGCGTGCGCACGCACTGTTCCGACGACTACCTGTGGCTGCCGCTGGCGGCCGCGCGCTACGTGCTGGCCACCGGCGACCGCGGCGTGCTCGACGAGCGCGTCCGGCTTCCTCGAGGGCCGCGCGGTGCACCCCGGACGAGGAGTCGTACTACGACCTGCCGCAACCTTCGGCCCTGCGACGAGACGCTGTACGAGCATTGCGTGCGCGCGATCGAGCGCGGCCTGCGCAGCTCGGCGCGCACGGCCTGCCGCTGATGGGCTGCGGCGACTGGAACGACGGCATGAACCGGGTCGGCGAGCAAGGCCGCGGCGAAAGCGTCTGGCTGGGGTTCTTCCTGCTGCGACGTGCTGCGCGCGCTTCGCCGACGTGGCGCAGGCGCGCGGCGACGCGGCGTTCGCGGAGCGCTGCGACGGCGAAGTCGCGCCGAGCTTGCGCGCCGCGCTCGAAGCAGCACGGCTGGGACGGCGAGTGGTACCGCCGCGCCTACTTCGACGACGGCACGCCGCTCGGCTCGCAGCAGCAACGACGAATGCCAGATCGACTCGATCGCGCAGAGCTGGTCGGTGCTGTCCGGCGCCGGCGACCGCGGAGCGCGCAGCGGCAGGCGATGGAGGCGCTGGATGCGCACCTGGTGCGCCGCGACGCCGGCCTGGTCCAGCTGCTCGATCCGCCGTTCGACAAGTCCGCGCTCGATCCCGGCTACATCAAGGGCTACGTGCCCGGCGTGCGCGAGAACGGCGGCCAGTACACCCACGCGGCGATCTGGGCGGCGATGGCGTTCGCCGCGCTGGGCGACAGCGCGCGCGCGTGGGAACTGCTGCGCATGATCAACCCGGTCAACCACGGCCGCGACGCCCGACGTCGTGGACGTCTACAAGGTCGAACCCTACGTGGTCGCGGCCGACGTCTACGCGGTCGCGCCGCACGCCGGCCGCGGCGGCTGGACCTGGTACACCGGCTCGGCCGGCTGGATGTACCGGCTGATCGTCGAATCGCTGCTCGGCCTGCGCCTGGAAGCCGGCACGCTGCGCTTCGCGCCGTGCTGCCGCCCGAGTGGGACGGCTTCTCCATCGACTACCGCCATCGCGACACGCCGTACCGCATCCACCTGCGCCAGAGCGACGCCGGCACGCCGAGCACGCTATGGCTGGACGGCGTGGCGCAGGCCGACGGCTGCGTTACGCTGGCCGACGACGGGGCGGAGCACAGCGTGGAACTCAACTGGCCGCGCCCCCCATGAAGCCGGCCGCGGTGGCGTGCCCCTGGCGCTTCAACGGTCCAATGGGCTCAATACGCCGTGGCCGCCGCGGTTGAGCACGTGCGTATAGATCTGGGTAGTCGCCACGTCCTTGTGGCCGAGCAGCTCCTGCACTGTGCGGATATCCGAGCCCGCTTCCAGCAGGTGGGTGGCGAACGAATGGCGCAGCGTGTGGCACGTGGCCGGCTTGGCGATGCCGGCCCGCCGCACCGCCGCCTTCACCGCGCGCTGCAGCACGGTCTCGTCCAGATGATGCCACCGCTCGACGCCGCTGCGCGGATCGAGGCTGCGCGTGCTGGCCGGAAACACGTACTGCCAGACCCATTCCCGCGCAGCGTTCGGGTACTTGCGGTCCAGCGCATGCGGCAGCCACACCGCGCCGAAGCCGGCGGCCAGGTCACGCTCATGCAGCCGGCGCGCCTCGGCCAACTGGCCCTGCAGCGCCTCGGCCGACCAGCACCGGCAGCATCGTGCGCCGGTCCTTGCCGCCCTTGCCTTGGCGCACCGCGATCTCGCGTCGCGCGAAATCCACGTCCTGCACGCGAAGCCGCACGCACTCCATCAGGCGCAGGCCGGCGCCGTACAGCAGGCCGGCCATCAGCCAGGTCACGCCGCTCATCTGCCCCAGCATCGCCGCCACTTCCTCGCGCGTCAGCACGGTCGGCAAGCGTTCCGGTTTCTTCGCACGGCGGATGTTGTCCAGCCACGGCAACTCGATCCCAAGCACCTCGCGATACAGGAACAGCAGCGCGGCCAGCGCCTGGTTCTGCGTCGAGGCGGCCACCCGTCCGTACGTCGCCAGTCCGGTCAGGAACGCCTCCACCTCGGGCGCTCCCATCTCGCGCGGATGCCGCTTGCCATGGGCAAGGATGAAACGCCGCACCCAGCCGACATACGCCTCCTCCGTGCGCAGGGAGAGGCCCAGGCGACGCAGGCGCGCACGCATCTCGTCGAGCAGTCTCGGCCGTGCCGGCGCACCGCCATCGACCGTGCTTGCCGGTACCGACTCCGAGTGAGAGGATCGCTGCATGGCCGCCGCCTCCGGGAAAGGCTGCAGGATTAGGCTGCAGGTATAGGCGGCGCGAGCAGGGGAAACCGTTGATTCGTGTAGGAAGTTTCCGGCACCCGTGGCCTGCTTTGTCGGGTTAGGCTGCGGGATTAGGCTTCATTCAACAATCGAATTTAAGTTAGGCGCCTATGCAAAGTGATCGCATGCCAAGCCCTCAATACTTGATAGCTCACGCTTGCTTTGATTGCCACAAGAGCTTCAAGGTGGCTCCCCGCCTTGACTGCACGGCCATCTGTCCCAACTGCGGCGGCCAGCTGCATGAGATGGGGCGATCGTTCAAGGCGCCACCTGCCCAGGACGCTGAGCAATGGGCCAAGGTACAGGCTTTGTACAACGCCGGCTTCCGCTTCTTTAGCTATCGCAGCACATCCGGGCCGCCGCTACCGCTCAGGCTCTCCGAGGTCGAGTCCTTCATTCAAGACAATCCGATGCACCCGCTCCGCGTGGCGGCGCCTAACATCTCGTTCGAGGCGGACGGCTACGCCGCCGCTCAACTCCAGCGTTAGGCAGCATATGAAACGTCGCGCCGGAGCAATAGTTTTGATGGCAATGGTTTTGCCTTGTGGCAGCGCGTACGCAGGTCAGTCAGACCCTATGTGCGCACTTACTCGAGCGTTCGTCAACTCGGTCAAGCCCGACGAAACTAGACAGATCGCGTTCCATACGTCTTGGGGTTCAAACTTCAAAAATTCACCAGCGCCAGCCATTTCTGCCAAGCAGTGCCTTCATCATGACTATCCTCAGGCCAAGGTGCTGTGTGCGTATCTTATGGCTCACGGGGCAGTTGAGTTCTCTGGCAACAATGCCCAACGGGCGCTTGTTTGCTTATCGCCCGGCACGCGGTTTAATGAGCGCGTGCAACTTGCTCAAGGCGAGTTTTCGTTTTATTACGGCACGGAGCAGCGCGGCAGCAATGTCACCATAACCTACGCTCAAGACCCAAAATTTGGGGGTATGGTTCTAGCAATCGAGGCGGACGGCTACTAGCCATGTTGCCTAACCACTCGTTCGAGGCGGACGGCTACGCCGCCGCTCAACTTCAGCGTTAGCCTTCATCGGACGGAATATGGCAACTCAACTAGCCGCAATGCAGATCCACCTTTGGATCCTCACAGGCGTGCTTGGCATTGTGTTGCTGGGAAACATCGCCTGCAACTATCGCAACTCTCGGCGTAACGGCGACTATCAAAAAATGAAAAGCCTGTGGGAGACCCGCAAGCACTTGGAGTTACTTACCTTTACCTCGGCGCGCCTCCAACGATCTCCAGCAAGCTCAATGCATTTGATGTACAAGACAATGGCACTCTTGGCTCTTGGCCGTCTGGACGAAGCTGAGGCGGTAGCCGAGACGTTCAAAACTGCAGCTCCAAATATGCGTCACGAAGCTCTTGGTCTACTTGACTCAATCGCGGAAAAGCGTGTTGGCCCAGGCTAACAACTCGTTCAAGGCGGACGGCTACGCCGCCGCTTAACTCCAGCGTTAGCTTGTAAGGGGAAGTATGTCGCAGCCGGAATCGCATCCCATCAGGAACGGCGTTATTGCAACCGTCGTGGGCGGCCTGATTCTGGCGGCACTGAGTTATATCTGGGCACCTCTTAGGTCGCTATTTCAGCTCATCTGGTCGGCAATTGTTGCTGTCTGGCACGTTCTCGCGTCCACCCATCCTGTCCCTGGCTGGCTACTTCTTTTACTGGTTTGTGGCGCTGCTGCGTTTGTTGTATCGAGGGGTTTGGCGTACACACGCAATGCGTCGAGCGCAGCACCGCACCTTTCGTACACATCGGACACTATGTTCGGTTCAATCTGGCACTGGTCATGGGGCGGCGACCAAATCCACAATCTGTGGTCGTCTTGCCCTGCATGCCAAGCGGAGTTGGTTCGCCTCAACGAACGTGATAGTTACCTAATGTCCGAGCCACACGCAAAATTTTTCTGCGAGCACTGTCGCGAAGTTCGCGTGGACATCCCTGGTGGCGGCCACCAATACGCACTTTCTGCCGTGGAGCGGGAAATTCGGCGGAGGCTTCGCGTGTCGCAAGAGCGTGCAACTGGTGCTACAAGCTAACTACTCGTTCAAGCCGAAATTGCATCGCTACGCCGTCAACATGGCAGGTACAGCTTGCCATGTTGCCAGCTACGCGCTGCAATTCGGCTTAACTTGAGCGTTAGCTTCTATGAGCATATTGGCAGGCCTACTTATCTCTTCAGCGTTGGCTACCCCGGGAGCAACGAGTGCACCGCTCTGCCCAGACGAAAGGGAGCTGTCTCCAGCTGAAGTAGGAGACGCACACGGTTTGACGTCTGTTTACTGGCGTTCGCACTGGAACCAAGCCCCCAGCAAGTCCACCGCAATTCTTACTCGCGTCATTCAGCCAGTCCTGTCGAGCCGTGCATCAAATGACCTTCCAAGAATGGTCATTTTCGAACTTATCATCGACCGCCAAGGCTCCATTGCGGTAGCCACGGCACTTACGCCTTTGCCAAAATCTCTAGTAGCTCCGTTGTCTGCTGCGTTTCAGCTGTGGCAGTTCAAACCTCAAAAAAACGCCGTAACAACCAACGTATCGTGGTGCTATGGTCGAACGTGGCAGTTCCCAGCTAACTGATCGTTCAAGGCGGACGGCTACGCCGCCGCTTAACTCCAGCGTTAGCACCCACGTGAGGTAGCGTTATGCAGTTACAAAAACTCACAACAGCCGAGAGGGTCGCAGCGCTCGTGGCACTACTTGTTGCAATCGTGGGTATCGCATCGTTCCTTTCACGCCCTGCGGAGTACTTGCGGCTAGTTGAAGCGGTAGGGGTTGGTATGGTTGGCGTTAGTGCGCTGTTCGGTGGGTTGGCCCCCGTCCTCAACAGGCAACACGCCAAGTATTTCAAGTACAGAGCGGCTGCATTTTTATTCGGCGGTCTGTTGTTTTGCTTCGCGTTCGGGCTGCAGTGCATACGTGGGTTCTAACATTTCGTTCAAAGCGGACGGCTTCGCCGCCGCTTAACTCCAGCGTTAGGCCTCATGACGGCAACCCGCTCAATTGAGCTACTGCAAAAGCATTCTCACCCGCTTTCCGCCGATAAGCAGGCGGTGGCTCGCTACATCTGTGACAGCTGGCCTCTGCAGCGCAGGCTTCCCAAGGGCGTCGCAGAGCATGCGCGTCGGGCATATGGGCGCTCGGCGGACAGCCTTTCGGATGCTCATAGCATTGCCCGTGAGTTATTCCTTGAGGCTGCTAGTCTCGTCCACTCGACAGGCAGGGCTGAGGCCTAGCAGTTCGTTCAAGGCGGACGGCTTCGCCGCCGCTTAGTTCAGCGTTAGATGTCAGGGGGGGTTCGATGGATTCGGATGCACAGCGTTTCTCGGTGTTCGTGCTTGTATCGCTCGTCGCCTTCATCGCGATCTTGCGCTTTGTCACTCGCCGTCGCGCCCGTCGTCCGCGCACGGCCACAGTTCTGGTGGTCGCTGGCATTGTCGTGGTCGGCGGCATGCTCTTCGCCAAGTTCGGAAACAACGCTGGCCTTCCGTGGTGGATCTACTACACGGTGCCGGCGCTCGCCACCCTTGTATTGCCTCCCGCGGCCTTTGCCTTCTCAGGCAGGGAGCTTGCCCAATATCTGGTGCTCGCATTGTTGTCTTCGCCGGCTATTCATGTGGTCTTCTCGTTCCTGCTTGGCTGGCACGAATACATGCCATTCATTCCGGTACCGTCGCTGCGGGAGTTGCTGGCCAATACCTCGGCTGGCATCTAATAGCCCATTCGGGCCGGAGCTACTTCGCGACTTGGTTTGATCAAGGCGTTGGTCGCCACATCGCGACCGTCATGCATCCTCTTCTGATACACAGCCGGCAGTCAGTGGTCATCCACGGAATACGTAGCTACTATCGAAGTCCAGTGAACCGTCAAACGTCCACAATGCGAAGGAGTGAAGCAATGGCATGGCAGCAAGTTGAAAGCTACAGCTTTGGCTTTAGCCCGATCACGAAGAAGTTCTGGCTGTACTACTCGCTCAAAGGCATTCCCGCCGCGGTCCAGGTCTTCCTCACCCCTGCACAGTTCAGCGGATTGGCCGCGGCGTTCGCCTCTGCAACCGGCATTCAATACGAGGACGGTGGGAAGTACTTTTCAACGCAGCCCAGGCAGCTCGCCTAGACACCGATCGCATGTCCAGTCGCACCGTTGGAGTGAGGCCCAAGCCCTCCATCGGCGGACGTCTCAAGGGCGCTTCGCGTTCTTTGACCTTCATGTTGAACAACAGACATCACCAGGAGCATCTCGGTGGGTACCACATTCTGGATCAAGCGCTTTCTTACCGTTCTCGTTGGTGCTTTTGTCATCATCGGCGCGGCGCAAATACTCAAAGGCCATGATTTGCCTTACTCCGTGACCCAGGCGGCACTATGGGGTGTCATCACGGCAACCGTGTTCACGGTAGGCAGGCTTTATCAATCTCGCAGAGGTCGGCACTGCGCAATCTGCAGAGACACCCCAGAAATGCAGCAGGCTGATCGTGGCGGCGATGCTTAGCCGTTCGTTCAAGGCGGATGGCTCCGTCGCCGCGTAACTCAAGCGTTAGACCGCATGGCCAAAGTTCTAAGAAATTTTGCACTTTCGGCGTTAGCGATTGCGGTCGTTAGTGTTGGGTCATGCGCCTTGCAAGCGCATCGTTACAACTCCGCCCTGTTCCGAATTGCTGTCGGCGACCAAGAAGCCGTGGTCATTGGCCGCCTTGGGCAGCCCAGCTTCCGCGAAACCGCAGGCGTCCCCTATCTTCGTTACACGGGTGCTCCGTGCACGTCTCCTTGCGCCGTCCGTTTATGGTGGGAGTGGCCGCTCCTGTCTGGCATTGAAGCTTGGTCAGTTGAACTGGGCCAAGATCACAGGGTAGTAAAGACTTATCACTGGGTGTCACCGTAGTATGCGGACCAATATTTCGCCCAAGGCGGACGGCTGCGCCGCCGCTTAACTCCGGTGTTAGAACCCAGAGGGTAACTATGACAACAATGACTAAGATATTTGTAGTTCTCGCCTTCGTTGCGGCCATCTTCTACACCTTCGAGGCGTACCTGACATTTTTGCACCAAGGTGTTAGCGGGCCCGCCATAGTCAAAACGGTGTTAGTTGTCGCCTTCCTCTATTACGGTATTAGTCGCATCGCCAAGGCCAGGTCAGCCGGTACACCACAGCCGCCTGACCAAAGCTGATGGTAGAGCTCTAACTTCTCATTCAAAGCGGACGGCTCTGCCGCCGCTTAACTCAAGCGTTAGACTTTTTGGGTCATCATGGCGAGACTCGCGATATTTATCCTGACGGCAACACTAGCCACGTCTGGATGTAGCCCCGGGCCAAGCACGTCAGTCCATCTTGATCCGTACTCAGTACTCCCGGGTAAATGGGGGTGGGAAGGATCAAATGACTGCACGGTCTCGCCCGAGGAGGTCCACTTCAGCGCAGACCGGAAGCAAATGGTCTTGGCGCTCGCCCCCACCAAGGCCGACGGGACTCGCGAGCCTCGTCGCGAGGCCAAGTATCAAATTCTCCGCGAACTCCCTAACGGCCTTAGCATGTCACTCGATGGCGAGGATCGCCTTGATGCAGCAGGCAAGCCAGTTACATGGGACTTGATCCTCCTTGATCGTGGCCAATTTTGTTGGCACCGCAGTGATTGGCCCCAGTACGGTTGTACGAAATCAGTCGATCGCTGCGGAATCCAACCAATCGTCCAAGCGGACGGCCACGCCGCCGCTGAACTCCAGCGTTAGACAACTCGTCGGAAGAGGTGCCGCTTGCATTCATTGGGTGTCGACACGTGAATAACCAACCGACCGTCGGGCACGACCGTCTAGGTCGCGCGCTCATGGCACTTGCGTGTGTCGGCGCGCTGGTTGCTTTTGCTGGCGGCATCGAGGTCGCTGCGTCGGCGCCGCCAGAATTCATGTGGGTGGAAACCTGGCGCACGACCGGCTTCCTCGTGTTCGCAGGCATGTTCGCCCTCCTGGCCGCCAGGCCCCGGCTCTCGGCAGGCGTTTGGGAACTGGCGTTCTTTCATAAGGCGGCAATGGTCGGGGCCGCTGTTTTTCTGGGCGGAGCGCATGGGATTGCTGCAGCAGGAGCAATCGACGCCATCCTGGTTTCACTACTCGTGCTCAGCTATTTCCTGACTCGCGGCTGGCTCTCCTGGCGGGCGCATGAAGCCGCCTGACCCCTCCATCGAGCGGACGTTCCAAAGGCCGTCTTGCGCCCCTTGGTCCACCGCCCATGTCGAACGTTAGCCCTCAGGAAGTCACTCATCCGTGTCATTTCAAAGGAGATATCCATGCCTCTTCCGTCTGAGCCTGCCGCACCCAAGGATTTCGATTTCATCATCGGCGACTGGCAGGTCCAGCATCGTCGCCTGAACTCCCGATTGTCGGGCTGTACCGACTGGACGGCCTTTAGCGGGCTGTCCACCACCCGGAAGATCCTTGGCGGCTTCGGGAACGTCGAAGACAACTTGCTGCGTTTCCCGGAAGGTGACGTCCGCGCCGCGGCATTCCGGTCGTTCGATCAAGCCACGTGCAAGTGGTCGATCTGGTGGCTGGATGCGCGGAACCCACATCAACTCGACGTTCCGGTCACCGGCGAGTTCGCGGGAACCACCGGTACGTTCTATGCCGACGATTCGTTGCGAGGAGAGCCGATCAGGGTGCGTTTCATCTGGAACGCGAATCCCGGGGGAAGGCCGACGTGGGAACAAGCCTTCTCTCGGGATTCGGAAGCAACGTGGGAGACGAACTGGACCATGGAGTTTTCCCGCGTCGAGGCCTGACCCTGCAACATGACCCATTGTTCAAGGCGGACGACGCCGCTGCCGCTTTACTCCAGTGCCAAGCCGCGCAGAATCCTTCACGGAGATGCCATGCCTACTTCCAGACCAAAACCGCCAGCGCACGCCAAGGCTGCAGACACGTCGCAGGCGGTCGACGCCTTCATGGCCCAGCTCAATCACCCGTTCAAGTCCGGCTTGGAGACGATCCGCTCGCTCATGCTTTCAGCGGACCGCTCCATTGCCGAGGGCATCAAATGGAATGCGCCAAGCTTTCGGACTACGGAGTACTTTGCAACGACGAATCTGCGGGGCAAGACGGGGCTGCGCATCATCTTTCATTTGGGAGCGAAGGTTCGAGAGCTGCCGCCCAACGGCATCGCCATCGACGATCCGAAAGGACTGCTGAAATGGCTTGGCAAAGACCGGGCGATGATCGAGTTCAACGGCACGAGCGAACTGGATGCCAACAAGGCTGCGCTCCGCGCCCTGGTGCGCCAATGGATCACTCATGTATGAGAAGGCGGTGGCGCGTGCCGCGGATCGGGCGTAGGCGCGGCGCAACCGTTCGTCCGGGCCGGTGCCGCCTCGCGGCATGGCTCGATTCCGGCGTCCAGTGCCGCCCGCAACCGCCACGGTGAATGCATGAACACCACTCTATGGCTGCGTATTGCCTCGGTCATCGCGCTGCTCTTCGCGCTGGGGCATACCATGGGCAGTCCCTGGACCCCGGGCCCTGCCTCGGTCGTGGAAGCCATGAAGTCGGTCAGGTTCGATGTCGTGGGCAGCCACCGGTCCTATTGGGAGTTCTACTTCGGTTTTGGCATCAGCATCAGCGTCTACATGTTCATGCAAACCGCGCTGCTGTGGCTGCTTGCGGCACTCGCCAAAACCCAAGCTGCCGCCACCCGCCCGTTCGTGGCCGTGTTGCTTGCCTCCTACGCGGCAAACGGGTTCATCGCATGGAAGTATTTCTTCCTGCTGCCGCTGGTGCTGTCGACAGCCATTGTCATTTGCCTGGTTCTCGCCCTGGTGGCGTCAAGACCCCGCGCCGGCACCTGACCGTGTGTGTGCTCAAGCCGGGCGGCGGGAGACCGATTTGTCGAAACCGCGTCGTCTCGGCCGGCCGCGGCCTGGCGCGGCGTGAGGCGCATGAAGCATCCCGGCCTGGCGGTACCGGCAGCAATGGCTACGGCCGTCCGAATGGATTCATGCGACCGTTGTGCACGCCACGACCTTTCCGCCTGACCGGCCGCCAGCGGCGGACGCTTCCCGGCGGCATCAGGTTTCACCAGCGAGGGCATCGCCATGACCCATCCAAGCACGGTTGCACTGATCGGCTTCATCGCCTGGGCTCTCCTGCTTCTTGTGCTCATGGAAATGATCCGGACGCAGCTTGTCCTGCGCGGAAAGATCCCCGCCAACGGGTTCGTCCCGGACAACGCGAACCTCTCGCCGTTCATGCAGCGGCTGGCCCGGGCCCATGCCAACTGCGTTGAGAGCCTTCCGGTGTTCGGCGGACTGTTGCTGGTCGCCATCATCACCGGACACACCTCGGTCACCGACCCGGCGGCCTATCTGTTGCTTGCCTGCCGCGTGTTTCAATCGCTGGTGCACCTGGCGTCGGTAAGCGCGGCGGCTGTCACTGTTCGTTTCTGCGCCTTTGCCGTCCAGCTGGCGATCGGCGCGTATTGGGCCGCTGGCCTTCTTGCCTCGGTGTGAGGCAAGCTGTAAGGACAGGGCATGGAGGCCGCCGTTCGCGCCCTGCACGCCCCGGCGCAGGCGGGCGCGATCCAACGACCGTGCGCTGCTTGACGCGGACGTGAGCTGCCATGCCGTACCTGCATCAACAAGGCGACATCCTGGTACGCCCCCTGGCGATGGGTGACGCGGCGCCCCTGCACCGGGCCGTTCGCAGCTCGATGGATTCCCTGTCGTACTGGCTGCCCTGGTGCCATCGCGACTACTCGCTTGCTGATGCGACCCGCTGGGTCGAACACAGCCTCTCGTGCTGGAAGTCTCACGCCGAATTCCCTCTTGGCGTCTTCAATGCCGCGGGCGAGGTGATCGGCGGAACGGGGGTGAACCACATCAACCGTGCCCACGGCCTGGGCAATATCGGCTACTGGGTGTGCGACTCCGCCAGGAACCGCGGCGTGGCAACAACCGCGGCGCGGGCCGCGGCCCTGCTTGGGTTCGAGGTGCTGGGCCTGACGCGGCTGGAGATCGTCGTGCTGCCGCACAACGCCGCCAGCCTGCGGGTGGCCGAGAAGCTTGGCGCGGTTCGTGAGGTGGAGGCACGCAACCGCTTGCTGTTCCAGGGCCGTCCGGCGGCAGCCGTGGTCTATTCGCTGGTGCCGGGCGACTTGGCGGAGGGCTGAGATTCCCCCGGCATATGCATCGACTTAACCTGCCGGCGTGCAGGCTGGAAAGTGAAGCCGGTGCCCGGCTGGCAGCGCTTGCCATGCCGCGTCGCGTGCCTGCACCGTGTCGCGCGAGAGCGCGCCCCCAGCCCCATGGAGAGAGTCATCCACATGCCGACACCCAGCTCGGATGCCCTGGTCTTTTTCGGCGCCACCGGCGACCTGGCCTACAAGAAGATCTTTCCGGCACTGCAGGCGATGATGCTGCACGACGGGCTGGACCTGCCGATCATCGGCGTGGCGCATTCAGGCTGGGACACGGAGAAGTTGCGCCAGCGCGCGCACGACAGCTTGGCGCAGGCGGCGCATGAGCAGGGCGGCAGCGTCGACGAAACGGCGTTCGCGCGGCTGGCGGCGCGACTGCACTACGTCGACGGCGACTACAACGACGCGGCCACGTTCCAGCTGCTGAAGCGCGCGCTGGGCGAGGCGCGACGACCGCTGCACTATCTCGCGATCCCGCCGAAACTGTTCGAGGTGGTGGCGAAGAACCTGCAGCAGGCCGGTTGCGCCGACGATGCACGGATCGTGGTGGAGAAGCCGTTCGGCCGCGACCTGGCCTCGGCACAGGCGCTCAACCGCACTCTGCATGCGGTGTTCCCGGAGTCGGCGATCTTCCGCATCGACCATTACCTGGGCAAGGAGCCGGTGCAGAACCTGCTGTACTTCCGCTTCGCCAACACCGTGCTGGAGCCGGTGTGGAACAACCGCTACGTGGACCGCGTGCAGATCACCATGGCCGAACAGTTCGGCGTGGACGGACGCGGCGCGTTCTACGAGGGTGTCGGCGCGATCCGCGACGTGCTGCAGAACCACCTGCTGCAGGTGACCTCGCTGCTGGCGATGGACGCGCCGATCGGCAGCGAGCCCGGGGCGCTGCGCGCCGAGAAGCTGCGGCTGTTCCGCGCTATGCGCCCGCTCGACCCGGCCGAGGTGGTGCGCGGCCAGTTCGAGGGTTACCGCGAGGTGCCGGGCGTGGCCGCCGATTCCAACGTGGAGACCTTCGTGGCGTTGTGCCTGCACATCGACACCTGGCGCTGGGCCGGCGTGCCGTTCCAGATCCGCGCCGGCAAGAAGCTGCCGGTCACCACCACCCAGGTGGTGGTGGACATGAAGACGCCGCCGCTGTCGGTGTTCGACCCGATCGGCGCGGCGCAGTCGAACTACTTCCGCTTCCGGCTCAGCCCGGAGGTGATCATCGCCGAGGGCATGCGGGTGAAGCAGCCGGGCGAGGAGATGCGCGGTGAGGCGGTGGAGCTGGTCGTGCGGCATGACCTGGCGCCGGAGAAGTCGCCGTACCAGCGCCTGCTCGGCGACGCGATCCGCGGCGACAACGCGCTGTTCACCAGCGACGAATGCGTGGAGGCGGCGTGGGCGGTGGTCGACCGCGTGCTGGCCCACGAAGGCCCGGTGAGCCCTTACGCGCCGGGCAGCTGGGGCCCGCCCGAGGCGGCGCGCATCGCCAGCGGCGACGAGGGCTGGCATGACCCGCAGGCGGAGGAGGGCAAGCCATGCTGAGCAGCCATGCAACCGGGGTCGCGGCGGTGGTGTTCCTGCTCGACGTGGACAACACCCTGCTCGACAACGACCGCTTCGGCGCCGACCTCGGCGATACCCTGGAGCAGGCGTTCGGCGCCGCCGGGCGCGAACGCTACTGGGCGATCTACGAGGAGCTGCGCCAGCAATCCGGCGTGGCCGACTACCTCGGCGCGCTGCAGCGCTTCCGCGCCGGCCTGGACAACGACCCGGCGCTGCTGCAGATGTCCGGCTACCTGCTGGAGTACCCGTTCGCCGACCGGCTGTACCCGCACGCCCTGGAAACCCTCGCGCACCTGCGCACGCTGGGGCCCACCGCGATCCTGTCCGACGGCGACGTGGTGTTCCAGCCGCGCAAGATCCAGCGCGCCGGGCTGTGGGCCGCGCTGCGCGGCGAGGTGCTGGTCTACGTGCACAAGCAGCAGATGCTGGTGGCGATGCAGCAGCGCTACCCGGCCGCGCACTACGTGATGGTGGACGACAAGCCGCAGATCCTGGCCGCGATGAAGCAGCGCCTGGGCCGCAAGCTGACCACGGTATTCGTGCGCCAGGGTCACTACGCGGCCGCCAGCGCCGGCGAAACCATCGAGCCGGCGCCGGACTTCACGATCGCGTGCATCGGCGATCTGCGCCAGCGTAAGCTTGAAGACTTCCTGCCGAGCGCGCCCGCGATCAACCTGCCGGCAGACTGAATTTACTATCGATCGAATCGGAAACATGGAGCAAGCATGAAAGCGACCCGGCAATTGCACGACCTCGGCCAGAGCCTGTGGCTGGACAACATTACCCGCACCCTGATCGACGACGGCACGCTGGCGCGCTACATCGCCGAGTACTCGATCACCGGGCTGACCTCGAACCCCAGCATCTTCGACGCGGCGATCGGCGACGGCGACGCCTACGACGCCGGCATCCACGCCAAAACACTCTCCGGCATGGGTGGCGAGGCATTGTTCACCGAGCTGGCGCTGGAAGACCTGCGCCGCGCGGCCGACCTGTTCAAGCCGGTGTTCGACGCCACCGGCCAGGTCGACGGCTGGGTCTCGATGGAGGTCTCGCCGCTGCTCGCCGCCGACACCGCCGGCTCGATCGCGGCGGCCCGGCACATCCATCACCAGGGCCGGCGCGACAACCTGTTCGTGAAGATTCCCGGCACCCCGGAAGGCGTGCCGGCGATCGAGGAGGCGATCTTCCTCGGCATCCCGATCAACGTCACCCTGCTGTTCTCCTGCGCGCACTACCAGGCCGTGGCCGAGGCGTACATGCGCGGCATCGAACGGCGCCTGGAAGCCGGGCTGGATCCGCGCGTGGGCTCGGTCGCCTCGCTGTTCATCAGCCGCTGGGACGTGGCCGCCAACCCGCAGCTGCCGGCCGGGCTGCGCAACCGGCTGGGCATCGCGGTTGGCCAGCAAACCTACCGTGCCTACCGCGAACTGCTGGCATCGAAGCGCTGGCAGAAGCTCGCCGCCGCCGGCGCGCAGCCGCAGCGCCTGCTGTGGGCCAGCACCGGGGTCAAGGACCCGTCCGCGCCGGACACGCTGTACGTCAGCGCGCTGGCCGCACCGGACACCATCGACACGATGCCGGAAAAGACCCTGCACGCGTTCGCCGACCACGGCCAGCTGCACGGCGTGCTGCCGGACGATGGCGGCGACGCGGATACGGTGCTGGCGCAGGTCGCCAAGGCCGGCGTGGACATCGACGCGCTGGCGCTGAAGCTGCAGCAGGACGGCGCCGCGGCATTCGTGAAGTCGTGGCAGCAGCTGTTGCAGCGGATCGCCGACAAGGCCAGCGCGCTCGACGCGAAATCGCGCGAACCGATTGCCCGATGAGCCACGTCGCCCTCACCACGCGTCCGCAGTGGCAGGCGCTGCAGCAACATGGCGCCACCGTGGGCCGGCAGCATCTGCGCGAGCTGTTCGCGGCCGATCCGCAGCGCGGCGAACGATTCGTCGTCGAGGACGTCGGCCTGTACCTGGATTACTCCAAGCAGCGCGTCAACGCCGACACCCTGCGCCTGCTGCGCGAGCTGGCCGAGGCCTGCGGCCTGCCGCAGCGGATCGAGGCGATGTTCCGCGGCGAGAAGATCAACGTCACCGAAAACCGCGCCGTGCTGCACGTGGCGCTGCGCGCGCCGCGCACGGAGCAGATCCTGGTCGACGGCCACGACGTGGTGCCCGACGTGCACGACGTGCTCGACCGCATGGCCGCGTTCGCCGAACGCGTGCGCAGCGGCGCGTGGCTGGGCCACGGCGGCAAGCGCATCCGCAACGTGGTCAGCATCGGCATCGGCGGCTCCGACCTCGGCCCGGTGATGGCGTACGAGGCGCTGCGCGACTACAGCCGGCGCGAGCTGACGTTCCGCTTCGTCTCCAACGTGGACGGCACCGACTTCGCCGAAGCCGTGCGCGAGCTGGACGCGGCCGAGACGCTGTTCATCGTCTGCTCGAAGACCTTCACCACGCTCGAGACGCTGACCAACGCGCATGCCGCGCGCGCCTGGTGCATCAAGGCGCTGGGCGACGAGCAGGCCATCGCAAAGCACTTCGTGGCGGTCTCCACCAACGCCGACGAGGTGGCGAAGTTCGGCATCGACACCGCCAACATGTTCGGCTTCTGGGACTGGGTCGGCGGGCGCTACTCGATGGATTCGGCGATCGGGCTGTCCACCATGCTGGCGATCGGCCCCGAGCATTTCCGCGCGATGCTGGCCGGCTTCCATGCGATGGACGAGCACTTCCGGCATGCGCCGCTGGATCGCAACCTGCCGGCACTGATGGGCCTGCTGGGCATCTGGAACAGCAACTTCCTCGACGCCGCCACGGTGGCGGTGCTGCCGTACGAGCAGTACCTGAAGCGCTTCCCGGCCTACCTGCAGCAGCTGACCATGGAGAGCAACGGCAAGCGCGTCACCCTGGACGGCACCGCGGTCGACTACGCCACCGGGCCGATCTACTGGGGCGAGCCGGGCACCAACGGCCAGCACTCGTTCTACCAGCTGATCCACCAGGGCACGCGCCTCGTGCCGTGCGACTTCATCGGCTTCGGCCAGCCGCTGAACCCTTGCCCGTCCAGGCGGCGGCGACCAGCACGACCTGCTGATGGCGAACCTGATCGCCCAGGGCGAGGCGCTGGCGTTCGGCAAGACGGCGGACGAGGTACGCGCCGAAGGCACGCCCGACGCGCTGGTGCCGCATCGCACCTTCCCCGGCAACCGTCCCAGCAGCACCATCCTCGCCGCGAAGCTCACCCCGCACACGCTGGGCACGCTGATCGCGCTGTACGAGCACAGCGTGTTCGTGCAGGGCGTGATCTGGGACATCGACTCGTTCGACCAGTGGGGCGTGGAACTGGGCAAGCAACTGGCCCAGACCACCATCGCCGAGCTGACCGCGAAGCACGAGCCACCGCTCGCCCACGACAGCTCCACCAACGCCTTGATCCGCCGCTATCGCCAGTTGCGCGATGGCCAGACACCGGAACGTCCATGAGCCAACAGATCAGCCCCCTCGCCGGCAAGCCGGCACCGTCGTCGATCCTGGTCGACATTCCGCAACTGCTCGCCGCGTATGCCGACCTGCAGCCCGATCCCACGGTACCGGCGCAGCGCGTGGCGTTCGGTACCTCCGGTCATCGCGGCAGCTCGTTCGAGCGCAGCTTCAACGAGTGGCACATCCTGGCGATCAGCCAGGCGATCTGCGAATACCGCGGCTCGAAAGGCATCGACGGCCCGCTGTTCATCGGCGCCGACACCCACGCGCTGTCGCAGCCGGCGTTCGAGAACGCGCTGGAAGTGCTGGCCGCGAACGGCGTCGAGGCGATGATCTCCAGCGGCGGCGAATACACGCCGACGCCGGCGGTGTCGCACGCGATCCTGGTGCACAACCGTGGCCGCAGCTCGGGCCTGGCCGACGGCATCGTGATCACGCCGTCGCACAATCCGCCGGACAACGGCGGCTTCAAGTACAACCCGAGCAACGGCGGCCCGGCCGACAGCGACATCACCCGCTGGGTGGAGAACCGCGCCAACGCCCTGCTCGAAGGCGGCCTGAAGGAGGTGCGCCGGATGCCGTACGCCCGCGCGCGCAAGGCGGCCACCACGCACGAGCACGACTACCTCAACGCCTACGTCGCCGATCTGGCGAACATCGTCGACTTCGACGTCATCCGCAGCGCCGGCGTGCACATGGGCGTCGATCCGCTGGGCGGCGCGGGCGTGCACTACTGGGCGCCGATCGCCGAGCGCTACAAGCTCGACCTCACCGTGGTCAGCGAGGTGGTCGACCCGCAGTTCGCCTTCATGAGCGTGGACTGGGACGGCAAGATCCGCATGGATCCGTCGTCGAAGTACGCGATGCAGCGGCTGATCGGCCTGAAGGACCGCTACGACGTGGCGTTCGCCTGCGATACCGACCACGACCGCCACGGCATCGTCACCCGCAGCAGCGGACTGATGGAGCCGAACCACTACCTGTCGGTGCTGATCGACTACCTGTTCCGCCATCGGCCGCAATGGAGCGCGCACGCCGCGGTGGGCAAGACCGTGGTCAGCACCGCGCTGATCGACCGCGTGGCGAAACGGCTGGGGCGCAAACTCTACGAGGTGCCGGTCGGCTTCAAATGGTTCGCGCCCGGCCTGTTCGACGGCTCGCTCGGCTTCGGCTGCGAGGAAAGCGCCGGCGCCTCGCTGCTGCGCCGCGACGGCTCGGCGTGGGCCACCGACAAGGACGGCCTGGTGCCGGCGCTGCTGTCGGCCGAAATCACCGCGCGCGAGGGCAAGGACCCGGGCGAACTGTACGCGCAGCTGACCCGCGAACTCGGCAAGCCGTTTGCCAGCCGTGTCGACGCCGCCGCCACGCCGGCGCAGAAGGCGAAGCTGGCGAAGCTGTCGCCCGACCAATTGAAAAGCGATCGGCTGGCCGGCGAGAAGATCGAGCAGGTGCTGGACCACGCGCCCGGCAACGGCGCCGCGATCGGCGGCATCAAGGTCGTCGCCGCGAACGGCTGGTTCGCCGCGCGGCCGTCCGGCACCGAGGCGATCTACAAGGTCTACGCCGAAAGCTTCCAGAGCGAGGAACACCTGCAAGCGTTGTTGAAGGAAGCCCAGAGCATCGTCGACGCCGCGCTGGCCTGACCCTCGCCCTTGTAGGAGCCCGCTCGCGGGCGATGCTCTTTATCACAGGCAGGAGCATCGCCCGCAAGCGGGCTCCTACAAACACCTTCCACCGTACCGGAGGTATCGCCATGTCCCACGCCCTCGACCAGCAATGCATCGACACGCTGCGGTTCCTGTCGGTGGACATGGTGCAGAAGGCGAACAGCGGCCACCCCGGCCTGCCGCTGGGCGCCGCGCCGATGGCGTACGCGCTGTGGACGCGGCAGCTGAAGCACAACCCGGCGCAATCCGCACTGGCCCGACCGCGACCGTTTCGTGCTCTCCGCCGGCCACGGCTCGGCATTGCTGTACAGCCTGCTGTTCGTCACCGGCTACGACCTCACGCTGGACGACCTCAAGCAGTTCCGCCAGTGGGGCAGCAAGGCGCCGGGACATCCCGAGTACGGCCACACGCCGGGCGTCGAAATCACCACCGGCCCGCTCGGCCAGGGCCTGGCGAACGCGGTCGGCATGGCGATCGGCGAGGCGCACCTGGCGGCGCGCTACAACCGCGACGGCCATACGGTGGTCGACCATCGCACCTGGGCGATCGTCAGCGACGGCGACCTGATGGAGGGCGTGGCCAGCGAAGCGGCCTCGCTGGCCGGCCATCTCAAGCTCGGCAAGCTGGTCTGCCTGTACGACGACAACTACGTGACGCTGGCCGCCGGCACCGACATCACCTTCTCGGAGGACCGCGCGAAGCGCTTCGAGGCCTACGGCTGGCAGACCATCCACGTGGCCGATGGCAACGACCTGGCGGCGATCCACGCCGCGCTGGACGCAGCCCGCGCCGACACCACGCGACCGTCGCTGATCCTGGTGCGCACGCATATCGGCTACGGCTCGCCCGAGCAGGACACCTTCAAGGCGCACGGTTCGCCGCTGGGCGTCGAGGACGTCCGGAAGACCAAGCAGAAGCTGGGCTGGCCGGTCGAACCCGACTTCCTGCTGCCGGCGCCGGCGCTGGCGCATTTTCGCGAGGCACTGGACCGCGGCGCGGAGGCCGAAGCGCGCCTGGAACAGCCGTATGGACGTCTATACCCAAGGCCTTCCCCGAGCTGGCCGCCGAGTTGCAAGGCCGCCTGCGACGGCGAACTGCCGACGGGCTGGGACGCGGACATCCCGGTGTTTCCCGCCGACGCCAAGGGCATCGCCACGCGCGTCGCCGGCGGCAAGGTGATGAACGCGATTGCGCCGAAACTGCCCGCGCTGGTCGGCGGCTCGGCCGATCTCGATCCGTCGACGCACACCGCACTGAACGGCCTGGGCGACTTCAATCCGCCGCTGACGCCGGGCGAAGACACGCAAGGGTTCCGACGGCGGCGGCTGGAGCTACGCCGGGCGCAACCTGCACTTCGGCGTGCGCGAGCACGCGATGGGCGCGATCACCAACGGGCTGGCCGTGCACGGCGGCTTCGTGCCGTACGGCTCCACCTTCCTGATCTTCTCCGACTACATGCGCCCGGCGATCCGCCTCGCCGCGCTGATGGGCGTGCACGTGGTGCACGTGTTCACCCACGACAGCATCGCGCTGGGCGAGGACGGCCCCACCCACCAGCCGGTGGAACAGCTGGCGAGCCTGCGCGCGATTCCCAACCTCAGCGTGATCCGTCCCGCCGACGCGAACGAAACGGCGGTGGCGTGGAAGGTCGCGGTGGAAACGAAGAAACGCCCCGTGCTGCTGGCGCTGACCCGGCAGAACGTGCCCACGCTGGACCGCAGCCGCTACGCCAGCGCCGACGGCCTGCGCCAGGGTGCCTACGTGCTGAGCGACGCGACCGACGGCAAGCCGTCGCTGATCCTGATCGCCAGCGGCTCCGAAGTCGGCCTGATCGTCGCCGCGGCCGAGCAACTGCGGGCCGACGGCATCGCCGTGCGCTGCGTCTCGATGCCGAGCTGGGAACTGTTCGACGCGCAGCCGCAGGCGTATCGCGACAGCGTGCTGCCACCCGCAGTGTCGGCACGGCTGGCGGTGGAACTGGGCGTGTCGCAGGGCTGGGATCGCTACATCGGCGCGCACGGCGACATGCTCGGCATCGACCACTTCGGTGCCTCCGCGCCTGCCGACGTGCTGCTGCGCGAGTTCGGGTTCACGGTGGACAACGTGGTGAAGCGGGCGCGCGTATTGTTGGCCGGATGACGCCCTCGCGGCGGCATCTGGCTGAACCTTCGCCGTAGCGGGGCCGCTATCGGTTGGGTAATCGTGAGGGTTTTGTTGTGCCGGCATGCCGGCACCTGCCGGATCCGGGCCGACCCGCTTGACATCCATCCGGGGCCCGTGACCATCGCCCTATATATCTGAACTCATCAGTCTGCTATTTTGCCGACCCGGCGTTCCCTTACCCAGGTAACCCCCTTGTCCCCTCTTCTGTCTGATGCGAAACCCGCCTCGTTCGTCGGCTGCGTTTTCACGTTGCTGACCGGTCTGGCGCTGGCCGGTTGCGCGGTAGGTCCGGACTACCGGCGCCCCGACGCCCCGCCGGTGGACCGCTTCACGGCGCAGCCATTGCCGGCCGACACCGCGGCGGCGACAAGCGGCCGGTGGCGATGCCCAGCGCTTCCTGCAGGGCCGCGACGTGCCGGCGCGCTGGTGGACGACGTTCGGAAATGCCGAGCTGACCCGCCGGGTGAACACGGCGCTGGAGCACAGCCCCACCGATGGCATCAGCCCAGGCAGCGCTGCGCCAGGCGCAGGAAAACGCCAATGCGGCACGCGGCGGACTGTTCCCGTCGCTGGATGCCGGCGCCGGCGCCACCCGCCAGAAGCAGTCCGCCGCGGAGTCGGTGGGTCCCGGTGGGCGCGGTCCGTTCACCGTCTACAACGCCTCGGTCAGCGTCGGCTATACGCTCGATCTGTTCGGCGGCGTACGCCGCGGGATCGAGGCACAGCTCGCGCTGGCCGACTACCAGCGCGCCCTGCTCGACACCACTTACCTGACCCTGGCCGCGAACGTGGTCACCGCGTCGCTGCAGGAAGCCTCGCTGCGCGAGCAGTTGCACGCGACCGAACAGATCCTCGAGATCCAGCGCAAGAGTCTGCAGATCGCCCGTCAGCAGCAGGAAATCGGCTCGAAGTCGCTCTCCGACACGCTGGCCGTACGCTCGCAACTGGCCGCCACCGAGGCCACCCTGCCGCCACTGCGCGCCCAGCTCGCCGCGACGCGGAACCAGCTGGCCACCTACCTGGGCACAACGCCGGCGCAACTGGAGCTGTCGCCGCTGGCGCTGGATGCCATCGACCTGCCGCGCGACATTCCGGTCAGCCTGCCCTCGGGCCTGGTCGAGCAGCGCCCGGATATCCGTGCGGCTTCGGCGCAGCTGCATGCAGCCTCGGCCCAGGTCGGCGTGGCCACCGCGGCGATGCTGCCGCAGATCACGCTGTCCGGTAGCGCCGGGTCGCAGGCGTTGCACGCAGGCGACTTGTTTTCCGCCGGCACCGGCGCCTGGTCGCTGGGCCTGGGCCTGACCCAGCCGCTGTTCCACGGCGGCGAGTTGCTGCACAGGAAGCGTGCCGCGCAGGCCGGCCTGGACAAGGCCGTGGCGGACTGGCAGCAGACCGTGCTGGTCGCGTTCCAGAACGTCGCCGATGCGCTGCAGGCGCTGCAATACGACGCCGAAGGACTGGCCGCGCAGGCCGCCGCCGAGAGCGCGGCATCGCAGCAGCTCGTGCTCACCGACCGTCAGTTCCAGCTCGGCTCGACCGGCTATCTCAACCTGCTCGATGCGCAGCGCAGCTACCAGCAGGCACGCATCGCCCTGATCCAGGCGCGCGTCGCGCGACTGGCCGACACCGCCGCGCTGTACGCCGCCCTCGGTGGCGGCTGGCGCAGCGACACCCAGGTGGCCAGTCAGAAACCATAACCTATCCGCGAGTGCGGACAGGAACGTCCGACTTTCGCGATCGTGGACGATCGCCAAGCCTGAGGAGTTCGCGCATGCCTACGCACGTCGACAAGAAGCCCAGCACCACCAAGCGCATGCTCTGGATGATCGTCGGCGTGCTGCTGCTGATCGCGCTGATCGCCGGCATCAAGGTGTTGCTGGTCATGCGCATGATCCACGGCATGCCGAAGCCGGCGCCGTTCACGGTCAGCACCACCACCGCCCGCGAGCAGCCGTGGCAACCCGCGCTGAGTGCCGTCGGCACGCTGCGTGCCGCCAACGGCGCCGACCTGGCGATGGACGTGGCCGGCCTGGTCACCGCGGTGAACCTGAAATCCGGCCAGGACGTGAAGCAGGGCCAGCTGCTGGTGCAGCTGCGCGACGGCGACGACGTGGCCCAGCTGCAACAGCTGGAGGCGGCGGCCCAGCTGTCCCAGCTCACCTTCGAGCGGGCGCGCAAGCAGCTTGCGGCGCAGGCGATCAGCAAGGCCGATTACGACACCGCCGCCGCCGATCTCAAGGCGAAGACAGGCCGCGGTGGCGCAGCAGAAAGTGGTGGTGGCCAAGAAGCAGCTGCGCGCGCCGTTTGCCGGCCGCGCCGGCATCATCACCATCAGCCCCGGCGACTACCTCAGCGCCGGCACCACGGTGGTGACGCGTGCAGCAGCTCGATCCGCTGTTCGTCGATTTCTACGTGCCGCAAAGCGAACTGGGTCGCCTGCAGGTGGGCCAGGCGGTGAACCTGAAGCTGGATGCGTATGCCGGCCGCGATTTCACCGGCAAGCTCAACGCGATCAGCCCCAAGGTCGACCTCGGCACGCGCAACGTGCAGGTCGAGGCGACCGTGCCCAACCACGACAAGGCGCTCATCCCGGGCATGTTCGCCAAGGTCAGCGTCGACGTCGGCAACGAACAGCCCCAGCCTGACCCTGCCGCAGGCGGCGATCGTCTACAACCCGTATGGCGACACCGTGTACGTGGTGCAGCCGTCCAAGGGCAAGGACGACAAGGGCCAGCCGCTGCCGCCCACGGTGAAACAGACCTTCGTCACGGTCGGCGAGACCCGCGGCGACCAGGTGGCGATCCTCAAGGGCATCGAAGCCGGGCACCGTGGTCGTGACCAGTGGCCAGATCAAGCTGAAGAACGACGCGCCGATCGCGATCGACAACAGCGTGCAGCCGGCCGACAGCGCCCATCCCGCGCCGCAGGAGCACTGAGCGAACGCCATGAAATTCACCGACCTGTTCATCAACAAGCCGGTGCTGGCGATGGTCGTCAGCCTGCTGATCCTGGTGCTCGGCGTGCGGCCGTCAGCAGCCTGACGCGTGCGCCAGTATCCCAAGACCGAGAACGCCACGGTCACCGTCAGCACCGCCTACTACGGTGCCGATGCGCAGACCATGGCCGGCTTCATCACCCAGCCGCTGGAGCAGGCGATCTCGCAGGCGCAGGGCATCGACTACCTGTCTTCCAGCAGCGTGCAGGGCGTGTCCACCATCACCGCGACCCTGCGCCTGAACTACGACGCCAACCGCGCGCTGACCGAGATCACCACCCAGGTGAATTCGGTGAAGAACCAGCTGCCGCCGCAGGCGCAGCAGCCGGTGCTGAACGTGCAGACCGGCGAGACCGTCGACGCGATGTACATGGGCTTCTACAGCGACGTGCTGCCCACCAACAACATCACCGACTACCTGGCGCGCGTGGTCAAGCCCAAGCTCGATTCGATCGATGGCGTGCAGACCGCCGAGCTGCTCGGCGCGCGCCAGTTCGCGCTGCGCGCCTGGCTCGACCCGGCCAAGATGGCGGCGCATGGCATCACCGCCAGCGACGTGAACACCGCGCTGGCCTCCAACAACTATCTGGCCGCGGTCGGTTCCAGCAAGGGCCAGGCGGTGACGGTCGACCTGACCGCCGACAGCAACCTGCATTCGGTCGACGAGTTCAAGCAGCTGGCGATCAAGCAGGTCAACGGTGCGATCGTGCGCCTGCAGGACGTGGCCACCGTCTCGCTGGGCTCGGAAAACTACGACTTCAACGTGGCCTTCAGCGGCAAGCGCTCGGTGTTCATCGGCATCAAGGTCGCGCCCGACGCGAACGTGCTGGACGTGGCCAAGCGCGTGCGCGAGGCGTTCCCGGAGATCCAGAGCCAGCTTGCCCAGCGGGCTGACCGGGCAGATCGTCTACGACGGCACCGAGTTCGTGAACAGCTCGATCAACGAGGTGATCAAGACCCTGGCCGAGGCGCTGCTGATCGTCACCCTGGTGATCTTCCTGTTCCTCGGCAGCCTGCGTGCGGTGATCATCCCGGTGATCGCGATGCCGCTGTCGCTGATCGGCACGTTCTTCGTGATGCTGGCGCTGGGTTACTCGATCAACCTGCTGACCCTGCTGGCGCTGGTGCTGGCGATCGGCCTGGTGGTGGACGACGCGATCATCGTGGTGGAGAACGTCGACCGGCACATGAAGGAGGAAGGCAAGACGCCGCTGCAGGCCGCCTTGCTCGCCGCGCGCGAGCTGGGCGGCCCGATCCTGGCGATGACCGTGGTGCTGATCGCGGTGTACGTGCCGATCGGTTTCCAGAAGGGACTGACCGGCGCGCTGTTCAGCGAATTCGCGTTCACCCTGGCCGGCGCGGTGACGGTGTCGGCGGTGATCGCGCTGACGCTGTCGCCGATGATGTGCTTCGAAGTTCTTCCGCAGCGAGCAGGAAGAGCGGCCGCTTCGTGCAGTTCATCGACCGCCAGTTCGACCGCGTGCACCATGGCTACCAGCGCGTGCTGCACAACACGCTGTCGACCTGGTCGGTGGTCATCGTGATGAGCGCGCTGCTGCTGCTGGCCACCATCGCGCTGGGCATGACGTCGAAGTCGGAGCTGGCCCCGGAAGAAGACCAGGGCATCGTGGTCGGCCAGATCGTGGGAGCACCGAACACGACGGCGCAGCAGATGAATGTCTACGCGACGCAGATGTTCGATCTATCCAGGCAGTTGCCGGAATACGAGCAGATGTTCCAGCTGACCGGCGTGCCCACCATCAACCAGGGCATCGGCGGCGTGCTGTTCAAGCCGTGGGACCAGCGTCACCGCAGCGCGCACGAATTGCAGCAGGTCCTGCAGGAGAAGTGGAACGGCATCGCCGGTGGCCGAGTGGCCGCGTTCCAGTTCCCGCCGCTGCCCGGCGCATCGGGCTTGCCGATCCAGGTGGTGATCACCACCACCGAGCCGTTCGAGAACCTCAACGAGGTGGCCTCCCAGGTGCTGCAGAAGGCGCAGGCCAGCGGCAAGTTCTACTTCGTCGACTCCGACCTCAAGGTCGACAAGCCGCAGAGCACGGTCAGCCTCGACCGCGACATGATCACCACGCTCGGGCTGACCCAGCAGGACGTGGGCGCCGCGCTCGGCTCGGCGCTGGGCGGCGGCTACGTCAACTACTTCTCGATCTCCGGCCGCTCGTACAAGGTGATCCCGCAGGTGTTGCAGGCCGACCGGCTCAACCCGAACCAGGTGCTGGACTACTACATCCGCGTGCCGGACGGCTCGGTGATCCCGGCCTCGACCGTGGCCAAGATCACCAGACAGGTGGTGCCGCAGTCGCTGAACCGCTTCCAGCAGTTGAACTCGGCCACGATCTCCGGCGTCAGCGGGATGTCGCAGGGCGATGCGCTGGCCTACCTGCGCGATCTGGTGAGGCAAGTGGCGCCAACCGGCTACAACGTCGACTACGCCGGCCAGTCGCGCCAGTTCACCCAGGAGTCCGGCGGCTTCGGCGCGACGCTGCTGTTCGCCGTGATCATCGTGTTCCTGGCCCTGGCCGCACAGTTCAACAGCCTGCGCGATCCGATCGTGATCCTGGTCTCGGTGCCGCTGGCGCTGTTCGGCGCGCTGATCTTCGTCAACCTGTTCACCAGCCTCAACATCTACACCGAGGTCGGCCTGGTGACCCTGATGGGCCTGATCAGCAAGCACGGCATCCTGATCGTGCAGTTCGCCAACCAGTCGCAACTCGAGGGCATGTCCAAGCGCGAGGCGATCGAACATGCCGCCGCGGTGCGCCTGCGGCCGATCCTGATGACCACCGCGGCGATGGTGCTGGGCGTGCTGCCGCTGGTGATCGCCTCCGGCGCCGGCGCGGCAGGCCGCTTCAACATGGGCCTGGTGATCTCCACCGGCCTGGCGATCGGCACCGTGTTCACCCTGTTCGTGGTGCCGGCGTTCTACATGCTGCTGGCCGCGGACCGCCACGACGGTCAGCCGTCGGATGATCCGCGACTGGTGGAACACGGAGCCGACCGTGCGGGCCTGAGCCACCGACAGAAGAAAGGCGCGGTCACCGCGCCTTCTTCTGTCGGTGGCCGGCCTGGTCGGCGCCGGGCAACGCCCCTCAGTTGCGCGACTGCAGCTTCGACAGCAGGCGCAGCAGTTCCAGGTACAGCCAGACCAGGGTGACCACCAGCGCGAACGCGCCGTACCACTCCATGTACTTCGGCGCGCCGGACTGCGCGCCGGTTTCGATCAGGTCGAAGTCGAGGATCAGGTTGAGCGCCGCGATCACCACCACCACCGCGCTGAACGCGATGCCGATGCCGCTGCTGCCGTTGATGAAACCGATCGAGTGGCCGAAGAAACCCATCGCGAAGTTCGCCAGGTACAGCAGCAGGATGCCGCCGGTGGCGGCGACGATGCCGAGCTTGAATTTCTCGGTGGCGCGGATCAGCCCGCTGCGATAGGCCAGCAACATCGCGGCCATGGTGCCGAAGGTCAGCCCCACCGCCTGCATCACGATGCCGGGATAGCGCATCTCGAAGATCGCCGACAGCGCGCCGATGAACAGGCCTTCCGCCACCGCGTACAGCGGCGCGGTGATCGGCGCCCAGGTCTTCTTGAACACGGTGACCAAGGCCAGCACCAGGCCGCCGATGGCGCCGCCGAGTACCAGCGGCATCATCGCCGGCAGGCTGTCCGGGCCGCTGAAGCGGCCCCAGCTGAACATCGCGCCGACCAGTACCAGGATCAGCAGCAAGCCGGTCTTGTTGACGGTGCCGTTGATCGTCATCGCCTCGTCGCCGCGCGTGAAGACCGCGCCGCTGGCGGCGTCGAGGAAGGTGTTCTTGTTGAGCGCCGGATTGCCGCTTTGCATGATCTGCTCCCGTGGGTTTGCCATCATCGTAGCGGCTTTGCCGCCGCCCTGCGCCAATTCGCCGTTACGCCGGCGTACGCAAACTACGCGACAATGTGCGCTTGTCGAATGTCGCGGAGTCCTGATGAACCCTTCCATCCTGCGTATCGCCACCCGCAAGAGCGCGCTCGCGTTGTGGCAGGCCGAGCATGTCGCCGCGCTGCTGCGCGCGACGCATCCGGGACTGGCGGTGGAGCTGGTGCCGATGAGCACCCGTGGCGACGAGATCCTCGACCAGCCGCTGGCGACGATCGGCGGCAAGGGGCTGTTCCTGAAGGAGCTGGAGGTGGCAATGCTGGAAGGCCGCGCCGACCTCGCCGTGCATTCGCTGAAGGACGTGCCGGCGCAGCTGGAACCGGGCTTCGTGCTGCCGGCGATCCTGCCGCGCGCGGATGCCGCCGATGCGTTCGTCAGCAACCACTACGCCGACCTCGCCGCGCTACCGCCCGGCTGCGCGGGTCGGCACCTCGTCGCTGCGGCGGCAGGCGCAGCTGCGCGCGCTGCGGCCGGATCTGGTCTTGCTCGACCTGCGCGGCAACGTCGGCACCCGGCTGGGCAAGCTCGACGCCGGCCATTACGACGCGATCGTGCTGGCCTGCGCCGGGCTGGAACGGCTGGGCCTGGCCGCGCGCATCCGCTCGCGGCTGGCCGCGCCGGACTGGCTGCCGGCGCCGGGCCAGGCGGCGATCGCGATCGAGGCGCGCGAGGGCCAAGCAGGCGTGCTGGCGCTGCTGGCCGCGCTGGACGATGCCGATACTCGGCTCACCGTGAGCGCCGAGCGTGCGATGAACCAGGCGCTGGGTGGCAGCTGCACGGTGCCGGTCGGCGCCTGGTGCATGCTGGGCGAACACGGCCTGCACCTGCGCGGCATGGTCGGCGACGCGGCCAGCGGCCGGCTGCTGCATGCCGAGGCCAGCGGCCCCGGCGACCAGGCAATCGCGCTGGGCCGGCAGGTGGCGGCGGATCTGCTGGCGCAGGGTGCAGCAGGACTTCTCGGCCTCTGAAAAGCCGCAGGTTTCACGCTGCATGACAAGGGCGGCGGGCCGCGCCGCCCTGCCGAACGAACGGCCCCGCCACTTGCGTGACGGGGCCGTTTTCGCAGCGGAGACGCTCGCGCCTAGAAGCTGTAGACCAGGTTGGTGGTGGTCAGCGTGTCAGTCTTCTTGACGCCCGGCAACACGTCGCTGTTGTGGCGCACCTGGAAGCCGACTTTCAGCGCCAGTTTCCTGGTCATGCTGACGGCCACGCCCGCGTCGTTCTGCAGGTAGGTGTTCTTCGAACCCGCTTCCATCAGCAAGGTGTCTTCGAACGCGGTATTTTCGGTGAGCTTGTACTTGTAGTTGGCCAGGCCACGGGCGACGACTTCGCTCTCCGTCGGCTGGCGCAGCGGCACGCTGACGCCGGCGATCACCACGTGAGCGTCGGCCGGGCGGAAACGCTTGTAACCGGGACCGATTTCGAACGACAGCTCGTTGCGCTCGTCCTTCAGTGCGATATAGCCGTAGCCGAGCGAGACGATGCCCTGCCACAGGTTTGCGCCGAAGTCGTCGTGCTCGTAACGGGCGGCGCCGACGATATAGCTGCGCGGGTCGAGCTTGAGGCCGACCGAAGCACCACCGTCATAGCGGTTCGCGGTGGTGTTGAACTCCTTGAGGGTGTTGCCGTTCGTGTCGACCACGGTCTGCTGGCTCTTCGAGCGCAGCGCGTCGATGAAGAAGTTGTTCTTCCACTGCTCGTTTTCCTGGCTCAGGCCGAGCTTGGCGTTGACGTTCTCCGAACGGGAGTTGCCGGTGGCCGAGGCAAAACCGAATTCGCCCGAACCGGTCCAGCCGCCGTTGTTGGCCGGGTTGGTATAGGCATCCTGGGCCTGGACGGTGAAGCTCGCGAAGGCGGCCAGCAGCACGCCGGCGATCAAGGTCTTTTTCATCGGACGTCCATTTGTTAAACAATAGTAAGGCCGCTACCTTAACCGCGCGGCTTGAATTTGCCATGAACGGTGGCGGAACCGATGGCAGTCCATGGCACGGCAGCTCGATACAGGCCGGACCCAGCGGCCATGCGGATCGGCGACTTGCGACCACCACAGGCCGCCGCCATGCTACATAAGCCCTCTTCCCCAGGACATGCCGACGACCCATGGATCGCTACGAACGCATACTGACCCTGCATCGGCTGCTGAAGTCGGCGCATTACCCGATTCCGCTGTCGCGCCTGCTCGGCGAGCTGGAATGCTCGCGCGCCACGCTGTACCGCGACGTGGCCTTCCTGCGCGATGCGCTGGGCGCGCCGATCGAGAGCGCCGGCACCGACCAGGCCGCGTTCCGTTACGAGGTGGGCGAGGGCGAGAAGTTCGAACTGCCCGGATTGTGGCTGACCTCCGACGAGCTGGCCGCACTGCTGGCATTGAACGAGCTGATCGGACGCTCCGGTCCGGGTGTGCTGGCCGGGGCGCTGGCGCCGTTCAAGAGCCGCATCGAGGGCCTGCTTTCCCACCAGGACAGCGGCAAGGCGCTGCCGATCGAGCGCATCCGCGTGGTCGCGTGGGGCGAGCGCAAGCTTGACCAGCAGGTATTCCGCACCGTCGCCGGGGCGGTGCTGGAACGCAAGCAGCTGCGCTTCCGCTACCGCGCGCGCACCACCAACGCGGACAGCCGTCGCACGGTGTCGCCGCAGCGGCTTACCCATTACCGCGACAACTGGTACCTCGACGTGTGGGACCACGACCGCCAGGCGCTGCGCAGCTTCGCGGTCGACCGCATCGCCGACGCGCAGGCGATGGATACGCCCGCCACCGACGTGGCCGACGCCGACCTCAACGAACTGCTCGCCTCCAGCTACGGCATCTTCGCCGGCAAGCCGAAGGCGTGGGCGACGATCCGCTTCTCGCAGCACGCCGCGCGCTGGGTCGCCGACGAGCACTGGCACTCGCAGCAGAAGGGCGAGTGGCTGCCGGACGGGCGCTACGAGCTGAAGTTGCCCTACTCCAACTCGAAGGAACTGCTGATGGACGTGCTCAAGTACGGCCCCGATGCAGAGGTGGTGGCACCGCTGTCGCTGCGCGAGGAGATGAAGATCCTGCTGCAGCTGGCATTGGGCGGATACACCCAATAAAAAGATGTAGCAACCACTTCTCGGCGACGCTCACGTGTCCCGAATGCACGAAGCGGCGAACCCGCACGGCACGATCGCCTCCTCTCCCCTGTGGGGAGAGGAATGAGGTGAGGGGCCCGCTTCAATGAAATGACGCGCTCTTCGCCATCGCATCCTCTCCCGCCTGCGGGAGAGGATTGAGGAGAGGGCAGTGCTCGCCAAGACGGCTATCGAAGCATGCTTCGATGTTGGACCCTCGCCAGCGTGTCCCCTCTCCCCAACCCTCTCCCCGAAGGGGAGAGGGAGCGAACGCAAGAGGCGCGTTGGTTTATTGAAGCGGATGAAACGGCCAGAACTGCGGGATCAGCCACATCGACAGCACGCAGAAGATCAGGATCAGCGGTATGCCCACTTTCATGAAATCGGTGAAGCGGTAACCGCCGGCGTAATAGACCATGGTGTTGGTGGGATAACCCACCGGGGTGGCGAACGAGGTGGCCGCGGCAAACGCCACCGCCACCACGAACGGGCGCGGATCCACGTTCATCGCATGCGCCACCGCGACCGCGATGCCCACCATCAGCACCACCGACGGGTTGTGTCCCATCAGTTCGGTGAGCAGGGCGGTCAGCAGGTACACCATCAGCAGCGCGGCGAGCGGGCCATGCGCGCCGACCACGCCCAACCCCATGTGCACCAGCACCACCGATAGGCCGGATTTCTCGATTGCGATGCCGAGCGGAAGAATGGCGCCGAGCAGCACGATGATCTTCCAGTCGATGCCTTCGTAGACGTCCTTGCGACCGAAGCAGCCGGCCAGCGCCATCGCGACGGCACCGCTGATCGCGGCGATCGGAATCGGCAGCCACTTCATTCCCGAGACGATCACCACGGCGGCCATGATCGCGGCGGCATACCAGGCCTTGCGCGGCGTGCGGCGCGTCTCCTCGCGCTCGCTGAGCACGACGAACGACTCGTCGCCGCGCAGGTTGGCCATGGCCGCCTCCTCCACCAGCACCAGCAGCACGTCGCCCAGCGCCAGCGAGACATCACTGAGCTTGTCGCGCAGCACCTGGCCGCGCCGGTGGATCGCCAGCACTACCGCGTCGTAACGCCATTTGATGCCGGTTTCGTCCAGCGTGCGGCCCTCGGCCATGCTGGCGGGCGCCACCATCAACTCGACCATCACGCGCGGACTGTCGGGGTCTTCCACATAACGGCTGTCCGGCGCGTGGCGCAGGTTGGCCTGGCGCTGGAACTCCTCGATCTTCTCCCAGTCGCCGCGCACCAGCAGCACGTCGCCAACCGCCAGCTCCTGCGAGCGTGGCGACCACATGCGCTTCTCGCCGCGCAACAGCTCCAACGGATAGACACTGAATTTTTCGCCCAGCCGCGCATCGGCGATGCTCTTGCCGAGCAGCGTGGAGTCGCTGGTGACTTCGAGTTCGGTGACGTACTTGCCGATGTCCGCTTCCTCGGGCAGCTCGGCATCGACGTGGCGCGGCAGCAGCCAGCGCCCCACCAGCATCAGGTAGGTGATGCCGACCGCGGCCAGCAGCGCGCCCATCTTGCTGAACTCGAAGACCCCGAGCGGCTGCAGCCCATGCTGTTGCGCGATGCTGTCCGCCAGCAGGTTGGACGACGTGCCGATCAGGGTGCACACGCCGCCCATCTGCGCCGCGTAGGCCATCGGCATCAGCACCCGCGCCGGCGACGTGTGCGTGCGCTGGCACACCTTGAGCGCCAGCGGCAGGAACATCGCCACCAACGCGATGTTCTTGATGAAGGCGCCCAGTGGCGCGATCGCCAGCATCAGCGCCAGGGTCAGCAGCCACGGCTGGCGGATCTTCATCAGCTGCCGGGTCAGCGGCTCCAGTGCGCCGGAACGTTCGATGCCCAGGCTCAGCGCGAACATCGCCGCCACCGTCACCGTGGCCTCGTTGCTGAAGCCGCTCAGCGCCTCGACCGGGCTGACGATACCGAGGATCACCAGCACCGCCAGCACCAGCAGCGCGACCAGGTCGATGCGCAGCTTCTCGCTGGCGAACAGGCCCATCGCCACGACGATCACCGCCACCGTGGCCCATGCCTGCCAGCTCATGCACGGGCCCCACGACGAAACGGCGACCGGAACGGGGTTCGGTAAACGGGAGGCATGCGTGATTCCAGAACTTGTCGCCGCTGTGGCCTGGCTTCATCCTAACCAGCCGACGCCGCTGTGGCCCGATATTCACCGCGATTCATGCCTTCGGCGCCATGGCATGTTGCCGCAGGAGGCCGCATGATCACGGCAACGCATGCATCCGTGTGTGAAGGGCCGCCATGAACGTCCTCGATCCATCTGTCCCGACGGCATCGCCGGAGCCATCCGCCGTCACCGGCAAGCCCTCCGTGGCGCTGGCGCTCGGTGCCGGCGGCGCGAAGGGGCTGGCGCACATCGGCGTGATCGAGGAAATCGAGGCGCAGGGGTTCCAGATCGTGGCCATCGCGGGCGCATCGATGGGCGCGCTGATCGGCGGCATCCATGCCACGGGCAAGCTCGACGTGTATCGCGACTGGGTCTGCGCGCTGGCCAAGCTCGACGTGCTCAAGCTGGTCGACTGGACGTTCTCCGGCGGCGGCCTGATCAAGGGCGAAAGAATCATCGAGACCATGCGTGGACTGATCGGCGATGTGCAGATCGAGGAGCTGCCGCTCGCCTT
Organism: uncultured Gammaproteobacteria bacterium; assembly: GCA_963697495.1. GTDB lineage: Bacteria > Pseudomonadota > Gammaproteobacteria > Xanthomonadales > Rhodanobacteraceae > Rhodanobacter. The sequence continues at coordinate 389,046 of CAVOOH010000004.1, read as the reverse complement.
CACCGCGGTAGCCACCGACATCGAGCGTGGCCGCGAGGTGTGGCTGAGTCGCGGCGGCCTGTTCGATGCGATCCGCGCGTCGATCGCGATCCCCACGGTGTTCCGCCCGCACTTCATCGACGGCCGCCGGCTGGTCGATGGCGCCCTGCTCAACCCGGTGCCGGTGACGCCGCTGATCCGCGAGAGCGCCGACTACCTGATCGCGGTCAGCGTGGACGGCCCGGCGGTGACGGTCGCGCCGCCGGAACCGCCGATCCAGCCCGCGACCGCGGAAAACGGCTATCGCCGCCGCATCGGCGAGTTCATCGGCCGGATGATCCCGCGCGGCGAGATCCGCCCGCGCGAGCCGGGCACGTTCGAACTGCTGGCGCAGTCGATGGACCTGATGCAGGCGAATTTGTCGCGACTGCGCCTGGCCGCATACGCGCCCGATCTGCTGATCCAGCTGCCGCACAACATGGCGCTTGCCTATGAGTTCTACCGCGCGCGCGAACTGATCGAGCTGGGCCGGGTGCAGGCGCGCGCGGCGCTGGCGAACTGGCCGCGGGCCGGCACGCCGCAGCGCGAGGCCTGAGTCGCGCGCCTACGGCAAGCCCTCGGGACTGCCGACTCTCAACGCGGGCCGTGCGTACGCAGCCAGTTTTCCAGGTACGCCTTCAGCGCCACCGCGTTGTTGTGCTCCTCGTCGCGCGCGCCGAAGAGCAGGGTGACGCGGTGCCGCGCGGCCCGTTCGGCCAGCGGCCGCCAGTGCTCGGCCAGCGCATCCAGTTCGCTGGCGTAGCGGTGGCGAAAGCCGTCCCACAGTGCCGGGTCGTGGCCGAACCACTGGCGCAGGGCGGTCGACGGTGCCAGCTCCTTCGCCCACCGGTCCAGCGGTACCGCGTCCTTCTTCAGCCCACGCGGCCACAACCGGTCGATCAGCACGCGATAGCCGTCGGCTTGCGCGGCCGGTTCGTAGACACGCTTGACGGTGATGCTCATGGGCGGATCCCCCGAAAGGAGATCCCCAGCATACGACGACCAAATCAGGCCGGCGTGATCCGGATCAGAGTTCCTCGACAGCCGTCACCTTGCCGCGGCGCATCAGCCAGGCCACGCCGCGCAGGTCGGCCAGGCCAACCCACAGGCGGTCCAGCATGCCGTACTTGGACACACCGGCGGTGCGCGGGCGGTGGCCGACCGGCACGCTCTGGATCTGGAAACCGGCGCGCTTGACCAGCGCCGGCAGGTAGCGGTGCATGTGGTCGAAGTAGGGCAGGCGCAGGAACACCTCGCGCTCGAACAGCTTCAGGCCGCAGCCGGTGTCCGGGGTGGCGTCCTTCAGCATGCGCGAGCGCACCGCGTTGGCGACTTTCGAGGAAATCCGCTTGTTGAAACTGTCGCGGCGGGTGGTGCGCCAGCCGGCGAACAAGCGCATGTCGGCCGGCGCGGTGTCGCGTGCGGCGAGCAGTTTCGGAATGTCGGCCGGGTCGTTCTGGCCGTCGCCATCCAGCGTGGCGATCCACGGCGCGGCGGCCGCGCGCACGCCGTTCCACACCGCCGTGCTCTGCCCGCTGCGGGTGACATGGTGCAGCACGCGCAGCTCCGGGTGCAGCGCCTTCTGCGCGGCCAGCACGGCGCGGCTGTCGTCGCTGGAGTCGTCGTCGACGTAGATGACCTCGTAATCGACCTGGCCGCGCAGCGCGGCGGCGATCTCGGCCAGCAGTGGCGGGATGTTGTCGCGTTCGTTGAAGACGGGGACGACGACGGAAAGTTGCGGCATGGGGAGAAGCCTTTCAGCGGGGCAGGTGCAGCGCGCGACGCGGCAGGGCGCAGTTTAGCAACACGGGTTCCGTCAGCGACCTGCAGGGCGGGCACCGCCCATCGTTTTGGTGCGACGTACCGGAAAGCCAGCGGGCCTTGCCCGCCCTGCGCTGTGACGGCGGCAGACCTCAGCGGATCTTGCCGAGGATGCCATCCAGTTCGTCGTTGCTGTGGTAGTGGATCACCAGCTTGCCGCGGCCGCCGCGGCCCTGGGCCAGTTCGACGCGGGTGGCGAAGCGTTCGGCCAGTTCGCGCTCCAGCGCGGCGATGTTCGGGTCGCGTGCGGCTGCGTGCTTGGCCTTGCCCTTGGGCGCGGTCTGCGCGCGGCGCGCGGCGTCTTCAAGCTCGCGCACCGACCAGCCCAGGGTCGCGGCCTGACGCGCCAGCGGCACGGCGATAGATTCCTCCAGGGTCAGCAGGCAGCGGGCGTGGCCCATTTCCAGCTTGCCGTCGTCGAGCAGGCGCTTGATCGACTCCGGCATTTCGGTGAGCCTCAGCATGTTCGACACCGAGGCGCGCGAACGGCCAACCGCGTCGGCGGCCTGCTGGTGGGTGAGGTCGAAGTCGTCGATCAGCCGCTTCAGCGCGTCGGCTTCTTCCAGCGGAGTGAGGTCCTGGCGCTGGATGTTCTCGATCAGCGCCATCGCCGGCACGGCTTCTTCGGATACTTGCTTGATCAGCGCGGGAATCTCGCCCATCTGGGCCCGCTGTGCCGCCCGCCAGCGGCGCTCGCCGGCGATCAGCTCGTAGCTGTTCCTGCCGATCTCGCGCACCACCACCGGCTGGATCAGGCCCTGCGCCTTGATCGAAGCGGCCAGCTCGTCCAGCGCCTCGTCGTTCCAGTGCCGCCGCGGCTGGTACTTGCCGGGCTGGATCTGCTGGATCGGCAGCATGCGCAACTCGCCTTCCTGCGCCAGTAGCGACGGCGCCGCGCCGGCGTCGCCGCCGAGCAGGGCATCCAGCCCGCGTCCCAATCCACGTTTTTTCGCAACCATGCCTTATTCCTGGTGATTGGCGGCCGGCGCCTTGAGCGTCGGGCCGCTGTCGCCGTGCACGGGCACTGGCGGTTCGGCGTCGTCAGCCGGATCGAGCGCTGGCGCGGCGCCGCGCGGCAGCCCGCGCTCGCGCCGGATCACCTCGCCGGCCAGGCCGATGTAGGCGATCGCGCCGCGCGAGCTGCGGTCGTACAGATGGATCGGCTGACCGTGGCTGGGCGCTTCGGCCAGCCGCACGTTGCGCGGGATGATCGAGCGCAGCACCTTGTCGCCGAAATGCTGGGTGAGCTGGGCCGAGACTTCGTTGCCGAGGTTGTTGCGCACGTCGTACATGGTGCGCAGCAGGCCCTCGATCTCCAGCGTCGGGTTCAGCCGGTGGCGCACCGCCTTGACCGTGTCGAGCAGGCTCGACAACCCTTCCAGCGCGAAGTACTCGCATTGCACCGGGATCAGCACGCCATCGGCCGCGGTCAGTGCGTTCAACGTGAGCAGGTTCAGCGACGGCGGGCAGTCGATCAGGATGGTGTGGTAGTTCGCCGAGACCTTCGCTAGCACCTCCTTCAGCCGGTGCTCGCGCGCCAGCGCGTCCATCAGCTTCAGCTCGGCCGCGGTGAGGTCGCCGTTGCCCGGCAGCAGATCGTAGTGCGCGTCGGTGGGCACGATCGCCGCGGCGATCTCCACTTCCTCCAGCAGCACTTCGCAACCGCTCGCCTTGATGTCGCGCTTGTTGACGCCCGAGGCCATCGTGGCATTGCCCTGCGGGTCCAGGTCGACCAGCAATACCTTGCGCTTCGCGGCGGCCAGCGCAGCGGCGAGATTGACGGCAGTGGTGGTCTTGCCGACGCCACCCTTCTGGTTGGCGACAGCGATGATGCGAGCCATGGATGGATAGCTACCGGACGCGGGAGAGGATTAGTGTAATGCCTCGCCCAGCCGAGTGCTGCCTGCCCGCAACGCCTGTCCAAAGGCCCCGGCGGCGGGTACTCGAGACCGTCGAACCGGCGCTCAGGCGCCGATCCGCGCCCCGCTGGCGGCGTCGAACAGGTGCAGCCGTTCGGCTACCAGGCCCAGCGCCAGCGTGCTGCCCGGCTCGGGCAGGGCGCGCGGCGCCACCCGCGAAACCAGCGCCTGGTCGCCGTAACGCAGGTTCAGGAAGACCTCGTTGCCAACCGGTTCGAGCACCTCCAGCCGGGCGCTGAGCGCGCCCTCGCCGGCGTCCTGCGGCTGCAGGTCTTCCGGGCGGATGCCCAGCACCACGTCGCGATCGCGCCACGGCTGCCACGCCGTCGCCGACGGCGGCGCGCCCAACGCGATGTCGCCGTGCGCGGTGGCCAGCGTCCAGCCTTGATCGCGGCGCAGCGTGCCGCGCAACAGGTTCATCGCCGGGCTGCCGACGAAGCCGGCGACGAACAGGTTGGCGGGTTTGTCGTACAGGTTCATCGGCGTGTCGATCTGCTGGATCACCCCGCCATCCAGCACCACGATGCGCTGGCCCAGGGTCATCGCCTCGATCTGGTCGTGGGTGACGTAGATCATGGTGGCCTTGAGCTGGCGATGCAGCCGCGCGATCTCCACTCGCATCGACAGGCGCAGCTTGGCATCCAGGTTGGACAGCGGCTCATCCAGCAGGAATACCTTGGGATCGCGCACCAGCGCCCGGCCCAGTGCCACGCGCTGGCGCTGGCCGCCGGACAGTGCGGCCGGACGCGAAGCCAGCCGCGCTTCCAGCTCCAGCGTCTTCGCCGCCGCGGCCACGCGCAGGTCGATGTCGGCCTGCTTGTGGCCGCGCAGCTTCAGGCCGAAGCCGAGGTTCTCGGCGACCGTCATGTGCGGGTACAACGCGTAGTTCTGGAACACCATCGCGATGTCACGATCCTTCGGGGCCACCTCGTTGACCACGCGGCCGTCGATGCTCAGCGTACCGCCGCTGATCGACTCCAGCCCGGCGATCATCCGCAGCAAGGTGGTCTTGCCGCAGCCCGACGGCCCCACCAGCACCAGCAATTCGCCATCGGCGATCTCGAAACTGGCGTCGGCCACGCCGACGTGACCGTTCGGGTAGACCTTGCGCAGGTGGTCCAGACGTACGGCAGCCATGGCATCTCCAGTGGGGTTGGCCACGACGGCCCGTCTTGGTCGCAGCATGCGCCTGTCTGCACATCGCCGAAACATTCGGCTATTCTGCCGATGTAATCGTTTACATCAAGCGCTTTGATCGCAGGAACTTTCATGACGCACCCCAGCTTCCGCTTTCCCGACGGCTTCCACTGGGGTGCCGCCACCTCGGCCTACCAGATCGAAGGCTCGCCGCTGGCCGACGATGCCGGTCCCAGCATCTGGCAGCGCTTCGCCCACACGCCGGGCATGATGGTGAACGGCGATACCGGCGACGTCGCCTGCGACCACTACCGCCGTTACAAGGACGACGTGCAGCTGATGAAGGCGCTGGGCCTGCAGGGCTACCGCTTCAGCATCAACTGGGCGCGCGTGCTGCCCGAGGGCACCGGCCGGGTCAATCCGAAGGGGCTGGACTTCTATTCGCGGCTGGTCGACGAATTGCTGGAAAACGGCATCGCGCCGAACGCCACGCTGTTCCACTGGGACCTGCCGGCGGCACTGGACGACCGCGGCGGCTGGCTCAACCGCGACATCGCGCACTGGTTCGCCGAGTACGCCGAGGTGATGTTCAAGGCGCTGGACGACCGCGTGCCTCGCTGGTCCACCCTCAACGAGCCGTGGGTGGTCACCGACGGCGGCTATCTGCACGGCGCGCTGGCGCCGGGTCACCGCAGCAAGTACGAGGCGCCGATCGCCGCGCACAACCTGATGCGCGCCAGCGGCGCCGGCATCCAGGCGTACCGCGCGCACGGCAAGCACGAGATTGGCGTGGTGTTCAACATCGAGCCGAAATATCCGCACTCGGACAGCGCCGAGGACCTCGCCGCGACCCGCCGCGCGCACGCCTACATGAACCAGCAGTTCGCCGATCCGGCGCTGCTGGGCAGCTACCCGCCCGAGCTGAAGGAAATCTTCGGCAACGCGTGGCCGGATTTCCCGCAAGACGATTTCAAGCTGACCAAGCAGCAGGTCGATTTCGTCGGCATCAACTACTACACCCGCGCCGTGGTGAAGCACGACCCGAACCAGTACCCGTTGAAAGCCTCGCCAGTGCGCCAGCCAAACAAGACCTACACCGAGACCGGCTGGGAAGTGTTCGAGCAAGGCCTGACCGACACGCTGACCTGGTTCAAGGAGCGCTACGGCGACATCCCGCTGTACATCACCGAAAATGGTTCGGCGTTCTACGACCCGCCGGTGGCCGAGAACGGCGAACTCGATGATCCGCTGCGCACGAATTACCTGCGCAAGCACCTCAAGGCCGTGCACAAGGCGATCGCGGCCGGCGTGAATCTGAAGGGGTATTACGCGTGGTCCCTGATGGACAACCTGGAATGGTCGCTGGGTTTCTCCAAGCGCTTCGGGCTGTACCACGTCGACTTCGCCACCCAGCAGCGCACGCCGAAGGCCACCGCGAAGCTATACGCGCAGGTGATCGAGAGCAACGGCGGCGTGCTGGGCGAATAAAATCGTTCACGCGATGAAGCCTTTACCGTTCACCCTGAGCGTAGCCGCGCAGCGGCGAAGTCGAAGGGTGCGCGCGGCTTCGACTTCGCGCCTTCGGCACTACGCTCAGCCCGAACGTAACCAAAATTCGAAGCGCGCTTAGGTCAGGCTCGCCCCAGCACCAGCAAATGGCGTTCGGCCGGCAGTCCCGGCACCGCCAGTTCGTGCGTGCCGCGCACGGCGAAACCGGCCGGGATGCCGGGCAATTCCTCGTCCGGGCGCTTGCCCTTCATCGCCAGCCAGATCCCGTCCGGCGCCAACAGGTGGCCGCCCCAGCCGAGCATGTCGGCGAGGCTGGCGAATGCGCGCGCGGTGACGCAGTCGAACTGGCCCTCGACGTCTTCCACCCGCGACTGCACGGCGCGCACGCCGTCGAGCTTCAGCGCACGGATCGCCTCACGCAGGAAGCGCACCTTCTTGCCGTTGGAATCGACCAGCAGGATCTCGCGCCCCGGCGCGGCGATCGCCAGCACGACGCCGGGCAGGCCGGGGCCGGTGCCCAGGTCGGCCAGGGTCTGGCCTCGCACGTACGGCAGGATTGCCAGCGAATCGAGCAGATGGCGGGTGACCATCTCCGCCGGATCGCGCACCGCGGTGAGGTTGTAGGTCGCGTTCCAGCGTTCGAGCAGGGCCTGGTAATCGAGCAGCCGCGGCACCGCTTCGGCCGGCAGCTGCAGCCCCAGCGCGGCGATGCCTTGTTCGAGTCGGGCCTGCAAGGCATCGCGCGTGGTCATCGGAGGTCGTTCGAGAAGCGTGGGGGCGCAAAGTATCCGCGGCCCACGCCGGTATTGCCAATCCGCTGAAAAGAAAACCCGCCGAAGCGGGCCGAAGACTTGCAAACCCCCAGCGGCGGGCACTCTCGGATGCCCTGCCGCAATGCCATGGTCAGACCACGTCGAGCTCGACCCGGGTCACCATCATGCCGCGCTCACGCAGCGCGCTGTTCAAGGACTGTTTCACCCGTACGCCGAGGTCGCGGCGATCCGCGTGATCGGCTGCCGGCTCACTGCGCAGGGCTTCCTGCGCGCCGCGACGGATCAGCTGGTCGACCTGTTCGAACACCGCATCGGCCCGTTCCGGCTCCAGCACCTGCCAGTACACCGTCCCGCGCACGTCGTGCGCGTCGGCCAGCGGCTCTTCGAAACGCAGGGTCTGGCCGGCCAGGTTGATCTTGTGTGCAACCCGGTCCAGTACGGGCAACACCAGGTGGGTACCGGACTGCAGCACGCGCACCAGCTTGCCACGACGGTACAGGCTGTAGACCTGGCCCGCCGGCACGCGCCGGAACGCGCTGGCAAGCAGCACGGCAGCAGCAGCAAACAGCAGGGTCAGTAGAGTCATCATGGTCTTGAAAAACAGCAAGTTGTCTGGAGCACCTTCAAAATTTGCAGCAACTTGAGGATACAGTCGCTTGAGTCCACGAAGATTAACCTTCATTTAACGGAAGAATCGAATATTTAACAAAATCGACTTCGCATCAGTGACGCCATTCACAGAATTGCCAGCTCTCTGAGAAACAAGCCTGAATCGTGCCAACGATTTGGCTGTTGCACCGCCGTATCGCGCGCCCTGGGCGCTGTTGGCGCTCCATCGCCGATCCGCCCGGCATGCAAGCCGTGGACAAGTCGGAAACTGTCGCGGCGCAGCAGAAAAACGGCTTTACAAGCACTTTACAATGCGTCATGAAAACGTTTACGTTGCCGCCGCAATGCGATTTTTTATGCCCTTCCTGGACCGTCCGGCATGTCGGCAGCAACCATCAAAGATGTGGCGCGCGAGGCCAAGGTGTCGGTGGCCTCCGTCTCACGTGCCCTGAATGACGGCCGCGGGGTAACCGCCGAGACCAGTCAGCGCATTCGCGAAGCCGCGCTGCGCCTGCGTTACGTGCCGCATGCCGCGGCGCGCACCTTGATCACCCGCCGCACGAACACCGTCGGCGCGCTGCTGCCCGACCTGTATGGCGAGTTCTTTTCCGAGCTGATCCGCGGCATCGACCTGGCCGCGCGGGCGCGCGGCCTGCATCTGCTGGTTTCCAGTTCGCACGACGACGCGGCAGCTGCCGCCATGGCCTTGCGCGCGATGCAGGGACGTGTCGACGGCCTGCTGCTGATGTCGCCGCACGCCGACGATGCCTTTCTGCAGCAGAACCTGCCGCATGGACTGCCGACCGTGCTGGTGAATACCCGATTGGCCGGCGCCGACTACTGCGCGCTGTCGGTGGACAACGACGGTGGCGCACGCTTGATGGTCGAGCACTTGCTGGCGCTTGGCCACCGCCGGATCGTGTTTGTCCAGGGGCCGCCCGGCAATCGCGATGCCGCCGAACGGGAACTCGGCTACCGCGAAGCGCTCATCAGGCATGCGCCCGAAAGCCCGGTGAGCATGCTGCGCGGGGACTTCAGCGAGGAATCCGGCTACCACGCCGGACAGCAGGTGCTGGCGATGCGGCCAAGGCCGGATGCCGTATTCGCCGCCAACGACATGATGGCGATCGGTTGCATGGCGGCCCTGCGCGACGCCGGCATCTGCGTGCCCGAGGAAATCGCCGTAAGCGGCTTCGACGATGTGCCGATGGCGCGTTATGTGACGCCATCGCTGACCACGATCCAGGTGCATATCGCCGAGCTCGGCGGCCAGGCCATGGAATTTCTGGGCGAGCAGATCGACAACCCGAACAACCTGATGGGCGGCATCCATCGCCGCGTCGCCGCCAAGCTGGTGGTACGCACCTCCTGCGGAACACCACATGACAGACAGAAATCAGGACCGGCGCGGGAAGGCGCCGGCTGAAACCGCGTCGACACGAAGCGGTTCGCGTGAACGGATCGAAGGGGCGTTCCGGCTTACGGGCAGCACCGCAGCAACGTGACAGCAGACAGTCCGAATTTCTTGCAACGATTTACGGGAGAGGGTCATGGTCAATCAACGCATGCTATCCAGACAGATCTCGCTGGCTTTCGCCGGCCTGCTCGTCACTACGCTTCTAGTACCTGGCATCGCCAGCGCCCAGAACAGCAAGGCGACTCTGCGCGGCCACATCACCGCACCGCAGGGGCAGATGCCGACCGACGTCGTCGCCACCAATACCGCCACCGGCTTCGTCAACAAGGCAAAGGTCAGCGCCGACGGCAACTACACCCTGGTAAGCCTGGCTCCTGGCAGCTACAACATCGTGGCCAGCGGCAACGGCAGCACGGCAAGCCAGACCGTCACCGTGCACGTGGGCCAATCGCTCAATCTGAATCTCGACGTCTCTTCCGCCGCGCCGGCCCCCAGCTCCGCCAAAGCCACCAATCTGCAGGGGGTCACCGTCAGCGCTACCTCGCTGGTTGAAACACGCACGTCGGAAGTGGCGCAAAACATCTCGCAAGCGCAGATCGCCAACCTGCCGCAGAACGAACGCAACTTCCTCGACTTCGCCCAACTGGTGCCAGGCGTCACCATTTCGCACGACCCCACCCAGAAATCGTTTTCCTCGGGCGGTCAATCAGCCGAGAATGTAAACGTTTTCATCGACGGCGCCAGCCAGCGCAACGACATCCTCAAGGGTGGCCTGGTCGGACAGGACTCCAGCCGCGGCAATCCCTTCTCGCAGGAGGCGATCGCCGAATATCGCGTGCTGACCCAGAACTACAAGGCCGAGTACGAGCAGGCAGGCACGGCCGTCATCACGGCCATCACCAAGTCCGGCAGCAACGAGTTTCACGGCACGATCTACGACTATTTCCAGAACCAGTCGATGATCGCGCAGGATTCCTTCGACAAGAAGAATCACGTGAAGAAGCCCGACTACAAGCGCCAGCAGCGCGGCTTCAATCTTGGCGGTCCGATCTTCAAGGACGAACTGCTGTTCTTCATCAACTACGAGGAGCGCAAGGACGTCAACAACCAGAACGTCTCGATCATCGATCCGCGCTTCCAGCAGTACAACGGCACCTTCGCCGCGCCGTTCAATGAAAAATCCTGGTTCGGCAAGTTGAGCTGGCAGCCCAACGAGAACAACAGCATCGATCTCAGCTACTCCGACCGCAAGGACAAGGAAATCCTCGGCTTCGGCGGCACGACGACCTACCAGGGGCGCACCGAGCGCAACAACGATGTCAGCGACCTGCTGCTGAAGTGGAGCTCGTTCGGCGACAACTGGACCAACGACCTGCTGCTCGACAGCGGTCGCTACAAATTCAACCCGACGGCAGCCGAACCGAACCTGATCCAGCAGATCTACGAACCGAACATCGCCATCCTCGGCGGCGCTTCCGGTTTGCAGAACAAGTCGCAGGACCAGACCACCCTGCGCGACGATCTGACCCTCACCGGTTTGTCCTGGCACGGCGACCACACCGTGAAGATGGGCGTCAAATACTCCAGCTACCGCATCAACCTGCTGCAGAACAACAACGCCGTGCCGTCCTACAACTACCAGATCGGCGCGGCCTATCCGGGTGGCTTCGACAGCCCCTATCGCGCGGTCTACGCGCCGCTGGGCACCGGCGCGCAACTACATGACAACCAGCTGGGCGTGTACCTCCAGGATGACTGGGACGTCACCCAGCGCCTGCAGCTCAATCTGGGCGTGCGCTGGGATTACGAGACGAACGCGCTCAACAACCACTACGTGACGCCCACGGCGCAGATTCCGACGCTCGAATATCTGGGCCTGCAGGCCAACATCAGCACCGGGCATGAACGCAAGCCGGAAAAGGACCAGATCCAGCCGCGCGTTGGCTTCTCGCTGGACCTCAGCAAAGATGGCGATCAGAGCACGACCCTGTTCGGCGGCGCCGGCCGTTATTACTCGCGCACGCCGTTCGACTGGATCAGCCAGGAGCCGATCCACGCGCAGGTGCCGAACTACACATTCCTGTTCAGCCCCGGCGGCGTCACGCCGGGAACGATCGCATGGGATCCGAAATATCTCTCCGCCGCGGGGCTCGACCAGCTGCTGGCTTCCGGCACGGCCGGTTTCAGCCAGGAAATCGACACGATCAACAACCACACCAAGTCGCCGTACACCGACCAGTTCAGCGTCGGCGTGAAGCAGGTCCTGGGTGACTGGACCGGTTCGCTGACCCTGAGCCGCGTACTCGGCTATCGCCAGTTCACCTGGCTCTGGGGCAACCGCCTGACCACGCCCGGCTTCAATCTCGACATCATGCCGGGCAGTCCGTACGGCGTGGTGCTGACCAACGGCTACAAGAAGACCCAGGCCAGCAGCGTGCTGGTCAGCGTGAGCAAGCCGTACACCACGGCCTCCGGCTGGGGCCTGGACGTGGCCTACACCTATCAGCGGGCGCGCCAGCAGGGCAACGACAACTACTCGCTCGACTACGTCAATCCGGCCGGCTACCCCGCTGACCATGTCGGCCCGAAGCACAATCTGGTGATCAGCGGCCAGGTGCACGGGCCGTGGGATACCCGTTTCAGCGGCATCTTCACCTACAACTCGGGCGCGCCGTTCGACGTGTTCAAGGGCACCGCCACCTGTGACTACAACTGCAGCTATTTCCACAATGCAGAATACGGTCGCAAGTACATCAACCTCGATCTGGCCGTCTCCAAGGAGTTCCGCTGGGGCCAGAGCCAGGCGCTGCAGTTGCGCTTCGACGTGTTCAACGTATTCAACCGCGACGTCATCAACGGCTACAACGGCAGTTTCTACGACCCCAACTTCGGCCAGGCCACCGGCGCCGACCCGAACCAGACCCGCCGCTTCCAGGTCGGCGCGCGCTACACGTTCTGATCCACCGCGGCACCTGCAGCATCGCCGCTTCACCCGTCCGCCCGCAGCTTGCGGGCGGACGTCTGAATAGCCATGCGAACCCGTGCGGAGGTACGGGTTCGCATGGCTGCAAACGCAAAGTACGGCAGACCCATCATGATGTTCTCGCACCGGCCCGCGTGGCTTTCCTCGTTCCTGCTCGGCCTCGCCCTGGTTGTCACTGCCCCGGCCAGTCCCGCCTGGCAGGCGCGCCCGGCCCTCCCTGCGCAAACCAGCGCACCGGTCGTTCCGGCGCTGGTCAACGACCTCGAGCAGCGCAGCTTCCGCTTCTTCTGGGACAGCGCCAACCCCGCCAACGGGCTGATCCCCGACCACTACCCGGGCAAGTCCTTCTCCAGCATCGCCGCGGTCGGCTTCGGCCTGACCGCCTACGGGGTGGGCGTGGAGCGCGGCTACATCACGCGCGAGCAGGCGATCGGACGCACCCTGGCCACCCTGCGCTTCTTCGACACCGCGCCGCAGAACGACAGTGAAGACGACGCCAGCGGCTACCGCGGCTTCTTCTACCACTTCCTCGACATGGACAGCGGCAAGCGTTTCGCGCGCTGGACCGAGCTGTCCACCGTTGACACCACTTTGCTGCTTGGCGGCGTGCTGTTCGCGCAGTCGTACTACGACCGCGACACGCCGGCCGAACACGAGATCCGCGAACTGGCCGACCGCATCTACCGCCGCGTCGACTGGACCTGGGCGCAGGCGCGTCCGCCGCTGGTCAGCATGGGCTGGACGCCGGAAGGCAAGTTCATCCCGCACGACTGGGAGGGCTACAACGAGGCCATGCTGTTGTACGTGCTGGCGCTGGGCTCGCCCACCCATCCGGTCGGCACCGATGCGTGGCGCGCATGGACGAGCACCTACGACCGCCACTGGGGCAAGTTCCACGGCGAGCAGTTGCTGAATTTCGGGCCGATGTTCGGCCACCAGTACAGCCACGTGTGGATCGACTTCCGCGGCATCCGCGACGCCTGGAACCGCGAACACGGCCTCGACTACTTCGAGAACAGCCGCCGCGCGGTGATCGCCCAGCGCAACTACGCGATCGCCAACCCGGGCGGCTGGACCGGCTACGGCCCGAACGTGTGGGGGCTGACCGCGAGCAACGGCCCCGGCGGCGTCATCGTCGAGGGCCAGGGCCGGCGCGAGTTCCACGGCTACACCGCCCGCGGCGCCGGGCTCGGCTGGGCGGTGGACGACGGCACCATCGCGCCGACCGCGGCGGGCGGCTCGATCGCGTTCGCGCCGGAGCTGGTGATCCCCGCGCTGGAGGAGATGAAGCGGCGCTACGGCAAGGACATCTACGGCAGCTACGGCTTCATCGACGCGTTCAACCCCAGCTTCCACGTGCGGACCCAGTTGCGCACCGGCAAGTTGATGCCGATGGGCTGGGTCGACAATGTGTACCTGGGCATTGACCAGGGCCCGATCGTGCTGATGATCGAGAACTGGCGCAGTGATTTCGTGTGGGACGTGATGAAGAAGAACCCGTACATCCGCAAGGGACTTGAGCGCGCCGGCTTCGAGGGCGGCTGGCTGGGCGCGCGGACAGCGGAAAAATGACCGGCGGGGCGCGCCCGCAGCGATCGCGGCGCGGCATGCTGCTGGCCGGGATCGCCTTGTGCGGCGTTCTGCTGGGCGGCTGCGCGCCGGCGCCGGCCGGGCAGCAGCAACTCACGTTCTGGACGATCGGCCGCGAGGGCGAGGCGATCATCCAGCTGCTGCCGGCGTTCGAGCGCGCGCACCCGGACATCCACGTGAAAGTGCAGCAGCTGCCGCTGACCGCAGCGCACCAGAAACTGCTCACCGCATTCGCCGGCAGCTCCACGCCGGACCTCAGCCAACTCGGCAACACCTGGCTGCCCGAGCTGGCGGCGCTGCACGCGCTGGAGCCGCTGCAGGCGCGCGTGGACCATTCGACGGTGGTGCAGCCGCACGACTACTTCGCCAGCATCTGGGCCACCAACGTGATCGACGGCACCCTGTACGGCGTGCCGTGGTACGTCGATACGCGGCTGCTGTTCTACCGCAAGGACCTGCTTGAGAAAGCCGGCTTCGACGTGCCGCCGCACAACTGGGCCGAGTGGCGCCGCCAGCTCGCCGCGCTGAGCGATCCCTCGCATCATCGCTACGGCATCCTGCTGCCGACCAACGAATACGAACAGCTGATGTCGCTGGCGCTGCAGCAACCCGAACCGCTGCTGCGCGACGGCGGCCGCTACGGCAACTTCGAGAGCGCCGGTTTCAAGCGCGCACTGGCGTTCTATGTCGACACGTTCCGGCTGCGCCAGGCGCCGGCGATCACCAACGTCGAGGCCGGCAACCCATGGACGGAATTCGGCCGCGGCGTGTACGCGTTCTACCTGTCCGGGCCGTGGAACATCGGCGAGTTCCGCTCGCGCCTGCCCGCCGCCCAGCAGGATGACTGGGCCACCGCGCCGCTGCCCGGCCCGGACGGCGCCGGCATCGGCGTGGCCGGCGGCTCCAGTCTGGTGATCTTCCGCGCCTCGAAGCACAAAGACGCCGCCTGGCAGCTGATCGAATACCTGTCGCAACCGGCGGTGCAGCAGCAGTTCTACGACCTGCTCGGCGACATGCCACCGCGGCGCAGTTCATGGGAAGGCGGCGCGCTGCGCGACGACCCGAAGGCGCGCGCATTCCGCGAGCAGCTGGAGCAGGTGAGGCCGACCCCGCCGGTGCCGGAGTGGGAGCGCATCGCCAACGAGATGCAGCTGGTCGCCGCGCAGGCGATCGCCGGCCGGCTGACGATCGACCAGGCCGCCGCCGAGATCAACCGGCGCGCCGACGCGATCCTGGCCAAGCGCCGCTGGGTGCTCGACCATGCGCAACCCGACCACAGCCGGGAGTCCACGCCATGAGCCCGCAACGCAATGCCTGGCTGTTCCTCGCCCCGGCACTGGTCGTGCTGGGCGTATTCTTCCTGCTGCCGGTGCTGGCCGCGCTGGTGCTCAGCCTGACCGACTACGACCTCTACGCGCTGGCCGACATCCGCAACCTGCGCTTCGTCGGTTTCGCCAACTACTGGGAGCTGCTGCATCGCCCGCTGTTCTGGTCGGCGCTCGGCCACACGGTGTATTTCGTGGCGGTGGGCGTGCCGCTGTCGATGGGCGCCTCGCTCGGCGCGGCCATGCTGCTCAACTCGCCGCTGGCACGCTGCAAGCCGCTGTTCCGCACCGCGCTGTTCGCGCCGGTGGTGACCACCGTGGTGGCGGTGGCGGTGATCTGGCGTTACCTGTTCAACACCAAGTACGGCATGGCGAACTACGTGCTGGGCCTGGTCGGCATCCATCCG
Organism: uncultured Gammaproteobacteria bacterium; assembly: GCA_963697495.1. Taxonomy (GTDB): domain Bacteria; phylum Pseudomonadota; class Gammaproteobacteria; order Xanthomonadales; family Rhodanobacteraceae; genus Rhodanobacter. The sequence continues at coordinate 373,538 of CAVOOH010000004.1, read as the reverse complement.
ATCGACTGGCTGGGCGATCCGCACTGGGCGATGCCGACGATCATCCTGTTCGCGGTGTGGAAGAACTTCGGCTACAACATGATCATCTTCCTGGCCGGGCTGCAGGCGATTCCGCCGGACCTGTACGAAGCCGCGCGCATCGACGGCGCCTCGGCGTGGCGGCAGTTCCGCCACATCACCCTGCCGATGCTCAAACCCACCATGCTGATGGTCGGCATCCTTACCGTGTCGGGCTATTTCCAGCTGTTCGCCGAGCCCTACGTGATGACCGAGGGCGGGCCGCTGCAGAGTACGGTGAGCGTGCTGTACCTGATGTACGACGAGGGCTTCAAGTGGTGGAACCTCGGCTCCGCCTCGGCGGTGGCGTTCCTGCTGTTCCTGCTCATGTTTGCGGTGACCGTGCTGATGGTGAAGCTGTCGCAGCGTGGAGACGAGACATGAACCCGCGGCTGGCGAAGGCCATGATCAACGGCCTGCTGATCGGCGTTGCAGTGGTCGCGCTGTTTCCGCTGCTGTGGATGCTGTCGGTGTCGTTCATGGCGCCGGGCGAGGCCAGCGCACTGCCGCCGGCGCTGCTGCCGAAACACCCCAGCTGGGCGAACTACCGCGAGCTGTTCGTGCGCGCCGGCATGGGCCGCTACATGCTCAACAGCGTGCTGGTCGCCGGCGCAATCACCGCGCTGTCGCTGGTGTGCAACCTGATGGCCGGCTACGCCTTCGCCAAGCTGCGCTTCGCCGGCCGCGAGCGCCTGTTCCAGGCGCTGCTCGGCGCGCTGGTGATCCCCGCCCAGGTGGCAATGCTGCCGCTGTTTCTGCTGCTGAAGTACCTCGGCCTGGTCAACAGCTACGCCGGCGTGGTCGTGCCGGCGCTGGCCACGGTGTTCGGCATTTTCCTGGTGCGCCAGTACACGCGCGGCATTCCGGACGAACTGCTGGAGGCCGCACGCATCGACGGCGCCGGCGAGTGGCGCATCTTTGCGCAGATCGTGCTGCCGCTGCTCAAACCCATTGTGGTGACGCTGGCGATCTTCACTTTCCTCGCCGCGTGGAACGACTTCATGTGGCCACTGATCGTATTGACCGGGCAAGAGCACTACACCTTGCCGATCGGGCTGGCCTCGCTGGCACGCGAACACTCGCAGGACAGCGAACTGATGATGGCCGGCTCGGTGGTCACCGTCTTGCCGGTGCTGCTGCTGTTCCTGGCGCTGCAGCGCTACTACCTGCAAGGGCTGCTGCTGGGCAGCGTGAAGGGCTGAAGCCATGCATCACGGTCTGTGTCCGGTTTTGCTGCTCCCGCTGTGGCTGGCGCTCGGTTCGATGGCCCATGCTGCCGATACGCCACGCACCCTCGACGACTTCACCCACCCCAGTGCGTGGCAAGCCGAGGGCACCGACGACATCAGCACCGCGCTGCGCCCCGCCGACGGCGCGCACGGCAAGGCACTGTGCCTGGACTTCGACTTCAACAGCGTTTCCGGTGGCGCCACGATGCGCCGCACGCTGCCGATCACCTTCCCCGCCAACTACGCACTGTCGTTCGACGTGCGCGGCACGATGCCGCCGAACGACCTGCAGCTGAAGCTGATCGACGCCAGCGGCGACAACGTGTGGTGGTACCGGCGCGAGCACTTCCAGCCCGGCAACGACTGGCAGACGATCACCGCCGGCAAGCGCGAGATCGAATCCGCCTGGGGCCCGGCCAAGGACCGCACGCTGCGGCAGACCCGCACACTCGAGTTCACCGTTTACGCCGGACAGGGCGGACGCGGCGAGCTGTGCGTCGGCAACCTGCGGCTGACGCCCTTGCCGCCGGCGCCGGCGAACGAACCGACGCCCGCCGAACTCACCCCGAACGCGCTGTTGCTGCAACAGGCCAAGCGTGTGCCGCGCGGCATCTATCCACGCGGGTTCTCCGGCGAGCAGAGCTACTGGACCCTGGTCGGCGTCGACGGCGGCGCGAAGCAGTCGGCGCTGGTCTCCGAAGACGGCGCGGTGGAAGTGCGCAAGGGCGGCTGGTCGATCGAGCCGATGCTGCTCGACGGCAAGACCCTGATCGACTGGGCTACGGTGAAAACCACGCAAAGCCTGCAGGACGATTACCTGCCGATTCCCACGGTGCACTGGCAGGCCGACGGCTTGCAGCTGGAGACCACGGCGTTCGCCAGCGGCACGCCGGACCGCTCGGACCTGCTGCTGCAATACCGCCTGCACAACGACGGCGCGCAACCGCGAACGCTCACGCTGGCCCTGCTGCTGCGCCCGTTCCAGGTCAATCCTCCGACCCAGTTCCTCAACACCCCCGGCGGCATCAGTCCGATCCACGACCTCGACTGGGACGGCCAGGCGGTGCAGGTCAATCACGGCCTGCGGGTGGTGCCGCTGCAACCGCCGGCCGCCTTCGTCGCCAGCCGACATGGCGCCGTCACGTTGCCGCAGCGGTTGGCCGCCGGCGAGCGTCCGCAGGTCCGCACGCTGCATGACGACAGCGGCCATGCGCAGGGTGCGCTGCTGTACCAGCTGACCGTGTCGCCGCACTCGGCCATCACGCTGGGGCTCGTCGTGCCCTCCGACAAATCATCGTTCGCACCGCCTGCCGACGCGACGGCATGGCTGCAGCGGCAACGCGATGACGTGGCGACGGCGTGGCGCGAAAAACTCAACCGGGTGAGCCTGCGCTTGCCCGCCGCACAGCAGGCGCTGGTCGACACCGCGCGCAGCGCGCAGGCGCAGATGCTGGTTTCGCGCGACGGCCCCGCGCTGCAGCCGGGCACCCGCTCGTACGCGCGCACGTGGATCCGTGACGGCGCGATGATGAGTGAGGCCCTGCTGCGCAGCGGCCACACCGATGTCGTCGGCGCGTTTGTGTCGTGGTACGCGCCGCACCAGTTCCGTACCGGCAAGGTGCCATGCTGTGTCGACGCGCGCGGCTCCGACCCGGTGCCGGAGAATGACAGTCACGGCGAGCTGCTGTTCGCGATTGCCGAGTGGTGGCGCTACGGCCACGACCTCGCCGGATTGCGGCAGCTGTGGCCGCACGTCGAACGCACGGTGGCCTACATGGACCAGCTTCGCGCGAGCGAACGCGCACCGGCGAACCGCGGCACGGCGCTGTACGGCCTGATGCCCGCCTCGATCAGCCACGAAGGCTACTCGGCCAAGCCGATGCATTCGTACTGGGACGACTTCTGGGCGCTGCGCGGCTACGCCGACGCGGTGGCGCTGGCCGACGCGATGGGCAAGCGCGACGAGGCGGCGCGCTGGGCCGCCTCGCGCGATGAGTTCCGCGCCGACCTGCAGGCGTCGATCCTGGCCGCCGTGCAGCAGCACGGCATCGACTACATCCCCGGCGCCGCCGAACCGGGCGACTTCGACGCCACTTCCACCACCATTGCGCTGTCGCCCGGTGACGCGCAGAGCTGGTTGCCGCCGGTCTTGCTGCAGCAGACGTTCGAGCGTTACTGGCGCGGTTTCGTGGCGCGCCGCGATGGCGACAAATCGTGGGACGACTACACCCCGTACGAGTGGCGCAACGTGGCGGCGTTCGTGCGGCTGGGCTGGCGCGAGCGGGTGCCGCCGCTGCTGGACTTCTTCTTCGCCGACCGCCGCCCCGCCGCGTGGAACCAGTGGGCCGAAGTGGTCGGCCGCGAGCCGCGCCAGCCGCGCTTCGTCGGCGACATGCCGCATGCGTGGATCGCCTCGGACTTCCTGCGCTCGCTGTACGACATGTTCGCCTGGGAGCGTGGCCGCGACCACGCACTGGTGCTGGCCGCGGGGATTCCCGTGGCGTGGCTGCAAGGGCAGGGTGTCGGGATCGAGCGGCTGCGCACGCCGTATGGCGAACTCGGCTACAGCCTGCGCGAACGGGATGACGGGCTTGAATTGCGGATTGCGGGTGGACTGACGGTGCCGCCCGGCGGCCTGGTGTTGCCGTGGCCGTATGCGGGCAAGGCGAGCGGCCGTGCCTGGTTGAACGGCGAGCCGGTGGTGTGGCGAAATGGGGAGCTCGCGATATACAAACTTCCGGCGACGTTGCGTATGGAGCGGCCACGCTGAGACTTCCGGGCGAACACCCGCCTCTCACCTTTTCCCGCAAGGGGATTTCCTTTGGGCACGCTCCTCTCCCCGCAGGGGAGAGGAGGCGGTGACGAAAAGCGTTTCTCAGTTTAGAACTTGCCCGCGCGGAAGTCGGCAATCGCTTCGTGGATCTGCTCGGGCGTGTTCATCACGAACGGCCCGTAACGCGCCACGCTCTCATTCAGCGGCTTGCCGGCCACCACCAGCAGGCGCGCCGGCTGATGGTCGCCAGCCAGCTGCAGCTGTTCGCCGTCGGACAGCACGCCCAGCTCGCTGCGGCGCAGCTGCTCGCCGCCGACCAGGGCTGCATCGCCGTCGAACACGTAGGCGAAGCCGTGGTGCCCGGCTGGCAGATCCAGCGTCAGCGCGGCGCCGGGCTGCAGGCTGATGTCCAGGTAGACCGGCGCGGTGACGATGCCTTCGACCGGGCCGGTGGCGCCGGCCAGCGAACCGGCGATCACCTTCACCTCGACGCCGGCGGCCGGATGCACCACCGGAATCCGCTCCGGCCCGATGTCCTGGTAGCGCGGCGCGGTCATCTTGTCCTTCGCCGGCAGGTTCACCCACAGCTGGAAGCCCCACATCAGGCCGTTTTCCTGCTGCGGCATCTCCGAGTGCAGGATGCCGCGGCCGGCGGTCATCCACTGCACGCTGCCCGGGGTGAGATCGCCGCGATTGCCGTGGTTGTCGCCGATGCTGCATGTGCCCGGCCAGCATGTAGGTGACCGTCTCGAAGCCGCGATGCGGATGCTCCGGGAAGCCGGCGATGTAGTCGTCGGCGCTGTCGGAGCGGAACTCGTCCAGCAGCAGGAACGGATCGAGCATGTCCAGCCCGGGCTGGCCGATGATGCGCTTCAGCTTGACGCCGGCGCCGTCGGCGGTGTCGATGCCGCGGATGCGGCGGGTGATGTGGCGGTCGCTCATGGCGTGCTCCGGATAAAGGATGACTGGCAGCCAAGATGGCTCCGTTCGCGCACATATCCAAGCACCGGGGCCGGAACGGATCGTTCCACCGCGACAACAGTGCGGAGGGCGGGCAGCGGATGGGGAGAAACTTGCGAGGGAGTTCCGGCGAGGCGCCGCTTTCTGCCCGCTCCGGACCTCAAACCTCAATGCACCCAGTGTCCGCTGCGCTGGCGCGGCGGATTGCCATCGTCGCCGGTCTCCGGCTTCTGCTGGCGCACCATCGCCTCGACTTCCGCCTCGGTGGCGGGCTTGGCCTGCCAGTACTGGTTCACCGCGCCGAGCACGCCCGGCACCTGGGCCAGGCATTCGTCGTATTCGTCGTCGCTGAGCTTTTCGAACTCGGTGTCGGCGCTGAGAATGCCTTCGTCCACCGCCAGCGCCATCACCGGGCCAAGCAATTCCATCAGCTGCGGGTCCTCGGCCAGCCGGCTTTCCCACAGCCCGGCGCGCAGGTCGATGCCGCGGCTGAAGCCTTCGCACCAGCCAGCGGCAGACAGCATCGGGCCGCTTTCCATCTCGACCTCGCCGAGGATCGGCTCGTAGGCGTCGACCTCGAGCTCGGCGATGATCGAATCGTTGAGCTTGGCCAGCAGCGCCAGCACGCGGTTGCCCTCGTCCTCGTCGGCGAACGGCTCGTGCAGCACTTCGTGCAGCCATTCATCCGGCAGCACTAGCAACGGACCGACCGCCAGCGCGCTGAGCAGGCCATGCACGCCGTCCAGCAGCAGGTCGCCTTCGCCGGTATGCGCGCGCAGATAGCGATCCAGTTCATCCAGCTCGTTGTCGCCCAGTGAGCTGGGCCATTCGGTCTTTGCAGTCATCTACTTTAAATATCCAGTTCCAGCGTCACCGGCGTGTGATCGGAGGGGCGCTCCCAGCGACGCGGTTCGCGGTCGATCGCCGCCGCCGTGGCGGCGGATTTCAATGCCTCGCCGATCAGGATCAGATCGATGCGCAGGCCCATGTTGCGTCGGAACGCGGCCTGCCGGTAATCCCACCAGCTGAAGTGTCCGGCCTCGGGCTGAAAGAGCCGGAGGCTGTCGTGCAGGCCAAGGTCGGTGATCGCCTTGAGCCCGGCGCGTTCCGGTGGCGAGCACAGGATGTCTTCGCCCCAGGCGACCGGATCGTAGACGTCGCGATCGTCCGGGCAGATGTTGAAATCGCCCAGCACCACCAGGTTGGGGTGACGCTCCAGCTCGCGCGCCAAAAACTCGCGCACCTTGGCCAGCCAGTCCAGCTTGTAGGTGTATTTCTCGTCGCCGACCGCCTTGCCGTTGACCACGTACAGATCCACTACCCGCAGGCCGCCGATGCTGGCGGCGAGAATCCGCCGCTGCGGATCATCCAGCCCGGGAATGTCGGTGACGATGTCGCTGAAACCATCATGGACTTCGGCGCGGGCCAGGATCGCCACGCCATTGTAGGTCTTCTGGCCCGAATACACCGCGCGGTAACCGGCGGCAGCCAATTCGTCGAGCGGAAACTTCGCGTCTTCCAGCTTGGTTTCCTGCAGCGCCACCACGTCCGGCTGCGCGTCGGCCAGCCACTGGGTGAGGTGCGGCAGGCGCACCTTCAGCGAATTGACGTTCCACGAGGCGATCTTCATCGCCGCATTGTAAGGGAAGCACCGGCGGGGGTTGCCCGGCGCCGAAAACCACCCGGCCCGACCGGGCACGACAAGCCCGGTCGTACCCGTCGCGTGGGCAGGAATGGCGCCGCAGTGCGGTTCGGCTCGAAAAAGCGGGGGCTTTGGGCGGCCTAGGCAGGCCAGTTCGCGGAAGTTCGCGTAAAAAACCCACCGGACATCCGTATTCCGGTGTATGCTGGCCAAGCAAGAGTCTGGGGTAACTCCGATTTCCTGCTTCTATTGTGGCTAGGCGCATTCCGCTCCAGGCCGCAAACCATCCATGCTTCAAAGGTAATGTTACATGTCGGATCGTCAGAGCGGTACAGTCAAGTGGTTCAACGACGCCAAAGGTTTTGGCTTCATCACCCCGGAAAGCGGTGACGACCTGTTCGTGCATTTCCGCGCGATCCAGGGCACGGGCTTCAAGTCCCTGCAGGAAGGCCAGCGCGTCACGTTCGTCGTCACCAAGGGCCAGAAGGGCCTGCAGGCTGAGGAAGTCCAGGTTGCCTAAATCCTTCGGGATTTGAGCGATCTTGAAAAGCCCGCTTCGGCGGGCTTTTCTTTGCCTCGATAAAAATCTGCCGTGACGCGCCATCGAATCGAACGGCGCGACACGACCCGTGTTCAGACCAGACCGTGGCTGCGCAGCAGCGCCTCCGGCTGCGGCTTCCGGCCGCGGAAGGCGATGAAGCTTTCCAGCGCCGGCCGGCTGGCACCGACCGCAAGGAACTCACGGCGGAAGCGCTCACCGATGGCGCGATCAATCACGCTGCCGTTTTCTCCGGCGTGTTCCTCGAACTCGCCGAACGCATCCGCACTCAGCAACTCGGCCCACAGATAACTGTAGTAACCAGCTGCATAGCCGCCAGCGAAGACGTGGCTGAAGCCGTGCGGAAAGCGCTGCCACGCTGGCGGATGCAGCACCGCGACCTGCTTGCGGACACTCTCCAGCACGGCCAGCGTGTGGGCACCCCGCGCAGGGTCGTAGTCGAGATGCAGCAGGAAATCGAACAGCGCGAATTCCAGCTGGCGCACCAGGAACAGGCCGGCGTGAAAGTGGCGCGCGGCCAGCATGCGTTCGAACAGTTCGTCCGGCAACCGCTCGCCGGTTTCGTAGTGACGGGCAAACAGATCCAGCGCCTCGCGGTTCCAGCCGAAGTTCTCCATGAACTGGCTGGGCAGTTCCACCGCGTCCCATTCGACGCCGTCGATGCCGCCGATCGAGGGCAGCGCGATCTCGGTAAGCAGGTGATGCAGGCCGTGGCCGAATTCGTGGAACAGGGTCAGCACGTCGTCGTGGGTGAGCAGGGCCGGCTTGCCCTCGGTCGGCGGGGCGAAGTTGCAGGTGAGAAAGGCCACCGGCAACTGCCGATTGTCACCGTCGTCGAAGCGGGCGCGGCAGACGTCCATCCACGCGCCGCCGCGCTTGCCGTTGCGCGCGTACAGGTCGACATAGGCGCCGGCAAACACGCGGCCATCCGCATCGCGCACGTCGTAGTAGCGCACGTCCGGATGCCACACGTCGACGCCGTCGCGCGCGGCCAGCGTGATGCCGTAGAGCTTTTCGGTGAGCCCGAACAGGCCGTCGATCACCGCCGGCAGCGGGAAGTACGGCTTGAGCTGTTCCTCGTCCAGCGCGTACTGCCGCTGGCGCAGCTTTTCCGAGGCGTAACCGACGTCCCACGCTTCCAGGTTGTCGAGCTTCAGTTCGGTGTGGGCAAACTCGCGCAGCGTGGCCAGCTCCTGCTGTGCCACCGGTTTCGCGCGGGTGGCCAGGTCGTGCAGGAACTCCATCACCTCGGTCGGCGAGGCGGCCATCTTGGTCGCCAGCGATTCCTCCGCCGCATTGGCGAAGCCGAGCAGCTGCGCGGCCTCGTGGCGCAGCGCCATGATCTTCTCGATGCGCGCGCTGTTGTCGAACTTGCCGGCGTTCGGGCCCTGGTCGGAGGCACGGGTCTGGTACGCCCAGTACACCCGCTCGCGCAGGCCGCGGTTGTCGGCATAGCTGAGCACGGCCTGCACGCTGGGCTGTTTCAGGGTGACCAGATAGCCGTCCAGATCCTGATCCTCGGCGTACTGGCGCAGCACCGCGCGACCGGATTCGGGGATGCCGGCGAGATCGCGCTCGTCGCTGATGTGCTCGTGCCACGCCTCGCTGGCGTCGAGCACGGCGTTGGAGAATTCGGTGGAGAGTTTCGACAGCTCCACCCCGATCTCGCGGAAGCGTGAACGCGCCGGCTCTTCCAGCGCCACACCCGGACAGCCTGAAATCGCGCAACGCATGTTCGACCAGCGCACGCTCCGGCCGCGGCAACGCGGCGAAATCCGGTGCATCGGCCAGTGCCTGCACCGCGGCGTACAGCGCACGGTTCTGGCCCAGTTCGATCGCGTGCTCGGTGAGCTTTTCCTCGGCCGGGCCATAGACTTTGCGCAGCGCCTCGCTGTCGGCCACCGAATGCAGATGGCTGACCGGCGCCCAGGCCCGCGCCAGCCGCTGCTCCAGCCGTTCCTGGGTGAGCATCAGCGTGGCGAAATCACGCGGCGCAGCCGGCGCCGTGAGCGCATCGATGCCGGCACGGTAGTCGGCAAGAATCGTGTCGATCGCCGGCTCGACGTGCTCGGGGCGGATCTGCGTGAACGCCGGCAAGGTGTCGTCGGCCAGCAGCGGGTTGTCGTGACTCATGAACGCTCCTTTTCCAGCCGCCAGCGTGGCGACCACGCGAGCCGAAATCAAGCATGATCATGTGATGGCGCGACGACGACTGGTTTCCGCTCCGCGCTCGGACCCATCCCCACCGGACGCAGCGGCCGCTACCATGTGCGGATGAATTCCCTGCGCAGCTACAAGGGCATCACGCCCACCCTCGGCGAACGCGTCTACGTGGACCCGGCCGCCAGCGTGATCGGCGATGTGGTGCTCGGCGACGATGTCTCGATCTGGCCCGGCACGGTATTGCGCGGCGACGTCAACCACATCCGCGTCGGCGCCCGCAGCAGCATCCAGGATGGCAGCATCGTGCACGTCGCCCACGCCGGCCCGTACGGCCCGGGTTTTCCGTGCCTGATCGGCGAGGGCGTCACCATCGGCCATGCCGCAGTGGTACACGCCTGCACGATCGGCGACTACTGCCTGATCGGCATGCACGCCAGCGTGCTGGACGGCGCGGTGGTGCAGAAGTACGGCTTCGTCGGCGCCGGCGCGCTGATCCCGCCGGGCAAGGTGGTCGGCGAGCGCGAACTGTGGCTGGGCAACCCGGCGAAGTTCGTGCGCCTGCTTAGCGACCGCCAGATCGAGCATCTGCACTATTCCGCCGAGCACTACGTGCGCCTGAAAGACGAATACCTGGCGTCGGCGTGATGGCGGCGCGACGCGTGCTGTTCGTGTGCAGCCGCAACCGCCTGCGCAGTCCCACCGCCGAACAGGTGTTCGCGGCGTGGCCGGACATCGAAGCCGACTCCGCCGGACTGGCCGACGATGCCGAGGTGCCGGTGTCGGCCGAGCACCTGGACTGGGCCGAACTGATCGTGGTGATGGAGGCCAGCCACCGCCGTCGTCTGCAGGCGCGCCACCGCGCCCGGCTCAGGGGCAAGCGGGTGGTTTGCCTAGGCATCCCCGACCACTACGCATTCATGCAGCCGGAACTGGTCGAGCTGCTGCTGGCGAGGGCCGGACCACTGCTGCGTTGACCCCGGCGACGCGTCACATCGCGGCACCGCGCCTGGCGCTCGCCTGGCGGATGCGTTCGGCTTCGGCCTCGTGCTGCTTCATCACGATATTGCGCGCGGCGGAGAGCTTGCCGCCGAGCAGGGCCACGGTAAAGTTGTCGCGGTCGAATTCGCGCAGCAGGTCGATCTCGCGCCGCGCCTCTTCCAGCTCCCCGCGGTTGATGGTGCGCTCGATCTCGTCCGCGGCGCGCGGGAAGGATTCGCGCAGCGCCTCCTGCGCCGGCCGGCTTTGTGGCTCCAGCTGCAGCACGCTGAGGTAGAACTCCCACGCATTGCTGCCGGCCGGCGCCAACAGGCGGCCGTCCTGCATCGCCTCGCGGGCCAGCCCGAGCAGGATGCCGCTGCCGTTGGACGCGTCATCGGCCGGCGCATCCGCCCACCCGCCGGATGACGCCATGGCGTCATCCGGCGCGGCGTTCGCGGCCGCCCGGCTGTACCAGAAAATGCCGCCAGCCGCGACCAGCAATAACAGGCAGAGCAGGGCAAGCACGTATCGGTGCGATACGGCGGAAAGGAAACGGGGCATGACACCTGCTGCGCAAACGCTGCCCGCGCACTGGAGTCTCCGTCATCGACGTGCTCCCGGCGGATTCCGCCATTTTGGCCGGGCCGTATTTCAGCCGTGTGGCGGCACCGCGTCAGCGCGTCGCCGTGACTGCTTCCAGCCGCGTCAGCCAGGCCAGCGCATGGGTCCGGTCCGTGCCGCACATCGCCGGCTCGGCGCGCAGGCTGCCGCATACCACGGGCCGCTCGGGGCGGCCGAAGATCGCGCAACGGTTGTCTTCGGTAAGTTGCACGCAGCGCGCGCCGGCCGGCTTGCCATGCGGCATGCCGGGGATCGGCGAGCTGATCGACGGCGCGATGCAGCAGGCGCCGCAACCGGCGCGGCAGGCCAGCGTGTTCAAGCGGATTGCCGGCGCAATGCCTGGTACACCGGTCCGGTGTCTGGCCGCTGGCCGTGCCACAGCGCGAACGCATCGGCGGCGGTTTCCACCAGCATGCCGAGGCCGTCGAATGCGTAGCGCGCGCCCGCGGCCGTCGCCCAGCTCAGGAAACCGGTGGCGGCGGCGCCGTAGGAGAGGTCGTAGCACAGCGCGCGCGCACCGACCAGCGAGGACGGCAGCTGCAGCGACACGCCGAGCACACCGGCCGAGGTGGCGTTGATGATCATGTCGTAACTGCCGATGTCGGCCAGGTCGGACCAGTAGCGGGTATGCGCGCGCGCCGGCTCACCGATTGCGTCGGCCAGCGCGTCGGCCGTCTCGGCGCTGCGGCTGACGATGGTCAGCGTCCCCACGCCGGCATCCAGCAGGCTCCACGCCACGCCATGCGCGGCACCGCCAGCGCCCAGCAGCAGGGCGGTGTGACCGCGCAGGTCCATGTCGTGGCGCTCGGTGAGGTCGCGCACCAGGCCGTCGCCATCGGTGTTGTGCGCGGCCAGCCGGCCGTCGGCCAGCGGGGTCAGCACGTTGGCGCTGCCGGCGCGGGTGGCCGCCTCGCTGCGCTGCACGGCCAGCGCGAACGCCGCCGCCTTGTGCGGCAGGGTGACGTTCGCGCCGCGGCCGCCATCGGCGAAGAAGCGCTGCACGGCCGCGGCAAACCCGGCCGGTGCCGCGTCGATCGCGCGGTACTCCAGTTCGATGCCGAATTGCCGCGCAAACGCCTGATGGATCTGCGGCGACAGCGAGTGGCTGATCGGATGGCCGAACACGGCGAACTGGGCGGCTGGCATGGGGATTCCCTGATGGTTGCTGGGGTCCATTCTACAAGCCGCCACTACGTCGCAATCGATGAGATGGGAGCACGGCAATCTGCGCTCACTTTCCCGCGGAGACTGCCCATGCGCACGCAAGCCCTGCCTTCCCTACATCATCAACACCTGCTCGGCGCCGCCGCGCTGTGGTTGCTTGGCGGCGGCGCGTTGCTGCTGAGCACGCTGGTGCCGGCACATACCGACTTGCTCGGCTGGACGCCGGCATTCTGGCTGCTCGGGGCGCCGCTGATCGTGCTGCTGGCGCTGGAACCCTCGCTGCCGCGGCAGCTGCTGGCGTTGTGCCGGCCGCGCCGACGCATGGTCCGCAGCATCGCCTGGCACTGAGGCGGAGCGGGGAGTCGACCCGTCAGGGGGTGCTGCCGCCCTGGCGCTTGCGCTCCATCCGGCGCAGGAACTCCTGCATGATCCGCAGGTACAGCTCGTCGCCCAGATGGGCGTCCTCGACGCCGGCATCGATCGACGGATTGTCGTTGACCTCGATCACCACCGGCTTGTTGCCGACCTGCTTCAGGTCGACGCCGTAAAGCCCGTCGCCGATCGCCTGGGTCGCCTTCAGCGCCAGCTTGACCACCTCGGCCGGCGCATCCTTCACCGCGATCGTCTCGAAGCCGCCGGATTTCGCGGTGCCCTTGGCGCCGTGGTTGTAGATCTGCCAGTGGCCGCGCGACATGTAGTACTTGCAGGCGTACAGCGGCTCGCGGTTGAGCACGCCGATGCGCCAGTCGAATTCGGTATAGACGTATTCCTGCGCCAGCAGCAGCGCGCTGTGCTGGAACAGGCCGCTGGCCGCCTGCGCCAGCGAGTCCTCGTCCTCGACCTTGACCACGCCGCGCGAGAACGAGCCATCCGGGATCTTCAGCACCAGCGGGAAACCGAGTTTGGCGACGACTTCCTTCATGCCCTTGCTGTCGTCGCGGTAGAGAATCTCCGTGTGCGGGACAGCCAGCTTGCGCGAGACCATCAGGTCGTTGAGGTAGATCTTGTTGGTGCAGCGCAGGATCGAGCTGGGATCGTCGATCACCACCATGCCTTCCTTCTCCGCGCGGTGGGCGAAGCGGTAGGTGTGGTTGTCCGAGGCGGTGGTCTCGCGGATGAACAGGCCGTCGTATTCGGCCAGCCGCTGGTAGTCGTTCTTGCCGATCGGATCGACCTCGATCCCAAGCTCCTTGCCCGCGGCGACGAAGGACTTCAGCGCCTTCCGGTTCGATGGCGGCATCTGCTCCTTCGGGTCGACCAGCATCGCCAGGTCGTAGCGGAACTGGCGCCGCGCGCGCGGCTTGCGCCACAGCTTGCGCGAGAAGCCGTCGAGCTCCTCGGCGAACGCATCCTCCTGCGCGTCGTCCAGCGTGTGCAGGCCGACCGGCTTGATCGAACTGACCTGCCACACGCGATCGCGCTCGAACTCGATGCGCAGCAGCGGGCAGGGAAACATTTCGAACACCTGCCGGGCCAGATCCTGCAGTGCCGGGTAGGCGGTCTCGCCGAAGTAGACCAGGATACCGAAATCGGTGGTGTCACGGCCGCCGGCCGGCAGGAAATGGGTCAGCTTCTGGTTGAGATCGTCGATGTCCAGGCCGTACAGCGAGCGCCGGCGCAGGTCGTTCACCGTGCGCACCGACGGCATCACCTTGTGCCCGCGCGCCTCCGCCAGCAGCGATACGTAATAGCCGGTGCCGAGGTACTTGTAGCTGCGGCAAAGGTTGATCACGTGGGTGCGTTCGTCGTCGCCGCCGACCGGCGTGCGCAGGTAATCCATCGCGCTCATCACGTCGACGGACGGATAGTACGAGCTCCAGTCGGAGGCTTTTTCGACAACGATGACCAGACGGGTCATGGCACCACTCGGACGATACGGCGATGGCGGGCTGCCCTTGCGCAGGGCGTGGCAGGACGTGCAAAACGCGGAGTTTGGCACAGTGCCGTCGTGGCACAAGGGAAAGCGCTGAAGCGCGAATGAACGGCGCCGGCCACGCCGTACGCGGCGAAATCACCCGCGCACGCCCGGCCGGCTGCTAGAGTCCGCGCGTGCCGATCACCCCGCCCCTGCCGCCACACGATCAAGCCCGCCGCGTCGCGGCGGCATCCGACGACGTGCCGCCCGCTTCTGCCGGCCCGCGCGTGCGCCGCGCCGCCGCGTCCGATCTGGACGACCTGCTGGCGCTGGAGGAGAGCAGCTTCAGCAGCGACCGGCTGAGCCGCGCGCAATACCGCCGTCACCTGGACAGCGATTCGGCCCTGGTGCTGGTGGCGCGCGCCAACCGCCACCGGTTCGTCGGCAGCGCCGTGCTGTTCTTCCGCAAGGGCAGCGCCGTGGCGCGCCTGTACTCGCTGGCCACCTTGCCCGAGAGCCGCGGCCAGGGCGTCGGCGCGGCGTTGTTGAAAGCGGCCGCCGACGTTGCCCGTCGCCGCGGCAGCCGCGCGCTGCGGCTGGAAGTACGCACCGACAACAACGCCGCGATCGGCCTGTATGAACGGCACGGCTTCCGCCGCATCGGCCGCTACACTCAGTACTACCAGGATGGGACCGATGCGTGGCGCTACGAAAAAGCGCTGGACTGAAGACGCGGTGTACGACGTGTAAGCTTGCCACGGACTTGTCCTGCGACCAGCGCCGGAGACCCCCATGCTGCAGATGCGCCCGAACTGCGAGTGTTGTGACAAGGACCTGCCGGCGGATTCGACCGGGGCGATGATCTGCTCGTTCGAATGCACGTTCTGCATCGCCTGCGTCGCCTCGGTGCTCGGTGGGGTCTGTCCGAACTGCGGTGGTGGCTTCAGCCCGCGTCCACAGCGCGCAGCGTCATGGCTGGCGAAATATCCCGCGTCGAACGAGCGCATCCTCCGACCCGGTGGCTGCCACCGCACGGCCTAGCCTGCTCAACCGCCGAGCGGTTGCCCGATGCGCCGCTCGGTCGCCTCGTCCGGCCGCGCCACCAAGGCACCGGTGCGCATCAGGCTCACGCTGTAGTGGCCCTGGTCGACCAGCGGCAGGAACGCGCCGCTGCCGTAGACGGTGTCGACCTCGGGCAGCCATTGCGGGTAGTGCTTGCTGAGGGTGAGCAGGTCGAACGCACCGGCTTCGCCGAAGCTGATCACGGTACGCGGCGCGCTGGCTTCCTGCGCGGCATCGTCGTACCGGCCGGACAGGCGGTCGAGCCGGTACAGCGGCGGCACGCCGGCCAGCAGCGCGGGCAGTTTCCACTTCAGCACTACCGCCTCGATGCGCCAGTCGTCGCCGGACAGTTGCACCTGCCGGGTGCTGCCGTCGGGCCAGCTCAGGGTAAGCGCCCAGTGCTGCGGCGACAGGATGCGCGCATCGATGTCGACCACCGGCGCCTCCTCGCCGAGCAGCCGGTAACCGCGCAATGCGGCACCGGTGCCCGCCAGCAGCAGGGTCAACGTGAAGAAGGCGACGCACAGCAATGCCCGCCAACTGGCTGCCAGGTGGCGGCGGTTGTGCAGATGGCGACGCAACACCACCAGCTGCACCAGCGTGATCAGCGCACAGACCGCCGCCAGCACCAGCAGCACGGTCATCGGCATGCGCAGCAGCGCGCTCCAGTCCATCGTGAATCCCTCAGCGCATCGACGTACGATTTGTGCACGCATCATAACGGGCGATGCCATGGGGCTGCGGCCGACGCAGCGGGCATCGCTATACTGCGGTGGTCTCAAGGAACCTTCGCCATGCGCCGATCCCTCCTGCTGCTGCCGTTCTGTCTCGTTGCCGCCATGCTTGCCGGTTGCGGCAACAAGGGCCCGCTGACGTTGCCGCCGACCCGGCCGGCGGCAGCACCGGCACCGGCAAAACCTGCCGCACCCGCCACCGCGAGCACGGTCGGTACGCCTGCCAACAGCCAGCACTGATCGCGACCCCGTCATGCAGCTGCGCTTCTCCAAAATGCACGGCATCGGCAACGACTTCGTCGTGCTGGATTGCCGGCAGCGCGCGTTTGCGCTGGACGCCGCGCAGATCCGCGCGCTGGCTGACCGGCATACCGGCGTGGGTTTCGACCAGCTGCTGAGCATCGAGCCGGCGCGCAGCCCGACCGGAGCGTTCTACTACGGCATCTGGAACGCCGATGGCTCACCGTCGGGCCAGTGCGGCAATGGCGTGCGCTGCGTGGCAGCGTGGCTTCACCGCGCCGGCGCGCTGGCGCTCGGCGCCAGCGTGATGATCGAGAGTCCGTCCGGGCCGGTGACGGTACGCCTGCTCGGCGCGAATGAAGTCACCGTGGACATGGGCGTGCCCGTGTTCGAGCCGGCGCGGATCCCGTTCGCAGCCGACACCGCGGCGGATCGCCATGAGATACGCGTGGGCGATGACACGCTGCAGATCGGCGCCGTGTCGATGGGCAACCCGCATGCGGTGGTGGTCGTGCGCGAGCTGAGCGACCCCGCGCTGCAGCGGCTTGGCCCTTTGCTAACGAACCACGCGCGCTTTGCGCAGGGTGCCAACGCCGGCTTCGTGCAGCCGCTCGATCGCAGCCGCCTGCGCCTGCGTGTGCACGAACGCGGCGCCGGCTGGACGCTGGCCTGCGGCACCGGCGCCTGTGCCGCGATGGCCGTGCTGCATCGGCGCGGCGAAGTCGACGACTCGGTAGCCGTCGAACTGCCTGGCGGCACGCTGCGGATCGACTGGGCCGGCCCCGGCCACACCCTGTGGATGACCGGCCCGGCGGCGTTCGCGTTCGAGGGCGAATGGCCGGTTTCGGCCGCCGCCGAGTGACGCGGCGGTTGAAGCGCGCCCGCGTCCATCGCACACTCCAGCCGGATGGCACGCATCCTTCGCGCGCCCCGCAACGGTTCGAGGATATTCGCGCATGACCGCCACCCTGCTCGACGACGCCACCCAGGCTCGCGTGGTTGCCGCCTACCTGAAGCGCCACCCGGAGTTCCTCAGCGAATATCCCGAGCTGGCCGCCAGGCTGACCATGCCACGCGAGCAGGGCGCGGTGTCGTCGCTGGCGGTGTACCAGTTGCAGAGCCTGCGTGACAAGAACGCGGAACTCGAACGCCAGCTGGCCGAGCTGATCGCGATCGCCGCCGAGAACGAGAAGTTGATGGAACGCGTGCACGGGCTCACCGTGGCGCTACTGCGCGCGAACACGATGGAAGTGACCGCCCGCACGGTGGTCGCCAAGCTCAGCGCGGATTTCCACACCGAACAGGTGCGCCTGCTGCTGTTCGGCGACGAGCCGCGGCTGCCGCGCGCAGACTGGCTGCAGCAGATTCCCGGCGGCGCCGCCGCACTGCCGGAGTTCGCCGAGTTCCTGCACAAGGGCGAGCCGGTTTCCGGCCGCCTGTCCGCCGAGAAGCTCGAGCGCCTGTTCGGTGTCGAGGCCGGGCAGATCCGCTCGGTCGCGATGATGCGGCTGGGCGATTGCGGCATCCTGGCGATTGGCAGCACCGACCCGGACCGCTTCCAGCCAGGCATGGGCACGCTGTTCCTGAACATGATCGCCGCCACCATCACCGCCGCGCTGGCCCGCTCGCGGGACATCTGCTGAGCCGGCGATGACGCCCGCACAACAGGTCGAGCAATGGCTCGCCCGCCTGGCCGGCGAACGGCACGCCTCGCCGCACACGGTCGCCGGCTACCGCCGCGACCTTGCCAAGCTGCTGCGCTTCATGCAGGAACAGCAGCTGGCCGCGTTCGATGCATTGGACGCGAACCGGATGCGCAGCTTCATTGCCGGCGAGCATCGCGCCGGACTTGCAGCGAAGAGCGTGCAACGGCTGCTGTCGTCTTGCCGCAGCCTGTTTCGCCAGCTCAATCGCGAAGGCCAACTGGCCAGTGATCCGCTGCTCGGCGTGCGCGGCCCGAAAGTGCGCCGCAAGTTGCCGCAGGTGCTCGACGTGGACGAGGCCGGCGCGCTGGTGGAAGCCGACAGCGGTGGCAAGCTGGCGCTGCGCGACCGTGCGATGCTGGAGCTGTTCTATTCCAGCGGCCTGCGCCTGTCCGAACTGTGCGGCCTGCGCTGGCTCGACCTGGATCTCGACGGTGGCGAAGTACGCGTGCTCGGCAAGGGCAGCAAGACCCGCATCGTGCCGGTCGGCCGCCATGCGGTTGCCGCGCTGCGCGCGCTCGGCACGGAAGGGGGCATGCGGGCCGACAGCCCGGTGTTCCGCGGCCGCGGCGGCGCGCCGATCAACCCGCGCACGGTGCAGCTGCGCATGAAGACGCTGGCACTGCAGCAAGGCATTCCGAAACACATCCATCCGCACCTGCTGCGGCACACCTTCGCCAGCCACATGCTGGAATCCTCCGGTGACCTGCGCGCGGTGCAGGAGCTGCTTGGCCACGCCGACATCGCCACCACCCAGATCTACACCCACCTGGATTTCCAGCACCTGGCCAGGGTCTACGACGCCGCGCATCCTCGCGCGAAGCGCAAGCCGTGATGGCCGGACTCTGGGGTTCGCGCTTGATCTGAAAGTCCAAAGCCTCGCCCCTCACTGGAAGGACTGCCCGGTCGCCAACCTCTTCCTGCGGCCGCAGGAAGAGGTTGGCGCAAGCTAAGGAGAGGAGCCAAGGCCTCGGGCGCGCCCGACATTGAAGCCAAACCCCTACGACCCCATCTCATCCGCTCAGACATTCTTCATTGCGGAGCTCCCATGGAATCGTTTCACGCCACCACGATCGTTTGCGTGCGCCGCGAAGGCCGCGTCGTGATCGGCAGCGATGGCCAGGTCACCCTGGGCAACACGGTGATGAAGGGCAATGCGCGCAAGGTGCGCCGGCTGGGCAAGGCGGGCGACGTGGTGGCCGGGTTCGCCGGTGCCACCGCCGATGCGTTCACCCTGTTCGAGCTGTTCGAACAAAAGCTTGAGAAGCACAACAACAATCTCACCCGTGCCGCGGTGGAAATGGCCAAGGAATGGCGCACCGACCGCCGCTTCGGCCGGCTCGAGGCGATGCTTGCGGTGGCGGACCAGGAAGCGTCGCTGCTGATCTCCGGCAATGGCGACGTGGTGGAACCCGAACATGGCCTGATCGCCATCGGCTCCGGCGGCCCGTTCGCCCAGGCCGCGGCGATGGCGCTGCTCGAAAACTCCGAGCTGGACGCGCGCACCATCGTCGAGAAGGCGCTGAAGATCGCCGGCGACATCTGCATCTACACCAATCACAACGTGTCGATCGAAGAGCTGTGAATCGGGTAGGGAAAATCGGGAATGGCCAGAAGCCAGCCCGGTGACCCCACGCCCTTCCGATTCCCGTTTCCCGACTCCCCATTCCCGACGAAGACCATGTCCGAACTCACTCCCCGCGAAATCGTCAACGAACTCGACCGTTACATCATCGGCCAGCACGACGCCAAGCGCGCCGTGGCGGTGGCGCTGCGCAGCCGCTGGCGGCGCATGCAGCTGCCGACGGAGATGCGCAACGAGATCACCCCGAAGAACATCCTGATGATCGGTCCCACCGGGGTGGGCAAGACCGAGATCGCGCGGCGCCTGGCCACGCTGGCGAATGCGCCGTTCGTGAAGGTCGAGGCGACCAAATTCACCGAGGTGGGCTATGTCGGCAAGGACGTCGAATCGATCATCCGCGACCTCGCCGATGTCGCCTACAAGCTGACCCGCGAACAGGCGGCACGGCGCGTGCGCAGCCAGGCCGAGGACCGCGCCGAGGATCGCATCCTCGACGCGCTGCTGCCGCGCCGGCAGACGCCGACCGACTGGAGCCACGACCACACTGCCGCGCCGGCAATCGACAGCGACACCCGCCAGAAACTGCGCAAGCAGTTGCGCGAGGGTGCGCTGGACGAGCGCGAGATCGAGCTGGACTTCGCCATGAACGTGGGCGTGGAAATCATGTCGCCGCCGGGCATGGAGGAAATGGGCGCGCAGCTGCGCCAGATGTTCCAGAACCTGGGCGGGGCCAAGACACAGAACCGGAAACTGGCGATCAAGCTGGCGCGGCCGCTGCTGATCGACGAGGAAGCCGGCAAGCTGCTCAACGACGAGGAGGTCCGCGCCCAGGCGATGGAGTCGGCCGAGCAGAACGGCATCGTCTTCATCGACGAGATCGACAAGGTGGCGCAGCGCTCCGACTACGGCCATGCCGGGGTCAGCCGCGAAGGCGTGCAACGCGATCTGCTGCCGCTGGTGGAAGGCTCCACCGTGTCGACCAAGTACGGCCCGATCAAGACCGACCACATGCTGTTCATCGCCTCCGGCGCGTTCTCGCTGGCCAAGCCGTCCGACCTGATCCCCGAGCTGCAGGGGCGCCTGCCGATCCGGGTCGAGCTGTCGGCGCTCAGCGTGGACGACTTCAAGCGGATCCTGCGCGAACCGCACAACGCGCTGACCAAGCAGTACGTGGCCCTGCTTGGCACCGAGGGCGTCGGCATCGAATTCACCGACTCGGGCGTCGACCGGCTGGCCGAGGTGGCGTTCCAGGTGAACGAACGCACCGAGAACATCGGCGCGCGCCGGCTGCATACGGTGATGGAGCGCCTGCTGGAGAAGATTTCCTTCGAGGCTGCGGACAAATCCGGCGAAAAATACATGATCGACGCCGAACAAGTAGACAACAGCCTCCAAAGCCTGGTTCAGAATGAAGACCTCAGCCGCTACATCCTCTAAACAAGCCGGTTACCCCCATCTGCTAAAATAGGCACCGTGAGCAACATTATTGAACTGAAAAACATCGGCCAGCGCGCCCAGTTGCGCGAGGCGCAGCAGAAACAGACGCTGGTCCGGTTGTGGCGCGAGGAGCTTGAACACGGCAGCTTCTGCGGCTACGTGGGTGGCGTGGGGCGCGAGTTCTTCCTGCTCTGGGTGGTCGGCGACGGCGTCACCTACGACGGCATGTACGTGATGCGCCACCGCGACGTCACCGAGCTGGAGGCGCCGGACAAGCACCATGCCTTCTTCGAGAAGGCGCTGGTGCTGAAGCACATCCTGCCGCGGATGCCGCGCGGCTTCCCGCTGGACGGCATCCGCGAGGTCATCCAGGCCGCCGGCGCGCAGGCGCCGGTGATCGGGGTGCACGTGGACAGCGAGGACGAGTCCGAGGTCTGCTACATCGGTCGCCTGATCGACGTCGAGGAGGACGGCTTCAACATGCAGGAGCTGAGCCCCGACGCGGAATGGATGCGCGAGCCCTCGTTCTTCGCCTGGGACGAAGTCTCCACCGTCAGCCTCGAGGACAGCTACGCGCAGTCCCTGCTCGCCGTGGCCGGCCCGGCGCCTTCACTGCTGCCCGGCGGTGACACCGGCTTCGGCCGCGCTCCGTCTCCCTGAGTCTTCGCCTCCCTGCAACTCGGGGGGCCGCGCGGCAGAGAGCCCTTCAGCAGCCCGCCTTCCCGATGTAGCGCGTCGATGGTTCCAGCCCCGTCGCGTCAGCGGTTAAGCTCTCACGTTCATCGTGATGCCAACTCGCTATGGCAGGGGATAACAGATGACACGCATCGTCGTCGTCGGCAGCATCAACATGGACCTGGTCACCCAGGCGCCGCGCTTCGTCGGCCCCGGCGAGACCATCCTCGGCGAACGCTTCCTCACCGTACCCGGCGGCAAGGGCGCCAACCAGGCGGTGGCCGCGTCTAGGCTCGGCGCCGAGGTGGCCCTGGTCGGCGCCACCGGTGACGATGCGTTCGGACGGCAACTGCGCGATGGCCTGGCCACCGAAAAGGTCGACCTCAGCCACGTCGTGCAACTCGCCGACAGCGCCAGCGGCACCGCCTCGATCACCGTCGCCGGCGGCGAGAACCAGATCATCGTGGTGCCCGCCGCCAACGCTCGCGTCACCCCGACACAGGTCGAACACGCACAGTCACTGATCGCCCGCGCCGACGCCGTGCTGGTGCAGATGGAGATTCCGCTGGAAACCGTCGAGGCCACGCTGCGCCTGGGCCACCGCCTCGGCGTGCCGGTGATCCTCAACCCCGCGCCCGCGCAGGCGCTTCCGATCGACTGGCTGCAACTCGCCCGCTACGTCACCCCGAACCAGCACGAGCTCGCCATCCTGCTCGGCGCCGATCCGGCCGAGGACTTCCGCAGCCTGATGCTGCGCGCGCCCTGCCCGGTCGTGCTCACCCGCGGCGGGGAAGGCGCCTGGTACCGCGAGCAGGGCGAGCCGCTCCACCAGCCCGGCTTCACCGTCGACGTGGTCGACAGCACCGGTGCCGGCGACACCTTCAACGCCGCGCTGGCCGTGTTCCTGCACGAAGGCCTGGGCGAGGCCGTGCGCAAAGCCGCCGCGGCCGCCGCGTTGTCGGTGACGAAGCTCGGCGCGCAGGGCGGCATGCCGGCCCTGCAGGAAGTGCACGATTTTCTCGCACGGCAGGCTGACTGATCATTTGCCGATGCAGAACGAGCCGAAGATTGCGCCGAGTAAATCGTCGCTGCTGTAGCTGCCGGTGATTTCACCCAGCGCGTGCTGGGCCTGGCGCAGTTCCTCGGCGGCGAGTTCGCCGGCGCGGGTGGTGGTCAGCACCGTGGCGGCGTGGTCGAGGTGTTCGCGCACCGCTTCGAGCGCCAACACGTGACGGCGGCGGGCGCTGAAAGCGCCTTCGCCGCTGCCGGCGCCGGCCAGCCGCTTGAGGTGCTCGCGCAGGGCGTCGAGGCCTTCGCCGGTTTTCGCCGAGGCCCACAGCCAGTGCATGCCTTCGCACTGGCTGTGGCGGGCCGGAGCCTGGTCGAGGTCGATCTTGTTGATCAGCACAATGCGTTCGACGCCGGCGGGCAGGGCGTCGAAGAACGCCAGGTCGGCGGTGTAGTCGGCAGCCGTGGTGACCAGCAGGGCGACATCGGCGCGTTGCAGTTCGCCGTGGGCGCGACGTACGCCTTCGCGTTCGACTTCGTCGTCGGTGTCACGCAGGCCGGCGGTGTCGGCCAGCTCCAGCGCGATGCCGTCGAGGCTGAGGCTTTCGCGCAGCACGTCGCGAGTGGTGCCGGCGATCGGGGTGACGATGGCGCGCTCGCTGCCGGCCAGTGCGTTGAGCAGACTGGACTTGCCGGCGTTGGGGCGGCCCACGATGGCCACCTTGAGGCCATCGTTCAAGCGCAGGCCGCGTTGCGCCTCGCGCAGCAGCTCGGCCAGTTCGGTACGCAGGTTTTCGAGTTGCGCCGCGATGGCTGGGTCGGCAAGAAAATCAATCTCTTCTTCGGGAAAATCGATCGCCGCCTCGATGTGCACGCGCAAGGCGATCAGCGCTTGCAGCAGCGCGTCGACCTTGCGCGAGAACACACCTTCCATTGACTGCAATGCGGCGCGCGCACCGGCCTGCGAGCGTGCGGCGATCAGGTCGGCGACGGCTTCGGCCTGGGCCAGGTCGAGCTTGCCGTTGAGAAACGCGCGCTCGGTGAACTCACCAGGCCGCGCCAGGCGTGCGCCGAGTTCGCAGCAGCGGCGCAGCAGCAGGTCGAGCAGCACCGCGCTGCCGTGGCCTTGCAGTTCCAGCACGTGTTCGCCGGTGTACGAGGCAGGAGCGGGAAAGTGCAGCAGCAGGCCGCGATCGATCAACGCCCCTGCGGCGTCGCGGAACGCGGCGAAGTGCGCGTAGCGGGGTTGCGGCACGCGACCGAGCAGGGTTTGCGCGATCGTCGGCACCGCCGGGCCCGATACGCGCAGCACGCCGACGCCGGCCGCACCGGGAGCACTGGCGATGGCGGCGATGGTGTCGGTGGGGTGCTCGGTCATGATGCGACGACTCTAAACGAAGTCAGCCGCGACGGTTGCCCGGTCGCGGCTGACGAAGTGATGCCAGGGAATCGGACTCAGGCTGCCTTGGGCTTGACCACGTCCTCGCGATCGATGTGATGGGTGATCCACCACTGCTGGCCCAGGCCGACGATGCCGTTCACCGCGTAGTACAGGCAGAGGCCGGCGGGGAAGAACGCGAACATCACCGTGAACAGCAGCGGCATCACCTTCATCATCTTCGCCTGGGTCGGGTCCATGCCCGCGGCGACCGGATTCAGCCACTGCGTGCCCAGCATCACCAGCGCATAGATGATCGGCAGGATGTAGAACGGATCGGGCGCGCTGAGGTCGGGAATCCACAGGAACGCCGCGTGGCGCAGCTCCAGGCTGTACTCGAGCACGAAGAACAGGCCGTAGAACACCGGCAGGGTGATCAGCACCGGCAGGCAGCCGCCCATCGGGTTGACCTTCTCCTTCTTGTACAGCTCCATCATCGCCATCTGCATCTTCTGCTTGTCGTCGCCGTAACGCTCCTTGAGCGCCTGGACACGCGGCTGCAGCTTGCGCATGCGGGCGCTGGAGCGGTACTGGATGGCGGTGAGCTTCCAGCTCAGGCCCTTGATCAGCAGCACCAGCAGGATGATCGCCACGCCCCAGTTGTTGCTGATCGCATGGAACTGCGACAGCACCCAGTGCATCGGCACCGCGATGACCTTGAACATGCCGTAGTCGATGGTCAGATCCAGCCCCGGCGCGATCGCATCCATCGTGCCCTGCTTGTTCGGGCCGACGTACAGGCGCGATTGGCTGGTGAGGCTCTGCCCCGGCGCCACGCTCAGGGCGGGGCCGACCGTGCGGATCAGGTAGCGCGGATGCGCGCTGTCCGGGTTGATCGTCTGGGTGACGTACTGCTCGGTCTGGCCGGCGGGCGGAATCCACGCGGTGACGAAGTACAGCTTCAGCATCGCCGCCCAGCCGCCCTTGATCGAGGCGTTGAGCTGGTCCTTCGGTTCGGCGAAGTCCTTGAACGGCAACTTCTCGAACTTCTCGCCGGTGTACCAGGCGGCGCCCTGGAAGCTGCGCGTTTCCGGATTGGTGTAGTTCGCCAGCCAGTTGCCGGCTTTCGGCGGCTCGACCCGCAGCAGCTGCTGGTAGGCGTTGCCCTGCCATGCGGTGGCCGTGCCGTTGTCGATGCGCTGGCTGACCCCGATCACATAGCTGCCGCGCCTGAAGGTGTAGGTCTTGGTGACCTTGAGGCCGGCGGCATCCTGCCAGGTGAGGTCGACTGTCAACTCGTCTTGGCCGTCGGCCAGCGCGTAGGCGGTTTTCTCGCTGTGGAACAGCGCCAGGTGATTCGGCTGGTCGGCCGGCGTGGTGTCGCTGCTGCTGACCAGGCCGTTCTGGGCCACGGAATAGTGCGCCTCGTCACTGGACAGCAGCACGGTCGGCGGCGGGTTCGGCGCCTTGTGCGTGCGCGGCGTCTGCGGGTAGGCCAGCAGGTCCGCATGCACCAGGCTGCCACCGCGGGTGTCCACGCTCAGCTTCAGCACGTCGGTCTCGACGGTGATCAGCTGCGCCGTGGCGGCGCGGCAGCCGTGTCGCCAGCGATCGGCGGTGTGGGCCTGGAGCCTGGCGCGGACGCGACCGGGATCGCACCGGGCACGCTGGCGTCAGCCGACGGCGTGGCGGCGCTCGATGCGCTGGTCGCCGCGACCGGCGGCGGCGCGTAATCCTTCTCCCAGGCCAGGAACAGGAGGTAGGCCACCGCCAGCAGGGCGAACATGAGGAAGGTGCGCGTTTGATTCATCGCGTAGCAGATCCGGGTAACGCCACGACACTTGTCAACGCCGCGGAGACAGGAAGGAAAAAGGTCAACGCTCGATTGTGGTGGTGTCGCCGGCGCGCTTCAATGGTTCGGAAGGCCCGGGCCGGCTGGCCAGCAGCTTTTTCCACAACCCGTCGAGCTCGGCGAGCAGTTGCGGCCCGGGCACGCCGGCAGCTTGCTCGCGCGCCATCACCATCATGTCGATCGCCGGCAACTGGTGGCGCACGCGTCGGAACGACTCGCGCAGCAACCGCTTGATCCGGTTGCGCTCGACCGCGCGCTTGGAGACGCGCTTGGAAATCGCCAGACCCAACCGGGCATGGCCCAGCTCGTTGTCGCGATAACGCATATGAAAACAGCGGCCGCCTGCGCGTCCGCTGCTTGTCCGCAAGGCGGCGAAGTCACCCGGCCGACGTAACCGCGCTTCGCGCGGCAGCCCGGCGGTGGACATGACTCCTGCGCCGATTACGGGATCAGGCGCTTGCGACCCTTGGCGCGACGGGCGCTGAGGATCTTGCGACCGTCGGCGGTGGCCATACGGGCACGGAAACCGTGCGTGCGAGCGCGCTTGAGCTTGCTGGGCTGGAAGGTCCGCTTCATGGCTTACTCCGAAGGGAATGTGGATAAAAAGGTTGGAAAGTATGTGGGGTAGCCGCCGCCCCTGTCAAATGGCAGCGGATCACGCCCTGTGGATACCCATGTGGATATGTGGCGGCCGAGGGCGCGGGGGAGGCTGCTAGACTACTCCATCACCCCGCGCGCAAGCGCTCCAAGCTGTGGTTGATTTTATTCATGAGTGATCTGTGGCGGCGCTGCCTTGAGCGCCTCGAAGGCGATCTGAGCGCCGAAGACCTGCACACCTGGCTGATGCCGCTGCAGGCGCGCGACGACGCCAACGGCCTGCAGCTGTTCGCGCCGAATTCCTACACCCTGGACACCGTACGCGAGCGCTACCTGGAACAGATCGAGGCCGTGCTGCTGCAACTCGGCGGCAAGCCGTGCCCGGTGCGGCTGGAAGTGGGCTCCAGCGCGGTCCGTCCAGCGCCGGCCGCCAAGCCGGCCGCGGCACCCCGGCCCGCCGCAGCCCCGGCGCCCGCGTTCAGCCACAACCTGGACCCGCACTACACCTTCGAGACCTTCGTCGAGGGCAAGTCGAACCAGCTCGGCAAGGCCGCCGCGATGCAGGTGGCGCAGAACCCCGGCCGCGCCTACAACCCGCTGCTGCTGTACGGCGGCACCGGCCTCGGCAAGACCCATCTGATGCACGCCGCCGGCAACCTGATGCGCGAGCGCAACCCGGACTGCAAGGTGCTGTACCTGCGTTCGGAACAGTTCGTCGGCTCGATGATCGAAGCGCTGCGCGCGAAGAGCATGGACCAGTTCAAGCTGCGCTTCCGCTCGGTCGACGCGCTGCTGATCGACGACATCCAGTTCTTTGCCGGCAAGGACACCACGCAGGAGGAGTTCTTCCATACCTTCAACGCGTTGTTCGAATCCAAGCAGCAGATCATCCTGACCTGCGACCGCTACCCGAAGGAAGTGGACAAGCTGGAGCCACGGCTGAAATCGCGGTTGGGCTGGGGCCTGAGCGTCGCGATCGAACCGCCGGATTTCGAGACGCGCGCGGCGATCCTGCTGGCCAAGGCGCATGAGAAGGGCGTGGCGGTGGACGAGAACGTGGCGATGCTGCTGGCCAAGCGGATCCGCTCCAACGTGCGCGACCTCGAAGGCGCGCTGAACACGCTGGCGGCGCGCGCGAACTTCTACGGCAAGCCGATCACCACCGATTTCGCCGAGGAAACCCTGCGTGACCTGCTGGCCACGCACGCGCAGGCGATCACCATCCCGAACATCCAGAAGATCACCGCCGAATACTTCAACGTGCGCCTGCAGGACCTGCTGTCCAAGCGCCGCGTGCGTTCGCTGGCGCGGCCGCGGCAGATCGCGATGACCCTGTCCAAGGAGCTCACCGAACACAGCCTGCCGGAGATCGGCGAGGCATTCGGTGGACGCGACCACACCACGGTGATGCACGCCTGCAAGACGATCCGCAAGTTCGTCGAGACCGACGCGCGGATGCGCCAGGACTGGGAGCAATTGATCCGGACGCTGACCGGTTGAGCGACGGCGGCGCACAAGATTATGGATAAGCGGGGGCTCAAGCTGTGGATAATAGGTGGATGGATGCACGCCCTGAAGTTATCCACAAATGAGTCCACAGTCAGGCAGCCCCGCCAAGCACAGCCATAAAACAGTATCAAGACGTTGATTTTGAACAATAATAAACCGATATAAAAGTTATCCACCGGCCAACAACAACCACTAACTTCTTTTAAAGACAGAACAGCAGGCATAGGGGAAGCATAGCCATGCAATTCAGCATCCAACGAGAAGCTCTGCTCAAACCGCTGCAGCAGGTGGTCGGTGTGGTTGAACGTCGCCAGACGCTGCCCGTGCTGGCCAACCTGCTGGTCAAGGTCGGCTGGCGGCAAACTGTCGCTCACCGGCACCGATCTGGAAGTGGAGATGGTGGCCACCACGGAGGCCGAGAAGCTGGCCGACGGCGAAATCACCATTCCCGCGCGCAAGCTGTTCGACATCGTGCGAGCCCTGCCCGACGGCGCGCGGATCGAGCTCAAGCTCAACGGCGACCGCGTGGCGCTGAATGCCGGACGCAGCCGCTTCACGCTGACCACTCTGCCGGCCAGCGAGTTTCCCACCGTCGACGAGATCGAACTGGTGGAAAAGGTCAGCCTGCCGGAAGAAGCGCTGCGCGACCTGATGGAACGCACCGCGTTCGCGATGGCGAACCAGGACGTGCGCTACTACCTCAACGGCATGCTGCTGGACCTGCAGGAACACACCCTGCGCTGCGTGGCTACCGACGGCCATCGTCTGGCGATGAAGGAAACCCGAGCTGCAGAGTTCGGTTAGCACGCGCCGGCAGATCATCATTCCGCGCAAGGGCGTCAACGAGCTGGTCGGCTTGCTGGAAACCGGCGATGGTCAGGTCGAACTGGAGTTCGGCCGCAACCACCTGCGCGTGCGCCGCGGCGACGTGGTGTTCACCTCCAAGCTGATCGACGGCCGCTTCCCGGACTACGAAGCGGTCATTCCGCTCGGCGCGGACAAGACCGCCACGCTGGATCGCGAAGTGCTGCGCGGTGCCTTGCAGCGTGCGGCGATCCTGTCGAACGAGAAGTACCGCGGCGTGCGGCTGGAACTGTCGCCGGGCAAGCTGCGCATCGTGGCGCACAACCCGGAACAGGAAGAGGCGGTCGAGGAAGTCGAGGCCGACACCCACGTGTCCGATCTGGCGGTCGGTTTCAACGTCGGCTACCTGCTCGACGCGCTGGCCGCGCTGCGCGGCGACAAGGCCCGGCTCAGCCTGCGCGATGCCCAGTCCAGCTGCCTGGTGCAGGAGCACGACAACGAGCATGCCCGCCACGTGATCATGCCGCTGCGGCTCTGACGGCTCACGGCATGGTCTTGCCGCCATGTGCAGTGCGACCACTGGCAACGCCGGGGTCCCCTGCAGGGACTCCGGCGTTGTTGTTTGTGGGCGGACGCCGCGCATGAGGCTGGAGCAGTTGCGCATGCGCGGGTTGCGCTGCCTCACCGACGTGGGCATCGCGCTGGATCCCGGTGATCAATGTCTTCGTGGGCGCGAATGGCGCCGGCAAGACCAGCGTGTTGGAGGCGGCCTTCCTGCTGTCGCATGCCCGCTCGTTTCGTAGCGGGGCGAAGGAGGCGCTGCTGCAGCGGGGCACGCCGCAACTCTCGGTCTTCGCCGAATTGCGCCACGCCGATCAGCGCGTCTGCCGGCTGGGCCTGGGTCGCGACGGGGTGTCGCTGGGAAGCGAAACTGGATGGCGAGAATGTGGCACTCGGGCAACTGGTGCGCGAATGCGCGGTGGTCTGCTTCGAGCCCGGTTCGCATGCGCTGATCGCCGGTGCGGCCGAGGAGCGCCGCCGTTACCTGGACTGGGGCGTGTTCCACGTGGAACATGACTTCCTGTCGTGCCTGGCGGCGCTATCAACGGGCGCTGAAGCAGCGCAACAGCCTGTTGCGTTCTGCAACCGGCAGCGACCGATGCCCTGTTCGCGCCGTGGGAAGCGGAGCTGGCGCAGTCCGCCCATCACATCGACCGTGCAGCGACGTGCCTACCTGGATCGGCTGCGCCCCAAGCTGCTGGCCAGCATCGCCGGATTGCTGCCGGAACTGGGCGCGCTCGACTTGCGTTACCGCCGTGGCTGGTCGGAAGAACTGGACCTGGCGCGACCAGTTGAGCGAGCAGCGGGGCAGGGATCTGGCCCGGGGGCACACCACGCTGGGCGCGCATCGCGCCGACTGGTCGGTCGCGTTCGAGCATGCGCCGCTGCGCGAGCATCTGTCCCGCGGTCAGGAAAAACTCACCGCGCTGGCCTGCATGCTGGCCCAGGCCGAGTTGTACGCCGAGCAGCCGCGGCGAATGGCCGATCGTCTGCCTGGACGACCTCGCCTCGGAACTGGATCAGGCTCATCAGGCCGCCGTGGTGGCGCAACTGGCGGCAGCCGATGCCCAGATCCTGCTCACCGGCACCGAACTGCCGACGGCGTTGCAAGGCGCTCCCCGCACGCGTGTTCCACGTGGAACAAGGTCGAGCTGGCGCGCCTGCTATAATCAGAAGGTTGCATCTCCCAAAGATTGCATAACCCTTGTCCGGCCTTTCACGGCGCCGTGTCGGGCGGGTCGCTGGCGCCAGGAAACGGTCAACGCATGAACGAATCCATCAACGAATCGCACTACGACTCCAGCAACATCAAGGTCCTGAAGGGCCTGGAGGCGGTGCGCAAGCGCCCGGGCATGTACATCGGCGATACCGATGACGGCACCGGCCTGCACCACATGGTGTTCGAAGTCGTCGACAACGCGATCGACGAGGCGCTGGCCGGCTATCTGCGACACAGGTCGTGGTGACCATCCTCGACGACGGTTCGGTCAGTGTCAGCGACAACGGCCGCGGCATCCCGGTCGACATGCATCCGGAAGAGGGCCGTTCCACCGCCGAGGTGGTGATGACGGTGCTGCATGCCGGCGGCAAGTTCGACGCCAACTCGTACAAGGTGTCCGGCGGCCTGCACGGCGTCGGCGTGTCCGTGGTGAACGCGCTCGAGCGACCACCTGTGGCTGACCATCTATCGCGACGGCCATGAGTACCTGCAGGAATACGCGCTCGGCGAGCCGCTGTACCCGCTGAAGGCAGGTCGGCCCGTCGACCAAGCGCGGCACCCTGGTGCGCTTCCTGCCCAGCCCGGCCACGTTCACCAGCAACATCGATTTCCACTACGACATCCTGGCCAAGCGCCTGCGCGAGCTGGCCTTCCTCAACTCCGGCGTCACCATCGAGCTGAAGGACGAGCGCGGCGAAGGCCGCCAGGACACGTTCGCCTACGAGGGCGGCATCCGCTCGTTCGTGCAGCACCTGGC
The DNA here is from genome assembly GCA_963697495.1 of uncultured Gammaproteobacteria bacterium. GTDB lineage: Bacteria > Pseudomonadota > Gammaproteobacteria > Xanthomonadales > Rhodanobacteraceae > Rhodanobacter. The sequence goes on along the minus strand of CAVOOH010000004.1, from coordinate 342,416 downwards.
GCAGTTGAAGACCGCGCTGCACCCGAACGTGATCAGCCTGACCGCGGAGCAGGACGGCATCGTGGTCGAGGTGGCGATGCAATGGACCGACTCCTACCAGGAAACGATGTTCTGCTTCACCAACAACATCCCGCAGCGCGACGGCGGCACCCACCTCACCGGTTTCCGCGCCGCGCTGACGCGCTCGCTGCAGAACTACATCGAAAAGGCAGGTCTGGCCAAGAACGCCAAGGTGGCGCTGTCCGGCGACGACATGCGCGAAGGCATGATCGCCGTGCTGTCGGTGAAGGTGCCCGACCCGAAGTTCTCCTCGCAGACCAAGGACAAGCTGGTCTCGTCCGAGGTCAAGACGGTGGTCGAGCAGGTCGTCAACGAGAAGCTCGGCGAATTCCTGCTGGAGCATCCGAACGAGGCCAAGGCGATCGCCTCCAAGGTGGTCGACGCCGCGCGCGCCCGCGAGGCCGCCCGCAAGGCGCGCGAGATGACCCGCCGCAAGGGCGCGCTGGACATCGCCGGCCTGCCCGGCAAGCTCGCCGACTGCCAGGAAAAGGATCCGGCGCTGTGCGAACTGTTCCTGGTCGAGGGTGACTCCGCCGGCGGCTCGGCCAAGCAGGGCCGCAACCGCAAGACCCAGGCCGTGCTGCCGCTGAAGGGCAAGATCCTCAACGTCGAGAAGGCGCGCTTCGACCGCATGCTGGCGTCGGCCGAGGTCGGCACCCTGATCACCGCGCTCGGCACCGGCATCGGCAAGGACGAGTACAACCCGGACAAGCTGCGCTACCACCGCATCATCCTGATGACCGACGCGGACGTCGACGGCTCGCACATCCGCACCCTGCTGCTGACGTTCTTCTACCGCCAGATGCCCGAGCTGATCGAGCGCGGCCACATCTACATCGGCCTGCCGCCGCTGTACAAGGTGAAGCAGGGCAAGCAGGAGCTGTACATCAAGGACGACACCGCGCTGAACGACTACCTGATCTCCAGCGCGGTCGACAACGCAGCCTTGACCTACAGCCCGGACGCACCGCCGATCACCGGCGAGGCGCTGGAAAAGCTGCTGCGCGGCTATCAGCACGCGCTGGACCAGATCGCCAAGCTGGCGCCATCGCTTCGACGCCGCGGTGCTGAATGCGCTGCTCGAACACACGCCGATGGAGCCGGCGCTGTGGACCGATCCGGCGGCCATGCAGGCCTGGCTGGACGGCGCCACGCCAGCGCCTCGCTGCCAGCGGTCTGGGCAAGCCGCACTACCGCATGTCGCTGCGCCCGGCGCATGGCGAGCAGCCGGCCGCGATCGAAGTGGTGCGTGAACAGCACGGACTCAGCCACACCTGGTTGCTGCCGCAACCGTTCTTCGCCAGCAACGAGTTCCGCCCGATCCTGGCGATCAGCCAGCAGATTGCCGGCATGATCCAGCCCGACGCCGTGGTGCGCCGGGGCAATGCCTCGCGTGGCGTGCTCAGCTTCGTCGATGCGCGCAACTGGCTGCTGGACGAGGCCAAGAAGGGCCGCAGCATCCAGCGCTTCAAGGGCCTGGGCGAAATGAATCCGGAGCAGCTGTGGGACACCACGGTGAATCCGGATACCCGTCGCATGCTGCAGGTCGGCATCGAGGATGCGATCGCGGCCGACCAGATGTTCTCGATGCTGATGGGCGAGGCGGTCGAACCACGCCGCGACTTCATCGAGGCGAACGCGCTCAAGGTCGCCAACCTGGACATCTGAGCCGATCGGGCCGACGCGGCTGCGGCCCGACGAAGGCGCCGGCGCGAACATTCCGGTGCGCCCGCACCGGACGGCTCGCCGCAGCCGGGCAGGGCGGACGCACCCGGTGGCGGCCGGTACACGGTGCAACTGACCTGTCCATCGGCCGTGGATGGTTGCTAACTAATTGATTTTTAACAAACTTTAATGCGGCGCTGCAGCTTGTTATCCCTTGCCGGTCGGGTTACGCTTCGTAATCCCCCGCGTCATTTCGACACGCCCGACATACGAGGATCACCATGAAGCATGTCCCGAGGGTTGACCGTGCTGGCGAGCGTCGCGCTGTTGTTCGGCGTGGCCAGCAGTCCGGCGATGGCGCGCGACAGCCGACGATGCCAAGCCCAAGAAGGAAGTGCTGTACCCGAACGCGACGCGCGCCGAGCCGAAGCTCGACCTGACCAGCGACAAGGACCAGAAGGCCCTCAACGACGGTCTCGATGCGGTCAACGAAGGCGACAAGGCCAAGGCCGAGCAGACTGCTGCAGCCGCTCGTCGACGACAGCAAGAGCAAGTATGCGCAGGCGCTCGCCCTGCAGGGCATGGCCAGCCTCAACTACAACGACGGCGACTACAAAGGCGCGATCAGCTCGCTGCAGCGCTCGCTGGCCATCGGTGTGATGCCGAACGATACCTACTTCCAGCTGATGTACATGCTGGCGCAGTTCCAGATGGCCGACGAGCAGTACCAGCCCGCGCTGGACACGATCGCCAAGTGGCGCGCCGAGGGCAAGAAGGAAACCGCCGACTCGTATGCGCTCGAGGGCAACGCCGAGTACCGGCTGAACAAGTATCCCGAGGCGATCGCCGCGATCAACAAGGCCAAGTCGCTGACCGACAAGCCGCAGCCGACCTGGGACCAGATCCTGATGGCCAGCTATTCCGAGTCCGGCCAGGATGAAAAGGCCGCCGAGCTGGCCAAGAACCAGCTCAGCTTCCAATCCGAACGATCCGAACGCGCTCAACAACGCGGTCGCGGTGCTGATGCAGGCGCACAAGTATCCGGAAGCGATCCAGATGATGGAAAAGGCCCGCGCCGACGGCACGCTCACCAAGGACACGCAGTATGTGAACCTGGCCAAGCTGTATCTGATCACCGGCCAGGAAAGCTCCGATCCGGCGCCGAACGCGGCGAAGGCCAATCAGGTGCTCGAGGAAGGCATCAGCAAGGGTGTGGTCAAGCCCGACGCGGAAACCTACGTGCTGCTGGGTCAGTCCGCCGAGATCGCGAACAACTTCGACAAGGCGATTGGCTACTACAACAAGGCGCAGCCGCTCGCCACCGATGGCGAGCCTGCGCTTCGCGCCGGGCGCCTGCTGCTGACCGAAAACAAGTACAGCCAGGCCAAGGGCCTGATCCAGCAGGCCATCGACAAGGGCGTGAAGCACAAGGGCACGGCGTACATGCTGCTGGCCGAGTCCGAGCGTGGCCTGAAGAACAAGCCGGCCGCGATCACCGCGATGAAGAAGGCGGCGCAGGACCCGGAAACGGCCGCGAAGGCCAAGGACTGGTTGAAAAAGGCCGAAGCCGGCTGATGCTCGAAGCACGCGGCACGCCGCGGGTGGATGGACGTCCATATCGTCTGCCCCGCGGTGCTATACAAATGCCATGTGCTGTTGTACCGTTGAAACCTTTCCCTAGCGTCTCCCCAGTGGCAAGTTCCCTCCGGGTCCGTCCAGGCATCAGACGGTTTCGGGTCAAGCCCTGCGGCAACGTTCTCTTCCGATTGATCAGCTCCAGATAGTGACAGATGGCCTCAAGTAACGAAGAAATCGGGCGCGAGCCGTTTAGTTGGAAGCGCACCTGGGCATTGGCAGTTGCCATCGGGTTGCATGCGTTTGCTTTCCTGTTGATCGTGGCGCCGATGGCGCCGCCGAATCAGAACCACAAGGAAAAGGAGCGCATCGTCCAGGTGAACTTCATCGAGCCGCCGCCGCCGCCGCCGCCACCACCGCCGCCGCCGCCGGAGCCGCCGAAGCAGCCGCCGCCGAAGATCATCCAGCAGATCAAGCCGCCGCCGACTCCGCCGCCGCCGACTCCGCCACCACCGGTGGAAGAGGTTTCGGCCAACGCGGTCCAGGCGCCGCCGCCGGCACCGCCAGCACCACCGGCACCGCCTGCGGATATCACGGCCAGTTCGGACCTCAGCTACAACAGCCGTCTTCAGCCGAAGTATCCGCCGCAGGCGATTCGTCAACGGCATGAGGGTACGGTGATACTGATGATCCTGGTGGGCGTGGATGGTTCGCCGAAGGACATCAAGATCGACCGGTCCAGCGGCTACAACGAACTCGATCGTGCTGCCATGGATGCCGCACGTCGTTGGCGCTTCAATCCAACGATTCGAAATGGACAAAAAGTTGAAGGGTACGCACGCGTTCCGGTCAACTTCAATCTCAACCAGCTGTAACCGAATCTTTCCGGTTTACAGTTACAGTTCACGCTTGACTTCCCTAGGGTAGCGTTATGTTCCTACAGACTCCTGCAACGACCGATGCCGCACAGGCCATGGGTGGCAATACCAACGCCGAAGCCATGAAACAGATGGGCTTTGACGCCCTGCTCCAGAACTTCGACTGGCTCGGCTGGGTCGTCTTCGTGACCCTGGTCGTGATGTCGTTCCTGTCGTGGTACTTCATCATTGCCAACGGCATCCGCAATGCCACCGTGAAGGCCCGCGCCGAAAAGGTCATCTCCGGCTTCTGGGGCAACGGCTCCACCCAGGACGCGATTCGCGAACTGGAAGCCCAGCCGAGCAGCGAGCCGTTCTCCAAGATCGCGCTCGACGCCGCTTCGGCGGTGGCCCATCACCAGCAGGCCACGTCGGCGGGCACCACCGGCCGCCTGGCCGAGTCGCTGAGCCGCTCGGAGTTCATCGACCGCGCGCTGCGTCAGGCCGTGGCCCGCGAGAGCCTGCGCCTGGAAGGCGGCATGACCCTGCTCGCCACGGTCGGCTCCGCCGCGCCGTTCGTCGGTCTGCTCGGTACGGTGTGGGGCATCTACCACGCCCTGATTCGCATCGCCGCTTCCGGCAACGCGTCGATGAACGCGGTGGCCGGCCCGGTGGGTGAGGCGCTGATCATGACGGCATTCGGTCTGTTCGCCGCCATCCCGGCACTGTTCGCCTACAACTTCTTCAGCCGCTCGAATCGCGTGGTCTATGCCCGTTTCGACGAATTCGCGCACGACCTGCACGACTTCTTCGCAACTGGTTCGCGCGTCGAAAGCTCGAAGTGAGGGATTGACCCATGTCGATGAGCGTAGGAGACAATTCCGGCGGCCCGATGTCGGAAATCAACGTCACGCCGCTGGTCGACGTGATGTTGGTACTGCTGATCATCTTCATGATCACCGCGCCGCTGATGTCCCATTCCATCACGATCGATTTGCCCACGGCCAATCCGAAGACCAAGGATGCGGAGCTGCCGGTGCCGCCGCTGGATCTGGCGGTCAAGCAGGACGGCAGCATGTACTTCAATGATCATCTGGTCACGGAAGCCGAGTTGCGGGCGCAGTTTGCGGTGAACGCGCAGAAGTCGCCCCAGCCCGAGCTGCAGATCCGCGCGGACAAGAACACCGAGTTCAAGATCGTGAAGAAGATCATCGGCGACGCCAAGGACTCGGGCATGGTGCATGTCGGCTTCATGACCACTGACGCGCCGAAGGGGTGACCTGAGATGGCTTTCACTACCAAGACAAGCGGTCCGATGTCGGAGATCAACGTCACGCCGCTGGTCGACGTGATGCTGGTGCTGCTGATCATCTTCATGATCACGGCGCCGGTGCTGGCGCACAAGATCCAGGTCGACCTGCCGCAGCCGAACCCGAACGCCATCACCGCCGACGACCCCACTGGATCCGATCCACCTGAAGATCGACCAGACCGGTGCGCTGTACTGGAACGACACGCCGGTGGACGAGCTGGGCCTGAAGGCGCAGCTCGCGGTGATCGGCCAGCAGACGTTGAACAACCAGCCGGAAATCCAGATCGCCGCGGACGACTCGGTGGCCTACCAGTACGTGGCACGGGTGCTGGCGGATGCGAAGAGCTACAACCTGGTCAAGATCGGGTTTACCGAAAACTTCTGATCGGCGCTGCCCCGGCAGCATGCAACATCGAAGACCCCCGCCCCGTGCGGGGGTTTTTGTTTGCGCGCTCGGACCGCCGTGGCGACGCCCCCTGCGCAGGAGCCGCTCAGCGCAGGATCTGCAGGTAGTTGCGCACGGTGGTGGCCAGCCCCTCGTACAGCGCCTCGCCGATCAGCGCGTGGCCGATCGATACCTCGGCCAGTCCGGGAATCGCCGCCTTGAACGTGCCCAGGTTGGCCTGGCTGAGGTCGTGCCCCGCGTTCACCGCCAGCCCGGCCTGCTGCGCGCGCCGCGCGGTGTCGGCGCACAACGCCAGGGCCGCCGCGGGCTGGCCGTCGGCGAACGCCTCGGCGTAGGGACCGGTGTAGATCTCGATGCGTTGCACGCCGATCACCGCGGCCAGGTCGAAATCCTGGCTGCCGGCGTCGACGAACAGGCTCACCCGGCAACCGAGGTCGCACAGCTCGCCGACCAGCGGGCGCAGCCGCGCGATGTCGCGGCGCAGGTCGAAGCCGTGGTCGGAGGTGATCTGGCCGTCGCCGTCCGGTACCAGGGTCACCTGGGTCGGGCGCACTTCCCGCGCCAGCGCGACCAGGCCGGGATACTCGCCGCGGGCGCCGGCAAACGGATTGCCTTCGATGTTGTACTCGACCCGCCCGCGCAGCATCGCGGCCAGCGCACGCACGTCGTCCGGCCGCACGTGGCGCTGGTCCGGGCGCGGGTGCACGGTGATGCCGCCGCAACCAGCCTCGATGCAGGTCTGCGCGGCGCGGCAGATGTCCGGTTCATGGCCGCCGCGCGAGTTGCGCAGCACGGCGATCTTGTTGAGGTTGACGCTGAGCAGGGTCATGGCGGAGGGACGATCCCGGGCGGTTGAGGGCGATCGGCATGGCGCCCGCGGTCGGCGCGGGCCGGCCGATGGACCGGAAACAGTGCGCCGATCAGTCGCCGCTGGCAAGCGTGCCGAGACGGATCCGGCGCGCGTCGCCACGCCATGCCAGCGCGGCGACCAGGCTGCCGTCGATAGCAAGCCGCTGCAGCTGCCAGGCGCCGACGTCGTCGCCCTCGAGCCGCTGCAGCTGCAGCCGGTCGACGGCGCTGGCGATGCTGAGCCGGTCCAGGCCGAACGCGAGGCCGCGCCCCAGCGCTTTCAATACCGCTTCCTTGGCCGTCCACACTTCGAGGAAGGCGGCGCTGCGCTCGGCCTCCGGCAGTGCGGCCAGCGCCGCGGCCTCGTCGGTGCTGAAATAGCGTTCGGCGATCGCCAGTGCGCGCGTGCGCGGACGCAGGCATTCGAGATCGATCCCTGGCGCGATGTGCCGGCCGACCGCGACCAGCGCGTGCCCGCCGCTGTGCGACCAGTTGAAGCCCAGCGTTGGATCCAGCCCGACGGCGAGCAGCGGACGGCCGTGCTCGCCATGCGTCAACGTCACCTGCTCCGCCACGACGCCGAGGTAGGCAGCCAGCACCGCACGCAGCGGCGCCCTTCCGTACTGCGGGCGGTAGTCCAGCCGCCACACATGAATCTCGTCATCGCGCAGGTGCTCTGCTACGTTGGCAAGCGTCGGTGCGTGCGTGGCAATCATCCGTGCATGGTGCCGCCGGCGCCGTCGTGGCACAAGCGCGTGGCCGCGCGCCGTCATGCCGACGCGCCGATCCGTCTCGGCTGGGAGAACGAGGCTTGATCCAGGGTTGGCTGCTGCTGCTGGTGTCGCTGCTGTATGTCGGGCTGCTGTTCGTGGTGGCCTACGCGGGCGACCGCCGGCCGCTGTACCCGCGCCAGCCGCGCCTGCGCCCGATCGTCTACAGCCTGGCGCTGGCGGTGTACTGCTCGTCGTGGACGTTCTACGGCGCGGTCGGCACCGCGGCGCGCGACGGCCTGGCCTACCTGCCGATCTACCTCGGGCCGATCCTGCTGTTCGTGTTCGGCTTCGGCCTGCTGCGCCGGCTGGTGCAGGTGGTGAGGCAGCGCAACATCACCTCGATCGCCGACTTCATCGGCGCGCGCTTCGGCAAGTCGCACGGGCTGGCGGCGCTGGTGGCGGTGATCGCGGTGATCGCGGTGGTGCCGTACATCGCGCTGCAGTTCAAGGCGGTGGCGATGTCGTACGGCGTGCTCGGCGGCGTCAGGCACGGCATGGTGACGGCCGGCGGCATCGACAGCGCGATGTGGTGCGCGGCCCTGCTGGCGGTGTTCGCGATCCTGTTCGGCACGCGCAGCATCGATGCCACCGAGCACCACCACGGCATGATGCTGGCGATCGCGCTGGAGTCGCTGATCAAGCTGCTCGCGTTCGTGGCGCTGGCCGGCTACGCACTATGGCAGGGGCCGGGACTGGCGAGCACCATGCAGCTTCCGCTGAACCAACTGGAGCGCGGCTTGTCGCCTGGCTTCCTGGCGCAGACCATGCTGGCGTTCTGCGCGATGTTCTGCCTGCCGCGGCAGTTCCAGATCGGCATGGTCGAGTGCGAGGACGCCGGCGACCTCACCCGCGCGCGCTGGATGGTGCCGCTGTACCTGGCCATCGTCAGCGTGGCGGTCTTGCCGATCGTGGCGGCCGGCATGCATATGCCGCTGGTGCGCGATGGTGCCGCCGACGCCTGGGTGCTGACCTTGCCGATGGCGTACGGCGACCGCGGCATGGCGCTGCTGGCCTTCATCGGCGGCTTCTCGGCGGCGACCGGCATGGTGATCGTGGCGTCGGTGGCGCTGTCGACGATGATCAGCAACGACCTCGTGATGCCGACGCTGCTGCGCATCCGCCGGCTGCGGCTGGAGCACCGCAGCGACCTGTCGCATTTGGTCCTTGGCGTGCGCCGGGTGGCGATCATCGGGCTGGCGGTGATGGCCTACGCCTACTACCGGGTCGCCGCGAATGCGGAGAACCTGGCCACCACGGGCCTGCTTGCGTTTGCCGCGGTGGCGCAGTTCGCGCCGGCGCTGATCGCCGCGTTGTACTGGCGTGGGGCCAGCCGCCAGGGCGTGGTGGTGGGTCTGGCTGGCGGCTTCGTGGTATGGCTCTACACCTTGCTGTTGCCGGCGCTGATCCGCTCCGACCAGTGGCTGCACCACGGGCCGTTCGGCTGGGACTGGCTGCGCCCGCAGGCGCTGTTCCACCTCAGCGGCTGGGAGCCGGTGATGCACGGCACGTTCTGGTCGCTGCTGGTCAACGTGGGCTGCCTGGTGTTCGTCTCGCTGCGTTTCCGGCCCAGCCTGGAGGAGCGCCTGCACGCGGCGATGTTCATGGACGCCGATCCGGCCAGCCGCAGCGGCACCGGCGACTGGCGCGGCCGGGTGGCGGTGGCCGACCTGCGCACCATCGCCGAGCGCATCGTCGGCGAGCGCAGCAGCGCGCGCGCGTTCGAGGAATACGGCCAGCGCCGCGGCAAGCCGTTGCTGCCCGGCGAGGCGGCCGACCGTGCGCTGATCCAGTACACCGAGCGGTTGCTGGCCTCGGCGGTGGGCGCGGCCAATGCACGGCGCATCCTGATCAGCGCGTTGTCCGGCAGCGGCCTGGATCTGGCCGAGTCGATGGCGTTGCTGGACGAAGCCTCGCAGGAACTGCGTTTCAATCGCGAGTTGCTGTCCACCACCCTGGAAAACGTCTCGCAGGGCATCAGCGTGGTCGACGCGCAGATGCGCCTGGTGGCGTGGAACCGACGCTACCTGGAGCTGTTCGACTATCCCGACGGCATGGTGCATGTCGGCGTGCCGGTGGCCGAGCTGATCCGCTGGAACGCCGAGCTGGGCGAATGCGGCCCCGGCGAGGTGGACGGCCACGTGGCCAAACGCATCGACTACATGCGCGCCGGCTCGTCGCACCTGTTCCAGCGCATCCGTCCGGACGGCACGGTGATCGAGATGCGCGGTCGTGCGCTGCCCGGCGGCGGCTACGTCACCACCTACACCGACGTCACCGCGTACAAGCATGCCGAACAGGCGCTGATCGAGGTGAACGAGACGCTGGAGCAGCGCGTCGAGCAGCGCACCGCCGAACTGTCCGAGGCGCTGGTCGCCACCGCGCAAGCGCGTCGTGCGGCGGAGACGGCGAACATCTCCAAGACCCGCTTCCTCGCCGCGGCCAGCCACGACCTGCTGCAGCCGCTGAATGCGGCGCGCCTGTTCACCTCGGCGCTGCGCCAGCATCCCGGCCTGGACGCGGAAGCGAGCGGACTGGCCGAACGCATCGACGCGTCGTTCCGCGCCGCCGAGGACCTGCTCGATGCGCTGCTCGACGTCTCGCGGCTCGACGCCGGCAGCTACCACCCGGAAGTCGGCGCCTTCGCGCTGGCCGAGCTGTTCGATTCGCTGAAGGCGCAGTTTGCGGTGGTCGCCGAGCAGCGCGGGCTGCGCCTGCGCGTGGTGCCGACCGCGCCTGGCGGTGCGCAGCGACCCGCAACTACTGCGCCGGATCCTGCAGAACTTCCTCTCCAACGCGCTGCGCTACACCAGCAAGGGCAGCGTGCTGCTCGGCGCGCGGCGGGTCGGCGCCGCCGAGGTGCGCATCGAGGTATGGGACTCCGGTCCCGGCATCGCGGCGGAGCAGCGCGCGCGGATCTTCGACGAATTCCAGCGGCTGGAACAGCCCTCGCCGTGGGGCGAGAAAGGGCTGGGCCTGGGCCTGTCGATCTGCGACCGCCTGGCCGGCATCCTCGGCCACCGGCTCGACCTGCATTCGCGGGTCGAGCATGGCAGCTGCTTCGCGGTGACGCGTGCCGCGCAACGAAGCAGTGCCGGTGCGGCGCCAGCGGGTGGAGCGCGGCGGCACCGACAAGCAGCTGCCGTTGACCGTGCTGTGCCTGGACAACGACGCCGCCATCCTCGACGGCATGCGCGCGCTGCTCGGCCGCTGGGGCGTCGATTGCCGCGTCGCGTTGAACGCGGAGCAGGCGCGCGGGGAACTGGCGCGAGGTTCGATCGACCTCATCCTGGCCGACTACCACCTTGCCGACGGCATCGACGGGCTGCAGGCCCTGCAGCAACTGCGCACGGTGCTGGGCCAATTGCCGCCGGTGGCGATGATCACCGCCGACGGCAGCAGCGAGCTGAAGCAGCGGGCGCGGGCGCTTGGTTATCCGGTGCTGCACAAGCCGGTGCGGCCGGCCGCGGTGCGCGCGCTGCTGACCGCGTTGTTGCGCCGCTAGCCGGGCGTCAGTCCTCGCCGTCCGGCAGCGCCGGCAGGCTCTCCTGGTCGACCGCCAGCTGGCTGGCGATCAGCGCGACCTGGGTGCGGTTGTTGACGCCGAGCTTGCGCATGATCGCGGTCATGTGCGCTTTCACGGTCGCCTCGGAGACGCCGAGTTCCCACGCGATCTGCTTGTTCAGCAGGCCTTCGGCGATCATCGTCATCACGCGGAACTGCTGCGGCGTCAGCGCGGCGATCTGCGCGGCGGCGGCCGCTTCGTCGGGCTTGAGTTCGCCGGGGCCACCGAGCAGGGCCGGCGGCAGCCAGACGTCGCCGTCGAGCACGGCGCGGATCGCCGCCACGATGTCCTCGCTCGCCGTGGATTTCGGGATGTAGGCCGACGCGCCATGCGCCAGCGCGCGGCGCGCCACCTGCGCTTCCTCATGGCCGGACACCACGATGGTCGGCAGGCTCGGGTACTGCCCGCGGATATGCGCCAGCGCGGAGTAACCGCGGGCACCCGGCATGTGCAGGTCGAGCAGCAGCAGCTCGGCGTCGGGGAATTGCTCGATCAAGCCGAGCAGCGTGTGCACGCTGTCGGCGCTGTGCACGCGCGCCTGCGGCAAGGCGGCCAGCACCGCACGCTGCAGCGCGTCGCGGAACAGCGGGTGGTCGTCGGCGATCAGGATGTCGGGCATGGGTTCCAAACCGTCACCCCGGCGAAAGCCGGGGTCCAGTGACTTGCGCCTGATAGGCGCTTGACGGCCGGCATTCGCCGTTGAAAAGCGCTGCCGGCTTCCGCCGGAATGACGGCTTGAGGGTCATTTGATCAGTCGTTCGTCGACCAGGTTCTTCACCACGCCGGGGTCGGCCAAGGTGGTGATGTCGCCGAGCTGGTCGGGCAGGTTCTCGCCGATCTTGCGCAGGATCCGCCGCATGATCTTGCCCGAGCGGGTCTTCGGCAGGCCGGGCGCCCACTGCAGGTAGTCCGGCGTGGCGATCGGGCCGATCTCCTTGCGCACCCAGGCGATCAGTTCCTTGCGCAACTCGTCGCTGCCGGTTTCGCCGGCGATCAGGGTAACGTAGGCGTAGATGCCCTGGCCCTTGATCTCGTGCGGGCAGCCGACCACGGCGGCTTCGGCCACTTTCGGGTGCGCCACCAGCGCGCTCTCCACCTCCGCGGTGCCGAGGCGGTGGCCGCTGACGTTGATCACGTCGTCGACGCGACCGGTGATCCAGTAGTAGCCGTCCTCGTCGCGGCGCGCGCCGTCGCCGGTGAAGTAGTTGCCGGGGTAGGCGCTGAAGTAGGTCTCGATGAAGCGCTGGTGGTCGCCGTAGATGGTGCGTACCTGGCCCGGCCAGGAGTCGGTGATCAGCAGGTTGCCCTCGGCCACGCCTTCCTGCACGGTGCCTTCGGCGTCGACGATCGCCGGCTTGACGCCGAAGAACGGCAACGTGGCCGAGCCGGGCTTGGTGGCGATCGCGCCGGGCAGCGGCGAGATCATGATGCCGCCGGTCTCGGTCTGCCACCAGGTGTCGACGATCGGGCACCGCTCGTCGCCGACCACGCGGTAATACCACTCCCACGCTTCCGGGTTGATCGGCTCGCCGACCGAGCCGAGCAGGCGCAGCGACGCGCGCGAGGTCTTCTTCACCGGCGCCTCGCCTTCGCGCATCAGCGCGCGGATCGCGGTCGGCGCGGTGTAGAACAAGCTGACCTGGTGCTTGTCGATCACCTGCCAGAAACGGCTGTGATCCGGGTAGTTCGGCACGCCCTCGAACATCACGGTGGTGGCGCCGTTCGCCAGCGGCCCGTACACCACGTAGCTGTGGCCGGTGACCCAGCCGACGTCGGCGGTGCACCAGTAGATGTCGTCCTCGCGCAGGTCGAACACCTGCTCGTGGGTGTAGCTGATGAACACCAGGTAGCCGCCGGTGCTGTGCTGCACGCCCTTCGGCTTGCCGGTGGAGCCGGAGGTGTACAGCACGAACAGCGGGTGCTCGGCCTCGACCGGGGTGGGCGCGCAGTCGGCCGACTGGCCTTCCATCAGCGTGTGGTAGTAGCGGTCGCGCGGCGATTGCATGTTGATCGCGCCGCCGGTGTGGCGCACCACGATCACGGTTTCCACGCTGTTGGTGCCGGGCCGCTCCAGCGCCGCGTCCACGTTGACCTTGAGCGGAATGCGCTTGCCGGCGCGCAGGCCCTCGTCGGCGGTGACCACCACCTTGGCCTGCGAGTCGGCGATGCGGCCGGCCAGCGAGTCGGGCGAGAAGCCGCCGAACACCACCGAGTGGATCGCGCCGAGTCGGGCACAGGCCAGCATCGCCACCGCGGCCTCGGGAATCATCGGCAGGTAGATCGCCACGCGGTCGCCCTTGGCCACGCCCAGGTGCTTCAGCGTGTTGGCGAACTTGCACACCTCGGTGTGCAATTCGCGGTAGGTGATCTTGCGCGAACTGTTCGGGTCGTCGCCCTCGAAGATGATCGCCACCTTGTCGCCGCGCTTTTCCAGCTGGCGGTCGAGGCAGTTCGCCGCGACATTGAGCTCGCCGTCCTCGTACCAGCGGATGTGCAGATCCTTCGGATCGAACGAGACATCCTTGACCTTCGTCGGCGGCTTGATCCAGTCCAGGCGCTGGCCGATGCGGCCCCAGAAGCCTTCCGGGTCGCTGACCGACTCGGCGTAAAGGCGGGTGTAGTCGTCGTGGCGCAGGCGTGCCGCGGCGGCAAACGAGGGGTTGACCGGATAGAGCTTGGACATGGCTGGGCTCCTGCTGGCTCGGCGTGGAAGGTGGCGACAGGGATACCGCTGCAGACGTCGACGCCCGGCGGTGCACGAATTTCGAGTGTAGCCCGATCGCCGCGGAGGTGGCGGCGCGGAGCCGGCTCGACTTTGGTCGAAGTTCGACCAATGGCGAATAGTCGCCCGCGCTGCAGCATGGCCATGCTCGGCCCGTCATCGACCTCGGGGAGACGCACGCATGACCACGCGACACACCCATCGTTACACCGCGCTTGCCCTGAGCATGGCGTGCGCGCTGATGCTTCCGCTGGCTGGCCACGCGCAGAGCGACACGCGCGAACAACAGCTTGAACAGCGCGTGGCGCAGCTCGAGCAGCAGTTGAACGAATTGAAGGCGATGATCCAGGCGCAGAAGGCGGCACCCGCGCCGCAGGCGGCACCCGCCCAGAATGTGGCCGCTGCCCCTGCCGCCGCGCCGGTGTTCAGCAGTGCCCCGGGCGTGTCGGTGGCGTTGCACGGTTTCATCAGCGCCAGCGCATTCAGCCAGAACAAGAGCTTCACCTACGGCAACGGCCAGAACGCGTTGTTCCCGATCCCCGGTTCCACCGGCTCGCTCAGCGGCGTCGACGTGCGCAACACGCGCTTCTGGCTCGACTTCAAGGGCGCCCAGTTCGCCGGCAACTGGAGCGGTGGCGGGCGCATCGAGATGGACTTCTTCGGTGGCTTCAATGGCACCGGCGCCTACAGCCAGCAGCAACCGACGCCGCGGTTGCGCCAGGCCTACATGGACCTGACCAACCCTGAGAGCGGCACCACGGTGCGCATCGGCCAGCAGTGGGACCTGATGTTCCCGGTCGACAACACGCCGACCTCGCTGGCCCACATCGCGTTCCCGCTGGGCTTCGGCGCCGGCTATGGCGGCTGGCGCTTCCCCGGCGTGGTGGTGATGCAGGACCTCAACCATGGCAGCACCGGTGCGCAATGGCGGCTGGACGTGGGCGCCTTCGAGGGGACCTGGAGCGGGCCGGGCAACAACATCAACTACCTTACCGCCGGCAGCGTCGGCTTCCGCCCGCAGGTGGAAGCGCGCCTGCGCGTGCAGGACAAGAACTGGCTGGCGTATTTCGCCGCGCACTACAGCCGCGTCGACCTGCGCGGCGTGGGCGGCACCGCGCCGACACCGATCCAGTCCAGCGTGAAGAGCACCGGCTACGAAGTCGGCGGCCAGTGGAAACCCGGTCCGTGGACCTTCAAGGGACTGGCCTACACCGGCAGCGGCCTCGGCGAGATTTTCGGCGCGATGTCGCAGTTCGGCGACATCCAGGAGAGCGGCGGCTTCGTGCAGGCGGGCTACAGCTTCACGCCGAACTGGAGCGTGTACGCGTTCTACGCGTACAGCAAACCCGACAGCAAGGACGTGATCACCTGGATGGGGAATGGCGCGACCGGGTTGCTGCGCAACCGCCAAGCGGCGTTGAGCCTGCAGTACACCGCCGGTTCCTACGACCTCAGCGCCGAATGGATGCACGACAAGATCGACTCCACCAGCAACGGCGTGGACCGCAAGACCACCAGCGGCAACCAGGTCAGCCTCAACGCGCTGTATCGCTTCTGACTGTCACGGCGACGCGGTGCGAGTAAGTCGCCATGGAATACCCTCCCGTCGTGCCGGGAGGATGACGGGGTGCGGTCCGCTTCGAGGGACGGTCCGCACCTTCCGGCCCCTCTTCGTGTTGACGGGGAGGGGCATCTCACTATTTCGGGAGGGGAAACAGCATGGCCACCAATGCCATTGACGCCATCGGCAGCAATGCCGGCGCCGCGCTCGACGTCAGCCACAAACGGGTGATCCTGGCGTCCAGCCTGGGCACCGTGTTCGAGTGGTACGACTTCTACCTGTACGGCTCGCTGGCCGTGATCATCGGCCACCAGTTCTTTTCCGGCCTGAACGAGGCGAGCCAGCTGGTGTTCGCGTTGCTTGCGTTCGCCGCCGGCTTCGCGGTGCGCCCGTTCGGCGCGCTGGTGTTCGGCCGGGTCGGCGACCTGGTCGGACGCAAGTACACGTTCCTGATCACCATCGTGATCATGGGCCTGTCCACGTTCTTCGTGGGCCTGTTGCCAAGCTACGGATCGATCGGTCTGGCCGCGCCGGTGATCCTGATCGCGTTGCGCATGTTGCAGGGTCTGGCGCTGGGCGGCGAGTACGGCGGTGCGGCCACCTACGTGGCCGAACACGCACCGAAGGGCAAGCGCGGTCTGTACACCAGCTTCATCCAGATCACCGCCACCTTCGGCCTGTTCCTGTCGCTGCTGGTGATCCTGGGCTGCAAATGGATGCTTGGCGACAAGTTCGACGACTGGGGCTGGCGCATCCCGTTCCTGCTGTCGTCGCTGCTGCTGGCGGTGTCGGTCTACATCCGACTGCAGCTGGCCGAGTCGCCGGTGTTCAAGCAGATGAAGGCCGAGGGCAAGCAGTCGAAGGCGCCGCTGACCGAGTCGTTTGCGCGCTGGGGCAACCTGAAGCTGGTGCTGTTGGCCCTGTTCGGCGCCACCGCCGGCCAGGCCGTGGTGTGGTACTGCGGCCAGTTCTATGCGATGTACTTCCTCGGCAGCACGCTCAAGATCGACGCCACCACCACCCAGCTGATGATCGCCGCGGCCTTGCTGATCGGCACGCCGTTCTTCGTGGTGTTCGGCTGGCTTTCGGACAAGATCGGCCGCAAGCCCGTCGTGCTGGCCGGCTGCCTGCTCGCCGCACTGACCTACTTCCCGATCTTCAAGGGCATTACCCACTACGGCAATCCGGCGATCGAGGCGGCCAGCGTGACGGCACCGGTGCAGGTGCGCGCCGATCCCGCCGGCTGCAGCGTGCAGATCGACCTGATCGGCAAGAAGGTCTTCACCAGTTCCTGCGACGTGGCCAAGAGCTATCTGGCCAAACGCGGTGTGCCCTACGTGAACGTTGCCGGGGCCCCGGGTACGCCGGCGGTGGTCTCGATCGGCGGCAAGGAGTTTCCTTCGTTCGAGGGCGCGGCCCTGTCGAAGGCCGACTTCACCGCCCGGAGCAAGGCCTTCGGCGACAACGTCGGCAAGGCGCTCGCCGATGCCGGCTATCCGGCCAAGGCCGACCCGGCACAGACCAATACGCCGATGCTGGTGCTGCTGCTGACCCTGCTGGTGCTTTACGTGACCATGGTCTACGGGCCGATCGCCGCATGGCTGGTGGAGATGTTCCCGACGCGGATCCGCTACACCTCGATGAGCCTGCCGTACCACATCGGCAACGGCTGGTTCGGCGGCTTCCTGCCCTCGGTATCGTTCGGCATCGTGGCGGCGACCGGCAATTTCTACGCCGGTCTGTGGTACCCGGTGGCGATCGCGGCAATGACATTCGTGATCGGCATGTTGTTCGTGCGCGAAACCAAGGATGTCGATCTCCACGATTGACTAGCATCGCGCGGCACACGAAACGCAGCGGTTCATGCCGCTGCGTTTTGCTTTGCCGGCCGCACCGTCGGAGCGTCAGACGCGACGGATCAGGCCGATGAGCACCAGCAGCACGATCGCGCCGATCATCGCGTAGACGATGCTGGTGACGATCGGATTGCCCAGGTTGAAGCCTACCCCCAGCATCGGCAGCAACCAGCCGGCAAGGAGGGCGCCGACGATGCCGACCACGATGTTGCCGAGCAGGCCGAAGCCGAAGCCGCGTACGATCAGGCCGGCAAGCCAGCCGGCGATCGCGCCGATGATGAGGAATATAATCAGGCCACTTGCAGTCATCGCGAACTCCGGTCTGGGTCAAGGGATAGGGTTGGCGCGTTGTCCGTCCAACGCCGTGCCCAGCGTGGGTGAACTGGCGTGCAGCGGGTGTGCAGCGGCCGTGACGGGTGCGAAGGCCATTAGCCATGCGTCAAGCGATGGATCCGGGAGGACCTGCATGAAGGCGGCAGCAAGCTACGTCCATGGCGCCAGCCCGAAGCCCCTGCTGGGCGATACCGTCGGCGCGCTGATCGACCGCATCGCCGCCGCGCATCCCGAGCGGCCGGCGCTGGTGGTGCGCGCACAGGGCGTGCGCATGAGCTACCGCGAATTTCACGCCGAGGTGGAACGCATCGCCGCCGGCCTGCTTGCACTCGGCCTGCAACGCGGGGACCGCGTCGGTATCTGGGCACCGAACCGGGCCGAGTGGGTGGTGCTGCAGTTTGCCGCGCCGAAGGCCGGGCTGATTTTGGTCAACATCAATCCGGCCTACCGCACGCACGAGCTGGAGTACTCGCTGAACAAGGTGGGTTGTCGGGCGCTGGTGCTGCCGCGCCGCTTCAAGACCTCGCATTACCTGGACCTGCTCGCCGAGCTGGCGCCGGAACTGGCCGGCAGCACGCCCGGCCAATTGCGCGCGACGCGGCTGCCGGCGCTGCGCGAGGTGATTCTGCTCGGCGACGATCCGGCTGCCGCCACGCGCAGCTGGCAGCAGCTGGCGGCGCTCGGCGATGCCGCCGCGCCGGACCGGCTGCATGAGGCGGAGCGGGTGCTGAACTTCGACGACCCAGTCAACATCCAGTTCACCTCCGGCACTACTGGCGCGCCGAAGGGCGCCACGCTGACCCACCACAACATCGTCAACAACGGCTGGTTCATCGGCGAGGCGATGCGCCTCACCGAGCACGACCGGCTGTGCATCCCGGTGCCGTTCTACCACTGCTTCGGCATGGTGCTCGGCAACCTCGCCTGCGTCACCCACGGCGCCTGCATGGTGATCCCCGGCGAGGGTTTCGACGCGCTGGCCACCCTGGAAACCGTGGCGGAAGAAAAATGCACCGGCCTGCACGGCGTGCCCACCATGTTCATCGCCGAACTCGAGCATCCGCGCTTCGGCGACTTCGACCTGTCCAGCCTGCGCACCGGCATCATGGCCGGCTCGCCGTGCCCGATCGAGGTGATGCGGCGGGTGGTCGGCGAAATGCACATGGCTCAGGTCATCGCCTACGGCATGACCGAGACCAGCCCGGTGAGCTTCCAGACCGTGCCCGACGATCCGCTGGAACGTCGCGTGGACAGCGTGGGGCGGGTGCATCCGCACATCGAGGTGAAGCTGGTCGACGAGCGCGGCCGCATCGTGCCGCGCGGCGCGCCAGGCGAGCTGTGCACGCGCGGCTACTCGGTGATGCTGGGCTACTGGGATGACCAGGCGCATACCCGTGAGGCGATCGACGAGGCGCGCTGGATGCACACCGGCGACCTCGCCACGCTGGACGAGAATGGCTACTGCCGCATCGTCGGACGGCTCAAGGACATGATCATCCGCGGCGGCGAGAACGTGTACCCGCGCGAGATCGAGGAATTCCTCTACACCCATCCGAAGGTACGCGACGTGCAGGTGTTCGGCGTACCCGATGCGAAGTTCGGCGAGCAGGCCTGCGCGTGGATCCGCCTGCGCGAAGGTTGTCAGGCCAGCGAAGCGGAGATCCAGGACTATTGCCGCCACCATCTCGCCTACTACAAGGTGCCGCACTACGTGCGCTTCGTCGACGCGTTCCCGATGACGGTGACCGGCAAGGTGCAGAAGTACCTGATGCGCGAGGCGATGATCGCCCAGCTGGGGCTGTAGCGCGGGGAACCTAGCCCGCGCCGCGGTCGTGTTTCAGCGGCGGCTTGCCCTCGCGCAGCCGCTTCAGGTCGTACTCGGACAGGCTGTCGCCGCGCGCATTGCCGGCGATGCGCGCTTGCGCGAAAGCCAGCGTGGTGGCGAAGATACCGAGCACCCCGACCAGCATCCAGAAACCCCAGGCGCCGGCACTGTGGCGGGTAAAGCACAGCACAAGCGCGAACACGGTGAAGGCGAGCATCAGCCAGCGCATGAGAAAGCCCCGACAGGTGGAAACGCGCCGCCTGCGGCGGCGTACGGCCGCATCATAGCGCCGCCATGGCGCGTCCGGCGCGCGCCGTATCACCCCCTTGGAAAGATGTCGCGGCGGCTGAGACATCGCCGCGCGACACTGTGCCGATGGACGCCCCCTCGCCACCATCGACCCCGCTGGAACGGCTCCCGACGACGCGCGTGCTCAAGGGCCGCGGCGCCGCCTCCAATCCGGAAGGCCGCTTCGAAAGCATCCGCCATCAGGCCGAGGACGACGGCTGGCAGAGTGCGTTGCTGGACGAGGACGCACCGCGCCCGCGTACCGAAGTCACCGAGGAGCGCGCACGCAGCGTGATCAGTCGCAACGACTCGCCCGACATTGCCTTCGAGCAGGCGATGAATCCGTACCGCGGCTGCGAGCACGGGTGCATCTACTGCTTCGCCCGGCCCAGCCACAGCTACCTCAACCTGTCGCCCGGACTGGACTTCGAGACGAAGATCCGCGCGAAGGGCAACCTCGGCGAGGTGCTGCGCGCTGAACTGGCCAAGCCCGGCTACGTGCCGAAGCCGATCAACATCGGCAGCAACACCGACCCTTACCAGCCGATCGAGAAAAAGTGGCGGCTGACCCGCGCCGCGCTGGACGTGCTCGCCGAATGCCATCACCCGTGCACCATCGTGACCAAGAACGCGCTGGTCGAACGCGATCTCGACATCCTGGCGCCGATGGCGCGCGAGAAGCTGGTGCAGGTATTCGTCTCGGTCAACTCGCTGGACAACCACCTCGCCGCGAAACTCGAGCCGCGCGCCAGCGCGCCGCACCGGCGGATCAAGGCGATCCGCACCCTGGTCGACGCCGGAGTACCGGTCGGCGTGCTGGTGGCGCCAATCATTCCCGCCTTGAACGACCGCGACATGGAAGCGGTGATGGCGGAGGCGGCCGACGCCGGCGCAAGCTGCGCCGGCTACACCACGCTGCGCCTGCCGTATGAACTGAAGCAGTTGTTCCGTGAATGGCTGGCCCTGCACGCGCCGCAGCGCGCCGAACACGTGATGAGCCTGGTCCAGCAGATGAACGGCGGCCGCGACTACGATAGCAACTTCGCCACCCGCATGCGCGGCCAGGGCGTGTTCGCCGACCTGCTGCGCCGCCGCTTCGAGGTCGCCTGCCGCCGGCACGGCTTCGGGCGCGCCCGCGAACTCACTCTCGATACCTCGCGCTTCGTGCCACCGCGCAAGGCCTCGCCGCAAGGTCAGTTGTTCTGAACGGATGCATTGCGCGGAAGCTTCACGCGATGCTGATGGCAACCCGGTTCAAATCGACCGTCATGAACGGCGGGTGCGCGCATCGGCTCGCCACGGAGACGACGATGTCCTCATTTACGCTCTATCTGATCGGCATGATCATCGTGATCGGCGGTCTCGCCTATGGCGCCTATCTGCTGCATGCGCCCTCCCAGTGGATCGGCGTCGGCGTGGTGGTGCTGCTGGGCATCGGCATCGTCGGCGCGGTCACTCGCACGCGTCGGCGCGACCCGCCCGAATCGTGAGGAATTCCTGCCGGCGTGGGCCGGCAGGAAAGCCGCCGTCGCCCGCGCTCAGCCGCCGGCCGGCAGGTATTTCTGGAACCAGCCCAGCGCCCGCTGCAGCACGTCGCGCTGATGTGCGGGATCGACGAAGTGGTGGCCCTCGTTCGGGTACACCACCAGCGAGGTCGGCACGTTCTGCGCGCGCAGCGCGTGCCACATCTCGAACGACTGCGGCGCCGGGCATTCGGCGTCGCGGTCGCCCACCACGATCAGCATCGGCGTCTTCACCTGCTTGATGAAATTGATCGCCGAGCTCTTTGCATACACCGCCGGGTCGTCGTACACGCTGGCGCCGAAGAACGGCGGCATCCACTGGTCGATCAGGTTCTGCCCGTAGTAGCTCTGCCAGTTCGAAATGCCGGCGCCGGCCACCACCGCGCGGAAGCGCTGGGTCTGGGTCGGCGCGAACATGCTCATGAAGCCGCCGTAGCTCCAGCCGGTGAGGCCGAGCCGGTGATCGTCGACCGGAACTTTCTTTTCCACCGCGTCGACGCCGGAGAGGATGTCGCGCAGGTCGCCGTAGCCGAAGTCCTGGCGGTTCGCCTGCACGTATTGCTCGCCCTGGCCGAAGCTGCCGCGCGGGTTCGGCATGAACACGAAATAGCCCAGCGCCGCCAGCGGCGCGCCGCCGTAACCGACGCCGGGCCAGCGCGGGATCACCGCGCTCGAGGGGCCGCCGTGCACCACGACGATCATCGGGTAGCGCTTGTTCGCGTCGTAGTTGGCCGGATACAGCAGCCAGCCCTGCACGTGGAAGCCTTCGTTGTTCCACTCCACCGATTCGGCCTTGCCCCAGGCCGGCTTCAACGCGGCATTGAACATGGTGACCGCCGGCGGCGGCGCGGCGCCGAGCGGACCGGCATGCACTTCGCTGGCGGCGGCGTACGAGCTCTGCACGAACGCGACGCGCTTGAGGTCGGCCGACAGCGACATCGCCATCGACGCGCTGCCGTCGCCGATGCTGGCCGGCACGCTGAAGTGCACGCGCTGCTGCCGCGCCTGCGTGGCGGCGACGGCGTAGTCCGCCAGCTCGCTCTGGCCGTTGCGCACCTGGCTGGCCAACAGCGCCTGCGACGAGCGCCAGCGCAGCCACACCGGCGTGACGCGGATGCCGGGCGTGAGGTTGGTCACCGCGCCGCCGTCGGCTGCCACCGCGTAGATGTCGCCGCCGGTGGCGCCCTGGTCGCTCATCAGGCCGCCGATGAAGGCGATCCGCGACGCATCCGGCGACCAGCGCGGCAGCGCAATCTGCAGGCCGCGCAGCGAGCCGCTGGCGGTGTCGGCCGGGTCGACCAGCACACGGGCATCGGCATCGGGCTGCGCCGGCTGCACGTAGAGTTTCGCGGTCCACCAGTTGTTGTCGCCCGGCGGCGGCGCGGCGGTGTAGGCGATGCGCGAGCCGTCCGGCGACCAATCGAATTCGTAGGCGTACAGGTTGGCCGGAGTCAGCTCGCGCAGGGTGCCGCTGGCCACGTCGAGGCTGGCCACGCGCTGCACTTCCACCCCGCTCACGCCGATCTCGCCGGCGGCCGGCTTGGCCGCGGCCACGGCGCTGGCGTGGCGGGTGGCGCCGGCCACGTAGAGGAAGCCGAGCGACTTGCCGTCGGCGCTCCACTGCAGCGAACGCACATAGCCTTGCAGTTCGGCCAACCGCGCCGGTGCGCCGTTGCCGCGTGTATCGGCCAGATGGATGGTGTTCTGCATCACCTTGGTGCTGGTGAGGTCGACGTTGCAGTTGGAGATGAAGGCCAGGCGGCGCGAATCGGGTGCCCAGGCGATGCCGGATTCGGCACAGCTGCCCGGCTCGGCGGCGGCGCTTACGCGATGCGCATGGCGGCCGTCGGCGTCGGCCACCTCGATCGCCGGCTTGCCGTCACGCTGGATCACCCACGCCAGTTGCTTGCCGTCCGGCGAGATCGCCACCGCCTGGATCGACTGCGCCTTGCCCAGCTGGGTCAGCACCTGTTCGACGCGCGGGTCGACCGCGGGTGTGGCGGCGAAGGCGTGAGGCGCCAGCGCAAGCGCCAGCAGCAGCAAGGGCGCGGGCAGGGGCAGGCGTTTCGGCATGAGCGGATTCCGGCGTGAAGAAACCCGACGCTACAACCCGGACCTCACGCGCGCCAAGTGCGGGACGGCACGGCCGGCTCAAGGAGCGGCGGTGGCGGCAGCCTGGCGCGCGGCCTGCAGCGCGGCGAGTTTGGCGCGAATGGCGGGGATCGCCGCCAGCGCGGCCTTCTCGCCGGCCAGGATGGCCTGGTTCTTCTGCTCGAAATCGGTCGGGCCGATGCCGCGCAGGTCGGGCCGGATCACCACGTCGGCGCGCGCGCTTTCCTGCGCCGCCAGTTGCCGGCCCATGATGCTGATCGACTGGCCGACGATCTTCATCATGCCCTGCGGGTTGCTGCCGTCTGGCGTGGCGGAGATGTCCACCGCGATCACGAAATCGGCGCCGAGCTGGCGCGCTGCATCGACCGGGATCGGACTGACCACGCCACCGTCGACGTAATGCTTGCCGTGGATCTCGACCGGCTCGAACACGCCGGGAATGCTCGAGGACGCGCGTACCGCACGGCCGGCGTTGCCACGCACGAATACCGTGCGCGAGCCGGTCTCCAGCTCGGTGGCCACCGCGGCGAACGGCATCTTCAACTGCTCGATCGGCTGCTTGTGCAGCAGCTGGTTGACGTAGTCCTGCAGCGCCTGGCCCTGCACCAGGCCGCCGGAAAACAGCCGCACGTCGCGGATCTTGGCCTCGTCGAGACCGAACGAGGTCTGCTGCAGCGCGAACGCGTCCATGCCGCTGGCGTACAGCGCGCCTACCACGCTGCCGGCGCTGGTGCCGGCGACCACGTCCGGGTGGATGCCGCTGGCCTCCAGCATCTTGATCACGCCGATATGCGCGAAGCCCTTCGCCGCGCCGCCACCGAGCGCCAGGCCGATCTTCGGCGGCGGCGGTGGCGGCGGCGCCACGACCGGCGGCGGCACGGGTTTGGCGGCATGCGTGCAGGCGCCCAGCAGCAGCGTGGCGAGCAGGGGCAACAGACGGCGGAAGGGCAGGGTATGGCGCATGCGTGTCGGTGTGTGTAGGAGCCCGCTCGCGGGCGATGCCTTTGGTACCGGGAATGGGGAACAGGGAAAGCATCGCCCGCGAGCGGGCTCCTACTCCATTCCCGTGGTTCGCCTGATCAGCCCAGAGCGCCGTCGGCTTCGCGATGGTAGTGCGTGGCCAGCTCGACTTCCTGCCTCGAGCCCAGGAACACCGGCACGCGCTGGTGCAGGCCGGTCGGCTGCAGCTCCATGATGCGTTCGCGTCCGGTGGTCGCCGCGCCGCCGGCCTGTTCGACGATGAAGGCCATCGGGTTCGCCTCGTACATCAGCCGCAGCTTGCCGCCCTTGTCGACGATCTTCGCGTCCAGCGGGTAATAGAACACGCCGCCGCGGGTCACGATGCGGTGCACGTCGGCGACCATCGAGGCGACCCAGCGCATGTTGAAGTCCTTGCCGCGCGGGCCTTCCTTGCCAGCCAGCAGTTCGCCGATGTAGCGCTGCATCGGCGCCTGCCAGTGGCGCTGGTTGGACATGTTGATGGCGAACTCGGTGGCTGCCTCGGGTATCCGGATGCCGCGGCGGCTGAGGATGAAGCTGCCGACTTCGCGGTCCAGGGTGAACTCGTGGGTGCCGTGGCCGAAGGTGAGCACCAGCACGGTGGCCGGCCCGTACACCACGTAGCCGGCGGCGAGCTGGGTGGTGCCCGGCTGCAGGAAGTGTTCGGCCTTTGGCTCGGTCACGCCATCCGGGCAGCGCAGCACCGAGAAGATCGTGCCGACCGAGATGTTCACGTCGATGTTCGACGAACCGTCAAGCGGGTCGAACAGCAGCAGGTGCTGGCCTTTCGGGTAGCCGTCGGGAATCTGCTGCGGGTCTTCCATCTCCTCCGAGGCGCAGGCGGCTAGGTGGCCGCCCCAGGCGTTCGCCTCCAGCAGGATCTCGTTGGAGATCACGTCCAGTTTCTTCTGCGCCTCGCCCTGGATATTGCCCGTACCCGCCTCGCCCAGCACGCCGCCCAGCGCACCCTTGCTGGTGGCCACCGCGATGCGCTTGCAGGCGCGCGCGACCACCTCGATCAGCAGCGAAAGTTCGGCATTGATGTGGCCGGCGCGGCGTTCCTCGATCAGGAACTGGATCAGCGAGACGGGCTTCATGTCGGGTCCATGGCAGAAGGAACCCGCATTGTCCCGGCTCCGGCTGAACAGTGCCAGCCCGCTGCCGGGCCTGGCCCGCGTCTGGCCCGACTGCTGACAGCACGTTGGCAGCAGCGGGCCGGCAAGCTGCACCTCCATAGCGGAGGGATGCGACATGCGCGATACGGTTTACTTCCTGGTGTTCGACGGCTTTGCCGACTGGCAGGCCGCGCTGGCCCTGTGCGAGATCCGCCGCCCCGGCGACTGGCAGGTGCGGACGGCGGGCTTCTCGATGGCGCCGGTGACCTCGATGGGTGGCCTCACGGTACAGCCCGACGTGGCGCTGGCCCGGCTCGACGTCACGCGCGCGGCGCTGCTGATCGTGCCCGGCGGCCACCTTTGGCAACGCGGTGAAGGCGAGCCGGCGGTGGCGGCGATCCGCCGGCTGCATGCAGACGGTGCGCCGGTAGCGGGCATCGACAGCGGCGTGCTGGCGCTGGCCCGCGCCGGCCTGCTCGACCACTGCCGGCACACCGGCAACTGGCATGGACAGATCGCGGCGCAGGTGCCCGGCTATGCCGGTGCCGCGCGGTACGACAGCGAGGCGCTGGCGGTCAGCGACGGCGGTGTGATCAGCGCCAGCCACCTGGGCAGCGTGGAGTTCGCCCGCGAGGTGATCCGCACGCTGGACCTTTACAGCCCCAGCGATCGCGAGCACTGGTACCGCCTGTTCAAGCACGCCCAGCCGCCGCCCTGGTGCGTCGGCGAAGCCTTGGCCGCGTGAGGAGACGACCATGCGTCCGGTCCTGCAACGCGTCTTGATGGCCTACCGCCCGCTGTACCTGCATGGCCTGCTGCTCGATGGGCAGTACAAGCTGCCCAGGACCGACCCGCCGGAGGGCCCAGTCCCGGCTTCGTCTTCGCGGCGGCGTCGTCAGCGTACCTTGCTGGCGGCGTTGGCCCACGTCTTCCACCACCACCGGAGCGGGGGATGACCACGACCAGTCACGGCAGCTGCCGATGCGCGGTACGCGGCGAGGCCTGCCGCGACCTCGCCGCCGGGCCACACCAGCCAACGAGGCTTTCATGATCATCGACCACCTCAGCCTGCCGAGCAGCGACCTTGCCCGCAGCTATGCCTTCTTCAGTCAGGCGCTGGCGCCGTTGGGCATCGCCATGGTTAAGGAGTATCCCGGCGCCATCGGCATGGGCTGCGACGAACCGGAGTTCTGGCTGGTCGAAGGCCCGGCCGCGCCAACTCCACTGCATGTCGCCTTCGTAGCCGGCAACCGTGCACAGGTGGACGCGTTCCACACCGCTGCGCTGCTCGCCGGCGCCAGCGACAACGGTGCGCCGGGCCTGCGTGCGCACTATCACGCGCACTATTACGCTGCCTTCGTCACCGGTCCGGACGGGCACAACATCGAGGCGGTCTGCCAGCAGCCGCCGGGCTGATTCGTTGCACCACAGTAAGGAGCACCCAGCATGCACACCACACCCCGCGTCACCTTCTTCCATTCGCCGCAGAGCCGCTCCGCCGGCACCCGTGCGTTGCTCGAGGAGCTCGGCGCCGACTACGAGCTGCACGTGCTCAGCCTGAAGGCCGGCGAGCAGCGTCAGCCGGCGTATCTGGCGGTCAACCCGATGGGCAAGGTTCCGGCGATCCGTCACGGCGACGCGCTGGTCACCGAACAGCCGGCCCTGTTCATCTACCTGGCCGACCTCTACCCCGCGGCGAAACTGGCGCCGCCGCTCGGCGATCCGCTGCGGGGACCGTACCTGCGCTGGCTGGTGTTCTACGGCTCATGTTTTGAACCGGCGGTGGTCGACAAGTCGATGCAGCGCGAACCGGCGCCGCCAGCGACCTCGCCGTACGGCGACTTCGACACCATGCTGAAGACGCTCACCGACCAGCTGGAAAAAGGCCCCTACCTGCTCGGCGACACGTTCAGCGCGGCCGACATACTTTGGGGCACCGCGTTGAACTGGACCACCATGTTCAAGCTGGTGCCGGAACTGCCGGTGATCCGCGCGTACATCGATCGGGTGATCTCGCGGCCGGCGATGCAACGCGCCGCGGCGAAGGATGCCGAACTGGTGGCCGCACAGGCGGTGTGATTCTGATCGGTCCCGATGCGATGAGTCGTGACATCCGACGCTGTTCGCCATCGCCGGCCTCGGCGATGATGTGCGGATGCGCCGCGCCGACCGCCTGTTCCTCATCATCCACGCCCTGCGCGGCCGGCGTACCGCGCTGCAGGCGCGCTCGCTGGCGCAGACGCTGGGCGTCTCGCTGCGCACGGTGTACCGCGACGTCGCCGACCTGCAATTGTCCGGCGTGCCGATCGAGGGCGAGGCCGGCGTCGGCTATGTGCTGCGCAAAGGGTCGGACATCCCGCCGCTGATGTTCACCGCCGACGAGCTCGAATCGCTGGTGGTGGGCACGCGCTTCGTGCGCGCGTTCGCCGGTGCGAAGCTGGCCGAAGGGGCGCAGACCGCACTGATGAAGATCGAGGCGGTGCTGCCGCCGGAGCTGCGCGAGCGGTCCGCCCGCACGCGCATCTACGCGCCGATCTGGCGCGACGAATACAAGCTCGCGTTCGCCGCCCGGATCGATCGGCTGCACGCGGCCATCGAGGCGCGCCAGGTACTGCAGCTGAGCTATCGCGACGAAGGCGGCAGCCTCAGCTCGCGCGAGGTCGAGCCGCTGTGCCTGGCCTTCTGGGGCGGCAAGTGGACGCTCGGCACCTGGTGTCGGCTGCGCGAGAATTTCCGCAACTTCCGTCCCGACCGCATCGATGAAATCGCCGAAACCGGCGAGGTATTCGACGAGCGGGCCGGACGCGATCTGGATGCCTATCTGCAATCGATGCGCGGCTACTACGCCGGCATGGAATAGCCGTACGGCAGCGCAGAAACTTGCGTGCCGCGATGGCGCTTTATCGGTTCGACCCGGCTCGGGTACGCTCGCCGGCACGGCATCTGTCCGGAGGAGTCGTGCCATGTCGCCAGGCCTGCATCATCCGTTGTTGTCGCTCGCTCCGGCCAAGCTGCGGCCGACCCAGCTTACCGTGGGCAAGGCCGAGGTCGCGGGCAAGCGCGCTGAATGGGAAAGGTTGGGCAGGAAGAAGCGCAAGGAGCTGATCCAGCAGCACTGGTTTCCCGGGGTGCTGGGACCGAAGCGGCGCGTCTACATCGTCGATCACCATCACCTCGGGCTGGCCTTGCTGGAAGAGGGGGTGAAGAGTGTGCCGGTGATGATCCAGCGCGATTTCTCCTGGCTGGAGCCAGACGTGTTCTGGCGCGTGATGGAGTTCAACCGCTGGGCGCATCCTTATGACCAGCACGGCGGTCGCGCCGACTACAGCGCGATCCCGGCCAGCCTCATCGAGATGATCGACGACCCCTACCGCACGCTCGCCGCGCGGGTGCGCACGGCCGGCGGCTGCGCGAAGGACGCCACGCCGTACGCGGAATTCCTGTGGGCGGATTTCTACCGCCGCCGCCTCAAGCTGCCGGGCGGCAAGGTCGGCACGAAGGTGTTGCAGCAGGCGCTGCTGCTGGCGCACAGCCCTGAAACGGCGTACCTGCCGGGCTGGAGCGGGACCGATCGAATGAGCGCGGGTCCGGCACCTGCGTCCACGGCGGGTTCCGCCCTTGGCGTCGATGCACTGGCCGGCGTGTCGATCGCCGGCCTGCTGCTGCCCGAGGCGGTGGCGTACTCCAGCATCGCCGGGCTGCCGCCGCAGGCCGGCGTGATCGCACTGGTCGTCGGCCTGGTCTGTTACGGCCTGCTTGGCCGCAGCCGCTACGCGATCGTCTCGGCCACTTCCTCCTCGGCGGCAGTGCTGGCGGCCGGTACGCTCGCGCTGGCCGGTCCGGCGGGCGCGGCGCGCGCAGTGGTGGCGGCGACACTGGTGCTGCTCACCGGCGGCTGCTTCCTGATTGCCGGCGCGGCGCGGCTCGGAGGACTCTCGCAACTGGTTGCACGACCGGTGCTGCGCGGATTCACCTTCGGCCTGGCCGGCGTGATCGCGCTGAAACAGCTGCCGAACCTGTTCGGGCTGCCGCCGCTGCACGGCGACTTCGTGCCGCGGCTGCTGACGGCGTTGGTCAGATCGGCTGGTCAGCTTCAGCCGGCCACGACGGCGGCCGGCGTCGCCGCCTTGCTGCTGCTGTTCCTCGGTGGGCGGGTACGCCGCCTGCCCGCCAGCCTGCTGGTGATCGTGCTGGGCGTGGCGGCCTCCGGCTGGCTGGCGCGGCATGGCGTGGCACTGACCGGGGCGATCGATCTCATCCCGACCTTGGCGTGGCCGGTGTGGCCATCGGGCGACCAGTGGTTGCCGAGCGTCGAGCTGGCTGCGGCCCTGCTGCTGGTGCTGTATGCGGAGTCGTACGGCGCGATCCGCGCGTTTGCGCTGAAGCATGGCGAGCCGGTGCATGCGAATCGCGACCTGCTGGTGCTCGGCGTGGCGAACGCGCTGTCTGGCCTGCTGCACGGCATGCCGGTGGGCGCCGGCTATTCCGGCACCTCGGCGAACGAGGCGGCTGGCGCGCGCTCGCGGCTCGCCGGGCTGGTGGCCGCAGGCAGCGTGCTGCTGCTGGTCTGGCTGCTGCTGCGCTGGATCGAACGGATTCCCACCGCGGTGCTGGCGGCGATCGTGATCCACGCGGTGAGCAAGTCGTGGCGGCTGGCCGCGTTCCGGCCCTACCTGCAATGGAAGCGTGACCGGCTGGTGGCGCTGGCGGCGATACTCGCGGTGCTCACGTTGGGAATTCTCGATGGCTTGCTGGCCGCGATCGCCTTCAGCCTGGTCATGCTGCTGCGCCGGCTCGCCACGCCGCGCCTCAGCGTGCTCGGCCGGCTCGGCGGCGGGCATGATTTCGTCAGTGTCGAGCAGCATCCCGAGGCGGTGGTGTCAGCCTGGCGTGCTGCTCCTGCGGCCGGAGGAGCCACTGTTTTTCGCCAATGTGGAATCGATCCTGACGTTGGCGCGCCAGCGGGTCGGCGAGCACGCAGGGCTTCGGGTGGTGGTGCTCAGCCTGGAAGAGTCGTCCGACCTGGACGGCACCGCGCTGGAGGCGCTGGCGGATTTCGCGGTGTGGCTTGGCGTTCGTGGTATCGCGCTGCGTGTGGCACGATTGAAGGATTCGGTGCGCGAGCTGCTGCAGCGGGCGGCGCTGCCCCAGCTCCCGCCGCAGACGCTCGACTTCTGGAGCGTGGAAGATGCCGCCACGGCGGCAGGATCCGCGCCGCAACCAACAGGAAAACTCTCGTAGTGAAGATCATCAAAGGCATGCAAGGGCTGGCATTGGGCGCGCTGCTGCTGGCGGCACCTGCATGGACATGCGCCGCGCAGGGCAGCGACGCGCACTTCAAACAGGTTTACAGCGCCGAGTGGGCCTGGCGCACCGGCCAGGCCGGGATCAGTACGTCCGGCGAAGTGCAGCCCGGCAATGGCCGGCTCGACCAGGCCGATGCGGCCAGCCAGCAACGGCGGCTGCAGTACTGGCAAGGCGTGTTGCGGCAACTGGACGGCATCGACGTGGCGCAATTGTCGCCGGCCAACCAGGTCAACTACGCGATCTACCGCGAACAGATCGGCAACTTCATCGCCGGCCAGAAATTCAAGGCTTGGCAGATGCCGTTCAACAGCGACTCGGCGTTCTGGTCCGACATCGGCTACGAGCTGGGCGACGACCATCTGCGCACGGCCAGCGACTATGATCGCTACCTCGACCGGCTCGGCCAGATTCCGGCCTACTTCGACCAGCAGATCACGAACATGCGCGCGGGCCTCAAGCGTGGCTTCAGCGTGCCGCGTGCGGTGCTCGACGGGCGCGACGTCTCGATCGCCGCGGTGGCCGAACTGAAGGATCCCACCCAGAGCAGTTTCTACGAACCCCTCCGGCAATTGCCGGCGTCGATCCCGGCCGATCGGGCGCAGGCGCTGCAAGGCCAGGCGCTGCGGCGGATCCGCGACGAGGTGATACCCGCCTACGCGAAGCTGCTGGCGTTCTTCCGCAACGAATACGTGCCGCAGGCGCGCACCACGCTGGCGGCCGAGGCGCTGCCGGACGGCAAGGCGTTCTATCGCCAGCAGATCCGCGAATACACCACGCTCGACCTCAGCGCCCGACCAGATCCACCAGATCGGTCTCGAGCAGGTGGCGAAGATCCACGCGCAGATGCTGGAAGTGATGCAGGAAACCGGCTTCAAGGGCAGCTTCGCCGACTTCCTGCAGTTCCTGCGCACCGACGCGCAGTTCTACGCCAAAACGCCGGACGAACTGCTGATGCGCAGCGCCTGGGTAGCCAAGCAGGTGGACGGCCAGATGCCGCGCTACTTCGGCCACCTGCCGCGCGCGCACTTCACCATCAAGCCGGTGCCGGCCGCCATCGCGCCGTACTACACCTCCGGCCGTGGCGGCGCGGACGTCTACCTGGTCAATACCTACGATCTGAAGTCGCGCCCGCTGTACAACGTGCCGGCGCTGACTTTGCATGAATCCTATCCGGGCCATGCGCTGCAGCTGGAACTGGCCGACGAGCAGCGCGACCAGCCCGCGTTCCGCCGCAACAGCTACATCTCCGCCTATGGCGAAGGCTGGGGGCTGTATTCGGAATACCTCGGCGACGAGATGGGCATCTACCAGACGCCTTACGAGCGCTTCGGTTACCTCACCTATCAGATGTGGCGCGCGTGCCGGCTGGTCGTCGACACCGGCGTCCACCATCTGGGCTGGACGCGCCAGCAGGGCATCGACTACCTCACCGTCAACACCGCGCTGTCCGCGCGCGAGATCGCCAACGAGGTCGACCGCTACATCAGCTGGCCGGGGCAGGCGCTGTCGTACGAGCTGGGTTATCTGAAGATCCGCGAGCTGCGCACGAGGGCGGAACAGGCGCTGGGCGCGAAGTTCGACCTGCGCCACTTCCACGACACCGTGCTTTCGACCGGCTCGGTGCCGCTGCCGATGCTGGAGCAGCGCATCGACCGCTTCATCGCCGATGGCGGGCCGGAGCCGGACTACGCTTGCGATTGCGCGAAGACGAAGGGTGTTTCGGGGCATTGAGCCGGAGCGGCGGTTCGTTGGCTTTTACTACATGCGTGGAGTACTATTTCCATTAACTCCACAGGGAGAGTAAGCGCCATGACCGCTCATTCGACCCGCATCGCCGAAGCCGCACCTCGTTACGCGCCGCCGGATACGCTCGCCGACCCGGCGCTGCGCGCGTTCTTCAAGCTCGCCGAACAGTGGAACCTGCGCATCGCCGACCAGCGCCGGCTGCTCGGCGACCCGCCGGAGTCGACCTTCTACAAGTGGAAGCGCCAGCAAGGCGGTACCCTGGGGCGCGACACGCTGGAGCGGATCAGCTACCTGCTCGGCATCTGGAAGTCGCTGCAGATCCTGTTCCCCGACCCCGCCCAGGCCGATGCCTGGCTGCACAAGCCGAACACGGCGGCATTGTTCGGCGGTCATTCCGCGCTGGAACGCATGCTGTCGGGCAACGTCGCCGACCTGTACGTGGTGCGCCAGTATCTGGATGCGCAGCGCGGCTGAGCAGCGCTGTGCTGCGGGTCGCGGTGAGCGAGACAGGAAGGCCACACGCTTCGTTCCCCCCCTGCGACCGAAGGAAGTCCCTCGAGGGACAAGCAGCGGAGGGAGTTCGCCTTGCCCGATACGGAATCTCGATGCCAACCGAGTTGCCACCCGTCAAACGCATCCGCTGGAATCAGGCCTACCGCATCGTGCCCAGCCGCTTCCCGCCGGTCGGGGTGTATGACCGCATCGCCGATCCGGCCGATCTCGACGCGCTGTTCGCGATCGAGGCGCTGACCAATCCGCGCCTGCGCGAGGAAGCCGGCGCGTTGAAGCTGGTGCCGAAGGAACATCGCATGAGCGGGCCGGGGTCGACCCCGGTGATGGCCGCGTTCACCCACCTCAACCCGGAAGGCAGCCGCTTCTCCGATGGCACGTGGGGCGTGTTCTACGCCGCGCACAGCATCCCCACCGCGGTGGAGGAAACCGTGTACCACCGCGAGCGCTTCCTCGCCGCCACCGCCGAGCCGGCCTGCGATATCCAGATGCGCTGCTACCGCACCAGCGTCGACAGCAAGCTGCACGACATCCGCGGCGGCTGGGTGGCGGCGCACGATCCGGATAGTTACGGCGCCAGCGTCGCGTTGGCCCACGAGCTGCGCGCCGCCGATTCCAACGGCGTCGTCTACGACAGCGCGCGACACCACGGCGGTGAGTGTCTCGCCGCATTCCATCCCGACGTCGTGGCGCCGTGCAGGCAGGCGCAACACTTGGTCTATCGCTGGGACGGCACGCGTATCGCGCAGGTGTTGGCGGTTTCGGAACTGCCGCGGCCGCGCTAGTCTGCGCGCGGACCCGACGAGACGAGCCGATGAAGATCCTGCGGAATCTGCTGCTGGTCCTGCTGCTGTGGCCCCTGCTGGCAGCGGCACGCGACAATCGCGAGAACGATCATGCGCAGTGGAACCCGGCCATCGCCGCGTTCGAAGCGGCCGACCGGGTACACGCACCGGCACCGGACTCGATCCTGTTCATCGGCAGCTCGTCGATCGAGCACTGGAAATCGCTGGCGGCGGATTTCCCGGAAGTGAAGGTCATCAACCGCGGCTTTGGCGGTTCGGTGATCAGCGACTCGACGTTCTTCGCCGATCGCATCGTGACGCCGTACCATCCGCGCGCCATCGTCATGTACGCCGGCGACAACGACCTGCAGGAAGGCAGCAGCCCGGAACAGGTACGCGACGATTTCGCCGCGTTCGTGCGCAAGGCGCGCGCCGTCGACCCCGGCGTGCCGATTGCCTTCATCGCGATCAAGCCGAGCGTGGCGCGTGCGGTGTTGCTACCCGAGATCCGCCGGGCGAACGCGCTGGTCCGCGCGTATGCAGCGAAACAGAGGGGCGTGACTTACCTGGATGTCTTTACCCCCATGCTCGGCAGGGACGGTCGGCCGCAGCCCGAACTGTTCGGCGCGGACGGCCTGCACATGAACCGCGAGGGCTACCTGCTGTGGATCGGTGTAATCCGGCCCTGGATGAACGTGTTGCCGTGGTAGTTCGTCGGCGGGAACCGCAAGCCTCAGGTATCCGCGTTGGTCGCCCAGCCCACACGATCGCCGCGGGTGAACACGCGGTCATCGTGCAGCACATCGCCCGCCGCATGCGCGGGCAACTCGTGCAGCTTGGCGTAGATCGGCGTGAAGTCGGGACGGGTCGCCTCGAACAGCTGCTCGAAGCTGTCGATCACGAAGTAGGTCTGCTGGTAGGTGTCGATGCGGTAGCGCGTGCTCATCACGCGCTCCAGGCCGAAGCCGATGCGGTTCGGTGACGGCGAATCCAGGCAGTAGATCGACTCACCCTTGGAGCTGACGATGCCGGCGCCGTAGATGCGCATGCCTTCATCGGTGTTGATCAGGCCGAATTCCACCGTGTACCAATACAGACGTGTCAGGTTCATCAGCGCGTCGGGGCCGATCGCGAACGCCTTCATGCCGCCGCGGCCATACGCCTGCATGTAGTCGGCGAACACCGGGTTGAGCAGCAGCGGCACGTGGCCGAACAGGTCGTGGAACAGATCCGGTTCGCTGAGGTAATCGAGTTGGTCCGGTTTGCGGATCCACCAGCTGACCGGGAAGCGGCGGTTGGCCAGATGGTCGAAGAACACCTCGTCCGGCAGCAGGCCTTCCACCGCGACCAGTTCCCAGCCCGTGGCGGCGCCGAGCACCTTGTTCAGCTCGGCGAACTTCGGAATGCCGCCGTCACCGAGGCCGAAGCGCTCCACGCCGGCCATGAACTCCCGGCAAGCACGCCCGGGCAGCAGTTCGCGCTGGCGCTTGTACAAGGTGTCCCACACCTCGTGGTCGGTCTTGCTGTAGCTGGCCCACGGCTGTTCGACCACGCCAGTGGCATATACCGGCACGTAGCCGCGGTCGGTCTGCTGGTGTTCGACTTTGCGGGGCGTGTCCATGGCTTGACTCCGGGGCGGCTTGGCAAGCCACAGCATACGGCGGTTCCGCTGCACCAAGGTTGTTTTGTTGCCCCGATCTACCCGTTGAATGCACTATTCTTGCGTTTGAATGTAAATGAAGCGAGGTTTGTTGCGCATGACGACACTCGACCGTACCGACCTGCGCATGCTGGCCGTGCTGCAGAGCGAGGGCCGCATCACCAATGCCGAGCTGGCCGAACGGGTGAGCCTGTCACCGTCGGCCTGCCTGCGCCGGCTTCAGCGGCTGGAAGCGGACCAGGTCATCACCGGCTACGCCGCCCAGATCGATCCGCAGGCGGTCGGGCTGGGCCTGCAGGCGTTCGTGCGGGTGCAGCTGAGCAAGCACGAGAGTGCGGCGATCGAGGGCTTCGTCGAGCACGTCAACGGCTGGGACGAGGTGGTCGCCTGCCACGCGCTGACCGGCGACATGGATTACCTGCTGCACATCTATGTGGCCGACCTCCAGGACTTCTCGCGCTTCCTGCTCGATCATCTGTTGAACGCCGCCGGGGTCGCCGATGTCAATTCCAGTTTCGTGCTGCGCACGGTGAAGCGCTCGCCGTCGCTGCCGCTCGCGCAGCTGGAGCGCTGAGTGCACCGCGCCCGTGCCAACTGACGTTAAACTAACCGACCGATGAGCATCGACACCGCCACCGTGCCTGACCGCGACCTGCTGCGCCCGCTGCGTTACCTGTGGCGGGTGCCGCTGCTGCTGCTGCACATCGTGCTGGGCATCGCGCTGTGTTCGCTGATCCTCAGCTGGAACCAGCAGGCGGTGATGAAGGACGGCCGCGAGCCGTTCGCGCACCGCATGATCCGCTGGTGGTCGGTCAGGCTGCTGCGCGTCTTCGGCCTGCGTTCGGTGCGCTTCGGCGAGGTGCAGCGCGACCCGGTGCTGTTCGTCGCCAACCACACCTCGTGGATCGACATCGTGATGCTGCACAGCCAGCGCGCGGCCTGCTTCGTGGCCAAGGCGGAGATCGCCGGCTGGCCGCTGGTCGGCTGGCTGGCCAGGAACGGCGGCACCATTTTCCATCGCCGCGGCAGCAACCATTCGCTGTCCACGGTGATGCAGGCGATGGTCGAGCGGCTGCGTGACGGCCGTTCGGTGGCGGTGTTTCCGGAGGGCGGCACCGGCTACAACGGCGTGCTGAAGATCTTCCACGCGCGCATCTTCCAGGCCGCGCTGGATGCAGAAGTGCCGGTGCAGCCGGTGGCGTTGCGCTTTGCCCGCGACGGACAGGCGGGTGATCGACGCCGGCTTCCGCGAAAACGAAAGCTTCGTGCACAACATCGTGCGCATGCTGGGCGAGGCGCCGATGGACGCCGAGGTGCGCTTTCTGGCGCCGGTGCCGGCCGCCCCGGATGCGCGCCGGCGCATGGCCGAGCTGTCGCGCGAGCGTATCGCCGTCGCGCTGGAAGATCGCCCCGGATGAACCTGTTGCACGGAAAGGATTTCCGACCACCCTGGCCGCTGCGCAGCGGCCACATCCAGACCATGCTGTCCTCCAGCGGGGTGCGCCGCATCCTGCTGCCGCATGCGGCGAAGACGGTGCTGCAGGACGCCGAGGCAGTGGTGGTCGACGGCGGCGGCGGCGTGCGCCTCACCGGCGCCTACACCGCGCAGCGCGGCCGCCCGCAGTCGCGTGGCCTCGCCGTGCTGTTCCACGGCTGGGAAGGCAGCGTCGATTCCACCTACGTGCTGCAGACCGGCAGCCGCCTGCTCGCCGACGGCTGGGACATCTTCCGGCTCAACTTCCGCGACCACGGCGACAGCTACAACCTCAACGAGGCGCTGTTCCACTCCTGCCGCCTCGACGAGGTGGTGCATGCGCTGGGCGACATCGCCGAGCGCTGGCCGGCACGGCCGATGGCATTGGCCGGCTTCTCGCTGGGCGGCAACTTCGCGCTGCGCGCGGCGATGCAGACCTCGCGCGTGGGCATTCCGCTGAGCTACGTGCTGGCGGTGTGCCCGATCGTCGATCCCGGCGAGGGCCTGTTCTCGCTGGAGGAATCCGCGCCGTGGTTCTACCAGGCGTACTTCATGCGCAAGTGGCGCCACTCGCTGCTGGCCAAGCAGAAGGCGTTTCCGCAGCACCAGTATTTCGAGATGTCCGAACTGAACCAGCACCTGCGCGGGCTGACCGAGTCGCTGGTGCGACGGCACACCGACTTCCCGTCACTGCAACAGTATCTGGACGGCTATTCGGTGGCTGGCGACATCATGCAGGCGATGCAGATTCCGGCCACCATCCTCACCGCGAAGGACGACCCGGTGATCCCGGTCAGCAGCTTCGAGAAACTTGAACTGCCGGCCAACGTCGAGCTGGACATCGCGCCCTACGGCGGCCACTGTGGTTTCATCCGCGGCTGGGGCATGACCAGCTACACCGACGACTACATCGCCACGCGCTTCAATGCGGTGGCGGACGGGGCCGCGCCGGCCGACTAACAGCGGCGCGATCGCCTGGAGAGCGGGTGCCCACGGACGAACGCGCACCATCACCGTGGGCAAGCCAAGGGCGGGGTATGAGCGGATCGGGGTGGATGGGGAACTTGCACGCAGCCAGCTGGTTGCGCCGGGGGCTATGGCTGGCCTGCCTGCTGCCGTGTCTTGCGGCCGGCGCGTCCGGAACGACCTTCCTGCGCTCGTTCGAAAGCGCGGAGCTCGCGCCGCCGGCGTCCCTGCCCGGCGCCTCGTTCACCGTCGAGGTGGTCGGCGGCCCCGGCCAAGCGGCGGCGCTGACTGCCAAGCCCGGCGTCGGCTTCAGCGGTCTGCGCTCGCTGCACTACCGCGGCAACGCGAGCGGGCAACAGCAGGCGGAACTGTACGCGGTGGACCTGCCGGTACGGCCGGATACGCAGCTGTCGTACCTGATCTTCCCGCTGTCAAACGCGGGCGACCTGCGCAACCCTTCCACCTACGTGGCGGTGGACCTGCTGTTCGACGACGGCAGCCGGCTGTCCACCCGCGGCGCACGCGACCAGCATCGGGTCGGCGCCTCGGCGCGCGCGCAGGGCGAGGGCCGCACGCTGTATCCGGACCAGTGGAATTACCTGTCGATCGACGTGGGCGCGGTCGCCGCCGGCCGCACGATCAAGCGCATCATGCTGATGCACGACGGCCCCGCCGCCGGCTTCGAGGGCTACCTCGACGACCTGCGCCTTGGAGCCGCTCCCGCCGATCTGCGCCGGCGCCCCAGCGAGTTCGTCGACACCCGCCGCGGCACGAATTCCAACGCCCGCTTCTCGCGCGGCAACACCTTTCCCGCGGTGGCCATGCCGCACGGCTTCAACTTCTGGACGCCGGTGACCGACGCCGGCTCGAACTGGATGTATCAGTACCAGGAGCGCAACGGCGCCGACAACCGCCCGCGGCTGGAAGCGTTCGCGCTGTCGCACGAGCCGAGCCCGTGGATGGGCGACCGGCAGACCTTCCAGCTGATGCCGGCCGCGGTCACCCGCGGTGCGCCCAGCGCGAACCGTGCGGCACGTGCGCTCAGCTTCAGCCACGCGAACGAGGTGGCGCATGCCCACACCTATCGCGTGGCGTTCGACGACGGCATCGTCACCGAGATCGCGCCGACCGACCACGCCGCGATGTTCCGTTTCACCTTTGCTGGCGATCGCGCGCAGCTGGTGTTCGACAACCGCGACGACCGCGGCGGCATCGTGCTGGATCCGTCCGGGCGCAGCTTCAGCGGCTGGTCCGACGTGAAAAGCCGGCTCTCCGCCGGCGCCACCCGGCTGTTCTTCTACGGCACGCTCGACCGGCCGGTGCGCGAGAGCGGCCGGCTCCGCGGCGAAGGCCGCGACCACGTGGCCGCCTGGTTCGGTTTCGACACCACGCAGACGAAAGTGCTGAACCTGCGCATCGCCACTTCGCTGATCAGCCTGGCCCAGGCGCAACGCAACCTGGCGCTGGAGATCGCGCCGGGCGAGAGTTTCGACGACGTGCGCGAACGCGCGCAGCGGCAGTGGGACAAGCAGCTCGGCATCGTCAAGGTGCGCGGCGCCAGCCGCGACGAGCTGACCACGCTGTACTCCAACCTGTACCGGCTGTTCCTGTACCCGAACGCCGCCTACGAGAACACCGGCAGCGCGGCGCAGCCGCACTACCGTTACGCCAGCCCGTTCTCCGCGCCGGTCGGCCCCGACACGCCCACGCAGACCGGCGCGCGCGTCGTCGACGGCAAGCCGTACGTCAACAACGGCTTCTGGGACACCTATCGCACCGCGTGGCCGGCCTACGTGCTGTTCACGCCGACGCAGGCCGGCGAGATGATCGACGGTTTCGTGCAGCAGTACCGCGACGGCGGCTGGATCGCGCGCTGGTCGTCGCCCGGCTACGCCGACCTGATGGTCGGCACCAGCGCCGACGTGGCGTTCGCCGACGCGTGGCTGAAGGGCGTGCGCAATTTCGATGTGCACGCGTTCTACCAGTCCGCGCTGAAGGATGCCACGGTGGTCAGCCCGCTCGCCGGCACCGGCCGCAAGGGGCTGCAGCGCTCGATCTTCAACGGCTACACCGACACCGGCGTGGACGAGGGGTTGTCGTGGTCGATGGACGGCTACATCAACGACTTCGCGATCGGCAACCTCGCCGCCGCGCTGGCGCGGCAGCCCGCGGCGGACGATCCGTATGCCGCGCACTACGCCGACGATGTGCCGTACTTCCACAACCGCGCGCTCGGCTACGTGAACCTGTTCGACCCGGCGGCGGGTTTCTTCGTCGGCCGCGACAGCGCCGGCAAGTGGCGCTACGACGCGAAGGCTTTCGACCCGCTGCGCTGGGGCGACGACTACACCGAGACCGACGCCTGGAACATGGCGTTCCACGCGCCGCAGGACGGTGCCGGCCTCGCCGCCTGTACGGCGGTCGCGCCGCGCTGGCAGCGAAGCTCGACGCGTTCTTCGCCACGCCGGGCGAGCTCCACGTCGGCTGCTACGGCGAGCCGATCCACGAGATGCTCGAGGCGCGCGACGTGCGCATGGGCCAGTACGGCCACAGCAACCAGCCGTCGCACCACATCATCTACATGTACGACGTCGCCGGCCAGCCGTGGAAGACGCAGGACAAGGTGCGCGACGTGCTGGGCCGCCTCTACGTGGGCAGCGAGATCGGCCAGGGCTACCCGGGCGACGAGGACAACGGCGAGATGTCCGCCTGGTACCTGTTCAGCGCCGCCGGCTTCTATCCGCTGCGCATGGGCACGCCCGACTACGTGATCGGTGCGCCGTACTTCCCGCACATGGACATCCGCGCTGGAGAACGGCAAACACCTGGTGATCGACGCGCCCGCGGTCAGCGACGTCAACCGCTACGTCCAGGGCCTGCGCGTCAACGGCCAGCCGTGGAACAAGCTGACCCTGCCGCACGCGCTGCTGGCGCAGGGCGCCACGCTGGATTTCACGATGGGGCCGCAACCCTCGGCATGGGCCAGCGACGAAGCCGCGCTGCCGCCGTCACTCACTGCCCACGGCAAGCCGCAGCCGCTGCGTGATCTCACCGATGGCGGGCAAGGCGAGGCCAGCAGCATGCCAGCCATCCCGCAGCTGGCAGCGCTGTTCGACAACGACAGCAGTACCGAAGCCGCACTGCCCGCGGTGCCGGTTACGCTCAGCTGGCACTTCGCACAGCCACGCCAGGTCGCGCTGCTTACGCTGACCTCCGGTGCCAGCATGGCAGCGCCGTCAAGTTGGGAACTACAGGCATCGAGCGATGGCCGGCATTGGCACACGCTGGATGCGCGCCGGCGCGAGCGCTTCGCGTGGCCGCAGCAGACCCGCGCCTTTGCCGCGCATGCACCGGGCGAGTATGCGTATTACCGGTTGCGCCTTGATCCAGCGCCGGATGGCACGCCGCAGGCGTTCGCCGAAATCGAATTGCTCGGAACGCCGCGGTAGGAGCGCACACGACTCAACCGATCGCACCTAAGACCCGCTGCCGCATCCAGCAGGCGATGCTCATGCGGTCGCGGACGGCCGGCAGCACTTCGTGCTCGAATTGCGCGGAGAGGAACAGCAGCAGGGTGCCGGCGTGCGGATGGATGTCGCGGTGCGCGTCGCCTTCGAGGTAGAGCCGCAACGCGCCGCCGTCGGTTTCCTGCCAGCCTTCGTTGAGATAGAACACCGCCGAGACCACTCGCGCCTCGTTGTCGCGCAGGCAGTCGAGATGCCGCGCGTAACCGGCGCCGGGCCGGTACACCGCGTAGTGCGATTCGCAATCGACCAGGCCCAGCATCAACGCACGATTGAGCGCGATCCGCAGCGTGTCGATGCGATCGGCGAACGCCTGCTGCGGCGCGCTCATGGCGCCGGTGACGAACCAGTGCGTGCTGTCGCCGCGCAACGCCGAGGCGGTGCGCGCGGCCCCGGTGCCCGCCGGCCGCAGCAGCTTCGCGTCGTGCATCGCCGCGCATTCGCTGGCCAGTGCCCGGGTCTGCGCCGGATGCAGCAGGTCCGGCACGATGCACCAGCCGTCGGCGGCGAGCGCGCTCGCCGCAGCCTTGAACTCGAACCGGTCGGTGGTCATCAGGCGCCTTGGAATGCACGGGACAGCGGAGTTGCCGATCCGGTGCGGGCGATGGGCCGCCTGCGCAGAAAAGGGTGGATGCAGCGACAGCATACGCTGAAAGCCGCGTTGGGCCGGCGCAGCCCGGCGGCTCAGCGCTGCGCTTGACGCAGCGGATCGAGCAGCGAGGACAGCCCGTTGTGATCCAGCTCCAGCATCAGCGCCAGCAACCGGCCCAGCTCGCCGTTCGGAAAGCCCTTGCGCGCGAACCACGCGAGATACGCGCCGGGCAGGTCGGCGATCAACCGCCCCCGGTACTTCCCATACGGCATGCGCACCGTCACCAGCTTCTGCAGATCCGCCGCTTCCATGGTATTCGTCGCGCCGCGCTACTTCGCGAACAGCTGCGCGCGATCGGCAAACGCCTTGAATTCCAGCGCGTTGCCGCAGGGATCGCGCAAGAACATCGTGGCTTGTTCGCCAGGTTGGCCGATGAAACGGATATGCGGATCCACCACGAAGCGGGTACCGGAGGCGCGCAGCCGCTCGGCCAGGGCCTGCCACGCTCCCATCGACAGCACCACGCCGAAATGCCGCACTGGCACGTCGTCGCCGTCCACGTCGTGCGCCACCACTGCGCGCGTTTCCTCCGGCGCCAGATGCGCCACGATCTGGTGACCGTAGAAATCGAAGTCCACCCAGCTGTCGCTGCAGCGGCCTTCGGGGCAGCCGAGCAAGTCGCCGTAGAACGCGCGGGCGTTGGCGAGGGAGGTGACCGGGAAGGCGAGGTGGGAGCGTGGGAGTTCGTGCATGAGCTGGACTTCGGGTGAGCGAAGATGCAGCTTCGCGATGACTGCCTTCGCAGTCAATGCGGGAGCATCTCTGCGAGTCATGGCTGCCGAGCACCATACGGCTTATTTCCCCGCTTCCTGGCGAATGAGAAATGGAACTCCGGTTTGTGAGATATGCAAGGAGCTGATTTCTGCCTTGCGTGACGTCAAGCAACGGGCAACACCTTGTCGGAAGACAAGATTCCCATGCTTGACGAATGCTCGCCGGGCCATCGACCATCCGTGCATATGCCCCGATCTGGGGTCTACTAAGCGTTAGGGGCCTACCGCGGCTATGAATCGCTGGTCGTTTCTTGGGGCAACCTTATTCGGCTGCGTCTACGCAGCCTTTGCTTTCTGGCGCTTCGATGCGGTGGACTCCCACGCTATCCGTTTTGGCATGGCGATCTTCCTTTTCGGTTTCTACTGCGCCATCGTCATCTTCGGCACTTCTGACAAGAAACGATCTCTCTCACTATCGGCCCAAACGCTGCTTGGTGTGGCTCTATTCTGTGCCATTGCGGCTCTGTTTGGATCTACTGCTGAGGGCTAACATGTTGGCGTTAATATTGGGATTGGTACTTGGCTTCACCGCAGACTGGTGGGTGGCTTACGTGCAGTTGCCGTAGTCGCCCCTAACATTTCGTTCAAGGCGGACGGCTACGCCGCCGCTTAACTCCAGCGTTAGGGGGCATTTTGAGCGGCATCGTTAACTCACTGATCGGCTTGGCTGGCGGCCTTCTAGCAGCCCTACTTGTTGCCTGGCGTCAGGCAAAAAACACCAAGACCTTGATTGCCGCCGAACTCACCAAGCTAGATAAGCAAAATCAATCAGCCTTTCGCTCGCGCAAGGAACAGTGGCTACTGGATACTGCACCGGGCCTACTTGCGGCCTCGGACCCCCAACTACACGCTGTCTTTGACTACTCTGTAGTTGTTTCACTTATCCATAAAATTCAGATCATCCTCAATCCCAACAACCCTCTTGAGCAAGCTATCAACATGGCCGCCTCCGCCATCGGCCTTGAGGTTCAAGAGGCAATAACCGGGAGAAGGTCTATGTCGAAGTTGTTGGGTGCCCAAGACAAACTTACGGTGGCTGTGCGCGCGTATCTGCATGCCCCCTAACCAGTCATTCGAGGCGGACGGCTACACCGCCGCTCAATTCCAGCGTTAGCGGTTTTGCCAAACTTGCTGGCTACAGGGGAGAACGACCAATGTTCAACAAGCATCTTTATGCTCGCCTTGTGATCAGCGTCTTGTGCGCAGCCACCTTGGCCAGCTGCACGACGGTAACGCGGCGCGATGGCTCGCAAGTTCGCATCCCTGCGGGC
This sequence comes from uncultured Gammaproteobacteria bacterium, assembly GCA_963697495.1. Classification (GTDB taxonomy): domain Bacteria; phylum Pseudomonadota; class Gammaproteobacteria; order Xanthomonadales; family Rhodanobacteraceae; genus Rhodanobacter. Next base: position 298,355 of record CAVOOH010000004.1, on the reverse strand, counting down.
GGTTTCGTCGGGTCTATGGCCGCGACCAACATCGCTTGCCAAGACAATGTTCAGTCCCTTACGGATGAGAATGCCAAGCTCCGAGTACAAGTTGCCGGGCTTGAAGCCAAGCTCAATAGTTCCAATAGGTAAGGCTGGCGAGTTGCCGCTAATAATTTTTAGCGGACTCTCCGTCGTTCACTGCGGTAACGGAGTCAAAGCCGCTTCGGATCGGCGCGATGTCCATGTGCATCGCGCTTCCATGTTCGACGCGAAAGCGACCCGATAAGCCTTGGCGCGTCCATTGGCATCAAGGCTTCACAAACCGCAACGTCATCCGGTCCGATTCGCCAATCGCCTTCATCTGCGCGTGCTCGCTGTCAGGCCCGGACAGGTCCGGCGGCAGGCGGTGCACGTTGAGGTCTTCCGGGTCGTTCGGGTTGGCATTGATCTGCGAGACGCCGGCCACGCGAAAGCCGGTCTTGAGCGCCAGCGCGATCAGGTAATCCTCGGGGAGGCGGTGCAAGGCTCCGGCGCTTTCCACGCCATCGGCGAACGGTTTGGCGCGGTGCTCGGTGAGGCCGAACACGCCGCCGGGCTTGAGCACGTTGTACGCAGCTTTGAACACCGCATCGAGGGTGGCCGGGCTGTGGTTGAGCCAGTCATGCGCGTTGCGGAAGGTGAGCACCATGTCGGCGGAGTTGTCGGCGCCCAGCTTCACCTGCTCTGGTGGGGCGAACGGGATGATCTTCGCGATGTGTCCGTACACCGCCGGGTCGGCCTTGAGCTTGGCAGCGAACTTCGCGGCTGATGGCGGCGCCGCTTCGATCAGGTGGCCGTGCGAGTAAAGGAACGGCGCGAGGATCTCGGTGTACCAGCCGCCGCCGGGTGACAGCTCGATCACCGTCATGTCCGGCTTGATGCCGAAGAACTGCAGGGTCTCGACCGGGTGGCGGTATTTGTCGCGGGCCCGGTTCGCGTCGGAACGCCAGTGGCCGTTCACCGCGTGCTGCAACGCCGCGGTGGTGCCGTCGGGTGCGCTGGCAGGCGCGGCGCTGGCAACGGCAGGGAGCAGCAAGGCCACGATCAGCGGGATGAGCAGCTTGCAGGTGCGGTGGAACATGGTTCGACCCTCCTGACGATGGGCGTTCAAGACTACGCCGAAACAGGTCACCGGTCAGGGTTGCGTCGGCGTTGCGCATCGTGGGATGGCGGCTGTTCAATCCGCCGCCACGCACCGTCCCTGCGCCCACGCCCGCAGCGCTTCCACCGGTTCGCGCATCAGCACCGACAGCGGCCGCGTCTGCTTCAACGCGTTGAGCAGGGTCGCCTGATCCGGCGGCGTGCCGTTGCCGGCGGCGTCGTAGAGGGAGCTGACGATGGTCTGTTCGATTTCGGCGCCTGAGAAGCCGTCGCTGGCAGCGGCGAGGGCGGGCAGGTCGAAACCGGCGGGGTCGAGCTTGCGGCGGGTGAGGTGCATTGCGAAGATTTCGCCGCGCACGGATTCTTTCGGCAGGTCGACGAAGAAGATCTCGTCGAAGCGGCCCTTGCGCAGCAGTTCGGCGGGCAATTCATGGACCGCATTCGCGGTGGCCACAACGAACACCTTGGCCTTGCGTTCGGCCATCCAGGTCAGCAGGTAGCCGAGTACGCGACGCGACACGCCGCCGTCGTCGCCGCCGCCGGCGAGGCCTTTCTCGATCTCGTCGATCCACAACACGCACGGCGCCAGCAATTCGGTGCTGGCCAGCGCCTCGCGCAGGTTCTTCTCGGTCTCGCCCTGGTACTTGTTGTACAGCGTGCCGAAGTCCAGCCGCACCAGCGGCACGCCGAAGCCGCCGGCGATCGCCTTTGCGGCAAGACTCTTGCCGCAACCCTGCACGCCGAGCAGCAGCACGCCCTTCGGCGGGTCGAGCGCCAGATCCGGGGTGGCGGCGATGAACACCGCGCGGCGCCGCTGCACCCACTCGCGCACGCGGCCGACCCCGGCGATGTCGGCGAAGCTGGCGGTGGCGTATTCGTAGTGCAGCAGGCCGGAGCGGTTGAGCAGGTCGAACTTCGACTGCATCAGCTCGGGCAGGTCCTGCGGGCCCAGCGCGCCGTCGTTGTAGATCAGCTTGCGCACGATGCGCCGTGCGTCTGGTGCGGACAGGCCGAGCAGGTTGCGCACGATGGTGCGCGCGGCGTCGTTGTCCACTTCGATCTTGCGGCCCTGCTCGCGCTGCCAGGCCACCGCTTCGCCGCGCAGGATTCCGGCCAGCTCCTTGATGTCGGGCAGCGACAGCGGCACGCGCAAGGCCAGTGCCTCGAGTTCACCGGGCAGTTCGACCTTGGCGCCGACCAGCACGATGGTGTGCGCGGCCGAGCGCTGGCGCTGCACGATCTCGCGCAGCTGGCGCAGGCTCATCGCGTAGCGCAGCAGGCCGTGGAAGTCGAACATCAGGTAGATGCCGCGCTCGTCCTGCGCGCGGATCGCTTCCAGCGTGGCGGTGGCGTCCGGTGCGATCTCGCCGTCGAGCTGGGCGAAGTCGAGCCGGGTCAGGCCGTCGGTCAGGGTCCAGCGCCACAGCGGGTACAACGCCTGCGCGATCACATGGCGGAAGCACTCGATCACACGCTGCTCGTCCACCGTCTCGATCACCAGCAGTGGCGTGGCCGCGCGCACCAGCGTGGTGAGGTCCTCCAGCTCGCTCATGGTTCCCCCTTGGAAGATCGCCAGTTTACAGAGCGCCGATGCTTCTGGCTGCGGGCGCGTCGGTATACCCTGCAGCTTCCCCACGCCAAGGAGCACGGTCATGCGCTTGTTGTTGTCGTTGTTGCTGGTTGTCGCGGCACTGCCCGCGCTGGCCGCGCCGCCGCTGGACCGGCTGACCCTGCCGCCGGGCTTCCATATCGCCGTCTATGCCGACCAGGTGCCGAACGCGCGCGAGATCGCGCTGGGCGCGAAGGGCACGGTGTTCGTCGGCTCCAACAGCGCCGGCAAGGTCTACGCGCTGACCGACACGAACGGCGACGGCCGTGCCGACAAGGTGCGGGTGATCGCCAGCGGCCTGCAGTTGCCGGTCGGCGTGGCGTTCAAGGACGGCGACCTGTACGTCTCCGCGGTGAGCCGGATCTATGCGTTGCGCGATATCGAGAACCATCTGGACGATCCGCCGAAGCCCGCGGTGGTCACCGACAAGCTGCCCGGCGAGACCCATCATGGCTGGAAGTTCATCGCGTTCGGCCCGGACGGCAAGCTGTACGTGCCGATCGGCGCGCCGTGCAACATCTGCGATCCCGCGCCGGCTCACGGCAAGCTGATCCGCATGAACGCCGACGGCAGCGGCTGGGAAGACGTGGCGCAAGGCATCCGCAACACGGTCGGCTTCGACTGGCAGCCGGGCGCGAACCATCTGTGGTTCACCGACAACGGCCGCGACATGATGGGCGACGACATGCCTAGCGACGAGTTGAACGAGATCACCCGAATCGGCCAGCACTTCGGCTATCCGTACTGCCATCAGGGCGACACCCTCGACCCGGAATTCGGCAAGGGCAAGAGCTGCAAGGACTACGTGCCGCCGGTGCTGAAGCTCGGCGCGCACGTGGCCGCGCTGGGCATGCGCTTCTATGAGGGCCGGCAGTTTCCGGCCAGCTACAAGGGCGCGATCATCGTGGCCGAACATGGCTCGTGGAACCGCACGAAGAAGTCCGGCTACCGCGTGATGACGGTGCGCCTGGACGGCAGCAAGGTGTTGTCGTACGAACCGCTGATCACCGGCTTCGAGCAGAACGAAAGCGCCTGGGGCCGTCCGGTCGACGTGCAACCGCTGCCGGACGGCAGCGTGCTGGTCAGCGATGATCTGGCCGGGGCGGTGTATCGGGTGACGTACAAGCCATGAGCCCCACGGCATTCCTGCGCGAAGTGCGATTCCTGCCTTCGCAGGAATGACGATGGTGTGGGTGATGAGTGAGCGTGTGACCTTTTTCCCTTTGTCATTCCTGCGAAGGCAGGAATCGCACTTCAATGCGAGGCATAGCCATGGACCGGCGACAACCCTGGGTCTACATGCTGGCGAGCAAGAAGAATGGCGTTCTCTATATCGGCGTCACCAGCGATCTGGTCAAACGTATCTGGCAACACAAGAACGATGTGGTGGAGGGCTATACCCATCGCTATGGCATCCATACCTTGGTCTGGTACGAACTTCACCCGACGATGGAGTCGGCAATTCTGCGCGAGAAGACGCTCAAGGGCTGGAAGCGCACGTGGAAAGTGCGGCTGATCGAAGAAGGAAACGCCGAGTGGTGCGATCTGTATCCAACGATTCTTTAATTGGATGGTCAGTGACGCTGTTGAAATGCGATTCCTGCCTGCGCAGGAATGACAAGATCTGAAGTTAGAGGAGATATTCATGCAACTACGCAGTGACAACTTCGGCAACGGCCAGCCGATTCCGGTGGAATTCGCGTTCGGCAAGCGCGCGGATCCGTTCGCGCTGTCGGACAACCACAGCCCGCACCTGGCCTGGAAAAACGCGCCGTCCGCCACCCGTTCGTTCGTGCTGACCTGCATCGACAGCGATGTGCCAAGTCGTGGCGATGACGTGAACAAGGAAGGCCGCACGGTGCCGGCCAACCTGCCGCGAGTGGAGTTCGTGCACTGGCTGATGGCGAACATCCCGGCCGAATGCGGCGAACTCGCCGCCGGTGCCTGCAGCGACGAGGTCACCCCGCGCGGCAAGCGCGAGCCGTTCGGGCCACCGGGCAGTGTGCAGGGTGTGAACGACTTCACCGGCTGGTTCAGCGGCGATGCCGACATGGGCGGCGAGTACCTCGGCTACGACGGCCCGTGCCCGCCGTGGAACGATGCGCTGCTGCACCACTATCACTTCAAGGTGCATGCGCTCGACGTCGCCTCGCTGCCGTTGGTCAAAGGCTTTTCGCTGGCCGATTTACGCGCGGCGCTGGTCGGCCATGTGCTGGCCGAGGCGGAGCTGGTCGGCACGTACAGCCTGAATCCGGCGATTGCCGGCTGAACGCACGCCGGCGCAAACGTCGGCATCGCGTGCAGGGCGGCGCCGGCTCTCTTCACACCCGCATGGCACGGGCTGTGGGTGAATGGCGACAAGCGGTTTCCCCGCTGCAGTTGCCACTCACCACCCAAGAGGATGCCCCCATGCTCCACTACGCCCTGGTTTTCCTGGTCATCGCAATCATTGCCGCCGTGCTCGGTTTCGGCGGCATCGCGGGTGCCGCAGCGGGAATCGCGAAGATCCTGTTTGTCATTTTCCTCATTCTGGCAATCATCGCGTTCTTCCGCCGCGCCAGTTGATGCACGGCTGTCGCATCGCGTCTATGCCACCATGAGTCTTCTCCGGAGCATGCAATGAACAAGCAAGTCCAACCCCCCGAACAGGCCGTCGGCGATCGTATCGACGAGCGCGCCGAGCGGATCAAGCAGGCTACTTCCGAGGCGGTGGCCAGCACCAAGGAAAAGGTGGATCGCGCCGCCGACCAAGTCGAGGAAGGCCTGCACCATGCCACCGACAAGGCGGCCGATGTCGCGCACACGGCCAGCGAGAAGGCCGCTCGGGTCAGCGAGCGCAGCCGGGAGGTCTATGACGAGACGATGGATCGCGCCGACGCATGGCTGGAGCAAGTGCGCGACTACGTGCGCGAGAAACCGGTGCAGTCGGTCGCCATCGCGCTCGGCGCCGGCTGGCTGCTCGGCCGCATCCTGCGCCGTTGAGCGACGCGACGCAGGGGGCAGGAATGCACGACGAGGGTGAGTCACTCCGCGCAGCGGCGGCGCCGGAACCGGCGCCGCCGGCGTCTGGGTGGCTGGCCGAAGCCGGTCAGCTCGCACGTGCGGTGAAGCGCCTGTTCGGCGCGCAAACGCAATTGCTGGCGGCGGAACTGGGACTGGCGCGCAGCGCGATCTCGTGGCTGTTGCTGGCGGCGCTGGCTGCCACCGTGGCCGGGGTCGCGCTCGGCCTGACCCTGCTTGGCCTGGTCGGCGTGCTGCTGGCGGCATGGCTCGGTTCATGGATCTGGGCATTGCTGGTACTGGCCCTGCTGCAGTTGTTGTTCCTGCTCGGCGCGATCGCGCTGTTCCGCCGCTGCATGCACTGGATGAGCCTGCCCGCCACGCGCAGCGAATGGAGTGCGATGATGCACGAAACCCTGCACAAGGCGGAAAGCGAAGCCGGGCAGGAGCACGCGGGGGAGGATCGATCATGAGCTTGTTCGAGCAGGCCGCCAAGGTGCAGGCTGCCCAGTTGCGCATGCGCGAGGCACGGCACGCCTTGACCACGCCGGCGGCTGCACTGCTCGTGCGCGGTCGCGACCATCCGTTGACGACGGTAGGCGCCGCCGCCGGTGCCGGCTTCGTGCTCGGCAGCCTCGACGTGCATCCGCTGCGGGTGCCGGGGCTGGGTTCGCTGCTTGGCGGCGGGCTGGCCGAGGTGGTGGCCCATGCCGCGCGATTGGTCGCGGAACTGGGTGCGCTGGCGCCTGTTGCCGCGACGACCGCGGTGGATGCCGAGAGCAGCGAGCTGGCATGAGCCAACCCGAAGCGACAATCACGCCCGTGCCGGCCGAAGCCGCCACCATCCCGCCAGAGGAGCCGGCAAAGCCGCAGGTGATCGACGCGCCCGCGCATCAGGGGTTGCGCCAGCTGAATATCGCGCGCGGCACGCGCCGCCACCTGCGCGCGGTGCGCATGGTGCTGAACGCGCTGCTGTTGCTGGCGCTGCTGTACACCATCACCCTGACCAAGGCGCTGCTGATTCCGCTGGTGCTGGCCGCGTTCATCGGGTTGGCGCTGAACCCCATCGTCGCTTTCGGCGCACGCCTGCACCTGCCGCGCTGGCTCACCGCCAGCGTGCTGATGCTCGGTCTGATCCTCGGAATCGGCAGCGGCGTGGGCTTGCTGGCACAGCCGGCGATCGGCTGGTTCCAGGGCGCGCCCACGGCGATCAAGAGCTTCGTGCCGAAGCTGCGCAGCGTCATCAAGCCGCTGGAGGCGGCGAACCGCGCTACCCAGACCCTGGTCAGCGGCACCACCCGCGCACAGGCTCCGCAATCCACGCCGGTCTCGATCAGTGCTTGGGACGTGGTCTCCACCGCGCCGAAGGTGCTCGCCGCGGTGCTCAGCGTGCTGCTGCTGGTATTCTTCTTCCTGATCTACGGCGACACCATGCTGCGCCGGCTGGTCGAGATCACCCCCAGCTTCGCCTACAAGCGGCATGCGGTGACGATCGTGCGCGGGATCCAGAGCGAGGTGTCGCGCTACCTGCTGACCGCGTTGCTGATCAACGCCTGCCTCGGCGCGGTCACCGCCGGCATGCTGTGGCTGTACAAGGTGCCTGACCCGCTGCTGTGGGGCGCGGTGGCAATGTTCGCGAACTTCATTCCCTACGTCGGCGCGATCGTCACCGCCACCGTATTGGCGGTGGTGTGCATGCTCTACGCGAACGACGCGACCCTGGAAGTGTTCCTGCCGGTGCTGACCTTCGCCGGCATCACCGCGGTGGAAGGCAACCTGATCACGCCGTTGATACAGGGCGCCAGCATGCGGCTGTCGCCCATCGCGATCCTGCTGTGGCTGCTGATCTGGGGCTGGCTGTGGGGCATCCCCGGCGCCCTGCTGGCGGTACCGATGCTGACCTGCACCAAGCTGATCTGCGAGCGTGTGCGTGGCTGGGAGTGGTTCGCGGTGATCGTGCAGCGCTGACTTACCACCGAATTACTTCGCCATCGCGGTCACTGCGCCGCGCATGGCGAGCTTGCGGGCTGCATGCGTCGTCTTGTCGAGACCACGGCACCAGTAGCACGGTCATGCCGCACTCGCTGAACTGGCGTGCCACCCCAAAGCCGGGACCGCGGTTGGCACCGGTGATCAGCGCGACGCGACAGACCGGCGCGGTCGCCTGGCCGGTACACGGCGGGCTGGCCTGCTCATGGCGCGGCGCGCGAGCCAGCCAGGGCGATGGCGCTGCAATGCTCGTCGCCGCAGGCCTGCCAGCCGCCACCGAGCGCCTTGTACAACGCCACCGCGCGGGTGTTGATCGCCGCCTCGGCCTGGGCCAGGTCATCTTCCGCGGCGAGCTGGGTGCGTTCGGCATCGAGCAGTTCGAGGAAGCTGGTAGCGCCTTCCTGGTAGCGCACGCGGGCCAGGTCCGCGGCGCGCTTGCTCTGCGTGCCCTGCTCGATCAGGTGATCGACGCGCACGCGCTGCTGGTTGAAGCCGGTGACCGCGTTGTCGATGTCCTCGATCGCCAGCAGCACGGATTGCTGGTAGTTCGCCTGTGCCGCATCGGCGCGAGCCTCGCTGGCATGCAAGTTGGCGCGCACGCGCTGCACGTTCAGGCCTGGCCAGCTGATGCTCGGTGCCAGCGACCACGCGCGGGTCGCTGGGCTGCCGAAGTCGTTGCTGCGCCCGGACAGGAAGCCGAGGAAACCGCCCAGCGTGATGTGCGGAAAGAAGTCCGCCTTGGCCACGCCGATGCGCGCGGTGGCGGCGGCGTAGGCGCGTTCGGCCATCCGGACGTCCGGACGGCGCGACAGCACGTCGCCGGCGTTGCCGATCGGCAAGCTCACCGCAATCGGTGTGAAGCTTTTCGGCGAAACATCGATGTCCAGTTCCCCGGGCCGTTCGCCGAGCAATACGGCGAGCCGAAATTCGCTGGCGCTGGCCTGCGTCTGCAACAGCGGCAGTTGCGCCTGCACCGCGGCGAGGCGGGCCTTCGCGCTGGCCACGTCCTGTTCGGAACCGGAGCCGAGCTGCTGGCGCACATCGGTCAGGTGCACGGTCTGCCGCTGGCTGTCGATGTCGCGCCGGGCGATGTCCAGCCGCAGCTGGCTGCCGCGCAATTCGAAGTAGTTGCGCGCGACTTCCGCGAGCAGGCTGACCTGCGCGTCGTGCAGCGCCGCCTCGCTGGCGCCGAGATCGGCCCCGGACGCCTCGACCGAACGGCGCACGCCGCCGAACAAGTCAAGCTCCCACGAGGCATCGAAGCCGGCCTGATAGGTGGTGACGGTCGTGCGTTGGTTGGTGAAGCCCGGTTGCTGGCCGCGACTGCGTGTGTAGTTCACGTCGGTGTCGATCGTGGGCAACTGGTCGGCCTTGGCGCCGCTCAGCAGTGCCCGCGATTCATGCAGGCGCGCCACCGCGATGCGCAGGTCGAGGTTGTTCGTCGCGGCACGCCGGATCAATGCATCCAGCGTGGGATCGTTGAACTGCTTCCACCATGCGGCCTGGAATTGCGCGTTGTTTTCCTGCGCCGCATCGAGGCCCTGCAGCTTCGGCGCGGCGGGTCTTGCTTCGTGGTAGTTCGGACCCACGCTGGCGCAGCCGGCGAGAGCCAGGGCCGCGCTGAACGCGGCGATCTTGAGCAAGGTTTTCATTAGTGGTTCTCCAGTGCCGGCAGCGCATGGGCGGCGGCACGTTCGGCCGCACGCTCCTCGCGGCGCTCGACCAGCGCGCGAATCAATACGTAGAACAGCGGCGTGTAAATCAGCCCGAAAATGGTGACGCCGAGCATGCCGGCGAACACCGCCACGCCCATCGCATGGCGCATCTCGGCACCGGCGCCATGCGAGGCGACCAATGGCACCACGCCCATGATGAAGGCGAACGAGGTCATCAGGATCGGCCGCAAGCGAAGCTTCGCCGCTTCCAGCACCGCCTCGTGGCGGCTCATGCCTTCATGCTGGCGTTCGCGGGCGAACTCGACGATCAGGATCGCGTTCTTGCACGCCAGCCCGACCAGCACGATCAGGCCGATCTGGGTGAAGATGTTGTTGTCGCCACCCGACAGCCACACGCCGGCGATCGCGGACAGCAGCACCATCGGCACGATCAGGATCACCGCCAGCGGTAGCGACCAGCTCTCGTACAGCGACGACAGCACCAGGAACACCAGCAGCACGCACAGCGGGAACACCAGGATCGCGGTGTTGCCGGCGAGGATCTGCTGGTAGGTGAGCTCGGTCCACTCGAAGCTGATGCCGTTGGGCAGGTTGTCCTTCGCCAGCTTTTCCATCGCCGCCTGCGCCTGGCCGGAACTGAAACCGGGGGCAGGGCCGCCGTTGATCTCGGCGGTCGGGTAGCCGTTGTAGTGCTGCACGCGGTCCGGGCCGGCACCTTGCTGCACGGTGACGAACGAACCCAGCGGCACCATCTGGCCCTGCGCGTTGCGCGTCTTCAGCCGCAGGATGTCCTGCGGCGTGTGGCGGAATGCCGGGTCGCCCGAGACATTGACTTGGTAAGTGCGTCCGAAACGGTTGAAGTCGTTGACGTAGAACGAGCCCAGGTACGCCTGCATGGTCTGGTACACGTCGGCCAGGTTCACGCTTTCGGCCTTGGCCTTCTCGCGATCCACGTCGGCATCCACCTGCGGCACGCTGACCTGGAAGCTGGAGAACAGTCCGGCCAGCGCGGGCTCTTTCTGGCTCGCCGCGATCAGGTTCTGGGTCTGTTTGTACAGCTCGTCGAAACCGCGATCGCTGCGGTCCTCCAGCTGCAGGCGGAAGCCGCCGATCGTGCCCAGCCCCATCACCGGCGGCGGTGGGAACACCGCAATGTATGCATCCTGGAGCGAGGCGAACTTCTGGTTCAGCGCACCGGCGATCGCGCCGGCCGAGAGCTCCGCGCTGCGGCGTTCCTCGAACGGCTTCAGCGTGACGAACACGATGCCCGAGTTGGTCGAGTTGGTGAAGCCGTTGATCGACAGGCCGGGGAACGCCACCGCGTGTTCGACGCCCGGCTGCTTCAGCGCGATCGCACCCATGCGCTGGATCACGTCTTCGGAACGATCCAGCGAGGCCGCGTCGGGCAGCTGTGCGAACGCCACCAGGTACTGCTTGTCCTGGCCCGGCACGAAACCGGTCGGTACGTGCGAGAAGCCGAACCAGGTCAGCGCGATCAGGCCGGCATACACCACCAGCGCCAGCTTGCCCTTGCCGACAATGCGCTTCACGCCGCCGACGTAGCGCTCCGAGCCGCGATGGAACAGGCGGTTGAACGGGCGGAACAGCCAGCCGAACGCGCGGTCGATGCCGCGGGTGAGGCGGTCCTTCGGCGCGTTGTGGCCCTTCAGCAGCACGGCGGCGAGCGCCGGGCTCAGGGTCAGCGAGTTGAACGCCGAGATCACCGTGGAGATCGCGATGGTCAACGCGAACTGGCGATAGAATTGGCCGGTGAGGCCGCTGACGAAGGCGGTCGGGATGAACACGGCGCACAGCACCAGTGCGGTGGCCACGATCGGGCCGGTGACTTCGTGCATCGCCTTGCGCGTGGCCTCACGCGGCGACTGCCCGAGTTCGATATGCCGCTCGACGTTCTCCACCACCACGATCGCGTCGTCGACCACGATGCCGATCGCCAGCACCAGTCCGAACAGCGACAGCGCGTTGAGCGAAAAGCCGGCCAGGTACATCACCGTGAACGTGCCGATCAGCGACACCGGCACCGCCACCAGCGGGATGATCGAGGCGCGCCAGGTCTGCAGGAACAGGATCACCACCAGCACCACCAGCAGGATCGCCTCGAGCAGCGTGTGCGCCACCGCCTCGATCGAGCCGCGCACGAATACGGTCGGGTCGTACACGATCGAGTAGTCGACGCCCTGCGGGAACTCCTGCTTCAGCTGCGCCATGCTGCTGCGCACCTCGTCGGAGATCTGGATCGCGTTGGAGCCGGGCCGCGCGAAGATCGGCAGCGCCACCGCCGGCTTGTTGTCGAGCAGGCTGCGCAGCGCGTAGCTGTTCGAGCCCAGATCCACCTTGGCGACATCGTTGAGATGGGTAACGCCGCCGCCAGCGTCGGTGCGCACGATGATGTTGCGGAAATCGTACTCGCTGACCAGCCGGCCGCGGGTATTGATGTTGAGCTGGAACGCCGAGTTGCTGGGCCCGGGCGGCGCGTTCAGCGCGCCCGCGGCGACCTGCACGTTCTGCTCGCGGATCGCGTTGATCACGTCGCCGGTGGTGAGCGAACGCTGCGCCAGTTTCTGCGGGTCCAGCCACACGCGCATCGAGTATTCGCCGGCGCCGAAAACCTGCACGTCGCCGACGCCGTCGAGCCGGCCCAGCACATCCTTCACGTGCAGCCGCGCGTAGTTCGACAGGTACAGCATGTCGTAGCGCTGATCCGGCGAGGTCAGATGCACCACCATGGTGAGGTCGGGGGAGCTCTTCTGCGTGGTCACGCCGAGTCGCTGCACTTCCTCCGGCAGCTTGGGCAGGGCCTGCGCCACGCGGTTCTGCACGTCGACCTGGGCGGTGTTGAGGTCGGTGCCGAGCGCGAACGTCACGGTGAGCGTGAGCGCGCCGTCGCTGGTCGCCTGCGAGGAGGTGTACAGCATGCCCTCGACACCGTTGATCTGTTCCTCCAACGGCGTGGCGACGGTTTCGCCGATCACCTTGGGGTTGGCGCCGGGGTAGGCGGCGCGCACCACCACGGTAGGCGGCACCACTTCCGGGTATTCGCTGATCGGCAGCTTGAACACCGCGATGGAGCCGGTGATCACGAACAGCAGCGACAGCACGGCGGCCATGATCGGCCGGTCGACGAAAAATTGGGCAATGTTCTTCATGGGTCGGACTCAGTCCTGCACGCGCTTGCCGGCGGTCGTGCCGACCAGCGCGGTCTGCGCGTTGTTGTTCAAGGTAGGCGCGGTCGGGCTGGCGTCGACCAGCGCCTTGTCGTCGGCATCGAGGCGGTACTGCATCGCCACCTTCTGCGGATTCACCTCGGCGCCTGGACGCACGCGCTGCAGGCCGTTGACGATCACCAAGTCGTTGGCGCCCAAGCCGCTTTCGATCACGCGCAAGCCATGGAACAGCGCGCCGGTGTCGACCTTGCGGTATTCCACCTTGCGGTCCTTGCCGACCACGTAGACGAACTGGTTGCCGAGGTCGGTACCGATCGCGCGGTCGTCCACCAGCACGCGCGAACGCGCCTGGCCGCTCTGCAATTGCACGCGCGCATACAGGCCCGGCGTGTATAGCCCGTCGGCGTTGTCGAACACCGCGCGCAGGCGGATCGTGCCGGAGCCGGCGTGCAGCTGGTTGTCGACGAAGTCGAGGCGGCCCTCATGCGGATGGCCGGATTCGTCGGCCAGTCCCATCGAGGCCTCGATGCGTGCGCTGCGCCCGGCTTTCGCCGCGCCGCTACGCAGATGGTCGAGCTTGAGCCAGGTCTGTTCGTCGACGTCGAAATAGACGTAGACCGGATTAACCGAGACCACGCTAGTCAGCACGTCGTTGCTGGTGACCAGGTTGCCGGGAGTAACGCGGGCATTGCTGACGCGGCCATCGATTGGCGAGCGCACCCGGGTAAAATCCAGATTCAATCGCGCGGCGGCCAGTGCGGCAGTGGCTGCGGCCAGCTGCGCACGCGCGCTCTGCTCGGCGGTGTCCTGGCTGTCGGCTTCCTGCTGGGCCACGGCGTGCTGCGCCAACAGCATCACCGCGCGGCGCTGGTTGGTTTCGGCCAGATTCAAGGCGGCTTTGGCTTGCGCCTGGTTGGCGCTGAGCCGGTCGACCTCGGCCTGGTATGGGCGCGGATCGAGCTGGAACAGCACGTCGCCCTTATGCACCAGCGCGCCTTCCTGGAAATGCACCGAATCCACGAAACCGCCAACCCGCGGTTGCACCTGCACGGTGTTGACCGCCTGCAGCCGGCCGGTGAATTCGGCGCTGTCGCTGACCTGACGGGTCAGCGCCTGGGCCACGGTGACCTCCGGCGGCGCGCCACCGGCGGGGGTCTGCGCCTGGCTGCTGTTTCCGTGCAGCAGTACCCAGCTGCCCAATGCGCCGGCAGCAATCAGAGGGGCCAGCATCCATTGTTTTTTCATCTCGCGCTCCCAGAACCTTGGTAGCCGCACGCAGGTCGTGCGGCGAAGGGTCGAGAGAATAGGTGTACTTGGCGGTATAGAAAATCCGTTTGTTGCGCACTACACTCGTGACCCACAATCACGAATCGGCCGGGAATCGAAGCAATGGAAGACTTTTCCGCAATTTCGACCTTCGTCCGCGTGGTCGAGGCCAAGAGTTTCGCCGCCGCCGCCGCCCAACTCGGCATGACCCCGTCCGGGGTCAGCCGCGCGGTGGCCCGGCTGGAAACCCAGCTCGGTGCGCGCCTGCTGTTTCGCTCCACCCGCTCGCTGCGACTTACCGACGAAGGGGCTTCGTTCCACGCACGTTGCAAGGAGATCCTCGCCGATCTTGCAGAGGCGACCGAAGCGCTGAATTTCGCCAACAGCAAGCCGACGGGCAAGTTGCGCGTGGGCATCTCGCTGTCGGTGGGTCGTGCCGCGGTGATCCCCCGGCTGACCGAATTCGAGCAGCGCTACCCGGACATCCGGCTGGAGCTCTCGATGAGCGACAGCCCGACGGATCTCAATGGCGAGGGCCTGGACTGCGCGATCCGTGTCGGCCAGCTGGAGGATTCCAGCCTGATCGCGCGCAAGATCGGTTACCTCAGCAACGTGGTGTGCGCCTCGCCGGAGTACCTGCGCAAGTACGGCGCGCCGCGCAGCATCGAGGATCTGAAGGACCACCGCTGCATCAACTACGTCCATCCGAACGGGCGACCACGCCAGTGGCAGTTCGACACCCCAGGTGGGCAGGTGAGCATGGATATCGATGCGCACATGCTGATCAACGATGGCGAGTCAGTGCTGCAGGCGGTGGCGGCGGGCCTGGGCATCACCCAGGTGCCGCGCATGCTGGCCGCGTGCATGCTGGAGAAGGGCATGCTTGAACTGGTGATGACCGACACCGCCTCGACCGGCAAGCCGGTGTGGATCGTCTACCCGCAGAAGAAGCATCTGTCCGCGCGCGTGCAGGCCTTCATCGAATGGGTGCGCGAACTGTTCGACCGCACCAACCAGCCGGGCCAGTGCGTTGTCGGTTCGCAGAAGGCGGTGTCGAAGCCGGTGCGCGCGGGAGCGCTGGCGCAAGTGGCGTAGAGGCACATCGTCGCGGCCGGATGTTCGGCCGCGACGGGTTCAACCGCCGGCCGGCACCAGCAGCAGCAAGGCCACGCCGAACGCAATGCGGTAGATCGCAAACGGAGTGAAGCGATGGCTGCGGATGTAGCCGAGCAGCCACTTCACCGCGACGAAGGCGACGATCGCCGAGACCACGAAGCCCACCACGAATGCGGTCCAGTCCTCGTGTGCGGCACCGCCGCCCTTCACCACCTTCAGCAACTCGTAGCCGGTGGCCGCGTACATGGTCGGAATGCCGACCAGGAAGGCGAACTCGGTGGCCGCCGCGCGGTTGTTGGTGCCGGCCAGCATCGCCGTGAAGATCGTCGCGGCCGAGCGCGAGGTCCCCGGAAAGATGCCGGCGACCATCTGCGCAATGCCGACCAGGATCGCCACGCGCCAGGTCACCTCGCTGCGGTCGGGCTGGCGCGCGGCCAGCCGTTCGGCGGCGATCATCCAGAAGCCGCCGATCACCAGTGCCCAGGCGATTGGGGTCACCGTCTCCGGCAGCTTGAAGCCCAGCTTCACCGCGACGAGGCCGAGGACGGCGGTGATCAGGAACGCCACCACCAGCTTCAGCAGGTAGTCGCGGTTGGCCGGCTCGCGCCATTGCGTCAGCAGCTGCCAGATGCGCTTCCAGTAGATCAGCGTGACCGCCAGGATCGCGCCGGCCTGAATGCCGACGTTGAACAGGTCCGAGCGCGCACCCAGTCCGAACTTCTCGGCAATCAGCAGGTGGCCGGTCGAGGAGATCGGCAGGAATTCGGTGATGCCTTCAATGATGCCGAGCAGGATGACGTTGAGCAGGTCGGTCACGGGCGGGTCCGTCAGGTAAGGATGTGTGTCGCCACCATAGGCAACACGACGGATATAGCTTAACGGGCTTTACGCGCGGGGAAGCAGGCCGCCAGCCCTGCCCACTGACGGTACGGTACCGCCAACCTTGCATGGCGAGGTGTCGGCAGTGTGGGTCGGCTTCCTCGGCCGGGGTTGGAGCTTCGGGTCGATGCGTGGCAACCGGTCATGGCGGGCGCGGGCTCCGACGCACGGCCGATCAGGCGTGCCCATGTCGGCGGATGGACGCATGGACGTCTGAATGAATTTACCGTCGATCATGCTCGAATTCGTATGTTTATACGTTAATCCGCATAAAAAGCGATCAATTACGACAAGACGAACAGGGGGCGTGGACCCACGATAGAAGCGTGCTCAGGCCCTCGGCTGACCGCTTGCTCATCAGGTGAGAGTCCTTTGCGGCACGCGTCTGGCGACTGAGTGCGCCTGCAGCTCAAGTGATCGGGGCGTTCATTGCCAGGGGCGATGGCGCCGGGGTGGATGAGGTATTGCACGGGATGGCATTCGAGAACTTTGTTGCCGAAGTTCCGGGCAGGCATGGGGAACAGGGGGCAACAACGGAATCGCCTTGCGGATCGCGTTAGCCGATTCCGTCTGGCGTCGCTTCGTCTTTTTTTTTGAAAGTACCGACGCACCAAAAACAGCCAGGTGGGATTTTGGATCGGTCGGCACGCACTCATTACGTTGAGCGGGGAACCTTCATGACACCGATTTTTCGACGCAGCAGACTCGCCATTTCCCTTTCGCTCGCGCTGATTTCCGGCGCGGCGTTGAACAGTCCCCTGCTGCATGCACAAGATGCCGGAGCGCAGACTCCGGAACAGGCCCAGACGGAACAAACCGTCAACCTCAGTGCAGTTGACGTGACCGGTTCACGCATCAAGGGCGCCGATATGGCGACCCAGGTGCCGATCCTCTCGATCACCGCGTCCGATCTGGAAAACACCGGTCTGACCAGCGTGGGCGATATCCTGCAACAGCTGAGCTCGTCGGGCTCGGCTCTCAATACCAAGTTCAGTTCGGCGGGCAATTTTGGTTTTCCGCCCAATGGCGCGGGTGTGGGTACCGGCTCGGCCACCCTCGACCTTCGCCATCTCGGCTCCGGTCGCGTGCTCATCCTGGTGGACGGCTTGCGCTGGGTGAACGAGAGCTCGGCGTCCGGCGTATCCGGCTCGGTCGACTTGAACACCATCCCGGCCAGCATCATCGACCGCATCGAAATTCTGCAGGATGGCGCGTCCGCCCTGTATGGTTCGGACGCGATCGCCGGCGTGCTCAACATCATCACCAAGCGCAAGCAGGATGGCGCCGCCGCCAACTACTACTACGGCACCTACCCGGACCTCAACGGTGGCACCACCACGCAGTCCAACATCTCCTTTGGCGCTTCCACCGACAGGCTGGATTTCTTCACCGACCTGAGCTACGTCAAGCAGGAAGTGATCAACGCCTCCGAGTGGGATCGTGCCGCCAGGGAGTGCATCCCGGGTACTGGTCTGGCGAACTGCAGCGCCACCTCGCCGTACGGCCGCTATCGCTTTGTCGATCCGATCACCGGCCTGACCAAGGACATCACGCTCAATCGCGATGTCGCCGCGGGCATGCCGAACTACGCCACCGATTTCCACAAGTTCAGCAATGCCGACCGCTACAACTACGGTGGCATCAACAAGCTGCTGACCCCGAGCGAGCGCGCTGGTCTGTTCATGAGCGCGCGCTACCAGCTCACTCCCTCGACCACCTGGTATGTGCGTGGCCTGTACAACAACCGCCGCTCGCGCAGCGAAGCGGCGCCCCAGGGCCTGGGCTTCGGCCCCACTGGCACCACGATGGCCACCACCATCGTCAGCGCGGCGGACAACATCTACAACCCGTTCGGCTTTGCTCTCGATCCGGCCACCAACCTGATCTCGGTCAGCCGTCGCCTGGTGGAGGCGGGCAACCGCGTGTTCGTCCAGGAGGTCGATACCCTTCAGTTGAACACGGGTCTGGAAGGCACCTTCTCGCTGGGTACCCGGGGCTACTACTGGGACGTGAACTTCGCCAACGGCAACAACCGGGCCAAGCAGCGCGTGACCGGCACGATGAACATGTCGCACGTCAAGAAGGCGCTCGGCTCGCCGTCCGGCTGTCTGGCGATCGAGAAGTGCGTGCCGCTCAACCTGTACGGCGCGCCCGGCTCGATCACCAAGGAAATGCTCGACTACATCGGCTTCATCGAGCACGACAACAGTCAGAACAAGATTCGGCTGTGGTCGGCCAACCTGTCCGGTAGCGTCGTCACGCTGCCTGCCGGCGACCTGGCCTTCGCGGCCGGTGCCGAGCACCGCAACTACTCCGGCTCGTATGAGCCGGATGCGCTGATCGTTTCCGGCGAGTCCAACAACGTGCCGTCGCTGCCGACCCATGGCAAGTACTCCATCAACGAGTACTACGTGGAGTTGAATGCACCACTGCTGGCCGATGTCCCTGGCTTCAAGGCACTGGACCTGTCGGCGGCCACCCGCTACTCCGACTACTCCACCTTCGGCAGCACCACCAACAGCAAGCTCGGTCTGCGCTGGCAGATCTATGACGACCTGACCCTGCGCAGCACCTGGGCCCAGGGTTTCCGCGCGCCGTCGATTGGCGAGGTGTATGGAGCGCTGTCGCGCTTCGATGCCACGATCCAGGATCCGTGCTCGGCCGACCACGTCAACTTCGCGCAGGTCGCGGCCAACTGCGCCGCATTGGGCGTGCCGGCCGGTTATATCCAGAGTGGTCGTCAGGTCGGTGTGCAGACCGGCGGCAACGAGAATCTGAAGCCCGAGACCTCCATCAGCCTGACCGCTGGCGCGGTTTACAGCCCGAGCTGGGCGCAAAACGTGGCGTGGTCAAGCAAGCTCGATTTCAACCTGGGCTACTACCGGATCAAGCTCGATGGCGCCATCCAGGCCCTGGACGCGCAATCACGACTGAATCGCTGCGTCAGCGGTGGCAACCCGTCGTCCGAGGCCTGCACCAACATCGTGCGTAGCCGCACCGGTGAATTTGCCCAGTTCGACAACCTGCTGCTCAACCTGGGTTCGATCCAGACCACCGGCTTCGACTTCGGCTTCACCTGGCGCGGTCCGCAGACCTCCATCGGCAGCTTCAGCGCCGACTGGAACAATACCTATGTGCAGAAGTTCGAAGCGATCGACGCCAACGGTCGTCGTGAGCCGCGTACCGTCGGCGTGGAGTTGAGTGACAGTGCGATCCCGCGTTTGAACTCCACCCTCCACATGGGCTGGGCGCACAAGGCGTGGACCATCGACACCACGGTGCGCTACACCAGCGCATTGAAGGAAAGCTGCGCCGGTGCTGCGGGCTTCCCGATCTGCGACAGCGCCGCAAGGGCTCCCAATCGTCCCAGCGGCACACATGTGCTCGGTGCCACGTTCTATCAGGACCTCCGTGCAAGCTGGAAGCTGCCCACGAGCCTGGATCTGACCCTGACCGCGGGCATCAACAACTTGTGGAACAAGGAGCCGCCGGCCTGCGTGTCCTGCTCGCTTAACGGTTACGACGCGTCGAACTACGACTTGCCCAGTCGCTTCACCTACGTGAGGGCCAGCCTGAAGTTCTAAGCCGCGGTTGTCGCCCGGTCGTGTGGGATGCAACTGCACCCACACGATTTCCGGGCGAATTTGTCACAGCGAACGTTGCAGAGATGGAGGAAGGCAGTTCGCGCGTCTGAAGTGAAGTCGTTAGCTATCCAGAGTGGGGATCCGCGTCATGCAAGATACACAAGTGGCCTCGAATCGCGCCGGGCGCGATGCACGGGCGCCATACGCCTTCGCAGAGGGTGCCGACGGATTCAGTGAAGCCGATCTGGAACCCGGAATGTTGGCTGACAAGATGGGAACGGCGCTGGATGTGTCGCCCGACGTCGTATTTTTCATCAAGGATACCGAAGGCCGTTACACGCATGCCAACCTGACCCTGGTGCATCGCCTGGGTCTGACGCGACGTGACGAGGTGATCGGCCGCAATGAGTTGGAGTTGTATCCCGATGCGCTGGGCAGCTCGCATGCCAAGCAGGATGAACGGGTATTGCTCGGTGAAGCCATCGAGAATGAACTCCAGCTGCAAGTCCTTCCCAACCATGCCCCGGGCTGGTGCCTGACCGACAAGCGGCCCCTGCGTGTCCGGGGCGAGATACGCGGCATCGTCGGCAGCTCGCGCGACATCGCTGCACCGGATGCGACGCAACCTTGTCCAGCCGGTTTGCAGCGCGTGTTCGATTACCTGCACGAGCACTATGCGGAAAGCGTTCGCGTATACGCGCTGGCTGCAATGGCGGGCGTGTCGATGAGCCAGCTGGATCAGCATTTCCGCAGCAAATACCAGTTGACGCCACAGCAGATGCTGACCAAGTTGCGCATCGAATCGGCCATGCGCCTTTTGCGCGGGAGCGACAGCATGGCGGCGATCAGCCATGCCTGTGGCTTTGCCGACCAGAGTGCGTTCACACGCCAGTTCAAGGCCACGGTCGGAATGACGCCACGAAGCTATCGTTCGTCGCTTACCGCGGCGGCCGCTAACAATTGACTGTTTTCAAGGCGGTCCCTGGCGCCGCATCAGGCCGGAAATCGAGATCCGGGACGCACGCAGCCGATGGCCCCGGATCCACCGCGCGACCTTGGCTAATCGTTGCGAAGGCGCTCGTTCGTTTCACTACCGCACACTTCACTACGAGGAAGTCATCATGGGGTACAACGACACGATAAGCTCCAGTCGACGGGGTTTCCTGCAGATGTCAGCCGCAGGCGCCGTCGCGCTGCCGGTTGTGCTTGCAGGATGCGCCAAGGCTTTATCGCCCGCGGCACCGTCGATTGAAGCCGCAGGGATCAAGTTGCCCGATTCGATCGCGGCGCTGCAATCGGTGACCTCGCGGGTTGTTCCCATCACCACCACCGAGCGGCAAGGTCGGCTCGCCAACGCCCAGCGTCTCATGGCTGAGCACAAGATCGACGCGATCTTCGTGGGTGGCGGCACCACGCTGGACTATTTCATCGGCATGCGCTGGGGCAACAGCGAGCGACTGACCTGCATGATCCTGCCGAAGTCCGGCGACCCCATCTACGTGACGCCGGAGTTCGAGCGTACACGCACGCTGGAGCAGGTGAAGTTCGGTCACGACGTACGTGCCTGGGAAGAACACGAGGATCCTTACCAGCGCGTGGCGCAGGTGATGGCCGACCTGCACATTGCCACGGGTACTCTGGGTATCGAAGAGACGGTGCCGTTCTTCCGCTCCAAGGGCATCGCCGACGCGTTGCCCAACATGACGATGGTGGATGCCAGGCCGATCACGGCCGGTTGCCGTTCGATCAAGAGCCCGGCCGAGTTGGACCTGATGCAACTGGCCAACGACACGACCCTGGCGGTTTACGAGGCGGTCTGGAAAGCGCTGCAGCCGGGCATGACGCAGCAGGATGTTTCCGCGCTGATCGCTGCCGCCTACGCGCGCACCGGTCTGGTCGGTGGCGCCAGTGTCAACGTGGGCAAATACACGGCATTGCCGCATGGTTCGATCGAGCCGCAGCACCTCACCGACGGTACCGCGGTGATGTTCGACGGTGGTTGCAAGGCGGGTGGCTACACCAGCGACATCACCCGCACCGTGGTGCTGGGCACACCCAGCGACAAGATCCGCAAAGTGTTCAAGATCGTGCACAAGGCGCAGACCGATGCGCTCGCCACGGCACGTCCGGGCGTCAGCATGGAGTCGGTCGATGCGGTGGCACGCAAGGTGGTGGTCGATGCAGGTTATGGTCCCGACTACACCTATTTCGGGCATCGGCTTGGCCACGGTATCGGCATGGACATGCACGAGTGGAATTATCTGGTGCGCGGCAACGAGCGCCTGCTGGCACCGAACATGACCTTCAGCAACGAGCCGGGCATTTACATTCCGGGCGAGTTCGGCGTGCGCCTGGAGGACTGCATGTACATCACCGAGGATGGCGCGCGCCTGTTCACCCCGCAAAGTCCCTCCATCGACCAACCGTTCGGCTGAGCATCAACATGGGCGAGGACGCATGGATGCGTACGCTCGCTTGCCTTCACTTCAAAAAATAATCGCGGCGGTTTCCCCCTCCAGTCCGCATGGTCGTTTCCCCGATTGGCCGCCCCCCGCGGCCTTTTTTTTGCCTGACCGGCACCGGGGCGCATGCAAGGGAGGTGAGTCACCCACCTGTTCCATTCAACCAGCTGTCCCGTCGCCGGTGCGCAGGCCGGAAAGATCAACCTTCAATGGGGAATGAAACCATGAATCGAACCAAGAGCAGATCGTTGGTCACGCTGGCATGCTTGCTGGCAACACTGGGAGCGGGTTCCGTAGCCGCCGCCGACAAGGGGGGGAAGGACGGGATATTCGGCTTCACGGCGAGCAGCGCCGCGCAACAGCGGAGTCTGGAGCGGCGTTTCGATGCGCAGCTTGATCCGGTCCTCATGGGCGAATGGCTCAAGCAAATGTCGTCGGCGCCGAACCACGTGGGCGCGCCGCACAACAAGGCGAACGCCGAGTTCATGCTGAAGAAATTCCGCGAGTTCGGATGGGACGCGAAGATCGAGACCTTCAGCGTGCTTTACCCCACGCCGAAAAAAGTCCAGGTGCAGATGCTTGGGCCGGAAAAATACGACGCCGTGCTCAGCGAGCCGGTGATCGGGGGTGATGCCTCGACCGAGGTACGCGACGGCGTGCTCCCTCCCTACAATGTTTACGGCGGTGACGGCGACGTCACCGGCGAGTTGGTCTACGTCAACTATGGCGGTCCGGACGACTACGTGGCGCTGGCGCGTCGCGGCATCGACGTGCGCGGCAAGATCGTGATCGCCCGTTACGGCGGCGGCTGGCGCGGGCTGAAGCCGCAGCTGGCGCAAAAGCACGGTGCGGTGGGTTGCCTGATCTACTCCGACCCGCGCGAGGACGGCTACTTCAGGGGTGATGTGTATCCCAAGGGCGGCTGGCGCCCGGAGCAAAGCGTGCAGCGCGGCTCGGTGGCGGACATGCAGGTCTATCCGGGCGATCCGCTGACCCCGGGGATCGGTTCCACGCCGGGCGCCAAGCGTCTGCCCTTGGCAGAAGCCAAGACCATCCTGAAGATTCCCGTGCTGCCGATTTCCTATGGCGACGCCACTCCGTTGCTGAAGGCGCTGGAAGGTCCGGTGGCGCCGGAGGACTGGCGCGGCGCGCTGCCGCTGACCTACAAGATCGGCCCTGGCCCCGCCAAGGTACGCATCGTGGTGGAGTCGAACTGGAACCAGCAGACGATCTACAACGTGGTCGCCAAGCTGAAGGGCTCGGTGGCGCCGGACCAGTGGATACTGCGTGGCAATCACCGTGACACCTGGGTGCTGGGCGCACAGGATCCGTTGTCCGGCACCGTCGCGATGCTGTCCGAAGCAAAGGCCATGGGCGAACTGGTCAAGCAGGGCTGGCGGCCCAAGCGCACCCTGGTCTACAACAGCTGGGACGGCGAAGAAGCGGGCCTGCTCGGCTCCACCGAATGGGTCGAAACGCATGCCGACGAGCTGCGCAAGAAGG
This sequence comes from uncultured Gammaproteobacteria bacterium, assembly GCA_963697495.1. Classification (GTDB taxonomy): domain Bacteria; phylum Pseudomonadota; class Gammaproteobacteria; order Xanthomonadales; family Rhodanobacteraceae; genus Rhodanobacter. The sequence continues at coordinate 274,964 of CAVOOH010000004.1, read as the reverse complement.
CCATCGTCTACATCAACACCGACACCAACAGCCGCGGCTTTCTCGGCGCCGGTGGCAGTCATTCGTTGCAGCACCTGATCAACCAGGCCGCTTCCTCGGTGACCGATCCGCAGACCGGAGTCAGCGTGCAGGAGCGTCTGCGTGCGCGCCTGCTGGTGGCCGGCTACGAAGGCGGTGCGGGTGGGCGCGCGATGGCCAAGGTGGCCGCTGCCGGCGGCGACTTGCCGATCCATGCACTGGGTTCGGGGTCCGATTACAGCCCCTTCCTGGAGCATCTCGGCGTAGCCTCGATGAACCTCGGCTTCGGCGGCGAGGCGGATCAGGCGGGTGTGTACCACTCCCACTACGACACCTACGAGCACTTCGAACGGTTTGGCGATCCGAAGATGGCTTACGGCGTGGCGCTGGCCCAGGTGACCGGCCGCATCGCCATGCGCATGGCCGATGCCGATGTGTTGCCGCTGCGCTTCAACGATTTCGGCGACACCGTCAGCCAGTACATGGACGAGCTGCACAAGCTGGTCGACAGCATGCGCGAAGCCACCGAGCAGCAGCATCGGCTGCTCGACGCGAAGGCGTTCCAACTGGCCACCGATCCGACCCGTCCGGTCGGCCCGCCGGGGCGCGATTCGATCGTGCCGAAGATCGAGCTTGCGCCGCTGGATGCCTCGATCAAGCAGCTCGAGCAGAGCATGCAGAAGTACCAGGCCGCCTATGCCAGGAGTGCGGCCGCGGAGTTCAAGATGTCGGCTGCGCGGCAGGCCCAGTTGAACGACCTGATCGGGCGCATGGAACAGTCTCTGACCGACGCCGGTGGCTTGCCCGGGCGTAAATGGTTCAAGCACATGATCTATGCGCCAGGCATGTTGACTGGCTACGGCGTCAAGACCTTGCCGGGCGTGCGAGAGGCACTGGAAAGCCGGCGTTGGGATGAGGCCAATGAGTACGCGGTGGTGACCGCCAAGGTCGTCGACCGCTATCGCGCGCAGATCGACAAGGTGACTGCGCTGCTCGATCAGCCCTGAAGTTTAGGGCGACCCATGAGGGCGGGGGTTTTGCGAACCTCCACCCTCGATTGCACAGCGGCATAGACGACTGGCGCTGGATGCCTGTGAAGCCATGGCGATCTTCATCGAGTGATCCAAACCGTGGGTCGCGGCCCCATGTGCCGCCTCATTGCGCGGGAAGCCGCCACAGCGACTCAACGACTGCGCGTACCACCATGACTACGTCTAGTTTTCCTTCGTCCCTTTGCTTGCGCCATCGCACCAGGAGCTTGATCGGCGCGATGCTGGGTTTGCTGGCCGCGCCGGCTTTTGCCGTCACCATCGACGGGTGCATTGATCCGGATGAGTGGCGCGGCGCACAGCACATCACCGATTTTCGCAAGACCCAGCCGCTCAACGGCAAGCCGGCAAGCCTGCGCACGGAAGCATGGGTACTGGCCACGCCCGAAGGCCTGGCGGTCGCGTTCCGCAACATCCAGCCACCCGAAGTGCCTCGCACCTATCAGCGTACCCGCCGCGACGAGAACGCGGTGGTCGATCGCGTCAACGTGATGCTCGATTTCAACGGCGACGGACGCACCGGTTATGACTTCACCCTCACTCTGACCAATGGCATCACCGACGCGGTGATCACCAACGAGTCGAAGCTGAACAACGACTGGGACGGCTTGTGGCAGCACGCGGTGAGCGAGGACGAGGAGGGCTGGAGCGCCGAGATCCTCATCCCGTGGCACACCGCCCCCATGCGCAAGGCTGTCGACAGCAAGCGCGTCATCGGCCTGTATCTGGATCGGGTGATCGGATCCACCGGTGAACGTGTGGCATGGCCAGTGGCCAGTTTCTCGCGTACGCGTTTCCTCTCGGAATTCAACATGGTCGAGGTCCCGGCCTACAACCAGTCGCTGTTGTCGGTGACCCCGCATGCCGTGGGCATCTACGACAACGTCGACGGTCACAGCCGGATCAAGAGTGGCGCCGACCTGCTGTGGAAACCCAACAGCCAGACTCAACTCACCGCCACTTTTCGCCCGGATTTTGGCCAGGTCGAAAGTGACGACCTGGTGGTCAACTTCAGCGCCGAAGAAACCTTCTTCAGCGACAAGCGTCCGTTCTTCACCGAAAACCGGGGGCTGTTCGATTTCGGCATGCTGCTCGATGACAGCCAGCTAATCTATACCCGCCGTGTGGGTGGTGCAGCCGACGATGGCTCCGGCGCCAGCCAGATCGACGGTGCGCTCAAGCTCACCGGCAGCCTCGGCTCGACCCACTACGGCGTCATGGCCGCGCAGGAAGAGGGCGAAGCCGGCAGGCTTTTCTCGGCGTTGCGCCTGGACCAAGATTTCGGCGCACATACGCTGGGCATGCTGGCCACCCAAGTCGATCGTCCCTGGCTGGACCGGGAGGCCTCCGTGCTGGGCGTCAACCACCGCTGGCGACCAAACGAGCGGCTGATGGTGAAGAGCAATCTCATCGGCAGCGCCATCGACCAGTATGGTCAAACCCGTCGCGGCAGCGGTGCGACCATGGCGGTCGATTACGAGGTGGGCAACGGCTGGAGCCACCAATGGTATGCGATGCATTTCGACGATACCCTCGACGTCAACGATTTCGGCTACCTCCCCCGTAACAGCCTCAACTACGGACACTGGGAACTGCGCCGGCGTGCGGTCCACCTGCCCGACACCTCGGCGTACTCGTCACGTGAATGGCGTGTGCGCGCCAACGCCACGAATAGTGATCACGGCCTGTCACTGCGGCGCCAGCTTCGTGTCACCTTGAAAAGCAACCTGCGCGACGGCGGCAACGAAACTGTTGAGCTCAGCATGAACGGGGCAGGCCACGACGACCTGTTGACCCGGCGCCACGGCGCGATGCGCACGGCGCCCTATCCGGTGTTGTCCTGGGAGCGCTCACGGCCACGCAAGGGCGACTGGGCGTGGAAGGCCAACGCCAAGATCTCCGGCAACGATCTGTCAGGCACCGATCGGCTGGGCTACAAGGTGTATGGCGAACCCACATATTTCCTCAGCAATGCGTTGAGCATCTTTGCCGGCATCACCTATGAGTCCAATCCCGAGCGGCTCATCTGGCAGCGCAGCAACCTGATTGGCAGCTTCAACGCCACCTCGTTGCAATTGGCCGCGGGAATGGCCTGGAACATCGGTAGCCGGCAGGAGTTCCGGGTCAGGTTGCAGGCGTTGGGATTGGATGCAAGCCTGCGTCAGGCCTATCGCGTCAACGACCGCATGCGTGCGGCAGCGACCAACGATCCGGTGGAGGATTTCAGCATCCGCAACCTGGGGTTGCAGATTCGCTATCGCTATGAACTGGCGCCGCTTTCGGACCTCTATGTGGTCTACGGGCGTGGGGGATATTCGCTTGACCAGGATGCCGCGCCGGTCGGACGCCAGTTTGTCGACAGCTTCAGCTTGCGCGACAGCGAGCAGTTGATGGTCAAGCTGGCTTATCGTTTCGAGCTCTGAAGCCGGCCGACGACAAAGCATTCATGGGCGTTCCCCGCTGACGCTCATGCGGCATCACCTGCATCGCGCAGGTCGCCGAACGGCTTGCGCGATGCAGGGAGATCTGGGACGGTCAGTACGGTTTCTTCAAAGGGATATCAGTCACGCTTTGCCAGTCGGCTGTGGCGGATGCCGTAGGCGAAGTAGATCACCAGGCCCAGCACCATCCACACGATGAAGCGCTCGATGGTGATCCACGGCAGGCCACCAAGGAACTGCAGGCGCCCGTCGCTCACCCACGGCCAGCCAATGATCAGGAACAGCGAGAAGGCAATGCCTGTGGGTGCCACCAGCCACAACGCCGGGGTGCGGAAGCGCCGTTCCAACCGGGGCTGGCGTACGCGGAGGATCAGTACCGCCGCGCAGATCACGATGAAGGCCGATAGCGTGCCGATATTAACCAGTTCGGCTACCTCGCTGATAGGCAGAAACCCGGCCACCAGCGCGGTGAATGCGCCGAGGATCAGTGTCGGTCGGTAGGGCGTGCCGTAGGTCGGGTGCACTTTGGTAAACCAGTTCGGCAACAGGCCGTCGCGCGACAGCGCGAACCAGATGCGTGCCGCGCCCAGCATGAAGGCGAACATGACGCTGGTGATGCCGGCCACCGCCGCCACGTTGATGACGCCGCGGACCCAGTCCAGGCCCAGCGCCTTGAACGCCGCGTCCACCGGCGCATCGCCGCCCAGCTGCGCATACGGCACCATGCCGGTCAGTACCAGTGACACTGCCAGGTACAGCGCCATCGACAGTCCCAGCGACAGCAGCACCGCACGCGGCAGGTCGCGCTGCGGATGCGTCGATTCCTCCGCCGCCGTAGTCAGCGTGTCGTAGCCGAACACGGCGAAGAACACGATGCTGGACGCGGCCAGTACGCCACCCCAGCCGAAATGGCTCAAGCCGCCGGCGTCGGTGGTCACGGCGGGCACGAACGGATGCCAGTTGGCAGCATTCACGTAGAACGCGCCTACCGCGATCACCAGCACCACGCCCAGCACCTTGATCGAGACGATCACCGTATTCACTCGAGCGCCCCATTCGGTTTTCACCGTGAGCATCCAGGCGATCAGCAGCGTGATCGCTGCCGCGATCACATTGAAGACCTTGCCACTGTCCGGTTGCCGGGGATCCCATGCCCCTTGCGCCCACAAGGGCAACTGCAGGCCAAGCGTCTGCTCGATCAGCGCCTGCACGTAGCCGGACCAGCCGATCGCCACCACGCCGACGATCAGCGCGTATTCGACCAGCAGATCCCAGCCGATGATCCAGGCGAACAGCTCGCCCAGCACTACGTAACTGTAGGTATACGCGCTGCCGGTGACCGGGATCATGCCGGAGAACTCGGCATAGGCCAGCGCAGCGCAGGCGCTGCCCAGGCCGGCGATAATGAAGCTGAGCACCACCGCCGGGCCGGCGTTGATCGCCGCCTGCTGGCCGGCCAGCACGAACACTCCCACGCCGATGATGGCGCCCACCCCGATGGCCGTCAGCTGCCACAACCCCATCACGCGGCGGAAATCCTTGCTGCTGCCTACTTCCGCCTGCAGTTGCGCCACCGATTTGTGCCGCGTCAATTTGGCCAGAAAACTCATGCGTTGCTGCTCCGGTGGTTGATGCGAGACGAGGGTGCAGTTGCTTGGATGAAGCCTCGCGCGGCGGCATCCCGTCGCAGCACAGACCTCGTCGACGGCGTGCGGGACGCTGCATCAGGGCGAGTGTTGATGGAAGGAGTTGGGTCGGGCGCGAGGGTTGGCGACACAGGCTGAATCGTTGTGCCGCTTCTTGTCGAATGCCGCTTCGAGCCAGAGATCATCGGCGAGCGGGTGCGGGAACCTGGGCGTATTTTCAATGCGGATCCCGATGATGTTGGTCCGGTCACCGAGCGAACCTGCGAGACTGAATGCCGGGAATACAAGTGTCGCAATACAGCGCCGTGTCACTGGTGAGACGACGTCGATTCATCAGGCAAATCCCGGTAATTTTTTTCGCGTGAATGGAAGTCCCGTGACAGCGGGTGGTTCGGTGAAACCCATGGCCGCGAGCGACGTGCGTGGCTCCCCGCCATTTACACGACCCATGCCCCCATCGGCTTTGTTGCGATCCTATCGTCGCAACGAACGGCTGCTCGGTCTTGTCACTAAGGTCCTTTTTTTCTGCGGATTCACGCACAATCGGGTTCATGCGCCAGCGTTATGTGGACCAAGACAGCTGCGGGCCAGAGCGCATATTCATACGGGAAATACCTGCCATTGGCGTTATTTCTTGCGAGTCTGGAAGAGTCAACCCGCCATACGTCATAGATGACGGTCCTTTGGCTTGTGTGCTATATGAAATTGGCGCGCGACGCGTGAATCATGCTGCCCTCTCCCCTTAGCTTCACCGCCAGATTCGAAAGTTGACTTCATGACTAGTGTCCCGGATGCTCCCCAGCCGCGCTCCGAATTCGCAAGAACTTACGATGGATTCAATGCGGAGTCGGCAGCTACCGACCCGTTGTTTGCCAGCGACATAGCCGCAGAGACGCTGGGAGCCGTGCTTGATGCGATCCCCGATGTGGTTTTCTTCGTCAAGGACATGGCCGGACGCTACACCCACGTCAATCGCACCCTGGTTCGCAGGGTTGGCATGAAACGCCGGGAAGATGTGATCGGCCGCTGCGTAAGGGAGCTGTATTCAGCCCCGCTGGGGGACTCCTATGCGATACAAGATCAGCGCGTGTTGCGGGGAGAGACCATCGAAAACCAGCTTGAGGTGCAGGTTTTTCCTAATCGCACGCTCGGATGGTGTGTGACGCACAAACGGCCCCTGCGCATGCAGGGCAAAATATGCGGCATCATCGGTATTTCCCGCGATCTCGGACAACCAGATAAAAAGCAGCCGATTTATGCACGCCTGCGACGTGTGATCGATTATCTGCAGGTGCATTATGCGGAGAACTTGCGCGTGCAATTCTTGGCTGAACTGGGTGACCTTTCCGTCGCACAGCTCGAGCGACATTTTCGCCGCGTGTTCCAGATTACACCGCAGCAGATGCTCACCAAACTGCGCATCGAGGCAGCGATGATCATGCTGCAGAGTGGCGACAGCATCGCTACCATTAGTCAGTCGTGTGGTTTTGCCGATCAAAGCGCGTTTGCCCGGCAGTTCAAGGCAACCGTCGGCATATCCCCGACCGATTACCGTCGCCTAACCGGTTCTTTGGCCGAGATGGACCGTCCCAGGAAATCGTTGATGTTTCCGGAGAGGATCATCGCCTGAATCATTTTGTGCGATGAATACCTGTTTTGGTTGTGCGCAGGTTGTTTGAAGTGCCGGCGTGGCAGAAATAGGGCAGGCAGGTCGATAGCCACTGGGCATCCCGATAATCTGCCAATGACATCATCCCGGCCTTCGTCGTGACATGGCGAAAACAAGGGTTGTTCGGAATTCCCGACGGCGTCCTTGTTTATCGTCGCGGGCCGCAAGGCCGATGTCGAAGGGCGTCTCCGGGGCATCACTTCGGAGATATCACGGTAGCCGAAGACTGGCCGGGCCTGTATCGATGCCTTGGAAGTTGGCGCGAGCTGAGGCTCCGAGGTCGCGATGAAATGCATCATAATGGTGCAAATAATGGCGAAGGTTTGTTCGACGTGGTGCTATCGTCTTCACTCCCGCGCGTGTCTGGAGCTTGCTAGCCTAGACGCCACAACAGTTTTACGTCGTGGCATGCACTTTGCTACCGCAACCCTATCCATAATTCCGAGGTTCCATGATGCCTGCTCATACCGTGCTCGACCTGATCCAGGAACACGAGGTCGAGTTCGTCGACTTCCGTTTCGCCGACATGCTCGGTGTGCACCACCACGTCACCTTCCCGGCCCACGCGATCGACGAATCGACGTTCGAGGACGGCAAGATGTTCGACGGTTCCTCGATCACAGGCTGGAAGGGCATCAACGAGTCGGACATGATCCTGCTGCCCGATCCGGATACCGCCCACCTCGATCCGTTCAGTTCGCACGTGCAGCTGATCCTTCATTGCGACGTGCTGGAACCGAGCACCATGCAGGCCTACGGCCGCGACCCGCGTTCGATCGCCAAGCGCGGCGAGGCGTACCTGAAATCCACCGGCATCGCCGACACCGCGTTCTTCGGTCCCGAACCAGAGTTCTTCATCTTCGATTCGGTGCGCTTCCAGAACGATCCGGGCCGCGTGTTCTACGAGATCGGTTCGGAAGAGGCGGCGTGGTCGTCGCGCTACAAGTACGACGGCAACAACAGCGGCCACCGTCCCGGCGTGAAGGGCGGCTATTTCCCGGTCAGCCCGGTCGATTCGCTGGGCGACCTGCGCGCGGACATGTGCAAGGTGCTGGAGTCGCTGGGCCAGACCGTCGAGGTGCATCACCATGAAGTGGCGAACGCCGGCCAGTGCGAGATCGGCGTGAAGTTCAACACGCTGGTGAAGAAGGCCGACGAACTGCTGACGATGAAGTACGTCATCAAGAACGTGGCGCATCAGAACGGCAAGACCGTCACCTTCATGCCGAAACCGCTGGTCGGCGACAACGGCTCGGGCATGCACGTGCACCAGTCGCTGGCGAAGAACGGCGAGAACCTGTTCGCCGGCGACCTGTACGGCGGCCTGAGCCAGACCGCGCTGTGGTACATCGGCGGCATCTTCAAGCATGCCCGCGCGATCAACGCGTTCGCCAACTCCACCACCAACAGCTACAAGCGCCTGGTGCCGGGCTTCGAGGCGCCGGTGATGCTGGCCTATTCGGCGCGCAACCGTTCGGCGAGCTGCCGCATCCCGTACGTGGCCAGCCCCAAGGGCCGCCGCATCGAGGTGCGCTTCCCCGACCCGATGAACTCCGGCTACCTGGTGTTCACCGCGCTGATGATGGCCGGCCTCGACGGCATCTTGAACAAGATCGACCCCGGCGCGCCGGCCGACAAGGACCTGTACGACCTGCCGCCGGAAGAAGAGAAGAACATCCCGCAGGTCTGCTCCAGCCTCGATCAGGCGCTGGAAGCGCTGGACAAGGACCGCGAGTTCCTGAAAGCCGGCGGCGTGTTCACCGACGACTTCATCGACGCCTACATCGAGGTGAAGATGAAGGAAGTCACCAAGTACCGCGCCAGCACCCATCCGCTGGAATTCCAGATGTACTACTCACTCTGACGCGGGCACCTGGTCCTTCCTCTCGCGGGAAAGGTTGGCCGGCCAGGAAGGGGTTTTCGACGGGCGCCGCGGCGCCCGTCGTCGTCTGCGCGGCATGCCGTTACGGATGTCGCCGGCGTGGTCGGGCCGATCACGAAGGCATCGGCTCTTGCCGCTGCCGGGGGGCCGTCGGGTGAATGCCGGCGCGGGCCAGCGTCAGCGCGGGAATCCGGCCAAGCGATTTGCGCAGGAGGGCACGGCGCGCAGGAAGCGTCGAACGATCGTCATCAGCGGTATGTCTTGTCTCCAGGTTTGAACGTATCGGTTGCCGAACTGCTCCGCGCCCGTGCGATCGGTTGCGCGGGCCAGCCCTGCGATGTCGGTCAGAACGTGACGAGCGTGTCCAGGCCCACCACGAGCGCATCGGAGGCGCTCCGGAGGCCGCCAGGGCGAATCACGTATTGCAGGTCCGGGCGCACCGACAGCCACGGTGCGACACGCACGCTGTAGTTGATTTCGGCGAAGCTCTCACGGGACTGTATGTTCATCGAGCCCGGCGCCACGAGATTGCGATCGCGCTGGAAGCGGACTATGCGCGGGTTGATCTGCGCCGAGGCGAAGGCAACCGCAAGGTAATCGTCGGGACGGCCGGCGAAGGGCCCCTGGTACACGGCGCCGATCTCCCAGGAGTGGCCGAACGGGGCGACCGCCGGATCGCCCTTGGCATAGGTCGCAAACGTCGACACGCTGCGTCGTGCGTCCTGGCCTTCGCGCCACAGCGTCTGGATTGCCATCAGGTAGTAGCCGGTGCGCGACCCGCGTTGTGCGAACGGTGCGCGGGTCAGTCCGGCGGAGCCACCGTTAACGTCACTGAGCACATCAGGCGAACGCGTCGAGTTGTAGTAGTAGCCGACCTTGTACTGGCCGGGCAGCCTGCCGGCAGCCAGCGCCGGCGACCAGCCCAGCTCGACCGGTACCAGGGTGCCGATGCGGCTGAGGCTCAGGTTCCACCCATAGTCGTGGTCGGAGGCCCGCGGGTTGACCCAATAGGCGCCGGCGGTTGCGTACATGTCATGGGGCAGCGTCACCCGGATCCGGCCGCCCCATTGGGCGACGGGAAAATTGTGCGCGCCGCCGGAATCCTGGGCAATGCCGATCGGCTTGCCACACAACCCGTTGTTCTGGAAATAGCAGGCGTAAGGATTGGCGGCGTAGCTGTCCCCCACCGGCGACCAGCCCAGCAGCAGGTTGATTCGGCCGCCGCCCAACGCCTGCTGGTAGTTCAATTCGGACAGGCGAAAATTCTGTCCGCCGCCATACAGTTGCTGCACTGGAAGAAGGTTGTTCAGCACATCGGCCGACAGGCTGCGCCCGCGGCGGTCGTTCACCACGATCTGGATCATGCCGCCCTGGATGCTGGCGAGCTTGCCGAGGTCGAGCAGCGCGCCCAGGTCGACCTGCTGGGTATAGCGCGCGCTCTTGCGGTTGCCTCCGCTCAGGTTGGCCGCGCTCTCGGTCTGCCAATGCGCGATCAACTTGACGCCGGCGTCCTCCCAGTTCGTGCGAACCCCATGCCAGTTACCGGTCAACTGCGTCCGGTGAAGCCAGTCGTCGCCCTGCTGCTGCGCCCAGGCCGGTGCTGCGGCACACAACATCGCCATGGCCAGCGCGCATCGTTGCCAGCGTCGGCGCGCCGTCGCGCGTGTTCCGGCGGAAACGACGACGTGTCGCAAGCGAAACCGGTTGACGTGCGGTGGCATGGTCGTCGCTTTCGGCGGTGAGGTGGGGGTGCATCAGTGCGGCGCTGCGAGTGTTCCGCGCAGGTGAATGTCACGCGACGAGGCACCCACCAGGACCTGCACCGGGCCCTGGGGCAGCACCCAGCCGTGGCGGCCGACATCCCACGAGGCCAGCGCCCGGGCTTCGATCGGGATGGTGACGCGGCGCGTCTCGCCGGGCGCGAGGTTCACCTTCGCGAAACCGGCGAGTCGCTGCGGCGGCTGCGGCAACGACGATGTGGAGGGAATGCCGAGATAGACCTGCACCACTTCCGCACCGTTTCGCTTGCCGGTGTTGCTGACGTCCAGGCTCACTTCACAGGCGGTTTCGTAGCCGGTGCCCGTTTTGGCGGCACGTGCCGAGACGCGCAGGTTGGCGAACCGGAAGCTCGTGTACGAAAGGCCATGGCCGAAGGGGAACAGGGGTTCGATCCGGTTCTGGTCGAAATGGCGATAGCCGACGAAGACGCCCTCGGAGTAATGCGCTTCCTTGTCGATGCCTGGCCATTGTCCAGGCGTGTTGGCGGGCAGGTCCTGCGGCCGCGCCGGGAAGGTCAGCGGCAACTTCCCGGAGGGGTCGACGTCGCCGAACAGCACCGAGGCGACGGCCGCGCCGTCGGCCTGGCCCGGATACCACGCCTCCAGCAAGGTGGCTGCCTTGTTCGCCCATGGCATCAGCACGGCGGAACCGGTCTTGAGCACGACCACCGTGTGCGGGTTGGCGTTCAGCACCGCTTCCACCAGGCGGTTGTTGTCCGCCGGCAGGTCAAGAAGATGGTCTGAGCCCTCGCTGGTGACTTCGCCGACCATGACGATGGCTACATCGGCGGCCTTCGCAAGTTGGGCGGACCTGGCAATGTCCTTGCCTTCGTCCAGGGTCACGGCGACGTTCTTGCCGGCCCGCGCCTGCAAGCCTTCCAGCGGGCTGGTGCTGGTAAGCGCTATCACCCTGGAGCTGCCGCCGCCGCCGGTGACCGCCTTCATCGCCTGCGGCCCGATCAGCGCGATGCGCCTGAGCTTCGTGCTGTCCAGCGGCAGCAGTTTTGCGTCGTTCTTCAGCAGCACGATGCCTTCGGCGCCCAGCGCCTGCGCGATCCTGTTGTCGGCTTCGACCGGGATCGCCCGCTGCGGGTGGCCTGCGCCGAAATAGCCGAACTCGATCATCTTCGCGTAACGACGCACCAGCTTCTCGTCCAGGGCCGACTCGGGCAGCGCGCCCGAGACCACCGCCTGCTTCAGCGGGTCGGCGAAGTACTTGCCGTTCGGCATTTCCAGGTCGAGTCCGGCGCGGGCCGATTCGACCGTGCTGTGGGTGGCGAAGAAGTCGGAGGTGATGAACCCGTCAAAGCCCCATTCCTTGCGCAGGATGTCGGTCATCAGCATGCTGTTCTCGCAATTGAACGTGCCGTTGATCTTCGGATACGCGCACATCACCGACGCCGCCTTGCCCAGCTTGATGGTGCGTTCGAACGCCGCCAGGTAGATCTCGCGCAGCGCGCGCTCGCCGATCACTTCGTTGACGACGAAGCGGTCGCTCTCCTGGTTGTTGGCGACGTAGTGCTTGACGTTGACCAGCGCCTTCTCGGCCTGCGCGCCCTCGATGTTGGCGGTGGCGATCATGCCGGTGAGCAGCGGGTCCTCGCCGTAGGCCTCGAAGGTGCGACCGTTCTGCGGCACCCGGGCGATGTTGATCGTCGGCGCCTCCAGCAGCGTGTTGCCGAGGGCGACCGACTCGAAGCCGATGAGCTTGCCGGAGTCGTACGCGGCCTTGGTGTTCCAGGTCGCGGCGAGCGAGATCGGCGACGGCAACGCGGTGGCCGGCTTCTGCGGGTCCGCGTCGCCCATGCCCACGCCGCCGGGGCCATTGGTGACGTAGAACTTCGGGATGCCCAGCCGCGGGATGCCATCGACCCGCCGCGGCATGACCAGCAGGTGCTCGATCGGACCCTTGGCGGGCGCCTCGTTGCCAATGGGGTTGTCCATCTGCGCCGCGCCGTGCAACTGCTGGACCTTCTCGTCCAGCGTCATTTTGGCGACGACGGCTTGCGCCTGCTGGCGTGCGTCGGTGGCATCGGAGGGATTCGCGGCGAGCACCGGAGTGCAGACCAGCAAGGCGGCCAGGATCGGCGCCGAACGTGAAGCGACATGTGGGGACATGGTGTTTCCCTTGTGCGGGTGCGAGTAGGCATGTGGTTTGCCGGATGATGGTCCCTGTTTCAGGGATGGCTCTGGCCTTTGTCGGTCGTGCGTCGTCGCCGCAGGTCTCTGGCCCGGCAATTTGCGCCCGAAGGCGCGGCGAGGGGGAAGCGTCGGACGATCGTTGTCAGGGCCATGGGTCTCTCCTGCTCATGGAGGTTGGGGACGGAACGCTTCCCTGCCGTGCCGGTAAGCCTGGTGCAACTCAGAACGTCACCTGGGTGTACAGACCGATCACCAAGGCGTCGGGGATCTTGCCGGTGCCGTTGGGGCGGATGATGTACTGCAGGTTGGGGCGCACGCTGAGCCACGGTGCGATCTTTGCGCCGTAGTCCACTTCGAGCACGGTTTCGTAGGTCTGGATCGGCAGCGCGCCGGGATTCACGCTGTCGCGGTCGCGCTGGTAGCGGGTCAGTCGCGGGTTGATCCGCGCCGAGGCCGCCATGAACGAGACCACGTCGTCGTCGCGCCCGGGAAAGGTGCCCTGGTAGTGGCCACCCACGAGCCAGAAGTCGCGGAACTTCGCGGTCGCCGCGTCGCCTATGCCGCCCATCGCGCCCAGGAAGAGCCCGCGTTTGCTGTCGGGTCCTTCGCGATAGACCATCTTGTCGACGATGAAATAGCCGCCCGAGCGGCCGTCGTGGTGTTCGAACGCGGCGCCGGTCAGACCGGCGGAGAGGCCGTTGACGTCGGTCAGCACGTCCGGCGTGCCGGCGCTGCTGTAGTAGGCGCCGAGCTTGAAATCGCCCGGACGCGGGTTGTCGGGACGGGTGCTCCAGCCCACTTCGACCGGCACGATCACGCCGTCGCTCTTGAAGCTGAGGTTCCAGCCCTGGTCGTGGTTGCCCGCGTTCGGATTGTTCTGGTAGACGCCGCCCTGCACGTAGAAGGTGGGGGTGACATGCACCTTGACCCGTGCGCCCCATTGCGCCGTGGGGAAGTTGTGCGCGCCGCTGTTCGTGGTCATCGCGTTGGCGTGCCCGCAGATGATGCCGTTCTGGAAATTGCAGAACGCCGCCAGCCGCGCGAGATCGTCGCCCAGCGGCGACCAGCCCAGCTGGACGGTGACCTTGTGCTCGAGGAAATCCTGCTGCCAGTTCAATTCGGCCAGGCGGAAGTTCTGTCCCGCGCCGTAGAGCTCCTGCACCGAGAACAGGTTGCCCAGCGCGTCGTTGGTCAGGCTGCGGCCGCGGCGGTCGGTGACGGTGATCTGGATCTTCGCGTCGGGCACGCCCCACAGCTTGTCGAGGTCGAAGTCGGCGCCGAGGTCGAGCTGCTGGGTGTAGCGCGCGGTCTGGTAGAGGCCGCCGGAAACGTTGCCCGCGCTCTCGGTGGTCCAGTGCGCGCGCAGGGTGATGCCGCCGTCCTGCAGCTGCGTGCGCGTGCCGCCCCAGTCGCCGGTCAGGGTGGGCTGGTCGAGCCAGCCACCGCCGTTGGCCTGCTGCGCCACGGCCGGCAACACGCATAGCCACATCATGCCGCCGAACGCGAGGCCGCGAATCGTGCGGTATGAGGGTGGGTGGCGCATGAGTCAGGCCTGGCCGGAGGAAATCCGGCGCCGCTTGCGACGGCGCCACAAAACGATGATGGCGAGGATCAGCACGACCACCGCGATCATCGCCCAGCGCGCCAGTGCGACCAGATGCGATGGCGCGCCACCGGCGCGCAAGCTCGCCACCTGCGTCGCCGTGATCCGTGCAGCGGGGTTGCCGTAATGCAGTGTCAGATAATTGCCCAGGGTGGCGATCTGCCGGTCGCTCAGGCTGTCCGCGAAGCCCGGCATGTGCACGCCGGAATCGTTGGTCCAGCGGATCCCCTCGAGGATCACCAGCACCAGGTTGTCGGCGTTGGCGCGGCCGGTGGCGGTGTTGTGGAACAGCGGCGGCAGGCCGCCGTCGAAGCTGCCTTCGGCGCTGGCCTGGTGGCAGCTGGCGCAGTGGGCGTCGTAAAGCTGCGCGCCGCTCCACTGCTCCGCGTCGTCGGGCGGGGCGGTGCCGCGCTGCTCGGCCACGCCGTCGAACGCGGCGCCCCAGCTGCCGACGGCGCGGGTGTCGGCCGGGTGGTGACGTGCCGGCACCGTCTTCAGGTAGGTGGCGATCGCCCGCAGGTCGCCGGGTTCGAGATACTGCAGGCTGTGGTCGACCGCCTCGGCCATCGGCCCGGCCGCCTGCGCCTTGCCGCGGGCGTGGCCGAGTTTCAGGTAGTCGACCAGCTCCTGTGCACTCCAGCCGCCGATGCCGCTGTTCGCGTCGGAGGTGATGTTCGGTGCCAGCCAGGCGCCGACGGCCCCGCCGGCCAGCTCGCGCGACGACCGTTCCGCCATCAGCAGGTTGCGCGGCGAGTGGCAGGCGCTGCAGTGGGTCAGTCCGCGCACCAGGTAGGCGCCGCGGTTCCATTCGGCATCCTTGGCCGGGTCGGGCGTGAACGCCTTGCCGTCGAGGAACAGCAGGTTCCACGCCGCCATCGACAGGCGGATGTTGAACGGGAACGGCAAGCGGGTCGGCGCCGGCGTGCTGTCCACCGGCGCCACCCCATGCATGAAGTACGCGTACAACGCATGCACGTCATCGTCGGTGACCTGCGCGTACGCGGTATACGGCATCGCCGGATAAAGTCGCTTGCCGTCCGCCCGGATGCCCTTGCGCAAGGCGTCGCGGAACTGCTGTTCGGTGTAGTGGCCGATGCCGGCGGTGGTCGACGGCGTGATGTTGGTCGTGATGATGTTGCCGATCGGCGTAGGCATCGGCAGCCCGCCGGCGTATGGCTTGCCGCCGGGCGCCGTATGGCAGGCCACGCAGTCGCCCGCGGTGGCGAGGTATTGGCCGCGTTGCAGCAGCGCGGCGTCCGTGGCGTCGGCTGGGGCGGCGACGAGCAGGGCGAGCAGGGCGAGCAGCGGAAGGCAGCGGGTCGATGCGTTCATGCCAGGTCCGCCTCGCGGTCGCGGGGCGCCGTGGCGGTACGCGAGGCCTTCGCCGGCAGGATGTGTTCGGCGGTGCGCAGCGCCAGCGCCACCGCGGTGAGCGTGGAGTTCATGGTGGCCGCGGTGGGCATCACGCCGGTGCTGCAGACGAACAGGTTCTCGTGGTCGTGGCTGCGGCCGAACGCGTCGACCACCGAACTCGCCGGATCGTTGCCCATGCTCAGGGTGCCGGTGATGTGCTGGTTGTTGGCGAACTGGCCGTCCGCGCTGTAGCGCAGGCCGGTGCCGCCCATCAGTTCGGCGATGCGCGCGAAGTCGGCCTTGGAGACCTCCGCGGCGCGGCGCGTGTAGTCGTCGATCGCGTAGTGCGCCTCCGGTTTCGGGATGCCCATGGCGTCCTTTTCCGTGCTGAGCGTGATGCGGTTGTCCGGGTTGGGCAGCACCTCCAGCACGTTCTTCACGTTGAGCTGGCGCGCGGCGCGCCAGCGCAGCTGCTTCTCGAACTCCGCGCCGTACACGCCTTCCTTGATCAGGTCGTTGGTGACGTTGAGCACCTGCGAGATGTTGGTGAAGTCCAGCCGGTATGGCGCATGCTGGGAACGGAATGCGCCGTCGCGCAGGGTGTTGATCGAGCTGGGGCTCTGCGGGCCGCGGCCGAGCCACAGTTCCTCGTCGGCGTAGAAGGTGAGCGAGGTGCTGGGATGGTCCATCAGGTGGCGACCGACCGTGCCGGAGCTGTTGGCCAAGCCGTTCGGGTAGGTGTCGCTGGCCGACAGCAGCAGCAGCTTCGGGCTCTCGATGCCGTTCGCGGCGAGGATGAACTGCTTGCCGGTGACGCGGTGCTCGCTCTTGTCCGGCGCGTAGTAGTGCACCGCCGCGATGCGCCCCTTGGCGTCGTGCTCGATGCGGTAGACCACGGCGTTGGGCACTACCTTGGCGCCGGCGGCCTCGGCTGCTTCCACCGCGTTGATGCCCAGGTACTGCGCGTTGACCGGGCAGATCGGCTGGCAGCTGTTGTTGCCCACGCATGCGGGCCGGCCGTCGTAGCCGCGACTGTTGCGCGCCACGGTGTTGGCGACCACCGAATAGGTCGGCGCCAGCCGTTCGCGGACGCGACGCATCGACCACGGCTCGGCCACCGGCTCCATCGGGAACGCGTGCTGGCGCGGCGAGCCGGTGTTGTCCGCGCCGGCCACGCCGAGGAGTTCCTCCGCCTCCTGGTACCACGGATCGAGCTCCTCGTAGCTCAGCGGCCAGTCCACGCCCACGCCGTACAGGTTCTTGATGCGCATGTCGTTCGGCACCAGCCGCCACGCCTGCGCGGCCCAGTGCCAGGTGGTGCCGCCGACCGCGCGGATGTACTCGGCCGGGTACGGATACGGGCCGGCCTGTTTCAGGTAACCGTTGTCCTGCGGCGCGTAGATCGGGTGCGGCGCCCACGGCGAGGGCGGATAAGGCGCCATCCAGTTGCCCTTGATCGGCGAGTTGCGGAACGCGGCGACGATGCGCGCGCGTTCCAGCCGCGGTCCCGCCTCCAGGATCAGCACCGAGGCGCCTTGCTGCGCGAGCCGGCGTGCCGCCAGCGCGCCGACGATGCCTGCGCCGATCACCACGATGTCAGCCGACCATTGTCCGGACATCGGACTTCACTCCTCAGAGGTTGGGCTTGACGGTCCAGCTGCCGTAGGTGCCGTAGGCGTAGGTCGGCGGCTTCAGCACGTCGGCCACGATCACCGTGTTGAGCGCGGTCTCGTAGGCGACGCAGCGCGCGTTTTCACCGCTGCCGACCACGCCGAGGGCCCAGGCACCCAAGATCTGCCGCGGCAGCGGCGCCAGCGGCGAATGCTCGCCGTCCAGCACGCCCTGCAGTTGCAGCGGGTCGATGTGACGTTCGTTGACCACGGCCAGCAGGGCCTGCACGTCCGCCGCAAAATTCGGATGGACAGCGACGAGGGCGTCGTAGAGCCGCGCCACCTGCGCGGCATCCAGTGCCTGCCTGCCGACCAGGATCGCGGAGAGCGCGGTGAACGCACCAAGGTCGGCGCGCGGCGCGGGTTGCGCCAGCGCCCACGGAATCAGCGAGGCGGTATACGCAGTGAGCAGACCTGCCAGCAGGCGGCGCCGCGAAGGATCATCGGGGACGTCACGGCTTGCGGCGACGTTGTCGAGTTCGTCCGGTGCCATGACTTTCCCCGGCGATGCGCCGCGCAGCCGGCGGCCGAGCGGGTCGCCAAGTGGGAAAGAAACTATGCCGCCCGCGGTACAAGAAAGGTGAAGGATTACGGTCGCGTGGGAAAGGGACGGGCAAGGTTTCCCGCCGCAAGAAATGGCGGAATGTTTTCGGCCTCCATTCGTGCATGCGCAATCCATCGCGTCTCCTGCGCGGAGACTGCGCATGGATTGCGCGCCGTCGGCATCGGGGTGATGATCGCAACCGGATGACGTATGTGATCGCTGGTCCGGGCTGTGTAATGTTGCGAGGTTCAAGCCCGATCCAGGAATGCGGCTCGTCCTGGACGAGCCGGTACATTCAACTTGACGAGATCCGAGGAGAACATCGTGGACAAGTGGATCAGCGTAGCGGCACGCCTGTTGATGGCGCAGCTTTTCATCATCTCCGGCTGGCAGAAGCTGACCGGATACAGCGGCACGGAAGGCTACTTTGCCTCGATGGGCATTCCCCTGGCCGGCATAGTGACGCCACTGGTCATCCTCATCGAGCTGGGCGGCGGGCTCGCCCTGCTGTTCGGGTTCAAGACCCGCTGGGTGGCAGCCGTCATCGCGTTGTTCACCGTGGGCGCGGCGTTGATCGCGCACACGAATTTTGCCGATCAGAGCCAGGCGATCAATTTCATGAAGAACCTCTCGATCGCCGGCGGCCTGCTGTGGTTCGTCAGGAATGGCGGCGGCACGGCAAGCATCGACGAACAGATCGACAACAAATAGGGAGACGCGGTGACCCGCCACCCCGGCGAAGTCCGGTGGTGGGTCATTCGGTCTCCCGGGGGTCCCCCAGCCGCCGGTGAACGCTTTCCCGGAAGGCCCGCCCGGTCTGCGGCTTCACGAACAGGGCCACGACTTCCGGATGCAGCCGGCGAATCTCGAGTTCGAGCGTGCGCACCAGATCCTCGATGTCGGAAGCGCGTATGTTGTCGGCGAACTCCAGGCTGAGCGCGGCGACGATCTGTTTTGGTGCGAGCTGCACGGTGAGCAGGCCGTTGGCGCGGGAGACCGGGCTCTGTTCTTCCGCGATGCGCAGGATCGAGGCGCTCGAGCCGGCGATCCGCACGCTCGCCGATCAGCAGGCTCTTGCTCTCGCGCGCCAGCAGGGCGGCGGTAGCGGCGAGCACCAGGCCGATCAGGATCGACGCGATACCGTCGAACACCGGCGCATCGAGCTGCGCTGGCCGCGAACGTGCCGAGGGCGGCGATGGCGATGCCGAGCAGGGCCGCGCTGTCCTCGAACAGCACCATGAAGGACGGCGGATCCTTGCTGCGGCGGAAGGCCTCGTAGTAGCCGAGCGAACCCTTGGCAGCCTTGAACTGGCGCAACGAGACCAGCCAGGACGCGCCCTCGAACAGGAAGCACAGGCCGAACACCACGTAGCTCACCAGCGGCCGACTGATCGGCTGCGGGTGGCGGACATGGACGATGCCCTGGTAGATCGACACGCCCGCGCCGAGCGCGAACACCAGCAGCGCGACGATGAAGCTCCAGAAATACAGCTCGCGGCCATAGCCCAGCGGATGCTCCGGGTCGGCCCGGCGTTGCGAGCGACGCATGCCGTACAGCAGCAGGACTTCGTTGCCGGTGTCGACGAAGGAATGTACCGCCTCGCTGAGCATGGCCGAACTGCCGGTCCATGCCGCCGCCACGGTCTTGGTGGCGGCGACCAGCAGGTTGCCGGCCAAGGCGGCGTACACGGTCAGGCGCGTGGAAGAAGTCCGTGCCATGGCGATCCGACCAGGCGCCCGCCGCGGTTCGGCTCAACCTTCGCGCGGGTGCACGGCCTGCACGCGCTCGACGAACAGGTGCAGTTCCTTCATGTAGTTGCTGAGGAACTCGGTGGTGGAGTCGTTGGTGACCGTGCCGTCTTCGGTGATCAGGCCAGGGGTGAACTGGATGTACGCCTCCAGCGTGTTCATCAGCGGCGAGTTGCAGAAGCACAGCACGCCGCGCAGCTGCTGCTGGGCCACTGCGGTGCCGATCGCGCCGGGCGAGGTGCCGATCACGCAGGACGGCTTGCGCGCGAACGAGTTCTTGCCCCATGGGCGGCTGGCCCAGTCGATCGCGTTCTTCAGCGCACCGGGGATCGAGCGGTTGTACTCCGGAGTGACGAACAGCACCGCGTCGACGTCCGCGATCGCCTGCTTGAACGCGCGCGCCACCGGCGGGTAGTCGGCGTCGTAGTCGTAGCTGTACAGCGGCAGGTCCTTGATCGGGATCTCCACCAGCTCCAGCTGTGGCGCCGCGAGGCGGGTGAGTGCCTTGGCCAGCAGGCGGTTGATCGAGCCCTTGGCGAGACTGCCGACGAGATAGCCAACTTTGTAAGTCTTCATGGGAATTCCTCGGAGTGATGTTGTTGCTGCAGAAGCGCGGATGGGCCTTCAATGGCCGGTCGAGTCGCCACGGCGGGCGGTCTCGAACAGGAACCAGGTGCGCCGTTCGGTTTCGTCGATCCATTCCTCGATCAGGCTGGCGGCGGCGATGTCGCGGCGCTCTTCGCAAACCTCATGGGTCTCGCGAAGGCGCGCGGCCAGCGCCTGGTTGTCCTCGCGCAGCTCGGCCAGCATGTCTTCCGGCTCGACGTACTCGGCGTCGTTGTCGTCGACCCGCTGCAGCCGCGCGATGTGGCCGATCGAGCGCAGCGTGGTGCCACCGAGCTTGCGCACGCGTTCGGCGATCGGGTCGGTCATCGCGAACAGCTGGTCGCCCTGCTCGTCGAGCATCAGGTGGTAGTCGCGGAAATGCGGACCACTCATGTGCCAGTGGAAGTTCTTGGTCTTGAGGTACAGCGCGAACACGTCGGCGAGGATCGCGTTCAGCGCGCCAGCCACATCCCGGGTGGCCCTGGCATCGAGGTCGGTGGGTGTGGCCAGCGGCGCGCGCTGCTTGCGCAGCAGGGCGGTCTTGTCGGGGGCGGTGGGTTTCGTCTTCTTCATGGCGTGATCCTTCAGTGAGGTTGTCAGTTGGCTTTGTTCTATCGGGATGCGTCGTGTCAGTAACCGACGGTGAAGCGTTGCCGCGAATGCCTGGGTACCTCCAGTTCGTCGGCGAAAGCAATCGCGAAGTCCTCCATCGAGATCCAACTTTTGCCGTTCGCGTCGGTGAGCAGGTAGTCGCCGCCGAGGCGGAATGTGCCGGTCCGTTCGCCGGGCGCGAACTCGGCGGAGGGCGACAGGAAGGTCCAGTCCAGCTGTGGCTCCTTGCGCAGCATGTCGAGGAAGCGGCGCCCGGCTTCCGCCTCCGGTTTGTACGCCGCCGGGAAGTCCGGCGTGTCGATCAGTGCCTGGCCGGAAGCGACTTCCAAGCTGCCGGCCCCACCCACCACCGCTAGCCGCAGCGCACCGGCCCGCTTCACCGCGGCGATCAGCGCCGCCGCATCGGTGCTGAGGAATTTCGTCGCGCTGACCACGGCATCGTGGCCGCCCAGCAACGGCGCCAGTTGCGACGGCTGGTTGGCGTCGGCGTCCTTCAGCACCAGTCGCGGCTGCGCGGCCACCTTCGAGGCATGGCGGGCGATGCCGGTGACGTGGTGGCCACGCCGGAGCAACTCGGCCAGCAGACGCGAGCCGACGCGGCCGCTGACCCCGATCAAGGCGATGTTCATGACGTGGTTTCCGCCTGCATGGTTGCCGATACCCGCCCTGGAGCCGCGATCATCCGAAGCGGAGTTCGTTGCCCAGCGCAATGCGCCAGGCGCCGTTGAAAATCAGCGAGAAGCCGGCCAGCAGGCCGATGAAGGCCAGCGAGCTTTGCGGCCAGCCCGCCAAGATCAGGATCGCCAGCACGATCGACAGCACGCCGTCGATAAGTACCCAGCCCCAGCGCGGCAGCGGCTTGAGCTGGAATGCCAGGATGCTGCGCGCGATGCCGGCGAGCAGCAGGAAGAAACCGACCAGCAATGCCAGTGACGCCGCCGCGACCACCGGCGCCGCAAGGATGGCGATGCCCAGCGCCAGCGTCAGCAAGCCGGAAAACAGCCTCCAGCGGAAGCCGCGAAAGCGGCGGGTGTGGATCGCGTAGGCGATCTCGAACGCGCCGCCAAGAATCAGCAGCCAAGCCAGATACAGCGCCGTCGCCAGCGCGGCGATCACCGGCATCAGCAGGGCCAGCACGCCGGCGACGATCAGCAGCACGCCCCACATGACCACCCAGCCGCTGCCCGGGCTGGCCTTGTTCTGGATGCCGTTTGCGGTTGTCATGCGGATACTCCTGCTCGTGCGGTGCGGGCCGGCGCCCTAGAACGGGTAGCTGCGAGGGACGTGCTGCACCGAGATCCAGTGGGCCGCGGTGAACTCGTCGATGATCCACTCGCCGCCGAAGCGCCCGATGCCGGAATTCTTCTCGCCGCCGAACGGCACATGCGGTTCGTCGTTCACCGACATGTCGTTGACGTGGGTCATGCCCGCCTCGATGCGCTGGGCGAAGCGCACGCCGCGATCGATGTCGCCGCAGAACACCGCGCTGGACAGGCCGTAATCGGTGGCATTGGCCAGCCGCAGCGCGTCGGCCTCGTCCTTCGCGCGCACGATCGGCACGATGGGTCCGAACGATTCGTCGCGGAACAGCGAGCTGTCGGCCGGGACGTTAGTGAACACATGCGGCGGCAGCAGCTGCCTGTCGGGCTCGCCGCCCAGCAACTCGGTGGCGCCCTGCTGTTTGGCCAGCGCGATCTTCTCGACGATGCCGCGCAGCTGGGCTGGCGTCGATGATCGGGCCGATCGCAGTGGCGATGTCGTTCGGATCGCCCACCTTCAGCGCCGCGCACCCGCGCCACGAAGCGCTCGACGAACGCGTCGTGCAGCTGCGCGTCGACGATGATGCGGTTGACGCTCATGCAGATCTGGCCCTGGTGCAGGAAGCGGCCGAACACCGCGGCGCGCGCGGCCTGTTCCACATCGGCGTCGTCCAGCACCACGAACGGGCTGTTGCCGCCCAGTTCCAGCGCCACCCGCTTCAGGTGCGCGCCGCTGCTGGCGAGGCGACCGATGCCCTGGCCCACCGCCGTGGAACCGGTGAAGGAGATCAGCCGGG
Source organism: uncultured Gammaproteobacteria bacterium (assembly GCA_963697495.1). Classification (GTDB taxonomy): domain Bacteria; phylum Pseudomonadota; class Gammaproteobacteria; order Xanthomonadales; family Rhodanobacteraceae; genus Rhodanobacter. The sequence continues at coordinate 252,146 of CAVOOH010000004.1, read as the reverse complement.
GCTGCGGATGCGCCACGAAGTGGTCGCCGATCTCGCTGCCCGCGCCCACGACGACGTTGAGCACGCCGGGCGGCAGGCCAGCCTCCTCGAAGATCTTCGCCAGCAGCAGGCCGCCGCTGACCGGAGTGTCGCTGGCCGGCTTGACCACCACCGCGTTGCCCAGCGCCAGCGCCGGCGCCAGCGAGCGCTGGGTCAGGTGCAGCGGGAAATTCCACGGGCTGATGATGCCGATCACGCCCAATGCACGACGGTAGACCCGGTTTTCCTTGCCGGGGATGTCCGAGGCCAGGATGCGGCCGGCCACGCGGTACGGGAACGAGGCGGCCTCCAGCGTGACCGCGCGCGCGCTGTCGCATTCGATGTTTGCCTTCAGCCGGGTCGAGCCGGCTTCGCGGATCAGCCACGACAGGATCTCCTCGCGGCGCTCGTCGAAGATGCGCGCGGCGTTGTGCATCACGCGTGCACGCTCGGCCGGCGCGGCGGCGGCCCAAGCGGCCTGCGCCGCGCCCGCCGCCTGGTAGGCATCGTCTACATCCTGCGTGGTGGCCAGCGGAATCGTGACCAGGGTCTTGCCGGTGTACGGATCGATGTCGGTGTTGCGGCGGGTGGATCGGCCGCTGCGCCAGGTTGCGGCGATCGGCAGGGATTCGAAACCAGCGTAGGTTTCCAATGAGGTGGGCAGGGCTGCCATGGCGCTATCCTCAACTCGGGCGGCTTGGCAACAAGCGCTGCCTCGGACACATGGAATTTTCGTGGCGAACGCGATCGTCGTTACGCGGCCGAATCCAACATGCGGCAGCAGTGATGGCCGCGATTTGTTCCGTTCGATCCTCCGGCCGTTGGTGTGCGCCGTTGCCTTTCATCCCGCCGCCTTCCGCCTACTTACCCTTGTAGCTCACGCGCCAGATGGTGCCGTTCCCGTCCTCGGTCACAAACAGCGAGCCGTCGTGTGCCACCGTGACGCCGACGGGACGGCCCCAAACCTGCGCGTCGGACACGACGAATCCCGTCATGAAGTCCTCGTACTCGCCAGTCGGCCGGCCGTTGCCGTCGAAGAGCAGCCGCACGACCTTGTAACCGGTGCGTGGCGAGCGGTCCCATGAGCCGTGGAAGGTGACGAAGGCACTTCCCTTGTAGCCCGCCGGGAAACTGTTGCCTTCGTAGAAGGCGATCTGCATCGCCGCGGAATGCGCCTGCATCAGCACGTCCGGAATGGTCACCTGGCCACGGCAGATCCGGTCGGGCGCCCTTGTGCCGAGGGTCCTCGTTGCTTCCGATGTAGTACCACGGCCATCCATAGAACGCGTTCTGCTTGATCTCGGTCGCGTATTCGAACGGCGTGTTGTTCCCGAGTCCGTCGCGCTCTTGGACTACGCACCAGGGCTGTCCGGTTTCCGGCCGGATCGTGAGGCCATCGCAGTTACGCAGTCCGGTGGCGAAAATCTTCTCGTCCTTGCCTGAAGGGTCATACGACAGCACGTTGGCGCGGCGCTCCTCGGTATCCCAGGTGGCACCCGGAGGATGGTTCTTGTTCCAGCCCTCGAGACCGCCCGGGACGCGAGGCTCGGGGAACATGTCGAGCGCAACATTCGAGCCGGAAGCTACGGTCAGCAAGAGTCGCTTGCCGTCGGGGGTGAACGCGATGTCCCGGGTCCAGTGATGCGTCCACAGGATGTGGCCGACGACGTTCTCGGATTTGCCGCGCGCGGTCAGGTCGCCGCTGCGGTAGGGAAACCGGACCACGCCGTCACTATTCGCGACATAGACCCACTCGGGATTCGACCCGAGCGGATAGAAGGCGATCCCGTAGGGCTGCGACAGCCCGGTCGCGAACACTTCATTCTTCAGCGGCTTGCCGGAGCCGCTCGCCACTCGCAACACGCGCACCTGGTTGGCGCCGCTTTCGGAGAGGAAGAGATCGCCGTTCGGTGCGGTGCGGATCACGCGCGGAACGTTCAGGCCGGACGCCACCATCTCGACCGTGAAGCCCGCCGGAACTTTCGGCATGGCACCACCGGGATTGGGGACCACTTGGGAGAGCGACGGGCTATCGGTCCCGATGGGCGGCACATCCTGGGGGGTAAGCAGCCGGCGTACCCCGGGCTTGTCCTGCCGCCAGTCCCCCATGGCCTGCTGGCCTTTCAGCAGTGGCCCATCCGCCGCCAGAGCGCCGCCAACAACGCTCACGGTCAGGGCAAATGACGCGGCAATCTTGATGATGCGATGCATGGATGGCTTCAGGTGGCTTGGCCGAAGTGCGCGGAGGTGAAGCCCCTGGCCTTCATGTGGCCAGCGGGACCGTGAGCAGGTTCTTGCCGGTATCGCGATCGGTATCGGTGGTACGACGGGTGGACCGGTTGGTGCGCCAGGCTCGGCGATCAATCGGGTTTCGAACCCATCGAAGGTTCTCGATGACGGTGGCAGAGCCACCGCGGCCGTCTCCTCGGTTTGAGGTTGTGGAGCCGGGCGGCAACTCGCGCACGGAGATGCGCCGAGGCAGCCTTCCATTTCGTTGCGGATTGCATTGGAACTCACATCAGACTAACGCCGAGGATGTAATCAATGCGTGCATTAAGTGGGGCCAGGGCAGCTCCTGCCGAGCATGGTCGGGCGGCGATGGCAGCCGCCGGCACGGCTCGTTCATCACCACCCAAGGACATGTCATGAATTTGCGTATGCCAACCATCTTCTTCGGCCACGGCAACCCGATGAACGCTCTGCTGGACAACGACTGGACCCGGAACTGGGCCGCGATCGGGCGGCATTTGCCGCGGCCGCGCGCGGTGCTGTCGGTATCGGCGCACTGGTACCTGCCGGAAACCGCGGTGACCGCGATGGCCGCGCCGCGTACGATCCACGATTTCGGTGGCTTCCCGCGCGAACTGTTCGAGGTGGAATACCCCGCACCTGGCGACCTCGACCTGATGCGCCGCGTGCGCGAACTGCTGCAGCCGCTCGACGTGCGCGCGGACCTGGCGTGGGGGCTGGACCACGGCACCTGGTCGGTGCTGCGCCACGTGTTTCCCGATGCCGACGTGCCGGTGGTGCAGCTGTCCATCGACGAGTCGCAGCCGCCGGCGTTCCACTATGGGCTGGGCCGGATGCTGCGGCCGTTGCGCGACGAAGGCATCCTGCTGATCGGCAGCGGCGACGTGGTGCACAACCTGCACAGCTATGCCTGGGGCCGGCATCCGGCTGACCCGTTTGACTGGGCGCAGCGCTTCGAGACGAAGGCGCGCGAACTGATGCTGCGGGGCGATCACCGGACGCTGACGGATTACGAAGCGCTGGGCCGGGATGCGGAACTTTCGGTGCCCACGCCGGAGCACTACCTGCCCTTGCTGTATGTGCTCGGCGCCAGCGTCGAGGGCGAGCCGGCGACGTTCCCGGTCGAGGGCATGGACGGCGGCTCGATCTCGATGCTGAGCGTGCAGTTCGGCTGAGTGTGCATGCACAGGCCGATGCATGATTCGCCGGGACCACGGCAGCGAGTGGCCCATGCTGCGCCTGATGCGTTCCTGCGCCACGCCGGCCTTGAAGACGGCGTTACACCTTGCCAAGGAATTGACCAAGGTATTTTCCAATGGAAACTATTTTGAAGGGCCGGATTGCGGTCGTCACCGGCGCCGCACGAGGCATCGGCCGGGCAGGCGCGCTGGCGCTCGCGCGCGCCGGGGCCGACGTTGTTGGTGTGGATATCGCCGGACCGGTCAGTCCCATTCTCGACTTTGCTCCTGCCACCGAAAAGGACTTGGCCGAAACAGGCGATGCAGTGCAGGGAACCGGACGCCGCTGGTTATCGGAAGTGGTAGACCAACGCGACATTCACGCGCTGCGTGCAGCGGCGGGGCGGATCGAGAAGCAGTGGGGTGGCATCGATATTCTCTTCGCGAACGCAGGCATCCAGGCGTTCAAGCCGATTCTCGAGATGCAGGACGCCGATTGGCACGATCAGATCGATGTCAACCTGACGGGAACGGCCAACGTACTGCGGGTCTTCGCTCCGCTGCTGGTCAAACGCGGCGGGGGACGGATCATCGTGACGTCCTCCACACAAGGTCAGCACGGCACCAAGTTTGGTGCGTCGTACTCGGCCGCAAAGTGGGGACTGCTGGGACTGATGAAGTCTGCCGCCCTGGAACTGGGTTCGTACAACATCACGGTAAATGCTCTGATCCCGGGTTTGATCGATACGGCGCTTACCCGGCATGAAGACCGTTATGCACAAGTATTGGAAGAAGGCGGAAAGAGGCCTTCGCGAGATACGCATGAAGACGAGCAAGCGGCCATTGACGTCTTGAAAGCAAAGACACCGCTCGGCGTGCCGTGGATCGCACCGGATGACGTTGCGGCGGCCGTGGTGTTCCTGGCTTCAGACGCTGCCCGCATGGTCAGCGGCACGACCTTGGCCGTCACCGGTGGCGACAGCGCGCACGGCATGGCTTGACTCTGCCCCGGCGACCGCCTGGACGCTCCCTCCGGAGTCCTCATCCATGCGAGCCTTCCGCATCGCCATTCGCCGGTTCCCCATCAGTGCCTTTCGTCATTGCGTTGGCTTTCCGGTGTATCCGATGCCGGAGGTTGTGCGAGGGGCAGGTGCCAGCCATGCCGGATCGCCATGAAACGCAGCGCGAAGCACACGCCGCCGCCGGCGAACGCGGCCGCCAGCGGCGACAGGTGCAGCAGGTGCGCGCTGACCACCACGCTGGCGCCAGCCAGTGCCGCCAATGCATACAGGTCGGCGCGCAGCACGGTGGGGATGCCGGACACCAGCACGTCGCGCAGCATGCCGCCGCCGATGCCGGTAAGCATGCCAAGCATGGCCGCCATCACCGGATGGATCCCGTGGCCCAGGGCTTTCTGCGCACCGGCGACCGCGAAGAACGCCAGCCCCACGGCATCCATCCACCGCACGTCGTTGCGAAACCGGTTCGTCACCGGATACCAGAAAAAGGTGATCAGTCCGGCCAGGGCGGACACGCCGGAATAGCGCAAGTCGGCGATCGCGGCCGGTGGCGCCGCTCCGATCAGCAGGTCGCGCGTGATGCCGCCCGCGTTCCCTGCCGCGAACGCCAGCACCAGCACGCCGAAGATGTCGAGCCGGTGCCTGACCGCGACCATCGCGCCGCTGATGGCGAACACGAATGTGCCGCCCAGATCCAGCACGAGCAGCAGGACCGGCAGCATTGCATGGGTAACGGCGGTCGCGTGCTCCATGGTTCAGGGCGCGGTCGCCAGCCAGGCCCGCAACGTCCCGGCGGCTGGTGTCGGTTTGTCGTTCATGGTCGTGGGAATTCCGGATTTCGAGCATGTGATCGAAGCGCGTCCCTGGCGGCAACCATTCCCTGCATCGCTTTGCCGTTGCGTGCTGGACCAGGGCCGGCGCGATGTCACTGTTGCCGCGCGATCACCCGGCCGATGCCGTGCACCAGGCCTTCGAAGTCGCCCTGGTACAGGTAACCGTTGACGTAGAAGCCGGGCGTGCCGTTGACGCCGCTGCGCACGCCACCCATGAAGTCGCGGCGGATGTGGGCGTCGATTTCCGGATTGCGCAGCGTGGCGGCGATCGCCGCCTCGTCCAGGCCGAGTGCGCGCATGCCGGCCTCCAGGCCGGCGGCGCCACGCGGCGCCCACGCTGCCTGATTTTCGTACAGCCAGTCGTGCATGGCCCAGAACTGGCCCTCGACCGCGGCGGCCTCGGCCAGTTCGGCCGCCAGCAGGGCATACGGATGGGCCTGGCTCAGCGGAAAGTGGCGGAACACGAAACGCAGGTTGCCGGCATAGCGGTGCTGGATCTGCTTCACCAGCGGATAGGCGCTGCCGCAGGCGGGGCATTGGAAATCGCCGTATTCCACCAGGGTCACCACCGCATGGGGGTTGCCCTGGGTGTGGTCGCGTGCGGAGACCGGCACGGCCAGGATTGCATCTTCATGGAGCATCATGGCGTCTCCGGCGCGCTGTCTGCGGGCAGCGCCTTCTGGATGTTGTTCGATGGCAGCGCCTCGAGTGCCTTGACGATGCCGGCGGCGCCCGGGTTCACGCCCATCGGCGACAGGTAGCTCCAGCGGATCACCCCCTCGCCATCGATAACGAACAGCGCGCGCTGGGCGACGCCGGCCTTTTCGTCGTATGCGCCGTATGCACGCGCTACCTGGCCCTTGGGCTCGAAATCGGATAGCAGCGGGAAGTGATACTTGCGCTCGCGCGCCAGCGCGGCGTGACTCCACACGCCGTCGACCGAGATGGCCATCAGTTGCGCATTGAAGCGGGCGAACTCCTCCAGCAACTCGTTGTACAGCGCCAGCTGGTCGCTGCACACCGGACTCCAGTCGGCCGGGTAGAACACCAGGATCACGTTGCGCCCGCGAAATTCCTTCAACGCAACGGACTGGTCAGGGGTGGAATGCAGGGTGAATTCCGGAGCGGCGCTTCCGGCGGACAGGAGACTCATGGCGGGCTCGGCTCAGCTGTGGGTGGATGTGGGTAGAGTGGTGAGCGTGAGGACCGATCGGCCATCGTCACCGGTCGGTTTCCTGGCTGCGCTCTTCCTGCACGGTGAGGATCGCCTCTGGCGTGCTCTCGAGCCGGGCCTTGGGGATCGGCTGGCCGCTCAGGTCGGACAACCCGTAGCTGCCATCCTCGATCTTCTGCAGCGCGCGTTCGATGCGCGCAATACGTCGGTCGTCCACGTCGTGCAATGCCTGGTCGACCTCCAGCTGCGCCATGTCCTGCGCTTTTTCCTCGAACTCTTCCGCCTCGTCGCCGTGCTGCTGCTGGAATCTTCGCTCGGCGGCAAGCGTGTTCTGCTCCCCGCCGAGCAGCTGACGGCGCAATGCCACCAGGCGCGCGTGCTGCTGTTCGATGAACTGCTGGCTCAATCCGCCGTGCTGTTGCGACATGGGGTTCTCCTCGGCTTCGCCATCACTCGTGCGCATCGGCAACCGGCGCGGTGCAGGAGGGGTCTTCCGCGGTGCGCGCATTGGCGAGCGCCTCGCGCACGCGCAGCCCCAGCTGTGCAGGGTCGAAGATCACCTTGCCCGAATGCGCCCCTGCAACGGCCGACCTCGGCACCAGGAAGCCGGCGTTCCCGCTGCAGGCGTTCTCGGTGTAGGTCAGCAAGTCGGGCAGGCCCGGCCTTGCCTCGCGCACGGCCGATGCCCTCGTCGCCATCGGCGAGGAAGACCATGAAGCTCGTTCGGTTTGTTCGTGCATGGGACGTTCACTGGCCAGGTGCCGCGCGAATCGTCGCGCCTTTCCTATGACATGCCAGGTAGCGGAGCCGACGATGAGGGGATGGCGTGGGGAATGTCTGAGCCTGGCGTTCGCACACAATGGAATCGAGCAGGTGAACGCCCTGTTAAAGAAGCAACGCTGCCTCCCGGCGCGGTGCCCGCGCTGCCGGAAGCGACCTTGTCCCGGCCGCGATGCTGATTCGTCGTGCCGGGTCTCGGGCGCAGCGCTTGCGCAATCCGGCAGGATGGATTCGGCGCGGCGGCTCCGGTAATGCGCGTGGACGCGACCGGTTCGGTTCAGGGTTATCGATCCGGGCGCGTCATTCGCGCGCTTCGCGTTGGCGTTCTTCCTGCATGGTGAGAACCGCCTCGGGCGTGGATTCCAGCCGTGCCTTCGGTATCGGTTCGCCGCTGAGATCGGACAGCCCATAGCTGCCGTCCGCGATCTTCTGCAGCGCGCGTTCGATCTTCGCGATGCGGCGGTCGTTGGCATCGTGCACGGCCTGGTCGACTTCGCGCTGCGCCATGCGCTGCGCCTCGTCCTCTTCCTCCCTGGCCTCGTCGCCGTGCTGCAGCTGGAACGCCCGCTTCCTCGCCAGGTCGTCTTCCTCGCCGCCCAGCAACTGGTTGTGCAGCGCCACCAGGCGTTGGCGCTGCTGCTCGATGAAGCCTCGGCTCAAGCCAGCGTGTTGCCTCGACGACATGGAATGGTCCTGACCGTGGCACCCATGCGCGGGCGTCGGCCCACATTGGAATCGGCCGGGTGAACGCGCTGTAAAAAACCATCAGGCGGTGAGGCCATGCGCCGGCATGTCGCCGATGGCGCGCGGCGCCGGATCAGCGAGTGGCTTTCGGCATGCTGCGCAGCTCCGTCACGGCGGCGGCGGCGTTCACCTGGAGAACCCCGCCGGAGGTTTCGCTGCTTCGTAGCAGAAGATCATGGACCGTGCGCGCCTCCAGTCCTGGCGCGAGGGACAGCAGCAAGGCGCCGATCCCGCTCACATGCGGGGCGGCCATCGACGGTCCGGAGGTGAAGTCATAGCCACCGCCGGGCTGGGTGGTCAGGATGTCGTCTCCGGGAGCGCTCAGGACACCGGGCGGTGCCGCCGACAGGCCGCTCATGCGGACGAGGATGACGCCCGGCGCATTGTCGGGGAATCCGCCGACATTCCCTTCCGGTGGGATGGCGGCGACCACGATGCGGCCCTGTTCCAGGATCTGCACCAGCAGCAGGTTGAGCAGCGGGTCGGCGGGGCCGCCCAGGCTCAGGTTGATGATGCGGGCGTCGGTGTCGAGGATCGTCGCCAGCGCCTTGGCCAGCGTGAACGAGTTGCAGCGTGCGCCGGCATTCGGCGCGGCCGGATACCAGCAGGCCTTGTAGACGCTGAGCGTGGCCTGGGGTGCCATCCCCACGATGCCTTGATGGTTGTCGCCTACCGCGGCGATGACGCCGGCGACTTCCGTGCCGTGGCTGTCGCGGTTGAACGCCGCCGCGTCGTCGTCGACCATGTTGTGCGCATCGTGGATGCGCCCCCGAAGATCGGGATGGGTCAGGTCGACGCCGGTGTCGACGATCGCGACGCGGACCCCGCTGCCCCGGCTGAAGTCATGCGCGCGAGCGGCATCGGTTTCGATGAAACCGCGCTGCAGGCTGACGTAGGGATCGTTGTACTGGTGTTCGCCGGCGAGATCCTTCGCGTAGACGGCATAGTCGTGCAGCGGCTGCGCGAGCTGCACCCGATCGTCCCTGGCGAGCGCCTCGAGCAAGCTGTCGCGAGTCATGCCGGGCGGTGGCTGCAGCACGATGCAGTACACATCGAGGGCCTTGATCGGCCAGCCGGTGACTTCACTGAACGCGTAGCTCTTCTTCAACGCCGCCAGGGTGGATGCCGCGTGCTGGCCGGCGCCGTAATACCTGGACGGGACGTAGCCCAGCAGACTGGAGCCGGCGTGTATCGGCGGCGGATCCAGCGGGTTGGCGACGGCCAGGATGATGTCGCGCTGGCTGTCCATCGCGGACGCGCTGACGACCGACATGCCGCCGAGGCCGGTGTGGTTGTCCGGGGTTGCGATGGGACGCACGGGCGCGCACGCGCTCAAGCCAGCCGCCGCCACGACAAGGAAGGGGATGCAGGGTTTCATGGCGTGGCGGCGACGGGCTCCGCCAGCAGGATGCCTCGTGTGGTGCGCAGCTGTTGCAAGGCATGTTGTGCCGTCGAAGCGGGGCTCACCGGGGCGACCGTGTAGGCGCCCATGTCGTTGGGACCGCTCACCACCTGCAGCCGCAGCGCGTGCAGCAAGGCGTTCCAGTCGGCCAGCGTCATCGCGGCATCGGGCACGACGCGGATCGCCCCGGGGGCCGCGGGCACGGCCTCCTGGCTCAGCGTGCGATACGAAGGGTTGCCACCCACCGACCACAGCTTCACGCCCAATACGCCGATGCCGAGCGCCTGCACCAGCACCGCGGCGACCAGCGCCCGGCTCACCCAGTTTCCCGCCCGCGAGGGGAGGGGGGATTCCTGCGGGTCGGGCGTATCGAGGCGAGCCAGCAAACGCCCCAGCCCGACGTCGACGTCGACCGGAACGTCCGATGGCAGCGACAGCGCGAGCCGCAGGCGGCTCTGCTGCGCGAACTCCGCGCGGCACGCCTCGCATTGCGCCAGGTGGCTTTCCAGCCAGGCGCCCTGCTCCTGCGTGGCGCTGCCCTGCAGGGCCCAGGGCATTGCTTCCCAGGCGCGGACACAGTCCTTGCCGGAATCCAGGCGGAACGTCATGGCGCGTTCTCCGTGCGTTTTGGCGAGTCTCCCGCGAGGCTCGGCAGCACGTTGCGCAACTTTACCCGGGCGTGGAACAGGCGCGCCTTCACCGTACCCACGGGGCACTGCATGATCACGGCGACATCGTCCAGGGTATGCCCCACGCCGTAGACCAGCTCGATCACCACGCGTTGATCCGCCGACAGGCGATCGAGCCCTTTGCTCAGCCAGTCGCGCAACTCGCGGTCTTCATCCAGGTCGTGCGCGAGCCGGCGTTCTTCGTGGCGGGGGTCGTCTTCGACGGGTTCGTCGCCGTGCTGGCGCAGCGCCTTCAGCCCGCAGCGGTAGGCAATGCCCATCAGCCACGTGGAGACGCGCGAATCCCCGTGGAAGCTGCCGGCTTTCTGCCAGGCGATCCAGAAGCAGTCGTTGATGACTTCCTCGATGACGTCGGCGCGTCGCGTCAGGCGGGTCAGGAAGCGGCACAGCCTGCCGTGATAGCTGCGGTAGAGGATACTCAACGCGGCGCGATCACCCGCCGACATGCGTTGCAGCAGCATGCGGTCGGTGACGTCGGAGTCGGTATCGTCGTCGTTCATGGCCTGGAGGGGGTACGCAGGGCCGGGCTCGGTCGCGAGGTAAGTACCGCATCAGCGCGAAAAGGTTGCCTCCAGATCAAAAGGACCGCGAGACGGTGGCGACCCAGGGCGAGGCGCCCATGACATCCCATTGCCAGCGTGTTTCCGGGTCGGCCAGGATGCGCTCGAGTTCGACCCGCCAAGGTCCGTCGCTCCACGACAATCCCACGTGGCCATAGGTCCGGATGCCCGGGGAGACACGACTGTAAGACTCCGGATGATCATACTCCTGGCCGCTCGCGTGCCCGTAGCCGTAGGCGTTGTAGGGCGCAATGGGGAACTGCGCGGCACCTGCCCCGGCGGACAGGTAGACATGGCGTGCCAGCGGCCAGTGGAAGCTGATGTCCGCGGCGCCGCGCAGCCGGTGCCGGCCCTTGCTGCCGATGACGTGGATGGCCGACAGGTCGAAGGTCAGCACGTCCCGATAGGTCCAGCCGAGACCCGCTTCGGCACGCTCGAAGGCCTTGGAGCGGGACGTGCTGGCATATCTGTAGTACAGCAGGTTCGCCTGCACCTGCCAGTCGTCGGAAAGCGCCCAGTGATGGGACGCCTGGGCAAGGGCGGCCAAGAGACGACCTGGCGAGCGTACTTCGGCACTGCCCGACAGGCCCAGCGACCAGCCCGCGGGGAACGTCCAGGAGGCCGCCCCTTGCAGGATGGGCGTGGCGCGGGTCATCGCCTGGCCCCGATCCTCCAGCTGCGAGCTGAGTGCCGCGGCGCCGTCGAAGGTGGCCGACTGGGCATGCAATGCCGGCGGCAGGCATGCACCGATGAGCAGTGACGCGAAACCGAGAAAGGCACCGGCGCGGCCGCTCCGGGCGGCAAAGCCGGGATGGTGGGGGCGTGCGGAATGATCAAGCAAACAGACCGCTGCGTGCGGGAGGCGGCCGTCCGTCATGAGCGGATCTGGTGCATGGATTCCGACCTCATGGAAACGCGCTATCGATGGGCGCGTGCTGAAGCAGCGTTATGCAGCAGGGTCAATCGTCGCACTGCGCGAGCCGGGCAAGGTCATGGGCAGTACCGGGATGGCCGCCGGCTGCGATGAATGACCGCGTCGCTCCTCCGGCGTCCGGGTCCGCCGGGCTTTCCGCACGGTATTCCAATAGCGGAAACCTGGCAATGCAGCCGCGCATGGGTCACGGCTGCAAACAGCTGGCCGGAGGGCGCCCGGAACACGCGGAGCCCGGCCCGGGGCAAGACCCTCAAGATCGCCTTCCACCCGGCCGCGGGCCGGGCCCAGTCCCGTGTCGACGCAACCTTTCGCCGGCGAGTCGGCACCCAGAAAGGTCGGTCATCCACGAAATCACCGCCTGGCCCGGAACATGGAAATCGAACGCATCCAGTTGCAGAAGCATGGCGACAACCGCGGCATGCTGATTGCCTTGGAACAGGACCGGAACGTGCCCTTCGTGATCCGGCGCGTGTATTACCTGTTCGCCACCAACGGCGGCGTGCATCGGGGCCGGCACGCGCACCGCCACCTCAATCAGCTGGCGGTGGCGGTGCGCGGTTCCGTCACCTTTCTGCTGGACGACGGCAGCGGGCCGGTGGAGGTGGTGCTTGACGATCCCTCGTACGGCCTGCAGCTCGGCAGCATGGTGTGGCGCGAGCTGTATGACTTCAGCGAGGACTGCGTGCTGATGGTGCTGGCCGACCACCTCTACGATCCGGCCGACTACATCACCGACTATGCCGCTTTCCTGCGCGAGGTTCGTGGCCCCGTGTACCAGGAGGGCCTGGCGGCATGCCAAGGCCTCTAGTTCTCATCGGCGCGGGCGAGTTCGCCCAGATCGCCTGCGAATACTTCGAACACGACAGCGAGCATGACGTGGTCGCCTTCAGCGTCGAACGCGATTACCTCGCGCAGCCGATGCTGGCCGGCCGCCCGGTGGTGGCGTTCGAGACGTTGGAGGCGCACTACCCGCCGGCGGACGTCGACGTATTCGTCGCCGTGCCGGCGAGCCAGCTCAACCGGCTGCGCACGCGCCTGTACCGGGATGCGAAGCGCCGCGGCTACCGCTTCGCCACGTACGTCAGTTCGCGCGCCTTCGTGTGGCGCAATGCCGAGGTGGGCGAGAACAGCTTCATTTTCGAGGGCAACGTCGTGCAGCCGTTCGTGCGCATCGGCAACAACTGCATCCTGTGGAGCGGCAACCACGTGGGGCATCGCACGGTCGTGCATGACAACGTGTTCGTCGCTTCGCACGCAGTCATCTCCGGCTACTGCGAGATCGGCGAGAGCAGCTTCGTCGGCGTGAACAGCACCTTCAACGATCACGTGAAAGTCGCCGCCGACAACGTGATCGGCGCCGGCGCGCTGGTCACCCGCGATACGGAACCGGGCCGGGTCTACGTCGGCTCGCCGGCCCGTGCGGTGCCCGACCGGTCGAGCCTCGACGTGAGGCTTTGAACAGCGCATGTTCGAATGGACCAAGAAAGGCCTGGTGTTCGAAACCGCGCGGCAGGGCGTGGGCGGCTGGATGCGCCATTCGGCGCTCACGCCGACCCCGTATCGCCTCGATGATGACCTCATCCGCGTCTACGCCGGGTTTCGCGATGCCGACGGCGTCAGCCGGATCGGCTATGTCGACGTGCGGGCGGACGACCCCGCGACGATCGTGCGGGTCAGCGCCGAACCGGTGCTCGACATCGGCCGGGCCGGCTGCTTCGACGACAATGGCGTGATCCTGGGCGACCTCGTCGACGCGCCCGGTGGCCTGCACATGTTCTATGTCGGCTTCCAGCGCGTGGCCAGGGCCAAGTTCCTGGCTTTCAGCGGCTTGGCCGTTTCCGGCGACGGCGGCAACAGTTTCCGGCGCACGCAGGAAACCCCGATCATGGATCGCGCACCCGGCCGCAGCACGATCGGCGCGGTGCATTCGGTCGCGTACGAGGACGGCCGCTGGCGCCTGTGGTACGCCGTGGGCGACGACTGGGAGACCATCGGCGGCCAGCCGTTTCCGCGCTACCACATCCGCCATGCGGAGACGGCCGACCCCGCCGCGATCCCGCGCGCGGACCACGTCTGCCTGCGGGCACAAGGCAGCGAGTACCGCATCGGCCGGCCGCGCGTGTACCGCTTCGGCGGCCGCTACGTCATGTACTTCACGTGGGGCAATCGCGCCGGCGAATACTTTCCCGGCATCGCCCTGAGCGACGACGGCATCGCCTGGGAGCGCCGCGACGAGATGCTGGGCATCGCGCTGTCCGCCAGCGGCTGGGATTCGCGCGCCCTCTGCTATCCCGCGCTGTTCCGCCGCTACGACAAGCTGCTGATGTTCTACAACGGCAACGACATGGGCGTGGACGGCTTCGGCGTGGCCGAGGCCGACGTCACTCACGGCAACGGTGAGGCCGATGTGCAGCGTTAGGCCCTACACCCCCATCGACGTGAACACCTGGGACGCGCTGGTCGGGCGTTCCAGGAACGGCAACCTGCTGCACCGGCGCGGCTACATGGATTACCACGCCGATCGTTTCGTCGACCAGTCGCTGATCGTGGAGCGGCACGGCGAGGCCGTGGCGGTGCTGCCCGCGAACATCCAGGGCAACGTGGTGACCAGCCACGGCGGGCTTACCTACGCCGGGCTGGTCACCACGCACGCCCTGCGCGCCGAATCGACGCTGGCCGTGTTCGGGCAGATCGCCAGCCACTACCGCGCGCTCGGCGTGGAGCGGGTGATCTACAAGGCGGTGCCGCACATTTTCCACGCCTATCCGGCCGAAGAGGACCTGTATGCCTTGCATCGGCTGGGCGCGCGGCTGCAACGGCGCGATCTCTCCTCGGTCATCGCGTTGCAGGAGTCGTTCCACTTCACGCAAGGCCGCCTGCGCGCCGTCAACAAGGCCAGGAAGGCCGGCATCCACTTGCAGGCCGGCGCCGATGCGGCGGACTTCCACGCACTGCTGGCCGAGGTGCTGCGCAAGCACGGCACCCGGCCGACGCACAGCCTGGCGGAGCTGCGCTTGCTGCAGTCGCGTTTTCCGCAGCGGATCGTGCTGCACGAGGCGCGCCGCGACGGCGTCCTGCTGGCGGGCGTGCTCGCCTATGACCTGGGCAAGGTCGTGCATACCCAGTACATGGCGGTCTCGGAGGAAGGTCGGCACGTGGGCGCGCTCAGCCTGCTGCTGGCGGAACTGATCGGTGGCGTCTACGCGGAGCGGACGTATTTCAGCTTCGGCGTCTCGACCGAACAGGAGGGGCAGGTGCTCAACGGCGGCCTGGTCACGCAGAAGGAATACTTCGGCGCCCGCGCCGTCGTGCACGACTTCTACGAGTGGCCGCTGTAATGGAAAGCGAGCTGATGGAAGCCGACCTGATGGACGTCCCGTTCCTCGACGTCAGGGCGATCAACGCGCGTCATGCCGACGAGCTGAAGGCGGCGGCCGCGCGGGTGATCGATTCGGGCTGGTACATCATGGGCGAGGAACTGGCCGCCTTCGAGCACGAGTTCGCCGCCTATTGCGGCGTGCGCCATGCCGTGGGCGTGGGCAGCGGCCTGGACGCGCTGTCGCTTATCCTGCGCGGCTACCGGCAGCTCGGCGCGCTCAACGAGGGCGACGAGGTCATCGTGCCCGGCAATACCTTCATCGCCAGCTTTCTCGCGATCACCGAAAACCGGCTGGTGCCGGTGCCGGTGGAGCCCGATCCGCTGAGTTTCAATCTGGACCCGGCCTGCGTGGAGGCGGCGATCGGACCGCGCACGCGCGCAATCATGGCGGTGCACCTGTACGGCCAGCTGGCCGACATGCCGGCGCTGGCGGCGCTGGCCCGGCGCCACCAGCTGCTGCTGATCGAGGATGCGGCGCAGGCGCATGGCGCGGAGAGCGGCGGCCGCAAGGCCGGCGCGTTCGGCGATGCGGCGGCCTTCAGCTTCTTCCCCGCCAAGAACCTGGGCGCGCTGGGCGACGGCGGCGCGGTGGTGACCGACGACACCCGGCTGGCACAGCGGGTTGCGGCCCTGCGCAACTACGGCTCCGAGGTGAAGTACCGCCACCTGTATCAGGGCATCAACTCGCGGCTCGACGAGATCCAGGCGGCGATGCTGCGGGTGAAGCTGCGCCATCTCGACGAGGACGTCGCGTGGCGCCGCCGCGTGGCGCGCCGCTATCGCGACGGCATCCGCCATTCGCAGATCCGGCTGCCGCAGGTGACGCACGAGGAGCAGCACGCCTGGCACCTGTTCGTGGTGCGCTGTCCTCGTCGCGATGCGCTGCAGCGGCATCTTGCTGGCGCACGGCATCCATAGCCAGGTGCACTACCCGGTGCCGCCGCACCGGCAGCCCGCCTACCCGGCCTTGCACGATCTCCAACTGCCGCTGACCGAGCGCCTGCACGAGGAAGTGCTGAGCCTGCCGATGGGACCGACGCTGGGTGATGAGGCGGCGGAACGGGTCATCCGGGCCTGCCAGGCGTTCGAGTGTCCGGCATGAACATCGTGCGCGCCGGCTTCTATTCCGCGCTCGCCACCGCGGCAAGGCTGCTGGCGGCGCTGGTGGCGGTCAAGCTGGTGGCCTGGTTCGCCGGACCCGCGGGCGTGGGCAAGCTAGGCCAGTTCATGAGCCTGATGTCGCTGCTGTCCGTGCTCGCAGGCGGCGGCATCAGCGCCGGCATCGTGAAGTACGTCGCCGAGTACCGCCACGATCCGCAGCGCCTGGCGCGCCTGCTGGCCGCGGCGCTCTGGTATGCGCTGTGCGCCTCCATCCTGATGGGATGCCTGGCGCTGCTGTTCAGCCGCCAGCTGGCGCTGTGGCTGCTGGACGATCCCGCCTACGCGGGCCTGATCCGCGTGCTCGCCGTGGCCCAGCTCGGCATCGCGCTGGTCAACTACATCCTGGCCGTGATCAACGGTTTCATGGACGTGCGCCGGCTGGCGCTGATCCAGGTGCTGGGCTCGATGCTCAGCATCGTGATGGTGATCTGGCTGGCGCGCTGGCTGCATCTGTACGGCGCCCTGCTGGCACTGATCGTGGGCCAGCTGCTGTGGCTCGTCGTCGGCCTGCCGGCATGGTCGCGCAGCCCGTACTTCCAGCGCAGCATGCTGCGATTGCGCTTCGATCGCGAGATGACCCTGCGGCTGGCGGCCTTTTCGGTGATGACGCTCACCGCCGCCCTGGTCTCGCCGCTGGTGAACATCGCGGTGCGCGACCACCTCGCGCTGCGGCTCGGCTGGGAGCAGGTCGGTTACTGGCAGGCGGTGAGCAAGGTGTCCGATGCCTACCTGCTGTTCCTCACCGCGGCGATCAACATCTACTACCTGCCCAAGCTGGCGTCGATCCAGGGCCGCGCCTCGCTGGTGCTCGAGCTGCGCAACGCGTACCGCTACATCCTGCCGGTGGTCGTCGTGCTGGCGGTGGCGGTGTATCTGCTGCGGGAGTGGGTGACGCGCCTGCTGTTCAGCGCGGACTTCGCCCCCGCCAACGCGTTGTACGGGCCGCAACTGGCGGGCGATGTCGTCAAGATCGCCTCCTTCATCCTTGCCTACGTGATGCTGGCCAAGGCCATGACGCGGCTGTTCGTGATTTCCGAGTGCGTGTTCGCGGCCAGCTACCTGGCGCTGGTCTACGTGTTCACCGCGCACTTCGGCCTGGTCGGCGCGATGTACGCCTTCGCGGCCAACTACCTCGCCTACCTCGCGTTCAACGTGCTGGTCGTGCGACGTTACCTGGGAGGGCTGTGACGATGGCGTTCGACGTATCCAGAGACACGACGCTGCCGCTGGTCTCGGTGCTCATCCCGGCATTCAACCACGAGCGTTTCGTGCGGCGCTGCCTGGACAGCGTGCTGGAAGACCCCTATCCGGCGAAGGAGCTGATCATCATCGATGACGGCTCGACCGACCGCACCGGCGCGCGGATCGCCGATTGGGTGGCGACGCATTGCATGGACATTCCGATCGAGTACGTGCGGCGCGAGAACCGCGGCATCGCGGCGACCCTCAACGAGCTGGCGGCGCGCGCGAACGGCGAGTTCCTGCGGCCGGGCGCCAGCGACGACTACCTGCTGCCCGGCGGCCTCGACGCCCAGGTCCGCTACCTGCAGGAGCATCCGGACAAGGGCGCGGTGATCGGCGATTCGGTGGTGGTCGACCAGGACGACCGCAAGCTGCACGACAGCGGCATGTGCGACCTGCACGGCGCCGACAAGAGCCTGTACCGCTCCGACGACGGCATCCGCCGCGCGGTGATCCGGCAGTGGGCGATCGGCGGTCCGGTCGCGCTGATCCGGAAGCGCGCGCTCGACACGGTGGACCGCTGGAGCGAAGGGCTGCGCATCGAGGACTGGGACCTGTTCCTGCGCCTGGCCGCGCGCGACGCGCTCGGCTTCGTCGACGTCAGCGTCTGCGCCTACCGCATGCACGAGGCGAACCTGAGCCGCACGCGGCATCGCGCGACGCGCCTGGGCAACCTTGCCGAGTCGCAGCACATCGCGCTGCGCCGCGCCGGCCTGTTCGACGAGCCGTACCGCACCCTGCTGCGCGCGCAGTCGCACTACATCGGCGCCAAGATCGCGTTCCTGCAACGAACGCCGGGGCCGCTGCTGGCGCACCTGACGGCCTACCTGTCGCTGGTCGCGGCAGCGAAGACCCGGCTGCCGCCGCCGGCCCGCGGCGCGGAGCGGACATGAAACGGCTGCTGCGGCTTCCCTCCATCTGGCTGGGTCCGCCGATCCTGCTTGCCTGCGTGCTGACCTGGCTCACCTACGACCTTTCCGCCGACTACCTGCAGGGCCTGCTGCTGCTGGCCGTGCTCGCCGCGGCGATCATCCTGTTCGACGTGCAGGCCGGGGTGCGGCTGCCGGAGTTCGCGCGGTTCCGCGCGCGCCACTACGCCGGCACGCGCGAGGCCTTCCTCGCGCTGGCCCTGGCCGGGCTGATCGTGCTGTTCTGCCTGCTCGACCTCTCGCTGTTCCCGATTCCGCTGTTCGACAAGCCGTCGGCCTATGCCGTGATGGACGGCGGCCGTCTGCATATCCGGCACGTGTCCGACATGTGCTGGGTGCTGCCGCCGATCGGGCTGCTGTGCACCCGGAGCCGGCGGCTGCGCATCGCGCTCGTCGCCATCGGCCTGGTGTTTCCGGTGCTGGTGATCGACCGCAACCGGCTGTTCGCCACGTTCTTCTCGTTCGCGCTCGTGCTGGTGCTGCGACGGAACGAGGCAAGGCCGTTGCCGTGGAAAACCCTGCTGGGCCTGGCGCTCGCCGCCAGCAGCATCTTCTCGATCCTCGGCCTGCTGCGCTCGGGGCCGCTGGAGCACGTCACGCTGCCGTTCAGCGCGATGTACCACGCCGCGCCGCAGGGCATCAAATGGCTGCTCCTGTACGCCAGCGCCGGCCCCTACAACTTCAGCGCGATCCTGGCCAAGGGCTACACCAACGCCGATTTCCTGATCAACCAGCTGGTGCCGCTGCACGGCTCCGTGGTGACGGCCGGAACGAGCATCCCGCTGGATGCGCCGAACATCAACGTGGGCACCGAGTTCTTTCCCTTCCTGATGGCGTTCGGCCCGTTCGGCGCCGCGTTCGCGGTGTTCGCGCTGTACGCGATGCTGCTGTGGAGCGTGCAGCGCCTGCGCCCAGCGGTGCCGCTGTTTTCCCTGCTGATTTTCCTGCGCATGGCTTACGTCTGCGTGATGTCGCCGTTCGGGCCGCAGGCCTTCACCTGGACCAACGCCGGTTTCATCGGCATCTGCCTGTTCCTGCCGGTCATGGCGACATGGCTGCCGAACCGGCGGGCGCCAGCCCCGTCTTCATCCTCCCTGCAGCGAGTACCGGATCATGGAACACGATGAGGTCTATCTGATCGACCTGTGGCGAATCTTCACCCGCGAGTGGATGTGGTTCGTGCTGGTGCTGGTGCTGACCCTGGCCTGCACCTACGCCTTCGCGCACCTGGTGAAGCGCCAGTGGGAGGCGACCGCGTGGATCCAGATCGGCCAGGTCGGCCAGGTGCCGGCGGGTCAGGATCTGAAAGTCGAGCCGCTGCAGCGCGTGGTCGAGCGGCTGCAACGGGTACCGTTCGAAAACGAGGTCCTGCAAAGCGCCGGCTACACGACGACTTCGCCGGTGGCCGGGCTCTACCGCAGGAGCCTGAAACTGGAGCCGATGCTCTACGCCGGCTCGCTGGTCAAGTTGACCGTGCGCGGCTACTCCCGGCAACAGGCCAGCGAGCTCGCCGCGGCCACGGTCGCCCGGCTGCGCGCGGTCCACCAGGGCCTGGAAGAGGCACCACTGCAGTCGGCGCGTGCACGGCTGGCCCAGATCGAGGCCGACCTGCAGACCGCCCAAGCCGACCAGGTCCGCTATCAGCAGGCCACCGCGCCGGGAAGCAAGGGCGAGGCGGCCGGCAAGGACATGGCGAATCCGGTGCTGGCCAGCCTGCTGCTGGCCAGCAAGAACGAGGAGGTCCGCAGCTTGCGCCAGGCGCGGGCCGATCTCGTCGACCGCCTCGGTCCCACCTACACCTACGAAACATCACTGATGTGGCCGGCCTATGTCCCCGACAAACAGGCCTTCCCGAATCCCGAGCTGACCTATGGCATCGGCCTGCTGCTGGCGATTTTCCTGGGCTCGTCCGCGGCCTTGGCGAGGAACGTCGCGCGGCGGCCCGCGCGGGAGTAGCCCGCCTTTGCCTTCATCAGCCAGGCGTTCAACCAAAGCGGCCCGTACCGGCACTCACCCGATGTGGGCCATGGAGATGTTGCCGGGGCCGACCGGCACGCGTCCCGGGCGCCAGTGCAATCGCGGGCAGCATGGCGGTGGAACCGATATCGACATGAACGTGCAGCAGCCACTTGAAACCGGAAGCCGGGCCGAGCCCGCCGCGGGCGTCCGCCGGCCGCGCGGCGGCATGTCGCTGAACGAGGCGCAGTTGCTCGACACGCAGCGCGCCTTCGACAGCGTCGCCGCCGACTACGACGGCCCGCGCGGCAACAACGAGCTGATCCAGCGCATGCGGCTGGCGCTGTGGGACACCGTGCACGACGAGTTCCCGACCGCCTCGCGCCTGCTCGACCTGGGCTGCGGCACCGGCATCGACGCGCTCGAATTCGCCCGGCGCGGCCACCAGGTGGTCGCCACCGACTGGTCGCCGCAGATGGTCGAACGCACATGCGCGCGCGCGGTCGCCGAGGACCTGCAGTCCCATGTCGCCGCCATCCATCTCGGCATCCAGCAGCTCGACCGGCTCGATGATGCGTTCGACGGCATCTATTCGAACTTCGGCCCGCTGAACTGCGCGCCGGATCTCGGCACTGTCTCGGCCGAATGCGCGCGCCTGCTGCGGCCCGGCGGCCGGCTGGTCTTTTCAGTGATGGGCCGGATCTGTCCGTGGGAACTGGGGCACTACGCACGGCGCGGCCGCTTCCGGCGGGCCGGCGTGCGGGCCGCGCGCGGCGCGACCGCGGTGGGCATGAACCGCCACACGATCTGGACTTCCTACTACCTGCCGCGCGAGTTCTACCGCGCCTTCGCCGAACACTTTTCGCTGGCGGGCTACCGCGCGCTGAGCCTGTTCATGCCGCCGCCCTACCTGGTGGACTACTACCGGCGCCACCGCCGCTGGTGCGAACGCCTGGGCTGGCTCGACGATCACTTCGGCGCGCTGCCGCTGCTGCGCGACATGGGCGATCACTTCCTGATCGTGATGCGACGGCGTTGAGCCATGGACGTCCTCCAGGCAGCGTTGGACGTCAGCCTGTGCCGCGCGGTATCGATCGCGCCCGCGGGCGCCTCGCGCGCGCCGCTGCCGATCCGGGCCGGGCGGATCGGTTCCTCGCTGACCGCGCGGGCCTGGCGGATCGACCTGCGCGACCACCTGATCTTCCCCGGCCTGATCAATGCGCACGAGCACCTGCACGTCAACGCCGTGCCGCCGCTGCGCACGGCGGCGCCGTTTCCCAACAGCTACGCGTGGATCGCGGCGTTCCAGGCGCATTTCAAGGAACCGGGCGTGGCCGCCGCGCTGCAGGTTCCGAAGGCACTGCGGCTGCGCCACGGCGCGCTGAAGAACCTGCTCGCCGGCACCACCTGCGTGGCGCATCACGACCCCTGGCATGCGGCGCTGGACGCGACGGATTTTCCGGTCGCCCTGCTGCGCGACTACGGCTGGAGCTATGCGCTGGGCTGGCCCGGTTACGGTCCGCCGGCGCTGTCGAGCTTTGCCGCCACCCCCGCCGGGCGCCCGTGGCTGATCCACCTGGCCGAAGGCACCGACGCGACGGCGCAGGCGGAACTCGATCAGCTGGACCAGCTCGGCTGCCTCGCGGCGAACAGCGTGCTGGTCCACGGCGTGGGGCTGCGCGAGCGCGACATCGAGCGGGTGATCGCCAGCGGCGCGGCGGTGGTCTGGTGCCCGACCAGCAACCACAGCCTGCTCGGCCGCTCGCTCGATCCGCGGCGGCTGTGCGCGGCCGGGCGGCTGGCGCTGGGCAGCGACTCGCGGCTCAGCGGTGCGCGCGACCTGCTCGACGAAATGCGCGGGATCGTCGCCCGCGGCGAACTCGGTTCCGCGCAGTTGCTGGATCTGGCAACCGCTGCCGCCGCGCGCATCCTGCGCCTGTCCGGGCGCGGCAGCCTTGCACCGGGCGCGCGGGCGGATCTGGTGATCGTCGAGGACCGCGGCGGCGACCCGGCAAGCAGCCTGGCGGGCATTCGGCGCAGCGACATCCGCGCGGTGGTGCGCGACGGCGTCCCGCGCATCGCCGATCCCGATTTCGCCGAATGGTTCGCAGCCACCGGCGTGGACGCCGTGCCGGTGACGCTGGACGGCAAGCCGAAGCTGCTGGCCGGGTCGTTGGCCGAGCCTGCGCTGCTCGCGCTCGAACCCGGGCTCGAGCGGGCCGCAGGGGGCAACGGGCGCGCGCGCGCCGCCACCATCGAAGCCAGGTGCCACTGATGACCCGCCAGCCGCTGCTCGAACCGCGCGCGGCCTACGCACTGTGGGCGCCCAGCTATCCGGCGCAGGCGCACAACCCGGTGATGCAGGCCGAGCAGCGCGCGATGCTCGGGCTGATGCCGGCCACATTGCACGGGCAGGCGGTGCTCGACATCGGCTGCGGCAGCGGGCGCTACATGCTGCATGCGCTGCGCCGCGACGCAGCACAGGTGACCGGCGTGGATCTTTCGCCGCACATGCTGCAGCGCGCCGGCGCGGAGCTGGTCGCGCTGCACGCCGACGCGCCGGTCGCGCTGGTGCAGGGCAGCCTGGCTGCCTTGCCGCTGCCGGATGCGCGGGCCGACCTGACCGTGTGCGGCCTGGTCGTCGGTCACCTCGAGAACCTCGAGAGGTCGCTGGCCGAGCTGCGCCGGGTGACCCGGCCCGGCGGCACGCTGCTGTGCAGCGACGTACACCCGATCGGGCATGCGCTCGGCTGGCGGCGCGACTTCAAGTCCGGCGGCCTGAGCTACGCGGTGCGGCATACCCGGCACCTGTACAGCCATTGGCATGCCGCCTGCGCCGCCCTCGGGCTGCGCATCGAGCGGGTGCTGGAACCCATGCTCGATCCGGCCGACATCCCCGCCGGCGCGCACTTCGACCGCATGGCACTGGAGGTTCCCGTCGCGCTGGTGTTCCAGCTGCGGCGAGTGCCTTGACTCCGCTTTCTTCCAGGCCCTCCCCATGACCCAGCCGCGCACCTTGCTGATCAATCCCACCATCACCTCGCGAACGAGCGCGCGGTTCCCGCTGGCGCTGCTGCACCTGGCGGCGGCGCTGGACCGCACCGGCAGCAGCCGGATCATCGACGGCAACGTCGACCGCGACTTCGTCAACGACACCTTGCACGCGATGCAACGGGACCGCTTCGACGCCGTCGGCATCGGCGTGATGGGCGGCCCGCAGGTGGCGCCGGCGATCGCCGTTTCGCAGGCGATCCGCGCGCGCTTCTCCGGCGGTGCCGATCATCTGGGGCGGCTACTTCCCGACCCTGTACCCGGAAGCGACGCTGAACGCGCCCTACGTCGACTACGCGGTCCGCGGCGCAGGGCGAGGAAACCCTGTCGGAGCTGGTCGCCACGCTCGGCGGCCACGCCGGCGCGCGCCCTGGAGCAGATCGCCGGGCTGTCGCTGGAAGCACGCCGGCAGGTGGTGCACAACCCGGAGCGCGCCGCTCGTGCGCCGACGACCCCGCGGGGTTGCTGCCCTACGACAAGCTCGGCGATCCGCGCCGCTACCTGGCGCGCACCTACCTCGGCGCAGCGCACCGTCGCGCACCAGGCGGCGCTCGGCTGCCGCTACCGCTGCACCTTCTGCGGCGTGGCGGCGATGTTCGGCGGCGCGACCGTCCTGCCGGCGGCCGCGCGGCTGGAGCGCGAGCTGGGCTATCTGCAAGCACGAGCTGGGCGCCGACGCGGTGCAGTACTTCGACCACAACTTCTTCGACCGCGAGGCGGACATGGTGCCGCTGCTCGAAGTGATGGCCCGGTTGCGAATTGCCGTGGTGGTGCTTCGCCCGCGCGGATGCGCTGCTGAAGCTGTCGGAGCGCTCGTGGGAGCTGGTGCGCAAGAGCCGGCTGCGGATGGCCTACATCGGCGCGGAATCGCCCAGCGAACGGATGCTGCACGACATCCGCAAGGGCACGCGCCCGGACCAGACCCTGGCGGTGGTCGAACAATGTCGCCGCTACGGGGTGATCCCCGAGCTGTCGTTCATGGTCGCGCCACCGGAGAACACCGAGGAAGAGACCGAGCGCACCTTCGAATTCATCCGCGAGCTCAAGCGGATCAATCCGCAGACGGAGGTTGTCATCTACATCTACACGCCGCTGCCGGAGCACAGCCGCCACGAGAAGGACCGCAGCAAGCGGCCGGGTGCGCCGCCGCTCGACCTTCACGGCGAACCGGTGGTATTTCCCACCACGCCGGATGAGTGGACCCAGCCGCGCTGGGTCAATTACGCCTGCCACGTCGATGCGCCCTGGCTCACCGACCGGCTGCGCCACCGCATCAACGACTTCGTCACCGTGCTGCGCTGCCGTTACCCCACGGTGCAGGACCTGCGTGCGCCGCCGTGGGCCAAGCGCAACCTGAGCGCGATGGCCGGCTGGCGCTATCGCTTCCGCAAGTACGACCGGCCGTGGGAGCTGAACCTGGCGAACCGGTTCGTGCGCCTGCGCATGCCGCAGGTTTCGGGCCTTTAGGCCGTGCATGTGGCGCAGATCAACCTGGTGCCGGCGCCCGCGGGGCTCGCGCCCGCCGAGCTGCTAGAACGGTGGCCGTCGCTGGCGGACATCGCCGAGGCGGCGGCCAGCGCCGGCACCCGGGTTTCGGTGTTGCAGGCCGCGACGCGCACGCAACATCTGGCGCGCAACGGCGTCGAGTACCACTTCGTCGACGTGGGTGTGTCGGCGACGGTGGCGGATCGGGCGCGCCGCTGCGCCAGCGTGCTCGGCGAACTCGGCGCCGACGTGCTGCACGTGCACGGGTTGGATTTTGCCGAGGCCGCGGCCGTGCTTTCGCGCCAGCTGCCGCAGGCGCCCGTCCTGCTGCAGGACCACGCCAGCCGGCCGCCGCGCTGGTGGCGGCGACCGCGCTGGCGGCGCTGGTATGCGGCGGCCGCGGGCGTGGCCTTCACGGCGCGCGAACAGGCGCGGCCGTTCACCGCCGCCGGGTTGTTCGGGCCGCGGACGCGGATCTTCGCCATCCCCGAATCCTGCAGTCGCTTCGTTCCCGGCGAGCGCGCCGCCGCCCGCGTCGTAACCGGCCTGCGCGGTGACCCCTGCGTGCTGTGGGTGGGGCACCTGAATCCGGGCAAGGACCCGCTGACCGTGCTCGATGGCGTGGCCCGGGCCGCGGCGCAGCTGCCCGGCCTGCAGCTATGGTGCGCCTTCGGCAGCGCGCCGCTGCTCGACGAAGTACAGCGGCGCATCGCATGCGATCCGCGGCTGGCCGGGCGCGTGCATCTGCTCGGCAAGGTGGCGCACGCTCGTGTCGAGATGCTGATGCAGGCTGCGGACCTGTTCGTCTCGGGCAGCCACTCCGAAGGTTCCGGCTATGCACTGCTGGAGGCCTTGGCCTGCGGCGTGACGCCGGTAGTCACCGACATTCCATCGTTTCGGGCCTTGACCGGCGACGGCCGGGTCGGCCGACTGTGGCCCTGCGGCGATGCGGCGCAATTGGCCGCGGCGCTGGTCGATGCCGCGGCGAACCGGCCATCGCCGGAGCAGGTGCGCGCCCACTTCGACGCCACGCTGTCGTTCGTGGCCGTCGGTCGTCAATGGGCGGATGCCTATGCGCAGGTGCTCGGCGACCGGCGCCGGAGGGCAGGATGAAACTCGCGCTGGTCGTCCCGGGCGGCGTGGATCGCAGCGGCGAGTACCGCGTGATCCCGGTGCTGCTGGCCCTGATCGAGCGGCTGGCACGCGCGCACGAGGTGCATGTCTTTGCGCTGCGCCAGGAGGCTGCCGCTGGCCGCTGGCCGCTCGCCGGCGCCACCGTGCACAACATCGGCGACGGCTGGACCCGGCTGCGCGCGATCGCGGCGATCCGCGCCGAACATCGCCACGCACCGTTCGATGTGATCCAGGCGATCTTCTCCGGTTCCTGCAGCCTGGTCGCCGTCGCTGCGGCGAAATGGCTGCGGCGGCCGAGCCTGGTGCATGTCGCCGGCGGCGAACTGGTCGCGCTGCACGCGATCGGCTACGGCGGCAGGCGGAAATGGAAAGGACGGCTGCGCGAGGCGCTGGTGCTGCGCGGCGCCGATGTCGTCACCGCGGCCAGCGCGCCGATCATCGATTCGCTGCAGGCGCTCGGCATCGAGGCCCGCCGCCTGCCACTCGGTGTCGACCTGCGTGCCTGGCCGCCACTCGCGCCACATGAGCGCCGGGCGCAGCAGGCGCGGCTGATCCACGTCGCCAGCCTCAATCGGGTCAAGGATCAATCGACCCTGCTGCGGGCGCTGGCGGTTCTGGTCGAGGCAGGACTGGACCTCCGGATGGACATCGTCGGCGAGGACACATTGCAGGGCGAGATGCAGCGGCTGGCTCGCCAGCTGGGACTGGAACAGCACGTGCGCTTTCATGGGTTCAAGACCCAGCGCGAATTGCGTCCGCTGATGGAGTCCGCCGACCTGCTGGTGATGTCTTCGCTGCACGAGGCTGGTCCGCTGGTCCTGCTGGAAGCCGCGGTGGCCGGCGTGCCTGCGGTTGGCACCGCGGTCGGGCATTTCGTGGAGTGGTCGCCTTCCGCGGCGCTGGCCGTACCCGTCGGCGACTGGGCCGCCCTGGCGAGTGCGATCAGCCGCGTGTTGACCGACGAGGCGCTGCGCCTGCAACTGGCCGCCGCCGCGCAGTGCCGCGCGCTGTGCGAAGAGGCGGACCACACGGCGCGGGCGTTCGAGGCGCTGTATCTGCGGTTGGTTGCAGGGGCGAGTGAAGGGCGCCGCGGGCACATCGGGGCCTGTGGGTCATGATCGGTGCGCCGTCCTGCGGATGTCGAGTTCGAGCGGCAGCTATCGGCCGCGGATTCAGTCGGTCGACGCAACAGATCGTCGATATCGCTCGGCTGGTGTTTCGTAGCCTAGCGTCTTTCTGGGTCGCTCATTTAGCTGTTTCGCCACGGCGTTGAGCTTGGCCTGTGAAACGGTAGAGAGGTCGATGCCCTTCGGGAAATACTGCCTCAGCAGCCCGTTGGTGTTCTCGTTGGTGCCCCGTTGCCAGGGATGGTGTGGGTCACAGAAATAAACTTGGATGTCCGTTGCCAGCGTGAAGCGGCGGTGACCCGCCATCTCCTTGCCTCGATCCCAGGTGAGCGAGCGGTACAGCTCTTTGGGTAAGCGTCGAGCGTGCTTGATCAACGCATTGATGACCGTTTCGGTGTCTTTGCCGGTGACCTTTACCAGCATCACGTAGCGTGTCTGCCGCTCCACCAGCGTAGCGATCTGGCTGGTCTGGTTACCGAACAGCAGATCGCCCTCCCAGTGTCCTGGAACCGCTCGATCTTCGGCCGTCGCTGGGCGCTCGCTGATCGATACGGTGTCGGTAATCCGGCCATGGTTGTCGGTCTTCTGGGTGTGATACCGAGAGCGACGCATGACCCGCGTGCGTCGCAGGTGCGCCAGCAGCTCCTTCTTCAGGGCTCCGCGGGACTGGATGTACAGCGTGCGGTAGATCGTCTCGTGTGACACCTGGCAGCCCGTGTCGTCTGGATAGGTGCGCTTGAGCCAGCCGGCGATCTGCTCCGGTGACCATTGCCGCTGCAGCTTGTCAGCAACCCGCTGCGCCAAAGCGCGATGCACTGCCAGCTTACAGGCCTTGGGACGGCGCGCTCGTGTCCATGCGGCCTGATCAGCCTGGTTGGCGCGATAACCGTCCCGTCCCTCGTTCCGTCGGATCTCGCGGCTGACGGTAGAAGGTGCGCGTCCCAGCGAGGCAGCAATCGAACGGATTGACTGTCCGCGCACCATGGCACGCGAGATCTCCTCGCGCTCAGCCAAGCTCAATGCGCGCAGGGAACGGCGCCGCGAAGTCGGGCGAATCCCACCCGACTCCGCCAAGATTCTGCTTACGGAAGAGTGATTGCGATCGAACAGCTGTGCGATCTTTTGCAGGGACTCGCCCTTTCGCCATCGATCCCACATCAGCGCCTTCTGGCTATCCGTGTATTGGATTCGCGTCCTGTACCCCATCTGCAACACTCCTGCTGCCTAGGCAGTCCTCAGTGTGTTGCATCGATCAGTTGAATCTGCAGCCAGAAGCGGACACCTCACGTCGCTGGCGCAACAATGGGCGACTCTCTGGTCGAACCCGGCGAGAGCACTTCGAGATGCTTGGTGGCGTTCGTGTTTCCGGGGTTGAGCTCGAGCGACTTTCGGTAGTAATGGATGGCAAGAGGCTTGTTACCGGCCGTCTGGTAGGCCTCGGCCAAGCTATCTGCGGCATCCCAATCTGCGGGAAACAGCGTGGTCCAAAGCTTCATCACCTCGATCGCGTCCAGTGTCCGCCCCCGGTCGAGCAGGCCATAACCCCAGATCTTCAGGTCACGCTGGGAAAGCTGGAAGGATGTGTCCCGCTTGCGCGCTTCCTGGTAGACCTCTGCAACGTGGGCAAACCCGCTGCGAGCCAGCTCGGCCGCCAGCGACGCTTGGGAAGGCGGCAGCGCCTGCGCCTGGTGGATTTCAGCCAGCATCGTGTGGGCGGGTACGCTGTTCTCCGCCGGTGTCCGGTGCAAGAAGGCCAGAGCTTGTTGATCGTTCTTCAGGGACGCATCGAGAAAGTGCAGTACGTAACGCGCGACGACATCGTAGGTGCGGGCCACTTCCGCCTTGGAGTAGTCGCCGAAGTCCGTCGCGGACGATTCCCTGAGATGGCGCGAGATGAAGTCCACGTGGCGCATCGGATACATCGTCAGTTGGTAGACGTCGGCGTACCTCGCCTCGTTCAACAGGCTGAAGCTCGTATCGATCCCCGATTTGTTGATCTGCGGAATGGTGTCGGGGGTGCGCGAGATGTAGAGCCAGGGGATCGTGATCTTTTGCGGTGAAATGAGCTTCGTGAATGCCGGCTCGCGCGTGCCATCGAAGCTGACAATGGCAGAGATGCGATTGTCCTCGGAAGCGGCAAAAACATTAGCCATACCGCCCCAGCTCCAGCCGATGACGGCGACGCGGTCGCCATCCACCTGCGGCAGGGAAAGGGCGTAGCCGACCAGAAACTCAATATCGCGCGCCTGCGTCTGGGCGTCCTCCAACGCGTAAGCAATATTCTTCTCGTGCGTGCCTAAGCTGGTGCTCGCAACGACGATATAGCCATGGCTTGCGAGGTATTCGCAAAGGTCGGCGTTTTCGTCGGCCGCGCCGCCGGCGCCAGGTGCGTAGACCACAACAGGGAACTTGCCAGGAGCAGGTCCCGCACCAAACGAAGCGAGCATCGGCGACTGCAACACGTCGCGCGTCTTTGCCCCCACATGATCAGAAAGCGCCTGCTCGCCTTTTGCTGCGAGCTGGCTTTTCACGGCGGGGGAAAGATCGAACTGCTGCTCGGTGGCACGGGTGCGCACGTAGTCGGCGTAGACGACCTTGTGCGCCGACGGGTTCGCCGGATACCACACCAAGGTCTGCATTGGACGCGCCAGCTCGCCGTGAACGGTCTCTCCGGTAACGGGGTCAACGGTTGCTCTGAACGAGCGGGTGTAGTCGTACTGTTGAACAATCCGCAGTCCGACCCCGTACTGTCCAGCAGGCGCCTCGATCACGGAGGAGGCCGCGTCGGCCTTGGGAGACAGAAGGCAAAGCAGCAGGAGCAAGCCACAAACGGAAACCGCAGATTTCACAAGTTCTCCCGAGACGGACTTAGACAGCCTGACGCAAGCTAGCCAAGTGCGCACAAATATTAATCGCTGCCCCCGACTGGAGCAATCTCCCGTAAGTCATGGTTCTGCGTAGCTTCGTGCGAGGCTTGCAGATAGCGACACGGATCTGTCGATCCGCATCAAGCTTCGACAGGCGCGAGCAGTGTGCCTTAGGCACGCCCAACTCCTACCAGCCATGGAGGCGAGGACACCCCCGCGAGCTGCCTAGCGTCCGCTCCGGGTCGAAAACGGGCACCGGCTGAGCCAGGCCCGGTTATGGCGTGGGCTGGATGAGCGCCATGTGTTCTTCAACGAAGGCGCGATAGGCTTCGATCGCTGCCAATGCCAGATTTTTATGTGAACACTCCCAACGCCCGCGCTGCGCATCCTGCCGCCGTTCTCCAGACCACGCCTCTGAAAGGTGTGATGCGGGCGGCGCGGAGCAGTGCCGCGAACGCGGCCCCGTGTGACCTTTCCCGCGACAATGCCGCGGCCTGTCCTGCCAGTTGCATCACGCACTGGTGCAGGCACAGCACCCGTATTTTCCGTTCCGTCGTGGCCGCCGCGGCTTTGCGGAATACGCGCTCCTGATCGGCGTAAAGTTCCGCGGGGCGCAAGCGCGCGGTGGTCCTGTCCGGGTGTTCGCGAACCAGAGTCAAGACATCGGGTAACGCGAGGACCTCGCTACGTGCAGCGAGTCGCAGTGCGAAGTCGTAGTCGGAATGGATGGGGATGGTTTCGTCGAACCCGCCGATCTCCTCGATCAGCGATCGCTGCACGAGCATGGTCGGGAGCGGTGTCGAAACCTCGAACCGAAGCAATGGTTCGAGGATGTGCCCGGAAACCGGCCGGGGCAGAAGGTCGGACCGCTCCGGCAGCGATGTCCCTCCCGCGTCAATCAGCGAGTAACTCGTGTAGCTCCACCTGCATTCGGGCTGCGCGGCGAGCCGGCGCAGTTGCAATTCCAGTTTTCCGGGCAGCCACAAGTCGTCCGAATCAAGAAATGCCACCCACGTGCTGCGCGCGTGCTTGAGGCCGGCGCTGCGTGCCGAAGTGAGATCGCCGCGGTGCTCCATCCAGAGTGGCCGGACGCGCGGATCATCGATCGCCTCGAGATAACCGCGCGTGCCGTCGGTGGAACCGTCGTCGGCGACGATGAGCTCCCAGTCGCCGAATGTTTGTCCGACGACCGAGGCAATAGTCTGGCGCAGCAGCGGCAAGCGGTTGTAGGTCGGCAGGACGACCGAAACCATCGGAGTTCCTCCGACCGAGCGCTCGTTCATGGCTTCCGGCGTCGATGATCCGCGTGATTGCGCTCGCGCATGGTACCCCTTGCCCGCCAGGCCTGTTCAGCAATGAAGTCGGTGATGAACCGCTATATTTCCGCAAACGGCGTTCCTCGCCTGCGGCGATAAGCCTGATGAAAGCCTGCCGTGTGATGCAGTTGGTCGCTCTCCGCAAGATTTTCTTCGGAGACGACCCGACACAGGAAAAAAACGTGGGAGCCGATCTCCTGGCTGTGCTCGATGGCCAGCTCCTGGATACGCAGGGCCGCGGTCACCACCGGAATGTCGAATGTCTGCGAGGGTCGAACAGGAAACGGAAGCTCGGTCCAGTCCTTGAGCGGCTGCCGGTGATGTTCGGCAAGTTTGTAAACCGCCGCCTTCATTGTCGCCGGCATGCCGGACAGTGCGACCCGGCGCGTTTCGCGCATGACCGGTATGGACACGTTGGTGCTCCGCAGCGCCAGCGAAAAAAATCCGCTTCGTTCCAGCGGGCCGATCAGATCCATCGGAAAGATATTCGGGTGGCCGGGCGCGGCGACCGAGACCAGTACGACCGGCCGCGGGCACAGGTAGGCGATCATCAGCTGCTGCACCGCGGCAGGCTCCGGAGCGAAGTGCTGCGGTGAACGATTTTTCCGCATGAGGCGGTTCTGCAGCCACGCGTTCCACGGGCGCAGCGGCCAGCCGAGACAACGGTGGTCGCCCGCTGCAACGTGGTAGAGCGTGAGCGATGTCTCTGCGGCAGCGACTGACGCCGTCCGTGCCAGACGCAAGGCGCCGAGCAGCTTTCCGGTAGCGCTGTCGCGGTACTCGAGCACCGGACGTTGGCCGGCATCGAGGCTGGTGGCGATCACGAGTGGCACCAGCGAAGCCACGGTGTGATCCGCCGTGACATCGACGAATTGGCCATCCCAATGCAAGGTGGCGATGACCGCCTGCTGCGGAGGCGCCACGGCAACCGTCGACCATTGCGGCAAGGGACGCACGTACGGCCTTATCCAGTCCTTCCA
The DNA here is from genome assembly GCA_963697495.1 of uncultured Gammaproteobacteria bacterium. Taxonomy (GTDB): domain Bacteria; phylum Pseudomonadota; class Gammaproteobacteria; order Xanthomonadales; family Rhodanobacteraceae; genus Rhodanobacter. The sequence continues at coordinate 219,938 of CAVOOH010000004.1, read as the reverse complement.
CATCTCAGATTCTCCGAAACAGCAAGAACATGTAGAGATCGGTGGCCCATCCGAAGCCACGCGGCATGAGGCGTTCCAGCCGGAAATGCGGGGCTGCCGCCCGCGCCACGACACGTGGCGCAAAACGATGGATGCGGCTTTCACCCGGGCTGGGGTAGTGGCCACGTCGCACGAGATTCACCAGGTTCGCCCGCCACCAGCCGTAACGCGCATCGCCGAGGTAATAGGGATTGAGCATGCTGGCCAGGACAAAGCCGCCCTGCTGGACCACGCGCGACAACTCTTCAAAAGGCAAGGTGTGATCCGCGAAATGGTTGAGCACCGCAAAGTTCGCCGTGACCGCCTGCACCGTGCAGGTGAGCGGCGACGCCACCGTGACGATGGTCTGGCGGGCGATTTCGTCGCGGCAGTACTGCGCCAGGCACTCGCGCATCGCTTCCGATGGCTCATGCACGAAAGTCCGGTGCCCGTTGGCGGCATACGCCTTGGCATCGATCCCGGTGCCGGCACCGAAGTCGAGCACGTCGGCTCCCGCGGGCAGCAGGTTCAGCGCCAGTTTCTGGAACCTGTCGCGTACCGCCCGGTCTCGCGGCGAGGCCAGCATGAATTCGTGATACTGCTCTCCGGTATGCACGTGATCGACCACCTTGCTGAGAAATTCGCGGCCTTCGCGACCGTCATGCGCCTTTGCGGGCTGCGTAAAGGCGAAACTTCGAAGGTTCCCTCCTGCCACGCAGTTTCGCCGCGAGGGGACGCATGGCCCAGGTCAGGCCATACCACGGACGATGCACGTCCCAGCGGATCGACAGCGCGTCTTCCATCCTGCGCAGACGCTCGTCGGTAAGGTAGCCGAGGGCGGCGATGGAATCGGCAGCCGTTCCATGGCTTCGCAGAAACAGCTCGCGACGCTCGGCGAGCATCTGCCTGCCGCTTTCCTCGCGGGCGTACCACGGTGTATCACTGATGATCACCATGCCGCCCGCTCTCACGCAGCGCATCGCCTCGCGCAGGCTTGCCTCGTAATCTTCGGCGTAGTGAAACGAGGCATTGAACACGGCGGCATCGAACTGTTCGTCCGCAAACGGAAGACGGCGCATCTCGGCCTGGAAGCGCGGAAAGAGTTTCGGCAGACGCGCCCGATAATGCCGGGCAGCGCCCAGTCCGTCGTGATCGTTGGTGAGCAGGTCCACCGCACAAGGTCGGTACCCTGCCAGTGCCAGGCGAAAGCTCATCCAGCCGTTGCCCGCGCCAAGGTCCAGAATCCTGCTGCCGCGATCTGTGCCATCCAGCAGATGCCGGACAAGGTAATCGTAGCTGCGGGCCCTGATCTGCCACTGCCGGCGGTTCCTTCCTGATGTATCCCGGTAGGGAAGGCCGAGGTAGAAGTCTCTGCTTTCGCTGCCGCGGCCCTCCGACGCCCTTATCCGCTCGTAATCCTCCATGAAGCGGGCATGGTGTGCGATCGACTCCGGTGGCAGCGCATGCGCGATGCCGTCGTGGATCACAACGGAAAACCTGCACGCCGGACAATCCAGTCCGTCGATACCGGTCCCGCACCGGGGGCATCGCAGCCGGATGTCCGACAGCGATGGATCATCGGCGGCATGGCAGGCGTGCTGCGCGCCCATCGTCCATTGCTCTCCCGTTGCGTGCCGAATCATTGACGGGCCGGCATCAAGTCGCGGAAGCCGGGATCTCCAAGGCCGCGCGCACCACGTACAGGGTGTCCATCCGCGGCACGCGTTGGGTGAGCAAGGTCAGGATGCGTCGCCCCTGATTCCGGCTGACCCAGCTTTGCCCCTGCAGCCAGAGCTGGGTGCGCACCATGTCGGCGCGCTCCTGGCGCGCTTCGTCCGAAGGGTGCACGCGATTCCGGAGGTAGCGTCCGGCTTCGGGAAGCGAGCGCGACCACTCGACCCCGGCGAAGGCATGCAGCCACAGTTCCGAGCACGACACCCGGGTCAGCGTCTGCCGGCGCGAGAGCGCCCGCAGCAACGGCGGGCAGTCGCGTTCGAGCCGGGCCAGCACGGCAGCGGGGATCGCTTCCGGGTAGTGGCGCGCGACCAGCCGCAGCGGCGGCAACGCCCACCACGGCGGCTCGGCGGCATCGCCATCCCAGAGCACGTCCCAGTCGCTGGCGGACAGGTGCGTGGCTAGCCGCGCGATGTCGTGCAGGTGCAACAGACGCAGGCTGCGCCCGCACATGTTGCCTGCCGCGTGCAGCAGCAGGTGGCTCATCAGCGCGCCGTGCGACGGGTAGGCATTCAGGCCCGGCCGCGACTCGCGCGGCTGGATCCGCGCGGTGATGTCGACGGCGGACACCGGCAGCCGCTCCTGGATTCGGGTGTGCAACTCGATGTTGACCGGCGTGTCGCGGTGCTCGCCCAGCCCGGCGAACGGCTGGCCGCTGGCCGGCTTGAACACCCGGTGCTTCCACTGCGCGAACGACTCGACGTAGCCGAGCGCCAGCAGCAGCTCGATCGCCGGTGCGGCGTCATCTTCGCGCACCAGCAGGTCGATGTCGGCCATCGGCCGTTCGCCCGGCGCGTAGATCCCCAGCGCGTGCAGCGCGGAGCCCTTCAGCGCGACCAGCGCCAGCCCGGCGGCGCGGGCGTCGTCGTCGATGCGCTCGAGTAGTGCGGCGATGCGCTGGTGGCGCAGCTCGACGTGCGCGCGCTGGCTTTCCAGGAAACGTCGCCACGACGGGTTTTTCCACGCGCAGCACCGGTACAGCAGCGGCGACACGCCGTGCGCGACGGCGACGGCCGTGGCCAGCCGCCAGTGGAGTTCGCTCCACGCCGGCGTGGCGCGGCCCGGCCCGGCCAGTTCCGCGGCGAGTGCCTCGGTGGTGCGGCGCAAGCCGTGCCGGACAGTCCTGAGTGGCGGCAGCATGGCGCGCTCAGTGCAGCTGCAGGGCGATGTGCCGCGCCGCGGCCGGCGGCGGCGTGGCGTCACGGTTGCGGTGCGCGTCTGCGCCGGCGATCAGCGCCTCCCATTGCGCGTCGAGCGCGGCGCGGCGCGGCGCCTGTGCGTCGGGTTCCGCCTGCTGGATGGTGACCTGCTCGTGCAGCAGGTCGCGCACGCGACGGTAGAAGTCCGTGTCATAGGCACCGCGGAACATCATCGCCAGCTCGCCGCTGTCCTGCCAGTGCGTCTTCGGCCCCAGCTGGGCCTTCACCTGCTCGTAGAACTTCGTGCCCGGCAGCGGGTAGGACACGCTCACGCCGATGTCGTCCGGCGCGGCCCGCGCGATCAGTTCGCGGGTCGCCAGCAGGTCGGCCAGCTGCTCGCCCAGATAGCCCAGCTGGATGAAGAAGCCCACGCGGATGCCGTGTTCGCCCAGGCGCGCGCGGGCGGTGATGAGGTCGGCGACCTTGGTGCCCTTGTTCATCGCGTCCAGTACGCGCTGGCTGCCGCTCTCCGCGCCGATCCACGCCTCCGCGCAGCCGGCCTGGCCGAGCGCGGCGGCCATGCGCTCGCTGATCAGGTCGGCGCGGGTCTGGATGGTGAACGGCACCGGCCCGTCGGCCGCGTGCAGCTGTGCGGCGAACGCCATCACCCAGTCGACGCGGAAGCCGAAGATGTCGTCCGCCAGCCAGATGTGGTCCGGCTGGAACGTCTGTTTCAGGTAGCTCATTTCCGCGGCCACGTCGTCGGCGCTGCGCTGGTTGTAGTGGTTGCCCCAGATCGGCTTGGCGCACCAGTTGCAGCGGAACGGACAGCCGCGCGACGCCGCCATGTTGAGGCTGAAGTAGCCGTGCCGTTCGTGCCACAGCGCGCGGTAGCGTTCGATGTCGACCAGGTCCCAGGCGGGGTGGCCGACCAGTCGCGGGTCCGGCGGCAGCGCGCCGGGCCGGGTCAGTCGGGTCTGCCCGTCTACCAGGGTGGCGACGCCGCCGAGGCCGGCGGCCCAGCCGTCGTCGTCGGATTCCGGGTTGCGCTGCAGCCGATCGACCAGTTCGGCCAGGGCGGCGATGCCTTCGCCGATCAGCACGGCGTGCGCGCCTGCGGCGAGGAAGGCATCCGGGTGGTCGGAGGCATCGGAGCCGGCGACGATCACCCGGGCGCCGCCGGCGCGCGCCGCGGCGATCATCTGGCAGGCCGCCTCGCGCATGCGGCCCAGGCACATCTTGGTCAGGAAGTTGAAGTTGTCCTCGTACAGCACCACCACGTCCGGCCGGGTGGCGTGCAGGGAGGCTTCGAAGTCGCCGACGCCGTCGGCGAGCATCGCGTCGAACAGGCTCACCGCGTGCCCCATCTGCCGCAGCAGCGCGGCGACCTGGATCGTGGCGAGCGGTGGATACGGCTTGCCGCGCTCCCACTGCTTAGGGTCGAACCGCAGGAAGTAGGAGTGGCCGACGTGAATCCTCAGCATCTCGCAATAGCCTCGATCGTAGCCATGGGGCAGGCTGCGCGTCGGCGCACGGCCGACACGGGTGCGCCGTCGCGCGACGCTGCCTGGGCGTAAGTGCCCCAGCACGAGCCTTCGGTTGCCTGGCGCGGCAAAAAAATGTCCAGGTCGCGGGCGCGGCGGCCGTGCGGGCACAACCTTTGCCGCCGGGCGGCGCACTCACCGAGCAGCGTGTTCGCACGCACGGTGCCATGCCATCAACGACGGCTGAACCCGCGATCGGCGAGATGACTCTGAACCCGCCCCACCATGTTCTGGACGCTGCCGATCCGTTCGGCGAGCGCCCGCGCGGGCAGGTTTCGCTGTGCCGGCAGATCATGGGCGGACGCTTCCGCTTCGAAAGCGCCAGCGCGGCGCTGCTGGCGCTGGTCGAGGCCGCCTATGCCGGCCTGCCGTCACACCGCTTTCCACGGGTCGCGCCGGCGTTCCGCATCGAGCTGCGTCTGCTGCCGCGCCGCCCGTCGCTGCCTGTCGCTGCCGAACCGCCGCCGGTGCGGATGCAGTCCGGCGCCGGGCTGATCTGCGGCGTGATGGACGCGTCGAACTATGTGGTGCTGGCGCCCGCACAGCGGCAGGCGCTGGTGGTGGCGTCGGAAGACATGCTCGAGCGCCCCTACCATCTGCGCTACGAACTCATCGAATTCACCGTGTTCACCCTGGCCACGCGCGGACTCGGCCTGGTGCCGCTGCACGGCGCCTGCGTCGGCCGGCAGGGGCGCGGCATCCTGCTGCTGGGGGCCAGCGGTTCGGGCAAGTCGACCCTCGCCTTGCACAGCCTGCTGCAGGGCCTGGATTTCCTCGCCGAAGACGCGGTCTTCGTGCAGCCGGACAGCCTGCTCGCCACCGGCGTCGCCAATTACGTGCACGTGCAGGCCGATGCGCTGCGCTTCGTCGATGACGAGGAGATCCGCCGCTGGATCGGCCAGGCGCCGCTCATCCGCCGCCGCAGCGGCGTCGAGAAGTTCGAGGCCGACCTGCGCAGGGGCCCTGGCCGGCTCGCCGCGGCGCCGCTGCAACTGGCCGGTGCGGTGTTCGTTTCCCGCCAGCCGGCCGACGATCCCGACATCTTGTTGAGCCCGATGCCGCGGGATGAAATCGCCGCACGCCTGCTGGCCGGTCAGCCGAATGCGTCCGGGCAGCCCGGCTGGCATCGCTTCGAGCAGCGGCTGGCTGAGCAGGGCGTTCATCAGCTGCGCCGCGGGCGCCATCCGCGGGCCGCGGTGGACGCGCTGCGGCAACTGCTCGACTGATGCAGTCGTCGCCGGCGGCGGCCGCGCGGGCACAACCTTTTTCACCGTGCATCGCACCTACCGGCATGCGAAATTCCGGGCCGGCAGCAGCGGCAGATGACAGTGCGCAGGGCTTGCTGCGTTCACTGGCGCGCACGCTCACGGGCGTCGAGCGGGTGGAAACGGTCGCGTATGTGGTGCTGTCGCTGGGGGTGGCGTTTGCCGGCAGTCTCGCGACGGTGCTGCTGGTGCCGCTGGTCCAGCCGGGGCACCCGCTGCCGTTTGGCCGTGTGTTGTTCGACCCAGGCCGCAGCGTCGAAATGCAGGCGGCCATCTTCGCCGCCGCGATGGTTGCCTTCGCCCTGCTGCGTTGGCAGACAGCGCGCCTGGGAGCGCGCCTGGTCGGTCGTTACGGCATGAGCCTGCGTCGCCGGGTGCATGCGCGCCTGGTCGACGCTCCGCTGAAGTCGCTGGCGGATTCGACGTCCGCGGAAATCGCCAATGTCCTCATCCATAACGTCGAGCTCATCGTGCAGGGTTTCAGCGCCCTGCAGCAATTGCTGATCGCCGGTGTCACGGCTGCCATCAGTCTCGGTTTCGCCTTCTGGGTATCGCCACCCTTGCTGCTGGCGGCGCCGCTGCTCGCCGGTCTTGGACTGCTGGCGTCACGTGCCTATGGGCGTGAGCAATCGCTGGTCAGTCGCCAGTACGTCGCGGACATGACGCGACTGTTCTGGCACAGCGAGGATTTTCCGCGGCGCCTTCGCCACATCCGCTCGTTCGGTAAGGAGGACGTGGAGAAGGAAAGCTACGGCGCCATTTCCGCCCGGCTGTGCCACGGCTACCGGCGTCAACTGGAGCTGCTGGCTTCCGGGCGGCTGATGCTGGAGCTGCTGGCGGCGGCGGGGATCGCGGCGCTGTTCGTGCTCGCCCATCGCTGGCGCGGCGTCGACCAGGCTTCGCTGATCGCGGTGTGCCTGTTGCTGGGGCGCCTGCTGCCGTATCTGATGTCGACCCGGCAGAGTTTTCAGCAGCTGCGTTCGGCCGCGCCGGCCTTCGAGCTGTGGCAGCGCTACATGCATCTGGATGCGGCACGGTCATCCGCGGCGCCATCGCACACAGCGATTTCCGGTGCGCTGCATATCGAGCGGATGCGGCTGATGCCACCAGCCGGCGGTCTCGATGTCGGCGACCTTGTTCTGGTGCCCGGCGAACTGACCCTGATTTCGGGCGACTCCGGCATCGGCAAGAGCAGCCTGGTCGATGTCCTGGCGGGCATGATGGCGCCGGTGACTTTTGCGGCACGCGCCGGCGAACGGCCGATCGATTTCGACGAGTACTGCGAGCTGGTGCGGCATGGTGCCTACGTCAGCCAGAACGTCCGGCCCTGGCAGCATTCCGTGCGCGAATGCCTGCTGTGGGCAGCGCCCGAAGCCACAGACGCGATGCTGCGCAGCGCGCTGGCCGACGTCGGCCTCGACCGGCGGCTGGCCGACTCGCCGCACGGGCTCGACACCGCACTGCACAGCGCGTCGAGCCGGCTCTCCGGCGGCGAACTGCAGCGCCTGCTGCTGGCCCAGGTCATCCTGCGCCATCCGTTCCTGGCCGTGCTGGACGAGGCCACCAGCGCGCTCGACGCCGCCGCCGAGACCGCGGTTCTCGCGGCGATGCGGCGCCGCCTGCCGCAGACCATCCTGATCGTCGTCTCGCACCGGCCCGGCGTGGCGGCGATCGCCGACCAGTGCCTGACCATCGGCACCGATCTCGTCGCCACGATGTCCGGAAGGCAAGCGTGTGCTGCGGTGGTGGCCGGTTCATCCGGGTGGAGGCAATTATCGCGGCCTGATTGCGCCACTCCCTTTGATCCGTAATTAGCCACGTCTCCTTGATTCGCGTCACCCTTTAGTTCGTAGGAAGCGACACGGGTAACCGGCAGGTTTCCGGTGGTTCCAAGAAAAAGGCCGGCATTGCCGGCCTTTTTCAGCCGCCGCATCAATCAAGTTCGTGCAGGCGTTTGTTCAATGCATCGCGCATTTCGGGGTCCTTCTCGGTCGTCAGCAAGCCGCTCAACAACTGCCGCTGCGCCGCCGCAAGCGCTTTGTCCGCAGGCACGGCGATGTCGGGCGTGACGCCGGTGCCTTCCCAATCGGTATGGGTGACCGGGCTGATCGAGCGGCCGAATGGAATGAATACAGCGAAGTGCTCGGACAGCATGTGGGGCGTGCCGGGATGCGCCCCACCGCCGGTGGACTCGCCGACGAGCGTTGCCCGCTTGAGGTTCTTCAACGCGTAGCTGAAGTCTTCGCCCGCGGAAAATGTCTTGCTGCTGGTCAGCACGTAGACCTCGCGGGCGGCCCCGTAGCGCGGTCCATCCAGCTTGGCGTGGGTCCACATTTCATGGGTGCGGTCATCGATGCGCGAATAGATGTCGTTGAGGCGCGTCCGCGTGTCGAACAGGTAGCTGGCGAGCAATGCCACGGCCTCGGGATCGCCACCGTCGTTCTTGCGCAAGTCGATGATCAAGGCACGGGTATCGCCCAGCAGGGTCATCATGGCGGCGTATCTGCTGCGCACCTGATCGGACGGCCTGAAGGCGCGCAGGTCGACGTAGCCGATATTGAATGGCAGGCGCCCTACCGTTTCGATGCCGAAGTTGAGGCGCCGACCGATACTCAGCAGCTGGGCCTTTTCCTCGTCCGAGGGTTCGGCGTTCGCTCTTTCCGGTGGCAGCACTTCGGCGCTGTACTCGACCGCCAAGTGGCGATCCTTGCTGATGGCCTGCAAGTCCGCGGTCAGCCGTTTGGCGAACTGCTCCGCGCTCGACACGGAATCGTAGGCACCCTGTTGCTGCTTCGCGCTCAGCATCGCGGCGTATTGCTTCGCCTTGTCGGGAAACACGTAGTAGCGGTCCAGATCGGCGACGAGCGTGCTGACGATCTGCTGGCGCATGGCGCCATCGATGACCATGTCGTGCTGTGGGGGCGGGCCCGGGGGTGATTGTGCGCTCGCGATGGAAGACGCGGCGCACAGGGATACAGCGCACGCCATTAGTGACAAGTACGAAATCTTCTTCATTCGATGCCCCTTATGAACTACTAAATGGTTAGTATTTGAGATCAAAAAAAATCCACGAAAACGTTCACTCGGCGGGCGCCACGTCGACCGCATCGCCGCGTTCCGGCACAACCTTCAGTCGCGAGTACCGCCATTGCCCGTTGCTGCGCCGACCCTTCACCTGCAATTTGGCGATGCCATGCGGCCCGCTGAGCATGATCGAACACTCGAAGGAATCGCTGGACAGCGAACACGGACCGGCGACCGAAGCGATCGGCGCTCCCAACATCGCACCCACGCGCGCGTCCTGTTGCACCAACGCCATGGCCGTCGTGTAGGCCTGCGCGGTCTCGATGCGGGGTGGCAGTGGTGCCCGCGGCGGCGGCGGAGGTGGCGGTGGCGGTGGCGGCGGAGGTGGCGGCGCAGGCGGTGCCGGCGGCGTCAGCGCAATCGCCAGCCATTGGCGCGCCTGCGCATCGAGCGGGGCGGGATGACCGTCGACGGTGTATGTCTCGTGTATCTGGCCGCTGGAATCCATCCATTGCCGATACTCGCGCCGGTGCCCATCGACGGTGTCGATGATGCGGGTCGCATGGCCGACCGTATTCCACCAATGAGGCGTTGCCGCCACGGCAGGTTCGGCGGCGACAGATGGGCGATTCGCCTGCGCCGCGAACAGCGCCCCGGAACAGGCGATGGCGAACAGCGCCAGCGGTGCACCCAAACGTGGCCGGCGCGGTGGTGAATCGGGGAACAGCAGACGCTTGATACGCTGCATAAGCACTCCTCCTTTGGCTGACAGGGCAAACATGGGGACGGCGACACGCAACCGCTCGAGGTTGTTGAGCGCCTCGGCAAGCACGATGGCGTCGCCGCAGGCCGCCACCGCGAGATCGTCACAGGCGTTTTCGCGCTCTTGCCGGATACGACGACTCAACCACCACATGCCCGGGTGGTAGAACAACAACGCTTCGACCACGCATTGCAGGCCGTTCCAGATCCAGTCCAGGCGCCGGATATGCGCCAGTTCGTGCGCGATCAGCGCTTCGATCTGGTCCGGCGACAGCTGCGTCAGCATCGACACGGGCAGCCAGATCACCGGCCGCCAGGCATACGCCGAACACGGCAACCCCGCGTCGCGCAGCAGCCGGATGGCTACCTGCCGGCGGATGCCCAGCGCCTGTCGAAGCGCATTGGCGCGCGTGCGCCAATGCGCTGGCAGCGAATCGCACGCCTGCCGATCCAGCCGGCGGACCATCCACCAGCCGCCGCAAAGGCGCAGCAGCATCGCCGCTACGCCGAGAGTCCACACCCACGGCAACCACAGCGGCACCAGGTTGGCCGGGGCATAGGCGATCGAAGCGACCACCGCGGGTACGCGCGCCAACGGTCCCCGCACGACCGTCACCGCGGCGGCGTTCTGGGCATGCGTGGCGAGCAGGTTCACAAGCGTCAGCGCCGGCACCAGGACCATCGCCAGCAGAAACGCTAGGCCGGTCGCGTGCCGCATCGCCGCGCTTGCGGTCGATTGGACTGTCAGGACGAGGACCGCGAGCAGCGTCAGCGCCGCGACCTGCCACACCGAGTGCAGCAGGGTCAGCGCAAGCGCGGCCTTGAGCGTATCTGGAATGAAATCCATGGCCGTGGTGTCAGCGATCGCGCTGCTTGCGGGCGCGCGCGATCAGTTGCGCGATGTCGTCGAGCTCCTCGCGGCTGGCGCCCTGCACGTCCAGCGCGCGCTGCACGAGTTGCAGCGCGGAACCGGAAAACGCCCGCTGCATGAGATCCTTCAGCAGCGCAGACTGCACGTTGGCCTGCGGATGCGCAGCGACGTAGCGATGACTGCGCTCGGACTCGTCACGGCGGACCAGGCCCTTCTCAGCCATGATCGTCATCATCTTCAACACCGTCGTATAGGCGGTGTCCTTGTGGCGCGAGAGCGACTCGTGGACTTCGCGCACGGTGCACGGTCCGCCGCGATCCCATAGCACCTGCAGGATCGCCAGTTCCCCTTCGGTAGGGCGTACGTTCGTCATGTGGATCCTCCTTACTAAGCGGATAGTACTATTCATTTAGTAGATGTCAACGAAGGAGCATGTGCCCCTCGCGCTGGGCTGATCCGCCTTCCGCACGCCGGGCCGTTTCCGTTACAGACTCTGCGCCTCGAAACAGCCGGCAGCAGGGATCATCCCGCTCCGCTGACGGCAATTTGCACCAAGTCGACACATTTACCATGATGGTGCAATGAGCGACCTGGCGTGGCGGACATGGGCGGAGCAGATGGCGACCGGGCTGGCCCTGGTCGATGCGGACCTGCGCCTGCGCTGGCTCAACCCCGCCCTGGTCGAATGCCTGGAGCTGGGGTTCCGCAGCGCGGTGGGACAGCCGCTGGGGTTGCTGCTGGACGATGCCGGCGCGGGCATGGCGCAGGCGGCGAAGGTGCTGGCGGAACAGCGGCCGGCGCAGTGGCGCGGGGTGCTGCTGGCCGCGGCCAGCGGCCGCGAAATCAGCGCGGACATCGCGCTGCAGCCGTTCGAGGACGGCCTGCTGCTGGAAGTGCACGCGCTGGCCGAACCGCCGTCGACCGGCTCGCCGCTGTCGGCCACCCTGCGCGGCTTCGCGCACGAGGTGAAGAACCCGCTGGCCGGTCTGCGCGGCGCGGCGCAGCTGCTGCAGCGGCGGGTCGACAACGAGGACCTGCGATCGCTGGCCGGCCTGATCATCGACGAGGCGGACCGGCTCGGCGCGCTGGCGAACCGCCTGCTGCATCACGACGGCGCGGCGCAGCTCGGCCCGGTGAACATCCATCGCTTGCTGGAGCGGCTGTGCGACCTGCTGCTGGCCGAACCCGTCGCCGCCGCAGCTGCGTCACGACTACGACCCCAGCGTGCCGGATCTGCTCGGCGACGCGGACCGCCTGCAGCAGGTGCTGCTCAACCTCGCGCGCAACGCGCTGGAAGCCGGCGCGCACACGCTCACCCTGCGCACGCGGGTCGAACACGGCCTGCGCGTGGGCGAGCGGATGCTGCGCATGGCGCTGCGGGTGGACGTGATCGACGACGGCGCCGGCGTGCCCGCCGCCCTGCGCGACACGCTGTTCCAGCCGCTGGTCTCCGGTCGCGCCGACGGCACCGGCCTCGGCCTGGCGCTGTCGCGCGAGATCGCGCACGAACACGGCGGCGAGCTGCGCTACACGAGCCGCCCGGGCGAGACGGTGTTCTCGCTGTACCTGCCGCTGGAGCGCGCGCATGACTGACCGAGCGGGCGTCGAGGAGCGACTCGCCACGATGCTCTTCGACACTGCGAAAGCATCGCGCACGCAAGAGTCGCAGCGACTGAGAAATCTGGATCGTCGACGACGACCGCGGCGTGCGCTTCGTGCTGGCCGAGGCGCTGCGCGACGCCGGCCTCGCGGTGCGCGAATTCGATGCGGTGGCTGGCGTGCGCGCGGCCTTGCGCGAAGCGCGTCCGGCCTTGCTGCTCACCGACGTGCGCATGCCGGGCGAGGATGGGCTGGGCCTGCTCGCCGAGCTGCAGGCGCAAGGCATCGGCCCGGTGATCGTGATGAGTGCGTACACCGACGTGGCCACCACCGCGGCGGCGTATCGCGCTGGTGCGGTCGACTACCTGGCCAAGCCGTTCGACCTCGACCACGCGGTGGCCGCGGTGCAGCGAGCGCTGGCCAGCGTGGCCGCGCCGACGGTGGTCGCCGGTCACGTGGTCGCGCCGAGCCATGCGCTGCTCGGCGAAAGCGCGCCGATGCGCGAGGTGTTCCGCCTGATCGGCCGCGTCGCCGCCAGCGACCTCAACGTGCTGATCACCGGCGAGACCGGCACCGGCAAGGAACTGGTGGCGCGCGCGCTGCACGAGGAAAGCGCGCGTCGCGACCAAGCCCTTCGTGGCGCTGAACACCGCGGCGATTCCCAGCGAGCTGCTGGAGAGCGAGCTGTTCGGCCACGAGGCCGGCGCGTTCACCGGCGCCACCCGCCGCGTCGCCGGCCGCTTCGAGCAGGCCGAGGGCGGCACGCTGTTCCTCGACGAGATCGGCGACATGCCGCTGGCGTTGCAGACACGGCTGCTGCGCGTGCTGGCCGGCGGCGAGTTCTACCGCGTCGGCGGACGCGAGCTGATCCGCGGCAATGTGCGCATCGTCGCCGCCACCCATCAGGACCTGGCCGCGCGCGTCGCCGCCGGAGCAGTTCCGCGCCGACCTGATGCATCGCCTCGACGTGGTGCGCATCGAACTGCCGCCGCTGCGCACGCGGCGCAGCGACATCCCGCTGCTGGCCCGGCACTTCCTCGCCGCCACCGCGCAGGAGCTGAAGCTGCCGCCGAAGCGCTTCTCGCGGGCGGCGCTGAAACTGGTCGCGCAGCGCGACTACCCCGGCAACGTGCGCGAGCTGGAAAACCTGTGCCGGCGACTGGCGGTGATCGCGCCGGGCAGCGAGATCCTGCCGGCCGACCTCGGCGGCGGCGCCGACCCGGCGCGCGGCGGCGAATGGACCGACGCGCTGCGCGAATGGGCCGTCGGGCGCTGGCCGACGGCGAGGCGGACATCCATGCGCGCGCACGCGAGGCGCTCGACCAGACCTTGCTGCAGATCGCGCTGCAGGCGAACGACGGTCACCGCCAGAACGCGGCGCAGGCGCTGGGCGTGGGCCGCAACACGCTGACCCGCAAGCTGGGCGCGTCGCGCACGCGCAAGAGCTGACAACGCCTCACGCCTCCACCGTTCACCCTGAGCGTAGGCCGCAGGCCGAAGTCGAAGGGCCCCCGCAACCATGAAGCCACATGGCACCGGCCCTTCGACTTCGCCGCTTCGCGGCTACGCTCAGGGTGAACGGGGGAGTTCGCGGTGGGCGGGCGCTGCCCGCCGGCTTCGATTCTCGTGTCGTGTCTCGGCGAAGCGCGGCCGGCAGTGCCCGCCCTACGGGAGCAGCTGAGGTTTGCCGAGCACGATGCGCAAGCGGTGCGTCGCGCCGTCATCGGCCAGTGGCACGTCGTCGCCATCGGCCAGCGTTTGGCCGTCCAATTCGACCTGAGCCACGCCACGGCAAACCCGACGCGGGTTCTCCACCTCGATCTCGTAGCAGGTGACGTGCTGTCCGCCGCGATGCCGATAGCTCAGCCCGAAGCCCGGCCAGTCCTTCGGGATGCACGGCTCGATGCGCAGCCGGTCGCCGCGCAACCGGAAGCCGAGCATGGCTTCCAGTCCGGCGCGGTACAGCCACGCCGCGGAGCCGGTGTACCAGGTCCAGCCGCCGCGGCCGACGTGCGGCGCGACGGAATAGACATCGGCGCAGGCAACATAGGGTTCGACCTTGTAGCGCTGCACCGCGGCGGCGCTGTCGCCGTGATGGATCGGATTGAGCAGGTCGAACAGGCCGCCGGCGCGGTCGCCGTCGCCGAGGCTCGGCCCAGGCGAAGATCGACCACATCGCTCCGTGGGTGTACTGGCCGCCGTTCTCGCGCACGCCGGGCGGATAGCCCTTGATGTAACCCGGGTTTTCCCTGCGCGTGGTCGAACGGCGGGGTGAACAGGCGGGCGAGCTGGTGGTCGTGATCGACCAGCAGGCGGTCGGCCGAGGCCATGGCCTGCGTTGCGTGTTCGCGGTCGCCGACGCCGGCCAGCACGCTCCACGATTGCGCGATGGTGTCGATGCGGCACTCGTCGCTTTCGTGCGAGCCGAGCGGCGCGCCGTCGTCGTAGTAGCCGCGCCGATACCACTGGCCGTCCCAGGCGCGTTCCAGCGCGGCGCGCAGATCGTCGGCATGGTCGCGCCAGCGCTGCACGCGTTCGGCCTCGCCGCGTCGTTCGGCGTGCGGCGCGAATTTCGCGATCGTGGCGAGCAGGAACCAGCCCAGCCAGCTGCTTTCGCCGCGACCCGCGGCGCCGACCGCGTTCATGCCGTCGTTCCAGTCGCCGGTGCCGATCAGCGGCAGGCCGTGCGCGCCGCGGGTGAGGCTGGTGTCGATGGCGAGCGCGCAGTGCTCGTACACGCTGGCTTGCCGGTCGGACGCCGCGGGCTGGAAGAACGCGTCGGTGGCGCCGTCGGGGATCGGCTGGCCGGCGAGGAACGGCAGCACCTCGTCCAGCACGGCCGCGTCGCCGCTCACCTCGACGTAATGCATGGCCACGTAGGCCAGCCAGAGGCGGTCGTCGCTGACCTTGGTGCGGATGCCCTGGCCGCGCGGCGGCAGCCACCAGTGCTGCACGTCGCCCTCGGCGAACTGGCGGCCGGCGGCGCGCAGCAGGTGTTCGCGGGCGAGATCGGGGCGGCTCACGCACAGCGCCATCACGTCCTGCAGCTGGTCGCGGAAACCCTAGGCGCCACTGGCCTGGTAGTAGGCGGTGCGCGCCCACAGCCGGCAGCTGGTGACCTGGTACAGCAGCCAGTCGTTGAGCAGGATGTCCATCGCGCGATCGGGCGTGCGCACCTGCACGGTATCGAGCAGGTCGTTCCACTGCGCGGCGATGTCGCCGAGCACGCCGTCGATATCGGCCGCGCGATACTTCTCGACCAAGGCCTGCGCGGCGGCTTCGTCGACGGCCTCGCCGAGCAGAAGCCGCAGGTCGAGTCTGCGTACCCGGCGGCAGTTCGATGCGCACCTGCAACGCGCCGCAGGGCTCCAGCCCGGCACCGAGCCGGCCGGACAACGGCGTGCCGTCGCGCAGCGCCAGCGGCTGCGCGACCGTGCCGAGCGGCCCCAGGAATTCATGGCGGTCGCCAGCTCATCGAATGCTGCGGGTCCGGCCAGGTCGATGAACGCCACGCGATCGCCGAAGTCGGGCCGCCAGCGGTTGCGCGCGAACAACGCGCCGGTGCGTTCGTCGCGCGACGGTGATCACGAACGGTGCCGGCGTGCTGCCGTTCGCGCCCAGCGCCCACTCCACGTAGCCGGTCACCGACAGGCGCCGCGTGCGCGGCGAGCGATTGCACAGGCGCAGGCGCGACAGCTTGAGCGGGTCGCCGGTCGGCACGCACTGCAGCAGCTCCAGTTCGATGCCGTGCGCGTCGTTCTCGAAGTGCGTCCAGCCCTTGCCGTGGGTGGCCGCGTAGCGCGCGCCGGCCACGCGGATCGGCAGCGTGCAGGCGCTCCACAGCACGCCGGTGTCCTCGTCGCGCAGGTACAGCACGTCGTGCGGGCTGTCGCTGACCGGATCGTTCGGCCACGGCGTCAGCGGGTTCTGCTGGCTGTTGAGCGACCACGCGTAACCGCCGCCTTCGGCGGACAGCATGCAGCCGAACGCGGGGTTGGCGATCACGTTCACCCACGGTGCGGGCGTGGGGCGCTGCCCGTCGAGTTCGATCCGGTAGGCTCGGCCGCCGTCGACGAAGCCGCCGTGGCCGTTGGCGAATTCCGGCCGGTCGGCGCTGGCGGTGACGGCCGCCGCCACGGCGGCCGCACGAATCGGCGCAGGCGCGGCAAGGGCGGGCGTCGATCCGGCGGCCGCCGGCGCAGGTTGCGCACGGTCCAGCACCACGCGCGCCACCGTCAGCAGGCCGTTGCGCAAATCCTCGCCGATCGCGTCGTCGCGCAACGCGAACAGTTCGGCCTTGGGCAACTGGTCGTCGGCCTTCAGGCGCGCCTGCTGCGCATTCACCCGCGGATCGAGCGCGGCCTGCAACGCATCGTCGGCGGCCTGCAGCAGCACCACGTCGACGCCAAGTTGGCTGACTGCGCCAATGCTGCTGGGCCAGCAGCACGTCGTCCACGCGGGGCAGGTCGTCGGCCGCGCCGAGGCGCAACAGGATGATCGGCCGGTCGCCGGAGATGCCGGCGGACCACAGCACCGGCGCGCCACCGCGGCCGTGCGCCAGCACGTCGGGCGCCCCGCGCTGGCACGGATCGTTGTACAGCAGCGCGCTCATGCAGCGGGCGAATCGCGCCGCCTGCGCGGCGCCGATGCCGAGCTGCGCGCATTCGGCTTCGGCACGTTGCGCCGCGCCGTCGAACAGCCGCGCGGCGGCGGCCGGATCGTCGAGTTGCGCGGTCAGGGCCATGGCGCTGCTGCGCGAATCGGCCAGTCGGGTCCATAGCAGCAGGGTCGCGCTGCTGTCCGGTGCCAGCGTGAAGCGCCGGCGCAGGCTGAACACCGGGTCGAGCACACAGCCGGCGGTATTCGACAACGCGGCACCCGGCTGCATCGCCTGCGCCTCGCGCAGGGTGCGCAGGCGACCGAGGAAGCGTGCGCGATCGGTTTCGAATTCGCCGCCGCCGTCCGCCCCAGCGATCTGCAGCGACTGCGCGGCCCACACTTCGGCCTCGCTGTTGTCGCGCCGCCGGCGCGTGGCCAGCAGCATGCCGCGTGTGGCGTCCCATTCGGTCTGCACGAACATCTTGGAGAACGCCGGGTGCGCGTTGTCGGCGCCGATCGGGCCGAGCACCAGCTCGGCGTACGAGGTCAGCGACAGCGTGCGCGTGCGGTCGCCGTGGTTGCTCAGGGTGAGCCGGCGCAGTTCGATGTCGGCCTCGGCGGCCACCGCCACGTCCAGCACGCTGTGCACGCTGTGATGACGCCGGCTGAAACTGGCGCGCCCCGCGTCGAACGTGATCGCGTCGTCCGGCGCGCGGCTGCCGTACGGTTGCTGGCTGGACGACCACGTGTCGCCGCTGTCCTCGTCGCGCAGCAGCAGGTAGCTGCCCCAGCCATCGCCGACCGGATCCTCGCGCCAGCGCGTCACCGCCAGGCCACGCCAGCGGCTGAAACCGGAGCCGTTCGCGCCAAGCATCACGCTGTAGCGGCCGTTGGACAGCAGGCAGCGCTGCTCCGCATCGATGCTGCAGGACGGCGACGACGATGACATGGCGGCTCCTGTCGGCGGTGGGAAAACCCCACCATGCGCCGAGCGAAGCATGAGCGGCGTCAACCCGCGCTTCACCATGCCGCGGAGTAGGATGCACGCGGCACCCTCGGGCATCCCCCGGCAGCGATCCGGCGCTGACGGCGCGGCAGCTTCCCGCGCCCGGAATCCCCACCGCGACAGGCCACGACGAGATCCATGCGCTTCCATCCGCCCAGCCATCCGCCCGAGTCCGGCGCGCTGCTGCAACACCTGCAGAGCAAGGCATTCGCCTACTTCCAGTGCGAGACGAACCCGGAGAACGGCCTGGTCGCGGACAAGACCGCGCCGGACTGGCCGGCCAGCATCGCCGCGACGGGGCTGGCGCTGAGCTGCTATCCGGTGGCGGTCGAACGCGGCCTGATGAGCTGCCACACGGCGATCAAGCGCACGCTCGCCGCCCTGCGCTTCTTCCGCGACAGCCCGCAGGGTACCGAAGCCGACGCCAGTGGTTACCGCGGCTTCTACTACCACTTCCTCGACATGCGCACGCGGCAGGCGCGCGTGGCAGTGCGAACTGTCCACGGTGGACAGCGCCTTCCTGTTCGCCGGCATGCTGACCGCCGCCGCGTACTTCGACGACGACACCGCCGAGCAGAAGGAAATCCGCGACACGGCAAACTTCCTCTACCAGCGCGCGGAGTGGCCATGGGCGCAGGCCGCCGATGGCACCATCGGCCACGGCTGGAACCCGGAAAGCGGCTTCATCCCGCATCGCTGGCAAGGCTACGACGAGGGCCTGCTGCTGTACGTACTGGCGCTCGGCTCGCCTACCCATCCGCTGCCGCCCGCGGCCTATGCGGCCTGGTCGTCCACCTACGAGTGGAAGCGCTGCTACGACATCGACTACCTGTACTGCGGCCCGCTGTTCACCCATCAGCTGTCGCAGGTGTGGATCGACTTTCGCGGCATCCGCGACGCGTTCATGCGCGGCAAGGGCATCGACTACTTCGAGAACAGCCGACGCGCCACGCCTGGTCCAGCAGCGCTATGCCAGCGACAACCCGCTCGGCTTCAAGGGCTACAGCGATCACTGCTGGGGCATCACCGCCAGCGATGGCCCCGGTCCGGCGACACTGAAGATCGACGGCATCGAGCGCCGGTTCGAGGACTACGTCGGCCGCGGCGCGCCGTATGGCATCGACGACGGCACGCTGGCGCCGTGGGCGGTGGTGGCGTCGTTGCCGTTCGCGCCGGAGATCGTGCTGCCCACCGTGCACCACTTCATCCACACGCTGCAGCTGCATGACGCGCATCCCTACGGCTTCAGGGCCAGCTTCAACCAGACCTGGGTCGACAAGCCCGGCCAGCCGCGTGGACGGCTGGGTGTCGCCGTACTGCTTCGGCCTCAACCTCGGCCCGATCGTGCTGATGGTGGAAAACCAGCGCAGCGGCATGCCGTGGGAGCTGATGCGCGGCTGCCGCTGGATCGTCGACGGTTTGCGCCGCGCCGGCTTCGACGGCGGCTGGCTCGACGCGGAACACCAGCGACACGCTAACCGTTCGTCCTTGGCGTAGCGCAGCAAAGTCGAAGGACATGCGCGACAAGGTTTTGCAGGCCGATCCATAGTATCGACACGGCACGACCGACAAATTTTTGTCCTGAATGGAGCAGACGATGGAACTTGGCATGGTAGGTCTCGGGCGCATGGGCGCCAACATGGCGGAACGCCTGGTCAAGGGCGGGCACAAGGTCAGCGGCTTCGATCCGAGCGCCGAGGCGCGCCAAGCCGCAGCAGCGAACGGCATCGCACCGGCCACCTCGCTGCGAAGCCCTGGTCAAGGCGCTGCCGGCGCCGCGCGCGGTATGGCTGATGGTGCCCGCCGGCAAGATCACCGACGACACCGTCGACGCGCTGCTGCCACTGCTGGCGAAGGGCGACACCGTGATCGACGGCGGCAACTCCAACTACAAGGACACGCCTGCGCCGCGCGCAACTGTACGCCGACCATGGCCTCGGCTACGTCGACTGCGGCACCAGCGGCGGCGTGTGGGGACTCAAGGAGGGCTACAGCATGATGATCGGCGGCGACGAAACACCGTCGAGGCACTGCGGCCGATCTTCGAGACGCTGGCGCCGGCGAAGGACCAGGGCTGGGGCCGCGTCGGCCCGGTCGGCTCGGGCCACTTCACCAAGATGGTCCACAACGGCATCGAGTACGGCATGATGCAGGCCTACGCCGAAGGCTTCTCGATCCTCAAGCACAAGCAGGAGTTCGCGCTCGACCTGCACCAGATCGGCGAGATCTGGCGCTACGGCAGCGTGGTGCGCTCATGGCTGCTCGACCTCGCCACCGACGCGCTCGGCAAGAACCCGAACCTGGACGGCATCGCCCCCTACGTCGTCGATTCCGGCGAAGGCCGCTGGACGGTGGACGCCGCGATGGAACTCGAGCGTCTCCGCCCCGGTGATCACGCTGTCGCTGATGGAGCGCTTCCGCTCGCGCGACGATGATTCCTTCGCCGACAAGCTGCTGGCGTCGTTGCGCAATGAGTTCGGCGGGCATGCGATCAAGAAGGAGTAGGCGCTGACCCACCTCGTGCGCCTGCATGGCACGCATTCGTACGTGATGCTCGCCTTGCCTTGTCATGCGTTCAGAGCGAAGAGCTTTCGTCCTCCTTCGGAGGGCGAGTCACTTTCTCTCGCTTGCCCGAGAGAAAGTAACCAAAGAGAGGGGCACCCCGCTTGGCGCTTGCCGGGCATCCTGCCCGGCAAGTCCGTGAGCCGGGGCCGGGCTTTTCGACCGGACTCCTGTCCGGGCGAAAAGGCATCGACATCCCTGTCGCTGCCCGCTGCGCGGCCTGTCGACCCCGACTCACCGCCGCGCAAGGGACCCCGGGTAGAGCAGCGGGCCATCCCGGCCCGCACTCGGTGCGCAACCGCTGCGCAGTTGCGAGAGCCAAGAGCCAAGACCCGAAAGCCAACGCCATATCCAGTCGCGCAGTTGCCGCTGCTTCTGCTCCCTCTCCCCCGGCTTTGCCGGAGAGGGATGGGGTGAGGGGGCTCTTGATCGGGCTTTGCCGCACTTGCTCACCCGACTACAGCAAGCCGGCTTGCGTCGGCGCGTAACTCAATTGGCCATCCACGACGCGCGCTGGCGATGTATATGGATGCGCCGTCGTGTGCGTCGCATCGATGCTGTGGATCACCTCGATCCCGCGCAGCTTCAGCACGTCGGCGATCAACGAGCGGTGGCAGCGCCACCACGCCGCCTCGGCGCACATCAATGCGGTGCGCCTGGTGACGGCGAGGTTCAACAGCTCGGCCAGGCCATCGGCGAATTCTGCGGTCGCAGTGTGATCGGCGTAACCCTGGAACGAGATGTTGCGCCAGCGGGAACCAGGCTCAGGTCCACTTACCCCATTCGGATCAAATCCAATCCCCGGGCTCATTCCGACCCTGCTGACGCCATGCCGCGCGTGCCCGATCCGGGCCGAACGATGGGTGACGCATGGCGGCAAGAGCTGCCGGAACTCCCTGCTAGACTCGCCCGACCGATCCGCGAAGCGCTGATGTGGTGCCGGATCGCTGGGGTTTCGACAGTCTGGTTGGGGAGTTGGTCGACATGGCTATGCCGTTGTCATGGAAGCTGGGGGGCGTGGTGGCGGCGGTGGTCGTCGCGGCGTTGGCGTGGCATGGACTGTCGCTGTACCTGGCGGCCCGCCACGCCGACGAGCTCACCCTGGATGTCGCGCGCAGTGCCGAAGTGGAGGCGCAGCTGGCCAAGGCGAGCGCGCAGCAACGCAGCGCCGAATTGTCGGCCACCCTGAAACGCCAGCGCGAGGATCTGGCCAACACCTATCGGCAGGTGAGCGAGGATGCGGCGCAATACAAGGTTGAACAAGCCAGGCGCGAGGAAACGCAGCGGCAGGAAGCGTTGCGGATAAAGGCCAGCTATCGGCTGGACCCAAATCAGCAGTGTGCCGATGGCATGGTCATCAACCGCAGCGGGTCGAGCTTTACTCAGGCGATTGGCAGCAACGGCCTGCCCATCCGATGCAGCGGCGATACGGCAGAAGAGCCGTTGCGCTGAGCCGGTCGGCTAGATCAGCTTTCCCTGCGCTGACGCATAACTCAGGTGGCCATCCACGACGCGTGCCGGCGATGTGTACGGGTGCACCGTGCTGTGCGTGGCGTCGATGATGTGGATGACTTCGATGCCGCGCAGTTTCAGCACGTCGGCAATGATCGAGCGGTGGCAGCGCCACCACACCGCCTCGGCGCACATCAGCGCGGTGCGCTTGCGGGCGGCGAGTTTCAACAGTCTCGGCGAGGCCTTCGGCGAATTCCGCGGTGGCGGTGTAATCGGCGTAGCCCTGGAACGAGGCGTTGCGCCATGCGGTATTCGGCGAGCCAGGCTGCACCTTGCGCCGACCGCCGAGTTTGGGGATCCACTGGTAGGCGAGGCCGTGCGCGGGCAGCGTGGTGGCCAGCGCGTCGCTGGCGAAATGCGGATAGCGGCGCGAGCCGGGGAAACGCCGCACGTCGGCGATTGCCTCGATCCGGTATTCGGCCAGCAGGCCGAGGAATTCCTCAAGCGTGCGGGTGGAGTGGCCGATCGTCCAGATCGTGGCGGGGTCGTCGGGCATCGCTCAGTCGATCTTGTGCAGCGCCGCGCCCTTGTGCATGGCGACGTGGTCGGTCTTGTCGCTCTGGATCTCGTACTGCGGATCGGCCTCGCTGCAGTGGTGCGTGTGGCCTTTGTAATCCGTGTCGCGCGTGTGCACCTTGATGATCCTGCCGGTCACGTGGCCGGCCTCCGAATTCCAGCGCACGTGATCGCCGACTTTGAAGGGATGGCTCATGACAGCTCCGATGGTGGCAAGTCCAGAGGCCATTGGAACAGGTCGTCTGTCTAGCTCAGGTGGAGTGCGATGGGTTATGAGAGCTCAACCCGCTCCCTGTCGTTGAACCGTCGCAAGGCGACGGCCGACGAACAGATGGGTGCAGCATGCCACCGGAATACCGAAAAGCAGGAACAGGCCACCCAACGCACCATCGAGCGGAAGCAGCATCAGCCCGGGCAACGTGCCTGCGAAGACGGCCGATGGAAAGTTGGCCCATCCACGGTACGCCATGAAAGCGTATGCCGGGGCGCCGTAAAGCAGCGCGGGGGCAATTCCGAGAAACATGGCAACCAGCGCCATGGTGAGGCCCACCCCCAGGCCGGACGGGATATCGGGGTACATCTGCGGGGAGGCAGAAAAGAGGTAGCAGCCGAGGACCAGCCCGGCCACGGCGCAGCCTGCCGGCAATCCCCCGAGAACCGCGAGCATCGTGTACGCCAGATGTTTGCCAAATCTTTCCATGGTGGTGGCGCCTGGTCGAAACGGTGTGGATGGGAAGTTTCGTGCGGTCCGGCTCCCTTGGCTGCGCCACACGTGTTTCTGTGGCACCTCATCAGTTTGGCTTGTCGTCAGACCTGATGAACTGGCTGCTCACCCCAGCCGCAGCAATTTCCTCACCGCCGGCAGGTTGCGCCGGCTGATCTCGGGGGCGAGTTCGCTGCCGTTGAGGCGGGCCAGCACGCGGCCGTCGGCGAGGGTCTTGATGCCGAGCAGGCGCGGCGGCGGCACCAGGCAGTTGCGGTGCAGGCGGATCAGCTGCTCGGGGTAGGTTTCTTCCAGCTGGCGCAGCGATTCCTCGATCAGCAGTTCGCCGTGGCGGTGGTGCACGACGACGTATTTCTCGTCGGCGAGCAGGCAGACCACTTCGTCCAGCGCGATGCGCACCTGTTCGCCGCGCAGGCGGCCGTGCAGGTACGCGACCGGTTCACGCGGGGCATCGGCGAGGCGACGCTGCGTGCGTTGCAGCGCATCGCGCAAGCGGTCCAGCCGCACCGGCTTCAACAGGTAGTCGGCCGCGCCCAGCTCGAACGCCTTCAGCGCGTGCGCTTCGTAGGCGGTGCAGAAGATCACCTGCGGTCGCGCGCGGCCGGCCAGCCGCTGGGCCAGCGCCACGCCGTCGATGCCGGGCATGTTGATATCGAGCAGCAGCGCGTCCGGCTGCAGTTCGTCGAGCGCGGCGAGCGCGGCTTCGCCATCGCCGACATGGCCGACGACTTCCACGCCTGCGCATTCGCCGAGCAGGGCGGCCATGCGCGCGCGCGCCAGCGGTTCGTCGTCGACGATCAGCACGCGCATCACGCCACTCCCGGCAGCTGCAGCAATACCACGAAGCGATCGCCCTGCGGCCCGGCCTGCGCCTTCGCCAGCGGGCCATAGCGGTAGGCCACGCGCCGGCGCACGCTGTCCAGGCCATGGCCGTTGCCGGCGGTGGGCGGGGTGGCCGGCAGCGGGTTGCCGATCTCGATGCGCACGCCGTTGCCCTCGCGCCAGCCGCGCAAGGTCACCTCGCCGCCGTCGCGCAGCGGCTGGATGCCGTGGCGCACCGCGTTCTCCACCAGCGGCTGCAGCAGCAGCCGCGGCAGCGGGAAGTCGGCGGGCAGCTCGTGCAGCTCGCGCTGCACGCGCAGGCGTGTGCCCAGGCGCAGCTGCTCGATCGCCAGGTAGCGCTCGACCAGCGCCAGCTCCTCGCCCAGCGTGCCGTCGTCGGTGTCGTGCTGGCCCAGTGCGGCACGGAACAGTTCGGAAAGATCTTCCACCGTACGTTCCGCGGCGGCGGGATCGACCCGGATCAGCGCCGCCACGGTATTCATGCTGTTGAACAGGAAGTGCGGGCGGATACGCGCCTGCAGCGCCTCGACCTGCGCGCGGGTGACCGCCGCCAGCCGCGCCTGCCACTGCGCCAGCACGTAGAAGTAGCGCAGCATCGCGGCGCCGAGCAGGGCGGCGATCAGCAGGTTGTCGCGCACGAACGCGCGCAGGCTGCCCTCGATCAGCTGCATCTGCAGCGCGCCATCAAACCAGTGCGCCACCAGGCTGGCGACCAGCACGATCAGCAGGATCAGCAGCCACACGCCGACATACGGCAGGTGGCCGGGCAGGCGCTGCAGCCACGGCCGCAGCTTGCACAGTGCCACCGCAGCCACCAGCGCCAGCCAGGTCATGAACAGCATGCTGACGCTGTAGGCCGACCAGTCGCGCGGGTTGTCGCGGGCCAGCCACATCACGGTCACGGTCAGCGCGCCGACCACGAACAGCGCGAACAGCGCGGGCAGCCGGCAGAAGTCCGGCAGCGGACTTTGCTCGGTGCGGCCGCGCTGGCCGCGGTTGGGCGTAGGTTCGCGCATGCGGGCAAGTATGCCGCAGCGCGGGCGCGGTTACGCCAGTCGCTGGCCCAGCCAGTGACGCAGGTCGCCGATCTCCTCGGCGCAGACCGCATGGGCCATCGGGTAGGTATGCCAGTCCACCGCATGCCCCAGCGCCTGCAGTGCGTCGCGCGAATCGATACCACGCTGCAGTACCACCACCGGGTCGGCCGTGCCGTGGCCCCAGAAGATCGGCGTGGATGCGTTCGCGGCGCTGCGTTCGGCGGTGAGCGTGGCGGCGATCGGCAGGTAGGTCGACAGCGCGACGATGCCGGCCAGTTTTTCCGCATGGCGCAGGCCGGCGGACAGCGCGATCGCGCCGCCCTGCGAGAAACCGGCAAGGAAGATCCGCTCGCTCGGTACGCCGCGCTCGTGCTCGCGCGCGATCAGCGTCTGCACTTCGCCGATCGAGGCGCGGATGCCGGCCTCGTCCTGGCGCGCGTGCGCATCGAAACCGATGATGTCGTACCACGCGCGCATCGACATGCCGTTGTTGATCGTCACCGGCCGCACCGGCGCATGCGGAAACACGAAGCGCAGCGCCGGCCACGCCGGGTCCACCAGCTCCGGCACGATCGGCGCGAAGTCGTTGCCGTCGGCGCCGAGGCCGTGCAGCCAGAGGATGCTGTAGCGCGGATCGGCAGCGGTTTCGTGTTCGATCGCGGGAAGGGTCATGCGGTACTCGGCAGGATCAGGGGGCGCTGATGATAGTGGCGACGGCATGAGGCTGCAGCGGGCTGTTCAGCGCAACCAGTTGCTCCGATGGAAGCTGGATGCCGGGTTGGGCTGTTTCTGCGTCGGCAGCGGCAGTTTCCTTGCGCACGGCCTCACGCAGGATTTTGACTTGCTCCGGAGTGAGTATTTGGTCGCTCAAAGTGAAGTTGATCGGTATGCGTACTTGCGTAGCAATCGGCTGACCGTCGGCCTGTTCCGGAATGAAATGCCAGCTCCTGGCGCTCGTCAGTGCGGCATCCTTGAATGACGCCGGCACCGGCCATTCCGCAAATCGGTCGCTCACCGTCATGTCGGCCAAGCGGCCGTCCGGTTGCACGGTAGCGTTGAGGACAACGAACGCAGCATGGCGCCTGTGCTTCGCTTCCCGGGGATATTGGGGTCGCTTGCCCATCCTGTCGAATTTGGGGCCGTTGCCCGCGAAGCTGATGCGCAATTCGTATTGGCCGCTCGCGTTCGGCAAAGCTTTCAACTTTGCGTAGATGAACGTGTGAGCAGGCACCGGTTGACCATCGCGTGTGGCCGATACGAATTGCCATTGCTTCACCGCGGAGGTCAGCATCGCGGCGACCGATGCGAGTACGTCCTGCTCGATCTGGGTAGCGGTGACGTGTCCCGTGACATCCACGTCGGCGCCGATCCGGTAAGTCTGTTCGCGCGGCTCGTCGGCCCGCGCCGTGAAGGAGCCGGCCAACAGAAGCATGCCTGCACAAAGCATGACGTTTTTCATCGCAACACCCTCCCTAGTGAACGCCGATGCCCCCGCACCGCGCGAGCGAACATCATGCCGCAGTGACGGCGCACTGGGTAGCCCGCGCGCCGTCACTGCATTTACGGCGTGACATCCAACCCCAACTCATGCGCGAAGAAGGTCAGCCCGATCGCGGTGTCGCCGACGCGCTGGCTGAACGGTGCGCCGATGCCGTGGCCGGCGTTCGTGCGGGTCAGCAGCAGGATCGGCCGCGTCGACGCGGTGGCGTTCTGCAGCGCGGCGGCGAACTTGCGCGACTGCCACGGCGCCACCCGCGAATCGTTTTCGCCGGTGGTGAGCAGCACCGCCGGGTAGGCGGTTTGCATGCGCACGTTCTGCAGCGGCGAGTAGGCCAGGGTGGCCTTGAACTGGGCCGGGTCCTTGATGCTGCCGTATTCGGGGATGTTGTACGGGCCGTTGGCGAAGTCGGTCTCGTGCCGCAGCATGTCGTAGATGCCGACCCGCGCCACCACCGCGCGGTAGTCGCCGGGGTGCTGCACGATCTGCGTGCCCATCAGCAGGCCGCCGTTGCTGCCGCCGAGGATGCCCAGGTGCGCGCGGTCGGTCCAGCGCGCGTCGAACAAGGCCAGCGCGGCGGCGTGGAAATCGTCCAGCACGTTCTGCTTGCGCAGCTTCTGGCCCTGCGCGTGCCAGTCCTGCCCGTTCTCGTTGCCGCCGCGGATATTGGCGAAGGCGAGCACGCCACCGTGTTCCAGCCACGCCAGGTTCGGGCCGATGAAGCCGGGCTTGATCGGGATGTCGAAACCGCCGTAGCTGTACAGGATGGTGGGCCGCGCGCCGTTCGGGGTGGTGCCCGGCAGCGACAGCACGGTCACCGGAATCTTCGTGCCGTCTTTCGAGGTGCCGTCGATGCGCTGCATGACCACCTTCGAATAGTCGGCCGCCGGCTTCACCTCGAACACGGTTTTCAGGCTGCCGCTGCTTGCCGTCGTACTCGGCCCAGCGTGCGGGCGTGGTCCAGCCGCTGTAGCTGATCAGCGCCTTGTCGTGGCCGGATTCGGAAGCGATCTCGCCGATGCCGATGCCGTGCTGCGGCAGCGGCAGCCGGCGCACGAAGCTTGCGTCGGCGCCGTACTGCTCGACCCACCAGTCCGGCCCCCAGCTGCGCACCACCAGGAAGCCGTCGCCGAGCGGGGCGATCTGCTGGATCGCGCCCTCGCGCTCGGCCAGCACCGGCGTGGGCTTGCCGTCCTTGCCGAGCGCCACGATCCTGCCGCGCGGCGCATCCTGGAACGAGGCTGCGTACAGACGTCCGGACACCCAGGCGGCCGTGCGCACGTTCGCGCTGCGGTCGAGCACGCGCCGGAAGGTGTCGCCGCGACGCAGGAATACTTCGGCCGGTCCGCCGTCGCCATCGTAGGCGAGCACCGCGGCCTGCGCCGTGGCCGGCGAATTCACCAGCACGTATTCGGCGGTTTTCGAATAGCCCTTGCCGAACACCACGGTGTCCGCCGTGGCGGCCTGGCCCAGCGCGTGGTGGGCCAGCGTGGCATTGAACTGTTCCACCGCCTGGCCCGGCGCCGGCGGCGCGAAACGCACATAGCTGAAGCCGCGTTCGTCGGCATCCCAGGCCAGGCCCTGCGGCGTGGTACCGCCGCCGGCCCAGGGCAGGGTATCGGGCAGGGTCTTGCCGGTGCGCACGTCGAGCACGTGGATCGTGGTCTGCTCGCTGCCGCCCTCGGCCGTGCCATAGGCGAGGTAACGCCCGCGCGGCGAGGGCCAGTACGCGGTGATCGCTATGCCCTCGTGACTGGTGTTCGGATCCACCAGCACCTTCGCCGCGCCGTCCGGCCATGCCTGCGCGATCAGCACCGGCTGCGGTTGCGGCGGGGTCTGCTGCAGGTAGAACAGGGTGCCGCCGGCCAGCATCGGGCCGGAGCGCGTGGTCGAGGTGATCGCCAGTTGCTGCACCCGCGCGGTGAGCGTCTTGCCTTGCGGCATCGCCGCCAGCGTGGCCTCGGTGTACGCGTTCTGCGCCGCGATCCACTGCCGCACCGCCGGGTCGGCCGGATTCTCCAGCCAGCGGTACGGATCGTCCACGCTGACGCCGTGGAATTCGCCGGACGCGGCCTGCCGCGGCGTGGGTGGCGGCAGTGGCTGCGACTCGCCGATCAGCGCGACCTCCCGCGGCGGCTTCGTCGACGGGTCCGCGGGCGGCAGCTGGGTCGCGGCGGCGCTGCCGGCGGCAAGCAGCAGGGTGGCGATGAGGGGAGCGAGGCGCATGGCGGGAATTCCATGGTTGACGGGGGAAGCCAGCAGAGTAGCAACGCGCCGCCGCCGTTGCAGCCAACGGCGTCGGACTTTCGGCAGGGGCCTGCACGTGCCGCCGGCGGGCTCGGTTATGCTGATCTTTTTGCCCGGGAGGAATCCATGCGTCGACTGCTGCTTGCCGCTCTCGTTGCCTTCACCGTCGCGCCCGTAACCGCGGCCACCGCGCCGGCATCGACGCCGCTCGACCTGGAAACCGTGATGGCCAATCCCGACTGGATCGGCCAGGCGGTGGAGTCGCCGTACTGGAGCGTGGATGGCCGCCACGTGTACTACTCGGTGAAGCGCGACGGCAATCCGGTGCGCGACCTGTACCGGGTCGACCCGGCGACGGGCCAGGGTGCGAAGCTCGACCCGGCCATGCTGGCCCAGGCCGACGGCCCGGCGGTGTTCGACCGCGCACAGCGGCATGCCGCCTTCATCCTGCACGGCGACGTGTTCGTGGTGGAACTGGCCAGCGGCCGGCGCACCCAGGTCACCCGCACGCCGCAGGCGGAA
Source organism: uncultured Gammaproteobacteria bacterium (assembly GCA_963697495.1). Classification (GTDB taxonomy): domain Bacteria; phylum Pseudomonadota; class Gammaproteobacteria; order Xanthomonadales; family Rhodanobacteraceae; genus Rhodanobacter. Next base: position 190,916 of record CAVOOH010000004.1, on the reverse strand, counting down.
TCCGCGCCGCGGTTTTCCGCCGACGGCCGCGCGCTGCAGTTCCGCGACGGCAACGACTGGTACAGCCACGACCTGGCCAGCGGCGTCACCGCGCCCGCGGCGGTGCTGAAATTCACCGACGACCCGCAGGCGAAGCAGCCCGACACGCTGGGCGAGCGGCAGCTGGAGCTTTTCAAGACGCTGCGCCAGATCAAGGCCGACAAGCAGGCCCGGCGTGACGAGGATCAGGCGCTGGCCGCCGCCGATCCGGGCCGCGCACCGCTGCCGTTCTTCCTCGGCGACAAGATCACCGCGGTCGACAGCGAGCTGTCGCCGGACGGCCGCTGGCTGCTGCTGGTCACCGCGCCGAAAGGCTACGAAGCAGGCAAGGCGCCCGCGGTCACCCATTTCGTTACCGACTCCGGTTACGCCGAGCCGCAGGAGACCCGCGTATACGTGGGCCGCAAGGACCCGGCACCGCAGTCGCTGCTGCTGCTCGACCTGGCCAATCATCAGTCATACCCGCTGGCCACCGACACGCTGCCCGGCATCAAGGACGATCCGCTGAAGGACCTGCGCGCGCGCGCCATCGCCACGCTGCAGAAGGCCGGCAAGGCCGACCAGGCCAAGGCGCTGAAGGCGCCCGAACAGCGTGCCGTGCGCATCATCGGCAGCGACGACGACGGCGGTGGCGGCGGCATCGCGTGGAGCGACGACGGCCGCAACCTCGCCATCCAGCTGCGTGCGATCGACAACAAGGACCGCTGGATCGCCAGCGTGGACTTCACCAGGCACGCCCTGGTCAGCCAGCAGCGGCTGCACCGACAACGCGTGGATCAACTGGAACTTCAACGATTTCGGCTGGCTCAAGGACGGCCGCACGCTGTGGTACCTGAGCGAGCACACCGGCTGCTCGCAGCTCTACGTCAAGCCGCTCGACGGCAAGGCGAGGGCGCTGACTTCCGGCCAGTTCGAGGTGAGCCACCCGCAGCTCAGCGAGGACGGCCAGTGGTTCTACCTGCGCGCGAACCAGGTCGCGCCGTACAGCTACGACGTCTATCGCGTGCCGTCCGCCGGCGGCGAGCTGGCGCGCGTGACGCGACTACCAGGGCATGAACGACTTCGCGCTGTCGCCCGACGGCACGCAGCTCGCCGTGCTGCATTCCGTCGCCGTACGTGCTGCCGCAGCTGGCGGTGCAGCCCGCCGCCGGCGGCACGCCGCGCGAGCTGACCAACACCATGAAGCCGGCGTTCACCGCGCGCGACTGGATCGCGCCGCAGATCGTCGAAGTGCCGTCCACGCACGGCGCCGGCACGATCCATGCGAAGTACTACGGCCCGGCCGGCGAGGATGCGCCGGCGCGAAGCCCGCGGTGATCTTCGTGCACGGCGCGGGCTACCTGCAGAACGTCACGCTGGCATGGCCGAACTACTTCCGCGAGCAGATGTTCCACAACCTGCTGGTGCAGCAGGGCTACGTGGTGCTGGACATGGACTACCGCGCCTCCGAGGGCTACGGCCGCGACTGGCGCACCGCGATCTACCGCCAGATGGGCCATCCGGAGCTGGACGACCTGCTCGACGGCAAGGCGTGGCTGGTGAAGAACCACAACGTCGATCCACAGCGCGTGGGCATCTACGGCGGCAGCTACGGCGGCTTCATGACCGAGATGGCACTGCTGCGCGCACCCGGCGAATTCGCCGCCGGCGCCGCGCTGCGCCCGGTCAGCGACTGGACGCTGTACAACCACGAGTACACCGCGAACATCCTCAACGACCCGCAGCTCGACCCGCAGGCGTACAAGGCCAGCTCGCCGATCGAGTACGCCGACCAGCTGCAGGACCCGCTGCTGATCCTGCACGGGCTGATCGACGACAACGTGCTCGCCGAGGATTCGATCCGCCTGTACCAGCGCTTCATCGAACTGCACAAGAAGGACTTCTGGATGTCGCTGTACCCGCTGGAACGCCATGGCTTCGTGCACGCCGACTCGTGGTACGACGAATACCGACGGATCGGCGAATTGTTCGATGCGTATGTGAAGCCGGTGAAGGCCACGCCTGCCGCGCACTGACCGCATCGCCAAGGGGGTGTTGCCGGTGAAAGCTCGTCCGCGCGCCTGGTGAGTCACGCGGCGCGGATGGGGCTCAGATCAACCTGGACGCGTGAGCACCTGCGCACGCCCATGGAACTTTCTGACGTGGAATGTGGGTGGGGCGCAAGACATACTGCCGCGACTTGACTACGCGTCCCCGACGCCAGGCAGCCTATCCACAAGACGGGAAGAGAGTCATGACAGAGAACAAGACGAAGGCTACGGAGGCGAGCGTCGAGGACTACTTCGCCGCCATCGGGGACGAGGCAAGACGCAAGGATTGTGAAGCGCTGGCGAGGATGATGACGAAGGTGACGAAGCAGCCGCCGAAGATGTGGGGAGCCAGCATCGTCGGGTTTGGCAGCTATCACTACCGGTACGAGAGCGGCCGCGAGGGCGACTCGTGCCTGGCGGGGTTCGCCTCGCGCAAGGGCGACATCAGCGTGTACCTCACGGCGGATGTGCTGGGGCAAGGTGAACTCCTCTCGAAACTTGGCAGGCACAAGATCGGCAAGGGCTGTCTGTATCTGCGCAAGCTCGGCGATGTGGACCTGAAGGTGCTTGAGCAACTTGTCGTCGGTGCCTTGGCGGAAAGGAAGAGCCGCTACGGCTAGGTGCGCTGTGGCGCCGGAATATCGAATCAAACAGGGGGGACTTATGAAAAAGTTGGGTTGTGCCGCGCTCGCGGTGTCGCTGTTGCTGGCGTGTGCCGGCTGTACGGTGGTGTCTCCGGATGCCGGTCAGCAGGCGGTGCTGATCGACAAGCCGGTGCTGTTTGGCCATGGCGGCGTACGCGACGAGCCGGTGCTGCCGGGTCTGACCTATACGTGGTTTTCCACGCACAGGATCTACGTCAACATGTTTCCGCAGCAGTACTACGGCAACTTCAGCGACTTGATGTCGAGCGACGGCGTGCCGCTGGATTTCCACGCGATCATCCGCCTGCAGGTGGTGGATCCGGTGGCGCTGGTGAAGAACTTCGGCCAGGACTGGTACAAGAACAACGTGGAACAGGAGTTCTTCAACCGGGTTCGTTCCGCGGTCAAGAAGCACGGCATGAACGAGACGGCGATCCAGACCACCGCCATCGACGAGATCGACAGCGAGGTCAGCCACGAGATGACCGCGTATCTCAACGAGAACAAGTTGCCGATCCGCCTGGTCAAGATCACCGTCGGCAAGGCCAATCCGCCGGATGCCGTGCGCAACCAGCGCGTGGAAACCGCGCAGCAGGAACAGCGCGTGCTCACCGAGCACAAGCGCGACCTGGCTGAGCAGGCGCGCAAGGCGGCAGAACAGAGCCGCGCCGAGGCGGACAACGCCTATCGCCTGGCGATGAACCTCAACCCGGCGCAGTTCGTCGAGATGGAGCGCATCAAGATGCAATCCTCGGTATGCGCCGTGAAGGATGCGAAGTGCACCTTCATCATCGGCAGCCAGGTGGACCCGGTGGTGAACGTGAAGTGACGCGGGTCGTCGGATGGCCCGCGTGTCGGGCCGCGCGTGCCTATGCGGCGCGGATGCCGCGATGGCCGGCGCGTCTCCGGCCTGCAGAACTGTTACTTTGTCGGCGTCGCTTGCTTCAGGTCTGGCGCCGCCCTGGCCGATAGCCGCACCGTCCATCGCGTCGCCACCGTTCGCCGTTCGTCCGGGCATCGGGTCATCCGCGATGCCGCTGCAGAGGAGGTTGCGGTCATGCAAGGCAAGTATGTGCTGGTGTCGGGTGTCGTCTTTGCTGTGGTGGCCGTCGTCCAGGCGTTGCGGATCTTCAACCAGTGGGCGGTGCAGGTGGGGCCGTTCGCCGTGCCGGTGTGGTTTTCATGGATCGCCCTGCTGGTCGCCGGCGGCCTCTGCATCTGGGCGTTCAGGTCGGGGCGCCGCTAGCGCGGCGCTCTGCGGCGGCTGCGCTGGCCTGCAGCGGGCAGCGCCGTGAGAATCGCTGCGCGTTTCCGGGACATGCCGGAGTGCGGACATGACAGAGTTTGCGGGCTCGGCGGTAAAAGCATCGGTCTTCGTCGGCACCAGCCTCGACGGCTTCATTGCCCGCATCGATGGGCGCCTCGATTTCCTGCCCCCGGGCGGCGGCGAGCCGCACGGCTACGAGGAGTTCATGACCACGGTGGATGCACTGGTCATCGGCCGCAAGACCTACGAGACGGTGCTGGCTTTCGATGCGTGGCCTTACGCAACCAAGCCCGTCTATGTGCTCAGCACCCATCCGCTCGCGCCGGCTCCCGCCGGGGCGGCGGTCGAGCTTATGGCGGGGCCCCCGGCGGAGATCGTGTCGCGGCTGGCCGGGCGCGGCATCCGGCATGTCTATGTGGACGGCGGCATCACCATCCAGGGCTTCCTGCGGGCCGGTCTCGTCCAGCGGCTGATCATCACGCGCGTGCCCGTGCTGGTCGGCAGCGGGATCCCGCTGTTTGGTGCCCTCCCGCACGACATCGCACTCAGGCATGTCGCGACGCGGACGTACGCCAGCGGCCTCGTGCAAAGCGAGTACGAGGTGGTGGCCTAGCCTGACCCCGACCGCGGAGCGCGCGTGCTGTCAGGTAGGCGCGGCGGTGGTCGAGATCTTGTTTCGGGTTTGCACCGGTGCGGCGGGCGAATGAGCCGCCATCCATCGGCAGGGCGCCATGGTGCGTGGGGGGATGGCGGTGGACAGCGGGCGCCTGGCACGGCCGGTGCGCGGGGCAAGCGCATCGGGCGGCGTCCATCGCCGAGCGATCCAAGCACTTTACTGCGCGCGGGCACCGGCCGCGGCGCACGCGGACGAAATCGCGCGTAGCATCGCCCGGGCACCCTACCGGGGCGAACCAAGGAGCCAGGCATGCATATCGCAAGCGGCCGCAGGGCAGCGGCAATCGCGTTCCTTTTTATCTCTGTCCTCTCCTCATGCGCCGCAGCGCAGGGAATCAGGGTGAGTCTGCTGGGCACCGGCTCGCCCGCTCCCGTCATGCAGCGGTTCGGACCCAGCACCCTGGTGGAAGCGGGCAGGCACAAGCTGCTGTTCGATGCGGGCCGCGGCGCGCTGCAGCGGCTAGCCCAGCTCAACATCCATTGGCAGGACGTGGATGGAGTGTTCCTGACGCATCTCCACTCGGATCACGTGGTGGGGTTCCCGGACCTCTGGTTGACTGGCTGGCTGGTGGGGCCCGGGCGTCAGCGGCCACTGCATGTGTGGGGTCCGGCGGGGACGAAGCGGATGATGGCGCACCTAGAGCAGGCGTACGCGTTCGATATCGGGATACGACAGTCCGACGACCGCGCGGCGCCGGAAGGCGTGGCGCTGGTGGTGGCGGAGATTGCCGAGGGCGTGGTGTTCGAGCAGGACGGAGTGAAAGTCACGGCCTTCGCGGTGGATCACGGGCCGGTCAAGCCCGCCTTCGGCTATCGCGTGGATTACGCCGGTCGTTCGGTCGTGCTCTCCGGCGACACGCGCCTGTCCCCGAATCTCATCCGGCATGCCCAGGGTGTCGATCTGCTCGTGCACGAAGTCGTCGTTCCGTCCATCTTCCACGGGCCGGCATCGGTGATCGCGCATCACACGACGGCAGAGCAGGCCGGTGAAGTGTTTGCCAGGACGAAGCCTAGGTTGGCGGTGTACGCGCATATCGTGCCGCCGACCGCTACCGAGCAGGATCTCATTCCGCCAACACGCAAGTCCTACCTCGGTCCAGTCATGGTGGGCGAGGACCTGATGGTGATCGATGTGGGCGAGAAGATCGGGGTCCGCCGCTTCGGTCGCGCCTCGTCGATGGCCGGAACGGGCGAAGGCGACTGATCGCCTCCGCCCGTGGATTACTTGGCGACCAGGGTGCCGGTCATGGTGGGATGGAATTTGCAGAAGAACGCGAACGAGCCGGCCCTGGCCGTGGTGCGCATGGTGGCGCCCGGCTTCAGGTCGACGTCGAAACTGCCGTCGCGGGCGGTGGCGCTGTGTTCGAGGATGTCGCGGTTGACCCACTCGATGATGTCGCCGGCGCGGACGCCGGTGGGCATCGCACCGAACGCCATCTTGTCGAGCACGATCACGTGTACGGTCCGTGCTCGCGTGGTCGCCGACGAGGTGACCGACGGGGTGGCCGCGCCGGCGGCGAATGCCGGCGCGGAACCTAATCCAAGAATCAACAGGCCGGCGAGCAGAATCGTGCTGCGGAACATGGCGCGCTCCTTACTTCAGGCTGGCCGCCAGATGCTCGGCGTGCATTTCATGCGAGTGGAACAGCTTCGAGCCGGTTTCCAGCAGTGACTTCAATTCCGCGTTCTGCGTAGCCGGGATCAGCGTGCCGTCGAGTGCCGCCAGCACCGCCTTGTGGTACGCCACTTCGTTGTTGGCGTAGGCCTTGTCGTAGGCGGCACCGCTGAGCGCGCCTAGCTTGGTCTGTTCGGCGGCGGCGTTCTTGGCCAGCGACTGGCTGGTGGCGTTGTCGGCCGGGGTGACGCCCAGTTTCTTGGCCAGCGCCAGGGCTTGGTCGTTCACGGCGGCGTGGTCACGCGCCATTTCCTTGGCGAACTCGATCACAGCCTTGTTGTGCGACTTGTCCAGCGCCTGCTTGGCGGCGGTGACGTCGATCGCGCCGGCGGTGTAGGCGATGTGGGCGATCTGCGCGTCGTTGATCGCCGGCGCGGCGGCCGGCGCCTGCTGGGCGTGCGCGCAGGCAAGGGAGCCCAGGCCGAGCGTGAGGACGAGGGCGAACAGGGACTTGTTCATGAGCGGTGTCTCCTTGGGATGAAAGGTGGCGAGCGGCGCTTGCCGGTGCCCATGGGATGCAGCAGCAGCGCACAGGTTCCGGGTCGATGTGTGGAGCGACGCGGGAACCTCGGGCGCGGCGCCTGCGTCGGATCAGCTGCCACTCCAGCGAAACCGCCCGCATGCTCGAATTCGACCAAGCCCCCGCTCCAGCCGCCGCGCCCATGTCGCTCGGCGAAAGACCCCGCCCATCGCGCGCTGAGGCGGAGGCCGCCGTGCGCACGCTGATCCGCTGGGCCGGCGACGAGCCCACGCGCGAAGGCCTGCTGGCCACGCCGGCCCGCGTGGTGCGCGCCTACGAGGAATGGTTCGCCGGCTACCGGCAAGACCCGGCCGGCCTGCTCAGCCGCACGTTCGGCGAGGTCGGCGGTTACGACGAGGCGGTCATCCTGCGCGACATCCCGCTGCAGTCGACCTGCGAACACCACCTGGCGGCAATCCGCGGCGTGGTGCACATCGCCTACCTGCCGAACCAGCGCGTGGTCGGCATCTCCAAGCTGGCGCGGCTGGTCGAGGCGTTCGGCCGGCGCCTGCAGATCCAGGAGCGGCTCACCGTGGAGATCGCCGATACGCTGGACCAGGCGTTGCGGCCTCGCGGCGTCGCGGTGATCGTGCAGGCCAGCCACGAATGCCTGTCCTCGCGCGGGGTACGCCTGCATGGGGTGGCGATGCAGACCCGGCGTCTGCTCGGCGAATTTGCGCAGGAACCGCGGCGGAGGGAGATACTCGCTGCGCTCGCCGGTTGACCGGGAACCTCTGGTCACCCTGGCGCATCGGATCGGGTGTGATCAAGGAGAAAACCATGTCAGCCCATGCCCATGTTGCGCCCGTCGACTACGCCGCGCTGGACGACAACGCACTGGTGGCGCTGGTCCGTGACGGCCAGCGCGAGGCGTTCCGCCACATCATGCAGCGTTGCAACCAGCGCCTGTTCCGTATCGCGCGCAGCGTGATCGGCGAGGATTCGGAAGCGGAAGACGTGCTGCAGGAATCGTATATGCGTGCCTATCACAAGCTGGATTCGTTCCGTGGCGATTCGACCCTGTTGACCTGGCTGACCAGCATCGTGCTGAACGAGGCGCGCGGGCGGTTGCGCAAGCGCCACACCATGGTCGGCCTGGAGCAGGTCGACGCGGCGACGGACGACAGCCATCAGGTCATCCAGTTTCCCTCGAAGTTCGGCAGCGAGGATCCGGCCGTCTCGGCCGCGCGCGCGCAGATCCGCCACCTGCTCGAACACGCCATCGACGAACTGCCGCCAGCCTTCCGCACCGTCTACATGATGCGCGACGTCGAGGAATGCTCGGTCGAGGAAACCGCCAACCTGCTGGCCATCAAGCCGGAAACGGTCAAGACCCGGTTGCACCGCGCGCGCCGGCTGCTGCGCACCTCGCTGCACGGCACCCTGGCCGAAACCATGAGCGAGGCGTTCCCGTTCATGGGCCAGCGCTGTGCGCGCGTCACCGATGCGGTGATGGAGCGGCTGGGCGCCGAACAGGCGGTCTGACCTGGTAGGGCGGTGACGCTGTCAGCGATTTGCCGGGGCCGCCGGCGAACGGATCCGCTGCAGCCGCTCGGCCAGCGTGGCGCGCGACAGCTCGCCAATGTGCATGTCGCGCAGGCGGCCGTCGGCGTCGAGGAACAAGGTGGTCGGATAGCCGCGGGCGTTGTAGTGGTTGGACAGCTGCAGATTGCCGTCGATCAGCACGTTGTCCAGCGCCAGCTGCTGCACCTGCATGAAATGCTTCACCGCCGCCGCCGATTCGCCCTGGTCGGCGAACACGAAACGGACTTGCGGCGTCGTCCGCTGCGCCTCGGCCAGCACCGGCATCTCGCGCCGGCACGGGCCGCACCAGGTGGCCCACAGGTTGATCACGGCAGGCTGGCCGCGCAGTGTTTCCAGCGCCACCTCGCGACCCTCAAGGTCGCTCAGCACCAATGCCGGCAATGCCGGATGGGCCTCTTCCGTGAGCTTGTGCGCGACCAGCCCGGCGAACGCCCATGCACCGATGCCGACCGCCACGCCGGTGGCCAGCGGCCGGCGCAGCAGCGGCCGGCGCCAGCCGATCAGCAGCGCCGCCACCGCCAGCCCGAGCACTCCGGCGATCGGGTCGAAACCGCCATCGCGGATGTTCAACACGCTGCTCGGCTGCTGCACGTACTGCGGCCACCAGTCGGCCACGTAAGCGGCACGCGCGATGAGCAGGCCGATGCCGAGCGCCAGATACAGCGGGTTGCCGGCGTCGGCGTAGCCGCGCCGGGCGAGGAAGCCGGCGACGGCGAGTGCGGCGATGACGCCGAACAGCAGCGCCAGCAGGGCTGACGAAAGTGCCAGCGGTCCGATGTTCAAGTGCTTCCATCCTTGCCGATAATGGCTCGCGCTGATGGCGGCGAGCATGAGCAAGGCGGAACCTTACCCGGTATCTCGCGGCCAGGCAGCGCGGGCCGTCAGTTCGCCCGGCGCAAGCCGGCCGCCTCGCGCGCCAGCAGTTCGATGCCGGCCCAGTCGCCGGCGGCGAGCTTGTCGGCCGGCGTGAGCCAGGAGCCGCCCACGCAGATCACGTTCGGCAGGGCGAGGAAGTCGGGCGCGCTGGTCAGGCTGATGCCGCCGGTGGGACAGAAGCGGATCTGCGGCAGCGGGCTGGCCCAGGCGCCGAGCAGTTTGTGGCCGCCGGCCGGCACCGCCGGGAAGAACTTCAGGTGGCGGTAGCCGCGCTCGAGCAGGGTCATCGCCTCGCTGGCGGTGGCGACGCCGGGCAGCAGCGGCATTTCGCTGTCGTCGGCGGCATCGAGCAGGCGTGGCGAGCTGCCGGGCGATACCGCGAAGCGGGCACCGGCCTGCCGTGCGGCCTGCAGGTCGCGCGCGCTCAGTGCGGTGCCGCAACCGACCATGGCACCTTCCACCTCGGCGGCGATCGCGCGGATCGCTTCCAGCGCGGCCGGCGTGCGCAGGGTGACCTCGATGGTCGGGATGCCGCCGGCGACCAGCGCACGCGCCATCGGCACCGCGGCCCTGGCGTCGTCGATGATCACCACCGGGATCACCGGCGCCAGCCGCATGAGGTTTTCGACGTGCTGCTGCTTCTGTTCGATGGGGCTCATGTCTGGCTCCTGGGGTTTTGCCCCTCCCCCTGCAGCGCGGGGGGAGGTCGGGAGGGGGTTGCTCGGACTGGCGTGGAGTGAAGGTCAAGAGCGACCCCACCCTCCGCAAGGGATTCCCTTCGGTCACAACCCTCCCCTGCCTTGCAGGGGAGGGGCAGAGTTACAACACGCCGGCGCCGAGGTCGGCGCTGGCGGCGGCCTGGCGGAACAGGCCGAATAGTTCGCGGCCCATGCCGCTGTGCTCGCCGGAGAGGTCGGTCGTATGCGGCAGCCGCGCGTCCAGTTCGTGCGCTTCGAGCAGGACGTCCAGGCGTCCATTCGTCGCGTCGAGCCGGATCATGTCGCCGTCGCGGATCTTCGCGATGTTGCCGCCAGCCACCGCTTCGGGCGTGACATGGATCGCCGCCGGCACGCGGCCGGAGGCGCCAGACATGCGCCCGTCGGTGAGCAGGGCGATGCGGTGGCCGCGATCCTGCAGCAGGGCCAGCGTCGGGGTGAGCTTGTGCAGTTCGGGCATGCCGTTCGCGCGCGGGCCCTGGAAGCGCACCACCGCCACGAAGTCGCGGTTGAGCTCGCCGCGCTTGAACGCGCCGGCCACCTCGTCCTGGTCGTTGAACACAATCGCCGGCGCCTCGATCCGCAGGCGATCGTCCGGCACCGAGGACACCTTGATCACCGCGCGGCCGAGATTGCCATCGAGCATGCGCAGGCCGCCGTCGGGGCGGAACGGCTCGCCGATGCCGCGCAGCACGCCGCGGTTGCCGGTCTGCTTGTCCACCGGCTTCCAGCGCAGCGTGCCGCTGTCGTCGAGAAACGGGATCTGCGCGTAGCCGTCCAGACCTGTGCCGAAGATGGTCCGCACGTCGGCGTGCAGCAGGCCGGCGCCGAGCAGCTGGTCGATCAGGAACGCCATGCCACCCGCCTCGTGGAACTGGTTCACGTCGGCGTAGCCGTTCGGGTAGACCCGCGCCAGCAGCGGGACCGCCGTGGACAGCGCGTCGAAATCGTCCCAGCGCAGCTGGATGCCGGCGGCGTGTGCGATCGCCACCAGGTGCAGCAGGTGGTTGGTCGAGCCGCCGGTGGCGTGCAGGCCGATCACGCCGTTGATGACCGCGCGTTCGTCGATGATGTGGCCGAGCGGCAGGTAGTGCCCGCCCAGCGCGCTGAGGCCGGCGACGCGGTGCACCACCTCGGCGGTGAGCGCGTCGCGCAGCGGCGTGTCCGGCGCGGTGAAGCTGGCGCCGGGCAGGTGCAGGCCCATGATCTCCATCAGCATCTGGTTGGAGTTCGCGGTGCCGTAGAAGGTGCAGGTGCCGGGCGCGTGGTACGAGGCCGCCTCCGCGTCCAGCAGCTCGGCCTTGCTCGCCTTGCCGTCGGCGAACGCCTGGCGCACCTTCGACTTCTGCTCGTTCGGGATGCCGCTGGGCATCGGCCCCGACGGCACGAACGCGCCGGCCAGGTGGCCGAAGCTCAACGCGCCGATCAACAGGCCCGGCACGATCTTGTCGCAGATGCCGAGGAACAGCGCGCCGTCGAACATGTCGTGCGACAGCGCGACCGCGGTGGCCAGCGCGATCACGTCGCGCGAGAACAGCGACAGCTGCATGCCGGCGCGGCCTTGGGTGATGCCGTCGCACATCGCCGGCACGCCGCCGGCGACCTGGGCGGTGAAGCCGGCGTCGCGGGCGATCTGGCGGATCAGCGCGGGATAACGCTCGTAGGGTTGATGCGCCGAAAGCATGTCGTTGTACGCGGTAACGATCGCCAGGTTGGCGCGCCGGCCGCTGCGCAGCGCGGCCTTGTCCTCCGTGCCGCAGGCGGCGAAGCCGTGCGCCAGGTTGCCGCAGGACAAATGCCCGCGCTGCGGTCCGCTGCGGTCGATCGCGTCGATCCGCGCGAGGTAGGCCGCGCGCGTCTCGCGACTGCGCTCGCGCAGGCGTTCGGTGACTTCGGCGACGACGGGATGCAGCGTGCTCATGATTCATTCCGGGTTTGTAGGAGCGCAGCTTGTGCGCGATCAGAGTTGCGGCGTCGCTGCTTTGCCGGCATTTCGCGCACGGGGCGCGCTCCTGCAGCGACGCTGGTTGTGGTGGTCAAGGGCACCAGTACACCGCCACCGGCACGCGCTCCTGAGTCAGCACCGCGCGCACCGGATAATCCCGCGCCGCACCGAGGCCGAGTCGCGCGTCGGCGAGCAGATCGCGCTTCTTCTCGCCGGTCACCAGCAGGTACAGCGCACGCGTTTGCAGCAGGGTCGGCAGGCTCAGTGTGATGCGTGGTTCACCGGCGCCGGGTGCGCGCATCGGCAGCGCGCGGGCGTGGCCGTGCAGATCCAGCGCCTCGGCCAGATGGTCGCCGCCGGGGAAGAACGAGGCGGTATGGCCGTCGTCGCCCATGCCCAGCACCACCGCGTCGAACGGCAGCGGCAGCGCGTCGATGCGCGCGGTGACGGTAGCCAGTCCGGCTTCCGGGGTGACGTCGCCGGTATACAGCGGGGTGAACGGTGCGCTGGCCGCGGCGTGCTGCAGCAACAGCGTTTTCACCAGCCGCGCGTTCGAGCGCTCATCGGTTTCCGCCACCCAGCGTTCGTCGACCAGGGTCACCTGCACTCTGGCCCAGTCAAGTTTCTCGCGCGACAGGCAGTCGAAGAAATCCTTCGGCGTGCTGCCGCCGGAAACCGCCAGCACGGCGTGGCCGCGTTCGGCCAGGCCGCGGCGCAGGCGTTCGGCGACGCGCTCGGCCAGCGCGTTGGCCTGGGCCCGGCAGTCGGTGAAGCTGTGGGTAGTGACGTTCAGTGATGGGGTCATGATGGGTTGATGTTGGCGCGCCGGAAAGTCAGCGGCTGCCGGCAAGCGTCGCGTGCTGGAGAGAGGCAAAGTCTGCCGCGCGTGTCGGCATGGCGGATTGAATCGCTGCGGCGAGTGGCAACCTATTCACTGTCTTCGTTCCAGGTGCGGCCGTCGCGCTCGATCAGCGCCACCGCCGCGCTCGGCCCCCAGCTGCCGGCGGTGTACGGCCGCGGTGGCTCGCCGCTGCCGGCCCAGGCGGCGAGGATCGGGTCGACCCAGCGCCACGCCGCCTCCACCTCGTCGCGACGCATGAACAAGGTGGGGTTGCCGCGCACCACGTCCAGCAGCAGGCGTTCATACGCATCGGGCTGTTGCACGCCGAACGCCTCGGCGAAGCTCATGTCCAGCGGCACATGGCGCAGGCGCAGGCCGCCGGGGCCGGGGTGCTTGATGGTCAGCCACAGCTTCACGCCCTCGTCCGGCTGCAGGCGCAGCACCAGCCGGTTCTGCGCCAGCGTGCCGGCGTCGGCGCTGAAGATCGAGTGCGGCACCGGCTTGAAGGTGACCACGATCTCCGACACCCGGCTCGGCAACCGCTTGCCGGTGCGCAGGTAGAACGGCACGCCGGCCCAGCGCCAGTTGGCGATCTCCGCCTTCAGCGCCACGAAGGTCTCGGTGCTGGACTTGCTGTGGCCCAGTTCCTCCGGATAGCCGGGCACGCTGGCGCCCTCGGCCATGCCGGCGCGGTACTGGCCGCGCACGGTGAGCTGGGCCGCGTTGCTGTCGTCGATCGGCTTGAGCGAGTGCAGCACCTTCAGCTTCTCGTCGCGCACCGCGTCCGGCGCCAGCGACGACGGCGGCTCCATCGCCACCATGCACAGCAGCTGCAGCATGTGGTTCTGCACCATGTCGCGCAGCGCGCCGGCGCGGTCGTAGTAGGCGCCGCGATGGCCCACGCCGAGTGTTTCGGCCACGGTGATCTGCACGTGGTCGATGTGCTCGGCGTTCCACAGCGGCTCGAAGATGGTGTTGCCGAAGCGCAGCACCAGCAGGTTCTGCACCGTCTCCTTGCCGAGGTAGTGGTCGATGCGGAAGGTCTGCGATTCGCTGAACACCTTGCCGACCGCGTCGTTGATCTGGTTCGCGCTGGCCAGGTCGCGGCCGATCGGCTTTTCCAGCACGACCCGCGAGGCGCCTTGGTTGAGCTTGTACTGGCCGAGCCGGGTGCAGATGTCGACGAACAGTTCCGGCGAGGTCGACAGGTAAAACACCCGCACGTGTTCCGGCTCGCTGCCGATGAAGGCGGCGAAGTCGTCCCAGCCCTCGTCCTTGCGCGCATCCAGCGGGTGGTAGAACACCTGCTGCAGGAATACGTCGAGCTGGCCCGCCGCGCAGACGCCGATCAGGGCCTCGCGCAGTTGCGCGCGGTAGCCGTCGTCGTCCAGCGCCTCGCGGGCGATGCCGACGATGCGGCTGCTGGCCGGGATCTGGCCGTCGAGGAAGCGGTGGAACAGGGCCGGCAGCAGCTTGCGCACGGCGAGGTCGCCGGTGCCGCCGAAGATCACCAGGTCGAACGGTTCGACCGATTGGGAGGAAGCAGTCACGCGAACACCTCGACACGATGCCGGATGGCGGGCAGGGGCCTGTCGGCACGCTTTGCCCGGGGTGTTCGAGATCGTACCAGTGAAATACCAGATCAGCTACCCGTGTGCATGCGAATTCATGGAATCGCTCGGTAGCCGTGATGAAGCCGATCCCCCCCTCGACTTCCGTTTGTCCCGAGCTTTTCGACCAGCTCAGGGCAGGCATGGGCCGCGGGCCGAGGGAGAGGGTCTTTCGCCGCACGCACTTCGAGTTCGCGCCGCTGGCGCGGACTAGGCCTGCCCTGAGCTTGCCGAGGGGCTCAGGGCGAGCGGATGCGTAACCGGGCTTGCGGCCAGTGGTTAGCTATTGGTATCGTTTGGCGGCATGCAAGCCGCCCTCGCCAACGAATACCGCCGGATCTGCCATGACCCGGCCACCCATCAGCCGCTGGCCTACCTGCGCCTGCGCCGGGCGATCCGCAACATCGATCGAGCATCGCGACATCGAGCCGGGCCAGGCGCTGCCCAGCGAGCGCGACCTGTCGCAGGTGCTGAAGCTGTCGCGGGTAACCGTGCGCAAGGCGATCGCCGGGCTGGTCGAGGAAGGTCTGCTGACCCAGCGCCATGGCGCCGGCACCTTCGTCGCCGAACGCATCGTCAAGCCGATGTCCCGGCTGACCAGCTTCACCGAGGACCTGCGTGAGCGTGGGCTGTCGCCGCGTTCGGAATTCTTCGAGCGGGGCATCGGCGAGGTGACCCCGGAAGAGTCGATGGCGCTGAACCTGTCGCCCGGCTCGCTGGTGGTGCGCCTGCACCGCGTGCGCTACGGCCAGGACGAGCCGCTGGCGATCGAACGCAGCGTGGTGCCGGCCAGCGTGCTGCCCGATCCGCTGCTGGTGCACGACTCGCTGTACGAGGCGCTGGAACAACTCAACGCGCGCCCGCGCCGCGCGCTGCAGCGGCTGCGCGCGGTATCGCTGAACGCGCAGCAGGCGCGGTTGCTGCACGTCAACGTGGGCAGTGCGGGGTTGAGCATCGAGCGGCGCAGCTTCCTCGACGACGGTCGCGTGGTCGAGTTCACCTGCTCCTGGTATCGCGGCGACATCTACGACTTCGTCGCCGAACTGCAGACCGATTGAAGGACCGAAATGGACGCCCGCGATACCTTGATGTACCAGGAGGCGCACGAGTCGGCCGACGTGGTCGCGCGCCAGTTCGCCGCGAACGAGGCGGTGGTCGGCGCGCTGGCGCAGTCGCTGCGCGCGCAGCCGCCGCGTTTCATCGTCACCTGCGCGCGCGGCAGCTCCGACCATGCCGCGGCCTATGCGAAATACGTTTTCGAGACCCAGCTCGGCATCGCCACTGCATCGGCCTCGCCGTCGGTCACCTCGGTGTATGCCGCCGAGCAGCAGTGGCAGGGCGCGCTGTTCATCGCGATCTCGCAGTCGGGCAAGAGTCCCGACCTGCTGCGCAACGCGCAGGCCGCGAAGGCCGCGGGCGCGCGCGTGGTGGCGCTGGTGAACGTGGAAGATTCGCCGCTGGCGGCGCTGGCCGACACGGTGATCCCGCTGCACGCCGGCCCGGAACGCAGCGTGGCGGCGACCAAGAGCTATATCGCCGCCCTGGCCGCGGTGCTGCATCTGTGCGCGCGCTGGCGTGCCGACGCCGAACTGGGCGCCGCGCTGCAGGCATTGCCGGACGCGCTGCGGACGAGTTGGGATGCGGACTGGTCCGCGTTGAGCGAAGGCCTGGCCGGTGCGCACAACCTGTTCGTGGTCGGCCGCGGTTTCGGCCTCGGCATCGCGCTGGAGGCGGCGCTGAAGTTCAAGGAAACCTGCGGCCTGCACGCCGAGGCGTTCAGCGCGGCCGAGGTGAAGCACGGTCCGATGGCGCTGGTCGGGCCGGATTTTCCGGTGCTCTGTTTCGCCCAGGACGACGACACGCTGGACAGCACCCTGGCGGTGGCGCGCGAATTCCGCAGCCGCGGCGCGCAGGTCTTCGTGGCTGCGCCCGGCCTGCACGGTGCCGGCACCCTGCCGGTGGCGGGCAGCCTGCCCGCGCTGTGCACGCCGCTGCTGATCATCCAGAGTTTCTACCGCGCCGCCAGCGAGCTGTCGTTGCGCCGCGGCCTCAATCCTGACGTGCCGCCGCACCTCAACAAGGTCACCGAAACCGTCTGAGCCAGCCGGGCGTGGTAGCTGAATGCCAACACCCATCAGGATCCGCCATGACACTCGCCCTCACCAACGGCCGCGTACTCACCCCTGACGGCTGGCGAACCGACCTCGCCGTGCTGCTGGACGGTGAGCGCATCGTCGACTTGCTGCTGCCATCCGATCCGCGCGTGCGCGCGGCGAAACAACACGACCTGCATGGGGCGATGCTGCTGCCCGGCTTCATCGACGCGCAGGTCAATGGCGGCGGTGGCGTGCTGTTCAACGAGGCGCCCACGGTCGAGACGCTGCGCCGGATCGGCGCGGCGCACCGGCGCTTCGGTACCACCGGCTTCCTGCCGACCCTGATCAGCGATCGTGTGGAGGTGATGCGCGCGGCGCTGGCCGCGGTGGAACAGGCGCTGGCCGAGGGCGTGCCGGGCGTGCTCGGCATCCATCTGGAAGGCCCGTACCTGGCGCCGGCGCGCAAGGGCGTGCACGACGCGAACTATTTTCATGCACCGGGTCGCGACGAACTGGCGCTGCTGTGCGCGCCGCACCGCGGCGTGCGACTGATCACGCTGGCACCGGACCAGGTGCCGCTGGCAAGCATCGGCACGCTGGCTGCCGCCGGGGTGATCGTCTGCGCCGGGCACACCGCGGCCGACTATGAAACGACGCGTGCCGCGCTTGCTGCCGGCGTCCGCGGCTTCACCCATCTTTTCAACGCGATGACCCCGTTCGGCAGCCGCGAGCCCGGCGTGGTCGGCGCCGCGCTGGAAGACGCCGGCAGCTGGTGCGGCATCATCGTCGACGGCCACCACGTGCACCCGGCCAGCCTGCGCGTGGCGATCGCCGCCAAGCCGCGCGGCAAGATGCTGCTGGTCACCGACGCGATGCCGCCGGTCGGCGCGGACGACCCGAGCTACGTGCTCAACGGCGAAACCATCACGGTGAAGGACGGCATCTGCCAGACCGCGCAAGGCGTGCTGGCCGGCTCCGCGCTGGACATGGCCAGCGCAGTGCGCAACGCCGTGCAGCTGCTCGGCCTGCCGCTGGATGAGGCGGCGCGCATGGCCAGCACGTATCCGGCCGAGTTTCTCGGCCTCGGCGAAAGCTACGGCCGCATCGCTCCAGGTTACCGTGCCGACCTGGTGGTGCTGGACGATGAGTACCGCGTGCAGCGCAGCTGGATCGGTGGGGCCGGGGAGTGCGACGGGCCCTAGGCCTTTTCGATGGCGCGCGTGGAGTAACAAACACTCCGGCGCCGGGTCCGGCATGCAGGACGATCAGCCCAGCGCAATCCCCTGTTCGACGAGGGCCAGCCGCAGCGGTTCCAGTTGCCTCGCATAGCGGCGCCACTGGCCCAGACTGCGGGAATGAACCGGCTCCCGCACCTGGACACTGCTGGGAGTGGTCACGGGCGCGGGGTTGCGCTCGGGATGCAGGCAACTCTTCTCCATCGCCAGCCCGCAGTGCTGCAGCACGCGGCGCATGGTCGACTCGGGTTCATTCACCAGAGCGGCGTATGAAACATCCAGCATGGCGCCGGGCATGCTGGCCCGCCAGTGGTCCGTCAGGCGGGAATATTGGCCGTAGTAATGGGCAACCGCCTGCTGGTCATAGCAATAGGGAGAAGCCAGGCCGAACATGACCTTCAGGTTGGAATAGCACACATCCATCGGGTCGCGCGCCAAGTGCAGGATCGGTGCGCGGGGCAACGCCCGACGGATGAAGGGGATCATCCGTACGTTGATCGGCAACTTGTCGATGTAGAAACGATGCCCCTGGGCGCGCCATTGGGTCTGCTGCAGGTAGCGTGCCCCAAGCTGCGCGAAGTCCATGTCCGCGCCGCGCTCGATCGCCTTCAGCATGCCTTGCGCGCTTCTTGGCGCGACATCGGCCACCCAGTGCAACTGGCGCTGAAAGTCCAAGATCTCTCCGGCGGAAACCACCTCCGAATGACTCGACAGCATCTGGTCGAGCAAAGTCGATCCCGACCGGGGCATGCCGACGATGAAAATGGGCATCGGGCCATCTAAGTCCGCTGCGGCATTGGTCGACGCTGCGGCGATGGATCCCGCGATGTCGACAAGCGCGTCGGTCAGCGTCACCTCGCCCTGCGCATCGTAGGGATTGATTTCACGCATGAGGGCATTGCTGCGTGCCAGCGCCGACCACGCCTCGTCGAGGCGCCCGCAGTCGTCGTGCACCTTGAAAATCGCCGATTCGAATTCGGCGCGGGCAAACTTGTCGCGCGCATCCACGCTTTCCGCGGGAATGCGGCCAAGCGACTCCCGGAAAAGATCGAGATAGTTCGCTGCCGGGGTCTGCCTGCGCAAGTTCGCCAGGATGACTGCTGCATCACCGTGGTCCGGCCAGCGTTGCAGGCAGGCCAGCAGCACCGCTTCGGCCTCGGCGACCTTGCCGAGGAACTGGTACAGCATGGCGTTCAGGTAATACTCGCTGCTCGTGTCGATGCCGAGGGCCGCCGCCCGATCCATCAGCGCCCGCGCCGCCGGTATCTCCCCCAGCACCCAGCACAGGTGCGCCTGCTCGCTGAGTACTTCGGCGGGCGGGTTCGGTGCGCGTCCGAGGTGCGCGACACAGGCGCGCGCCGCCTGGATCTCGCCGTTCGTCGACAGGCGCCACGCCAATTGGGTGATCAAGCTGGCGTCGTTGGGCAGCAACGGGACGGCCTGCAGCAATTGCCGGGTTGCCGCACGCATGCGGCCTTGCCGCAGGATCACGTCGGCCAGCGCCATGCGGATGGGAACGTCGTGCGGTGCAGCTTGCACAAGGGACTCGAGCGCAGTCTGCGCCGCCGCCCACTGCCCGGCATCCATGGATTGCTGGGCCTGGCGGCGAAGGCGGTCGGCTGCCGCTGAGGAATCCGCGATGTGCATGGCGGGAAGGTATCCGGGCGCGTTCTGACACGGCAAATGTAGCAAGGCATGGTGTCGTCGGGCACCACGATGAAGCGGCGATGCATCCGCGCGTCAAGATCTGCAGGGTGGTCCGTCGCCGACCGGGATCGGGACATTCTTCGCATCCCTGCGCGCGGCGATAGTCACGGGTTGCCGTGGATCTGGGGTGGTGAGTCCTCCAGCGCCAGCCGCAAGGGTTCCAGTTGCCTCGCGTAGTGCCGCCATTCGCCGAGGGCGCGCCGGTGGATCGGTTCGCGCACCTGGACGCTGCTCGGCGTGGCCACCGGCGCCGCATTGCGCTCGGGGTGCAGGCAGCCTTCTTCGTCCTCCAGCCCGCAATGCTCCAGAACCCGGTGCAAGGTGGCCGCCGGTTCGCTTACCAGCGATGCGTAGGAAACGTCGAGCATCGCACCAGGCATGCTGGTGTGCCAGTGATTGGTCAGCCGCACGTACTGCCCGTGATAGTGGGCCAGCGCGTGCATGTCGTAGCTGTAGGCGGAGGCGGGCCCAAGCATGGCCTTGAGGTTGGAAAAGCATACGTCCATCGGTTCGCGGACCATGTGCAGGATCGGCGCATGCGGCAGCGCTCGGCGGATGAGATGAACCATCCGGATGTTGACCGGCAACTTGTCGATGTAGAACCGGCGCCCCTGCGCGCGCCACTGTGTCTGCTGCAGGTAACGCGCGCCCAGTTCGGCGAAGTCGATGTCCGCGCTGCGCCGTTGTGCGGTCAGCATGCCTTGAACCCCGCTGGGGGGAACGTCGGTCATCCAGCGCAGCTGCCGTCGAAAGTCGTTGATCTCGCCGGCTGATACCACTTGCGAATGGCTGGAGAGCATGCGGTCGAGCAAGGTCGTGCCGGAGCGGGGCAGGCCGACGATGAAGATCGGCGTGGCACCCTCGAAGGCCGGAGCCGGTTCGGCGCGGGCTGCGGTGACCGCCGCGGACGCGTGGATGATCGCATCGGTCACCGCGGTCTCGCCGGCCGCGTCGTAGGGGCTGAGTGCATGCATGAGGGCATTGCTGCGCGCCAATGCCTGCCATGCCTCGTCATGGCAGCCAAGGTCGTCCAGCTCCTTGAACAGCGCCGACTCGAACCCGGCGCGAGCGGTCAGGATTTCCGCGGCATTGCTGTTCCCTGGGATCCGCCGAAGCCGTTCACGCAGCAAATCTAGATCATTGGTTTCCGGCGTCTGCTTGCGCACATTCGCCAGTGCCACCGCAGCGTCGGCGAAATTCGGCCATCGGTGCAGACATGCCTCGAGTACGCTGCGGGCCCGGGCAATGTTTCCGGTGTACTGGGACAGCATGGCGTACAGATAACAGGCGTCGGGCGTTTCAATCCCCGCCGCGATCGCGCGATCCATCAAGGCCATCGCTGCCGGTATCTCGCCAAGCATCCAGCGCAGCTGCGCCTGCTCGGCCAGCATCGGGGCCGACGGATCGGGTTCAAGCTCGAGCTGGTCGAGACAGGTTCGCGCCGCCAGGATTTCGCCATTGAAGTACAGCCGCCGCACCGTCTGGACCATCAGCCCGGCGTCGCTGGCGGGCGCCAGCGCGATCTGCAGCAGCTGGTGGGTTGCCGCGCGCAGCTGACCGTGCGCGAGCAGCACGCTCGCAAGCTCCATGCGGGCGGAGGCATCATCGGGAACCCGTTCAACCAGCGCCTCGAGGGTGATCCGCGCCGCATCCAGCAGGCCGGCGTCCACGTACTGCCGGGCGCGGCGACGGAGGCGGTTTTCCACGGTGGGCATGTCGTCCGCGGTCATCGGCAGAGCTGGCCTCTTGCGGGATGGTGGGGGGCTGGCGCTTCCGTGCCGTGACACGGATGAGTGGTTCCAGCTGACGTCATCACGACGGTTGCGCCCGGTTGGAAATTTCACCCAGTGCAAGGCGCAGGGGTTGCAACTGTTCGGCGTAGTTCCGCCACTGGTCGAGGCCGCGGGTGTGGATCGCTTCGCGCACCTGGGCACTGCTCGGGGTGGCGACCGGTGACGCATTGAGTTCCGGGCGCAGGCAGCCTTCCTCCAGCGCCAGGCCGCAATGCTCAAGCGCGTGTCCCAGCGTGCTTTCCGGGTCGCGCACCAGTGAGGCATAGGAGATGTCGAACATGGCGCCGGGAAGCCGGGCGTGCCAGTGACGGGCCAGGCGCGCATATTGCCCGTAGTAGTGCGCCAGCGCCTGCAGGTCGTAGCTGTACGGCGAAATATTGCCGAACATGGCCTTGAAGTTGGAGAAGCAGGTGTCGATCGGATCGCGCACCATGTGCAGGATCGGCGCGTGCGGCAAAGCCTTGCGGATGAACGCGACCATCTGGATATTGGCTGGCAGCTTGTCGATGTAGTAGGCGCGGCCCTGGGCGCGCCACTGCGTCTGCCGGAGGTAGCGCGCGCCCAGCTCGGCGTGGTCGATGTCCGCGCCGCGCTGGATGATCTTCAGCAGCCCGCGCGACTTGGCCGGAGGCACATCCGCCACCCAGTGCAGTTGGCGCCAGAAGTCGATGATCTCGCCGGCGGAGACGATCTGCGAATGGCCCGACAGCATCCGGTCGAGCAGGGTGGTGCCCGAGCGTGGCATGCCGACGATGAAGATCGGCGTGGGGCCCTCGAACGCGGGCGCGGGTGTCGGCCCGGCGTTGTCACCAAGCGCGGGCATGCGCATCAAGGCGTCGGTGACGGCGGCCTCGGCCTCGGCGTCGTACGGATTGAGCCCGTGCATGATGGCGTTGCAGCGTGCCAGCGCGGGCCAAGCCTCTGCGTGACGTCCAAGATCGTCCAGTATCTTGAATTGCACGTATTCGAATTCCGCGCGGACGAAACGGGCGCCGGGATCGGGGTCGTCCCGGGGAAGCCGGCGCAGTTGCTCTTGCACCTCATTCAGCCGATGGGTTTCCGGCCTCTGCTTGCGCAGATTCACCAGCGCCATCGCCGCATCGCCGAAATGCGGCCAGCGTTCGAGGCACCCTTCCAGCGCCGTACAGGCGCGCCCGATGTCGCCGCTGAACTGCAGCAGCATGGCGTACAGGTGCAGGTCGCCCGGCGAGTCGATGCCGGCCGCGATGGCTTTTTCCATCAGCGCCTTCGCCGCGGCGACCTCGCCGATGCTGAAGCGCAGGTGTGCCTGCGCAACCAGCAACTCCGCCGGTGGTGCGGGGGCCTGGGCGAGGAAGTCGAGACAACTGCGCGCGGCGACGATCTCGCCAAAGGCGACGAGGCGCTTCGTCACCCCGATGATCAGCGGGCCGTCCTTCGGCAGTCGACGTGCAACCTGCAGCAGCAGCCCAGTC
The DNA here is from genome assembly GCA_963697495.1 of uncultured Gammaproteobacteria bacterium. Classification (GTDB taxonomy): domain Bacteria; phylum Pseudomonadota; class Gammaproteobacteria; order Xanthomonadales; family Rhodanobacteraceae; genus Rhodanobacter. The sequence goes on along the minus strand of CAVOOH010000004.1, from coordinate 168,248 downwards.
GCTTCACGCAGCCGGCCACGCCTGAACAGGACATCAGTCAGGTCGACCAGTACTGCCGGGTCGTCCGGCACATGTCGGGCCAGGGACTCCAGGGTCGTCTGCGCGGCATCCCATTGCTGGTTGTCGATGTATTGCCGGGCGAGTTTGCGCAGGCGATCTTCTGCCGCGTAAAGGTCCTGTGAGTTCATTCCGGCATAGTAGCTTCATGGTTGGAGGTCGCGAGCCTGGCCGCTGTGGGCTGCGAGGTCCCATTTGTCACGGCCGGCGTTTCCGGACCGCCACGAAAGGAGCCGTCAGCCTGCCACGTCCGCCAGGATGAAGAAAAGCCACCGGCCGAAGCCGGTGGCTTTCAAGGCTCAAGCAGCCGGTACGATCAATAGTCGTAGGTGAACGACAGGCGCACCGTGCGCGGCGGCTGGAAGAAAATGCCGTCGCCGTAGCTGTTGTTGATCTTGAGGGTGTTCGTGAAACGGTCGTACGAGCTGTTGCCGGTCGGGTCGGTCTGCACAGCCTTCTGCCCATTCAGCACGTTGAAGACATCCAGGTTGATCCCGAGCTTGTTGTCGGCGAACGCCGGCGTGTAGTGCACGCCGAGGTTGAGCTGCGTGGTCCACGGCGTGTGGCCGATGCTCCCTGCCGTGATGCGCGTGCCATTGCACCAGTGGTAGTTGCCGCTGCTGTAGTTGTTGTAGCCTGACGGATCACCCGCTTGGCCCGGGCCGTAATAGGCCGCGCCCGAACCGCCCGCACCGTAGTAGCCCAGGCATTCCTTCGGATAGCCGGACTGTGCCAGCAGCGTGCCGGACACCAGCCATTCCGGCGTGATCTGGTAGGCGCCGCGGACGCGAAACTGGTGCTTGCGGACGTTGGCCAGCTCGCCGTTCGAGCCATCCATGAGCTGCCAGGAATCCCAGTCCTCGGTCTTGGAAACGTCGGCCTGACCGAAGTCGGAGCGCACCTGGCCCTCGGTGTTGCCGAAGCCGCGGGTATAGGTGTAGTCGATGCGCGCCTGCCACTTGCCGTCGAACGGGTGCTCCAGGTACAGGTTCAGCGAACCGATCTTGCGCTTGACGCCCTGCTGATAGCCCCAGTCCTGCTGGCTCATCGGCACGAGGACGCTGCTGGTGCCATCGTCCGACTTCACCAGGATGGTATTGGTCAAGCCGGGGTTGATCAGACGGCAGTAGGACGCGCCGTAGAGCGAATCGTAGTAAGCATTCGGATCCAGGCCCATGCTGGTCATCTTGGTCGCGATATGGCCCGGCGAGCACTCGTCGTCGATCGCGGTCTTCAGGTCGCGCCACATTGCCTTGGCACCGTAGACCCAGTCGTCATTGAGCTTCTTGTCGAAGCCAAGGATGAATTCATCCAGGTACTCGGCCTTGAGGTTGCGGGCGGTGACCTGCTGCGGATCCTTCGGCAGGCCTTTCTCGCCGTCCGGCGAAGTCGTCGGGCCTTGTGCCGTCAAGCCCGTCGGGACGCCGTCCGAATCGACGCCGGTGTAGTTGTAGTTGGTGGTGAGATAGGTCGAGGTGTTCGCCGCGCGTTCGGCGGCGTTGTCCGGCAGGGCGAGGTAGTAGCGGCCCACGTTGCCATAGACCTTGAACGACGAGTCACCCATGACGTCCCAGCTGGCACCGATGCGCGGCTCCCACTGGTTCTTCAAGTCGACGAACGCCTTGCCGACGTCGTTGTAGTTGGTGAAATGGTCGTTGCGGACGCCAATGCTCAGCAACAAGTTCGGCGTGACCTGCCAGTCGTCCTGCAGGTAGTAGGCCTTCTGGGTCGTCCTCATGCTGGTTTGCCAGCCGATCTCGCGCTTCTGCACGGTGGAGGCGGAGATGTAGCGCCAGTAGTAATTCAGCGCCGGGTTGAACGGGTTCTGCTGATTCGGACCCTGGTTGTGGGCCTGGTAGCTCATGTTGTCGATGCCGACGCCCAGGTCGTGATCGCCCAACTTGTAGTTGAAGTCGGCGCGCAGGCCATGGGTGCCGTTGGTGGCGCTGTCCGAGTCCCAGCTGGTGTTGGTCTGGGCATTGATGATGCCGAACGGCCCGGTGCCCGGCGGCAGGTAGGCACGGTTCTGGTTTTGCGGACGCGAGATGAACGGCAGCGGGCTGGTGTTGCCGTAGATCGTCGGATTCTGGAACTTGCCCTTGCCGTACAGGATGCTCAGCGTGGCGGCATCGGTGATGTAGCTGGTGAAATGAGCGAGATAGAACTGGGAATTGTCCTTGGTCACGTCATTCGCGGTGGAGAACGCACCCGCCTTCAACGTGCTGTAGTCGAAGTCATAGGTCGAGCCTGCGCCGGTGGACTGCCGGTTGTTCAGCGCCGTCAGCTCGAGGATGTTGCTGTCGGTGATATTCCAGTCCAACTTGCCGTAGAACTTGGTGTTCTTGTCCGTGTTGTACTGGACGACCTGGTTGGCCGCGACTTCGACATTGTTGGACTGCGTCTTGGTGGTCTCGGCCGCCAGGAACATGAACAGCCGGTCCTGGATCAGCGGGCCACCAAGGTAGGCCGAGTAAACCGTCTCCCATTGCTTGTTGTCATTGCGGTACTGATGCAACGTGCCCGGCAGGCTCGGGGTTTCCAGCGCATAGTTGACCTGGCTGGTCGACGCCGGCACGGCCGGATGGCCGTAATAGTTGTTGACCGGGGTGCCCTCGAGGAACCGCGGCTGCCAAGCCACCTGGGCGCCAAAGTGCCACTCGTTGGTGCCGCGCTTGCCGATCTGGTTGATCACGCCGCCGTCGGAACGACCGTACTTGGCGTTGTAGCCGCCGGTGAGCGTTTCCTGCTGGTCGATCGCGCCGTAAGGCAGCTGGAAACCGCCCAGGTTCTTGTACGGCTCGCCGGTGTTGTAGCCGTTCACGTAGTAGGCGTTCTCGGTCACGCTGGAACCGCCGAACGAGACGAGGGTGTGGTTGCCCGGACCGGTGAAGAAGCCGCTGCCGGAGGTGGTGCCCGGGGCCAGCAGGGCGATGGACTCCGCATTGCGAGCGACCGGAAGTTTCCGCAGGTCAGCCGCGGTAATCACCGTACTGGAGTTGACACTGGAGACGTCGATGGTTGGAAGCGCATTGGCCTGCACGGTTACCGCGCCCAGCGATGTCGTTCCGGGCTCGGCGGCCGAGAACGTGACCGAAGTGCCGGCACCGGGCGACAGCGCCACGTGGCTGCGCGTATCGATGACGGCACCGTCCTTCTTCAGCGAGACCGTATAGACCCCGACCGGCACATTGCTGATCTGGAAACGGCCCGAGCTGTCGACGGCAACTTCGCGTGTCAGGCCGGTCGCGCTGGTGGCGGTAACGGTTTCGCCCGCGGCTGCCGGTGCCTGGCCGAAAATGGAGCCCGTGGTGGACTGGGCCATGGCGACGCCGCCGAGACTCATGCTCAGTGCGACGGCAAGAGCGGTATGGCGCCACCTCGGATTATGGATTTTGTTTTGACTGCTCATTGGTAATGAATCTCCCCATCGTGAAAAGGCCCGGAGGCCGGGTGACGTAATTCGATCGGCGCAGCGATCAGCAAGCCGGATGCATGTGGCAGCCGCCGATTGGTCTGTAAGTCAGGCATGTAGCCCCACGCCATGCCGTCGCCATGAATCCATGACATCAGCAACTTGCTAACCGAACATAAAGCGACATAAATACCTGCGTCAACAAAATATTTATAAACAGATGTCAATTAGTAAGAACTTACGATTTGCACTGAATTAAACCCAATAACTTACGGCGATTGTTCCAATCATTAGCTGATTGCAGCGCGGCTCAGTTAATATGATTGACTGCTGGAACAATAGGGTTGAAGCCTTGAAACGCGCTCTTAACGCATATGTTTCGATTGCGTGAGATTTGCGTCGGGGTTAGAGTTGCGCGGTTCAGGTGTCCCGGAGGCTTCGCGCCCGAGGGATGAAACGGGAAGCCGGTGCGTGGTGCGTGAACGCACTGCAAGGCCGGCGCTGCCCCCGCAACGGTAAGCGAGATCACGAACGGCGAACGCCACTGTGCAAGGCACGGGAAGGCGCCGCTCAAGGCCTGCGAAGCATCGCGGGCCACTCGCCAGCCCGGAGACCGGCCCGAACGATTCCTGGTGGCTCGCGGTGGGCGAGGCCGAACCACGTGTCGGTCGCTGCTGCCTGCCCGTCGTTCCGTCTCCCTTCCCGCATTCGCCCCCAGCTCATTGAACACATGAGTCGTGCGCGGGTGCACGGCGTAGAGGAACAGACATGAAGAAGACCCTGCTGGCAGCCGCGCTGCTCGGTTGCACGATGGCGGCGCAGGCCACCGGCCAGAACGATGCGTCGGCGCTGGCTCCGGTGATCGTCACCGCCACGCGCACCGCGATCACCGCCGACGCGGCGCTGTCGTCGGTCAGCGTGATCACCCGCGCCGACATCGAGCGGCTGCAGCCGCTGTCGGTGCCGGACCTGCTGGCCGGGCTGCCCGGGCTGAGCTTCGCCAACACCGGCGGCTACGGCCAGCAAACCTCGCTGTTCATGCGCGGCACCAATTCCACCCACACCTTGCTGTTGGTCGACGGGGTGCGGGTGGCTTCGGTCAGCGCCGGGCTGGCGGCGTTCGAGCAGATTCCGGTGGAACAGATCGAGCGCATCGAGATAGTGCGCGGCCCGCGCTCGAGCCTGTACGGCGCCGACGCGATCGGCGGGGTAATCCAGATCTTCACCCGCCGCGGTACGCGCGATGGCGGCCTGCAGCCCTCGTTCAGCGTGACCACCGGCAGCAACAAATTGTTGCGCGGCCAGGCCGGTCTGGCCGGCGGCAGCGAACATGCCTGGTACAACCTTGGCGTCGGCGCGCAGTACACGCGCGGCATCGACGCCTGCCGCATCGGCGCGGCCGAGGCGTTCGCCGGCTGCTTCACCGACGAGCCGGACCGCGACGCCTACCGCAACAAGAACCTCAGCGCCAGCGGCGGCTACCGCTGGGACAGCGGTGCCGAGCTCACCGGGACCTGGCTGCGCAGTCTCGGCGAGATCCATTTCGACGGCAGCTACCAGAACCGCAGCCGCACCCTGCAGCAGGTGGCCGGTTCCACGTTCAGCTTCAATCTGCTGGAGGCGTGGAAGACCACGCTGAGCGTGGGCCAGAACCTGGACCGCTACGACAATTACGAGAACCGGGATTTCGTCGGCTACATCTACTCGCGTCGCAACCAAGCGTCGTGGCAGAACGACCTGAGCGTCGCCGACAACCAGTTGCTCACGCTCGGCGTCGACTGGCAGGGCGAGCACATCGACAGCGACACCGGCTTCCTTGCCAGCCGCCGCAACAATACCGGTGGCTACGTGCAGTACCAGGGCGCGTTCGGCCGCAACGAGGTGCAGCTGTCGGCGCGGCGCGACCACAACAGCCAGTTCGGCGACCACAATACCGGCGCCGCGGCGTGGGGTTACCGCTTCGATTATGGCCTTCGCCTGTCCGCCAGCTACGGCAGCGCGTTCCATGCGCCGACCTTCAACGATCTGTACTACCCGTACGGCAGCGGCAACCCCGACCTGAAGCCGGAGAAATCGCGCAGCGCCGAGCTGGGCCTGAGCCAGCAGCGGGGCGCGTGGAACTGGGCGCTGAACGGCTACCAGACCCGCATCGAGCAGCTGATCGCACTGGACAGCAACTACTACCCGATGAACCTCAGCAAGGCGCGCATCCGCGGCGTGGAGGGCCAGCTCGGCGTGAACCTTGCCGGCTGGCAGCTGCGGGGCTACCTCGGCTGGCTGCAGCCGCGCAACGACGACGGCGGCGCCAACGACGGCCGCACCCTGCCGCGCCGCCCCGGGCGCACCGCGCGGGTGGACCTGGACCGGCGCTTCGGCGCGTTCGGCGTCGGCGCCACCGTCAACGCGGCCGGGCGCAGCTACGACGATGCGGCCAACCGGCACCCGCTGGGCGGCTACGCCACCACCGAGTTGCGCGCCAGCTGGCAGTTCGCGCCGGACTGGCAGGTCGAGGCGCGGCTGGCCAACGTGTTCGACCGCCACTACGAAACCGTGTGGTACTTCAACCAGCCCGGCCGCAGCGCGTTCCTGACCCTGCGCTACAGCCCCGCCGCGCGCTGAGCCGGAATCGCCCCGGGTTCCACACCGGGGCGATCCACCCCTGCCTTCCGACACGGGTGGACTTCAGGCACATTCGCCGCCCGTTGGCGACTGGCATAAAGTCGGCATGATGAATGGAACTCTTGCCCCGGCCGCGTCTTCGCCACGCACGCTCGCGTCGTGCCCGTCTGCCGTGCAGCGTCTGCGGCTATGCTTGCGGGCCACGGAAGCGCCATGAATATCTTCGCCCCCTTGATCCGCCGCCCGGTCGGCACCTCGCTGCTCGCGCTCGGCCTGATGCTGGCCGGGCTGTGGGCGTACCTGCTGCTCGGCGTGGCCGCGCTGCCGTCGCTGGATTTCCCCGGCGTCTACGTGGTGGCCAGCCAGCCCGGCGCCAGCGCGCAGACCATGGCGAACACCATCCTGGCGCCGCTGGAGCGGCACCTGGGCCGCATTCCCGGCGTCGACGAGATGTACGGCAACGCGAACGAAGGCTCCGCTTCGGTGATGGTGCGCTTCACCATGGACCGCACGGCCGACAGCGCCGCGCGCGATGTGCAGGCGGCGATCAACGCGGCCGCGGTCGACCTGCCCAGTGGCATGCCGTCGCCGCCGCAATACTTCAAGTTCGACACCTCGCAGATCCCGATCCTGTTCCTCACCCTGACCTCGACCGGGCTGCCGCAGGACCAGCTGTTCGACCTTACCGATACCTTGCTGAAACCGGCGGTGGCGCAGATCGACGGCGTGGCCCAGGTGCAGGTGTTCGGCGGCACCCCGCATGCGGTGCGGATCGAGCTGGACACCGCCGCGCTGGCGGCCAAGAAGCTCACCGCGAACGACGTGGCCAATGCGCTGCGCGCGGCCAACGTCACTTCGCCGCAGGGCATCCTGAGCAATGGCCGCACCCAGATGACAGTGAGCGCCAGCGACGGCCTGCAGACGCCGGCCGAGTTCGCCCGCCTGCTGGTTTCGGTGAAGAACGGCACGCCGGTGCGCCTTTCCGACGTGGCCAAGGTCTACGGCGGCCAGCAGGACGAATACCAGGCGGCGTGGTTCAACGACGCGCTTGCGGTCGGCATGCAGATCAGCAAGCGGCCGGAGGCGAACGCAGTGGCCACGGTGGAGGCAATCCGCGCCAAGCTGCCGCAGCTGCGCGCGTCGCTGCCGTCGAACGTGACGATGACGCCGGTGTTCGATCTCACCCAGACCACCAAGTCGGCGTTGCACGAGGTGCAGGTGGCGCTGCTGATCTCGATCGTGATGGTGGTGCTGGTGATGCTGGTGTTCCTGCGCCGGCTGCGCCCCACCCTGATCGCCACCTTGAGCGTGCCGCTGTCGCTGGCCGGCGCGTTCGTGGTGATGTGGACGCTCGGCTACACGCTCAACACGCTGTCGCTGGTGGCGCTGGTGCTGTGCATCGGCTTCGTGGTGGACGATGCGATCGTGGTGATCGAGAACATCGTGCGCCACATGGAGCGCGGCGAGCCGCCGATGCAGGCGGCGCTGACCGGCGTGCGCGAGATCGGCTTCACGGTGATCTCGATCACGCTGTCGCTGGTGGCGGTGTTCGCGCCACTGCTGTTCGGCAACAACATGCTGGTGATGCTGTTGCGCGAGTTCTCGGTGACGCTGGCCGCCGCGGTGGTGATCTCGGCGCTGGTTTCGCTCACGCTCACCCCGGCGCTGTGCGCCTACCTGCTGACCCACGAGCCGGAGCACACCAAGTCGCCCGGGCGGATCGAGCGGGCGGTGGAGAACTTCGACCGCAAGCTGCTGCGCATTTACGAGCGCTCGCTGGACTGGGCGATGCACCATCGCCGGCTGATGCGTTGGCAGCCGCTGACCCTGCTGCTGCTCACCTTTGCGCTCGGTTTCGCGGTGGCGAAGACCGCCGGCGGCACCTTCATGCCGGACGAGGACACCGGCCAGCTGCAGGTGGACATCCGCACCGACGCGAACATCTCGCCGGCCGAACTGACCGCACGCACGCTGGCGGTGGCGAAGATCATGCAGGCCGATCCGGCCGTGCTCGACCAGCTGACCCTGCTCGGCCGCAATGGTGAGGGCGCGGTCGGCAACAATGCGCAGATGTTCGTCGACCTGAAGCCGCACGGCAGCGGGCCGGGCCAGCGCGACGAGGGCATCAAGCAGGTGGTCGAGCGGCTGTCCAAGCAGTACGACAAGCTGGCCGGCGTGAAGGTCTCGGTCAGTGCCGCGCAATTCCTCGGTGGCGGCGGTAGCGGCGACGGCGGCGGCCAGTACGAATTCCAGCTGATCAGCACCAACGGTGACGACCTGCAGCCGTGGGCGCTGAAAATGGTGCGGCAGCTGCGCACGATCAAGGAATTCCGCGACGTCGGCAGCAACTTCGACCAGGTCGGCAAGCAGCAGCTGCTGAAGATCGACCGCGAGGCCGCCGGACGCCTGCACGTGGGCATCGGCACGATCGACTCGGCGCTGTACAACTCGTTCGGCCAGCGCCAGGTCTCGCAGATCTATTCGGACATCAACCAGTATTCGGTAGTGCTGAGCACCGGCGCGGCGCAGAGCGTGAGCCCGGAGTCGCTGCTGAACGTGCGCGTGCGCAACGACCAGGGCCAAATGATCCCGCTGTCCGCGCTGGCGACGATCGAGCCGGACATCAGCCCGCTGCGGGTGCGCCACCACAACCAGCTGGAAGCGGCCACGATCAGCTACAACCTGGCCAAGGACGTGCCGCAGGACCGCGGCGTGAAGCTGGTCGAGCAGGCCGCCTACGCGGTGGGCCTGCCGGCCGGCATGCGGGTGGATTTCACCGGCGCCAACCAGCGCCTGAAGCAGGCCCAGTCGAACGGCATGGTGCTGCTGCTCGGCTCGATCCTGGCGATGTACATCGTGCTGGGCATCCTGTACGAAAGCCTCGGCCATCCGTTGACCATCCTGTCCACCCTGCCGGCCGCCGGCGCCGGCGCGTTCCTGGCGATGCTGGTGACCCAGACGCAGATCTCGATGATGGCGATCATCGCGATCCTGATGCTGATCGGCATCGTCAAGAAGAATGCGATCCTGATGGTCGACTTCGCCCTGGTCGCCGAGCGCGAGCGAGGATTGTCCGCGCCCGAAGCGATCCGCGAAGCCGCCCTGGTGCGCTTCCGGCCGATCACCATGACCACCCTGGTCGCGATGGGCGCCGCGCTGCCGCTGGCGATCGGCTTCGGCATCGGCTCGGAAATGCGCCAGCCGCTGGGCATCGCCATCGTCGGCGGCTTGCTGGTGTCGCAGCTGCTGACCCTGCTCAGCACACCGGCGATCTACTTGTGGAACTACGACCGCAAGATCCGCAAGGCCGCGCGGCGCGAGCGCCGGGCGGAGAAGAAGCGACTCAAGGCGTTGGGCGGGGCACAGACGGCGTCCTGAAACGGCGGCACCGGGACTGACTGGCCAGCCAGGCGGGCGGCGCGGTGGTGGGCCGCATGTTGCCGCGGCGGGTGCTGCCCGGTACGCGCGTGGCCAACGCGCCAAAAGAACGGGGTCACCCCTTCCGCGTGCGCCGGACCATGGCCAGCGCACGCACGATGGCCATTTTGGCGAATCAACCGCGGATTTCCTCGCCCGGCGTCCGGGACCGCCTGCGGCTGGCCTGGGGCAGCTGTTGATTCTCTCGGCGGTTGCCAACACGCTCGGACTCAGCCATCGTTCGATCCGGGCAAGTTTCGTTTCCCGGATGAATCCGCCGTTGCCTTGAATCGGGCTGGATACGCATCCTGCCTCTGGCAGGTTCGAGCGAGCGAATCCTGCTCTGCCTTGGCTGGAAATCGTGACGCTATCGGACGGGAAGGAGTGGTCGTCATGATGCGCTGGATCTTCGCCACGAGCCTCATCGTCACCTGCCTCGCATCTGCGTTCGCGCAGCACGCCACCACGGTCGGGCCCGCCGCGCCGGCGACCCACACCGAATTCGGTCGGCTCGATGGGGTCGCCTACCGCATCGACGTGCCGGTCAACTGGAACCGTGGCTTGGTGGTGTACTTCCATGGCTGGGAGCCCGAGCCGGTCCGCTACGAAGCGGGGCCACCGGCGCCGGAACTGCAGCCATTGCTCGCGCGGGGCTACGCCGTCGCGCAGTCCGCCTATGCGGGTGCCGGCTGGGCAGTCGAGCAGGCCGGCCCGGACAACGAGCGCCTGCGTCGTCACACTTTGTCGCCCGACATGGCCAGCCGCGACGTACCTTCGCGATGGGACACTCGATGGGCGGCCTGCTGACCGTGCAGGCGCTGGAGACGCGGCCGCAGGTCTACGCCGGCGGCCTCGCGCTATGCGGCGTGATCGGTGCGGGCGACCGCGCCGTGCAGCGCCTGTTCGCGCTGCGAGCTGCATTCGATCACTATTTTCCGGACGTGTTCGGCCCGCTCGTACCGGTGCCGGCCGACTACCGCCTGAGCAAGACGCAGCGCGAGCGCGTGTTGGCCGCGCTGCACGCGGCGCCGAACAAGGCCGCCCGGATGCGTGCACTGGCTGCTGCCGCCAGCGACGATGGCTTGGCCACGGACATGCTCTTCATCACCGCGATCGTGGGCGAACTGCAGCAGCGCACCGGCGCCAACCCGTTTGGCAACGCCGACCTGATCTACACCGGCAGCACTGATGATGGTGCGCTCAATGACGGCGTGCGCCGGTATCGCGCCGATCCGGTCGCGGCCGCCTGGTTGGCGCGGCACTACACGCCGAGTGGCCGGCTCGAACGGCCGCTGCTTGCGCTGCACACCACCGGCGATGCGGCGGCGTTGCCTTCGGCTGCGTTCGAGTACGCGCTGCTGGCCCAGCGTGCGCAGCGCGGCGAGCGCTTCGTGCAGCAGTACGTGAAGGCCGACGGCCACTGCGAGATCACGCCGGGACAGACGGCGCAGGCATTCGACGAACTGGTGGCCTGGGCCCACGACGGCACTCGACCGCCGTCGGGACCGTTGCGCTGAGCACATTGGCGGCAGCACCGCGCCGGCGCTGATCCGCCAACGCTGATGCAACCCCATGAGGAGAGCGCCGCAATGCCCGAACAACTGTCAGCCTCGACTGGTACGCCGGCCGCGGGCGCACGCCACCGTCCCGCGCTGCCCTTCGCCAACAGCGGCTGGTTCTTCCTTGCCAGCCTCGGCCTGGCCGTGCTCGCGTTCTGGCCCGACTATTTCGCGCGGTTGCCGGCCGGCGGCATCGGGCCGTACGTGCATGTGCACAGCGTGCTGATGCTGCTCTGGCTCGGCCTGCTGATCGCGCAGCCATTCCTGGTCCGCGCCGGCTGGCGCCGCCTGCACCGCTGGCTCGGGCGCACCACGCTGGTGCTGGTGCCGGCGATCGTCGTGGCGACACTGTTGATGATCCACTCGCGCATGCGCGAGGCCGGCGCGCCGGGCTTCGTCGAGGATGCCGAGTTCCTGTTCCTCGTGCTCGGCCAGGTCGCGCTCTTCGTGCTCGCGTGGGGCCTCGCACTGCGGTGGCGGCGGCGCCCCGCGCTGCATGCGCGCTACATGGCGTGCACGCTGCTCGGTCTCGTCGATCCGGTGGTCGCGCGCCTGGTCTACCGCTACTTGCCACGCCTGCCGGTCGACCAGCTCTACCAGGCGACCACCCTCGCCGTGATCTGCCTGGTCATCGGCATCCTGATCGTGCGCGAGCGCCATGCCGCACAGGGGCGCGCGGCGTTCCCGCTGATGCTGGCCGCGGCCACGTTGTTGTTCGGCTTGTTCTTCACCGTCGCGCGCAGCGACGCGTGGGTGGCTTTCGCGGCGTGGTACCGCGGCTTGCCGTTGACTTGAAGGGAGTGGAATTCAAGGGACGGAGGCAATTCAACGGCGGATTCAATTCTGAGGTGTGTCGCGCCGTGCGCGGTTGCCCCCCGTCGCCGGAAGATCCTGCAGCCAGCCAATGACCCTTGGCTTTACACCTCCGACGGACTTGCTAAGGTTGACCCCTTTCCAACGAAGGGACCGCCCATGCATCTGCGCACGGCCACCTTGCTTGCCCCGCTCGTCCTGCTTGCCGCGTTGGCCTCGCCGCCGCTGGCCGCGGCCGAACTGACCATCCCGCCGATCCAATATCACCAGCGCACCCTGCCGAACGGCCTGCAGGTGCTCAGCGTGGAGGACCATTCCAGCCCGAACGTGGCGGTGCAGGTGTGGTACCACGTCGGCTCGAAGGATGACCCGCAGGGGCGTTCCGGCTTCGCGCACCTGTTCGAGCACCTGATGTTCAAGAGTACGAAGCACATGCACGCCGAGCAGTTCGACCGGCTGACCGAGGACGTCGGCGGCGCCAACAACGCCTCCACCGGCGACGACGTCACCAACTATTTCGAGGTGGTGCCCAGCAACCACCTGCAGACCCTGCTGTGGGCCGAGGCCGAGCGGCTGTCCAACCTCAACGTGGACGAGGCGAACTTCAAGTCCGAGCGCGCGGTGGTGCAGGAGGAATACCGCCAGAGCGTGCTGGCCAACCCGTACGGCAAGCTGTTCAACGCGATCGATCCGCATTCGTACGCGGTGCATCCGTACAAGCGCCCGACCATCGGCAGCATCGAGGACCTGGACGCGGCGACGCTGCCGGACGTGATCGCATTCCACAAGACCTTCTACCGACCGGACAACGCCACCCTGATCGTCGCCGGCGACTTCGACCCGAAGCAGCTCGATGCCTGGGTCGACCAGTACTTCGGCTGGATCCCGAAACCAGCCACGCCGATCCCGCAGGTCACCGCGCAGGAGCCGGCGCGCAAGAAGAACCTGCGCTACACCGTCACCAGCGAGACCGCGCCGCTGCCCGCGGTGGCGATCACCTGGCTGCTGCCGCCGGCGTCCGACACGGCCGACAGCATCCCGCTGCAGGTCGCCGCGGCGCTGCTGTCGCAGGGCGACTCCTCGCGGCTGTACCAGTCGCTGGTGTATCGCCACCAGGTCGCCCAGCAGGTCGGTGCCGATGCCGACGGCCGGGTCGGGCCGGGCCTGTTCACCGCCTACGCGATCCTCGCCAGCGGCCACCAGCCGGCCGAGGCGGAGAAGCTGCTGCACGAGGAGATCATCTGGCTGGCGACCCAGCCGATCCCCGCCGCCGAGCTCGACAAGGTGAAGACCCAGCTGCTCACCAGCGAGCTGAAGCAGCGCCAGACCGCGCAGGGCCTGGCGTTCGCGCTGGGCCAGGCGGCGCTGATCGACGGCAGCCCGGAACACGTCAACACCGACCTGGCCGCGTTGCAGAAAGTCACCGCGGAGGACGTGCACCGGGTGCTGCAGAAATACGTCACCGGCGCCCGCAGCGTCACCATCGACTACCTGCCGCAGGCCGCCAAGGGAGCGACGAAATGAGAAGCAGCGAAATGAGCCGCCGGATGAATGCCTGCCGTTTGGCCGTCTTTACGGCCGCCATGGCCGTCGCCGGCAGCGTGCTGGCCGCCGATTTTCCCGCCACGCCACCCACCCCGGGTCCCGCGCCGCAACTGACCGTGCCGACGCCGTCGACGCAAACCCTGGCGAACGGCCTGCGCGTGGTCAGCGTGCGTCGCGCCGGCCTGCCGCTGGTCACCGCGCAGCTGGTGCTGCGCAGCGGCGGCGAGATGGACCCGCCCGCGCAGGCCGGCCTGGCCGACCTCACCGCGAGCCTGCTGACCAAGGGCGCGGCCGGCAAGAGCGCGCCACAGATCGCCGCGGCGGCCGAGGCGCTGGGCGGCTCGCTGGATGCCTCTGCCGGCTGGGACGAAAGCGCGGTCGGCATCACCGTGACCACGCCGAAGTTGCCGCAGGCGCTGGACCTGCTGGCCGAGGTGGTGCGCCAACCCGATTTCAGCGCCGAGGAGCTGAAGCGGGCGCAGGCGCAGGCGATCGACCAGTTGCGCCTGATGCTGAGCCGGCCCACCGCGCTGGCCTCGCTGGTCGCCAGCCGCGGCGTGTTCGGCGAAGGCGCCTACGGCCATTCGCGCGGCGGCACGCCGGCCTCGATCGCGCGGATCAGCCGCGCCGACGTGCAGCAGCTGCACGCGGTGCTGTACCGGCCCGACAATGCGATCCTGATCCTCGCCGGTGACATCACCCCGGCGCAGGCGCAGCAGCTGGCTTCGGCCAGCTTCGGCAACTGGCCGAAGCCGTCCAGCCCGCTGCCGGCACGGCCGGCGGGCAAGGCCGCCAGCCGCGTGCCGGCGGTCCTGCTGATCGACCAGCACGGTGCCGGTCAGGCCGGCGTCGTCGCGGCGCATGCCGCGCCGCCGCGCGGCGACGGTGACTACTACGTGGGCACGCTCGCCAACGCGGTGCTCGGCGGCTCGTACTCGGCACGCCTCAACGAGGAGATCCGCATCAAGCGCGGCCTGTCCTACGGCGCCAACAGCCGGTTGCAGCCATTGCGCGACGCCGGCCTGTGGCTGGCCGCGGCGCAGACCAAGAACCCGTCGGCGGCGCAGGTGGTCGGGTTGATGCTGGGCGAGTTCAAGCGCCTGGGAGACAGCCGCGTCGGCGACGGCGAACTGGCCGCGCGCAAGGCCACCCTGATCGGCGGCTACGGCCGCAGCCTGGAAACCACCGCGGGTCTGGCCGAACAGGTCGGCGAATTGGCGGTGTATGGCGTGCCGCTGGACGAGATCGGCAGGTACATCGCGCGGGTGCAGGCGGTGACGCCGAAGCAGATCGAGAAGTACGCGAACAAGCACCTGGGTACCGGTGCCGGCACGGTGGTGGTGGTCGGCGACGCCGCGCAGTTCGCCGCGGACATCCGCAAGGCGTATCCGCAGGCCGTGCTGTTGGAGTCGAGCGCACTCGATCTGGACAGTCCGACCCTGCAGCCGGCAGCGGCAATGCGGTAACCGCGTCGCTCCGCCACCACAAAAACCCGGCACGCATGCCGGGTTTTTTCGCGCCATGGAAACACTGTGTTTCGAACCCTGCCCGAAAAGGTTCACTAAAGCTCGACGCTGGTTATTAAACTATAAGGTACATAAATACGGGTATGCCATCCCCATCCCCACGGGTGTCCTCATGCCTTCCATCCACCGGCTTCCCCCTCCTTGGCTTCGGCCTCGCCGCCGCGCTGGCCGCACCGATCTTCCCCGCCACCGCCGCCACCCACCTGGAGATCCAGGGCGGGCGCAGCTACATGGACGGCTACGGCACCAACGCATCCTTCGTCGAGGCCGTATTCGACGACCACCGCATCGGCACAACCCGGTTCAGCTGGTCGCCGGACGTCTCGCTGGGCTGGATCGGCAGCCGCGACGTGGCCCGTTACCGCAATGCCCGCTACGACACCCGCGACGAGGCGTGGCTGCTGGCTGGCGGTGCGCGGATCCACTACGGCGATCCCGGCGACTGGTACCGGCCGCTGTTCTTCAGCTTCCAGCCGGCCCTGAATACCGGTCGCACGCAGGCGCTGAGCAGCGGCTATCAGTTCGTCAGCACGCTGGGCTGGCAAGGGCGCCACGTCAGTTTCCAGGTCCGCCATGTCTCGAACGGCGGCCTGCACAAGCCCAACCGTGGCGAGACCATGGCCCTGATCGGCGTGGGTTTCGACCTGTAACGCGCGCGAGCGTCAGTGCCCGCCGGAAACGGCGCGCGCCTTCGGCGTGAACGGCGGCCTGGCCAGCCAGATCACCAGCACCAGCGCCAGGAAGATCCAGCCCAGCGCGTGGAACACCTCGTTGAACGAGATCTGGTAGGCCTGCTGGGTGATCATGTCGTTGATGATGCCGCCGGCGGCCTGGTTGTCGCCGTGGCCAAGCTGGTCCATCGCCGCCTGCGCGGTCGGGCTGTAGGCAGTGATGTGCTCGGTCAGCTGCTCGTGGTGGGCCACCGCGCGGCGTTCCCACAGCAAGGTGGTGAGCGAGGCGGAGAAGCTGCCGCCGAGCGTGCGCAGGAAGGTGGCCAGGCCGGAGCCGGCGGCGATCTCGTTCTGCTGCAGGTCCGACAGCAGGATGGTCAGGATCGGCATGAAGAACAGCGCCACGCCCAGGCCCTGCCACAGCTGCACCATCGCCACGTGGTAGAAGTCGATGCCGATGAAGAAGTCCGAGCGCAGGAAGCAGGTGCCGGCCATCACGATGAACGCGATCGAGGCCAGCGTGCGCAGGTCGAAGTGGGTGGCGTACTTGCCCACGAAGAAGGTCAGCAGCACCGGCAGCACGCCGATCGGCGCCGTGGCGAAGCCGGCCCAGGTCGAGGTGTAGCCGAGGTTGCGCTGCAGCCACAGCGGCACCATCAGACCGATCGCGAAGAACGCCGCGTAGGCGAGCACCAGCGCGATCGTGCCGGCGGTGAAGTTGCGGTGGCGGAACAGGCGCAGGTCGACGATCGGGTCCTTGTCGGTCAATTCCCAGATCAGGAACACCGCGATGCCGATCGCCGAGACGATGCTGGTGACGATGATGAAGGTCGAGTCGAACCAGTCCTCGTCATTGCCCTTGTCCAGCACGATCTGCAGCGCGCCGACGCCGATGATCAGCGTGATCAGGCCGACGTAGTCCATCTTCGGGCGTTCGGTCTTCTCGACCTTGCCGCGCAGCTGGTTGGCCACCACCATGCTGGCGAAGATGCCGATCGGCACGTTGATGAAGAAGATCCACGGCCACGAGTAGTTGTCGGTGATCCAGCCGCCGAGGATCGGCCCGGCGATCGGCGCCACCACCGTCACCATCGCCAGCAGCGCCAGCGCCATGCCGCGCTTGGCCGGCGGATAGATGCCGATCAGCAGGCTCTGCGTGATCGGGTACATCGGGCCGGCCACCGCGCCCTGCAGCGCGCGGAACAGGATCAGCATGCCCATGCTCTGCGAGATGCCGCACAGGAACGAGGTCAGCGCGAACAGCAACGTGCAGCGCGGATGAACAGCCTCACCTCGCCGAAGCGGCGGCTGAGGAAGCCGGTCAGCGGCAGCGCGATCGCCATGCTCACCGCGAACGAGGTGATCACCCAGGTGCTCTGGTTGGTGCTGACGCCGAGGTTGCCGGCAATCGTCGGCAACGACACGTTCGCGATCGTGGTGTCGAGCACCTGCATGAACGTCGCCAGCGACAGACCGATCGTGCTCAGTGCCAGGTTGGGTGGGCGGAATTCGGTGCTCATCGGGATCGATCGGTGATGGGTGATCTGCTCCTCTCTTTGCGCAGCGAGGAGGTCGGAAGGGGTAAGGCTCTTGACTCGAGATCAAGAGCGAACTCGCTCCGCGCAGCCCTCCCCTGCAAGCAGGGGACAGGGAGACAACGTTACTTGCGGCCGGCCATGTTGGCGTGGACGATCTGCCCGATCACCTGGTCGGCCGTGGCCAGTTGCTGCCGGTACACGTCGGTGCTGAAGGCAGGTTTGGTCGGCGACTGCTGCGACAGCATCGGGCCGTTCTGGTCGTGCAGGTTCACGTCCACGTTCAGCGACATGCCGATGCGCAGCGGGTGCTTGTCCAGCTGGGCCGGATCGTCGAACACGATGCGCACCGGGACGCGCTGCACGATCTTGATCCAGTTGCCGGTGGCGTTCTGCGCCGGCAGCAGCGAGAACGCGCTGCCGGTGCCGACGCCGAGGCTCTGCACCTTGCCCTGGTAGGTCACCGCGCCGGCGTAGACGTCGGACTCGATCGTCACCGGCTGGCCGATGCGCATGTGGCGTGAGCTGGGTTTCCTTGAAGTTCGCATCGACCCAGACGCCGTGCAGCGGCACCACCGCCATCAGGGCGGCGCCGGGCTGCACGCGCTGACCGACCTGCACCGTGCGTTTGGCGACATAGCCGTCCACCGGCGCGATCAGGGTGGCGCGCACGTCGTCGAGGAAGGCGGCGCGCAGGCGCGGCCGCGGCGGCCTGCACGTCCGGGTGCGAGGCGACCACGGTGTCGTCGACCAGCACCTTGCTGGTCTGATACTGCTGCTGCGCCGCGATCAGCGCGCTCTCGGCGCTGGTCAGCGCGTCGCGGGCGTGCGCCAGCTCCTCGGCCGAGATCGCGCCGGACTTCGCCAGCGCCACGCGCCGGTTGTAGTCGGCGCGAGCCTTGGCCACCGCGGTCTGGCGCGCGGCCACGTCGGCCTGGGCGCCGTTCACGTTGGTGTACAGGCCGCGCACCTTGCGCACGGTGTTGGCCAGGTTCGCCTTCGCCTCGGCCAGCGCCACGTCGGCGTCGCTCGGGTCGAGCTGCACCAGCACGTCGCCGGCGTGCACCAGGTCGCCGTCGTCGGCACCGATGCTGACCACGGTGCCGGGCACCTGCGGGGTGATCTGCACGACGTTGCCGTTGACGTAGGCGTCGTCGGTGGCCTCGTACCAGCGGCCGTCGAGGAAGTACCACAGCGTCCAGCCGATCACGGCGAGCAGCACCACGCCGCCGAGCAGGCGCAACAGCAGGCCGCGCGGGTTCTTTTTCGGTGGTGGCGCGGCGACCGGCGAGCCTCCGGCCGCGGTGCCGCTGGAATCGGGGATGGTCTGGCTGGACATGGGGCTGCCTCAGGAACGGGATAGGGATGGAGACGGTGTGTCGGCGTGTGGCTGGAAACCGCTGCGGCCGGCCTCGTCGTTGGGCCGGTAGCCACCGCCGAGGGCCTGGATCAGCTGCACCGAAAGATCGACCTGCTGCGCCTCGAGTGCCGCCGTGCCGCGCTCGGCGGCGAGCAGTTGCTGGCGCACGCTGAGCGCTTCCAGGTAGCTGCCGACGCCGGCCTTGTAGCGCTGCTCGGCCAATTGCCAGGCTTGTTGCGCGGCATCCTGCGCGCGCCGCTGGGCGGCGACCTGCTCGTCCAGCGACTGGAGCGCGGACAGCTCGTCGGCGACCTGGTTGAGCGCGCCGACGAGGGTCTGGTTGTACTGCGCCACCGCGAGGTCGTACTGCGCATCCTTGCCGGCGAGGTTCGCGCGCAGGCGGCCGCCGTCGAAGATCGGCAGGCTGATCGACGGCCCGACCTGGTAGAACCGCGCGGGCAGGGTGAACGGGTTGCCGCCGCCCATGCTGATCACGCCGGCCATCGCGCCGATGCTGATGTTGGGCAGGAATTCGGTCTTCGCCGCCTTGATGTCCTTGCCGGCGGCCTCGACGCGCCAGCGCGCGGCGACCAGGTCGGCACGATGGCCGACGAGGTCCAGCGGCAGGTCGATCGGCACCGCCAGCGCGGCCGGCGGCAGCAATTGCGGCCGGCCGATCTGCAGGCCGCGGTCCGGACCCTTGCCCAGCAGCACTGCCAGCGACGAGCGCGCGGCGTCGACCGCGCGGCTGGCCAGTGCCGCCTGCTGCTCGGCGCTGGCCACTTCCGCATCGCCCTGCTTGAGCTGGATCTGGTTGTCGATGCCGGCGGCGACGCGCTGGCGGGTCAACTCGCGCGCGGCGCCGGCGCGCTTCAGCTCGGCCTCGGCCAGATCCTGTTGGGTGAACGCGTAACCAAGCTGGACGTAGGCGCGGGCCACGTTGCCGGACAGCTCGATGCGCGCGGCGCGGGCATCGACGTCGGCGGCGCGCGAGGCGCCCAGCGCAGCCTGCCAGGCGGCGCGCTTGCCGCCCCACAGGTCCAGGCCCCACTTGAAGCTTAGGTCGGCGTACTTGGCCAGCGCGAAATGGCCGCCGCCGCTCTTGGCCGGCAACACCGTGGTCGGGATGCGCGCACCGGACACGCTGGCGCCCGCGTTCAGCACCGGCTCGCGCGCGGCGTCGGCCAGGCCAGCCTCGGCCTGCGCGGCGCGCGCCCGCGCATCGGCCACGCCCAGGCCGGGGTTGTCGCGCAGGGCCTCGGCGATCAGCGCGTCGAGTTGCGGGTCACCCAGCCCGGTCCACCAGTCGCTGGCCGGCCAGGCGGCGAGCGACACGTTCACGCCGGCCAGGCTGCGCTCGGTCTTCAGGGTGGCCGGATCGATCGGGCTGCCGTCCGGATGCAGGCCGCCGCCGCTGGCACAACCAGCCAGCGCGAGGGTCAGGGCGGAAGCAGCCGCAAGAAGATGCAGACGCATGGAAAGGTCCAGGGACGGAAGGGGTCAGTTCTTGTCGCGAAGCGCGTGCAGCACGCGTTCCAGGTAGTCGTGCAGTTGCGCCTGTTCGGCCTCGTCCAGCGTGCGCTGGGCGGCGGTCAGCACGCGGTCGTTGCAGTCGGTCAACTGCTGCCACAGTGCGTTGCCGGCGTCGGTCAGTTCGATCCGCAGCGCGCGGCGATCCTGCTCATGCGGGCGGCGGCGCAGGTAACCCTTGCGTTCGAGCTGGTCGAGCTGGCGGGTCATCGCGCCGCCGTCCAGCTCCACCGAGCGGGCCAGCTCGCTGGCCGACATCGAACCGAGCCGGGCCAGTCGCTTGAGTATCAGGAACTGGGTGAAGCGCAGATCCACGTTGAGCGCGGCCAGCTCCGCTTCCACCGCCCGCACGATCTCCGTCCGCACCAGGCCGAGCAGGATGCCGAGGCTTTCTTTCGGGTTGGCGTAGGCGGGCGAGCCAGTATTCATCGCCGCGTATTCTATTGCCCAGCATATATTTGTCAAGGCAAATATATGCTGGTATGCATTTGCCGTGGCAAGATACCCGGCGGCACGCCCTGCCGGGTCTGTCGCGCACAAGCGCGCGCAAAGGTCGCGGGTGGCGAACGATGCGAATCGCACTGGAGCAGGCCGCGCGACCGGCATGACGCGGCAACCGGCCGTGCAGGGGCGATAATCTCCACATTCGTACCCACAGGAAACGTGACCATGCACCCTTACCTCGGCGCCTTGGGCGGCGGCGTGCTGATCGGCTTCGCAGCGGTGCTGCTGATGGCGGCGCTGGGCCGCATCGCCGGCATCAGTGGCATCGCCGGTGGCCTGATCGGCAGCGGCGCTGGCGACCGCGCGTGGCGGCTGGCCTTTGTGCTCGGCCTGCTATGCGGCCCCCTGCTGCTGTGGTGGCTGCGCGGCGACAGCGGCATCGGTGCGCCGCAGGTGGGGCTGCCGTGGATGGTGCTGGCCGGCTTGCTGGTCGGCATCGGCACGCGGCTTGGTGGCGGCTGCACCAGCGGGCATGGCGTCTGCGGCATCGCGCGGCTGTCGCCGCGTTCGCTGCTGGCCACGGCGGTGTTCATGGCGTTCGGCATCGCCAGCGTATTCGTGCTTCGGCATCTGCTGGGAGTCGGCGCATGAAGTCGTGGGCGGCCTTCGTCGCCGGGTTGCTGTTCGGTTGCGGCCTCGCCTTGGGCGGGATGACCCAGCCGGCGGTGGTGCTCGGCTTCCTGGACATTTTCGGCGCGTGGGATCCGCGCCTGCTCTTCGTGATGGCCGGCGCCGTGTCGACCACCGCGGCGGGCTACCGGCTGGTGCGGCAGCGCCCGCGCCCGTTGCTCGCGGAGCGGTTCCAGTGGCCCACGTCGCGCCGCATCGACGCCCGCCTGATCGGCGGCGCCGCCCTGTTCGGCATCGGCTGGGGCATCGCCGGCTACTGTCCCGGTCCAGCGCTGGCCTCGCTCGGTGCCGGCGTGCCCGCGCTGCTGGTGCTGGTGGCCTGCATGATCGCGGGTTGGTGGCTGGCCGCGCGCCTGCTGCCTCCCGCCGGAGGACACTGACGATGCATCGTCCCGAGGTGCAGGCATTCTTCGACGAGGCCAGCCATACCTTCAGCTACGTGGCATGGGACCCGGCCACCGCCAATGCGGCGGTGTTCGACAGCGTGCTCGACTATGACGCCGCGTCCGGGCGCACCGGCCATGCGAGCGCCGACGCGCTGATCGCGTTCGTGCGGGCGCAGGGCCTGCAGGTGGACTGGGTGATCGACACCCACGTGCATGCCGACCACCTGTCGGCGGCACCGTACGTGCGGGCGCAATTGGGCGGCCGGCTGGGCATCGGCGAACACATCCGCGACGTGCAGGACACCTTCGGCCAACTGTTCAACGCGGGTCCCGGCTTCAGCCGCGACGGCAGCCAGTTCGACCACCTGTTCGCGGACGGCGAGCGCTACATGATCGGCGGCATCGAAGCCGTGGCAATGCATACGCCCGGCCACACGCCGGCGTGCATGACCCATCTGGTCGGCGACGCGGCCTTCGTCGGCGATACCTTGTTCATGCCCGACTACGGCACCGCGCGCTGCGACTTCCCCGGCGGCGACGCGCGCACGCTGTACCGCTCGATCCAGCGCATCTTCGCGCTCCCGCAGGAAACCCGGGTGTTCCTCTGCCACGACTACAAGCCCGCCGGCCGCGACGTGTTTGTCCACGAGACCACGGTGGGCGCCGAGCGTCGCGACAACATCCACGTGCGCGACGGCATCGACGAAGACGAATTCGTGCGCATGCGCAGCGCACGCGACGCTACCCTGACGGTGCCCGCCCTGCTGCTGCCGGCGGTGCAGGTGAACATGCGCGCGGGCCAGTTGCCGCCGGCCGAGGGCAATGGCGTGCGCTACCTGAAGATTCCACTGGATGCGTTTTGAGCGGGCCTCGATGCCGCGGCGGCGCGACGATCGGCCGTCGTCGGAGTGACGGATGATCTACGTCCTGCTCAGCGTGGTGTGCAGCGTGCTGGTGTCGGTGCTGCTGAAGCTGGCGCGGCGTTTCGAGGTCGACGTGGGCCAGGCGATCGCCTGGAACTACGTGGTGACCGGCGTGCTTACCGCGTTGCTGCTGCAGCCGTCGCCGGCGGGCCTGCGCGAACCCGGCATGCCGTGGCTGGCGCTGGCCGCGCTGGGCCTGCTGCTGCCGACGATCTTCCTGGCGCTGGCCGCGTCAGTGCGCCACGCCGGCATCGTGCGCAGCGACGCGGCGCAGCGGCTGTCGCTGCTGCTGTCGCTGCTGGCCGCGTTCGCGCTGTTCGGCGAACGGCTGACCGCCTTCAAGGGGCTCGGCATCGCGCTGGGCCTGCTCGCCCTGCTGTGCATGGTCTGGCGTGGCGGGCGCGGTGCGGGCACCGGCGGCGCCGGCGGCTGGCTGTACCCGCTGGTGGTGTTCGCCGGCTTCGGCGTGATCGACGTGCTGTTCAAGCGCGTGGCGCTGGCCGGCGTGGCGCTGGGCACCTCGTTGCAGGCGATGTTCGCGCTGGCCTTGCTGGTGGCGTTCGCGCTGCAGTTGTGGCGGCGCGCGCGCGGGCAGACCCGCTTCACCGCGCGCAACGCGCTGGCCGGCGCGCTGCTGGGGCTGGCCAACTTCGGCAACATCCTGTTCTACCTGCGCGGCCACCGCGCGCTGCCGCAGCATCCGTCACTGGTCTTCGCCAGCATGAACATCGGCGTGGTGGCGCTGGGCGCGCTGGTCGGCTTGCTATTGTTCCGCGAGCGGCTGAGCCGCCTCAACCTCGTCGGCGTGGCGCTGGCACTGCTGGCGATCGGGGTGATTGCGCGCGGGTGAGGTCAGCTTGTCGGCCTGCGCCGTTTGGTGCTGCGGGTGCCGGGCGCGGCCGGCCGCGGCGCGGTGGAGCCGCGCACCACCAGTTCCGGGCTGAAGCCCTCGTTGCGGCTGTCCACCGGTTCGCCGTTGGCCTCGCGCTGCAGGTCGCCGATCAGCCGCCGCGCGGCGTGCCGCGCGATGTCCTCGGTGGCCTGCTTCGCGGTGGTCAGCGCCGGCCACGACTGCTTGGAGAACGGGCTGTCCTCGAAGCCGGCGATCGACAGGTCGTACGGCACGTTGATGCCGTCCGACTTGCGCCGCGGCCAGCACGCCGGCGGCGATCTCGTCGTTGCGAGCCGAAGATCGCGGTGGGCGGTTCGCGTCAGCGCCAGCAGCCGGCGCGCGCCGCGGAAGCCGTCGTCGAAGGTGTAGTCGCCCGGCACGACCAGTTGCTTGTCGAGCGGCGATGCCGTAGTCCTTCAGCGCATCCTCGTAGCCCTGGTAGCGCTCCTGGCTGGAGCGGTGCGCCGCTGCCGCCCCACAGGAAGCCGATGCGCTGGTGGCCGAGCTGGATCAGGTGCTCGGTGATCTCGTAGGCGGCGTCGCGGTCGTCGACGTAGACGCAGGGCAGCCGTCGCTGCGGGTCCTCGGCGCGCGGAGATGATGCGCACGAACTGGATCGCCGCTGCGCGGCCAGCGCGCGCGATCAGTTCCGTGCTGCTCGGACATCGGCGGCGCCAGCACCAGCCCGGCCAGGCGCGAGCGCTGCACCAGTTCGGCGCAGTTCGTCGGCCAGCTTCGGCGAAGTCGAATCGCAGGGATGGATCTGCAGGCCGAAGCCGGTCTCGCGGCACGCCGACAGCACGCCGTTCTGCACGCCGATGATGTAGTACGGGTTCGGGTTGTCGTAGACCAGCCCGATCGCGTACGAGCGTGCGCGCTGCGCAGGCTGCGCGCGGACGGGTCGGGCTGGTAGTCGAGCTCGGCGATCGCGCGCTGCACGCGCTCGCGCGTGCGCTGCATGCACCGACGGCTCGTTGTTGATCACGCGCGAAACCGTCTTCAGCGAGACGCTTCGCCCGTTCGGCGACATCCTTGATGGTGGCGCTGCGCATCGCTGACCTCGTGTATCGAGCTGGTCGCCGGTCGCGCATCGTGCCGGAGCCGACACGTCAGTGCGGCGGCGCCTGCATCCAGCTAGGCCGCGCCTGCGACGGCGGTTCAGTGCCTGCGCGCCGACCCGGTGGCCGCGCAGCGCGTAGAACAGGATGTACAGGTAGCACGGCACCATCAGCAGCGCGAACACCGAGCTGGAAATCGACGTGCTGCTTCAGGTGCGCGAACAGCTGCGGAATGATCGCGCCGCCGGCGATGCCCATGATCAGCAGCGCCGAACCGGTCTCGGTGAAGCGGCCCAGGCCCTTGATCGCCAGCGGGAAGATCGCCGGCCACATCATCGCGTTGGCGAAGCCGAGCGCGGCGACGAAGCCGACCGAGACGTAGCCGTGGGTGAGGAAGGCGCCGAGCGCAGAACAGCACGCCGAGCACCGCCGAGATCGCCAGGTAGCGCTCCTGCGAGACGAAGCGCGGGATCAGCAGCAGGCCGACGACGTAGCCGAGCAGCATCGCGCCCAGGGTGAACGAGGTGAAGATACTTGGTGTGCGTCCAGCGGCAGGTCGAAGCCGTGCGCCGTAGGTGCCGATCGCATCGCCGGCCATCACCTCCACGCCGACGTAGACGAACAGGCACAGCACGCCCAGCCACAGGTGCGGGAAGCTGAAGATGCTGCCGTGCTGGCTGGCCGATCGCGCCGTTCGCTGTTGGCCTCGGCCGGCCTGATCTCCGGCAGCGGCGAGCGCAGCGATCCAGATCGCCAGCAGCACCAGCAGACCGGCCATGACCATGTACGGCAGGTGGATCTTGCGCGGCGAACGCGTTGAGCAGCGGCCTCGCGCGCCGCCGGCGTCGGCGCCGCTTCGACCTGTGTCGCCGAACGTCGCCGATGCCGTGCAGCACCAGCGCGCCGAACACGAACGGCGCGAGCATGCCGGCGACCTTGTTGCAGATGCCCATGAACGCGATGCGCTGCGCCGCGCTGTCGATCGGGCCGAGGATGCTGATGTACGGATTCGACGCGGTCTGCAGCAGCGACAGGCCCGGCGCCGATCACGAACAGGCCGGTCAGCGCGCCGGGATACAAGCGCCTGCGTGGCGAACTGGCCGAACAGCACCGCGCCGACCGCCATCACGAACAGGCCCAGCGCCATGCCCTTCTTCATGCCGGTGCGCTGCAGGATCCAGCGACGCCGGCAGCGCGAGGAAGAAGTACGACAGATAGAACGCCATCGGCACCAGGAAGGCGTTGACGTCGTCGAGCTCGAAGGCCAGCTTGACGAAGGTGATCAGCGGCCCGTTGAGCCAGGTGACGAAGCCGAAGATGAAGAACAGCAGGCCGATGATCAGCATCGGCCCGAGATGGGTGCGATCGGACGGCGCCGCCGCCAGCGTGGTTGCCATGGATGGTTCTCCCCGGGGTCGCCGTGCCGCGCCGGTCGGGTGACCGGAACAGGCAGGAATGTCTCTTTAATTGCCGAAAAGTGCAACGTTGTCAATAAATCACTCGAACGGCCTCGGCGTCGTCGTCTTGATTGCACCGTCCAGACGGCTATACGGAGCTACCGTTGCGGCAGCGCAGCAGGCGGCGTTCTGTCCGCGCAGCGATGCTCTTGTGCGTTGTGCAAAGCCATCACAAGGCGTCGTGCGAGCCGGCCTCAGAAGTGTCATGACAGCTATGTTGCGTCGCCGTATCGATTGTTCGGGAAATTGACGCGATCCCGGTTGACAACGTTGTCATTGCGCCAGCAGACTCCGCCCGAATCCGCCGTGCCCGGTACGCCAGCGCGTCCGGGTGAGGGCGTCACCGGCCACGGGAGAAGGCAGTGGGGGAAGTCGCGAACCAGCGTCGTGCGGCGGCAGCCTCGGCGATGGCCGGTACCGAGGCATCGGCCGACGCCGGTGCGTGCGGTCCGGGTCCGCAGCGGCCGTTCCTGGCCGCCGACGTCGGCGGCACGCATGCGCGCATCGGCCTGGTCGTCGGCAACGCGGCCGGCCGGCGCCCGGTCAGCGTGCTGCACTACCACCGCTACGGCTGCGCCGACTGGTCCAGCCTCACCGCGATGCTGCAGGACTTCGTCGACCAGCTGGCCGAGACGCCGTACGCGGCGTGCCGGGCGAGCTGCGCCACTGTGCGGTGGCCTGCGCCGGCTACGTGCTGGACGACGCCATCGTCAACGGCAACCTGCCGTGGCCGGTGTCGATCCGCGAGATCCGCGACGGCCTCGGCATCCAGCGGCTGGCGGTGATCAACGATTTCGAGGCGGTCGCCTACGCCACCCAGTTCATTGCCGCCGAAGAGGCCCGGCCGATCATCGAGAGCGCGCAGCCGCCGGCCAGCGGGCCGGTGCTGGTGATGGGACCCGGCACCGGGCTGGGTTCGGCGGTGCTGTTGCCGGGCCAGCCGCGCGCCCACGTGCTGGCCACCGAGGCAGGGCAGGTGTCGCTGGCGCCGGGCAATGAACGCGAGATCGAGATCCTGCGGCTGTTCCGCCGCGAGCGCGCGCACGTGTCGTTCGAGGATGCGCTGTCCGGCCCGGGCCTGCTCAAGCTCTATGGCGCGCTGTGCGAACTGCGCGGCAGCCCGGTGCGTCTGCTGACCCCGGCCGAAGTCACCGGCGCCGCGCTGGCTGGCAGCGATGCCGCCGCGGTGGAGGCGCTGGAGGTTTTCTGCGGCCTGCTCGGCAGCTTCGTCGGCGACCTGGTGCTGCTGTACGGCGCCCGCGGCGGGGTCTACCTGGCCGGCGGCATCCTGCCGCAGATCCAGTCGTTCCTGCTGGCCAGCAGCTTCGCCGAACGCTATTTCAACAAGGGCGTGATGCGCGCCTATCTGCAGCAGGTTCCAGTACGACTGATCGAGCACGGCCAGCTTGGTGTCATCGGCGCCGCAGGCTGGTTTCTGGATGAACGGCAGGGAGAGTGAGATGGGCGGCATCCAGTGACACGGCGCCAAGCCAGCCGCAACACAAGTCCACGGCCGTCGCCATGACGGTCCTGATTCGAGCCAGCCTCTGAGGGGAGGACATCATGAACTACCGCAAGACATTGCTAGCTGCCAGCATCATCGCCGGTCTGTGCGTATCCGGGGCGCTGTATGCGCAAGACGCCGATCAGACCACCGGCGACCAGCAGCCAGGACAACCAAACCAAGACCAAGACACTGGGCACGGTGGTCGTCGTCGGCATCCGTGACAGCGAGGCCGAATCGCTGGCGCTGAAGAAGGACGCGGCCTCGCACGTCGAGATCATCACCGCCGAGGACATCGGCAAGCTGCCGGCCAAGAACGTGGCCGACACCCTGCAGCGCCTGCCCGGCGTCAACATCAGCTCGTCCAGCGCCAGCGAAGGCGGCTTCGACGAGAGCGATCGTGTCAGCCTGCGCGGCACCAGCCCCAGCCTCACCCAGACCCTGATCAACGGCCACACCGTCGGCACCGGCGACTGGTTCGTGCTGAGCCAGGTGCAGACCGTGGGCCGCAGCGTCAGCTACACCCTGCTGCCGTCGGAAATCGTCAGCCAGGTGGTGGTGCACAAGACCTCCGAGGCAAGCATCGTCGAAGGCGGCAGCGCCGGCTCGGTCGACATCATCACGCGCAAGCCGCTGGAGTTCGCCAAGCAGGTCACTGCCGAGGCCTCGATCGGCGGCGTGTATTCGGACCTTCCCGGCGACACCGAGCCGCAGTTCAGCGGCCTGTTCAACTGGAAGAACGACGCCAACACCGTCGGCGTGCTGGTGCAGGGCTTCTACGAGAAGCGCAGCCTGCGGCGCAACGGCCAGGAGGTGGTCGGCGGCTACCTGCCCACGACGGTCGGCGGCAACACCGTCTATTACCCAAACGAAATCGGCGCGGTGCTGTTCACCCAGCAGCGTGAGCGCAAGGGCGGCGTGATCGACCTGCAGATCAGGCCGACCGACAACCTCACCCTCGACCTCAACGGCTTCTACTCCAAGCTCAAGGCCGACAACTACAACCGCAACTACATGATGTGGGCCAGCAGTGCGCTGGGCGGCGGCGGCGTGCTGACCGCCAACTCGATCAACAACAACGTGGTCACCAGCGGCTCGATCGCCGGTGGCACCAACGCCTACGGCGTGTACGACCAGATCTCCCGTCCCGGCGCAGCGTCCGAGTCGAAATACCTCACGCTCAATGCGAACTGGCACGCCACCGACCACCTCAGCCTCAGCGGCCAGGTCGGCACCACCCGCGGCACCGGCAGCAGCCCGACCCAGGACGTGATCGAGCTGGGCACGGCCGTCGGCGCTGGCGCCAGCTGGGACATGCGCGGCCTCGGCAAGCCGATCAACTGGACGCTGGGCGGCGACAACACCTCGCCGTCGGGCATCCTGCCGTCGGCGGGCTGGATCTTCGGCGGCCAGGGCATCAAGGTGAAGGACAAGGAGGACTGGGCGCAGTTCGACGGCGAGCTCAGCTTCGATGGCGGTGCTCTCACCTCGCTGCAGTTCGGCGGGCGCTACGCCAAGCACACGCGCGAGAACCCGTTCGAAGTCGCGCAGGGTCCGAACTTTGCCTCCGACTGGCAGAACCCGGCCGCCTACCCGACCACCCACCAGACCTACCCGAGCGGCTTCAACGGCTCGCTCGGCGGCAACTTCCCGGGCCCGATCTGGTACTGGACGCCGGCCCAGCTGGCGCAGATCGACGCAAACTTCGCCAACCGCAATCCGGTTTCGCGCTTCTACTTCAACGACGTCTACAAGGTCGAGGAAAAGGATTCCGCCGCCTACCTGCAGCTGAACTTCGAGTCCGGCATCGCCAGCGGCAATGTCGGCGTGCGCTACGTGAAGACCAAGGAGAACATCGGCTACACCAGCACCGCGCCGGACGGCGAAGCCACCACGGTCACCGGGCCGATCTCCGGTTCGGCCTTCGGCGACTACTACTGGAACACCTACCGGCACAGCTACGACAAGTTCCTGCCCAGCGCCAACGTCAAGTTCGCGGTCACCGACGACCTGCTGCTGCGCTTCGCCGCGTCGCAGACCATGACCCGGCCGGACTACTCGGCGCTGGCGGGCTACGTGTCGGCCGACGACCTGACCCACACCGGCAGCGGCGGCAATCCGAAGCTCCGGCCGCTGATATCGAGCAACTTCGATGCGGCGGTGGAGTGGTACTTCGCGCGACGTGGCCTGCTGTCGGCCGGTGTGTACGCGATGAACCTGAAGGACTACGTCAACTTCGGCAACGAGACGCGCAGCTTCAAGGACATGCAGGCCAGCCAGGCGGCCGGCCACGACGTGTTCTCGAACTACCTGATCAGCGTGCCGCGCAACGTCAACGGCCAGGTTCGCGGCGTGGAGCTGAACTACATCCAGCCGATCGGCGACAACTTCGGCGTGCAGGCCAACTACACCTACGCCGACGCCCATGCCACCGGCGACAAGCCGTTGCAGGGCGCCTCCAAGAACACCTACAACGTGTCGGGCTACTTCGAGAACAAGCGCTTCAATGCGCGCGTCAGCTACACCTACCGCTCGCAGTTCTACGCCGGCGTGAGCCGCACCGACACCTACTTCCAGCAGGGCATCGGCAACCTTGCCGTGTCGTTCGGCATGCAGCTCACCGACTGGATGTCGCTGTCGCTGGACGGGATGAACCTCAACAACCCGAAACTGAAGTACTACACGCAGAACGCGGCCTACGGGAAGCAGCCGTATGCGTTCTACGACAACGGTCGCCAGTACTACCTGAGCCTGCGTTTCAAGCTCTGAACCGTTTCACCGCAATGCGGGCCATGGATGGCTTCGCGATCCTCCCCAACGCGGGCCCGAGCAAAAGTTGTCGGGCCCGTTTTTTTGTTAGCGTGATGCACATGCTGCGACGGAGACTGCCGATGACACGCCGCTTGATCCTGCTGGGCTGGGCAGCCATGGCGATGGGGCTGGGCGTCATCGCCCATGCCGCCGCTCCGATTCCACTGCTGCCGTTGCCGGCGCAACTGCGCGTCGACGCCGGCGGCTTCACGGTCGATGCGCACACGCCCATCGTGCTCGCCGACGACTCGGCGTCGACCCGGCGCACCGGTGCCTACCTGGCCGACCTGATCGCGCGCACCCGCGGCCTGCACCTGCCGCTGAAACACGGCGCGGCCGCCGCGCATGCGATCGTGCTGCGGCTCGACCCCGCCGCGCCGGTGGCGAACCGCGAGGGCTATGCGCTGGACGTCACGCCGGAAGGCATCCGCATCAGCGCGCGTGACGGCGCCGGCCTGTTCTACGGCGCGGTGACGCTGTGGCAGCTGCTCACGCCGGATGCGCGGCGCGGCGCGGTGCAGGTACCCGCGCTGACCATTCGCGACCAGCCGCGCTTCGCCTGGCGCGGGCTGATGCTGGATTCCGCGCGGCATTTCCAGACGGTGGAAGAGATCGAGCGGCTGCTCGACCAGATGGCCCAGCACAAGCTCAACACGTTCCACTGGCACCTCACCGACGACCAGGGCTGGCGCATCCAGATCAAACGCTATCCGAGCTCACCCGCGTCGGCGCGTGGCGCACGCCGCCGGCTGCCGGGCACGACGGCGAACCGGCCCGCTACGGCGGCTTCTACAGCCAGGAGCAGATCCGCGCGTCGTCGCCTACGCCGCCGCGCGCCACATCACCATCGTGCCGGAGATCGACATGCCGGGCCACGCGCAGGCCGCGGTGGCCGCGTATCCGCAACTCGGCGTCACCGGCCAGCGACCGCGAAGTCTCCACCGACTGGGGCGTGAACCCGTACCTCTACAACGTCGACGATGCCACTTTCACGCTTCCTCGAAAACGTGCTCGACGAGGTGATGGCGTTGTTCCCGTCGACATACATCCACGTCGGCGGCGACGAGGCGGTCAAGGACCAGTGGAAGGCCTCGCCCGCGGTGCAGGCGAAGATGCGCGAGCTGGGCATCGCCAGACGAGAACGCGCTGCAGGGCTGGTTCATCGGCCGCATCGGCCAGTACCTGGACAGGCACGGGCGCAAGCTGATCGGCTGGGACGAGATCCTCGAAGGCGACACGTGCCGGCCGATGCCACGGTGATGTCCTGGCGCGGCACCGAGGGCGCGATCAAGGCGGCGATGATGGGTCACGACGTGGTGATGGCCCCCGCACCCACGCTGTATTTCGACCACGTGCAGGGCGGGCTGGACGACGAGTACGCCGGCCGTCTCGGAGTGGAGTCGCTGCACGATGTGTATGGCTTCCAGCCCGTGCCCGCCGTGCTGGGCGACGCGCAGGCCGCGCACATCCTTGGTCTGCAGGCCAACGTGTGGGCTGAGCACATGCCGACATTCGCCCACGTCGAACATGCCGTTTTCCCGCGGCTGGATGCGCTCGGCGAAGTGGCGTGGTCGCCGGCTGCCGCCAACGACTGGCCCGGTTTCCTCGCGCGCCTGCCGGCGCAGCTCGCGCGCTACCGGGCGCAGCATGTCGCGTACGCCGACAGTGCCTTTGCGGTGGACATCGCCATCGATCGCAGTCTCGCGCTGGTCACCCGGCGCGCCACGGTCACGCTGTCGAACCAGGCCGGTGCCGGCGCCATCCATTACACGCTGGACGGCAGCGCGCCCGTGCAAGCCTCGCCGCGCTACCAGGCGCCGTTCAACGTGGTGCTGCCGACCACCGTGCGCGCGACCAGCTTCGCCGCCGACGGCAGTGCGCTGGCCGCGCCGCGCCAGCGCGTGCTGGATCGTGTCAGCCTGCTGAGCCTCGCCGGCAACGCCATGCCGAACTGCCCCGGCAGCGACTTCCGTCTGCGCGTGCAGCCAATGCCCGACGCCACCTCGCTGGCGCCGGTGTACAGCATCAACGTGTTCAACAGCTGCCAGCTGTATCCGGCCACGCCGCTGGACGGGCTGACATCGATACGGGTCGAGGCGGTGCGACTCGAACGCAACTTCGCGCTGGCCCACGAGCAGAAGCTGGTGGTGTCACGCCCGAGCAGCACGCCGTTCGGCGAGCTGGTGGTGCATCTGGATAGCTGCGATGGCCTGCCGCTGGCCAGCATGGCCTTGCCCGATCCCGCGCACGGCGCCCGCAACTTCACCCTGGACGCAGCGCTGCCGGCGCAACAGGGCGAACATGCGCTGTGTCTGCTCTACACCGCGCCGATCGACGGCCCGCTGTATGCGCTGGGCAGCGTGGTGCTCGTCCCGGCACCATGAGCCGGCGCCTCGCCTCGCTGGATGCGCTGCGCGGCTGCACCGTGGCGGCGATGCTGCTGGTCAACGATCCCGGCGACTGGGATCACGTGCTCTGGCCGCTGGAGCACGCGGCGTGGCACGGCTGCACGCCGACCGATCTGGTGTTTCCGTTCTTCCTGTTCGTGATGGGCGTGTCGGTGGCCTGGGCGATCCTGCCGCGGCTGGAACAGGGGGTGGCGCCGACTGCGCTGCGCCATGCGGCGCTGTGGCGCGCGTTGCGCATCCTTGCGCTGGGCGTGCTGATCAACGCGCTGGCGGCGTGGTGGCTGCCGGATAGCCACATGCGCTGGCCCGGCGTGCTGCAACGCATCGGCGTCTGTTTCGCCGCGGTGGCGATGCTGGCGATCCACACGTCGCGCCGCGCGTGGTGGCTCGCCATCGTGGCCTTGCTGGCGGGTTACACCGGCATCCTGCTGTTCACGGTGGCACGCTGGAGAAATGGGTCAATGTCGTTGATCGCGTCGATGGCGCGGTGTTCGGCCACTATGTGTGGGAGCGCAACGCGATCACGGGCCAGATGCACGACCCGGAAGGCTTGCTCAGCACGTTGCCGGCCATCGCCAGTAGCCTGCTCGGTTTGTGCGCCGGCGCCTGGTTGCGCGCGGGGCAGACGCGGCGCCTGTTGCGC
Organism: uncultured Gammaproteobacteria bacterium; assembly: GCA_963697495.1. Classification (GTDB taxonomy): domain Bacteria; phylum Pseudomonadota; class Gammaproteobacteria; order Xanthomonadales; family Rhodanobacteraceae; genus Rhodanobacter. The sequence continues at coordinate 134,988 of CAVOOH010000004.1, read as the reverse complement.
GGGGGCCTGCTCGCGCTGCTGCTCGGCGCGCTGTGGTCGTTGTGGCTGCCGTTCAACAAGAATCTGTGGACACCTTCCTTCGTGCTGTGGTGCTCCGGCTGGGCCACGCTGGCCTTGCTGGGCTTCCACCAGCTGATCGACCGCCATGGCTGGCCTGCGCTGGGCCGGCGTTTCGGCGTCAACGCGATCGCCGCCTACGCCGGCTCCGAGCTGATGCAGATCCTGCTGCCGGCGCTGGGCTGGCAGGCAGCCGATCTACCAGCACCTGTTCGCCGGCTGGATGACGCCGTGGTTCGGGCCGTACGTGCCGTCGCTGGCGTTCGCGGTGGTGTTCGTGGCGCTGTGGTGGCTGATCGTGTGGGCGATGGATCGGCGGCGCGTATACCTCAAGCTTTGAGGTTTCGCAGGGTGGGCGGTGCCGGCCATTCTTCGGAGCAAAAGTGGCGGGTCGTACCCGCCCTACATCGGCGCTTCAGCGACGCCCGCGCAGCGCCTTGACGAACCAAGCCATCGCCAGCACGCCAAGCAGCAAGCCGATGCCGGCGCCCCACAACCCGCCGCGGTCGCCACCGACCAGATAGCCGATACCGAAACCCAGCGGAAACAGCAAAAGGACCGGCAGGCAGCCCATGGCGTCAGCGTGCGGCCGCCGGCGTTTCCGGCACCGAGGGCGGATAACGCAGCAGGACGTGCTTCGCCAGCTGGGTGTCGGCGGCCGACAATTCGATCAGCGCGACGGGCTTGCCGCCGACCAGCGCGGCGATCGCCACGCCGTCGCGGTACAGCACGCGGGAGCCCGCCAGCGCCGGCACCTTGTCGCCGGCCAGCACGGTGCCCACCAGGTTCAGCGGATCGCAGCCGCTCAGGCAGACCAGCTCGCCGTCGTCCGCGCGCGAGCGCACCGCGCGCAGCGGCGCGATCGCCTCGGGCAGGGCGAACTGCTCGCCGACCAGGCCTTCGACGAAACGGCCGCCGCGGATCTCGCCGCGCGCCTCCAGCCGGTGATACACCCGCAGCAGTTCGCGCCACGGCGGCAACCATGGCGCTTCGCGCTCCAGGAGTTTCCAGAACACCACGCCGTAGCGGCGCAGCAGGGTGCGCGCAATGTGTTCCACCGCTTCAATGGAATCAACCTGGCGCGAAGCGCCACCATCGCCTCCTCTCCCCTTGGGGGAGAGGATTGAGGTGAGGGGCCGATCTCGCGCCGATGTTTCATCGGATTTTCCCGCGAGCACCCGCCCCTCATCTGCCCAGTCGGGCATCTTCTCCCCGGAGGGGAGAAGAGGGTTGTTGCGGGCCAGCGCCCAGCGCCCCGCATCCTCGATGCCGCTGAGCTGGTGCCGGCGCAGCCGACGATGCCGTCCGCCGTCGCGCTTCGCCGCCGGCAGCAGCAGGGCGCGCAGGCCGGCGAAGCTGTCGGCGCTGACCCGGCCGGCGGCGACCAGCTCGCCCAGCGCGTCCTCCAGCTCGGTGCGCAGCAACCGGGCGGCGTCCAGCAGTTCGTCGAAGAACAGCGCGCCATGTTCCTGCAGCGCGTCGGCGACGGCTTGCGCGCGCGACGACAGCAGGACGTCCTGCGGGCCGCTGGCCGCGACGGACGTCCAGACGGCCATTTCGCGCCGCGGCAGCAGCACGATCGGCGTGCTGCGCACCGGGCCGCCGCCACCGCCGTTGCCGGTGCGCAGGCGGGACCAGACGATCCGGCCGGCGCGGCACAGTTCGTCCAGCCAGTTGATCGAGTAGTCGTCGATGCGTGCCGGCAGCAACTCGGTCTCCCACGCGCCGGCCGCCGCCTCGTAGCCTTCCAGCTGCGCCAGCGTAGCCACCAGCGCATCCGGCCCGCTGAGCTTCGTGGCTGCCGACACGTGCTGCCAGTCGAACAGGAAACGCATCAGCGTGCGCCGGCCGACCGGCTCGATCTCGCGACGCAGCCGGCCGATGGTGTAGCGGTGGATACGCGCCAGCAGGTGCCGTTCGCACCATTCGGTGTCTACCGCATCGGCGTTGAAGCGGCCCTGCATCACGTAGCCTTCGGATTGCAGCCGCAGCAGCGCCTGCTCGACCGCGCCGGCGTCGACGTTGATGGACTGCGCCAATCCGTTCACGGTGACCGGGCCGAGTCCGCCGAGGCGGTGGCGCACCAGTTCCAGCAAGGCGCCCTCGCGCGACCAGGATTGCGCGGCGTATTCGGCGGGCGCGACGATCGGCGGTTGCATGGTGGCGGCGGGATGCACTGCCTGCCACAGCGGCAGCAGCTCGGCGGACGTCCATGCGTGGCCAAGCCGGGTGGCGCGCTTCGCCTTGGCCAGCGCCTGCAGCCGTTCGCTCCAGCCTGGATTGGCTTCGACATCCGCTGCCGTGACGAAACCCAGCAAGCTCAGCGCCTCGTGCATCTCGTCGGCATCGCGCACCTGTGGCCAGGCTTCGTCGCGCACGGCGGCGATCGCGTCGGGATCGAGCCGGCCGAGGTCCTCGGCGCTGTCGGCGTCGTTCCAGCGGCGGGTCTGCACGGCCTGGGTGCGACGTTCCTCCAGCGGCGCATCGTCGAGGAAGGCGTACGGCGCCGCGTTCAGGACTTCGGCGGCGAGCGGGCTGGGTGTGGTGAGGTCGCGCGCCACGATGGCGATCCCGCCGCCTTCGAGTTGGCGCAGGATCGCCAGCAAGCCATCCACGTCCATCGCCTCGCGCAGGCAGTCGTGCATGGTCTGCTTGACCAGCGGGTGGTCCGGCACCTCGCGCTCGCCCACGATGTTCTCCACGCAGGCGACCTGGTCGGGAAACACCGCGGCGAGCAGGTCCTCGCTCTTCATCCGCTGCAGCGGCGGCGGCGTCTTCTTGCCGCCGGTGAAGCGCGGCAGCGCCAGCGCCGTTACCGCGTTCCAGCGCCAGCGCGCAGGGAACAGTGGTGCATCGAGCAGGGCCTGCACCAACACGTGCTCGGCGGTATTCGAATGCAGGTAGTGGGCAACCTCCTCCAGCGGGAAGCTGTGGCTGGTCGACAGCGACAGCACGATCGCATCCTCGGTCGCCGCCGCCTGCAATTCGAAATTGAACTGGCGGCAGAAGCGCTTGCGCAGCGCCAGCCCCCACGCGCGGTTGATCCGGCTGCCCCAGGGCGTATGGATCACCAGCTGGGTACCGCCGGATTCGTCGAAGAAGCGCTCCAGCACCAGCGTGTGCTGGCTCGGCAGCACGCCGAGCGCGGCTTGCGCGCGGGCCAGGTAATCGACCAGCTGCTGCGCGGCGGCTTCGTCCAGGCCAAGTTGACCCCTCAGCCAGGCGAAGGCGGCCGGCACGCCGCCGGCATCGAGTTGCGCGGAAATCTCCTCGCGCAACCGCGACACGCCGAACGACAACTCGTTGCTGCGCCCCGGTGCCTCGCCCAGCCAGAACGGGATGCTCGGCGGCGCGCCGTGCGCGTCCTCCACGCGCAAGCGGTCGCGCTCGACGCGCTGGATGCGGTAGCTGGTGTTGCCGAGCTGGAAGATGTCGCCGGCCATGCTCTCGACCGCGAAATCCTCGTTCACCGTGCCCACGATGATCGCCTGCGGTTCCAGCACCACCTTGTAGTCGGCGGTATCGGGAATGGTGCCGCCGGAGGTCAGCGCGGTGAGCCGCGCGCTGCGCCGCGCGCGCAACTGGCCGTGCACCGCGTCGCGGTGGATGTACGCGGCGCGCGCGCCGCGGCGGGTGGTGAAGCCTTCGGCCAGCATGCGCACCACCGCATCGAAGTCGGTGCGCGCGAGATCGCGATACGGGTGCGCGCGACGCACCAGCGCGTACAGCGCGTCCTCGTCCCATTCGGCGCAGGCGACCTCGGCCACGATCTGCTGGGCCAGCACGTCCAGCGGTTGCGGCGGCATGACCAGCGCATCCAGTTCGCCGCGTCGCACGCAGTCGAGCAGGGCAGTGCATTCGATCAGGTCGTCGCGGGTGGCCGGGAACAGCCGTGCCTTCGGCGTGCCGTCGATGCTGTGGCCGGACCGACCGGCGCGCTGCAGGAAGGCGGCGATCGAACGCGGCGAGCCGAGCTGGCAGACCAGGTCGACTTCGCCGATGTCGATGCCCAGTTCCAGCGACGCGGTCGCCACCAGCACCGACAGTTCGCCGCGCTTGAGCCGCTGCTCGGCATCCAGCCGCTGCTCCTTGGCCAGGCTGCCGTGATGCGCCGCGACATGCTCCTTGCCCAGCCGCTCGGACAGGTGCCGCGCCGCGCGCTCGGCCATGCGCCGCGTGTTGACGAAGACCAGGGTAGTGCGATGCGCCTGCACCAGCTGGGCGATGCGGTTGTAGACCAACTCCCAGCAGTCGTTCGACATCACCGCTTCGAGTGGTACCGGGGGTACTTCGATCGCGAGGTCGCGGGGGCGCGTGTGGCCCACGTCGATGATCGTAACGTCGCTTCCCGCGATCGCCTCCTCTCTCCCGGCTCCTATTTCATTTGGGGGAGAGGATTGAAGTGAGGGGTGGGTGCTCGCCGGGAAGCTGCCTTCGATAGCCGCTTTGTTGTGGCTCTTTCGCGACCCCGGCCCCTCACCCCGACCCTCACCCCACAGGGGAGAGGGAGATGTTGAGCCGACCAAGAAGTCGGCGACTTTTTCTATGGGCTTCTGCGTCGCCGACAGCCCGATCCGCAGCAGGCGCCGCTGGCACAGCGACTCCAGCCGCTCCAGCGACAGCGCCAGGTGCGAACCGCGCTTGCTGCCGGCGATGGCATGGATCTCGTCGACGATCACCGAGCGCGTGCCAGACAACATGGCGCGGCCGGAGGCCGAGCCCAGCAGCACGTACAGCGATTCCGGCGTGGTCACCAGGATGTGCGGCGGCTGCTTGCGCAGAAGGTTGCGCTCGACCTGCGGGGTGTCGCCGGTGCGCACCGCGGTGCGGATCGCCACGTCGGGCAGGGCGAGTTTTTCGAGCTCGGCGCGGATGCCTTCCAGCGGCGCTTCCAGGTTGATGTGGATGTCGTTCGACAGCGCCTTCAGCGGCGACACGTAGACCACCGTGGTGGCGTCGGCCAGCACGCCGCCATGCGCCACGCCCTCGCGCACCAGCGCGTCGATCGCGGCGAGAAAGGCAGTAAGTGTCTTGCCCGAACCGGTCGGCGCGGCGACCAAAGTGTGCCGGCCGCCGCGGATCGACGGCCACGCGGCCGCCTGCGCCGCGGTGGGTGCAGAGAACGTGTGGCGAAACCAGGCGGCGACGGCCGGGTGGAAATCGTCCAGCGGGCAGGGGTCCAGGCGCATCGGTGCGGCCCGTGCGGAGGTGAGGGAGAGGGTAGCGCGATCCGATATGGGGATCATCCGATGCCGCTCCAAGCCGCCATGGAATCGGCCGCGAACGGCCCCGTAAGCGGCGATGCAAGCGCGCGCATGACATGTCAGTATTCGGGCACGGTCGGCACAGGTCAGGGGCCCGTGGGGGGAATCCGGTGGCCGCCTTCAGCGAAGGACAATCATGCACCTCATGGAAACGCTTCCGCGCAAGCCCGGTTTCATGCGGCCGGCCTTTCGCCGGCTGGCCCTGTTTGCCATCGTCGGCCTGTGCGCCATCGCCAACGGCCATGCCGCCAGCCTCGATCCGGCGGTGTTGCCGAAGATCCAGGCGGCCACGTTCGAGGTGGTGGCGGCCAAGCCGCTGCACGACCCGCTGACCTACGAGAAGCCGCTGCCGCTGGAGCTGCTTCCGTACCAGGAGCGCAACGACAAGTACCACTCGATCGGCACCGCGTTCGCACTGGGCAACAACCGCTACGTGACCGCGGCGCACGTGCTGCTGATCGGCATCAATAGCCTGTGGGGCGAGCCCGCCCTGCGTGACGCCAGCGGGCGCGTGTACGCGATCGACAAGGTCGAGAAGTTCTCGTTGCAACAGGATTTCGTGGTGTTCACGCTGGCCGAACGGCCGGTTTCGGCGGCCGCGCTCGACATCAATTCGAAGCCGGCGCTGAACGAGGTGGTCTACGCGGTCGGCAATGCGCTGGGTACCGGCGTGGTGATCCGCGATGGCCTTTACACATCGGATACCCCGGAAGAACAGGACGGCCGCTGGAAGTGGATGCGATTCTCCGCGGCGGCATCGCCCGGCAACAGTGGCGGTCCGCTGCTCGACACGAACGGCAAGCTCATCGGCATCGTGCTGATGAAATCGGCCAACGAGAATCTGAACTACGCGCTGCCGATCCAGGAAATACTCGCCGCGCCCGACGGCCAGGCAGTCATGGATGCCCGCGGCGCCTACCAGCTCGACCTGTTCGACGCCCGCCAGAACGGCACGTTCAAGGCGCAGTTCAAGCTGCCGCTCAACCTCGCAGCGTTCTACCGCGAGTATCAGAAGCATTTCAACGCGTTCAGCGACGAGCAGCTCGGCGCGCTGTTGGCGAAAGAATCGCCCAACCTGTTTCCCAATGGCCAAGGCTCCGCCAAATTGCTTTACCAGCAGACGCCGTTGACCGGCTTTCCACAGCTGATCATGCGGGGAAGCACCGGGGAATGGGGCCTCAATGGCCACAGGTCGCGATATCTTCCGCTGGATGGCAACGGCTATCTGGAGGTGGGCGGGGTGGGCCGCAACGGTCTGGCGCACCTGCGCCGTCCCGACGGTGTGGACGTTGCCAGGTTCTATGATGACGCAACGGTGCGCATGGACTTGATGGCCAAGACCGGCATGTTCCAGCGTGCGGTGGGTGGCGAGAACGTCAAGATCACCTCGTTCGGGAAGCCAGGTTCCCAGGCGGTGCGCATGGACCGCTGGCAGCGTCCGTGGCATGTCGAGATCTGGCCGATGCCCCATGCGAACGCCCTGATGGTGCTTTATTCATTGCCGGTGCCCGACGGTTCCGTGATGCTTACCCGGTTCGTGCCCGCGTCCGGGGAATACGACGCCAGGCTCGACATGGACGAGCTGAGCAATTTCATCTACGTCAGCTACGAAGGCACGCTGGCGCAGTGGAAGCAGTTCGTCGCGATACCGGCCCTGTTGCCGGCGGCGTTCAAGAACATCCACCTCGATTTCGACTACGACCATCGCTTCAGCTATGCGTCGCAGCGGATGGCCTTCTCGTACACGCCCGAACTGCAGGTCATCAAGCCGGACAACCTGATGTACCTCGGCTTTCGATTCCTGCTGGACAAGCAAAAGCCAGCCTGGGACGTCGGGGCCGTGGTGGTCTGGAAAACGCCGGCCTCCGATGACAAAAACAGCGTGGTCGTGCAGCGTTTCGTCGCGCCGCCGGTCGGACTGGACGAAGATCTGAGCAGCATGTGGCAGAAGGTGTCGCAGCGCAGTTACCCCTACAACGCCGTGGCGCGCCAGGAGGATGGCCTGATGAAGATCAATGGCGTGGTTGCCTCCGCTGCCGCCGACACCAGGAACCCCGCTGTGTTGTACAGCCCGTTCTACGGGGTGGAGGGCAACCATTCGCAGGACGAGATGAAGCACAAGCTCGATCTGCTGACGAAGGACCTGCGAGTCCTCGAGCACTGAGGCAGGCGGAGCCCGCCGGGCAGGTGCCGGCCACGCTGCGCTAGCAGCCGGTGCTTTCGCGCCGGCGACGCTTGTATGACAATGTTGCGACGCCGCAAGGGCAGGTCGGCCCGGGTCACGGCGCATCGTTGCCTTCCATCCGGGGAAAAACTCATGTCCGCAGCCCGTCCGTCGCGCTCCGCCGTCCTTGCCTTGTCCATCGCTTTTGCCTTGGGCCTGCCCGCCTCCGTGGCGCTGGCTCAGGAAGCTGCCGCACCCGCCAAGCCGCCGTCCACCAAGGCCACCGAGCTGCAGACGGTGAACGTCACCGCCTCGAAGCGGGTGGAGAACATGCAGAAGGTGCCGATGGCGCTGACCGTGCTGACGCCGGACAAGCTGGAGGCGTTCGGCCAGTCCGGCGACACCGTGCTGCAGCTGGCCGCGCGCGCACCCAGCGTGTATGCCGAGACGTCCTACGGCCGCGAGTTCCCGCGCTTCTACATCCGCGGCCTCGGCAACAGCGACTTCGACCTCAACGCCTCGCAGCCGGTGTCGATGGTGTACGACGACATCGTGCAGGAGAACCCGATCCTGAAGGGCTTCCCGCTGTTCGACCTGGCCCAGGTCGAGGTGCTGCGCGGCCCGCAGGGCACGCTGTTCGGGCGCAACTCGCCGGCCGGCGTGATCAAGTTCGAGTCGGTGCGCCCGAGCCAGGAGACCAGCGGCTACGCCCGCGTCTCGTACGGCACGCTCGGCACCGCAAACGCCGAGGCCGCGCTCGGCGGTGCGCTCGGCGGGCACTGGTCCGGTCGCGTCTCGGCGCTGGCGCAGCACCGCGACGGCTGGATCGACAACACCTTCACCGGCCAGAAGAACGTGCTGGGCGGCTACAACGACCGCGCCGTGCGGCTGCAGGCACTGTACGAGAATGGCGGCTTCAGCGCGCTGATCAACGGCCACGCGCGCTGGCTGGACGGCAGCGCGATGGTCAACCGCGCCAATGCGATCGAGCTGGGCAGCCCCAGCTTCGTGCCCGGTTTCGACCGCTACAAGGTCGCGCAGGACGGCCGCAACAAGCAGCACCTGTTCAGCTGGGGCAGCAACCTGCACCTGGCGTGGAACGTGGGCGACTACACCTTCACCTCGATCACCGGGCTGGAGCGCGCCACCACCTACAGCCTCGGCGACGTCGACGGCGGCTATGGCGCGGTGTTCCACCCGCCGATGGGACCGGGCTTCATCCCGTTCCCGGTCGAGACCGCCGACGCGCTACCGCACGACCGCCAGATCACCCAGGAATTCCGCCTCGCCAGCAACCAGCACGACAAGCTCAACTGGCAGGTCGGCGCCTACTGGTTCGACGAAGACATCGCGATCAGCAACTTCGACTACGCCACCTTCAACAACCACGCGCTGGACGGCTACGCCATGCAGACCCAGCGCACCAAGGCGTGGGCGCTGTTCGGTTCGGCCAACTACCAGCTCGCCGACGACTTCGAGCTTCGCGCGGGCGCCCGCTGGTCGCACGACTCGCGCGACTTCAAGGTGGACCGCGTGCTGTCGCCGATCGGCGCCGGCCCGCTGCAGCTGACCGCGAATCCGCACGACGCGCGCTGGAGCGGCGACCTTACCGGCACCTGGACGCTGAACCCGAACGTCAACGTGTACGCACGCATCGCCAACGGCTTCCGCGCACCCAGCGTGCAGGGCCGCGTGTTGTTCGCCGATTTCATCTCGCAGGCCAAGCCGGAAACAATCACCAGCTACGAGCTGGGCGTGAAGACCACCGGCATGGACAACCACGTGCGCTTCAACGCGGACGTATACGGCTACAACATGCACAACCAGCAGCTCACCGCGGTGGGCGGCGACATCAACATCACCCGCCTGATCAACGCGCGCAAGACCGAGGGCTACGGCGCCGAGTTCGACCTGGAGGCCTACCTCACGCCGAACTTCGTGCTCACCGCCGGCGGCAGCTACAACTTCACCAAGCTGAAGGATCCGGGCCTGGCCGTGGCCGTGTGCGGCTCCGGCTGCACGGTGCTCAACCCGCTCAACGCCGCGGGCAATGCGCTGGTCGACGGCAACACCCTGCCGAACGCGCCGAAGTGGATCGGCACGCTCACCGCACGCTACGGCATCCCCTACGGCGACGGCGGCGAGTTCTTCGTCTACACCGACTGGAACTACCGCAGCACGGTGAATTTCTTCCTGTACGACTCGGCCGAGTTCAAGGGCAAGCCGTTGCTCGAAGGCGGCGTGCGGCTCGGTTACAACTGGGATTACGGCCGCCGCGAGGTCGCCCTGTACGGCCGCAACATCACCGACAAGCGAGCGATCACCGGCGCGATCGACTTCAACAACCGCACCGCGTTCGTCAACGACCCGCGCATCATCGGCGTGGAATTCCGCGCCGAGCTGTAAGGCATGCCGATGCCTCACCGTGTCATCCCTGGCGCGGTGAGGCAAAATCCACCTTTTGCCAGCAAGCGAGCGCGAAGAAGTGGATCACCCAGGCCTGTCCGCCGACACCCCGCCGACCTTGACGATGGCCGACGGCCAGCGGCTGTTCCTGCGCGACTGGCCGCTGCCGCAGGCACGCGGCGCGGTGCTGGTCGTGCACGGGCTGGGCGAACATAGCGGCCGCTACCAGCGTCTGGCGCAATGGTTCAACCAGCGCGGCTATGCCGTGCGCGGCTACGACCAGCGCGGCCACGGCAGGACCCCGGGCCGTCGCGGTGGGCTGCGCCATGGTGACGACCTGCTGGAAGACCTCGCCACCGTCTATCACGACTACGCCGGCGGTTTGCCGTGCGCCCCGCTGCTGCTCGGCCACAGCATGGGTGGGCTGGTCGCCTTGCGCGCCGTGCTGGATGGCCGCATCGCGCCGCCGGCGCTGCTGCTGTCCTCGCCGGCGCTGCGCAGCTGGGAATCGCCGGGGATGATCCGCCTGGCACGGGTGCTCAGCCGCGTCGCGCCGAACCTGCCGCTGCGCAGCGGGCTGGACTTCGACCAGCTCTCGCACGATCCGCAGGTGGCGGCCGACTACCGCAGCGACCCGCTGCGGCATGGCTGGATCACCCCGCGGCTGGCCGACTTCATCTTCCGCGCCGGCGCCGCGTGCATCGCCGATGCCGCCAGCCTGGCATTGCCGACCCTGCTGCTGGTGGCCGACAGCGACGAGTTGGTCGACCCTTCCGGCAGCCGCGCGTTCGCCCGCAAGGCTGCCGTGACGGGCCAGCTGACCACCCGCTTCTTCTCGTTGCTGTATCACGAGTTGTTCAACGAGGCCGAGCCGCGGCGCACCCAGGTGCTGATGCAGCTGGCCGACTGGCTGGGCCGGCAGGACGTGCCGGCGCGGGGTTGAGCGCCGGCGTCACGTCACGCAGAAGCGGCGCGCCCGATCCCTGCCTCCATGTCGCCATGAATTCCGGCGATACTCCCACGCAGACCTGCGGGGGAGAAGGTTTCATGTCGCGTCGATCGTACGAGTGCTTTTCGCGCCGAGTCTTGTCGCGTGTCCTGACGACGCTGCTGCTGGGCCTGCTGCTGGCGGCCTGCAGTCGCGACCATGACCACGGCAAGCCGGCCCTGCAGGGCGCGCCAGCCGGCAGCGCTTCCGCGCCGGCGCCGGCGAAAGCGGAATTCGCGCTGGCCTCGGCCAGTTCGCAGGCCCGCGACTCGCGCACCGCGCTGACCTTGCGCTTCAACGCCGCGCTGGCCTCGGCGCAGGCGTTCGACACGCTGGTCGCGGTGACCGGGCCGAACGGCGAGGTGGTCAGCGGCAGCTGGAGCCTCGACGACGACGGCAAGACGCTGAGCTTCCCGTTCGTGCAGGCGAACACGCATTACGCGGTGCAGCTTAAGGCCAGCCTGCTCGCCGCCGACGGCCGCACCCTCGGCCACGCGGTGAAACACGACGTTTATTCAGGCAACCTGCCGGCGGCGGTCGGCTTCGCCTCGCACGGCAGCGTGCTGCCGGCACGCGGCACCCGCGGCCTGCCGCTGGTGTCGATGAACGTGCACGACGCCGACGTGGAGTTCTTCCGCGTGCGCGACGACGCGCTGTCCGACCTGTTCTGCAGCTACCCGCGCAACGGCCACCGCGACAGCTACGAGCTCGACCACGACGTCGCCTACTACAACAGCTGCGGCCAGGGCGACGACCGGCGCAGCCGGGTGCCGATCACCCAGCTGGCCGACTCGGTCTACGCCAACCATTACGCGCTGGGCGGCGAGCCGAACGAGCGCACCGTCACCTACCTGCCGGTACAGAACATCAAGGAGCTGGCGCAGCCGGGCGTGTACATGGCGGTGGTCAAGGCCGGCGGCAACTTCAGGGACGGCTACGACACCGCCATCTTCTTCGTCAGCGATCTCGGCCTGCACCTGCGCGTCTACCGCGACAACGTGCTGCTGCACGTGGCCTCGCTGCGCGACGGCACGCCGGTGAACGCGGTGGACATCGAGATCCGCGACGCGGCCGGGCGCAGCAAGCTCAAGGCCAGCACCGGCGCCGACGGCAACGCGCTGATCGCGTACCGGATCAAGGCGTCCGACGTGCTGGTGGCGCGGCGCGGCAAGGACGTCTCGGTGCTGCCGTTCAACCGGCCGGCGCTGGACGCGTCCAATTTCGACATCAGCGGCCGCAAGCAGGCGCCGTTCGAGGTCTACGCCTGGTCCGGCCGCGACCTGTATCGCCCCGGCGAGACGCTGCGTGCCTCGGCGCTGCTGCGCGACGACGACGGCAAGCCGATGAAGGCGCAGTCGCTGTTCGTGCGGGTGAAGCAGCCGGACGGCCGCACCCTGGTGGAAAAGCGGCTGGAGCCGCAGCAGCTGAACTATTTCGAGCTGAGCCAGGCGATCCCGGCGGATGCGCCGACCGGGCTGTGGCGGCTGGAATTCCGCCTCGACCCCGCCGGCAAGGAGACCGTGCAGGCGTTCCCGTTCCACGTCGAGGAGTTCCTGCCCGAACGGCTCAAGGTGGAGCTGTCCAGTGCGCAGCAACGGCTGGCGCCGGGTCAGCCGCTGAAACTGAAAGTCGCGTCCAGTTACCTCTACGGAGCGCCGGCCGACGGCAACCGTTTCACCGCGAAGCTGCTGGTGGCGCCGGACGTGCATCCGGTGGCGGCGATGAAGGACACCTTCTTCGGCAATCCGCTGGTCGAGCTGCCGAAGAGCGCCGACGACGTGGTCGACGCCAGGCTCGACGCGCAAGGCGTGCTCGAGCGGGACGTGGCGCTGCCCGACGACGTCAAGCCGGTCGCGCCGCTGGCGGTGACCCTGTCCGGCAGCGTGTACGAGAGCGGCGGCCGCGCGGTGACGCGGCTGCTCAAGCGCACCTACTGGCCGGCCGACACGCTGGTCGGCGTGCGCCCGCTGTTCGATCCGAAGCAGGGCGCCGAGAGCGAGAGTCCGGTCGGCTTCGAGATCGTGCGTGCGAATGCGGACGGCGAGCTGGTGGCCGGCAGCCACCTGAAAGTGCGCCTGCAGCGCGAGCTGCGCGACTTCTACTGGCTGTACGAACGCAGCGGCGGCTGGCAGTCGAACGCAAACCAGCGCCTGCAGCTGATCGAGGAGAAGGACGTCGACGTTGCCGCCGGCAAGTCGGCGAAGGTCGAGTTTCCGGTGCAGTGGGGCAGCTACCGGGTCGAGGTGTACGACCCGGCCACCAAACTCACCACGGTGTTCCCGTTCTTCGCCGGCTACAGCTGGGACGACGAGAACCTGGGCAAGGAAGCGCGCCCGGACAAGGTGAAACTGGCGCTGGACAAGGCGCGCTACCGCGCCGGCGACACCATGAAGGTCACCGTGACGCCGCCGCACGACGGCCCCGGCGTGCTGCTGGTGGAATCGGATCATCTGCTCTACACGAAGAACATCGACGCGAAAGCGGGTGCCACCTTCGAGATCCCGGTGACCAAGGAATGGGAACGCCACGACGTCTACGTGGTGGCGCTGGTATTCCGTGGCGGCGAGGCGGCCGAGCACACCACGCCGGCACGCGCGATGGGCGTGGAATACGTGGCGATGGACCGCAACGACCGGCGCATCCCGCTGAAGCTCGACGCGCCCGCGCTGATGCGCCCGGGCAACCCGCTCGAGGTCAGCGTGCAGGCCGGCGGGCTGGCCGGGCAGAAGGCGTTTGTCACGCTGTCGGCGGTCGACCAGGGCGTGCTCAACATCACCAACTACCCGGTGCCCGACGCGTGGGCGTGGCTGTTTGCCAAGCGCGCGCTCGGTGTCGACGCGTACGACCTGTACAGCCGCATCATCGAGGCGATGGACGGCGAGCAGGCCAGGCTGCGCTACGGCGGCGACATGAGTGCCGCGGCGCTGTCCAAGGCCACCCGGCTCAATCCGAAGGTGCAGATCGTCGACCTGTTCGCCGCGCCGGTGGCGTTCGACGCGCAGGGCAGGGCCACGTTGCACGTCGACGTGCCCGACTTCAACGGCAGCCTGCGCCTGGCCGCGCTGGCGTATACCGACAGCCGCTACGGCAACGCCGACGGCGCGGTCACCGTGCGCGCACCGCTGGTGGTCGAGCCGAGCACGCCGCGGGTGATGGCGGCCGGCGACAAGGCGGTGATCAGCCTCGATCTCAAGAACCTGTCCGGCAAGGACGGCACGGCCAAGGTCAGCGTCAAGGGAGGCGGGCCGATCACGGTCGACAAGGCCACCCAGAGCGTGCCGTTGAAGGACGGCGCCGGCACCACCTTGCGCATGCCGGTCACCGCCGGCGCCGGCGCGGCGGTGGCGACGGTGGACATCCATGCCGAACTCGATGACGGCAGCACCGACAAGTACAAGGTCGACCGCCACTTCGAGTTCGCGGTGCGCCCGGCCTGGCCGGAAACGGTGAGCACCACGCCGCTGGCGCTGGAAGCGGGCAAGCCCGAACGCTTCGGCGCTGCCGCGATCGCCGGCCTGCTGCCGGCCACGGTGAACGCGCGGATCACCCTGAGCACCTTGCCGCCGTTGCCGTATGCGGCGGCACTGCGCGACGTGCTGCGCTATCCGTACGGCTGCATCGAGCAGACCACCAGCAAGGGCTACGCCGCGCTGATCCTGGATGGCCCCACGGCCAAAGCGCTGGGCGCGCAGGTGATGAGCGACGCCGTGCGCAAGGCCGCGGTGGACGGCGCGCTGTCGCGGATCGCCTCGTTCCAGGCCAGCAACGGCCACTTCAGCTTCTGGGGCGGCACCAGTCCGATCCAGACCTTCACCACGCCGTACGTGGTCGACTTCATGCTGGACGCGCGCGACGCCGGTTTCGCGGTGCCGCAGGAGGTGCTGCAGAAATCGCTGCAGCGGCTCAACGACGACCTGCTCGCCGGCGGCCATCCGTACTACGAGTACGAGCAGCACGACCACCTGCGCATCGCCGACGAGGCGTACTCCGGCTTCGTGCTGGCGCGGGTCAACCGCGCGCCGCTGGGCACGCTGCGCGCGATCTTCGACAACGAACGGCAGAAGCTGGTCGCGCCGCTGCCGCTGGTGCACCTGGGCATCGCGTTGAAACTGATGGGCGACAACGATCGCGCGCAGAAGGCCATCGACGAGGCGTTCGCGTGGAACAAGGAGCGCCCCTGGTACGTCGGCGACTACGGCTCGGACCTGCGCGACCTAGCGCTGATGGTGGCGCTCACCCACGCCTACGGCATGAACAAGCCCGCGTACGACGCCAAGCTGGTCGACTGGGCGCGCAACGCCAGCGCGAACGTGCGCCAGCGCCAGCAGCAGGACAAGGACTACCGCTGGTCGTGGTCGTACCTGAGCACGCAGGAGCAGGCCGCGATTGCCCGCGTGGCGCGCGCGTTCGACGCGAAGAGCAATGCGCCGCTGGCCGCCTCGATCACCGTGAACGGCAAGACCGAGGCTGCCCCGGAGCAGCGCGTGTGGAGCCGCGCGCTCAACGCGGCCGAACTCGGTGCCGGCGTCAGCGTGCAGCCGACCAGCGACGCGGCGATCTTCGCCACGCTCGACGTGGCCGGTATCCCGCAGCAGGCGCCCGCGGCCGATGACAGCCACATCGACGTGCGGCGCAGCTACTTCACCACCGACGGCAAGCCGTGGAGCGGCGGTCAACTGAAGGAAGGCGACACGCTGATCGTCGAGCTGCGCATCGAGGCGCGCATGAACGTCCCCGACGCGCTGGTCACCGACCTGCTGCCGGGTGGGCTGGAGGTGGAGAACCTCAACCTCGGCGGCGCGCAGTCGTGGTCCGGCGTGGTGGTCGACGGCATCGCGCTGGACCAGCACGCCGCGGCAGCGCAGATCGTGCACGAGGAATACCGCGACGACCGCTACGCCGCCGCGCTGAACCTCAGTCGCGGCGACACCGCCCGCGTGTTCTACCTGGTGCGTGCGGTCACGCCGGGCACCTACACCGTGCCGCCACCGCTGGTGGAGGACATGTACC
Organism: uncultured Gammaproteobacteria bacterium; assembly: GCA_963697495.1. Taxonomy (GTDB): domain Bacteria; phylum Pseudomonadota; class Gammaproteobacteria; order Xanthomonadales; family Rhodanobacteraceae; genus Rhodanobacter. The sequence goes on along the minus strand of CAVOOH010000004.1, from coordinate 119,099 downwards.
GCCCGGCCGTGCGCGGCATCGGCAAGGTCGAACCCGCAAAGATCACCGTGGTCGAGCCATGAATCCTGCAAGAATCCCTTCGCGGGCGATGCTCTCGGCTTGCTCTCGAAACAAGAGCTAGGCCTGTTGAAGTCGAGGCGTGCCCTTCGACTTCGCCCGCTTGCGCGAGCTACGCTCAGGGCGAATGGTCCATTTCATGTACACCGTTCGCCCTGAGCGCAGGCCGCAGGCCGAAGTCGAAGGGCCTTCCACGATGATCGATATTCAGCCATCTCGCCGACCATCCCGCCCCAAGCGCAGGCTACGTGTCCTCACGCTCACCCTCTTCGTCGTCCTGCTCGCCGCGTTCGCCCTCGACCGCCTGTTCCCGCTGCGCCTGCCCGCACCCGACAGCGGCAGCACGGTGGTGCTGGCGCGTGACGGCACGCCGCTGCGCGCGTTCGCCGACAGCGACGGCGTGTGGCGCTACCCGACCACGGCGAAGCAGGTTTCGCCGCTGTACCTGCAGGCGCTGCTGAACTACGAGGACCGCTGGTTCTACCGCCACCCCGGGGTCAATCCGTATGCGCTGCTGCGCGGACTGGCCGGCGGCCTGCGCCACGGCCGCATCGTCTCGGGCGGCTCGACGCTGAGCATGCAGGTGGCGCGGATCATCGAACCGATCCCGCACACGTTGCGCGGCAAGCTGGTGCAGATCCTGCGCGCGCTGCAGCTGGAAGCGCACCTGAGCAAGGCGCAGATCCTCGACCTGTACCTCAACCACGCGCCGTTCGGCGGGCCGATCGAGGGTGTCGAGGCGGCCTCGTGGGCGTACCTGGGCAAGCCGGCGACGCGGCTGTCGCACGCCGAGGCGGCGCTGCTGGCGGTGCTGCCGCAGTCGCCGAGCCGGCTGCGCCCGGATCGGCGGCCGGAGGCGGCGCGCGCCGCGCGCGACAAGGTGCTGCGGCGCATGCGCGACCTCGGCGTGTGGAGCGCGGACCGAGGTGCACGACGCGGCGATCGAACCGGTGGCGGCGCGGTCGCTGCGCGCGCCGCTGTCCGCCGCGCTGCTGGCCGAACGCCTGCACCGGGAGCAGCCGGCGGCGCGGCGCATCACCAGCACCATCGACGCGAACCTGCAGCGCGCCGCCGAGGATCGGGTCAGCGCGTATCTCTCGCGCCTGCCGGCGCATACGTCGGCGGCGCTGCTGGTGGTCGACAACGCCACGCTGGAGGCGCGCATCTACGTGGGCACCAGCGAGTTCGCCGATCCGCAGCGACATGGCTACATCGACATGGTGCGCGCGCCGCGCTCGCCCGGCTCGACGCTGAAGCCGTTCCTGTATGGCCTGGCGCTGGACGACGGGCTGATCCACTCGCAGAGCCTGCTGGTCGATGCGCCACAGGATTTCGGCGGCTACAAGCCGGGCAATTTCGACGAGGCATTCTCCGGCCCGGTCAGCGCGGCGGAGGCATTGCAGCGCTCGCTCAACGTGCCGGCGGTGGATGTGCTGGACCGGGTCGGGCCGAACCGCTTCGTGGCGCGGCTGGCCAATGGCGGGGTCGACCTCGGTCTGCCGGCGGGTGCGCCGCCGAACCTCTCGATCATCCTCGGCGGTGCGTCCACGCGACTGGAAAACCTGGTCGGCGCGTACACCGCGTTTGCCAACGGCGGCATCGCCGGCACGCCGCGCTACACGTCGCAGCAACCGGCACGGCCGCGCCGGCTGCTGTCGCCCGGCGCGGCGTGGATCATCCGCGACGTGCTGGCGCACAACCCGGCCGACGTCGAAGGGGCTCCGTTGGCCGGCGCGATCAACCGGCACGAGCGGGTGGCGTGGAAGACCGGCACCAGCTACGGCTACCGCGACGCCTGGTCGATCGGCGTCACCGAGCGCTGGACGGTGGGCGTGTGGATCGGCCGCCCGGACGGCACGCCGTCGCCCGGCCAGTACGGCGCGGTGACCGCCTTGCCGCTGCTGTTCCAGATCGTCGACATGCTGCCGCAGCGCGGCGTCCGCGCGCCGGCGCCACCGGCCAGCGTGACGTCGGTCGACGTCTGCTGGCCGCTCGGCGGCGCGGTCGCGACCACCGAGCCGACGCTGTGTCGCCAGCGCCGCAGCGCCTGGGTACTCGACGGCGCGCTGCCGCCCACGTTCGCCGAGCGCGGCCTCGGCGCCTGGTCCGCCGGCCTGGTCACGCTGCGCATCAATGCCAAGGGCCAGCGCCTCAGCGGCGCCTGTCACGCCGGCCACGAACGCACGATCCGGCTGGCGCGCTGGCCCGCGCTGGCCACGCCGTGGCTGGGCGTGGACGAGCGCGCCCATTCCGCGTTGCCGCCGCTCGCGCCCGGCTGCGCCGCCGATTCGCTGGACAGCGCCAACCCGATCCGCATCACCGGTCTCGGCGACGGCGTCACCCTGCGCCGCGCGCCGAACAGCGACAAGCCGCTGCGCGTGATCCTGCGTGCGCTCGGCGCGCAGGAAACCGTGCAATGGCTGCTCAACGGCCGCCTGCAGGGCAGCAGCGAAGCCGATGCCGCGATCGCGATCACCTTGCCGCAGGCCGGCGACTACCGGATCACCGCGCTCGCCCGCGACGGTGCCTTCGCCACCATCACGCTGCGTGTGGTGGGCTCGCTGCCGTGATTCGGGTAGGGCGGGCGCGGCCCGCAGCTCCTCGGCGAATGGCGAAGCAAGAGCAGGCGGCCCGTGCCGGCCCTGTCTCGCTTAAGAAAGAACTAAGCGGCCGCCCGCAGAATGGCGACATGCAGCATGCCCGCCCTCAGCAGCGCTTCCCCATGATGATGCCCGGTCGCGTCACTGTTCTTCGAATGGCCGCTGGCCATCGTCGTCGCGCTGGGCGTGTCGGCGTGCGCCAGTTACGCGCCATTGCCGCTGGGCCGGGGCGAAGGCGCGGCCAGCGTGGCGCAGCTCACCGCACCGACCGCCGGCATGCCGCTGCCATCGCTGGCGACGCATCCTTTCGATCTTTCCGACGGGCTGGACGTGACCGAGACGGCGATGCTGGCGGTGGCGAACAGTCCGGCGCTGAAGCTCAAGCGCGACGAGCTGGGCATCGCCCGCGCGCAGGCGTTCGCCGCCGGCCTGCTGCCTGATCCGCAACTGAGCCTGGCGGCGGATTTCCCCGGGCATTCGGGCAGCGGACTGACCACGGCGTACAACCTCGGCATCAGCGAGGACATCGGCGCCCTGCTGACGCGCTCGTCGCGCAAGGCGGCGGCGCGCAGCCAGGCGCAGCAGGTGAACCTGGACCTGCTGTGGGCGGAATGGCAGACCGTGGCACAGGCGCGCCTGCTGTTCGACCAGGTGCTGAACCTGCGCGCGCAGCAGGCCCGGCTGGCCGGCGAGCAGGCCGCGCTGGATCAGGTCACCCCCTACATCCAGGCGGCGCTGGACAGCGGCAACCTGAGTTATGACAGCGCCAGCGCCGGCCTCGGCGCCGCGGCGGACGTGCGCAAGCAACAGGCCGACAATGCGGTTGCCTTGCACCAGGCCGACAGCGACCTGCACGTGCTGCTGGGACTCGCGCCGGACGCCGCGCTCGACCTGGCCGGCGCGCCGTACCGGGTCGCGCCGACGCCGGCGCAGTTGCAGCAGGCACTGGCCGACCTGCCGCGGCGGCGGCCGGATCTGCTGGCGCTGCAGGCCGGCTACCAGTCGCAGCAGGCGAAGCTGCGCGCCGCCGTGCTGGCCCAGTTTCCCGCGTTGAACATCGGCTTCACCACCGCGCGCGATACCAGCGCCATCTACACCCAGGGTTTCAGCGTCGGCATCACGTTGCCGCTGTTCGACCGCAACCGCGGCAACATCGCGATCGAGCGGGCGACCCGGCAGCAGCTCAAGGACGCCTACGAGGCGCGCGTGCTCGGCACCCGCAGCGACATGCAGCGCCTCGTCGCCGACGTCGCCACGCTGGACCAGCGGGAGCGCGGCCTGGCCGTCCATGCGCAGCAGCTGGCCGACGCCCGCCGCGCCGCCGAGCAGTCGTGGCGGCAAGGCCTGCTGGACTGGCCGACCTGGCTGGCGATCCGCAGCCAGTCGCTGACCGCCGATCTCGAGCTGCTCGCCCTGCAGCAGCAACAGGCCACGCAGTCGATCGCGCTGGAAGCGCTGCTCGGCAACACCGAGCTGGGCGATACCGCGCATCCCGTTCCCGCACAGGCGCCCACGCCATGAACCGATCGCTACTCCTGCCGCTGGTGTGCCTGCTGCTGGCCGCGTGCGGCCACGGTGCCGCAGGCGACGAAGACGCCGCAGCGGCGAAGGGCCAGGTCGCCGTGACCACGGCCAGGCCGGTGCAGCAGACGTTTCACGAGACCGTCGCCGCCTGGGGCAGCGCGGCCGGCGATCCGCAGCATGCGCGCGCGATCAGCCTCGCCCATGGCGGCCAAGTCGTGGCGCTGGGCGTGGCAGCCGGGCAGACCGTGCGGCGCGGGCAGCCGTTGCTGACGATCGCCCCCGACCCCGCTGCGCGCAGCGCATACCTGCAGGCGCAGAGTGCGCGCGACCTGGCCAGCGGCGAACTCAAGCGCACCGAACAACTGGCGGCGCAGCGGCTGGCCACGCAATCGCAGCTGGCGACCGCGCGCAAGACGCTGGCCGATGCGCAGGCCGCGCTCGACGCCCAGCGTGCGCTCGGCGGCGGCACCGTCCAGGAAACCGTCGATGCGCCAGCGGACGGTGTGGTAAGTGCGCTCAGCGTAGGGCTGGGCGAACGCTTCGCCGCGAACGCGCCGCTGCTCGGCTTCACCCCGGCGCATGCGCTGGTCGCGCAACTCGGCGTGCAACCGGAGGACGGCGCGAAGCTGCGCGCCGGCATGCCGGTGCAGCTGCATGCGGTGTATGGCGACCAGGCCGGTTTCGTGGGCACCTTGCGCATGATCGGCCAGTCGATCGATCCGCAGACCCGCCTGCTCGGCGCCCAGGTCGAGCTGCCGGCCGAAGCCAGCGCCGCGCTGGTGGCCGGCGCGGCGCTGGATGCGCAGATCCGCGTCGCCGACGTCACCGCCTGGGCGGTGCCGCGTGCGGCCGTGCTGCATGACGAGCACGGCGACTACCTGTTCCGGATCGAGCACGGCCATGCCAAACGCGTCGCCGTGACCCTGCGCAGCCCGGAGGGCGATCCGGTCGGCGTGCAGGGTCCGCTCGATGCGCAGGCGCCGGTGATCGTGCTCGGCGTCTACGAGCTCGAGGATGGCGACGCGGTGCGGGAGTCCGCCAAGTGAGCATCACCGCATGGATGCAGCGGCATCGCCGTTCGCTGCTGTTTCTCGCCCTGATGCTGACGATCGGCGGCGTCGCCAGCGCGCTGTGGATGCCGGTAGCGCTGTTCCCGAACGTGGCGTTCCCGCGCGTGCAGGTCACCCTGGATGCGGGCGACCGCCTGGCCGACCAGATGGCGATCGAGGTGACCACGCCGGTGGAGGAGGCGATCCGTCGCGTGCGTGGCGTGCGCGACGTGCGTTCCACCACCAGCCGCGGCAGTGCCGATATCGCGGTGACGTTCGACTGGGGCGCGGACATGGCCGGGGCGCTGCAGGAAGTCAACGCGGCGGCGGGGCAGATCCTGCCGCAGCTGCCCGCCGGCACCCAGCTCAGCACCCGGCGGATGGACCCGACCACCTTCCCGGTGCTGGCCTACAGCCTGCGCTCGCACACGCAGTCGCCGAGCGCCATGCATGACCTGGCGGAGTACCAGCTGCGCCCGCTGCTGAGCGGCATCAGCGGCGTCGCCCGGGTCCAGGTGCAGGGTGGTGAGGTGGCCGAATTCCACGCCGACGTCGATCCCGGCAAGCTGCGCGCGTTGAACCTGAGCCTTAGCGACGTCGCCGGCGCGGTCAGCCATGCGGCGACGATCCAGGCGATGGGCCGCGTTTCCGACCACTACAAGCTGTACCTGCTGCTGGCCAACAACCAGCCGACCACCGTCGAGGCGCTGCGCGACATCGTGGTTCGCGCCGGCCCCGCCGGCGTGGTGCGGCTGGGCGACGTGGCGGCGGTCAGTCTCGATCACGTGCCGCAGTGGATCCGCGTCAACGCGGATGGCCAGAACGCCGTGCTGCTGCAGGTCTACCAGCAGCCCGACGGCAACAGCGTGCAGATCGCCAATGAAGTGAAGCAGCGGCTGGCCGACTACGCGCCGCAGATGCCGGCCGGCGTGCAGATCGCCAACTGGTACGACCAGACCCAGCTGGTGACCGGCGCGGCCGCCAGCGTGCGCGACGCGATCCTGATCGGCATCGTGCTGGCCGGGCTGGTGCTGTTCGTGTTCCTGCGCAATACGCGGGTGATCCTGGTCGCGCTGATCGTGGTGCCGGCGGTGCTGGCGATCACCGTGCTGCTGCTGTCCGTGCTGGGCATGAGCTTCAACATCATGACGCTGGGCGGCATGGCGGCGGCCGTCGGCCTGATCATCGACGACGTCATCGTGATGCTCGAGCACATCATGCGCCGGCTCGACCAGGGCGAAGGCGAGGTGCACGAACGCATCGCCGGCGCGGCGTGGGAGTTCACCCGCCCGCTGACCGGTTCCAGCGCGGCCACGATGGTGATCTTCCTGCCGCTGGCGTTCCTCACCGGCGTCACCGGGGCGTTCTTCAAGGCGCTGTCGCTGACCATGGCCAGTGCGCTGATCATTTCCTATCTGCTGACCTGGATCGCGGTGCCGCTGCTGGCCGAGCGCTTCCTGGACAAGCGTCACTTGGTCGAGCATCCGCAAGGTCGTTTTACCAAGGGCATGATGGAGCGCTACCAGAACCTGCTGCGGCGCTGGCTGCAACGGCCGTTGCTGGTGTTGCTGCTGGTCGCGCCCTTGCTGTTGCTGGGCGGCGTGGCGTACACGCAGGTCGGCACCGGTTTCATGCCGAAAATGGACGAGGGCGGCTTCATCCTCGACTACCTGTCCAGGCCCGGCACCTCGCTGGAGGAAACCGACCGCCTGCTGCGGCAGGTCGAGACGATCATCCGTGCCAACCCCAATGTCGACACCTATTCGCGCCGCACCGGCCTGCAGCTGGGCGGCGGCCTCACCGAGGCGAATCAGGGCGACTTCTTCGTGCGCCTGAAAAACGGCTCGCGCCCCTCGACCGAAGAGGTGATGACGCAGGTGCGCACCGACGTCGAGCAGAAAGTGCCGGGGCTGGACATCGAGTTGTCGCAGTTGATGGAGGATCTGATCGGCGATCTGATGGCGGTGCCGCAGCCGATCGAGATCCAGCTGTACAGCGATGATCCGGTGCAGCTGCATGCCGCCGCCAGCAAGGTCGCCGCCGCGATCAGCAAGATCACCGGCGTGGTCGGCGTGCGCAACGGCATCAATCCCGCCGGCGATGCGCTGACCGTGCAGGTCGATCCGGCCAGGGCGGCGCTGGAGGGGCTCGACCCGACCAGCGTCACCGATCAGGTAACGGCGGCGATCGATGGCACCGTGGCCGCCCAATTGCCGGCAGGCGGCAAGGTGGTCGGCGTGCGCGTGCGCCTGCCTGAGAATGCACATCAGCGGCTGGAGCAGGTCGCCGCGTTGCCGATACGCGCGGCGGACGGCCACCTGCTGCCGCTGTCGCGGGTGGCCACGTTGCGAGAGGTGCAGGGCCAGCCGGAAATCACCCGCGACAATCTCAAGCGGATGGTCGCGGTCATCGGCCTGATCAGCGGGCGCAGCCTCGGTTCCACCATCGTCGACGTCAAGAAAGTACTGGCCCAGCCGGGCTTGCTGCCGAAAGGCATGTTCGTCCAGCTCGGCGGCCTGTACCAACAGCAGCAGCAGGCGTTCCGCGGCCTGACCATCGTGATGCTGGCGGCGATCGCGCTGGTGTTCACCCTGCTGCTGTTCCTGTACGAGAGTTTCCGCGTGGCGCTGGTGATCCTGGCGATGCCGCTGCTGGCGATCCCGGCGGTGTTCACCGGGCTGTGGCTGACCGGGATCGAGCTCAACATCTCGGCGATGATGGGCATGACGATGATCGTCGGCATCGTCACGGAAGTGGCGATCTTCTATTTCTCCGAGCTGGAGGAGGCCGCTGCCGGATCGCCGTTGCACGAGGCGTTGCACGAAGCCGGCCAGCACCGCACGCGCCCGATCCTGATGTCGACGCTGGCGGCGATCCTCACCTTGCTGCCGCTGGCGCTGGCGCTCGGCCAGGGCTCGCAGATGCAGCAGCCGCTGGCGGTGGCGATCATCTCCGGCCTGCTGGTGCAGGTGCCGCTCGTCTTGCTGGTGATGCCGGTGCTGTATTCGCTGTTGCGCCGTCGCGATGCCGGCAAGGCGACAGGTTGACGAGGGCCAGAGCATATCCTTCGACAGGCTCAGGACGAACGGTTATTTCGTTGATCCACGACCGGTTATCTCGTCAATCCACGGCCGGTTATCTCGTTGATCCACGACCGGTTGTCTCGTTGATCCGCTCGCGAACGTATCGCGTCGATTCGTGCGTGGACCTTGTCTCGCCGATTCCGTCCGTGGAGCGGCGTCTCGGTTCCGTTCGTGGTGAGCTTGCCGAACCACGATCGGAATCACGGGTGCACACCTTTCCTAAGGCGTACGTAAGCCAGCACTCGCATGCTGGTTTGCCATCCCTCTTCGTCAAAGGTGCCGCCATGTCACGATTGCTTCGCAAGCTGCTGCCCGCTGCGCTGCTGGCGCTGACGGCTCTTCCAGCGGCGATCGCCGCTACGGCGCCAGCGCCGGCCCATCTGCTGTCGCGGCTGGCGCTGGGCGGGCCGGGCGGCTGGGACTACCTGGCCTTCGATGCACCCAGCCGCCACCTGTTCGTCAGCCGCGGTGACCGCGTGCTGGTGATCGACGTGGACACGAACAAGCAGGTCGGCTCGATCGTCGGCACGGGGGGCGTGCATGGCATCGCGATCGCCGCTGACTTGCACCGCGGCTTCACCAGCAACGGCAAGAGCGCGTCGGTGACCGTGTTCGACCTCGCTTCGCTGAAGACCGTGGCGACGATCCAGGGCACCGGCCAGAATCCCGATGCGATTCTGTACGACGGCGCCTCGCACCACGTGCTGACCTTCAACGGCCACAGCGCCAACGCCAGCGTGATCGATCCGGTGAAGAATGCGGTGATCGGCACCATCGCATTGCCCGGCAAGCCGGAGTTCGCGGTGGCCGACGGCGCCGGCCATGTCTACGTGAACATCGAGGACAAATCCGAACTGGTGCAGATCGACACGGCCAGCAACAAGGTGCTGCAGACCTGGCCGCTGGCCCCGTGCGAATCACCGAGCGGCCTGGCCATCGACCCGGCGCACCATCGACTGTTCTCGGTATGCGACAACCGCACGATGGCAGTCACCGATGCCACGGACGGCCACCAGGTGGCGACCGTCGCGATCGGCGAGGGTCCGGACGCGGTGGTGTTCGATGCCGCCGAGGGGATGATCTACAGCTCCAATGGCGAGAGCGGCACGATCACCGCGGTGCACGAGAACGACCCGGACCACTACACGGTGGCGGCGACGATTCCCACCCAGGCCAGCGCCCGCACGCTGGCACTCGACCCCAAGCTGCACCGGCTGTATCTCTCCGCGGCGCGCCTTGGTACGACCCGGCAGGCGAACGGCCGGCCGACGATCGAGCCGGGCAGCTTCAGCATCCTCACCGTCGGACGTCACTGAGCCGGAATCAGCGGGGCGCTGTCGTCGCCGGCGCGGTGTTCACGACGACAGCGGGATCGTCACGCGCACGCGCAAGCCGCTGCCGTAAGGCGAGTCGAGCAGCTCGATGGTGGCGCGGTGCAGCTGTGCCGCGCGCTGCACGATCGACAGCCCCAGTCCGTAGCCGTCGCCGCGACTGCCGGCTTCACGATGGAAGCGGGCGAACACGCTGGCACGGCGCTCCGCCGGAATGCCGGGGCCGTCGTCGATGACGTCGATCAGCGCCGCGTGCTGGCCGCGTTCGATCGAGATCTGCACCTGTCCGCCGGCCGGTACATGGCGCAACGCGTTCTCCACCAGGTTGCGCAGCAAGGCTTCCAGTGCGGCCTCGTAGCCCTGCACGACCAGCTGCGGCGCCAGTCCTGCCACGCTCAGTTCCACGCCGCTGGCGGCGATCAGCGGCGCCAGTTCCTCGATCACCGTCATCGTGACGGCGGTCAGGTCGACGTTGCGGCGCTGGCCTGACGCCACACCCGCTTCCAGGCGGGCCAGTGCCAGCAACTGTTCGATGCGCCGGGCCAGCCCGGCGATGACGTGCTGGGTGCTGGTGAGGGCGATATCCACTTCGGCCGGGTCGCTGGTGGCCATCGCGCTTTCGAGATTGATCATGGCCGTGGCCAGCGGCGTGCGCAGTTCATGCGCCACGTCGGCGCTGAACAGGCGTTCGCGTTCGAGGGCATCCTCCAGCCGCGTGAGTTGCCCGTTCAGCGCCGCCAGAACCGGCTGCAATTCCAGCGGCGCATCGCGCAGCACCACGGGCGCGTGGCTGCCGGGCTCCCTCGACGACAGCGCCCGGGTCAGCGTTTCGAGCGGGCGCAACCCGCGGCGCACCGCCCAGCCCACCAGCAGGGCCAGCAGTGGCAGGCCGATCAGCAATGGCAGGCCGTGTTCCAGCCACAGGGCACGGGTGATGTCGTGGCGGCTGTCGTAGCGTTCGCCCGCACGAATCACCACGCCGTCGGCCGGGTCGCCCAAGGTGAACACGCGCCAGCCGTACTGGCCCTGCTGCACGTCCTGGAAACCCGCGTCGCCGATCTTCGGCGGCGGCAGGGTGGCGAGGTTGGCGGTCGCCAACATCAAGCGTCCCGCGGGGTCGAAGATCTGGAAGCCGACTTCGGACTCATAGGTGTGGCCGCGCACTTTCAGGGGGCCGGCCTGGCCAGCCTCGATCGGTACCAGCATGCCCTTGGCGTCGTGACCGCGCAGGGCATTCATGCCGGCATGCTCGATGAGCACCTGCAGCGTTCGCGCCGACTGCGCCAGCCGTCCGTCGGACAGCTCGTCCACCTCGATGATGGTGCGGCGGAAGCTGAGCACGCCCAGCGGCAGCAGCACCGCGACCAGCACGACCAGGATCAGCCAGCGCAGCCTGCCATGCAGGCTCGCCGGCCTCATTTCGGCTCCCGCGGAATCATGTAGCCAAACCCCCGCACGGTCTGGATGGTGTCGTAGCTCAGCTTGCGGCGCAGGGTGTGCACCAGTACCTCCAGCGCGCTGGAGCCGACCATGTTGTCGAGCCCGTACAGGGAATTTTCCAGGTTCTCGCGACGCACCAGCCGGCCGGCGCGTTCCATCAGGATCTGCAGCAGGGCGAACTCGCGCTTGGTCAGCTCGACCCGCTCGCCGCGAAAGCTCACTTCGGAGGTGCCGAGGTCGAGGCTCAATGCGCCGGCCTCGATGCGGTTCGCGGCCAGGCCCTGGGCGCGCCGGGTCAGCGAGCGGATGCGCGCGGCCAGCTCTTCCAGGTGGAACGGCTTGATCAGGTAGTCGTCGGCGCCAGCGTCGAGGCCGCGCACGCGGGCGTCCAGTCCGTCGCGCGCGGTCATCACGATCACCGGGGTCTTGATGTGGGTGCGGCGGGTTTCCACCAGCACGTCCAGCCCATCCTTGCCGGGCAGGCCCAGGTCGAGCAGGACCAGGTCGGCGGTCTCGTCGTGCAGGGCGAGCAGCGCCTCGCGACCGTCGCGCAGCCAGCTGACGGTATAGGCGAGGTGCTCCAGCGCGCGCTTGATCGCCGCGCCGAGCTGGGGATCGTCCTCGACCAGGATGATGTGCACGAACAGACTCCTCGAGCCGCGGGGACTACACGGTAGCCCGTCTTGCCGGGAGATTATCCGGTGATCCGCTTACGAAGCGCTTAAGGACGCCGGAAAGGCCGTGGCGGATGCCGGCGCATTTGCCGGGCGAACGGCTCGGGCTATAGAATCGATGAGGCAACGTGAGGCCATTCGGACCGTCGCAATGACGGCCCGCGATACCGCGATGCCCAGGCGTTCCATCCGCTGACGTGCGCGGACGCTCATGAAAAGGCCAGGGTGCCATGCCCCGGTTTTTCTGCCGGAGACACCACCGACAATCTTTCGAGCGAGCGCCGTGACTGATGCCTGACAACCTCCTGCCAAGCACCATCCTCGGCCTGCCATTCGTGGCTGGCGTGATGGTGTTCCTGTTGCGGGCCCATGGCCGCAATCTCGCGGTATGGCTGATGACCGGCACCGCGCTGCTCGGCCTGGTCCTCTCGGTGTCGTTGTATCCGGCGGTCGCCGGTGGCGGCGTGCTGCGCCAGGCGATCCCGTGGGCGCCCGGGCTGGGCCTGGACCTGGTCCTGCGCGTGGACGGCTTCAGCTGGCTGTTCATGCTGCTGATCTGCGGCATCGGCCTGCTGGTCGGCGTCTACGCCCGCTACTACATGCCGGCGGACGATCCGCTGGCGCGCTTCTGCGCGCTGCTGCTGGCGTTCATGGGGTCGATGCTGGGCATCGTGATGTCCGGCAACGTGATCCAGCTGGTGTTCTTCTGGGAGATGACCAGCCTGTTCTCGTTCCTGCTGATCGGCTACTGGCATCACGGCGCGTCCGCCCGCGACGGTGCGCGGATGGCGCTGATCGTCACCGCCGGCGGTGGCCTGTGCCTGTTCGCCGGCGTGCTGCTGCTGGGGCATGTCGCGGGCAGCTACGACCTCGACGCGATCCTCGCCGCGGGCGACGCGGTGCGCGCGCATGCGCTGTACACCCCGACGCTGCTGCTGATCCTGCTCGGCGCGTTCACCAAGAGCGCGCAGTTCCCGTTCCATTTCTGGCTGCCGCAGGCGATGTCGGCACCGACCCCGGTGTCGGCCTACCTGCATTCGGCGACGATGGTGAAGGCCGGCGTGTTCCTGCTGATACGTTTCTGGCCGGTGCTGGCGGGCACCGGGCAATGGTTCTGGATCGTCGGTGGCGTCGGCCTGGTCACGCTGATCCTGGGCGCCTACTCGGCGATGTTCGAGCAGGACCTGAAAGGCGTGCTGGCCTATTCGACGATCAGCCACCTGGGCCTGATCACCATGCTGGTCGGCCTGGGCAGCGCGCTCGGCGTGGTCGCCGCGATCTTCCACATCGTCAACCACGCCACCTTCAAGGCGTCGCTGTTCATGGCCGCCGGCGCGGTCGACCACGAGGCCGGCACGCGCGACCTGCGCAAGCTCGGCGGACTGCGCCGGTTCATGCCGATCACCGCGACGCTGGCGCTGGTCGCGGCGGCCGCGATGGCCGGCGTGCCGCTGCTGAACGGCTTCCTGTCCAAGGAGATGTTCTTCGCCGAGACGCTGGCCGCCCGGCAGGGTCCGTTGCTCGACGTGGTCTCGGTGGTGATCGCGGTGGCCGCCAGCGCGTTCGGCGTGACCTACTCGATCCGCTTCGTGCGCGGCGTGTTCTTCGGCCGCGTGCCCGCCACCTTCCCCCGCGAACCGCATGAGCCGCCGTTGTGGATGCGCTTCCCGATCGGCCTGCTGGCGCTGGCCTGCCTGTTGGTGGGCGTGCTGCCGGCGCGGGTGATCGGCCTGTCGCTGCGGGCCGCCGCCAGTGCGGTGCTGGGCGCCGGACATTTGCCGGATTACAGCCTGGCGGTATGGCATGGCGTGACCACGCCGCTGCTGATGAGCATCTTCGCGTTCGTGACGGGCTGCCTGCTGTTTGCCGGGCTGCGGCACCGTTTTGCGAGGCTCGAGGCGGCGCCGCTGACCGGGCGATTCAGCGGCAAGCGGATCTTCGAGCGTGTGCTGGCCGTGCTCGCCGCGGATATCCCGCGACGGATCGAGCGCATCTATCCCAGCCGCCGGCTGCAGCCGCAGCTGCTGCTGATCGTGCTGCTGGCGCTGCTGGCCGGCGGACTGGCCGCGGCCAGCGCGCCGTTCGGCGTGCGCCCGCGCTGGTCCAGCATCGACCCGGCGTTCGCGCTGCTGTGGCTGCTCGGCGCGGCCTGTGCGATCGGCGCGGCGACCCAGGCCAAGTTCCACCGCCTCGCCGCGCTGGTGCTCACTGGCGGCGCGGGGCTGGTCTCCTGCGTCAGCTTCGTGTGGCTGTCGGCGCCGGACCTGGCGGCGACCCAGCTGCTGGTCGAAGTGGTCACCACGATCCTGATCCTGCTCGGGCTGCGCTGGCTGCCCAAGCGCATCGAGGGACTGGCGGCGGAGAGCCGCGTCCACCGCTTCCGCCGCCGGCGCGACGTGCTGATCGCGATGGTGGTGGGGATCGGCGTGGCCAGCCTGGCCTATGCGGCGATGATGCACCCGGTGGCCGATTCGATCTCGCGCTTCTTCCTCGAACGGGCGTACGCGGAGGGCGGCGGCCGCAACGTGGTCAACGTGATCCTGGTCGATTTCCGCGGCTTCGACACGCTGGGCGAGATCAGCGTGCTGGCGATCGTGGCGCTGACCGTGTTCGCCCTGCTGCGCCGCTTCCGTCCGGCCGCCGAGAGCATCAACGCGCCGTTGCAGCAACAGCGGCAGACGGCGCTCGACGCGGACCAGCCCAACCGCGCGGTCGATCATTCGCTGGCCGATTACCTGATGATCCCGGGCCTGATCATCCAGCTGATGTTCCCGGTGATCCTGCTGTTCGGGCTGCACCTGTTCCTGCGCGGACACGACCTTCCGGGCGGCGGTTTCGTCGCCGGCATCACCGTGGCGGTGGCGCTGATCCTCTTGTACATGGCGCGCGGCGCGCGCTGGGTCGAGACGCACCTGCGCGTGCTGCCGGTGCGCTGGATCGGGCTGGGCCTGCTGCTGGCGGCGGGCACCGGGCTGGGCTCGCTGGCGTTTGGCCGTCCATTCCTCACCTCGTATTTCCGCTACGCGGAGTTGCCCGTGCTGGGCAAGCTGCCGCTGGCCTCGGCGGTGCTGTTCGACCTGGGCGTGTTCTGCGTGGTGGTCGGCGCTACCACGCTGATGCTGATCGCGCTGGCGCACCAGTCGCTGCGCCGTCCGCGCCAGCCGGCGGATGTGCCGGCGGCAACGGGAGGGCAGGGTTGATGGAACTCGTCCTTGCCGCCGCGATCGGGGTGCTGGCCGCGTCCGGCGTGTGGCTGCTGCTGCGGCCGCGCACATTCCAGGTGATCATCGGGCTGACCCTGATCTCCTACGCGGTGAATCTGTTCATCTTCTCGATCGGCGGCCTGCGCACCGGCGCCGATCCGGTGCTGCGCGACGCCGCCGGGGACATCGCGCAGTACGCCGACCCGTTGCCGCAGGCCCTGGTGCTCACCGCGATCGTGATCGGCTTCGCCACCACGGCGTTGTTCCTGGTGGTGCTGCTGACCTCGCGCGGGTTGACCGGCAACGACCACGTCGACGGCGAGGACGGCACGCCGTGAGCAGCCACCTAATCATCGCGCCGATCGTCACGCCGCTGCTGGTGGCCGCGCTGCAGTTGCTGGTGGGCGAGAAGCGCCGGCGCACGGTGGCGGCGCTGAGCCTCGCCTCGTGCATCGCGCTGGTGCTGCTGGCCGCGGCGCTGATGTTGTCGGTGTCCGCGGACGGGGTGCTGGGCGCGGTCTACCGCATCGGCGACTGGCCGGCGCGCTTCGGCATCGTGCTGGTGGCCGACCGGCTGTCGGCGCTGATGGTGCTGCTCACCAGCGTACTCGCGCTGGCGGTGCTGCCGTACGCGCTGGGCCGCTGGCAGCATCGCGGCGGCCACTTCCAGCCGTTGCTGCAGTTCCTGCTGATGGGCCTGAACGGCGCGTTCCTCACCGGCGACCTGTTCAACCTGTTCGTGTTCTTCGAGGTGCTGCTGGCGGCGTCCTACGGCCTCGCCCTGCATGGCTCGGGCGCGCGAAGGGTCAGCGCGGGGCTGCATTACATCGCGGTGAACCTGACCGCCTCGATGCTGTTCCTGCTCGGGGTCAGCCTGATCTTCGGCGTCACCGGCACGCTGAACATGGCGGCGCTGGCCGAGCTGATTCCCACCGTGCCGGAGCGCACCCGCGCGTTGCTGCACGCGGGCGCGGCGATCCTCGGCGTGGCGTTCCTGATCAAGACCGCGATGTGGCCGCTCGGCTTCTGGCTGCCGCGCACCTATGCGGCCGCGTCGCCGGCGGTGGCCGCGATGTTCGCGCTGATGACCAAGGTCGGCATCTACGTGCTGCTGCGGCTGGGCCTGTTGCTGTTCGGCGACGGTGCCGGGCCGGCGTCCGCCCACTTCGGCAGCGACTGGATGCTGTGGGGCGGCGTGGCGACCGTGGCCGCCGGCATCGTCGGCATGCTGGGTGCGCGCGACCTGGCCAAGCTGGCCGGCTACAACGTGCTGATCTCCTCCGGCACCCTGCTTGGCGCGATCGGCCTGCAACTGCCGGCGGTGACCGCCGGTGCGCTGGCCTACCTGGTGATCTCCACCCTGGCCATCGCCGCGTTCTTCCTGGTCGCCGGCCTGCTCGCCTCCGACGGCGACGACGATACCGACGACAGCCTGAGCCTGGAGCCGTACGAGCAGCCGGGCGAAGCGTCGGCGGGCGAGGGCCTGTACGCGCAGGAGGACGAGAGCCGGGTGGTGATTTCCGCGCCGATCGCCATGCTGAGCGGCAGCTTCTTCGCCTGCGCCTTGCTGCTGGCGGGGCTGCCGCCGCTGTCCGGCTTCCTGGCCAAATTCGCCATGCTGGCGCCGATGCTGGAGGCCGGCGCGCAGGCAGGGGCGACGGTGCTGTTCGCGCTGATCATCGTGGCCGGCTTCTGCACCGTGATCGCGATGTGCCGCGCCGGCATCCAGATCTTCTGGGTCGAACCCGAGCGGCTGTCCCTGAAGGTGCGCCTCAGCGAGACCACCTCGATCCTGCTTCTGCTCGGCCTGTGCCTGCTGCTGACCGTGCTGGTCGAGGGGCCGCTGCGCTACCTGCGCGAGACCGCCCGGCAGATCCACACGCCGGCCGTATACATCCAGCAGGTCTTGCCGGCCGCGGAGGTGCAGCCGTGAGCAAGCGCTGGTTGCCGTATCCGATCCTGTCCGTGCTGCTGCTGCTGATCTGGCTGCTGCTGAACCAGAGCGTGGCGCCCGGCACCGTCCTGCTCGGCGCGCTGCTTGGCGTCGCGCTGGCGAAGGTGTTCGGCCTGCTGCGCCCGCCGAAGGCGCGTGTGCGCCACTACCCGCTGCTTGGCCTGCTGTTCGCGCGGGTGGTGCTCGACATCGTGCGCTCGAACATCGCCGTGGCGCGGATCATCCTGCGCCGCGACAGCCGCATGCATTCCGGCTTCGTGGCGATCCCGCTGACCCTCACCGATCGCTACGGCCTCGCCGTGCTGGCGTGCATCATCACCTCCACGCCGGGCACGATCTGGGTCAGCTACGACCCCAGCGCGAACATCCTGCTGATCCACGTGCTGGACCTGGTCGACGAGGCGGCCTGGATCGACACGATCAAGCAGCGCTACGAGCGCCCCCTGCTGGAGATCTTCCAATGAGCCACAGCCTGCTCGCTGCCGCCGTCCTCGTCGCGCAGATCCTGCTGCTGCTGGCGATGAGCTTCTCGATCATCCGCATGGTGCGCGGCCCGCGCGCGCAGGACCGCGTGCTGGCGCTGGACGCGCTGTACGTCAACGCGATGCTGCTGCTGCTCACCATCGGCATCCGCACCGGCAGCCTGCTTTACGTCGAGGCCGGCCTGATCATCGCGCTGCTCGGCTTCGCCGGCACCGTGGCGATGTCGAAGTTCCTGATGCGCGGGCAGGTGATCGAATGAGCCACCTCGACACCCTGCCGCCGTGGGCGGCGATACTGGTCGCGATCTTCGTTTTGCTGGGCGCGCTGCTCGCCTTCGTCGGCTCGCTCGGCCTGCTGCGCCTGAAGAACTTCTACAAGCGCGTGCATGCGCCCACGCTGGGCACCACGCTGGGCACGTTCTTCATGCTGGCCGCCTCGATCACCTGCTTCTCGGTGCTGCACGGCCGGCCGATCTTCTACGAGATCCTGATTGGCGTGTTCCTCACCCTGACTACTCCGATCACCCTGATGCTGCTGGTGCGCGCCGCGCTGTACCGCGACCGCGAGGAAGGCTCGGCGGAGGTGCCGCAGGCGCCGCCGCACGAATAGCGTGTCGGCCGGGTGATTCCATCGGCCCGCGTACTTGGCGAATCATTCCGCCGCCTTCGGCGGCTGCTGCGGCACCTTGCGAATCTTGTCCATCGGGTAGCCCAGCGCCTTCACCCTGGCCATCAACGCATCGTAGTCGGCCTGCGGAATGGTCGGCGTGCGCGCCATCACCCAGGTGTAGTCGCGCGCGTCGCGGGCCACGATCACCTGGCTGTAGTCGTCCTTCAGATACGCCACGATGTACTGCGCCTTGATCGGCCAGAACACCTGCACGCCCCACACCGCGTTGCCGCTGCCCTGCTTGACGATGCCGGTGGAGTGGATGGCCTTCACCGGCCGTCGAAGCTGCCGTCGCGGAAGTGGAACGAGGTGTCGACGTCGCCATCCGGCTGCAGCGAGTAGGTCTCGACCGCGTTGTAGGCGTTCTTCTCGAAGCGGGTGGGGATGGTGGCGATCACGTACCAGTTGCCCATGAAGCGCGGCAGGTCGACGTGGGCCACCGGGGTGATCGGCGGCAGCTCGGTGGCGCAGGCGCCTGGCGCTCAGCCAGCATCAGGCGCAGGCCATCAACAGGGTCTTCGACACAGTTGCATGGTCACTCCGGCAGAGGTGGGAAGTCAGTCGTGGAGTCAGGGCCGCACGAAGCGGTAGTGCGCCACCAGCCATTCCTGGCCGTCGGCGTAGCCGAACAGTTCGGCGCAGGCCATCCAGAACATGCGCCAGCGCTGGAACCACAGCGCGCGCGGCCTGCGCGCCGTAGGCCTGGCGCAGCACCGCCATCACCTGCGTCGCGGCTGCGCGTCCTGGTTGGCCAGCCAGTGGTTGGCGGTGCGCTCGTAGTGCGTGCCGTCGAGCAGCCAGCGCTGCTCGATGCGCAGGTCGCGCTGGAACCACAGCAGGGTGTCGGCCGCCGGCATCAGGCCGCCGGTGAAGAAGTGCCGGCCCATCCAGTTGTCGTCGCCCTGCGGTCTCGAACGGGATACATCAGCGTGCGGTGCGCGAAGATGTGCACGAACAGCTTGCCCGCCGGGCGCAGCCAGCCGGCGATGCGCGCCGAGCAGCGTGTCGTAGTTGCGCATGTGCTCGAACATCTCGATCGACACGCAGCGGTCGAACTGCGCGGCGTCGCAGCTCCAGCGCGGTTCACGTCGCGGGTGATCACGCGCACGTTGCGCAGGCCGCGCTGCGCGGCACTGCGCCTCGATGTGCTCGCGCTGGCTGGTTCGAATTGGACACCGCGGTGATGCGCGCGTTCGGATAGCGCTCGGCCATCCACAGCGTCAGCGAGCCCCAGCCGCAGCCCAGTTCCAGGATGTCCTGGCCGTCGGCCAGTTCGGCGCGCTCGCCGTACAGCGCGAGCATCGCCTCCTCGGCCTGCGTCCAGCGTTTCGTCGCCGCGTCGGGTAGTAGCAGCCGGAGTACTTCAGGCGCTTGCCCAGGCACAGCTCGAAGAACGCCGGCGGCAGCTTCGTAGTGCTGGCGCGTTGGCCGCGTCGGTGTGGATCGCCACCGGGCTGTGCGCGCAGCTCGGCGATGCGCGCGGCGAAGCGCGCGGCCTGCGCCTCGCAGGCCGCCGGCCATGTTCCTCGCGCAGGCGCTGCGCGCACAGGCGGCGGATGCCCTGGCGCAGCAGCGCATCGGGCAGCAGGCCGCGTTCGGCCAGGCCGAGCAGGCCGCGGCGCGGGCGGTCGCTGCGGCAGTTCGGCGGATGCACGGGCGGCAGGCGTTCATGCGTGCGCTCCTTTTCGGGAAACCAGGGAATCAGCATCGGCGTGCTGCGCTGGTAGCGCGCGGTAGTCGTCGCCGCGGCGTGCGCAGCGCCTGCGCCTCGGTGAACGGGATGCCGCTGATCCAGCGCAGGAACACGTACATCACCAGCGGGCCGGACCAGGCCAGCCACGCGAGCGGCGAACCGACCGCGAGCAGCACGTAGGCGAACCAGTGCAGCCATTCGAAGAAGTAGTTCGGATGGCGCGAGTAGCGCCACAGGCCGTCGCGGCAGGTGTGGCCGTGGTTGGCCGGGATCGGCGCGGAAGCGCGCCAGCTGCGCGGTCGGCGAGCGCTTCGCCGGCCACGCTGACCAGCCAGATCGCGACGCCGGCGACGATCCACGGCCACGGACGCGCTGCGGGTTGCGCGCCACCGCCAGGAACGGCAGCGAGAACAGCACGATCAGCAACGCCTGGAACTGGAAGAAGCGCGAAGAACTTGCCCTGGCTGCCGTGCCAGTGCGCGCGCAGGTGCCGGTAGCGGCCGTCCTCGGGCTCGCCGCGCACGCGCGTGCCACAGATGCAGCGGCCAGGCGCGAGCCCCACAGCGCCGCCGAGCACCGCCAGCAGCAGCGCGCGGCGACGGCGCGCCGTCGCCGAGCAGGGCGCAGCAGCACCGCGCTGCCGCCCACGCCGCGCGGCCCACAGCACATCGACGATGCCGGCGTTGCTGCGTGCGGCGTTGCCACCAGCCAGCCGCAGGCTCATCATCAACGCCGCCAGCAGCCACACGCACCACAGCAGCTGCATGCCACGCGATTCATGGCGCACGCTCCTGCAGCGAGATCGCCGCGTGCGCGTGCGCTGCCAGCGTCGCGCGCAGCGCAGGCCAGCAGCCGGCAGTCGCCAGCGCCCAGCCGAGCGCCAGGCACAGCAGGCCGCGCCATGCCGGCGCGGCGAAGCTCACCGCCTGCCAGCCGCGCGCGGCGCCCAGGTACGCCAGCGGGCCGCCGAGCAGCGCCGAGCAGCGCGGCGAGCCAGCAGGCGCGTCTGCAGCCAGCGCAGCGACTGGTTGAAGGTCAGCGCGAAGGTGACCCACAGCGCCAGAATCCATGCCGGCGCCACGCCGCGGCCGGGCCACGGCGCGGCGTAGCTGCAGCCAGCCCGGCTGCGGATCAGTCCGCCGTCGAGCAGCAAGCCGCACAGCAGCGCCGCGCCGAGCAGGCGCAGGTCGCGCGCCGCGACTGCGCGCGACAGCGCCAGCTGGCTACGCAGCGTAGACCGCGGCACGCCAGCAGCGCCGGCCAGCGCCAGTCCGCGCCCGGCGCCGATCACCGCGGCGAACCAGACCAGCTGGTAGCCGATCAGGTTGGCCCAGAACGCATGCAGGCATCTCAGCGCGGCTCGGTCCGGCAGCAGCGCCGCGCGCGATGCCCGGGCTTGGCCAGCAGCAGGTGCGCCACGCCGATCGAGCGTTCGCGGAAGCCGCCTTCGCAATAGGCCAGATAGAACTCCCACAGGCGGATGAAGCGCTCGTCGAAGCCCTGCGCGCGCACCTGCGGCAGCTGCGCCAGGAAGCGCTGCGCGCCAGGCCTGCAGGGTCAGCGCGTAGGAGTGGCCGAAGTCCTCCAGGTGGATCAGCGCCAGGTCGCTGGCGCGCGTCTTCGCCGCCAGCATCGCGTTGATCGAGGGGATGAAGCTGCCGGGAAACACGTGGCGCTTGATGAAGTCGACCGACTGCGCAGCGCCTGCTGCGTAGCGGTGGTCCTCGATGGTGATCGCCTGCAGCAGCGCCAGGCCGTCGGGCTTGCAGCAGGCGGCCGAGCTTGCCGAAATAGGTCGTCCAGGTACGGCGCGCCGATCGCCTCGATCATCTCGATCGAGACCAGCTTGTCGTACTGGCCGCGCAGGTCGCGGTAGTCCTGCAGCAGCAGCGTGACGCGGTCGCTGCAGGCCGGCCGCGGCGACGCGCTCGCTGGCCAGCGCGTGCTGCTCGCGCGAGATCGTGGTGGTGGTGACGTGGCAGCCGTAGTGCTGCGCGGCGTGCAGCGCGAAGCCGCCCCAGCCGGTGCCGATCTCGATCACGTGGTCGGTCGGCTGCAGATCGCAGCTTGCGGCAGATGCGCTCGAGCTTGCGCGTCGAGGCCACCTCCAGCGTGTCGGCCGCGTCGGCCCAGCATCGCCGAGGAGTACATCAGGTCCGGCGACAGGAACAGCCGAAGAAATCGTTGCCCAGGTCGTAGTGCGCGGCGATGTTGCGGCGGCTGCCGTCGCGCGTGTTGCGGCGCAGCGCGTGCCAGCCGCGCATCGCCAGCCGCCGAGGCGGGCCAGGCCGCTCTCCATGCCGTCGAGCAGGTCGCGGTTGCGCACCAGCAGCTGCACCAGCGCGACCAGGTCGTCGCAGCGCCACAGCGCCGTCCATGTACGCCTCGCCGGCGCCGACGCTGCCGTTGCGCGGCCACGGCGCGGTAGAAGCGCCGGATCGAGCACCTCGCATGCGGACGCTGCAGGTCCGCGGCGGCGTCGCCGAGCTGCCGAGCTCGCTCGCCGCACGTCGTCGATCAGCAGCAGCCGGCCGTGCGCGCAGCTGGCGCAGCTGGCGCGAGCAGCCGCTGGCGCAGGAAGCGGTCGAGGGCGCCGGAGCCGGCGCGCTGGCGTGCGTGCGAGCGGTCTTGGCAGATCTCGTTCATGCGACCTCGGTGCAGCGTCAGGGAATGGCGGGGTGATCGTGGACGGGGTTGCGCTTCAGCCACAGCCGCAGCGCCTGCCAGTGGATCGCGCCGACCACCTGCGCGGTCATCAGCGGATAGCGCCAGCAGCACGCGCGCCAGCGATCGCGCCGGTCGAGCGGCCGGCGCTGCAGCACCAGCGTGGCGTCGAACTGCGCGCTCGCCGTCGCGCAGCACGTCCATGTGCACGCGCAGGTCGTCGCCCGGCGCGGTGAAGCGCCAGTCGTAGCGCGCAGTCCATCGGCATGAACGGCGAGACGTGGAAGCGTCTTGGCGAAGTTCCAGTGCAGCGCGCGGCCGCGGCGCTGCGCGCGTCTGCGACCGGCAGCACGTAGGCGTGGCGCTCCTTCCACGGCGTGTTGGTGATCTCGGCGACGATCGCAGTCCAGCGTCGCGCCGTCGGCGGCGTAGCAGTAGTAGAAGCTGACCGGGTTGAACACGTAGGCCGAAGTAGCGCAGGTGGGTGAGCAGGCGGATCGGCCCGGCCGGGCGCCGGCCGGTGGCGCTGCTCGACGCGCGTCGCGCACCGCCTCGGCCAGCGGCAGATCGCTGGATCGCCGAGGTAGTCGCTGCGGCGGAACTGCGGCCACGTTGCGCGCGCTCGCACCGACCACAGCCAGCGCTCGCGTGAACACGCGCTCGAGCTCGTCCAGGTCCAGGTACAGCTGCGCCATCCGGTAGCGGAACGCGTGCGCGTGCGGCGCGTGGCGGCGATGGCGCACCACGCCCTCGTAGACGGCGCTGGCCAGCGGCGTCGTGCTGGCGTCATGCCGGCGATCACGCCGGCCGGCGCGACTGGCGTCGCGTGGACGCGCCACTGCCACCGGCCAGTCGCACGCCGAGCGCGCCGCGACCTCCACCGCGCTGCGCATGCCGTCCTCGTGGAAGCCCCAGCCCCAGTAGGCGCCGGCGAACCAGGTGCGGCGCCGGCCCTGGATCTCGGCCTTGCGCGCCTGCGCCGCGCACCGACGGCGTGGTCGTAGCACCGGATGGTGGTAGCGCATGCGCGCGCAGCACCTTGCCGGGTCGATCGCCGCGCGTGCGGTTCAGCGTGACCACGAGCGGCTCGGGCGCGTCGATGCCCTGCAGCAGGTTCATGCAGTAGCTGACCGTGCACGGCGCCGCCGGGTCGCGCGGCAGCGTACGCGTTCCACGCCGCCCAGGCCTTGCGGTCGCGCGGCAGCACGCGGGCATCGGTATGCAGCACGGTGTCGTTGGCCTGGTAGCGGCATCGCGCCGAGGATCGCGCGCTCGCGCTCGTCGGCATCGGCCAGCAGCGCCAGCGCCTGGTCGCTGTGGCAGGCCAGCACGACCTGGTCGAAGCGCTCGCTGCCGGCGGCGCTGTCGCACCTGCACGCCGCGTCGTGCCGCGCCGGACGCGCCGAACACCGGCGCAGTTCAGCCGCTCGCTGCACCTGCCAGCGCGCGCGCAGCGCCGCGCACGTAGCGTCGACGAGCCGCCCTGCACCACGCGCCACTGCGGACGGCCGCTGACCTGCAGCATCTGGTGGTTGGCCATGAACTGCACCAGGTAGCGCGCCGGGAAGCTGCAGGATCTGCGCGGCCGGCGACGACCACAGCGCCGAGGCCATCGGCACCAGGTGCTCGTCGCGGAACGCCGCGCCATAGCGATGCCGCGCCAGGTACGTCGCCCAGCGTCGGGCCTGTCGCCGTCGCCGCAGCAGCAGCGCCGGCGCCTCGCGATAGAAGCGCGCGCAGGTCGCGCACCATGCCCAGGAAGCGCGGCGACACCAGGTTGCGGCGCTGGCAGAACAGCGCCGTCCAGCGTGGTCGCGTTGTATTCCAGCCCGCTGCGCTTCGCTGTGCACCGAGAAGCTCATCGTGGTCGGCTGCGAGGCCACGCCGAGCTCGTCGAACAGCCGCGTCAGCAGCGGATAGTGCGCCGGGTTGTAGCACGATGAAGCCGGTGTCGACCGCGTAGCGTGCGGCCGTCCAGCTCGCACCTCGATGCGTGTGCGTGTGGCCGCCGAGGTAGTCGTTGGCCTCGAACAGCGTCACCTCGTGCCGGCGCGACAGCAGCCACGCCGCGGCCAGCCCGGCGATGCCCGATCCGACGACGGCGATGCGCATGGCTCAGCGCCGCGCCTTGGCCAGCACCCAGGCCGGCACCGGCTTCAGGTCGCGCACCAGGCCCAGCGCCGCCATCAGCTGCAGCCCGTACCAGGTCAGGTCGATTTCCCACCAGCGGAAGCCCTGGCGCGCTGGAGCCGGGGAAGAAGTGGTGGTTGTTGTGCCAGCCTTCGCCGAAGGTGAGCAGCGCCAGCCACAGGTTGTTGCGGCTGTCGTCGCGCGGTGTCGAAGCGGCGCCTGCCGAAGCGGTGCGCCAGCGAGTTGATCGTCACCGTGGCGTGGAACAGCACGACGGTCGAGACGAAGAAGCCCCAGACCAGCATCTGCGCCGCCGCTGGTGCCCAGCTGCGGCGCGACGTGCTCGCAGCAGCGCGCCCAGCGCGATACAGCGCGACGGCCAGCAGCGACCGGCACGGCGATGTCGAAGCGATCCAGCCAGCGCAGCTCCGGATACTTCGCCAGGTCCGGCATGCGCGTCCAGGTCGGTGCGGAAGCCGCGCGGGGTCAGGAACCAGCCGATGTGGCTCCACAAGAAGCCGTGCACGCGCCGGCGAATGCGGATCGCGCGGCGGTGTCGGCATGGCGATGGTGGTGGCGGTGATGCGCGGCCCACCACAGCGGCCCGCGCTGCACGCAGGAGGCGCCGATCAGCGCGAACACGAACTGCACCGCGCGCGAGGTCGGAAGGTGCGGTGCGAGAAGTAGCGGTGGTAGAAGCCGGTGATCGCGAACATGCGCACGGCGTACAGCGCCGCGGCCACGATCAACGGCGACCGGCGACACGCCGACCCAGATCACGCCGAGGCAGGCCAGATGCATCGCCGACGAACGGCAGCGCGCGCAGCCAGTCGATGCGGTCCTCGCGGCTCTCGTCGACCTCTACCGTCGGCACTGGTATCGAACCAGCGCCGCACGGTGCGCACCGGCCAGGAATGCCTTGGGGCTGGCTTGATCGACGGCGCTGCCGGTCGAGGTGTCGACCCGGCTCGGGCGGTGCAATCACGAGTGGTTGGGGGGTGGCCATGGACACATACCTGTCGGCGGTTCAATGACAGATACGGAAGAACCCGTGCAGTGGATGCATGCGCCGGCAGCCGGCCGGCTTCACGCCGTGTCACCGCCCCCTGTGCGAACAAGCGGATCCGTAACGCCACCGGTTACGTATCCGACTGCATGATCGGGAGACACGCATGTCTGGCTTGAAACAAACCGCTGGATTGATCGGCTGGCTGCTGCTCAGCTTTGCCGCCGCCGCGATCGGGCGCGGTCGCCTCGGTGCAGGCCGCCAGCTTCTACCAGCAGTTGGCGCAACCGTCCTGGGCGCCGCCTTCGTCAGTGTTCGGCCCGGTGTGGTCGGTGCTGTACGCGCTGATGGGCATCGCCGCGTGGCTGGTCTGGCGCGACGGCGGCTGGCGCCGGCAGCGCGGCGTGCTGACCCTGTTCGTGCTCCAGCTGGCGGTCAACGCACTGTGGAGCTGGCTGTTCTTCGGCTGGCACCGCGGCGCGCTGGCCTTCGCCGACATCGTGCTGCTGTGGCTGCTGATCGTGGCCACCGTGATCGGCTTCTGGCGGGTGCGGCCATTGGCCGGTGCGTTGCTGCTGCCGTACCTGGGCTGGGTCAGCTTCGCTTCGGCGCTGAACTTCGCCGTGTGGCATTTGAATCCGCAGATCCTGGGTTGATGTCGGCGGTGTCGTTGCCGTCACTGCGCACCTGCGCATGGCTGATCAGCCCGAAGATCAGGCTGCCGCCAACCACGTTGCCGGCCAGCGTGGGCACGCCGAAGTGCAGCACCGCGTCGGCGAAGGAGATCTCGCCGGCGAACACCATGTACATCGCCTCGGCCGAGCCCACGATGATGTGGGTGAAGCCGCCGATGGCGATCAGGTAAGTGCAGATCACGATGATCGCCAGTCGCGAGCGTTCGCTGGCGGCCAGCATCCACACCATCATCGCGATGATCCAGCCGGCAAGGATGCCCTTGCTGAACATCTCGAAGGGCGTGTTTTGCATCAGCTCCCGGCCGATATCGACAAAAGCGCGTTCGGTCAGCGCGTCGAACTGCTGCAGATGGAGCAAGCCGAACGCAAACAGCGAGACGCCCAGCAAGTTGCCCATCAGCACTACCGCCCACAGCCGCAACAGCAGGGCGAAATTGCGCCAGCCCGGTTTGGTCATGAATGGAAGCACCGCCGTAAGCGTGTTCTCGGTGAACAACTGCTGCCGCGCCAGGATCACTGCCAGGAAGCCGAACGTGTAGCCAAACGCATCGATCAGCGGGGCGCCACCCACGCCTGCCAGATGCCGGTGCAACACGCCACGCGCCAGCAGCGAGAAGCCCATCGTCATGCCCGCTGCCAGCGACGACCATGCCAATGCGGCAAACCCGCGCTTGAGTTCTGCATCACCGCTGCGTCGGACGACTTCATGCAGCACGGCAGCGCGTGGCGGCGACTTGTCCCGAACTTCGCGATGCTCTTCGCGCGACAGCGAAAAGCCGCTGCCCGAGCCCTCCTTCAGCGACTCCTCCACCGAGGCGTCGCCCGCGGCAGCGGCCGGCTCAGGCTTGCCGTTCTGCCCGGCTTCTTCGATGTCCTCGATCATCCGGCACCTCGCTGAGCGGACATTTTCCATCGCGAACGTCGATTGATCCGTCGCCGACGACAGGGCTGCGCCCTTATCGCACGGGTGGGTGTTGCGGCGGCATGAAGGACGGAGCGGAAACATGCGATGCATTGCTGCCGCTTCAGTTTTGCTGAAAGAGTGGCGAGCTCGATCGGCAGAAGTCGACCCAAAGCGGCCATCAAGCGACGTCGAGCGGACTGTGCAGACCGTTGGCGCCCCGCCCAGAACGTGCGTGTAGATCTGCGTGGTGCTCAGGTCTTTGGCCGAGCAGTTCCTGCACCGTTCAGATGTCATGTCCTGACTCCAAAGGGCGGTCGCGAAGCTGTGCCGCAGGGTATGGCACCTAACCGGCTTATCGAACCCAGCGGACAGTCGCATATTGCGGACGGGGCGCTGGAGGACGCCCTCGTTGGTGTGGTGCGGTCGCAGTTCGCCCGACCGTCGATCGCGACTGGGTGCCTCGCCGGGAACAAGTACTGCCATCCGAACTCGGATGAAGCATTCGGATACTTCCGCCTTGTACACCCGCTCACGGTCTTCTGGCGGGGTGACTTGTGGGCCATTGAGTTCGGTAATGGGTGGTGTACTGTGGCAACACAGCAGATCACCAGCAGACTTCGTTTGGTGGAGGAGTTGCTCCTCGAGTGATCCGTACCGCCAAATGAAGTGGAAACTCCCATGCCCTACCTATCCGGTGCGCTAATCGCCACCCTTTTATTCGCTGCGTCCGCTCCTGCCGCGCAGGACGCCTTCGGATTCGAACCGAGACGTTGACGACCCGCATCCTCAGTCCACGACTCAACCGCGTCGTGATCACCGAGGTCACAGCAGGCTCGGCTGCTGCCGTGGCAGGGCTACAACCCGGTGACGTGCTCCTCGAGCGAAACGGTCACCGCGTTTCGGGCGTGGCCGCAGGCGAAATAGCCACCGGCTTAGCGATGGATCCCGGTCAGCGCCTGCACCTGACGGTACGGCACCCCGGCACCGGTGTCGTGACGCTTACCCTGACCCGCGGGCGCTGACGCATGACTTCCCATGAGCACAGCCCCCGCGACCCGGGCCTCCGCCTCGGCTCTGTGGCCGACGCCGCCCCGGGGCCCACAGACCTCCGGGATCGGGCACGGCAGCGCTGAGCGTGTCGCCTCGCGCCGCGGATACGCCGCAGGTTTGCTTGCTAATCCGATCATTCGAATTTTGTTGGGCTCGCTGCTCGTGTGATACCCGCCCCGTTAGTCACCAAAACGGCGCACGCGTTGATCCCGCCGCCTTACGGACACATCTGGCCAACGTTGCTGGCGGCCCTTCTGGTCTGGCAGGCCTACCGCTTCTTCGTGCTGCGCATTGAGCGACGGCCAGTATCGGAGCTATCGACCCCGAGCGCGTTAGGTGAGCTGGGGTCGGGGTTGCTGGTCGGACTGTGCATGCAGGCGCTGCTGTTTGCCGTGCTGTGGGCCTTGGGCGTCTACCGCATTCAAGGCGTGGTCGCGCCCAGTGTCGGAATGCTCAGCGTTGTGCCGCTCTACATTGGCGTCGCGTTGCTGGAGGAGTTGCGTTGGGCGCGGCGTCTCGTTCGGAATTACGACAGACAGCCCTCGGCACAGTCTGGGCCGTTGTCATTTCGTCGCTGTTCTTTGGACTCGTTCACGCTCCGAACGTTGGCGCCAACCCGATCGGATTGCTCACCTGCACGGCGTTTGGAATGCTCTTTGCGGCTGCGTACATGGCGACGGGACGACTCTGGCTCTGTATTGGCATCCACTTCGCCTGGAATTTCGCGCAGAGTCAGGTGTTTTCCTCGCTCGTCTCCGGCACCAGCGACGGGGCGGGACTGGTCCAAGGGCGTCTTGTCGGCCCGGAGTGGCTCACCGGGGGAAGCTTCGGTTCCGAAGGCTCCGTCGTTGCCCTCGCGGTGGCCCTGCTGGGGTTCCTCGGGTTCATGGCCGTCGCGCGCGCTCGGGCGTTGGATGCCGAGTGGGCCGGTCATCGCGCTTGGCCCCCGGCAACGTTCTTCCCGAAGCGAGCGAACGCGCGACGGCTCGTCCGGCGCCCTAGCGCTCGCCTTCGCAATAACCGCGTCAGCCAAACGAGCGCCTGGCGCCGCTTCGGGTCAGCCCGCTACAGGGTGTGCGTAACCTCGACTCGCAGTCGACCCATCAATCGCCCCGTCACGGCATTCGCAACAGCGACATCAAGCTCCAAGAGGCAGCCGTAACGTAGCGAGCAAGGACGTCCGCTTCTGGCCCCGAACCGAGACATCGTGGCCGTGGAATATTCCACGAAGCGGGCTTCTCGCTCTTGGCTTGTTGAATGGGCCACCGCGCAGCGGTGGCGTACCAAGTGCGTGCCAGGATGGCGCGCTGCTCTACCCGGGGCCCCCTGTGCGGCGGTGAGGTGGGGGACGACAGGCCCGCAGGGGAGTCGACATGGATGTCGACTCCTTTTCGCCCGGACAGGAGTCCGGTCGAAAAGCCCGGCCACGCCTCACGGACTTGCCGGGCAGGGATGCCCGGCAAGCGCCAAGCGGGGGTGTCGTTTTCTCTTGGGCACTTCTCTTTTGGACAAGCAAAAGAGAAATACCTTGGGCCGCGAAGCGGGTCGAAACGCTCTTGCTCTTCTGTTTCAAGCTAACGCCAACCATTGGACGACCAAAGGCGCTGGGCCCCAGCGTCGCCGGGTGACGAGAGGGAGTTAGGGCGTTGCCGCCAGTCCGAAGTCAGCGTGCCAACGCCCCATAAGCCTCCAACGCAAGCTGCCGCGACTCCCCCAACTCCACCATCGGCGCCGGATACCCACTGCGCTTGAGCAGGTCGGCATCCTTCCACGGCTCATGCAGCAACGCCAACGGCGCCTCCGCCAGCTCCGGCAACCAGCGCCGCAGATAGATGCCATCCGGATCGAACTTCTTCGCCTGCGTCACCGGATTGAACACGCGGAAATACGGCGCGGCGTCGGCGCCGCAGCCGGCCACCCATTGCCAGCCCAGCGTGTTGTTGGCCAGGTCGGCATCCACCAGGGTGTCCCAGAACCAGCGTGCGCCGTGCTGCCAGTGCTGGCGCAGGTTCTTGGTCAGGAAGCTGCCCACGATCATGCGCACGCGGTTGTGCATCCAGCCGGTATGCCACAGCTCGCGCATGCCGGCGTCGACCAGGGGGATGCCGGTGCGGCCGCGCTGCCAGCGTTCCAGCGCGGCCTGATCCGTCGGTGCCCACGGGAAGTCGTTGAAGCGCGGATTGAAGTTGTCGGTGGGCGTATGCGGAAAGTGGTACAGCAGGTGATGGGCGAATTCGCGCCAGCCCAGTTCGCGCAGATACGGCTCGATGTCGGGGCGGCGTTTTGCGTCGGTGGCACGGGCGCGACGATCGAGTTCGACATGGATCTGCCGCGGCGAGATCTCGCCGAAGTGCAGGTGCGGCGACAAGCGCGAGGTGCCATGACGCGCGGGCAGGTCGCGCGCGTGCGCGTAGTCGCCGATGGCGTCGTCGGCGAAGATTTCCAGCAGCTCCCGCGCGCCCGCTTCACCCGGTCGCCAGCTTTCGGCCAGGCCGCCGGCCCACGCGATGCGCGGCAACAGTCCGAGCGCGTCCAGCGGCAAGCCGTCAGGCAATTCACGCCAGCCTGGTACGCGCGGTGCCGGCAGCGGCTCGACCGCTTGCAGCTGCGGGCGCAGGTTGCGCCAGTACGGCGTGAACACCTTGTACGGATCGCCCTGCCGGGTGGCGATCTGCCACGGCTCGCACCACAGCGCGGCGTTGTGGCTGTGCACCGCGATGCCTTCGGCTTGCAGCGCGCTCTTGATCCGCGTGTCGCGGGCGATCGACGCCGGTTCGTACAACCGGTTCCAGTACACCGCGCTGGCGCCGCTGCGGCGGATCAGTTCGCCCAGCACCTCCAGCGTGTCGCCCCGGCGCAGGTGCAGGCCGCCGCCGCAGGCGCGCAGTTGCCGCTCAAGCGCAGCCAGCGAGTGGTGCAGCCACCAGCGGCTGGCGGCGCCGGCCGTCCACTCGCCGTCGTCGCCGGGCGCGTGGATGAACACCGGCAGCACCCGTGCGTGCGCGGCGCATGCGGCGCCGAGCGCCGGGTTGTCGGCCACGCGCAGGTCGCGCCGGAACAGCACCAGCGCCGTGCTCATCGGCGGCCGACCCGCGCCGCGGGCGCACGCGACGCCATGCTCAGAAGCCGAGCAGCGGCTGCAGCGTGCGGGCGACCCAGCCGGAGAATTTGAGCGGCGCATCGGTCGCGGCCACGCAGACGCACGGCACGCCTGGCGAAGTCACTGGCTGGTGCTGAGTCTGGCCGTCCAGGTCGGCGACGTCGCCCGGGCCGAAGTGGCCGAGCATGTCGTCGTAGGCGCCGTCCAGGATCACGGTCAGCTCGTTGCCGCCATGGCTGTGCAACGGCAACTTGCTGCCGGGTGCGATGCGCAACAGCATCAGGTCGCCGCCGGCGATGCCGCTGGCGCGGATCCGCTGCACGCCGGGCGCTACCCGGCGCCAGCGCAGCGCGCGCATGGAGTTGCCGAACCACGGATGCAGGGCGGCGGGCAGCCGGTCCGGGTCGGCTTCTTCCACAAGGTCGACCGGCATTGCCGCCGGTTCGGTCGCCGGTTCGGCATCCAGCAGCGCCAACATGGCGGCGCGCGCATCGTCGCTCGGCGCGTCGATGCGCTGCTGCTGCATCAGCACGCCACCTATATGGTCGGCCTCGAGCAGGCGCGCACGGCACGCCGCGCAGCGTTCCAGGTGCGTGGAAGCGACCACCGCCAGCGCCGCCGGCAGCGCGCCGGCGGAATAGCTGAGCAAGGTGGCGTCGTCGAGATGGTGGTTCGGTTTCATCGCGCGCTCCCCATGCTGCCTTGCAGCTTCGCGAAAGCGCGCCGCAGAGAGGATTTGACCGAGCCCAGCGGCATGGCCAGCTCACGCGATATTTCGCTGTGGCTCTTGCTTTCGAGGTAACACATGCGTATCAGTTTTGCCTGCACGGCGGGAAGCCGGTCGATGGCTTGTTTCAAGGTGTCCTGGTCGATGAACGATTCGGGGAGCGAGTCGCGCCGAGTGGACTCGGCATGATCCAGCCGGTCCAGGCCCTCCTGGATCGGCAGCCAGTGCGGCTCGCGCCGCACGTGGTCGATGTACAGGTTGCGCGCCACGCGGAACAGCCAGGTGCCCAGGCTGGACCGCGCCGGATCGAACAGGCCGGCCTTGCGCCACAGCGTCAGCAACGCCTCCTGTACCAGCTCGTCCGCAAGATGGTCGGCTACCCCCAGGTTGCGCAGATAACGTTGCAGGCGCGGCGCGAAATGGTCGTAGATGCGCATGAAGCTGGCGCGGTCGCGCTGCGTCGACACGGCAGACATCTGGGACGACCAGTAGTGTGCATCGGGTGCGGCGTTGCTCACGGGAGGGACCACGTATCGTTTCGCCTCGAAAAAAGGCGCTGCCTCGGCGACGGTTTTGTCGAAACCCATCATACGCAACTTCCCGCCCGCGCCGGCCGGTGGACGATCCTGCGACTGCGCGTGCTTCATACCGGTTGCATACGGCCGGCGGCGGGTTTTGGATGCACCCGCCGGAGCGGGGCATCTTCCCGGGGCGGCCGGCACATGCATTGGACTCGGGCGGGAGACTACCCGGGCACTCGCCCGTGATGCGAGCCGGCGGCAGGGCCGGTCCGCCACGCTGCATCGCTGCGCTGCGGATGCGCCGTGTTCCATCAATCAGGAGACGTGATGTGTTCGGGCGCGAGCGTGCCGGCGGCGGCGCGATGGATGGGCGATCAAACCTTGCGCCGGTCGCGCGGCCTGGGCGCGATCGGCGCGCCGGCCCCGATCGCGCCGATCACCGCCGCGGTGTCCTGGCCGAGCACGGGCGCGGCGAACGGCGCCGGCCCCGGCGTGCGGCCAAAGCGGATCGACTGGGCGACGCCGCGATAACGGCCGACCACCGGATGCTCGAAGGTGTCGATGATGCCCTGCGCCTGGACCTGCGGGTGGTCGAACATGTCCTCGATCTGGCGCGCGGCGGCACAGGGCACCTCGTCGCCGAACAGCTCCTCCCATTCCAGCGCACTGCGTGTGGCGAGCGCCTCGTGCAGCGGCGGCAGGATCTCGGCGAAGTGCTGTGCGCGCTTGCGCACGCTGTCGTAGCGCGGGTCGTCGGCCAGTGCGTCGAGGCCGGTTTTCGTGCACAGCGCCTTCCAGAAGCGCGGCGTGTTGGCCGAGATGTAGATGTAGCCTTCGCGCGTGGGGTGGATGCCGGTGACGCCGCCGGAGCGCATGTCGCGGCCGATGTCGAGCGACTCGCCCTCGGCCCAGATCATCCGCGCCGACTGCATGGTCAGCGCGCTGCGCAGCAGCGAGACGCCGACGAACTGGCCCAGTCCGCTGCGCTCGCGTTCGTACAGCGCCGACGACACGCCGGCGGCCAGCAGCGCCGCGGCGTAGTAGTCGACCACCGAGCCGTAGATGATCTCCGGTGGGCCGCCGCGCTTGCCCTGCAGCGCGCACATGCCGGTCATGGTCTGCAGCACCTGGTCGTAGCCGGCCTTGTCCTTCAGCGGGCCGCTCTCGCCATAACCGGTGATCGCGCAGTAGATCAGCCGCGGATTGATCAGGTTCAGCTGCTCGTGGCCGATGCGCAGACGCTCGGCCACGCCGGGACGGAAGTTGTGCACCAGCACGTCGGCGTCGCGCACCAGCTTGAGCAGGGCGGCGTGGTCGTCCGCACGCTTGAGGTCGAGCACGATGCCGCGCTTGCTGCGGTTGACGCCGAGGAAGGCGCGGCTTTCGCTGGGCAGGGTGGACGGATACTGGCGCAGGTTGTCGCCGTCGGGCGGCTCGACCTTGATGACGTCCGCGCCCTGGTCGGCGAGCAGCGAGCAGGCATAGGGCCCGGCGATGTACGCGCTCAGATCCAGCACGCGCACGCCGGCCAGTGGGCCGTGGCGGGCGTCTTTCGACTCAGGCGGAAAGGTTTCCATGCGCGGCGCGTCCATGAGGTGTCGATGGTTGTGCTGCGGGCCACTCTGCACCATGCCCCCGTGAAGAAACAGGCGAGGCGGCTATGTTCTGGCGCCACAAATTCTTGTGTGACGCCGCGGCGGTGCCGCGGTGTCACCCCGGCACCGCCGGGGCGAGCGACAGCCAGCTCAGCCGCCAGCTGCCATCGCGGCGGCCGCCGGTGCCGAAGTACGGCGTGAACAGCAACGGCGCGCGATAGCCCGGGTCCAGTGCGATCTGCGGCACGCCATCGGCCGGCGCGGGCAGCAGGGTGAGCCACTGCTCCGGCGGCGCTTCGGGCAGACGCAGGGTTTCCTCGACCTTGAAGCCGTCGATCAGCCCGGTGGCGTAGACCAGCGGGCCGCAGGTGATCGCGGCGTACTCGAAGTGCAGCACTTCCTGGCGCACCTCGCTCGCCGTCCGGCGCGCGCGATTCCTGCACGTTGCGGTTGACCGCGCGGTGCAGCCGCGGCCGCATCGGGAAGCGCGCCACGATCTCGTCGCCGTCGTGCCATTCGCGTTCGAGCACGGCGTATTGCCCCGGCGTCAGCGTGACTGCGGCATCTTCGCCATTGATCGCGAGCGTGGCAGCCGTCAGCCCACGACGGGATGCGCAGCTTCAGCGCGAAGCGCATCGCCGGCGCACCGGCGAGGCGCAGCCGGATGTCGCCGGGATACGGGTAGGCGGTGTGCTGGGCGATGCGCAGCTCGCCGCCGCCGGCCAGCGCGAAGCGCGCCTCGCCCGGGCCGTAGAGGTTCACCGCGATGCTGCCGTCGGCAGCCTGCGCTGTAGGCGAGCGCGGGCAGTTCCTCCAGCGCCATCGCGCCGCTGGACTTGCAGCAGCGCCAGTAGGTGGTGTGCACGCGGCGGCCGTTCGGGAACACGTAGTAGCACCAGTCCTCGCCGTTCGGCGCCTGCGCGCCGAGCAGGTCGTTGTAGGCGGTGCGTTCGATCTCCTCGGCGTAGCGCGCCTCGCCGGTGATCGCCAGCAGCTCGCGGTTCAACTGGATCCACGCCAGCGACGAGCAGGTTTCGACGTAGCCGTAAGGGCTGAACACGCCGGCCGGGTTGAACACCTCGCGCGAGCGGTGGCCGACGCCACCCCATGGCCCGCCGCCGAGGGTGAGATGGTGCGCGCGGATGCTGTGCCAGACCAGCTCCACCGCCTCGCGGTAATCCGGGTGGCCGGTGGCCTTGTGCAACTTGGCCAGGCCGACCATGTTCCAGGCCAGCTGGTAGGCCTTGCCGGTGGCGATCGCCGAGACGTCCGTGCCGGCCAGGGCGCGCGTCAGCAGGGCCAGCTCGCGGTTGCCGTTCGCTTGCTGCAACACGCGCTCGGCCAGCTCGAGATAGCGCGCCTCGCCGGTAGCGAAATACAGCTCTACCGCGGGATCCAGCAGCACCGTGGCCGACATGCCGTGGTGATTGCCCAGCTCGGTGATGTCGATGCCGCCGTCGGTCAGCGTGTGCCAGCACAGGTCGCCGATCCGGCGCGCGGCGTCGAGGTAGCGCGGCGGCGGGAAAGTGGCGATGCACTTCGAGCAGGCCGAGGATCAGGTAGGCATGCGTCCAGATGTCCCAGGTGCGCACGCTGGGCGCGCCGTCCCAGCTGGCCGGCTTGGGCGGCTGCGGGCGCATGAAGCGGTGATCCGGCGCATAGGTGCCGAGATAACCGTCGGCCTCCTGCATCGATGACCAGGTAGTCGGCGACGCGCAGCACCTGCGCGCGCAAGACGCATCGCCGCTGCGCGCCGCCGCCTTCGCCGCGGCGACCAGCCACTTGCCGGCGTGCTCGCCGTACCAGTCGCCCTCGCGGTTCCCGCTGCGCCGCTCGGGCGCGAACAGCGCGATCGCGGGGCTGTGCTCGTCGACGATGAAATGCGCCGAGCCGGCCGCGCAGGTTGGCGGCGAGCGCGTCGCCGAGCAGGCCGCCGAGCTGCACGCGGATGCGGCGTGTGCCTCGCTCATGCCGCGTCCACCACGCAGCGGAAGCCGACGCTGCCGGAGCGGTCCTTGCACGGCGCCATCAGCAGGTACTTGCCGTGCTGGTCGAGCCGGTAGGCCTGCGGGAAGTACCAGTGCGAGGTCTGCGGCTGGTAGCTGCTGCCGCCGCGCAGGATCGCGGCGCGGGTGTGCTCGTCGACGTATTCGTCGGTCCACTGCCAGACGTTGCCGACCAGGTCGAGCACGCCGAACGGGCTGGCGCCGGCGGGATGCGCGTCGACGTCGTCCGGCGCGCAGCAGCGTGCGGCCGCGATTCGGCGCGGGCACCATCGCCTCGTCCCATGCGTTGCCCCACGGATAGCGTCGGCCGTCGTGGCCCTGCGCGGCGTACTGCCATTCCCATTCGTGCGGCAGGCGCTTGCCGGCCCAGGCGGCGTAGGCGCGTGCGTCCTCGATCGACGACCCAGGTCACCGGCTTGTTGTCCCAGCCCGGCGGCGGCGCGCCGTCGTGCCAGTGGCGCAGGAAGTTGTGCGGATCGCGCGGCTGCTAGCCGCTGGCGTCGAGGAATTCGCTGGAACTGCGCATTGGTCACCGGGGTGCGGTCGATGTGGAAGGCGTCGCATCTGCATGCGGTGGCGATGGCCGCGGCGGGCG
Organism: uncultured Gammaproteobacteria bacterium; assembly: GCA_963697495.1. Taxonomy (GTDB): domain Bacteria; phylum Pseudomonadota; class Gammaproteobacteria; order Xanthomonadales; family Rhodanobacteraceae; genus Rhodanobacter. The sequence goes on along the minus strand of CAVOOH010000004.1, from coordinate 82,346 downwards.
CTGCTCTTCCCACGGATACTGCACGTCGATGCCGTCCCAGGTCTGGCCCTCGATCTCGACGCCGCCGACCACGAAGTCGAACGTCGCCGGCGGGAATCGCGACCATGCCGTCGCGGCGCGCTTCGGCAGCGCGGCGCGGTGGGCTCGATCGGCACCAGCTGCTGCGGCAGCGAACGCCACTGGTTCGACAGCGACTGCGAGCGGCACCGCGGCAGCGTTCGCGCATGCGCGCGAGGAAGGCGTCGAGGCCGTCGATCGCCGCGCCGGCGCGCCAGCGCCAGCAGCGCGCCGAAGCCGCGGCCTTCCAGCGCGAAGTCGAAGCACCGCGCGCCCGTCGTCGAGCGCGGCTGCAGCGCGCACGCCGTTCCAGACGTCGTAGTACCGCGTGCCGTCGCGATGCGGCAGCGCGATCTGCTCGCCGGCCACCGCGTATTCGTTGCGGTTGACCAGGGTCCACAGCGTGCAGGCCGTCGGCCGGGAAACGGCTGGCGAACACGCCGGCCTGCAAGCGTGCGCTCGTACGGCCGCCAGTCCAGGCTGACCAGCAGCGGGCGCGAACTGGCGCTCGATCGCGGCGATGCGGCGCAGCGTCTCCGCGTCGCGCGGGGTGAGCTGGTTCCAGATGCCCCAGACGTTTTCCCAGGCGTTGTAGCCGATGCCGTTGAAGAAGATGTACTGCAGGTCGTTGGTTGCGGTCGCGGCCCCAGCGGTTCTCGATAGTTGATCATGTGGCGCGGCTCCAGCCACTTCCACTTGGCCACCGGCGGGATCACCTCGTTCGGCACCTTCTTGCCCCAGCTCTGCACGTTCCAGATCAGCTGCTCCTCGGCGCTGATCGGTGGATTCCGGCTGCAGCACCACCGGGCAGCCGAGCGCGTCGCAGGCGTCGAAGAACGCGCGCGGCACGCCGTTGTAGGTGTCGCCGTTGATGCCGTCGGCGCCGACCGCCTTGACCAGCTCGGCGATCGCCTGCCAGTCGGTCTGCTCCGGCGTCGCGGGTGCCGTTGTCCCACGGCATGGTGGGCAGGAACACGCGCACGCCGCGGCGGTGGAAATCGTCCACCGCGCCGCTTCAGGCCGGCGAGGCCGCCGGGCAGGTCGTGGGCCAGGTCGGTCTGGTTGCGGTCGTCGATGCCGATGTTGGGATAGACGTACCAGATCAGCACGCTGTCGATGCCGCCGAAGCGCGCCTCGAGATCGTCGAGGTAGCGGTCGACGGTGTAGCGGCCGGTGACGGGGTCGTAGAAGTAGCGGTCCTCCACCATCATCTGCGCGTGCACGAAGTTGCGCTGCGCCCACTGCAGCTCGGGGCGGCGGTAGTTGGCGTCGTCGTAGCCGATGCGGATGAGGTGCTCGCGCGCGCCAGTCGGTGAGCTCGGCGACCCAGTCGTCGGCGCTGCCGTCGACGTCCATCTTCCAGTGGCCGATCTCGGCGAACGGCCAGCCCGGCGCCTTGCCCGGCGTGGGCAGGTAGCGCCCGGTGGTGACGTGCGAGAACTTGTATTCGTGCGTCACGCGCGGAACGGGCGCGGAGGCGCTATCGGGGAAATCGGGGTCGGTGCTCATGGGATGCTCGGGGAGAAGCCAGGGGCAGGCGCGGTCATGGCAACAGCGCCTGGTAGACGAGATCGTAGAAGTTGCGGCTGATCCGCGGCAGGTCCTTGCCGCCATCGTCGCGCGGCAGATGCTGCAGCAGGAGGATCATCAGCAGGTGTTCCTGCGGGTCGATGCTGTAGCTGGTCGAGGCCGCGCCGCTCCAGCCGAACTGGCCCGGCGAGCCGAGCTGGCCGCGCTTCGCCGCGTCGAGCACCACGTAGCCGCCGATGCCGAAGCCCTCGGCGTCGCTGAACTGGGTAACCGGCGGATCGAGCATGGTGAGGTGGTTGCGCAGCATCAGCTCCACCGTCTTGCGGCCCAGCACGGCATGGCCGTCCAGCGTACCGCCGTCGAGCAGCATCTGCGCGAAGCGCGCGTAATCGCCGGCGGTGGAATACAGGCCGCCGGCGCCGCTGGTGTACGCATTGAGCGGTCGCCCGGATGCCGCGCGCTGGCGGTCGTCGGCGAGTGCCAGCCGGCCGCCCGCACTCATGCGGGTGAGGTCGACCACGCGCGAGCGTTGCGCGGCAGGTACGCTGAAGCCGGTGTCGCGCATGCGCAGCGGATCGAAGATGCGCTGCTGCAGGAAACTCGTCGAACGATTGCCCGCGAGACCACCTCGACCACCCGCGCCAGCAGTTCCAGCGAGGCGCCGTCGTAGCCGAAGCGGGTGCCGGGATCGGCGGCCAGCGGCACCTGGCTCATGCGTTCGGCGAAGCCGCGCAGGTCGGTCGCGCCGTGCGGGTCGATGCGCTCCATCAGCCGCACCGCCAACTCGTCGCCCTCGCGGCCGGCCGGATAGCCCGCCGTGTGGGTGAGCAGGGCGTGCAGGGTGAGCGGCTTGTCGGCGGGTCGCAGCTGCGGCGCGTCGACGGCTGCCGCCGACCAGCACCTGTGGCGTGGCGAAGCCGGGCAGGTAGCGCGACAGCGGATCTTCCAGGGTGAGCTTGCCCTCCTCCACCAGCATCATCACCGCGACCGAGGTCACCGTCTTGGTCATCGAGTAGATGCGGAAGATCGCGTCCTTGCGGATCGGCTCGCGGCGGGCGAGATCGCGATGGCCGTAGGCCTGCCAGTCCACGATGCGGCCGTTGCGCGCCAGCAGGGTGACGCCGCCGAGGTAACCGTCGTCGCCGGTGGCGGTCGCGCATGTAATCATGCAGCCGCTGCAATCGCGCGGATGAGATGCCCTGTGATTCGGGACGGGCTTCGGGCAGCGGTGTCGCCGCGATGGCGCAACCCGGGCAGGACGATGCACAGCAGCACGGTCGCCCACGTCGCCAGCCAGCGGAACGCGGCGCGGGTGTGTATGCGTGCTTGCGGACCTCGCCCATCGGGTTTCCTCGCCGCGGCCGCGGCGCCCGGAAGGGACGTCGCGGCCGGTATATCGTCACGTCCGACTCAGAACGTGATCGTATACGTCACCGAGGTCATGCGACCACGGCCGGCCCAGTAGTTCTGGTAGCCGGCGAGCTGCGACCAGCTGAGGATGTACTGCTTGTCGAACAGGTTCTCGACGCCGAGCGAGAGCTTGCCGTAGCGCTGCATGTCGTAGTTCACGCCCAGGTCGAACAGGGTGTAGCCGTGGGTCTGCTCGTCGTAGCTGAAAGTCCTGCCGTCGAAGGCGCGGGTGTCGCTACCGGAGATATGGCGATCGAGCAGCGTGGTGAAGCCCAGGGTGGCGTCCGCGTTCGGCAGGAACTTCCAGGTCACCGCGGCGGCGAACTTGTCCGGGTTGATGTCGAGTACGCCCATCGGCTTGACCAGCTTGCCAGCGGCGAACCGTCCCGCCGGGTCGTCGGACCAGAACGCGGTCTTGCCGCGGATGTGCGAGTACAGGCCGGTCACCTTCCATTTTTCGTCGAAACGCCATTCGCCGGTGGCTTCGGTACCCTCGATACGCACCGGGGCACGGGTCAGGATGAAGTCGTTGGAGGTCGGATCGATTGCCAGCGAGGCGCCGAACGGCGACTTGGAGATGTAGTGGGTGGCGCCGAACGCGGCGTGCTCGCCGCGCCAGTTGAAGCCGAGCTCGTTGTTTTTGTAGATGATCGCGCCGAGATCGCGGATGCGGCTGACGGACTGCCCGGGCACGTTGATGTTGCGCAGCGGAATGCCGATGTTGGGCAGGGTGAAGCCCTCGCTGTACGCAGCGAAGAGCGACCATTCGTTGTCGATGCGCCAGATCGCGCCGAAGTTCTTCAGGTTCTTCGGTGTACTTGACGCCGCCGCCCTCGACGAACACGCGGTTGCGGTAGTAGGTGGTGGTGTAGCTGTTGACGGTGAGCTTGTCGTCCTCGCGGCGGATAGCCGCCGCTCAGGGTCACCGGGCCGACGTCCCAGGACAGCTGCGCGTACGGTGCCGTGCTCTTGTAGTTCATCGGCGGCACCCACAGGCGTTTGGTCAGCGCCAGCTGCTGCTGTGCCTTGTCGTCGGCCGAAGTCGATGCCGGTATGCAGCTCCAGGCCGGCCACGTTGAACAGGTCCGAGCGGGTCCAGGAAGTGCGGATGCCCTTCTTGTGCGAGTCGATCTCCGACTGGTCGAACAGCGTGTTCAGCGGCGCGATCAGCGGATCCTGCTTGTCCGAGCTGTTCTCGGGCAGGTAGCGCATCGCCTGGTCGGCCTTGTAAGCATTGATCTCCAGCGTGCCGCCGAAGAAATTGCTGTGGCTGTAGGCCAGGCTGTACTGCTTGAAGTCGTTGAACGCGTCCTTCGAGCCGAAGATGTGCCCCTTCTCCGAGGTGTTGGTGCGCGGCACCGCGCACGGCGGGTCGTCGTCCGGGCCGCGGCAGCCGAGGATCTGGATGTAGTTGCCCTTGCCCGCGATCTTGAACCGGCTGTAGGTCGCCTGCAGGCGCTGCTCGTTGGCCGCGCCGAAGTTGAAGCCGCCCTTGACGAACAGGTTCTTCGAGGTGGAGTCGGCCAGCGAGCCGCTGGTGTTCATGCCGATGCGGCGGCCGTTGCCGTCGTAGGAGATGCCGCGGTCGATGTACGACGCCGAGAGCAGCACGTCGTAGGCGTCCTGTTTGGCGGCGAAGGTGAGGCCGATCTTCCAGCCTTCGCTGTCGTCGTGGCCCTGGGTCTGGTAGCGCGTGGTGAAGGTGGTTTCGCTGCCTTCCCTGGTCGGCACCTTGGAGATGTAGTTGATGATGCCGCCGGCGGCGCCGATGCCCTCGGACGCGGAGGGGCCGTTGATCACCTCGACGCGGCCGATGATGCCCATGTCGGTGAAGGTGCCGTTGCGGGTGCCCTCGCGCAGCGGCGAGCCCTGCGGGATGCCGTCGAACAGGCGCAGCGGGATGCGCCCGCGCAGCGTCTCGCCGGTGTTGCTCATCGCCTGCGAGGATTCCGCATAGCCCGGCACCGATGCGTGCCAGCACGGCGGTGGCGTCCTCGGTCACCAGCAGGGTGTGCTGGATTTCCTCTTTCGAGATCACCGTGATCGCGCCGGGAATCTCGTCGACCGCCTTCGGCGTGCGCGTGCCGGTGACGATGATGCGGTTCAGGTCGACGACCTTGTCGTCTTTCTTCTTGGTCGTCCTGCGTGCCGGCATCCCGCGCGGCGGCGGTGCTGCCGGCGGCCGCGGCGTCCTGCGCGTGCACGACGGCCGGGATCGCAGAGAACAACAGGATGCTGCTGATCGCGGCGGTGAGTGGCTTGATCATGGCGTATCTCATGGTGATGTTGGGTGGCCGCGAGTCGGCCGGAACGGCGACCGCGATGCAGCGCAATGCGATGCGTCAGGAACGATCTGGGTTGTGCTTCATTCGCGGCGCCCTCCCCGGCGCGCGCAGCCCTGTGCGTGATTTTGAGCGAGCCTATGCGCTTCGCCGCCCGCAATGAACCAGCGCGGCCTATGTTCAGAGGCTAGTTTTTGTTGCTTACGAACGAAGCAAATGTTTGCCGCGATGCAACATCGGGCGTCACGTTGCTTTGCGTCGGCGGGACTCAGGGCGACGAGCGCCTGCACCGTCTTGCGGCTTTCCTGCAGGAACACGGTGACCAGCCGCACGCGCACGCTGGAGCGCGACCAGACGATGCCGATGCGCCGCGGCACCGTCGGGGCGGGCAACGGGATGCGCGCCAGCTGCACGCCTTCCGGCCACGGGTGCGCCCAGTCCGGCACCAGCGACACGCCGAGGCCGCGGTCGACCATCACGGCGATCGCGTTGAGTGCGTTCAGTTCGAAGCGTTCGCGGGGCACGATGCCGTGGGCGCGCAGGTATTCGTCGGCCTGGCGGCCACCCCACTGGTTGCGGTCGTAGCGGATCAGCGGCTGGGTCGCCAGCAGCTCGTGCGGATCGCGTCCGGCCATGCTCTTCGGCGCCAGCACGATCAGCGGCTCCTCGCGCAGCAGCAGCCACTCGCAGGTCTTGGGCAGCGCGAACGGTGCCTGCAGCACCACCGCCGCGTCGAGGTCGCCGGCTTCCACCGCGCGGTAGAGCTCGGCCGAATAGCCCGGCTTGATGAACACGTTGATCTGCGGAAACGTGTCGACCATGCGCGCCAGCACGTCGGGCAGCATGCCGGCCAGCGCGGTCGGGCAGGCGCCCAGGCGCAGCTCGCCGGAGACCGCGTTCTCGTTCGCCACGCTGCGCAGGTCGGCCACCTTGCGCAGCAGATCGCGCGAACGCTGCAGGATGCGCGAACCCTCCTCGGTGACGCTGACCGTGCGGCCGACGCGGGCGATCAGGGTGGCGCCGATCTCGCGCTCCAGCGTGCGGATCTGCTGCGCCACCGCGGCGGGTGTGATGTTCAGTACGCGCGGGCCGCGGCCGCCATCGAGCCCTGGTCGACGATGGTGACGAAGGTATGCAGGAACTGGGTTTCCACGGCGCCTCGCTATGCGTGCCCGGCCGGCCGCGACAGCCGACCCTCGGCGATAGTGGCGTGGGCGCTGCTGCAATAGCAATGTGACATTGTGCCCGGGTCAGTCGGCACCGTCGGCGTAGATGGTCAGCCCCTTCAGCGAGCGCGTGGGCGCCGGGAAGCACAGGCTGGCGAGGTAGCCGATCACGATGCACAGCAGGATCGAGATCGCCAGGTAGAAGTACGGATGCACCAGGTGGAACGACCATGCCACCAGGGTCAGGCGATGCTCGCGGCGATGCCGATCGCGACGCCGGGCGAGTTGGCGCGGCGGGTGAACATGCCGAGCGTATAGGCGCCGGCGAAGCCGCCGCCGAGCAGGCCGGCCAGTTCGATCGAGACGTCGAACAGCGAGTGCACGTCGAAGCGCGACAGCAGCAGCGCGGCGCCGATGCCGATCAGGCCCACCGCGATGGTCATCAGTTCGGCGAAAAACACGCTCTTCTTCTGCGTGGTGTTCTTCACCAGCTTGTCGTAGAAATCCACCGAGACCAGGGTGGCGACGCTGTTCATGATGCCGGACAGGGTGGCCATCGCCGCGGCGAAGATGCCGGCGACGATCAGCCCGGTCACGCCCATCGGCAGCTCGGCGGCGATGAACAGCGGGAAGGTGGCGTCGATCGGCAGCAGCGGGTTCATCCGCTCCGGGTTCGCTCTTGTAGAACACGAACAGCGCGGTGCCGATCATGTAGAACACGAAGCCGCCGGGGATCATGATCGCGGCGAACATCCAGATCGAGCGGCCGGCCTCCTTGTCGGACTTGGTCGACAGCGTGCGCTGCATCAGCACCTGGTCCTTGGGGAAGGTCAGCACCACGTCGAACAGCACCAGGAAGATGAAGCCCCACACGGTGGCCTTGGTGAGGTCGAAGCTGAAGTCGAACAGGTGCATCTTGTTTTCGGCCATGGCCGTCGAGATGAACTCGCCGACGCCGCCGTGCAGGCTCCAGATGATGAAGCCGATCGCGAAGATCGCGCCGCCCATCTTCACGATCACCTGCACGAAATCGGTCCAGATCACCGCCTTCATGCCGCCCATCGCGGTGTAGATGATGGTGAAGCCGCCCATCAGCACCACGCTCCAGGGTGACGCTGATGCCGGTGATGGTGGCGATCGCCAGCGCGGGCAGGAACAGGATCACGCTCATCCGGCTGCCGATCTGGGTGAGGATGCACAACGCGCTGGCCAGCATGCGGATGCCGGGTGGAAGCGCGTCTCCAGATAGGAGAACACCGACATCAGGTCGAGCCGGCGCAGCAGCGGCACGATCCACACCGCCACGAACATCAGGCCGAACACCGCGATCAGGTTGTTGGTGAGGTACTGCCAGTTGGTCTCGAACGCCTTGGCCGGGATCGCGATGAAGCTGATCGAGCTGGTGTTGGCGGCGTACAGGCTCACGCCCGCGGCCCAGAACGGGATGCTGCGCCCGCCGACGAAGAAGTTGGAGGTGGAGTTGCGTTTCTCGCGCAGGTAGAAATACAGGCCGATGCCGATCATGCCGACGAGGTAGACCACGATCACGATCCAGTCCAGCCAGCGCAGCAGCAGCTTGTTGGACTGCACGCTGGCGTAGCCGAAGTCGACGCGTGTGCCGTCTGCGCTGCGTTGCGCCCAGAACATGCCGTCGGTCCAGGCGCCGGCGGCGACCACGCCGGTGGGCGCGGCCCCCGGCAGGGTCGCCCAAGCGCTGGTGATGGTCTGGAAGGTCATCAGCCGGGCCGGCGCGTCCGCGTGCGCCCGTCGCGCACCAGGTAGAGCGCGTTCGCCTGGCCGAGCGCGTGGCCGGAACCCGGCAGCAGCCGGCCAGGCACCTGGCCGCGCTCGCTCCAGCCGGCGTCGGCGGTCCAGCGCCACAGCGTCTCGGTGGCGCCGGAGGGATCGGGCACGCTGACGAACACGGCCGCGGCACGGGCGACCACCGAGCTGGGCGTGCCGTTGCCGGGCCATCCCGCGAGCGTGTTCCAACGTGGCTGTTCCGCAGTTGTCTGCAACTGCAGCAGTTTCGCCTGGCCGTCAGCGCCGATGCCGGCGATCGACAAGGTGTCGTTTGCCCACGCGCCGCGCGCATCGTGAAGCGGGGCCGGCAAGGGCGGCAGCGGTTGCAGCTGGAGTTGGTCGTCGCTGGCGTGCAGGCGGGCCACGCCGGTGACCCCGTGCGTATCCGGCGTTTCGCTCAGCAGCCAGGCCTGCGTGCCGTCGTCGATGATGCCTGCGGCGGGTGATGCGCCGGCTGGCCATGGCAGGCGGATCCACGTCTTGCCGGCGCGGTCGAGGCGCCAGGCGTCGCTGTCGGAAATGGCCAGCGGCCGACCATCGACGACGGCGACGTCACGCAACGGTGTGTTCGTCTCCAGCGACGGCAGCTGCCCACTGCGCAACGGCGCCAGGCTTTGCGCCTGCAAAGGCGCGAGCACGACAAGCAGCAGCAGGCCCAGCCAGGCGCGCAACACGCGCGGCGCCAGGCCGGAAGATAACGCGATCCCCATGCCCCGGTGCCCGCGCATCAGCCCGACCGCTGCGCGGCGGCAAGCAGGGCCTGTGCGCGTTTCAGGAAGGGTGGGTCGATCATCCGGCCATCGACCACGAAAGCACCGCGCGCTTGCGCGCTCGCCGCTTGCGCGGCCTCGACGATCCGGCGCGCCATCGCGAGCTCCGCCTCGGAGGCGGCGAACGCTGCATTCGCCAGCGCCACCTGGCGCGGGTGCACGCAGCTCTTGCCGAGGAAGCCGAGTCGTCGCGCCATGCGCGCTTCCTCGCGGTAACCCGCGTCGTCGTCGAGCGCTGCGAAGGCGCCGTCCATCGCGAACACGCCGGCCTGGGCCGCGGCCATGCGCAGGGCGAACATCGCCGCGTGCACGTTGCGCGGATCGGTACGGTCGATGCCGTACGGTTCGAACAGGTCGCCCAGCCCCAGTTGCAGCCCGGCGACACGCGGATGTGCGCCGGCGATGTGCGCGGCGCTGGCCAGCGCACGCGGCGTCTCGATGTTCACCAGCAGGCCGATCGGGCGCGTCACGCCGTTCGCACGTTCCGCTGCCTCGATCGCGGCCACGGCAGCGAGCAGGGCGTCCGGCGATTCGATCTTGGGCAGGTTGAGCAAGGTGACCCCGGGACGGACGATCGCGGCGAGGTCTGCCACGAAATGCGGCGAATCCGCTGCATTGGTGCGCACGATGACCAGCTTGGCCGCCTGCGTCACCGCCTCGCCGGCGACGAAGTCCGCCACTGCTGCCCGCGCTTCGGCCTTGCATTCCTCGGCGACGGCATCCTCCAGGTCGAACGACAGCGCATCGGCCTCGCTGGCCAGCGCCTTGGCGAACAGTTCCGGCCGCGAGCCGGGCACGAACAGCTTGCTACGCATCGAATCGTCCGCCGGTTGCCATCCTCATCATGCCCTGGAGTGTGCTGCAAGCTCCCGGACGAATCGAGCGGGCACGGCACGTTCAAAAGATAGTTTTTCTATCGAAGGCGCCGGCCGGCAGACCGCCGATCGTGCGCGCATGCAGAGTGCGTTCGAAAGGTCTGGCAATGTCTTCCCCACGGATGGCCCACAGCGGATGGCTCGCCATCGTGGTGGTGTGCCTGGCTGCGCCCGGCGCACTCCATGGCGTTGCCCGACAAGATTGAAGGTGCTCCGGGCATCGCGCCGCGGCCTGGTTCATGGAGTGGTCGCAGCCTCCACACGCCCAGCGTGTAAAATGGCGTCTTTTTAGCCAGAAATATGGTGCAAGCTCCTCAGCGGACGAATGTCCGTGGCCCGGCATTCATTCGCTTGCTTGCGCGTCTGACGGACGTTGACGTGTCCGCCTCCAGGGAATCGCTGTCGGACCGGCTGGGCCAATGGCTCGACTGGACCCACGCCGTGGCGCTGTCCACCGCGCTCGACGGCAAGCCCGCGGTGGTGGACGCCGGTGTGCCGACCCCGGTCAGCGCCGAGGAGATCGAGTGCGCCCGGGTGCGTAGCTCCTTGGCGAATGCCATCGCAGGTGATCCTGTCTTCGCTACGTCGGTGCAGCGCGACGCCGCGGAAGCTGGCGCGCCTGGGGTGGCCGAGTACGCGCCGTTTCGCCAGCGCTATCTCGCCATCCAGCGGTCGATGCAGGCCGCCACCGGCAACTTGCGCGGCCGTCTGCGGGACGTGCTGGCCGAGACTACCGCCGGGATGGCGCGGCTGGCCGCGGTGGATGCGGTGATGGAGCAGGCGCTGAGCCCGCGCGAGCAAATGCTGTTGGCCGCCGTGCCCGACCCTGCTCGGCGAGCACTTCGAGCGCTTGCGTGAGGCCGAGCAGCAGGCGCTGGCCGACGCGCAGGCAGCGCAGGACGCCCCGGCGGTAACGCCCGGGGCATGGCTGGACGTGTTCCGCAAGGACATGCAGAGCGTGTTGCTCGCCGAACTGGAGGTTCGTTTTCAACCGGTCGAAGGGCTTGCTCGCAGCCCTTCGCACCCACTCACTGGGACGTCATGTTCAGAAATCTTCTTAATCTCGCCGTGTTCCTGGTCGGCCTGGTCGCTGTGTGCTGGATCGGCGCCGGCTACGTCGGCTCGAACCCGCTGGCGCTGGCCGTCACGCTGCTGATCGGCGCGTGCTACCTGGCGGGTGCGCTGGAACTGCATCGCTATCGGCAGGCCACCTCCACGTTGACGCGCGCGGTGACGGATTTGTCCGCCGCGCCGGCCAGCCTGGGCGACTGGCTCGACCGGCCTGCATCCCGGCCTGCGCAACGCGGTGCGCCTGCGCATCGAAGGCGAGCGCGTGGCCTTGCCCGGCCGGCGCTGACGCCGTACCTGGTCGGCCTGCTGGTGCTGCTCGGCATGCTCGGCACGCTGCTCGGCATGGTGGTGACGCTGCGCGGCACCGGCATGGCGCTGGAAAGCGCGACGGACCTGCAGGCGATCCGCGCCTCGCTGGCCGCGCCGGTCAAGGGGCTGGGGTTTGCGTTCGGCACCTCGATCGCGGGCGTGGCCAGCTCGGCGATGCTCGGGCCTGCTTTCCGCGCTGTGCCGGCGCGAGCGGCTGCAGGCGGCGCAGCTGCTCGACGCGAAGATCGCGACGACCCTGCGCATCTACTCGCAGAGCCATCAGCGCGAGGAATCGTTCAGGCTCCTGCAGCAGCAGGCCGAGGTGATGCCCGCGCTGGTCGATCGTCTGCAGACGATGATGGCGACGATCGAGCAGCAGAGCGTGGCCGCCGAACGAGCGGCAGATCGCCAGCCAGGACGCCTTCCACGCGCAAGACCGAGGCCGCCTACGCGCGCCTCGCCTCGTCGGTCGAGCCGTCGTTGAGAGGAGAGCGTCGCCGAAAGCGCCGCGTGCGGCCGGCGCGGCGCTGCAGCCGGTCGATGGAGGCCACGATGGCCGGCCTCGCGCGCGAGACGGCCGCGCTGCACGGCCACCGTCGCGCACGCCGTGCAGCGGCAGCTCGAAGGGCTGTCGAGCGGCTTCGAGGCCACCACCGCGACCGTGGCCGACATCTGGAACGACGCGCTGGCCGGGCAGCAGCGCATCGAGCGAGGCGCTGGTTCAGCGATCTGCGCGCGTCGCTGGAGCGATTCGCCGAGACCTTCGAACAACGCTCGGCCGGTCTGGTGGACGGCGTCTCGGCACGCCTCGACGCCACGGCGGGCAGCGTGGCGAGCGCGTGGCACAGCGCGCTGTCGCGGCAGGAAGCGCGCCAGCGAGAAGCTGGCGGCGCGACAATCAGCAGGCGCTGGCGGCGGCGGCGGCGACCTTCGAGCAGCACGCGGCGTCGCTGCTGCGCACCGTGCAGCAGTCGCATGCGGACTTGCAGGCAGTGCTGGCAGTCGCGCGACCAGCAGCGCCTGGCGGCCTGGACCGGATGCGCTCGGAGCGATGGCCGCCGCGCTGAGCCAGCGAGTGGGAGCAGGCCGGCGCGCACGCCGCGAGCCCGGCAGCAGGAGATCTGCGACACGCTCGCCAAGACCGCGCACGACATCTCGGCGCAGACCCAAGCGCACGCCAGCGACACCATCGCCGAGATCGCCCGGCTCGTGCAGGCCGCGTCCGAAGCGCCGAAGGCGGCGGCCGAAGTCGTCGCCGAACTGCGCCAGAAGCTCTCCGACAGCATGGTGCGCGACAACGCGATGCTGGAGGAGCGCAGCCGCCTGCTGGACACGCTCGAAACCCTGCTCGACGCCGTGAACCACGCGTCCACCGAGCAACGCACGGCCGTCGACGCGCTGGTGGCCACGTCGGCGGATCTGCTGGAGCGCGTCGGCACCCGCTTCACCGACCAGGTCGAGGCCGAGACCGGCAAGCTCGGCACGGTGGCCGCGCAGGTCACCGGCAGCGCCGTCGAAGTGGCGAGCCTGGGCGAAGCGTTCGGCGTGGCCGTGCAGACTGTTCGGCGAGTCGAACGACAAGCTGGTGGCGCACCTGCAGCGCATCGAAGCCGCGCTGGACAAGTCGCTCGCGCGCAGCGACGAGCAGCTGGCCTACTACGTGGCGCAGGCGCGGGAAGTGATCGACCTGAGCATGATGTCGCAGAAGCAGATCGTCGAGGACCTGCAGCAGCTCGCCGGCCAGCGCGCGCTCGCCGGGGCCGAAGCGGCATGAGCGACGAAGTCGACGGCGGCGTGGAGTCGACGGCGCCGGTCTGGGCCGTCTTCGGCGACCTGATGTCGGTGCTGCTGGGCGCGTTCGTGCTGATCCTGGTGGGCGTGATCGGCGTGCAGCTGGAGCTCTCGCACCGGCTGGACGAGAGGTCAAGCAGCGGCAGGTCGAGGCGCAGCGCCGCAAGACGCTGGAGCAGGCGCTGGCGGCGCCGCTGGCCGCGGGTCGCGTGACGCTGGTCAACGGCCGCATCGGCATCAGCGGCAGCGTGCTGTTCGCGCTGAACTCCGCTCAGCTGCAGCCCGAAGGGCGCGAACTGCTGAAGAGCCTGGCCGGCGCCGCTGGCCGCCTACCTGCAGGCGCGCGACGAAATCCTGATGGTGAGCGGCTTCACCGACGACCGCCAGGTGCGCGACGGCAACCGCCAGTTCGCCGACAACTGGGAGCTGTCGGCCGCAGCGCGCGCTGACGGTGACCCGTGCGCTGATCGACGAAGGCGTCCCGTCCTCGTCGGTCTTCGCCGCCGCGTTCGGTGCCGAGCAGCCGGTGAGCCCGAATGCCGATGAGGAGGGACGCGCGCGCAACCGGCGCGTGGAAATCGCGCCGATCCCGAAGCAGTCGGCGGCCGTCGCCACGCTTCATGAATAAGAGCGTGACCCACGCCCGGGCGATACTCGACGCGTGGCGCGAGCAGAACGCCGATCGTCTCGATCCTCTGCGGTTCCATTTCATCGAGGCGCTGGAGCGGCGCGCGGCAGCCCATGCCGGCGAGGCGCGCCGCGTTCTGGACGACCGGCTGTCCGCGCTGCTCGACGCCTATGCCGCCGATCTCGAACTTGCGGCATCCCACGCCGGTAAGGCCGCCAGCGCGATAACGCCTGACACGCCCGCGCGCAGCGCGCTGGGCGAACTGCTCGATCGCCTCGCCAATCACGCGGCGACGCGCGGCGGCGAACCCGCTGCGAGCGATACGGCTCCCCAACCCGCCACGCTGCCCACTCTCGAGGCGCTCGGCGAGTTCCAGAAAATCTGGTCCGAGGTCCGCACCGAAAGTCAGGTGCGGGAGTCGCTGGAGCAAGTGCCCGCCAACGCCGGCCCGCTCAACTCCGGCAGCCTCGTCCACCGCGCGCTCACCCTCATGCGCGAACTCTCGCCAGGCTATCTGCGGCAGTTCCTGTCCTACGTCGACGCTTTGTCATGGATGGAGCAGATGAGCCACAGCACCGTCACGCCGACCAGCGATGGACACGGCGCCACGGGTACCCGGAAACGTGCCCGGGCCAAACCGCGTGCGCGGCGTGGCTGAAGCTTTGCTTGGCAAGCTTGCATGCGCGTGGTAGTGGGCGGGCCGGGTGCCCAACAAGGCAGGAGGAAGTTCGCGCGGAACGCCTGAAGTCCGGCCTTGCCGCGCGCGAGTGGCATTGCACGGCGCTGACACGATCGCGGCCCTGTCCGATCAGGCGCCGCGGGCAAGCCAACTCAAGGCCAGGATGCCGAGAAGTGGACCGGCAGGGCGCAACAACCGCCACGGCTCCCCCGCGAGATAAGGCACTATGCGACGTGCCTCTTGCCCACAGCCCTACTCTGGATGACCTTGAGCAAGTCGAGCCCAGCTGGATGCCGCTGGATGGCTAAATGGTGGGCCCACCAGGACTCGAACCTGGAACCAAAGGATTATGAGTCCTCTGCTCTAACCATTGAGCTATAGGCCCGCGCAAGGGCGGAAGTCTACCGTAGCGCGTGGGCGGTGCACGAGGACGGCATGGCTGAGGTCGTGTGGTGACGTGATGGCCCGAGGCGTAGGCTGGTTGTCCCCCAAGCCGGAGAGTACGCATGAATACCGAAGCGATCGCGAAACGGTTGGTCGAGTTATGCCGTGAAGGCAAATACGAGGAGGCGCAGCGCGAGCTGTATGCGGAGGATGCGGTGAGCATCGAGCCGGAAGGCTTGCCGCCGGGCGCTCTGGGCAATGTGCAAGGGCTGGCGGCCATCTACGAGAAGGGGCGGCAGTTCAGCGCGATGATCGAAGCCGTGCACGGCGGCAGCGTGAGCGAGCCGGTGGTCGCGGAGAACTGGTTCAGCATCGCGCTGGCAATGGACGTGACCATGAAGGGCCGTGGCCGGATGAACATGAGCGAGATCTGCGTGTACCGCGTGCACGGCGGCAAGATCGTGCGCGAGCAGTTCTTCTACGACGTGGGCTGAACTGGTCGGGGCTTATGGCCGCACTGCATCGCGTCCCTTCGACAGGGCTCGGGAGCGGCGAGGATCACAAGGCCGGATTGTCGACCCCGTACGGGCACTTCGACTTCGCTCAATGCAAATGGAGATTCTTGGGAGTCAGCAGCCTCGACGCGAGCCTCAACGAAGAAGCCCCGCGGGAGCGGGGCTTCTTCGTTCCTGCCGCGGCAGGGAGGTTTACTCGACGTCGAGGAACGAGCGCAGCTGTTCCGAACGGCTCGGGTGGCGCAGCTTGCGCAGCGCCTTCGCCTCGATCTGGCGGATCCGCTCGCGGGTGACGTCGAACTGCTTGCCGACTTCCTCCAGCGTGTGATCGGTGTTCATGTCGATGCCGAAGCGCATGCGCAGCACCTTCGCTTCCCGCGGGGTCAGGCCGGCGAGTACGTCGCGCACGGTTTCCATCAGGCCGGTTTCCGTCGCCGAGTCGATCGGCGAGCTGGCGTTGCCGTCCTCGATGAAGTCGCCCAGATGGGAATCCTCGTCGTCGCCGATCGGGGTTTCCATCGAGATCGGTTCCTTCGCGATCTTCAGCACCTTACGGATCTTGTCCTCGGGCATCTCCATTTCCTTGGCCAGTTCTTCCGGCGTCGCCTCGCGGCCGAACTGCTGGAGCATCTGGCGGGAAATGCGGTTCAACTTGTTGATCGTCTCGATCATGTGCACCGGGATGCGGATGGTGCGTGCCTGGTCGGCGATCGAGCGGGTGATCGCCTGGCGGATCCACCAGGTGGCGTAGGTCGAGAACTTGTAACCGCGGCGGTATTCGAACTTGTCGACCGCCTTCATCAGGCCGATGTTACCTTCCTGGATCAGGTCGAGGAACTGCAGGCCGCGGTTGGTGTACTTCTTGGCGATCGAGATCACCAGGCGCAGGTTCGCCTCGACCATTTCCTTCTTGGCGCGACGGGCCTTGGCCTCGCCGCTGGCCATGGCGCGGTTGATGTCCTTGATGTCGATCAGCGGCAGGAACAGCTTGCGCTCGATCGCGGCCAGCTTTTCCTGCTCGGCGTCGATCGCCTCGCGATGGGTCTTGATGTTCGGCGACCACTTCTGGCGCTTGCGGCTGAGCTCGGCCACCCACTCGAGGTTGCCCTCGTTGCTGGGGAACGCCTTGATGAACTCGGCCTTGGGCATCTTCACCTGCTTGACGAAGATGTCCATCAGCACGCGCTCGTGATGGCGGATGTCGTTGACCACCTCGCGCAACTTGCGCACGAAGCCGTCGATCAGCGCGGACGGCAGCTTGAGCTTGAGGAACTCCCCGGCCATCTGGTCGCGCAGCTTGACGATCTTCTTGTCGGTGATGCTGGCGGCCTTCGGCGCGGCCTTCTGGAACTTGCCGTAGTAGTCGCGCAGCAGTTCCATGCGGCGCTTGACCTCTTCCGGGTCGGGGCCGCTGGGGCCGGCTTCTTCCTCGTCCTCGGTGGCGGTGTCGTCGTCATCGGTATCGGCGTCGTCATCGCCGACCTCGGGCTCGGGCGCCAGCAGCGCGGCGGCTTCCTTTTCCTTGCGGGCGAGGTCGGCGGCTTCCTCCAGGTCGAGGAAGCCGGCCAGGATCTCGCTGAGGCGGCGCTTGCCGTCCAAGTGCTGGTCGTATTCCTCCAGCAGCAGCTCGATGGTCAGCGGGAAGCTGGCCAGCGCGGTCTGCACCTGGCCGAGGCCTTCCTCGATGCGCTTGGCGATGGCGATCTCGCCTTCGCGGGTGAGCAGCTCGACCGTGCCCATCTCGCGCATGTACATGCGCACCGGGTCGGTGGTGCGGCCCACTTCGGCGTCCACCGCGGAGAGCAGCGCCACGGCTTCTTCGGCGGCGGCTTCGTCGTCGGTGCTGCTGCCGGCCTTGTCGGCGAGCGGATCGGCGTCCGGCGCGGCGTCGTGCACCTCGATGCCTACGCCCTTGAGCACCGCCATGATGTCTTCGATCTGCTCCGGGTCGACGATGTCGTCGGGCAGGTGGTCGTTGATCTCGGCGTAGGTCAGGTAGCCCTGCTCCAGGCCCTTGGAGATGAGCGCCTTGATTTCAGACTGTTGCTCGTGGGGAGCTTTGCTATTCATTACCGACCGCCGCAGGGTTCAAGAACCGGACATTATAGCGATGTGCTGCTTTTTTGACCAGTTTTCAAGTGAGTAAAGGTCACGATCGGGCACGCAAAAATCGCGCCAAATCGCGGTGTTGCCGCGCTCTTTGCCGGTATCGGGCCGGGTGCCGCGCGTTGCATTCGTTCAGCCGGTATCGAGCCAGAAAGTTACTGGGCCATCGTTCACCAGCTGGACCACCATATGGGCGCCGAAGCGTCCGGTTTCCACCCCGGGGTGCGCAATGCGGGCCAGTTCCAGCAGCCGTTCGAACCAACGTTGGCCGTGCGCGGGCGCCGCAGCGCTGCTGAAACTGGGGCGCATGCCGGAACGGGTATCGGCGGCCAGGGTGAACTGGCTGACCAGCAGCAGGCCGCCGCCAGTGTCGGCGAGTGAGCGATTCATCTTGCCGTGGCCGTCGGCGAACACGCGGTAGCCGAGCAGGCGCTCCAGCATGCGCTTCGTCTGTGCCTCGCCGTCGTCCGGCTGCACCGCCACCAGGGCCAGCAGGCCGGGACCGATCGCGCCGACCGTTTCGTCACCGACGCTGACGCTGGCGGACAGTACACGTTGGATCAGGGCAATCATGGGCGCACGGTGGTGGCGAGGCGCCTAGCTTACGGCGCCGCCGCGGCCGGTGAAAGGTGGCCGGTCGCCGACATTCGCCGCGGTTCCGGGGCGGCCTCCCGTAAACTGCGGGAATGCGTATCGACATGTACCTCGTCTATCTCCTGTTGCGCCTGCTGGCGCTGCTGCCGTTGCGCGTGCTGCATGGCATCGGCGGCGGGCTGGGCCGGCTGCTGCTGTGGCGTGGCGGCCGCACGGCGCACAACACTGCGGTGAACCTGGCGATCGCGCGGCCGCAGCTGGATGAGAGGGCAAGGGCGGCGCTGTTGCGCGAGGTGATGGCCGAGAGCGGCAAGTCGGCCAGCGAAATCATCAAGGTCTGGGGCGCCGGTGCCGGGCGCGCGCTGGGGCTGGTGCGCGAAGTACGCGGCGAGGCGCTGCTGGACGCCGCGCTGGCCGCGGGTAACGGGGTGATCATCGCCGCACCGCACCTGGGCTGCTGGGAGCTGCTGAACTACTGGCTGTGCCGCAAGACACCGATGGCGATTCTGTACCGGCCGCCGCGGCTCGCCGCGATCGAGGGCCTGCTGCGCAAGGTGCGCGGCGCGCTGGCGCCGGAACAGGTGCGGGCCGACGGTGCTGGCGTGCGCACGCTGTACAAGCGGCTCGCCGCGGGCGGCACGGTCGGCATCCTGCCGGATCAGAAACCGCGCGCGGGCGAGGGCCAGATTGCGCCGTTCTTCGGCCGCGACGCGTTGACCATGGTGCTGCTGCCGCGGCTGGCCGCGCGCACCGGGGCGACCGTGCTGTACGCCTTCGCCGAACGGTTGCCGCGTGGCGCTGGCTATCGCATCCACCTGCTGCCGGCGCCGCCGAGGCTCGCCGATGCCGATCTTGGCGTCGCCTGCCGTGCGCTCAACCAGGGCGTGCAGGAATGCGTCGAGCTGGCGTTCGCGCAGTACCAATGGCAGTACAAGCGCTACTCGGCGGATGGCCTGATCAGCCCTTACGATCGCGAGCAGAGGTAGCACGCGACTCGCACGTTCCTATGGCTGGGCCCTTCCCAGCCGCCGCAGGAACACGCTCATTTCCTTTTCGGCCTGCTTGTCGCCGCGTTGCGTGGCGGCGGCGATGCCGTTGCGCCAGGCGTCGGCGGCGGCGGCTTCGTCGCCGCTGGCCAGGCAGGCTTTGCCGAGGAGTTTCCACGCCGCCGAATAGGTCGGGTCGAAGCCGACCGCGCGGCGCAGCTCGCCGATTGCCGCGCCGCTGTCGCCGGCGGCCAGCAGCGCACTGCCCAGGGAAAAGCGCAACAGTGCGCCATCGCGCGGGCCGCCACATTGTTTGCGCAGGCTGGCGATCAGGTCCGCGCTCATGGCTGGACGCGGCGGCGCCAATCGTCGGCCGGGTAGACCCGGGTCGGCTGGGCCGGTTCCGATGGGGTTTGGCCGGCGCGCAGGTCGGCCAGCGAGACGGCTGGCCAGACCACCAGCCACGACGAACGGAACGGTTGCACCAGCAAGGCGTAGCGCACGTCGTCCGCATCCGGCTGGTCGACGCGCACCACGATCAGGCCATCGGGGTGCACCTGGGCAAAGTCCTGCAGGGCGCGGTTTTGCGTGGCGCGGTCGCCCAGCAGCTCCTCGATCGGCCGGGTCAGCCGGCCCTCGAAATGGAACTGGCCCTCGTAGTTGCCGACGAATGCGATCGCTCGGTTGGCCTGATCGGCAGTGCCAAGCAGGTGCGCGGTTGGGCGCAGGTCGTAGCGCGGCCACAGGGTCAGCGTGAACAAGGTGTTGAGGGCAAGCACGCCGATCAGCCCGGCCACGGCCAGGCGGCGCAGTTCGCCGCGGCCGCGCAGCAGCAACAGGCCGCCCAGCAGCAGGAACACCACGCTGAAGTAGCGGCTGTAAGGCGCCGCCGAATCGACCCATTCGCCATGCAGGTGGTTGCCGGCCACCAGCAGCGGCAGCACGAACAACGCCAGGGCGAACACGATGCCGCCCACGCCGAGCGGCCAGGTACCGAGCCAGGCGCTGTCGGCCAGGGTCGGCCGGCGTTCGCGCAGCACGGCGATCGCGCCGGCCATCAGCAGGGCGATGCCGCCAAGTTCCGGCAGCGGGTAATACAGCTGCTTGCCGCTGATCAGCGAGAACACCACAAAGGTGGGCAGCAGCCAGCACAGCGCAAAGCGCAGGCCCGATTCCAGCGGCCGGTGCAGGCCGGCCACGGCCACCCAGATGCGCGGCCAGCCGCTGAACGGGAACAGCATCAACGGCAGCCACAGCAGGTAGAACCATACCGGCTCGGCGTGGTTCTGCAGGTCTTTGCCGTGGGCCAGCTTGTCGACCACACGGCCTGCAGTCTGGGTGAAGAACAGCCGCTGCCGGTACGCCTCGCCGCCGGCGAACCCGGCTGGCAGCGCCCAAGCCAGCAGCATCGCGCCGCCGAGCAGCAGGGCCAGCACGCCGCGGCCGTACCAGCGCGCACGGTGCTGGCCGGCCCAGTCGTTCCACAACGGGCCGAGCAGCCACGGGAAGACCACGTGCAGCAGCATCACCGGGCCCTTGGTCAGCATGCCCAGACCCACGCACAGGCCGAACAGCAGCCAGCGCGGCTCGGCCCGTTGTGCCTTCGGGGTCAGGCACAGCAGGGCAGCCAGCGTCCACAGCGCCAGCAGCACGTCGTACATGATCTGCAGGCCGAACAGGAACGCGTAGCCGAACGCCAGCAGCATCCACGGCGCCGCCTTGGCCATCCACGGCCGGTTCGGAAACAGCCGTCGCGCCAGCATCGAAACCAGCACCAGTTGGGTGCCGCCGATCAACACCTCGAGCACGCGCGGCCAGACGTCGCTGACGCCGAACACGAACCAGCCGCCCTGGATCAGCCAGAACAGCAGGGGCGCCTTCTCGCTGTACGGCTGGCCGTTGATGTGCGGCACCAGCCAGTGGCCGTGGTTCCACATTTCCCACGCGACCGCCAGGGTGCGGGTGGAATACAGCGGCATCGGTCCGTGCGAGAAGATTGCCAGCAGCGCCACGGCAGTCCACAGCGGCAGCCAGGGCCATGTGGCGCGCAGGTGTTCGGAACGGCTGTAGGAGCTGGATGGCACGGGCAGACTCTTGGTGGGCCAGGGAAAGATTCTAGCCTGCGCGATGCGCGCGCAAGGCTACTGGTCGCAGGTTCAAGCCGGCCCCCAGTAGCCGATGCGGCGGCGGATCTTCAGCTTGCGCCACAGGTTCAGCGGCTTGCGCCGGCGGTTCGTCGCGCCGCGGGCGATGAAGGCGTCGATCGCATCCAGCACGCGCTCGCTGGAGCGGCCGTCGCGATACGGATGGATCGCATCGGCGTACTCGCGGATCGCCTGCAGCAGCTCCGGCGGCCGCGCCAACGCGCGCTCGATCGCCCGTTCGAATTGCGCCGGGTCGTCGATGTCGATCAGCTGCGGGCCGGGCCGGCGATTCTTGAACGTCACCACCGGCTTGCCGGTGAGCAGGAACTCGTTGAGCGCCGAGGAGGTGTCCGAGCACATCAGGTCGACCTGCGGGAACAGCTCGAGGATGTTGTCGTTCTCGGCGAAGCGTGAGGTACTCGTTCTGCAGCGCCCTGAACTTCGCGGTGGTGTCCGGGTTCATCTTCGGATGGAAGGTGACGATCCAGCGCCAGCGACCGTCGCGCGACAGCCGCTTCACTTCCTCGTACAGCGTCTCGGCTGCGCTCCACGAGGGCGAGAAAGTGGAGTGGTACAGGATCACCGGCGGCTGGCGCACCGGCGGCAGCGGGCCGGTGATCTCCTTCATGAAGGGATCGAGCTTGGGGAAGCCGGTCTCGATCACGCTGAAGTGACCGACCTTGTCGGCGATCGCCCGGAACTGCGCGGTGTCGCGCGGGCCGGTGGTGCAGTACAGGTCGAAGAAGCCGCGCACGTAGATATGCCGCGGCTTGCCGGCGTCGAAGCCATGGAAGGTCTCGACCTTCACGCCGGGGAAGAAATGCGGCACCGCGTTGGACGAGGTGATCACCGCGATCGGCTGCCACGCGCGCACCTCGGCCACCGTCAGCAGGCGCTCGCCGTCGACCAGATCCTCCGCGCCGGGGCCGTCGAAGAACCAGGCCGCCTCGTCGCCGCGGGCGCGGATCGCCTCCTGCAACGGACGCAGGATGGCCAGCGCGTAGCGCTCGGAGCCGTAGAGGAGGTAGTGCTTGACGCGAGCCGGCTTGATTGAAGCTGGTTTCTTGTCCATCTCAGCGATCGATTCCATGGCGGGTCAGCAGGTTGGCGGCGCTCGCCACCGACTCCGGGTTGTTGACCATCTCGTAGTAGCGCATGCGTTTGTACAGCGCGTAGCTGGCTGCGGTCTGCGCGATCAGGAAGCCGCGCCAGCCGTCCAGGAAGGCCAGCCGGAACAGATAGTCCTTGAGGAAGGCCAGCGCATAGACGAACGGCGCCTGCCACATCCGCACCGGCTTGCCCTTGTCCAGCCAGTCGCGGCATTTCAGCTCGGCGTAGCGCAGCACCTTGAGCTGCTTGTGCGGCAGGGTCGGGTTGTTGGCGTGGTTGAACGGTGCGCGCAGGGTCGGCGCGGCGCCGTCGAAGCGCAGCGACTCGTGCACCCGCGCATCGCTCCAGCGCGCGCGTCCGCGGTGGTACAGCCGCGCCAGCTTCTCGCCCACGGACGGGCGGTACCAGCGCATCGGCCGGCCCATGTAGATCGTGCTGCGGCGCAGGTACACCGCCGCCGCGCCACCGGCCATCAGTGCCGGCAGCCGTTGCTGCAGCTCGGCGGCGAGTTCCGGCGTAAGGTATTCGTCGGCGTCGAGCACCAGGATCCAGTCGTGCGCGCACTGCGTGGTGGCGAAGTTGCGCTGCGCGCCGAAGCCCAGCCAGTCCTGATGGACCACCCGCGCGCCGTGCGCCTGCGCGATCGCCACCGTGTCGTCGTCGCTGCCGCTGTCGACCACCAGCTTCTCGGCCGCGAACGGCACGCTGTCCAGGCAGCGCGCGATGCTCTCGGCCTCGTTATGGGTGATGACGGCGAGGGTCAGCGGGAGCGTGGGCATGCGGCGGATTCTAGCTGATGCCCGTGATTCTCCCGTAGGTTGCGCCGTATGCGGGGCGATGTGACCATTCAGCCAGTTAGGTCGCAGCTCTGCGACAATCCATGACAAAATCCACTTGCGTCGGATCGATCGCGGTCAAGCAGACGGCACGCATTCCCTCGCAATGGCATCGAACGGCGGCTCATGAAGCGAATCCTCGTCACCGGCGGTGCCGGCTTTCTCGGCTCGCACCTGTGCGATCGCCTGCTCCACGACGGCCACGACGTGCTGTGCGTGGACAACTTCTTCACGGGTAGCAAGCGCAACGTGGCGCACCTGCTCACGCATCCCTATTTCGAGCTGATGCGGCATGACGTGACCTTTCCCCTCTACGTGGAGGTGGAGCGCATCTTCAACCTCGCCTGCCCCGCCTCGCCGGTGCACTACCAGCACGATCCGGTGCAGACCACCAAGACGTCGGTGCATGGTGCGATCAACATGCTCGGCCTGGCCAAGCGGGTGAAGGCGCGCATCCTGCAGGCCTCCACCAGCGAGGTGTATGGCGACCCGGAGGTGCATCCGCAGGTCGAGGGCTACTGGGGCAGGGTCAATCCGATCGGCATCCGCAGTTGCTACGACGAAGGCAAGCGCTGCGCCGAGACGCTGTTCTTCGACTATTACCGCCAGCATGCGCTGGATATCAAGGTGGTGCGCATCTTCAATACCTACGGCCCGCGCATGCACCCGAACGACGGCCGGGTGGTGAGCAACTTCATCATGCAGGCGCTCAGGGGCGAGGACATCACCATCTACGGCGACGGCAGCCAGACCCGCAGCTTCTGCTACGTCGACGACCTGATCGAGGCGATGGTGCGCATGATGGAATCCGAGCGCGGCTTCACCGGCCCGGTGAACATCGGCAATCCGGTCGAGCACACCATGCTGGAACTGGCCGAGAAGGTGCTTACCCTGGTCGGCGGTCGTTCGAAGCTGGTGTACCGGTCGCTGCCGTCGGACGATCCGCGCCAGCGCCAGCCGGATATCGGCGTGGCCCGCGACCAGCTCGGCTGGCAGCCGGCGGTGGCGCTTGAGGACGGCCTGAAGGAAACCATCGGCTACTTCCGCCGCCTGCTTGAGGAAGGTGCGGCGGCATGAACAGCTTCGCGGTTGTCATCACCAGCTACAACTACCGCGACTTCGTCGGCGTGGCCGTCGACAGCGTGCTGGCGCAGACCCGCACGGCCATGCAGATCATTGTGGTGGACGACGGTTCCAGCGACGGTTCGCCGGACTACCTGCGCGAGCGTTACGGCGACGACCCGCGGGTCAGCCTGATCTGCGGCGAGAACGGCGGCCAACTGGTCGCGTTCCAGCGTGGTATGGCGCAGGTCCGTGCCGACGTGGTCTGCTTCCTCGATGCCGACGATCGCTGGGAGCCGGACTATCTGGCGCGCATCGGCGAGCTTTACGACAGCCGCCGCGACATCGACTTTGTATTCTCCGACATGCAGCTGTTCGGTGACGAGCAGCGCTGGCTGGGTTACGCCGATCGTTCGCAGGACCTCGGCTTCACCGTGATCAGCACTTACATGCTGATGCACTGGTACGGCGCGCCAACGTCGGCGCTGTCGATGCGTGCGATCTGGGCGCGCCGCACGCTGGCGTTGCCACCGGATATGAGCAGTACCTGGCGGCTGTCCGCCGACAACTGCCTGGTATTCGGCGCCAGCGTGCTGGGTGCGCGCAAGTACTACCTGCGCACCGGCGCGGTGCATTACCGCATCCACGGCAACAATGGCTGGTGGGGCAAGCAGACGCCGGCCAACCAGTACCTCAACCGGTTCCGCTCACGCTGCCTGATCGAAATCTACGCCCGCAGCATCGGGCTGGACGCGCGTTGCGTGGAAAGCACCAAACACGAGTTCCATACCAAACCGGATCCGTCCTTGCGCGAAGCCAGGCACTACGCCCGACTGGCGCGATTGCGGCGCGGTTCCTGGCTGGCCAATCTGGGGCGCGCCCTGGCGATACTGTGGCCGGTTTTCTGGCGTCGTCGCCGGACGTCGCAACAGCGGTAGGCCGAGAAGCGAGATCAACACGATGCGGATCAGTGTCGCCGTCATCACCTACAACTGGCCCACCGCGCTGGAGTTGGTGCTGCGCGCGCTGGCTGTGCAGAGCGAGCTGCCGCACGAGGTGATCGTCACCGATGATGGCTCGCAGTCGGCCACGCGCGAACTGCTGGAGCGCATCGCGGCGGACTATCCGGTGCGCCTGGTGCACCTGTGGCAGCCGGACGATGGCGCGCGCATGAGCCGCGCGCGCAACCGCGCGATTGCCGCCGCGCAGGGCGACTACGTGATCCTGCTCGACGGCGACATGGTGGCTGATCGGCACTTCATCGCTGACCATCGGGCGTTCGCGCGTCGAGGCTGCTTCGTGCAGGGTTCGCGCGTGTTGACCGATGCCGCGCTGACCCGGCGCATGCTGGAACAGGGTCTGATCATGCCGGGCTTTTTCAGTCGCGGTATCGAGCGACGCCGGCATACGCTGCGCCTGCCGCTGCTGGCTCGCTGGTATGCCCGGCCCGGTACGAAACGGCGGGGCATCAAGAGCTGCAACATGGCGTTCTGGCGCGACGATCTGCTGCGTGTCAACGGTTTCAACGAGGCGATGACCGGCTGGGGTCGCGAGGATACCGAACTGGCGCTGCGCGCGTTTCACGCCGGCCTGCTGCGGCGCGAGCTGCGATTTGGCGCGCTGGCGACGCACCTCTACCACCGCACCCGCAAGCATGTGGTCGGCAATCCGAATGACCGCATCGTGGACGAAACACGGACGCGTCAGCTGAGTCGCTGCGAACTTGGCCTCGATCAGCACCTGCCCGAATTTGCCGTTGCGCCGATTGATCTGCGCGCCTTCGTCTGCAGCGATACGGTTGCCCTGGGTAGCTGACGCATTGTGGGCGTTGGCACAGTTCAATATATAGCGACGCGAAATGGATCGTTACCCGGGCTTTCGCTGCACGCTCCAGCCGAGGCCTGCGCAGGCTGACAACATCGCGGCGCATCCCCATGCGAGCCACCGGACGGCATATTTGCGCCGCAGCAGGACGGCATAAGCCAGCGTCGCCGGGATGGCTGCCAGCAGGATCTTGGCCAGATAGATCCTGCCGGCACGATTGCCCATGTATTTGCGGATGGCCAAATGGCGCGAGCGGGCGTAATGGAACGACTTGATGAAGCTTGTCCGCAAGCTTGGCGTCGACGACGCGCCCCCGAGATGACGTGCGCCGGCGCGCGGTTCAAACAGGCAGGCGAAGCCAGCTTTCTGAAGGCGCAGGCACAGATCGTCGTCTTCGTAGAACAGGAAAAAGTTTTCGTCGAAGCCGCCGACGTGCTTGAACGCTTCCATGCGCAACAGCAGGCAACATCCATGCAGCCATCCAGCGCAGCAGGTGCCTTCGGGAATCCGATAGGGCCCCTTGTTTCGCGGCACGTCGTAGAACGCCTGCCGGAAACACCGCTGTGGCTCTCCATCCGGGCGACGGCTTTGGGGTGCTACGGCGCCGGCGGCCGGATAGCGCTCCAGCGTGTCCATCAGGATGGCCAGATCCGCCGGATCGATGCTGCTATCGGGGTTTAGCAGCAGGGTGAACGGCGTATGGACTTCTTCCATGGCCTGGTTGTTGGCCGCGCCAAAGCCGATGTTGTCAGGTCGTTCGATCAGTCGGGCATGGGGAATGCAGCGGCGTATTTCTGTTGCGGTACCGTCCGTGCTGCCATTGTCGATGATCACGACATGCGGGAACGCCCTCAAAGTGGCGGCGAAGGAGTCGATGACCGGGCGACTTTGGTAAGTAACGCTGACGACCGTCACCTGCTCATAGCGTGAATCCGGCATCGGTCAGGCCGCCCTGAGCATGCTGGATGGTGGCGTGTGCGTGGCCATCGGGCGGGTTGCCAGCGGGATGCAGGCCAGAAGCAGGATGAAAGCGTGGCGATGGGTGAAATCTGCCCACAGGCCGTTGACGAGCCCTGCAGTGAAAAAAATCAGCAAAACGCAGTTGAAAATGTCCCGTTCCGGTCGGTCGATCTGCCGCAGGTAACGCGCGAGTGCCAGCAGCAAAAACAAATAGATGGCCAGGCCAGCGAGTCCCTGCTCGGCTACGATCAGCAGCATGTCCTGGTGCGGGTGGCCCATGTCGAACGCGTCAAAATGGGGTGCCCCCTCGATCGATGCGCGATAGAGCGGTGCCCATTCGTGCAGGCCATGGCCGAACAGTGGCGCGCTGGCGATGATCGGCAGGGTTTGCCGCCAGAGCTCGAGACGGATGCCGGTCGAGGTTGGCTGGCCATGGTTCACGTAGAGGCTGATTTCCTGCGGGATCGACTGAACGAGTCGTTTCTGTATGAAAGGGGTTGACCAGGCGAGGAGCAAGGCAAAAACCGCCAGCAGGAGACTGGCGAGCAAGACACGTTTGCCCGGACTCCGTCTTACGACGAACTGCCACAACCAATAGAGCACGAGCGGAACGAGCGTCAGATAAGTAGTGCGGCTTTCCAGCATCAGCGTCACATTGACCAAGGCGAGTGCCGCCACGAACAGGCAGCAGCCCCGTACGTGACCCGACCGCGTGGCAACCGCAAGCGCCATCGCCATCGAGGCAAGCGTCAACGTCGCCATGCCTTGCTGGGTGTATTCCTTGAATACGGTGTTGCGCATGAACGGTGACGTCAGTGCATCCGACTGTTGCGGAATCAGGCCGACCGCCATGCCGCAGGACAGCAGCAACACCAGCAGCACCGCCGCGGCGAAAGCGAGCAGGGCGCGGCGGCGCCATGGCGCAGCTTGCAGCAGGGAGCCAAGCGCCAGCGGATAGCAGCAGGCCCACACATAGGTACCCATGCCGGGAAACGAGGAGGTGGCATACCAAGTGTGTACTGCACTCAGCGTGAGTACACTCCACCACACCAGTGCACCCTGCGCGACGGGGTGGCGCGCGGCCTGCAGCCAGCGTTGGCGCACATTCGAGCCAAGCAGCGAAAAGATGATGGCCAGCCCGATCGCGATATTCGTCGCGGGCTTGTTCAGTGGAACGGCGAACAGACTGGCTACCGCACACCATTGCCCTGCGACGACCAGTGCATCGCGGCTACGGGAAAGCAGCGGATCCCGGGTGGTCATGCGCTCGTGGTCGCCGACTGGATTACGGCTTGCGGTGACAACCGTCCCGGTTTGTCGGTGGCTGGAACCAGGTACAACGGCCACGCCATCCGGGTTTGTCGAGCCATGGCAAGTGACAGCGTCGGTGTTGATTGAAGTCTGATGTGATGAAACTCGAAACAAGGCGCACGTCATCAATCCGTCGAGTGAACATGGAATCCCTTCCGGGAATGCTACCGGCCCCGTGTCATCGACATGGCTTGCGAGCAATGCATTGTAACGCTGCGGTTCATACCCGTTGTGCATGGGGTTCACGAACGCAAATTGTTGCGTTCGCCGAAATCTATGTTGCGACACCATTTATGGGCTGTCATCAGCCTGTGCATCGGATTGGCTGGAGGGCACACAGCCGGGTGCCACCGCATCAGCCCTGAACATCCACCATTCGCGGCGATTGGCGTGGCCGACGTAGGTGGCGCGCTGGCGATCCACGCACTGACCCATTGCCTCGTCGAGGCTGAAGATCCAGCGCCGTGCCGGCTCTTCCTGCAACCAGGCGATGGCGTCGGCATACTGCTGCGGCCAGGGTTTCAGGAAGCCGAATTCGGTGACCGGCCCTTCGGCCATCAGCAGGTTCTGTTCCTTCCAGGCAAGCAGGCCGATGTTGGCGTCCGGCCCCGCAATGGTACGTGCCTGCACCATCACGTCATGCGCGGAACGGTCGCCGTTGAGCATCGGGTAGCCCCACAGGCCGTACACGCTCCACAGCGCGCCGGCAAACAACAACCAGCCCAGCGGCGCGCGGCGCACCCGCGTCAGCGCGGCGACAACGAGGCCGGCCACGCCGATGGCCAGCAGCATCCACCAGATCTGCGGGTCAAGACTCTGCTCGATCTTCACCGCCCAGGCCGGATGGCGATGGATTGCCCACGCCGCAGCTACGGTGAGGCCGACGGCCAGCAGCACGGTCAGCGCGAACACCGCCAGGCGCACGCCGCGTCGGCGCAACAGGCCGGGCAGCAGCGGGGCCAGCGCCAGCACGGTCATCGGCAACGCCGGCAGGATGTAGACGTCGCGCTTGCCCGGGCTGAACGAGAAGAACAGCAGCAGCAGCACGATCCAGCCCAGCGGCAGCAGGAAGCGCGCATCGCGCCGCTTCAGTCGGCGCCACCACGCCGGCAGCGCCCACGGCAGCAGCAACGACAGCGGCAGCCAGTCGACCACGATGATGCCGAGGAAATAGAACGGCGAGTGGAGGTGCCCGGTCGGCGTGGCGTAGCGGTGTACGGTCTGCCCGAACAGGATGTTCTGCACGTATTCGGCGTGCTGCGGATCGCCGTCGGCGTGCGCCACCAGCAGCATCGGCAGTAGCCAGCCCAGGATCGGCAGCGAAGAACAGCGCCAGTCCGCCGGCCCAGCGCCAGCCGCCGGCAGGCAGGGCCAGCTGGCGCCAGTGGCCGCGACGCGCCAGCACGTACGGCACCAGCATCAGCAGCGCCAGCACGCCGACGCCCTTGGTCGCCACGCCCACCCCGGCGAAGAAGCAGCCCGCGGCGAACCAGCGCCACGACGGCCCCAGCAGCAGGTGGCGCAGCAGGCCGTAATTGGCCAGGGTGATCCAGCCCAGCAGCAGCGGATCGATCTGTGCGTTGCGCATCTGGTAGGTGAAGTGGATGGTGACCAGCAGCGTGGCCGCGGCCAGCAGCGCGCTGCGGTGATTCCACAGCCGGCGCGCCAAGTCGTAGACCAGCGCCAATGCGCCCAGCGCCGCGGCCAGCGACGGCAGCAGGAAGGCCACCCGCCAGTGGCCGGTGACCAGATAGGCCAGCGCCTGCAGCCACATGAATACCGGCGGCTTGTCCGGGTACAGCTCGTGGCCGCGGTGCGGAAACAGCCACTGGCCGTGCTCGACCATCAGCCGGGCGACCAGCGCGAAGCGCGGTTCGTCGGACGGCCACGGGTCGCGCAAGCCGATGCCCAGGCCGAGCAGCAGCAGCGCGAACACGCCGAACAGCAGCAGTTCCCAGCGGGCGCTGCGCAGCCACAGCGGGCGCGCATGGGACAAGGAGGGCTTCACGGGCGGGAGGGTTCCGTCGGCTGCGGTCAGGGGAGTGCCAAGCATAGCCCGGCAGGGTGGCATGCCGACCCAAGCACTCGCTTAGCGGGACTTCTGCAGTACTGCGTAATACATGCCGTCGAGGTCGCCGTCGCCGGGAAGGATCTGCCAGCCGACGGCGGCGGCCTGTCCTGCCGGCAGGGTGAACGCCACGGCTTGTGCATCGGCTTGCGCGGCCAGCAGTTCGCCGACGATCGCTTCGTTCTCGGCACGCAGCACCGAACAGGTGATGTAGACCAGTCGTCCACCTGGCGCCAGCAGCGGCCATAGTGCGGAGAGGATGCGGCGTTGCTGTGCATGCATCGCGGCGATGTCGCTTTCGCGCCGGTGCAGGCGCACGTCCGGCCGGCGGCGCAATACGCCGGTGGCCGAACAAGGCGCGTCGATCAGGATGCGGTCGAACGGCTGGCCGTTCCACCAGTTCTTCGGTGCGCCGGCATCGCCGACCACGATTTTTGCGTTCAGACGAAGCCGCATCAGGTTCTGGCGGATGCGTTCGGCCCGCGAGGCGTCGAACTCCAGTGCGGCGAGGTCGATGTCGGCACGTTCGAGCAGGTGGCAGGCCTTGCCGCCGGGTGCGGCGCAGGCGTCCAGCACGCGCAGGCCGTTGCGCAGGTCGGCCAGATCGGCGGCCACCTGGGCGGCGCCGTCCTGCACCGCGAACAGGCCGTCGTCGAAGCCGGGCATGCGGGTGACGTCGGTGCTGTGCGGCAGCACCAGCGCGTCGCCCAGCCATGGATGCGCGATTGCCGCATAGCCGGCGGCCTGCAGTCGTGCGATCAGCGCTTCACGTTCGCCGCGCCGGCGGTTGACCCGCAGCATCAGCGGCGGCTCGCGATTGTCGGCGGCCATCACCGCGTCGGCCTGCTGCGGCCAATCGCGCTGCAGCGCGGCGGCCAGCCAAGCCGGATGGGCGTGACGGGTCTGCGGCTTGGCGTCGAGTTTCGCGATCAGACTTTCGCGCTCGCGCTGCCAGCGCCGCAGCACTGCGTTGACCAGGCCGGCCAGCTGCGGCCGCTTGAGCGCACGCACCGCTTCGACCGTGGCGGCCACCGCCGCGTAGTCCTGCAGTTCGAGGATTTCCAGCTGGACCAGCCCCAGCACCAGCAGCGCGTGCACGGCGGGATCCTTGTGCCGCAGCGACTTTTCCAGCAGGCCGTCGATCGCCGCGTCGAAGCGCAGCCACCAGCGTGCGCCTTCGCTGAGCAGGGCCATCAGCAGCGCACGGTCGCGCGGGTCGGCCAGCCGTGGCGCGGAACGCTCCATCACGTCGCGCAGCGAGGCGCCGCGCATGGCCACCTCGGCGAGCCCCTTGGCGGCCAGGGCGCGGGTATCGGTTTTCATTGGCTGCGTCGCAATTCGGGGCGGGCGTTGAGGTAGTCGACCGCGCCGATCCGCTTGCCGCCCGCGCGTTGCACCGCGATGACACGCAGCGCGCCGTGGCCGCAGGCAAGGTCGATGCCGTCGCGACTTGCGGCCAGCACGCTGCCCGGCGCGGCATGGTGGTCCAGATCGATCGCGCGAGCGGCCCAGATCCGCAGCGACTCGCCGGCGATCTCGCCTTCGGCCACCGGCCACGGGTCGAACGCTCGCACCTGACGTTCCAGTTCGAGTGCGGGGCGACTGAAGTCGAGCCGTGCCTCGGCCTTGTCCAGCTTGTGCGCGTAGGTCACGCCGTCTTCCGGCTGCGGCGTGGCGGCCAGCGTTTCGCCGGCCAGCATGCGGCGCAGGCCGTCGGCCAGCACGTCCGCGCCCAGCATGGAAAGGCGGTCGTGCAGCGAGCCGCCGGTGTCGTCACGGCGGATCGGGGTGCGCCGTGCGAGCAGTACCGGGCCGGTATCCAGGCCGACTTCCATCTGCATCAGGTCGACTCCGCTCTCGGTGTCGCCAGCAAGGATCGCGCGCTGGATCGGCGCCGCGCCGCGCCAGCGCGGCAGCAGGCTGGCATGCACGTTCCAGCAACCGAGTCGCGGGATCGCCAGCACCTTGCGCGGCAGGATCAGGCCGTAGGCCACCACCACCAGCAGGTCGGGGCGGTAGCTGGCGAGCCGTTGCTGCACGCCGGCGGGCTTCAGCGACTCGGGTTGCTCGACCGCGATGCCGGCGGTCAGCGCGGCCTGCTTGACCGGGCTGGGGGTGAGCTTGCGGCCGCGTCCGGCAGGACGGTCGGGCTGCGTATAGACGGCCACCACCTCAGCGCCGCTGGCGCGGCAGGCCTCGAAACAGGGTACGGAGAATTCCGGGGTGCCGGCGAAGACCAGCCGCAAACCTGGGCTAATCAAGCACCGACCGCCTGCTTGCGCTGCTTCTCCAGCCGTTTCAGCAGCAGGCTGCGCTTCAGCGGCGACAGGTAGTCGACGAACACCTTGCCTTCCAGGTGATCCATCTCGTGCTGGATGCATACCGCCAGCGGGCCTTCCGCCTCGACGATGATCGCCTTGCCGTCGACGTCCTGCGCCTGCACCTTCACCTTCAGCGCGCGGGTGACGTCGGCATACAGGCCGGGGAACGACAGGCAGCCTTCCTGATAGACCTGCGAGCCATCTTTTTCGAGGATCTGCGCATTGATCAACGCCAGCGGCTGGTCGCGCTCGTCGCTCATGTCGGCGACCAGCACGCATTGGTGCACGTTGACCTGGGTGGCGGCGAGGCCGACGCCGTTGGCGGTGTACATGGTCTCGTACATGTCGGCGACGAACTGCTTCAGTTTCGCGTCGAACACGGTGACCGGCGCGGCGCGGGTGCGCAGGCGGGGGTCGGGAAATTCAAGAATGGACAACACGGACATGGAAATCACCTCGGCGCCGAAAGTGCGGGCGATTTGGTAAAAAGCCACCCTCGGCGCCATCTAGAATGTGTCTCATTGTACGTCGGCAAGCGTCCGAGTACAGACGATTTTTGCCAACTTGCGCCTGTTGCGCGCGTTAACCATTCGGTTACACTCGACCGAGCATATGGGGAAGGGGGATTCCCACCAATGATCAAGAAAATTATCGTGTTGCTGGCCGGCATGCTGGTCACCGTGGCCGTGTATGCGGCCGGTGCGCAACTGCGAGCCGATCATCCCGACAGCTACACCGTGCGCCGGGGCGACACCCTGTGGGACATCTCCGCCAAGTTCCTGTCCAAGCCCTGGCTGTGGCCGGAAATCTGGCAGGCCAATCCGCAGGTGCGCAACCCGCACCTGATCTACCCCGGTGACGTGCTCAATCTCTCCTTCATCAACGGCCCGCGCGTGGGTCTGCAGCCGAGCGTGCATCGCGAAGGCGAGGCGGTGCCGGCGATCCCGCTGTCCGAGCTGAAGATGTTCCTCAAGGACATGCGGGTGATGGACTCGAAGGCGGTCAGTTCCGCGCCGTACGTGGTCGGCCTCGAGGAGTCCCGCCTGCGCGGCACCG
This sequence comes from uncultured Gammaproteobacteria bacterium, assembly GCA_963697495.1. Taxonomy (GTDB): domain Bacteria; phylum Pseudomonadota; class Gammaproteobacteria; order Xanthomonadales; family Rhodanobacteraceae; genus Rhodanobacter. The sequence continues at coordinate 48,698 of CAVOOH010000004.1, read as the reverse complement.
TCGGGCAGAACATTTATGTGCGCGGCCTGCAGGGCGAGCCGGGTCAGCGCTGGGCGATCGTGCGGCCGAGCCACGTGTTCCGCGGTTTCAACCAGGGTGATGCGGCCGGCGCCGATCTGGTCGCCCACGATCTGGACAGCAACGCGGCGATGGTCAAGTCGCCGTGGCGCGAGGATTCCCGCAACGACGGCCACTACGGCAAGGGCGACGATCTCGGTGTCGAGGTCAGCGTGATCGGCACCGCCGAGACGCTGCGCACGGGCGACCCGGCCACCCTGCTGCTGCTCGGCGCCACCCAGGAGATCCGCAGCGGCGATCGCATCATGCCGATCGACGACAAGCCGTACGACGCGTTCTACTACCCGCATGCGCCGAAGTCGGTGCCGGCCAACGCCAAGGTGATCGGCTTCGCCGACGCAATGGACGCGGTCGGTTCGCGCCAGGTGGTGATGCTGTCGATCGGCGCCCGCGACGGCGTCGACAACGGCCAGACCTACACCATCTTCGAGCCGGGCGAGACGATCCACGACGACGTCGCCAGCAACAGCATGAACCGCAGCTTTGGCGAGACGGTCAAGCTGCCGGACGAATACGTCGGCCACGTGATGGTGTTCCGCACCTTCGACCGGGTCAGCTACGGCCTGGTGATGGACGGCTTGCGGCCGGTGCACGTCGGCGGTCGTCTGGCCATGCCGGAATAACCGCGGGCAGGAACTGCAGTGGCATCTGCCTACAGGACGGCGCGGCTCTCACCGCGCCGTTTCCTTGGGCGCCCGCTGCGTAAACTGCGGCCATGCTCATGGACGATCTGGATGAACTGCGCGCGTGGCTGATCGCCTTGCGCACGCCTGGCCTCGGTCCGGGCGGCCTGCGCGAGCGGCTGGACGCGGCCGGTGGCGATATCCGGGCGGCTGCTGGCCGAGTTGCGGCGGCACGCCGCGCCGCTCGGCGAACCGGCCCGGGCGTGGCTGGCCCGGCCCGATGAGGCGCAACTGGCCACTGACCTGGCTTGGCTGGCCGAGCCCGATCATCGGCTGCTGCGCTGTACCGAAGCGGATTTTCCGCCGCAGCTGGAAAACATCCCGCAGCCGCCGGCCGTGCTGTTCGTGGCCGGCGACGCCAGCCTGCTGCTGTATCCGCAGGTGGCGATCGTGGGCGCGCGGGGCGCCAGCGCGGCAGGCCTTGCGCATGCCAGGGCGTTTGCGCTGACGCTGGCCGATGCCGGTTTCGCGATCATCAGCGGCATGGCCGACGGCATCGACGGCGCCGCGCACATGGCTGCGCTGGACGCCGGGGCGAGAACCCTGGCGGTGGTCGGTACCGGGCTGGACCGGGTGTACCCGCGCAAACACCACGCATTGGCCCGGCGGATCGCCGCGCATGGTGCGCTGGTCAGCGAGTTTCCGCCCGGCACGCCTGCGCGCCCTGATCACTTTCCGCGTCGCAACCGGATCATCTCCGGCCTGGCGCTGGGCACCCTGGTGATCGAGGCGGGCCTGCGTTCCGGCTCGCTGATCACTGCCCGGCTGGCGGCGGAACAGGGCCGCGAGGTGTTCGCGCTGCCCGGCTCCATTCACAATCCGCTGGCCCGCGGCTGCCATCGGTTGATTCGCGATGGTGCCCGGCTGGTCGAGACCGCGGCAGAGATTGTCGAGACATTGACGCCGGCAGCGTGCATGCTTGGCAGCGAACTGGCCGCCCGGTTGGATACGGTTGGCCGCGGGACGGTCGGCTCGGCGCACACGGACGAGGGCGGCGAGCAGGCAGGCGGGTCTGCCGGAGAATGTGGAGATCCCGCGCATCGGCGGCTTTTGACCGAACTTGGCCATGAACCGGCGACGTTGGATGAACTTGTGCAACGCACCGGCCAGTCGGCTGCCGAACTTTCCTCGATGCTGCTGATGCTGGAGCTGGAGGCCAAGGTGGAAAGCCTGCCGGGCAACCGCTACCAGCGATTGCCCGGCAGCCGAGAGTTGTGAGTTGAGCAGCCGCTCAGCCCAGCCATTGGCAAGGGCAGGATGCCCGAGTTGGGCAACGCAGGAGCAGCTGTCGTTGACCGGAAGGCGAAGCAGATACGCCAGTGCCTGCTTCGCGGGAGCGAGTACGGACAAATCCGCCCGGAGCGGATTCGGACAGCCGCAGGCTGGCCCGCAGAGTGCACGCCGGGAAGGCAATGCACACATGCGCCGGGCCCGCGACTGAATAAATCCACAGGGTGTGGATTCACAGGCTCTGAGCCGCCGCTGGGCGGTGTCTGCAGCGTGGTCGGGCTTGACAGTCGTCGGCGCGACGTGGTTTCAACTATATATATATGTCCGGCACGGAAGCGCCGGTGGTTCACTTGTTGGATATCCAGCTTCATGGCAAAAAACCTGCTCATCGTCGAATCACCGGCCAAGGCCAAGACGATCAACAAATACCTCGGCAAGGACTTCCAGGTCCTCGCCTCCTACGGTCACGTGCGTGACCTGAAGCCGAAGGAGGGCGCGGTCGACACCGAGCACGGTTTCGCGATGTCCTACGAGGTCATCGAGCGCAACGAGAAGCACGTCGACGCGATCGCCAAGGCGGCCAAGCTGGCCGACGACATCTATCTGGCGACCGACTTGGATCGCGAAGGCGAGGCGATCAGCTGGCACATCAGCGAGATCCTGAAGGAGCGCGGCCTGACCAAGGGCAAGCAACTGCACCGGGTGGTGTTCTCCGAGATCACGCCGAAGGCGATTAAGGCCGCGGTGGCTGCGCCGCGCCAGCTGTCGCACGACCTGGTCGACGCGCAGCAGGCCCGCCGCGCGCTCGACTACCTGGTCGGCTTCAACCTGTCGCCGGTGCTGTGGCGCAAGGTGCAGCGCGGCCTCTCCGCCGGCCGCGTGCAGTCGCCGGCGCTGCGCATGATCGTCGAGCGCGAGGAAGAGATCGAGGCGTTCAACGCGCGCGAATACTGGACCATCGAGGCGCAGCTGAAACACGCCGATGGCGATTTCAGCGCGCGCCTCTCCAGGCTCAACGGCAAGAAGTTCGAACAGTTCGATCTCGCCAACGAAGCTGACGCGCTGGCCGCCCGCGAAGCGCTGAAGCAGGCCGCGCATGGCCGCCTCACCGTCAGCGAGGTCAGCTCGAAGGAGCGCAAGCGTCGTCCGGCCGCGCCGTTCACCACCTCGACCCTGCAACAGGAGGCCGCGCGCAAGCTCGGCTTCACCACCAGCCGCACGATGAAAGTGGCGCAGGGCCTGTACGAAGGCGTGGCGCTGGGCAGCGAGGGCAACGTCGGCCTGATCACCTACATGCGTACCGATTCCACGATGCTCGGCGATGATGCGGTGGCCGAGCTGCGCCAGCTGATCACCCGCGACTTCGGCGCGCACGCGCTGCCGGACGCAGCGCAGGTGTACAAGACCAAGTCGAAGAACGCGCAGGAGGCGCACGAGGCGATCCGGCCGACCTCGGCGATGCACACGCCGAAATCGGTGGCGGCGTTCCTCAACGACGACCAGCGCAAGCTGTACGAGCTGATCTGGAAGCGCACCGTTGCCTGCCAGATGATCCACGCCACCCTCAACACCGTCACCGCGGAATTCGCCGTGCGCGGCGTGGCCGGCGGCGACGCCGCGTTCCGTGCCAGCGGCACCACCGTGGTCGATCCGGGCTTCCTCGCCGTGTACGAGGAAGGCCGCGACCAGAAGAGCGCCGAGGACGACGACGAAGGCCGCCGCCTGCCGCGACTGGCGGTGGATGAGCAGGTGCCGCTGCACGCGATCGTCGCCGACCAGCACTTCACCGAGCCGCCGCCGCGCTACTCCGAGGCGAGCCTGGTCAAGGCGCTGGAGGAACACGGCATCGGCCGGCCGTCGACCTACGCCAGCATCATCCAGGTGCTGCAGAACCGTGAGTACGTGTTCCTCGACAGCCGCCGTTTCAAGCCGAGCGACGTCGGCCGCGCGGTCAGCAAGTTCCTCACCCAGCACTTCACCCGGTACGTCGACTATGACTTCACCGCGAAGATGGAAGACGAGCTGGACGCGGTCAGTCGCGGCGAGGAAGCCTGGGTGCCGCTGATGGAGCGCTTCTGGCTGCCGTTCAAGCAGCAGGTGGACGAGAAAGCCGAATCGGTCGATCGCAGTGAGGCTACCGGTGCGCGCGAGCTGGGCGTCGACCCGAAGACCGGCAAGCCGGTATTCGTGCGGCTGGGCCGGTTCGGGCCATATGCGGCGATAGGCGACAAGGACAGCGACGAAAAGCTGCAGTTCGCCTCGTTGCGCCCAGGCCAGAGCATGCACACCATCAACCTGGCCGAGGCGCTGGAGCTGTTCAAGCTGCCACGCCAGCTCGGCCAGGCCGAAAATGGCGATGAAGTGAGCGTGGCGATCGGCCGCTTCGGCCCGTTCGTGAAGCAGGGCAGCACCTACGCCTCGCTGAAGCCGGAGGACGACCCGTACACGATCGAGCTGCCGCGCGCACTGCAGATCGTGCAGGAAAAACTCGAAATGCTGGCGAACCGGCTGATCCTCGATTTTGGCAACGGCGTGCAGGTGCTCAACGGCCGCTACGGCGCCTACATCACCGACGGCGAGAAGAATGCGCGCATCCCGAAGGAGCAGGAGCCGAAGGAACTGACCGAGACGCAGTGCCTGGAATTGCTGGCCGCCGCGCCAGTGCGCAAGGGCCGCTTCGGCAAGAAGAGCGCAACCAAGAAGGTCGCCGCGAAGAAAGCGGCGCCGGCAAAGAAGGCTGCGCTGAAGAAAGCCGCGACCAAGAAGGTGCCTGCCAAGAAGGCCACGGCGAAGAAGACGGCGGCGAAGAAGGTCGCCACGAAAAAGACCGCGGTAAAGAAAGTCGCGACCAGTAAAGCCGCGACCAGCAAAGCCGCGACCAGCAAAGCCGGGGCCTGAGTGCTGCAGCGCTTCACCCTCGGTGAACTCGCCGCCGCCGCCGCGCTGCTGCATGGCGGCGGCGTGCTGGCCTATCCGACCGAGGCGGTGTTCGGCCTCGGCTGCGATCCGCATGACCGGCTCGCGTTCGAGCGGCTGTTCGCGTTGAAGCAGCGCCCAGGCACCCGGGGCGTGCTGCTGATCGCCGCGGACTTCGCCCAGGTCGAGCGCTACATCGAACTGGCCGCGGTGCCGGAAGAGGTCCTGCGGCAGGTACGTGCGAGCTGGCCCGGCCCGCATACTTGGATCTTTCCGCGCTCGGCCGCCGTGCCGGCGTGGGTCGCCGGCGCACATGCCGGCATCGCACTGCGGGTCACCGCGCACGAGCCGGCCGCCGCGTTGTGCCGGGCGTTCGGCGGCGCGCTGGTGTCGACCAGCGCGAACCCGCACGGCCAGCCGCCGGCGCGATCCGCGCAGGTCGTGGCGAAGTATTTCGGCGATGCGCTGGATGGCCTGCTGGATGCTCCGCTCGGCAGCCAGGCCAGCCCCACGACGATCCGCGATGCATTGTCGGGGGCTATCATCCGCGCCTGAGCATCCACGGGAGCGCGCCGGCTCATGCGTCAGCTGAACCGCCGCGGGATGCCAGCTGCCGCCATTCACGCCGCCGTTCATTGTGCGGCGCGATCCTGCGGCATGACGAATCGAAGATCAGGGAGACTGCGGCTTGGCCATCGTTTACGACACCTATCAGCGTGAGGCGCCGCCGCGATTGCCGTTGCTTGACGCGGCCGACCCCGCACGGATCGTGGCCTGGCGCCGCGGCGAGCCGGTGAACGCGACGCGCTTCCTTGCGCAGGTGCAGGCGGTGGCCGCGGGACTGCCGCCGGCCAGCGCTGCGGTGAACCTGTGCGAGGACCGCTACGCATTTCTGGTCGCGTTCTGCGCCATCGCGCTGCGCGGCCAGGCCAACTTGCTGCCGTCGTCGCGCGCGCCGCAGGCGGTAGACGAGGTGATGGCGGCGCATCCGGGCTGCTACGCGCTCGGCGAGCAGGCGCTCGATCCGGCGCCGCGCGGCTACCGGCAGCTGCCGCCACTGGATGCCGCGCCGCCGCTCGAGCCCGATACGCTCTGGCCGTCGATTCCAGCCGGGCAGGTGGTGGCGATCGGCTACACCTCCGGCTCCACCGGCACGCCCGGCGCTAACCCGAAGACCTGGGGCAGCTTCCACGCCAGCAACGCCGGCAACCTGGCGCTGCTGCGCGCGGCGGTCGGGCCGCGCTTCGGGATCGTCGCCACGGTGCCGCCGCAGCACATGTACGGCATGGAGATGTCGGTGCTGCTGCCGCTGCTTGGCGGGGCTGCCGTGCATGCCGGACGGCCGTTCTTTCCTGCCGACGTGGCGACCGCGCTGGCCGAGGTGCCGCCGCCGCGGGTGCTGGTGACCACGCCGGTGCACCTGCGCGCGCTGGTCGAGTCGGGCATCGTGTTGCCGCCGGTCGCGGCGATGCTGTCGGCCACCGCGCCCCTGCCGGTCGAGCTGGCCCGGGTGGCCGAGCAGCGTTTTGCCGCACCGCTGCTGGAGGTATTCGGATCCACCGAGACCTGCGTGTTCGCCAGCCGCCGTCCCGCCGTGGACGAAGCCTGGTCGCTGTTCGATGGTGCCAGCCTGCACCCGCAGCCGGACGGCACCGCGGTGGAGGCGCCGCAACTGGACGCGCCGGTCACCCTGGCCGACATCGTCAGCCTGTCGCACGGCGGCCGCCGCTTCCGCCTGCGCGGCCGGCATGCCGACATGCTGGAGATCGCCGGCAAGCGCGCCTCGCTGGGCGACCTCAGCCGGCGCCTGCTGGCGATCCCGGGCGTACAGGACGGCGTGGTGTTCCAGCTCGACGACGGCGATGCGCTCGGCGTGCATCGCATTGCCGCGCTGGCGGTGGCGCCGGGGCTGGATGGACATACGATCCTCGACGCGCTGCGCCGCGCGATCGACCCGCTGTTCCTGCCGCGTCCGTTGAAACTGGTCGATGCGTTACCGCGCAACGAGACCGGCAAACTGCCGCGCGCAGCGCTGCTGGCTCTGCTCGGTCAACACGACGGGTGAGCCACCGCCGCCGTGCCGTTTTCGGTGCGGCGGCAGGCCTTGCTAGTTGCCCTACGGCAAGGCGCCCAACTGCACCAATAGCTGCTTCGCCAGCGGCACCCGTTTGGCCGCGTCGCCCGGAGTGGACAGGTCGATATTCATCGCGAAGAACCAGCGGCGACCCGCGTGCTCGACCCAGCCGACATACCAGCCCAGATCGTCGTTCGCCTTGTTCTGCGCGGCGTGTGTGGCCCAGCCGGTCTTCGCATGAAGCACATAGGCAGGCGCCGACTCGATGATGCTGATGCGGCGCACGATTTCCTGCGCACGTGGCGAGAACGGCAGCCTGCCGTCGGCCAGGCGGCGCAGGAAGTCGATCTGCTGCTCGGCCGAAATGCGCAGCGCGCCGCTCAGCCAGAACGTGTCGATGCCTCCGCCGATATCGCGATTGCCGTAGCCGGCGCTGTCGATCCAGTGCTGCATGCGCTGCCCGCCGGCGCGACGCGCGACTTCCTGGTAAAGCCAGACGGTCGAATAGCGCATGCCACTGGCCAGGCTGTTGTCGCGATTCCAATCGGCGATGGGCGAGTCCTTCAACCCACGCACCTTGCCATCCCAGCGGATCACTTCGAACTCATCCCTGACCGCACCGCTGTCCAGCGCTACCAGCGCGTTGAACAATTTGAAGGTGGATGCCGGAAGAAAGGCCTGGCGGGCGCGTGCGGCGTCGGATACGTGCCAGACGTCGGCCTTCTCGTCGTAGACCAGCAAGGTGCCCTTCACCCCGGCCTGGGCAAAACTCGACTGCCATGGCGGGTGTTCGCGCCAGGGCGCGGCGTGGCCCAGCGAGCTGAACCCAATGAGGGCGAGAAACAGCCAGGATGACGAACGGCGGATCATCGGAATCTCCTTGTGCTGCGAGCGGCCACCGGTGCGGGGTGAGGATAAGTACCCATTCCGCCGGCCGAAGGGCCCGAATCTGGCCGTCTGCGGGCAGCGTAGCCGGTACAATGTCGCGCTGCGCCGGATGGCGCGCCTCACACGGAGCAGCCCAATGAAGGTTCTGGTCATCGGCGGCGGCGGTCGCGAACACGCGCTGGCGTGGAAGCTCCGGCAATCGTCGCAGGTCGATGAAGTGATCGTGGCGCCCGGCAACGCCGGCACCGCACGCGAGCCGGGCGTGCGCAATGTCGACGTCGCGGCGAACGACCTCGATGGCCTGCTGCAGCTGGCGAAGCGCGAGAAGGTCGGGCTGACCGTGGTCGGCCCCGAGGTGCCGCTGGTGGCCGGCGTGGTCGACCGGTTCCGTGCCGCCGGGCTGCGTATCTTCGGGCCGCGCGCGATTGCCGCACAGCTGGAGGGTTCGAAGGCGTTCGCCAAGGATTTCCTGCAGCGGCACAACATTCCCACCGCGCGCTACGCCGTGTTCACCGAACTGAATCCGGCGCTGGCGTGTGTGCGCAAGCACGGCGCACCGATCGTGATCAAGGCCGACGGCCTCGCCGCCGGCAAGGGCGTGGTGGTGGCGCTGACCGTGGCCGATGCGGAACTTGCGCTGCACGACATGCTCGGCGCGCACGCGTTCGGCGACGCCTCGGCGCGGGTGGTGATCGAGGAGTTCCTCGATGGCGAGGAAGCCAGCTACATCGTGATGAGCGATGGCAGCCACGCATTGCCGATGGCTTCCAGCCAGGACCACAAGCGCCGCGACGAAGGTGACCTGGGGCCGAACACCGGCGGCATGGGCGCGTACTCGCCGGCGCCGGTGGTCACGCCGGAAGTCGAGCAACGCATCCTCAAGGAAGTGATCGAGCCGACCCTGCAAGGCATGGCGGCCGAGGGTGCGCCGTTCATCGGGTTCCTCTACGCCGGCCTGATGATCGACAAGTCCGGCGCGCCGAAGGTGATCGAGTTCAACGTGCGCTTCGGCGATCCGGAGACCCAGCCGATCATGCTGCGACTGAAGTCGGACCTCGTCGAGCTGATCGATGCCGCGTTGGATGGCCGGCTGGAACACGCCAGGGCGCGCTGGGACGCGCGCCCGGCGATCGGCGTGGTGATGGCGGCAGGCGGCTATCCGGGCCGGGTGCGCCTGGGCGACGTGGTCAACGGCCTCGACGCGCCGGCAGGGGCTGACGTGAAGGTATTCCACGCCGGCACGCGCCTCGACGAACAGGGGCGCGTGGTCACCGCCGGCGGCCGTGTGTTGACCGTCTGCGCACTGGGCAGCGACATCGCCGCGGCGCGCGAAAACGCCTATGCCGCGCTCAGCCCGATCCGTTACGACGGGGCGTTCTGCCGCCGTGACATCGCGCATCGGGCCTTGCGACGCCACTAACGCCCCTGCGTACGCGGACGCATGGTAGGCCATGGGATGGCTTGACTTCTCCGTGCTGCCATTTTTGGGCTATGCTCCGAGCTTCCCCCGCGTAGAGTCGTGGCGCATGGCGCCTGAACGGCCTCGTGCTTGATTTCATTGATGAGGTTTTCCCATGCGCAAGACGGTTTTGTCGCTGATGTCGGTTGTGGCACTGGCCCTGGCTGGTTGCAGCAACGCCCCCAATCCGTCTCAGCAGGCGACCTCCGCGGGGCCTGCTGCCGCAAACACGGCAGCCGCCGCCGCGCAGATCCCGAGCCAGGTGAGCGGCACGATCTCGCTGCGCGCCGGCACTCCGCCGCCGTCGGCGACGGCCACCCTGGTGCTGAACCTCGTCGACGTGTCGTCCACGGCGGTGGGCTCTGCCCCGCTGGCCAGCAAGACGGCGCCGGCTGGTTCGTTCCCGCAGTCGTTCACGCTGACCTTCAACCCGGCCGAAGTGAAGCCGAACGACCTGTACGTGATCCAGGCGACCCTGACCGACGGCGACCGCAAGTATTCGATGCCGATCCAGGCGCCGGTGCTGGCCAAGGGCAGCAAGAACGACGGCGTGATGATCGAGCTGGTGGCCGAGCAGACCCCCAGCGAAAAGATCCTCGCTGAATTCGCCGAGGCGAAGGCCCAGATCGGCGGCATGAAGATCAGCCACGGCACCAAGCTGGAGGCTAACGATTCGCGCGGCTGGCAGCTGTTCCGCCAGGCTGGCGAAGTGAAGTACATCCGCGAAGAAGTCGACTATGGCGACAAGGGCTACACCAGCACCGATTACGCCTACAAGAACGGCAAGCCGTGGGCGATCGTGCAGGAGACCAAGGCGAGCCGCGACGGCAAGCCGAGCGCGATCGACCGTGCTGGCTGGAGCGACGACGGCACGCTGGTGCTGAAGCAGCACCAGGTCGGCAGCGATGTGCAGGCGCTCGATCCCGCTGCGGCGGCAGCGCTGCAGAAGCAGGCCACGGCCATCCTCAGCATGGCGACTGGCGGCAAGAACAAGTAAGCCGTTGCGGGCTCCCGCGCCGAGCGGGAGGTCCACAAAAAAGGCCGTCCGCTGCTGCGGACGGCCTTTTTTCGGCTTGATCCGCGGGCCAGCCGCGGTTTTGCCGATCAGAGGTTGATCCGCACCCCCATGTTGACGCTGTTGTACTTCTGGCTGTTGTCGCTGAAACGCCCGCTGTAGCCGATCCAGCTTTGCACGGTTGGCGTGAGTCGGGCGGACAGGCCCAGCGTGGCGGTGCCCCAGCTCTTGTCCGGGCTGAAGCCGGTCAGGGCGAATGTGCCATTCATGCTGGTCAGGCCGGCACTGACCACGCGCGGGTCGGCCTTGCTGTCATGGTTCCAGCCCAGTTCGACATATGGCGACATCAGCAGGTTGTTGACCTGCCACTGGCCGCGCAGGCGCCAGCCCAGCGTCGACAGCAGCGCATCACGCTGCTGCCGGCCAAACCACATCGCACTGCTGTCGGCGCCGCTCTCGCTGTAGCCGCTGATCTTCACGCTCTGCCAGTCGACGGTGGCGAATGGACCGGTCTGCAGGCCATTGCTGAGATCGAACCACCAGCCGCCGGTGACGCCGCCGCCCAGGTGCGAGCCATCGGCCTTGCCGGTTTCGGTACGCTGCATGGCGCCGATGTTCAGGCGGCGCTCGATGTCCTTGAAGTTGGATTGGCCGAAGTTGACGTAGCCGCCAATGTAGCCGCCGCCGTTGCGGTAGCCGAGATAGCCCAGGCCGCTGACGTCCTGCAGCTTGTAGCCGCCGCCACCGGAAAAGTCGGCGTTGTGCTGGCCCACGCCGAGGGCCACGCCGGCCGTGACATGCTCGCCGGCAAAGAGGTTTGCGCCCAGGGTGAAGTTGAAGTTGTCGCTGCTGGTGCGCGGAGAACTGCTGCTGGCGTCGAAGCGCTGCTGGGCATAATCGATGTTGACGAAGGCACGGGTATCGCCGTCCTTGCCGTCGGTCAGCATCTGGTCGCGCATCACCCGGTTCTGCACGGCGCTGGCCGCCAGCGGCGCTTCGCCGAGCAGCGAGATTTGCTCCGGGGCATGGATCACCGACAGCACGTACTGGCCGAGCATCGCGTGCGCGGCGGTGGTCGGGTGCACGCCGTCGGCGAACACATAGCTCTGATCCGTACCGGGCGCATACGTGTACGGCAGGCCCGAACCCTGCGGTCCGCAGCGCACGGAGCTGGAGCCGACGCCGCAAGCAGGCGTGGTGGCATTGGTGAAACCGTAAGCCTGCGGATTGGCACTCACCTCGGACAGCAGGCCATAGGCGTTGATCGGGATGATGCCTGTGCCCAGTTGCCCCAGGCCGGTGTTGAGCTGACCGTTGAAGATCAAGCTGAGGCCGGCCAATGAGGCGGCGCCGGCCGGCCCTTGCGCGGCGGCGTCGGGGGTCAGGCCGATGTTGGGCAGGTTGAACACCAGGATGTTCTTGGCGCCGGCGGCCTGCAGCTGGCCGATCAGCTTGACTTCCTGCTGTGCGGCGAGCGCCACATTGGTCTGCGCCTGTGCCGCGGTTTCGAGCCCGCCGCCGGCCAGGGTGGCGTGGTAGAAGATGTCGTTGGCGCCGCCCCAGACAGAATACAGCGCATGCTGGTCGGCGCCGCCGGCGCCCAGATAGGCATTCACCTGTGCGGTCAGCGTGGGCACGGTGCCCGGCGTGCCAGGCGAGTTGTTGTTCACGCCCGCGCCACCCCAGGCGTAGTCGCTTCCCCCATTGAGCGAGGGGCTGAGCGTGCTGCCCAGGGCACTGGCCACATTCTCTATCGCCACGTGGCCGGGGTTGGTGGTGAAGCGCAGTGGCGGCTGAATGTTCGGGCCGGGCAGCACCTGCGAGAGGTTCCCGCCGTCGCTGAGGCTGTCGCCGAATACAACGACTTTGCTGAAATCGGTGGCGGAGGCGGCCGTGCTGAACAGCAGGGCGGCGGCGATGGCGCCGGTCAGATGGCGGGTACGAAGCATGCTGATACTCCTCGGCCGGGGTGGCCTTGTTAGCTGGACGTTACGGTACGGCATTCCATACGTTACCGCATGCTGCAGCGCATCGGCCGGTACCGGCCGACACGCCGCGGGAAACTCAGCGTCGGGTCGCGCGCGCCAGCGCGTCGGCAAACGCGCTGTTGACCGGGGCTGGCGCGGGCTTGGCTACGCCGGCGCCGGGGCGCGGGCTGCGGCTGTCACGCTGGCTCCGCGTATCGTTGCCGGCGCCCGGCCGGCCGGCACGGGCCTGGCCCGGCTCGTCGTCGAGCCGCATGCTGAGGCCGATGCGCTGGCGCGGCAGGTCCACCTCCATCACTTTCACCTTGACGATGTCGCCGGCCTTCACCGCGTCGCGCGGATCCTTGACGAAGGTGTGCGACAGCGCCGATACGTGCACCAGGCCATCCTGGTGCACGCCGATGTCGACGAACGCGCCGAACGCCGCCACATTCGTGACGCGGCCCTCGAGGACCATGCCGGGTTTCAGATCCTTCACGTCCTCGACGCCCTCGGCGAAGCTGGGCGCGACGAACTCCGGGCGCGGGTCGCGGCCGGGCTTCTCCAGTTCCTTCAGGATGTCGCGCACGGTCGGCACGCCGAACTTCCCGTCGATGAACGACTCGGGCTTGAGGCCGCGCAGGAAACTGCTGTCGCCGATGATATTGCGCATCTCGCGGCCGCACTGCGCGATGATCCGCTCGACCACCGGGTAGGCTTCCGGATGCACGGCGCTGGCGTCCAGCGGGTTGTCGCCGCCGGATACGCGCAGGAAGCCGGCGCACTGTTCGAATGCCTTGTCGCCGAGCCGCGGCACCTTCAGCAGCGCCTTGCGGTTCGCGAACGGGCCGTTCGCATCGCGGTGCTTCACCACGTTCTCGGCCACCGACGGCGACAAGCCCGGCGACGCGCGACAGCAGGGCGGCGGAAGCGGTGTTCACGTCCACGCCCACCGCGTTGACGCAGTCCTCGACCTTCGCGTCCAGCGCACGCGCCAGCTTGATCTGGTTGACGTCGTGCTGGTACTGGCCCACGCCGATCGCCTTCGGCTCGATCTTCACCAGTTCGGCCAGCGGGTCCTGCAGCCGGCGCGCGATCGAGACGGCTCCGCGCAGGCTCACGTCGAGCGCGGGGAATTCCTTCGCCGCGGTTTCCGAGGCGGAATACACCGAGGCACCGGCTTCGCTCACCACGATCTTCGACAGTTTCGCCTCGGGCAGTTTCTTGATCAGCTCGCCGGCCAGCTTGTCGGTCTCGCGCGACGCGGTGCCGTTGCCGATCGCGATCAGGTCCACGCCGTGTTGCTTGCACAGTTTCGCCAACGACACCAGCGACTCGTTCCACTGCCGCCGCGGTTCGTGCGGGTAGATCGTGTCGGTGGCCAGCAGTTTGCCGGTGGCGTCGACCACGGCAACCTTCACGCCGGTGCGGATGCCCGGATCGAGGCCCATCACCGTCTTCGCGCCGGCCGGCGCAGCCAGCATCAGGTCCTTCAGGTTGTCGCCGAACACGCGGATCGCCTCGTCCTCGGCGCCTTCGCGCACGCGGCCGAACAGGTCCAGGGTGAGATGCAGGTGCAGCTTCACGCGCCAGGTCAGGCGCACCGTCTCGCGCAGCCACGCATCGGCGGCGCGGCCGCGGTTCTGGATGTCCGCGTGGGCGGCGACGCGGCCCTCGGCCTCGGCGTGGCCCTGCTCGCTGTCCGCGGCGGGGGCGAGCTCGAGTTCGATCACGCCCTCGTTGCGCGCGCGCATCAGCGCCAGCAAGCGGTGCGAGGGGATCTTCGCGATCGCTTCGACGTGGTCGAAGTAGTCGCGGAACTTGGCGCCTTCGTTTTCCTTGCCCTCGATCACCTTGGCGCGGATCTGTCCCTGCGACCACAGCCAGTCGCGCAGCTCGCCGACCAGGTGCGCGTCTTCGGCGATCGACTCCATCAGGATCGCGCGCGCGCCGTCCAGCGCGGCGCGCACGTCGGCGACGCCTTGTTCCGCATCGACGAACGTTTCGGCGAACGCTTCCGGCGTCAGTGCGGGATCGTCGCGCAGGCCCGTCGCCAACGGCTCCAGCCCCGCCTCGCGGGCGATCTGCGCCTTGGTGCGGCGCTTCGGCTTGAACGGCAGGTAAAGATCTTCCAGCCGCGCCTTGGTGTCGGCGGCCAGCAGGTCGGCCTTCAGCGCATCGCCGAGCTTGCCCTGTTCCTCGACGCTGGCGAGGATCGCGGCGCGGCGGTCCTCCAGTTCGCGCAGGTAGCGCAGGCGCTCCTCCAGCAGGCGCAGCTGGGTATCGTCGAGGCCGCCGGTGACTTCCTTGCGGTAGCGCGCGATGAACGGCACGGTGGCGCCGCCGTCGAGCAGGTCGACGGCCGCCTGCACCTGTGCGGTGGTGGCGGCGATATCGTTGGCGATGCGTTGTTCGATGCTGAGCATGGGTGATCGATGCCTGGTGCCGGCGTGATGCGCCGGGTGAAGAGAAGTCGGGTCGTCGATGATAACAAGCGGCTGCGCCGGCCCCGGCGTGCAGACGGAAACGGCGCCGCGGAGCGATCGCGGCGTCGTCGCGGAGTCGCGCCGGATCAGGCGCTGAACGAGTCGCGGTTGCCTGGCGATGCCTGCCCCGGCTTGAACTCGCCGGCGCGGCCGTTCAGCACCAGGGTCTTGGCCAGCAGGTCGTGAAAACCCTGCTTGCGCGCGGTCCAGGCCACTGCCACGTAGCAGACGAAGGGGATCAGCGCGGTCAGCACATTGGTCAGGCGAACCGCGTTGCGGGCCAGGCTGCGACCGAGGGTGATACGCCTTCCCTCAAGATCGGTGACGCGCAGGCCCAGGGCCAGCTTGCCCGGCGTGGCCTGCCAGATGGAGCATTCGAAGAATGCGTAGTAGAGGTAGCCCACCAGCAGCGCCCACATCGTGGCCGGGCGGACGGCTTTGGCGTATTCCTCCAGGGCGAGGGCAGGCACGGTGCCGTCCTGGATCTGCGCCATCAAATGCTCGAACGCAGTGACCGCGCCCATTGACAGCGCAATGGCGAAGATCGGCACCAGCAAGATCAGATAGTCGATCACCCAGGCAGCGAATCGCTTCCAGAATCCGGCGCAATCTTCCAGGGTCGCCGCGGTTGGCGATGGCAAGGGCGGCAGGGAAGGGGGGGCAGGAATGGCCGGCGTGCTGTGAGCTTCATCGGGAAACAGCACTGACACCGGCTGCCAGTCGGCAAGGCCCTCGTACCATGCCAGATCCTCGCGACTGAGCTGGCCGCTGCGCAGCCACTGGCGCACGTCGTCTTCCTGGTACGGGCCATGTCGTTCGCCGTCGCGGCCGATCCAGATTTCCATGCGTGCGCTCTCGTGTTGGTCGAACAGCACATGATGCCACGAGCGGATTGTTGCGCGGGGTGCCGGGAGATCGCGAACCTGCCCTCAGGCGGCGTCGCGGCGCTTCAGGTGCACCAGCAGCAGCGAGATCGCCGCCGGCGTGACGCCGCTGATGCGCGCGGCCTGGCCGATCGTGGCCGGCAGCGTGCGCTTCAGTTTCAGCAGCACTTCGGCCGACAGGCCGCGCACCCTGTCGTAGTCGAAGCCGGCGGGAATCGCCGTGTGTTCGTGCCGGCGCTGGCGCTCGATTTCCTCGCGCTGGCGTTCGAGGTAGCCGGCGTACTTCACCTGCACCTCGACCTGTGCGGCGACGTCGTCGCGCTGCACCGGCGGGCCCAGTTCGGGCACGCGCGGCGAGTGTGGCGTAATCGAGTTCGGGTCGGCGCAGCAGATCGAGCGCGTTGGTCTCGCGGCTGACCGCGATGCCGAGCTGGCGCTCGACCGCCGCGCCGCAGCGCATTCGCCGGGCGTCGCCCACAACGCGCCGAGGCGTTGCAGCTCCGCGTTCGACCGCGTCGCGCTTGGCGCGCAACGCGTC
Organism: uncultured Gammaproteobacteria bacterium; assembly: GCA_963697495.1. Lineage (GTDB taxonomy): Bacteria > Pseudomonadota > Gammaproteobacteria > Xanthomonadales > Rhodanobacteraceae > Rhodanobacter. The sequence goes on along the minus strand of CAVOOH010000004.1, from coordinate 32,483 downwards.
GAAGCGCGCCTGCGGCACCACGCCGAGCGCGAAGCCCTGCTCGGTCAGGCGCAGGTCGGCGTTGTCCTCGCGCAGGTGCAGCCGGTACTCGGCGCGCGAGGTGAACATGCGGTACGGCTCGATCGTGCCGTTGCTGGTGAGGTCGTCGATCAGCACGCCGATGTAGGCCTCGTCGCGGCGCGGGTACCACGGCGCCTTGCCCTGCGCCGCCAGCGCGGCGTTGAGGCCGGCGATCAGGCCCTGCGCGGCGGCTTCCTCGTAGCCGGTGGTGCCGTTGATCTGGCCGGCGAAGTACAGGCCAGGGATCGCCTTGGTCTCCAGCCACGGATGCAGGCCGCGCGGATCGAAGTAGTCGTACTCGATCGCGTAGCCGGGGCGCGTGATGTGCGCGTTCTCGAAGCCCGGGAATCGAGTGCACCAGCGCCAGCTGCACGTCGTACGGCAGCGAGGTGGAGATGCCGTTCGGATAGACCTCGAACGTGTCCAGTCCTTCCGGCTCGATGAAGATCTGGTGCGAGGCCTTGTCGGCGAAGCGCACCACCTTGTCCTCGATCGACGGGCAGTAGCGCGGGCCGACGCCTTCGATCTGGCCGGTGTACAGCGGCGAGCGGTCCAGCGCGCCGCGGATGATCTCGTGCGTGCGCTCGCTGGTGTGGGTGATCCAGCAACTGACCTGGCGCGGATGCTCGGCGCGCGTGCCGAGATAGGAGAACACCGGCGCCGGATCGTCGCCGGGCTGTTCCTGCAAGCCGCGAGAAGTCGATGCTGCGCCCGTCGATGCGCGGCGGCGTGCCGGTCTTCAGGCGGTCGGCGGCCACCGGCAGTTCGCGCAGCTGCTGTGCCAGCGTGCTGGCCGGCGGATCGCCGGCGCGGCCGCCGGCGTACTGCGCCTGGCCGATGTGGATCTTGCCGGCGAGGAAGGTGCCGGCGGTGAGCACCACCGTGCGGGCGCCGAACGTGCAGCCCCATCTGGGTGACCACGCCGGTGACGCGGCCGTCCTCGATGATCAGGTCGTCCACCGCCTGCTGGAACAGCTCGAGGTTCGGCTGGGTCTCGACCATGCGGCGGATCGCCGCCTTGTACAGCGCGCGGTCGGCCTGGCAGCGCGTGGCGCGCACGGCCGGGCCCTTCGACGCATTCAGCGTGCGCCACTGGATGCCGGCACGGTCGGCGGCGTGCGCCATCGCGCCGCCGAGCGCGTCGATCTCCTTGACCAGGTGGCCCTTGCCGATGCCGCCGATGGCCGGGTTGCAGCTCATCTGGCCGATCGTCTCGATGTTGTGGCTGAGCAGCAGCGTGCGCGCACCGGCGCGCGCAGCGGCCAGCGCGGCCTCGGTGCCGGCGTGGCCGCCGCCGATCACGATGACGTCGTAGTGGGTCGGGTGGCGCATCAAACTGACCTGAGTGTGCAAAAAGTGACAAAGCAGGGCGTCATGGTAACGCCATCAACGCCTTGCGGGCCGATCAGGGATAAATGGCACGCTTCCTGCTTGAAAACCGCAGCACTTTCACGGGCAGACGCTGCGCGACCACGCGCGCCGAGATCGGACGGACAGGGGTTCGATCGCGTACCGGGAAAGGAAGCAAGACGGCACCCCTCGGGGTGCCGTCGCCTTTTGCGGGGTCGAAAAAGCCCGCAAGCCCCAAAAGACGAGGCCCCGCGGCTGTCGCAAGCCGCGGGGCCCTCGTGCTGTTAGATCTGGCGCCCGGCGGTCTCAGGAACAGGGGGAATCCAGGATGACCGTATTGCCGAGCGCCAGAAACCGGAAATCGCCTGACGCGGGCAGCGACTGCTGCCGTGGAACGCAGGCCGATATTCGCCGCAAACGCGTGAACATGGGGTGACTGAAAAGGGAATTTGTGTCCTGCCACGGCAGCTGCTGACGTGCCGCGTCAGTCGCGTGATGGCGCGGGCGAATCGACCGTGATCTGGATCACATATGGCATGGCGGTTGCATCTGCCCCATCACCAACCACGAGGTTTGCGCCATGGACATGAGCTTCGATCTCCAACCGGTTTATCCGCGCCATGACCTGCTGGTCGAACTCGGCCAGGTCGAGATGGCCATCGACGGCTTGAACGAACGCGGAGACAGCGAACGCGACGCGTTGCAGCCGGACCTTGAATCACGCATGCAGAGCCTGCTCGACGCGCTCGATCATCTGGCCGTCTGAGTGGAAGATTTCGCCTTGTGCATGGGGATACCCGCACGCACACCAGGGCGAACAGGCTTGCGGCCCCGACAGCCGGTGGGCTCAGTGATCCAGCACGCTGCCGATGATTTCGGCCAGGTTGCGGGAAAGCCCGTGGTGCGCGGCCAGCTCCACGATCGCCGCGCGCGCGGCTTCGCGCCGCTGCGGTTCCAGCCGCTGCCAGCCGTTGAACGCCGTGGCCAGCCGCGCCGCGACCTGCGGGTTCAACGCGTCCAGCGCCACCAGCCGCTCGGCCAGCAGCCGGTAGCCGCCGCCATCGACACGATGGAAGCCACTCGGGTTGTTGCGCACGAACGCACCCAGTAGCGATTGCACCCGGTTCGGGTTCTTCAGCGTGAACGCGACATCGCGCTCCAGCTGCCGCACGCGGTCCAGCGCGGGTTCGCCCGGCACCTGCACCTGCACCGCGAACCACCTGTCCAGCGCCAGCGCGTTGCCGGCGTGGCGCTTGCGATAATCGTGCAGCACCGCGGCAGCCTGCGGGGCGTCGTGGCGCACCAGTATGGCCAGCGCGGCGAGGCGATCGGTCATGCCGGGAGCGTCACGGTACTGCGCGGCGGCCAGTTCGCTGGCGCCGATGTGGTCGAGCAGCGCCAGCAGTTCCAGCACGCGACGCTTCAGCCGGCGACGTGCCTGGCTCAGTGCGTCCAGTTCGATATTGGTGTGCGCAGCCAGCATCGTGTAACGCTGGCGCAGGGCGACGGCACCCAGCCGCGCGGCCAGCCGTCGCTGCAGGTCCTGGCGCAGGGTATGGATGCGCTGCGGATCGACCGCCGTCTCGCGCTCGGCCAGTTCCACCTCGCCCGGCGGAGTCAGCAGGTCGGCCAGCAGCGCGTCGTCGATGGTGGCGTTGCCGAACAGTTCGGCCAATGCGTCGCACCAGGCCTGCAGGGCACTGCCGGCGGTGTCGTCGCGCAGGTCCTCATAGGCGCGCGCGGCGAGTTGCTGGCCGGCCTCCCAGCGATTGAAGCCGTCGACGTCATGGCCCAGCAGCAACGCCAATTCGTCTGGCGTGTAGTCGCACTCCAGGATCACCGGCGCGGAAAACCCGCGCAGCAACGAGGGCACCGGTGCGGTGGCGACATTGGTGAAGACGTAACTCTGCTCGGCCTGGCGCAGCACCACCACGAGTTCATTGCTGGCTTTGGACGTCTGGCCGTCCAGATGCAGCGGCAACATGTCGCCGTGGTGCGTGAACAGTGCCAGCTTGACCGGGATCGGCAGCGGCCGGGGTTCTGCGCCGTGGCCGCCCGGGATGTGCTGGGCCAGGGTCAGCGTGTACTCGTGCCGGAGCGCGTCGTAGCGGCCATGCGCCTTCAGCCGCGGCGTCCCGGCCTGGGCGTACCAGGCAAGGTAGTGCGTGAGATCGGCGTCGTTGGCGTCGCCCAGTGCGGCGAGGAAATCCTCCAGCGTGGCGGCACGGCCGTCGTTGCGCTCGAAGTAGCGGTCCATGCCGCGACGGAAGCCGTCCGGGCCCAGTGCGCCGGCCAGCATGCGCACCAGCTCGGCGCCTTTCTCGTACACCGTGGCGGTGTAGAAGTTGTTGATCTCGCTGTACTGCGCCGGGCGCACCGGGTGCGCCAGCGGGCCGGCATCCTCGGGAAACTGGGCGCGGCGCAGCAGGGCGACGTCCTCGATCCGCTTCAGCGGCGACGAGTTCATGTCGGCCGAGAAGCTCTGTTCGCGGAACACCGTGAGGCCTTCCTTCAGGCTGAGCTGGAACCAGTCGCGGCAGGTGACGCGGTTGCCACTCCAGTTGTGGAAGTACTCGTGTGCCACCACCGCCTCGACATGGCGATACTCCTCGTCGGTGGTCGAGTCCGGCTCGGCCAGCAGGCACTTCGCATTGAAAATGTTGAGGCCCTTGTTCTCCATCGCGCCCATGTTGAAATCGTGGGTGGCGACGACATGGAACACGTCCAGGTCGTAGTTGCGGCCGTAGACCCGCTCGTCCCAGCGCATCGAGCGTTCCAGCGCGTCCATCGCGTAGTGGCAGCGCCCGATCGCATCGGCCTCGGCCCACACCTTCAGCTGCACGGCGCGGCCGTCGGCGGTGGTGTAGTCGCGCTCGATCTTTTCCAGTCGTCCGGCGACCAGGGCGAACAGATAGCTCGGCTTGGGGTGCGGGTCGACGAAACGCGCCCAGTGCCGGCCGCCCTCCAGCTCGCCGGCGCCGTCCGGATTGCCGCCGGCCAGCAACACCGGGAAGCGTGCGCGGTCGGCGCGCAGGGTGACCGTGTAGCTGGACAGCACGTCGGGCCGGTCGGGGAAGAAGGTGATGTGGCGGAAACCTTCGGCTTCGCACTGGGTCAGCAGGAAGCCATCCTCGCGCGAGCCGGACAGGTACAGGCCTTCCAGCGCGGTGTTCGCCGCGGGGCGTAGCCGCACGCGGGTTTCCAGCACGCTGCCGTCGCGGGCGCCATCGACCTCCAGCACGTTGCCGGCATAGCGATACGCGGTGGCAGGCAGTTGCTGGCCGTCCAGCACGATCGACAGCAACTGCAGGTTCTCGCCGTCCAGGCGCAGCGGTGCGTCCTGCGCGGGGTCGCGGTGCAGCCGCAGCCGCGCAAGCACTTCGCTGGCGTCGATACCGAGGTCGACATCCAGCTCGACCGCTTCGACCCGCCAAGCGGGTGCGCGGTAGTCGCTGAGGCGGACCGATACGGGGAGTTGTTGCTGAAGTGCGTGCATGGAGAACGACGAACGGGGGCGGGGCTGGTCAGGTTAACATGGGGTGTTTCGATGGCAGGAGAGACTCCCTTGAGCGCGACGCGATATACCGCCGGACGCAGCCACCTTGGCGGGCAGGAAATCGTGGCGCTGGCCGACGCCGGCGGCAACCGGCGCATCCGCATCGCGCGGCATGGTGCGGCCCTGCTCAGCTTTGAGGTGGACGTCGCCGGAACCGAGCGCGATCTCGCCGACGGCTATCGCGACGCCGCCGAAGTGGCCAGCCGTCCCGGTTCGCGCTTCGCCATCATGGTGCCGTTCGCCGGGCGGGTCGCCGATGCGCGTTACCGCTTCGACGGGCAGGCCCGGGATCTGCAGCCCGGCGTGGTGGGTGCCGAGCGGGCCAGCCGGCATGGTTTCGTGCGCGATGTGGATTTCGACATCGCCGCGCTGGACGCGGATGACCGCGGTGCGCGGGTCACCCTGACCACCGACGCGATCCGTCCGCAGCCGGGTTATCCGCATGCGATCGATCTTGCCGTCACGTTCACCCTGGACGCCGGCGGCCTCACCCTGGAAGCGCGTATGCGCAACGTCGGCGATAGCGTCGCGCCGTGCTTCTTCGGCTGGCATCCGTATTTCCGCGTGGCCGCGGGCGAGGTCGACGACTGGCAGCTGCAGATTCCGGCGCAAACCCTGATCCGAACCGGTGCCGACTTGATCGCGCTGGCCGGGGCGGAAGCGTACGTGGCGCTGGACGATGCGCCGGCACTGGACTTCCGCGAGCCGCGGCGGATCGGCGACAGCATCCTCGACCAGGGCTATACCGACCTGGCGGCCGACGCCGACGGGCGCATCCGCACCCGCCTGCGCGACCCGGCCAGCGGGTTCGGCATTGCGGTCTGGCAGGAACGCGGCGTGATGCACGCGTTCACCGCCGACACAGTGAGTCGGGATGTGCGCCGCGCGGTCGCGCTGGAACCGATGGAGTGCATGGCCGACGCGTTCAACCGGCCCGAGTGCGCCGAGGCGGTACGCTTGGCGCCTGGGGCCGAACGCCGTTTCCGTTGTGGTGTGGAGATCGAATCGTGATGGACGCGTTGCCCAACTTCGAACAGATCCGCGACGCTGCTGCGCGCATCGCGCCCTATGCACGGGTGACTCCGGTGCTGCGCAGCGCGGCGCTGGACGCGTTGGCCGGCGCCGAACTGCACTTCAAGGGTGAACACTTGCAGCGCGGCGGCGCGTTCAAGTTCCGCGGCGCCTGCAACGCGGTGTGGTCGCTCGGCGACGCGCAGGCCGCGCGTGGCGTGGTCACGCATTCCTCCGGCAACCACGGCAATGCGCTGGCGTTGGCCGCGGCCAGTCGCGGCATCACCGCGCACGTGGTGGTGCCGGAAGGCGCGGTGCGCGCGAAGCTCGAGGCGATCGAGCGCGCCGGCGCGGTCCTGCATCGCTGTGCGCCAACCCAGGCTGCGCGCGAGGCGATGTGCGCCGAAGTGCAGCGCGCCACCGGCGCCGAGTTGGTGCACCCGTATGCCGACACCCGCGTGATGGCCGGCCAGGGCACGCTGGTGCTGGAACTGCTGCAGCAGGCAGGCGGGCTGGACGCGCTGGTCACCCCGATCGGCGGCGGCGGCCTGGCCAGTGGCGTGGCGATCGCCGCGCACGGCATCGATCCGGCGCTGGCGCTGTTCGGCGCCGAACCTGCCGGTGCCGACGACGCGGCACGCTCGCTGGTGCAGGGCAGTCGGGTCACCAGCGTGGTGCCCGAGACGATCTGCGACGGCTTGCGCGCGCTGGTCGGCGAACGCAACCTCGACGCCCTGCGCAGGCATCGCGTCGAGCTGATTACGGTCAGCGACGCGGAGACCATCGCCGCCATGCGGCTGCTGTGGTCGGAACTGAAACAGGTGGTGGAAGTGTCCAGCGCCACCGTGCTGGCGGCGGTCCTGAAGCAACCGCAATGCTTCGCCGGCCGACGCGTGGGCCTGGTGCTCACCGGCGGCAACGTGGATCTCGACGCGCTGCCATGGTGATCCACTCAGTGGGCGTCATGCCGGGTCGGCTTGCCACCGGCGCTTCGACGTGGCGGGCGCCTATCCCAGGATCCCGGCCAGCCATTGCGCCAGCACGCGCCAAGCGGGCGAATCGAACATCGCGGCCTCCAGGCTCTGCTCGGCGATCAGCGCGCTCCCGCCCCACAGGTTGACCGGGTGGACCCGGCCGAGGCGCAGGCGGTCCTGCAGCATCGCGACCACCACCAGTGCGTCGGCGGCAATGATCGCGAACACGATTTCCGGAAACGGCACGCCGGGGAAGTAGTGGCGGAAGCGGAACCAGGCCGGCCACAGGATCGCGATCGTCGCCAGCAGGATGAGGCGCTTGTGCGTGTCCGGCCGGCGCCGGAATGCGATGGCGAGCGCGATGAGCAGCATGTAGATCAGCATGGTGCTGCATATACCGACCAGTTCGGAGACCGCGGTCGGTCCGGCGCCGTCGGCCAACCCCTTGTGCATGGCCGACACGCCGATGCGCACCGTCGACCAGACCACCACGGCCGCCAGCGCCAGCGCAACCCAGCCCAGCCGGCGATGCAGCGCCGGCCGCCGCCACTGCACCAGCGCGGCCTGCGTGACGAACAGCAGCATCCAGCCGAAGAGCGCAGCGGCGTGCACGTAGACCACGGCGGGAGCCTCGAAGGCGCCGCGCACGAGCGGCGCGAAGAACGTCTTGGCGAACCCGGTTATGGCGATCACTAAGGTGAAGCACGCTGCCGCAAGGAAGAAGCGCGAGCGCCATGAGCGGCCCGCGGACCTGCTGGCTGCAGAGCGGATTGGAGTCCGGCTGGGTGCGTCCATTTCCCGGCCCGCTAGGGTGAGCTGGCGCTCACCATAGCTCAATCACGGCCTGGGTTGGCGACCATGCCGAGGAGCCGGGCGACGGTGGCCGCGACGTGGCACCGGACCGGATGCTGGCCGGCGTCAACGCAATTCCGGTGCGCTGCCGTGGGCGCGGCTGATTCAGGCTGGCGCCGACTCGCCGAGTGGTGCAGCGGCAGGTTCGCCGGGGGGCGCCGAGGCAGCCGCATGCTGGTGCTGCGCCAGCGCATGCAGGTCGAGGCGGCCGACCGGAATCGGCGTGTAATCCTCACCGAAGGCCACTTCGCCCGGTCGCCAACCGGCAGGCTGGCGCACGGCAACCCAGAAGCGTTTGAACGCGGCCCAGTGCAGGCCGATCAGACCATGCTCGTTGTCGGCATCGACGATCGGATCGCCCACGCCGGTGGGCCGCGGGGCCTCGCCGTACAGCGCGGTGCCGAAGATCACGTCCCAGATTGCCAGCACCTGGCCGTAGTTGCAGTTGTGCAGCGTCGGCCGGTCGGGATCGACCAGCATGTGGTGCAGGCGATGGAATTTCGGGGCCACGAAGATGCGGTCGAACACGCGGCCGAAGCCGAGCCGCACGTTCGTGTGCGAGAGGTTCTGCACCAGTTCGCCGATCAGCATCAGCCAGGCGAATTCGTCCGGGTCCACGCCGATCGCGAGGCCCACCGTGGCCAGGATCATCGACTGCAGGAAGCCGTCCACCAGGCTGCCGCGATCGTTAGTCCAGCAACTCATCTGGCGCGTGCTGTGGTGCATGCTGTGCAACGCCCACCACCACGGGATCGCGTGCTGGGTACGGTGCATCCAGTAGTACGTGAAGTCGTAGACCACGTAGTACACCGCGAACAGCACGTACGGATGGTCGTTGAACCATGGCACCCAGGCCTTCAGCGCCAACGGCGAGCCGGTGCCCGGGGCGCCAGCGTCCGCGCCGCCGAACAGGTGGCTGAACGGCATCAGCACCAGGTAGGTGAACAGCGGGAAGATGCCGAGCAGCATCAGCAGCGTGTAATTGCGATCGACCCGGGTCAGCCGGCGATCGCTCCAGCGCTCGGCCGGAAACCAGGTTTCCAGCGGGCGGAAGATCAGCCCGATGATGCCTACCTGCAGCGTGGCAATCAGCAGCGCGGCGGCGATGTCGCGCGGGTCGCCGGCCAGGCCGTCCAGATGCAGCGCGCCCAGCAACGGGATGACCGCGTGGTCACCCAGCCAGTTGACCAGATGGGTCCATAGTCGGGGCAGATCAAACATCGGCGTTTCTTCGGGTCCGGCTGCGCTGCATCATATCGCCGCGCGCAGGCCTGCACGCTGAATGGCTCGGAGCCTGAACAGGCTCTCAGGAACGGCGCCGCGCCCCCGCCCCGCTGACCGCGAGCAGCCCCAGCAGCACGAACACGATGCCGACCAGTTCCATCGGCGACGGCTGCTCGTGCAGGATCAGCCACGCCAGCAGCACGCTGACGATCGGCACGCCGAGGCTGGACACGCTGGCCACCGTGGTCGGCAGCCGCTGCAGCACGATCGACCACAGCCACCAGGCCAGGCTGGAGGCCAGCAGCACGCTGTAGGTCAGCCCGCCGATGAAGATCCAGTTCCACTCGATCGAGCGCTCCGGCACCGCCAGCGCGATGATGCCGAGCGCGATGCCGCCCAGCAGCATCTGCCACGCGGTGAGGTTGAGCACCGACGGTGCATGCCGGTGGAACATGCGCTTGCTGAGCACGGTGCCGGCCGCCCAGGCGGCGCCGCCGGCGATCGCCAGCGTGGTACTCACGGTGCTGCCCATGTCACGCCACGGCTCGATGATGCACAGCAACCCGAGCGCCGCCAGCGCCAGCCCCACCCAGTGCCGCGCGGCCGGTCGGTCGCCCAGCAGCAGCCACGCCAGCAGCACCGCCCAGAACGGCATCGTGTAGGCGAGCAGGGCGACGTGGCCGGCGCCGCCGTCGAGCAGCGCCCATTGTTCCAGTCCCTGGAACGCCGTGGTCTGGCACAGGCCGATCAGCAGCGTGGGCATCAAGGGCGGCGGCCGCAGCGATTGCCGCGACAGCAACAGCGCAGCGAACAGCACGGCGGCACCGAGCAGGTAGCGCAGCGCGGCGAAATGGAACGGCCCCGCATACGCCAACACCTGTTTCATCACGACCCAGCTATAGGCCCAGATCAGGATGGTGCCGAGCAACGCGGACAGCGCGCCGCGTTGGGGCGAGGACGGTGGCGACATGGGGATGCAACGGGCAGCGACGGGGCGACAAGTCTAACGGCGTGGGTTAGGTTGTGGCGCACCTTTCGACCATCCGCCAGCCATGACCAAGACCACCGAACCACCACGTTGCCGCTGGGCCGCCAATGGCGACCCGCTGATGCGCGACTACCACGACACCGAGTGGGGCGTGCCGCTGCACGACGATCGCGCGCTGTTCGAGTTCCTCTGCCTCGAAGGCGCCCAGGCTGGCCTGTCATGGCGCACCGTGCTGGCCAAGCGCGACAACTACCGCAAGGCCTTCCACCAGTTCGAGATCGCCCGCGTCGCCGCGATGGACGACCGCGAACTGGAAAAACTTCTGCTCGATCCCGGCATCATCCGCAACCGGATGAAGGTCTCGGCCACCCGCGACAACGCGATCGCCGCGCTCGGAGTGATCGCGGAATTCGGCAGTCTGGACGGCTACCTGTGGTCGTTCGTCGACGGCCGGCCGCAGGTCAACCGCTGGCACGACCAGGGCGAGGTGCCGGCCAGCACGGCACTGTCCGACCGCATGAGCAAGGCGCTGAAGCAGCGCGGCTTTCGCTTCGTCGGCAGCACCATCTGCTACTCGCTGCTGCAGGCCACCGGGATGATCAACGACCATCTGGTGGGGTGTTTCAGGCATGGGGCGTGTACCGAGGGGAGTTGAGTCGGCGGCCGCTTTTCGACGGCGGATTCAACTGATCGACGCAAAGCGGCCATCGCAGCAATGAACCTGACCATGTATTTGGCATTCGGCTGTGGTGTTAGCCGCGACGTGTGCGTGATGGGTGTGCGCTGTGGGAGCACCTGAGCATGCTGCAATGGCTCGCGATCGCGCCGATCATCGTGGCCGCGGGCGACACGGCACTGTGCACCAGCCGGCGGCCGAGCCGCCGCTCAACTGAGCGCCCACGTTCGCTCGCCGGAACTGGAAGAGATACGCTGCCGCCACCAACGCACATTCACGGGATGACGAAAGGAATCGGATCATGGCAGAAGCAACGAACGACAGTCGGTATCGTGAGGCCGCACTGGGCACGCTGGCGCATGTAAAGCAGCATCTGTTTTACGGGGCGTCAAATAGCCTGGACTTGTACAAGAAGGTGATCGAGCTCGAAGCGACGCTACCCGTCAAGGGGGTGGGCTTGGCTTGGGGAGCGGCCGGCCTGTGGAATCACGTTGGGGTGCAGCGTGGAACTTTGCAGGAGTCCAACCGCGTGGGGCGGGAAGCCGAGGCAGCAGGTCGCCCTTATGCCAGAGGCAGTCAGCGGTTGAACAAAACCCTGATGGAGATCATGGCGAGGCAGGGATTGCACCATCACGCCGGCAATTGCGGCGTGCAAAGCGCCGTGGCCTTTGTGCGCTTGCGCGACCACTGGAAGGTCTTCCCGCTGGATTGGGTGCAGCTGAAGAGCGGGGATCACGGCTTTGTCGTCATCGGGCGAGACGGCGAAACCGAAGTCTCCAATGCAGCGACATGGAACGACGACGCCGTCATCTGCGATCCATGGCGGAACACCGTGGAGGACGCACGCGCTTATTCGAGCAGCCGCACCGAAGTGCTCGAACTGCTGTATCGGCAACAGTCCGCCAGCGATATACCGAACGACTGAAACGGCGCGGGTGCACCGGGCCGCCGTTCAGCGTCGACGCGATCCACGCAGGCTGTCGATCGAGAACGTGGCGACTTCGCCGCCGGGTACGCGACGCGGCTGGCCGACCGGCGGGCCCCAGGCGTGCGCGCTGACCACCTCCCAGCTAGCCGGGATGCGGCCGTCCACGCGCTTGGTTTCGTAAGCAGCCAGCATGCGCTGGTAACGCGCCTTGCCGGTTAGGCCGCGCGCGCGCGCGCGGTCGGCGTTGGTGGCGCCGAGGCCTTGCAGCTCTTCCAGCAGCTTGCGCGGTTCGCTGTAGGTCAGGGTGTAGCGGAACACGTCCAGCACTGGGTCGCGCAGGCCGGCGTTGAGCATCGCGTCGCCGACGTCGTGCATGTCGAGGAAGCGGCCCACGTGCGGCTGCTGGTCGGCTTCGGCCCAGGCCGCGCGCAGCTCCTTCAGGGTATCCGGGCCGAAGCTGGAGAACGCCATGAAGCCGCCGGGTTTCAGCACGCGCATGCATTCGCCGAACAGCGCCGGCAGGTCGTCGACCCACTGGAAGCACAGGTTGGAATGCAGCACGTCGACGCTGTGGTCGGCCAGCGGCAACGCCGTGGCTTCGGCGCACACGCGGCGGAACGGCTTCAGCCAGCTGTTGTGCTGTTTTGCCGCCTGCAGCATCGGCAGCGCCAGGTCGATCGCGATCACTTCGGCCTTGGGATATTTCTGCTTCAGCAGCGCGGTGCCACGACCGGTGCCGGCGCCGACGTCGACCACGCGCTCGGGCGTTTCCAGGTAGAACTCCAGGCGTTCCAGCAGGGCGGCCTGTACTTCGCGTTGCAAGGCGTCGTGGCGTTCGTAGCTGCCGGCGGCATGGCCGAAGTGCCGGCGCACCAGTTGTTGGTCGAGTTGGAAGTCGCTCATCGCGCCTGCTCAAGTTGGGTGGGTGCCAGTAGCGGTTGCAGCGCCTGCGCCACCGCGTCGGCGTGGCCGAAGAACGGCGCGTGGCCGGCTTGCTGGATCTCGGTATAGCTGCCGCCGCACTGGCGGGCCGACCACTGCATTGCCTGTGGCGGCACCAGCCGGTCGCGGCGGCCGCTGATCCAGGCGCTGGGCACGCGCAGGTCCGGCAACGCGGCGCGGCGATCACTGGTTTCCAGGATGCGGATGCCCTCCTGCAGCACGCGCAGGTCCGGTTCGCCGCGAGCGAACACCAGTTCGCGCAGATGGCGCAGTTCGCCGCGTGGGTCGGTGCTGCCCATCGCCTCCAGCGCCAGGAAGCGCTCGATGGTGGCGTGGTAATCGGTTTCCAGGTCGCTGGCCAGCTGGTGCACCAACTGGCCGTCGGCGCCGTGCGGCCAGCCCGCGTCGCGCACGAATTTCGGCGTGGCGCACAGCATCGCCAGTCCGCGCACCTGATGCGGCAGGTCCAGCGCGGCGGTCAGCGCGATGATGCCGCCCAGCGACCAGCCCAGCCAGAGCGCAGGCGGCGTGGCCTTGGCGATCGCCGCGGCGCAGGCGCGCGGTTCCAGCGGCAGCCCGCAGTCGCGCGAGCGGCCGTGGCCGGGCAGGTCGACCACGTACAGCGTGCATTGTTCTTCCAGCGCCGCGACCAGCGGCGCCAGCACGCCGCCGTGCATTGCCCAGCCGTGCAGCAGCACCAGCGGGACCGGGCCGCGGCCGGCCTTCTCGATGAACAGGCTCATGCGTCACCCCTGCTGGGCAACAGGCGTTTGTCCACTGTGCCGCGGCCGTCGAACACGAAGCAGTCGCCCTGCCAGTGCGTGCCGTCGGTCTGTTCGAGGTACTTCAGGATGCCGCCGTCGAGCTGGTAGACGTGCTCGATGCCGAGGCCCTGCATGTGCAGCGCGGCTTTCTCGCAGCGGATGCCGCCGGTGCAATACGAGACGACGGTCTTGCCCGCGTAGCGTTCCCGGTCGGCGGCGATCGCGGCGGGGAAGCCGGTGAAGCTGGCCAGGCGATAGTCGACCGCTTGCGGGAACTTGCCGGCATCGGTCTCGTAGTCGTTGCGGGTGTCCAGCAACACCACTTCGCGGCCGCGGTCGTCGTGGCCCTGGTCCAGCCAGCGCTGCAGGGTGGGCGCGTCCACTGCCGGCGCGCGACCGCCTTCGGGGCGGATCGTCGGCAGGCGCATGGTGATGATCTCGCGCTTCAGCCGCACGCGCATACGACCGAACGGCACCGCGTCGGACAACGATTCCTTGGGTTCGATATCGGCGAAGCGCGGGTCGGCGCGCAAGGTGGCCATGAAGCCGTCGATCTGCGCGCGGCTGCCGGCGAGGAACAGGTTGATACCCTCCGGCGCCAGCAGGATCGTGCCCCTCAGTGCCAGCGCCTCGCAGCGCTCGAGCAGCCGCTCGCGCAGCGCTGGCAGGTCGTCCAGGCTGATGAACTTGTAGGCGGAGATGTTGACGATCGACATGCGGGGGAATCGGCAGAACAGGCAGCGATTATACGTGGTCGCCCGCCGCGGCCCTGCGCTCGGCGGGCAGACGCAGTGTTTCCAGTGCGCCCAGCAGCCGGTCGACGTGGACTTCTTCATGCGCCGCCGACAGCGTGATGCGCAGCCGTGCCTGTCCGGCCGGCACGGTCGGCGGGCGGATCGCGGTGACCAGCAGGCCCTGCCGTTCGAGTGCCTGCGCCGCGGCCAGCGCGGCGTCGGCGCTGCCCAGCAGCAGCGGCTGGATCGCGCTGGGTGACGCCGCCAGCGGCAGGCCGAGCTCGGCCGCGCCACGGCGGAAACGGGCGATCAGCGCGGCGAGTTTCCCGCGCCGCCATCCTTCGGACTGCGCCAGTTGTACCGCCTCGTGCGCGGCGGCGGCCAGCGCCGGCGGCATCGCGGTGGTGTAGATGTACGGGCGCGCGAACTGGAGCAGGCCGTCGATCAGCGCCGCCGGGCCGGCGACGAAGGCACCGCTGCAACCGAGCGCCTTGCCCAGCGTGGCCATCAACAGCGGCACTTCGTGCTGGCCGAGTTCGGCGGCGCTGAGGCTGCCGGCGCCGTGCTCGCCGAGCACGCCGAACCCGTGGGCGTCGTCGACCATCAAGGTGGCGCGCTCGCGCGCGCAGAGCAGCGCCAGCTCATGCAGCGGGGCGATATCGCCGTCCATGCTGAACACGCCATCGGTGGCCAGCAGTGCGGCAGCGGAAGGGTTCGCCGCCAGTTGGCGCGCGGCCGCCGCCACGTCGGCGTGCGGATAGCGCTTCAGCTCGGCGCCGCTGAGCTTCGCACCATCGAGCAGGCAGGCGTGGTTGAGCTTGTCCTGCACGCAGACGTCGCCGCGTGCCAGCAGCGCCTGCAGCACGCCGAGGTTGGCCATGTAGCCGGTGGAGAACAGCAGCGCGCGCTCGCGCCCGGTCCAGGCGGCCAGCGCTTCCTCCAGTTCCGCGTGTGCGGTGCGATGGCCGCAGATCAGGTGCGCCGACGTGCTGCCGACGCCTTCCTCCCGGGCTGCGCGGGTGAGTGCGGCGACCAACTGCGGGTGCTGCGCCAGGCCGAGGTAGTCGTTGCTGCAGAACGACAGCAGGCGGCGGTTGCCGGTTTCCAGCCACGGGCCGTCGGCGTGGTCGATCGTGAGCAACCGGCGCCGCAGTTGTGCGCTGGCGTATTCGTTGGTGCGGACGGCCAGCCGGTCGAGCAGGTCAGGCCGCAGCACTGCAACCACAGCCGTGGCCGCAACCGGCAGTTTCGCTGTTGCCGATGTCGGCGTGCACGGTGCCGGCCAGCTCGGTGACTTCCAGCGGATGCAGGTCGAGCCGGCGGAACAGCGCGTGGTCCGCCTCCACGTCCGGGTTGCCGGTGGTCAGCAGCTTTTCGCCGTAGAAGATCGAGCCGGCACCGGCGTAAAAGCACAGAGCCTGCACCGCGTCGTCCATCTGCTGGCGGCCGGCGGACAGCCGCACGATCGACAGCGGCATCAGGATGCGCGCCACCGCGATCGCGCGCACGAATTCGAACGGGTCGAGCGGCGCGGCATCGCCCAGCGGCGTGCCGGGCACCGGCACCAGCTGGTTGATCGGCACCGATTGCGGGTGCTCGGGCAGGTTGGCCAGGGCTTGCAGCAAACCGGCGCGCTGCTCGCGTGTCTCGCCCATGCCGATGATGCCGCCGCAGCACGTCTTCAGCCCGGCGTCGCGCACCTGCTCCAGGGTTTCCAGGCGATCCTGGTAGTCGCGGGTGTGGATGATTTCGCCGTAGAACTCCGGCGCGGTGTCGATGTTGTGGTTGTAGTAGTCGAGGCCGGCGTCCTTCAATGCCCGCGCGTGGCCGTCGCCGAGCAGGCCCAGGGTGGCGCAGGTTTCCAGGCCCAGATCCTTCACCGCGCGCACGATCGCGGCGACCTTGGGAATATCGCGGTCCTTCGGGCCACGCCAGGCCGCGCCCATGCAGAAACGGCTGGCGCCGGCGGCCTTGGCGGCGCGGGCGCGTGCCAGCACATCGTCGACTTCCATCAACTTCTGCGCGGCCACGCCGGTGTCGTAACGCGCCGCCTGCGGGCAGTAGGCGCAGTCCTCGGGGCAGCCGCCGGTCTTGATCGACAGCAGGGTCGACACCTGCACCGCGTTCGGGTCATGGTGCTGGCGGTGCACCGAGTGGGCGCGATGCAGCAACTCGTTGAACGGCAGCGCGAACAGCGCGGCGACTTCGACGCGGCTCCAGTCGTGGCGGATGGCGATGTCGGCCATGGAACGGCAACTCCCTGACAAGAAGCGCGAGAGTGTGGAAGCCGCCTCAGAACGTGTCAACCCGATGCTTGCGCGGATGGTTGACGGGACATGGGCGTATTTCTGCCGCTACCATCGCCTGCTCGTGGGACCACCTTGATCATGGAGTGCGGCGGGATGAGTGAAGGGCAAGGCAGTACCGGCAACGTGCTCGCGGCGATCTGCAGTTTCTTCATCCCGGGGCTCGGCCAGCTGGTGCAGGGGCGATTGCTGATGGCGATCGTCATGTTCGTGCTGGCGGCGGTGCTGTGGATCGTCCTGCTCGGCTGGCTGATCCATCTGTGGTCGATCCTCGACGCGGCGTTGTTCAAGCCGCGCCGCTGAGAGGACACCCGCATGGACGCGCTGATCACTTCGTGGCGACGGCTGCAGCGTTTCGTGTTGCCCTTGCGCTGCCTGCTGTGCAGCGCCCGCGGCGCCGACGGCATCGACCTGTGCGCCGATTGCGCGGCCGAGCTGCCGCGCAACCGCAGTTGCTGCGCACGCTGCGCGCTGCCGCTGGCCACACCGGCGGCGCTGTGCGGCGAGTGCCAGCGCCGTGCGCCGCCGTGGGATGCGGCGTGGGCGCCGTTCCGCTACGGCTGGCCGCTGGACCGGCTGGAGTCGCGCTACAAGTTCGGCGCCGATCTCGCCGCCGGCCGCGTGCTGTCGCTGCTGTGGCAGCGCGAGCCGTGCCCGGTCAGGCTGCCGCAGCTGTTGCTGAGCGTGCCGCTGCATCGCAGCCGGCTGCGCCGGCGCGGCTACAACCAGGCGCTGGAACTGGCTCGCCCGCTGGCGCGTGCGCTCGGCGTGCCGCTGCGCCACGACGCGCTGCTGCGCCGGCGCTCCACCGAGGCGCAGACCGAACTCGACGCTGTCGCCCGCCGCCGCAACGTGCACGGCGCGTTCGCCGTGCGCGAAGGCGTCGCGCTACCCGCGCATGTGGCCATCCTCGACGACGTGATGACCACCGGCGCCACCCTGGCCGAGTGCGCCCGCGTGCTCCGCCGTGCCGGCGTGCAGCGGGTGGACGTATGGGCACTAGCGCGCGCGCCGTCGCCGCGCGGGTGACGATTCCCGGTGAGTTGCTAGCGCACCGCCAACGCCAGCACGATGCCGATCCATACCGCCAGGCCCAGCCAGTTGTTGTGGCGGAACGCGGCGAGGCAGGCGTCGCGGCGGCGGTCGCGGATCAGCCACAGCTGGTAGCCGGACAGGCCGGCGGCGACCAGCAGGGCCAGCCAGTATGGCCAGCCCAGTCCGGCACGCTGGCCGACGAACAGCATCGCCAGCAGGAAGGTGCCCATCAGCATGCCGAGGATCGGCACGTCGGCGTCGCCGAACAGGATCGCGGTGGACTTCGCACCGACCTTGAGGTCGTCGTCGCGGTCGACCATCGCGTACTCGGTGTCGTAGATCACCGACCACAGGATGTTGCCGATGAACAGCAACCAGCCCACCGGCGGCACGGTGCCGGAGACCGCCGCGAACGCCATCGGGATCGACCAGCCGAACGCGGCGCCCAACACCACCTGCGGCAGGTAGGTCCAGCGCTTGGTGAACGGGTAGATCGCCGCCAGCGCGGCGCCGGCGAACGACAGCTGGATGGTCAGCTTGTTGGTGAACAGCACCAGCACGAACGCGAACGCCAGCAGTGCGCCGAATACGGCGAGTGCCTCGCGCGGCGTCACCCGCCCGCTGGCGATCGGCCGCCCGGCGGTGCGCGCCACCTGCGGGTCCAGCTTGCGGTCGGCGAAGTCGTTGATCGCGCAACCGGCCGCGCGCATCGCGAACACGCCGAGGGTGAAGATGATCAGCGGCTTCCACGGCGGGAAATCGCCGGCCGCCAGCCACAGCGCCCACCACGTCGGCCATAGCAGCAGCAAAGCGCCGACCGGGCGATCCATCCGGGTCAGCACCAGGTAGTCCCGCGCCTTTTCGCGGTGACGCGCCGGCAACTTCTGCAGCAGCCAGTCCAGCACCCGCATGGCGCGGGTCGAACTGTCCGCCGGGCGCACCGGCCTGGCGGCGGGTTTCGCCGCGCCGGCTCGCGGCCGGTTGGTGGACGGGGGTGCGGCAGCGCGCCGCTGGCGTTTGCGGGAGGAGGGAGCCATGCGGTGAAGTCTAGCGCGCCGTGCGGCTCCGGACCGCGCGATGGATCACCCGTCAGCCCCCGCCCGGCTAAAGTCCGGCGTCCGGCGGCCGATAGTGCCGATGGGTGATGCCGTTCGTGGCAACGCCATGCACGCGCCGTACGAAGCCCAGGGCCGCCGGTGCCCGGAATGTTGATGGCTGAAAGCGAAACCACTGAAGAGGATTCCACCCTGCCGGGCGATGCGCCCGTGGCGGGCGACGACGCTGCTGCTCTGTCTGCATCGGTGGCGGCGGAGTCCGCGCCGGCCGGCTCGTTCGCGCATTCGCGTCTGCTCGATTCGGTGGCGGCATTCACCCACCACCGCGACATCGCTGCGCTCGACCACAGCCTGGCGCTTTCACTGGCCGAACTGGCCTCGGCGCGCAGCGTGGTCCTGGCCAACCGGGCGATCGACGGGACATACGTGGAAGGCATCGTGCGTTGCGCGCCGGACGCGCAAGGGATCTATCAGGTGCAGGTGGCCAACCCGGACCTGGCCGATCCGGCGCTGCAACTGCTGCACCGTTGCATGCAGCGGCTGGAAGTGCAGGCAGAAGTGGTCGAGGGCATGCATCGGCTGGTCGTGCCGATCCAGCACGATGGCCGCGCGATCGGGGCGCTGCAGCTCGACAGCGACATGCCGCCTGCCGCCAGTCGGCCGCTCGCCGACGGGTTTGCGCGCATCTATGCCAACTACACCGCGCTGCTCCATGAAAGCGAGCGCGACAAGCTGACCGGCCTGTACAACCGGCGCAGTCTTGAGCGGCAACTGCAACGGTTGTTGCAGCAGGCCATGGCGAGAGCGGAGACCGGCGGGCAACACGCCATGCCCGCCGCGGAACCGCCGCAGGTGTGGCTGGCGATCCTCGACATCGACCACTTCAAGCGCATCAACGACAGTTACGGGCATATCTACGGCGACGAGGTGATCCTGCTGGTGGCCCAGCAGATGCGCGCCTGTTTCCGTCGCGGCGACGTGCTGTTCCGCTTTGGCGGCGAGGAGTTCGTGATCCTGTTCGGTGCGACCGACCAGGCCACCGTGCACGCCGTGCTGGAACGTTTCCGCCAGCGCATTGCCGAGCATGCCTTTCCGCAGGTGGGCAGTGTCACCGTCAGCATCGGCTATGCCGCTGTCGGCCGGCACGACTACCCGGCGAGTGCGTTGGATCGCGCCGACAAGGCGCTGTACTTCGCGAAACAGCACGGCCGCAACGGCACCTACGGCTACGAAAACCTGAGTGCGCGCGGACTGCTCGGGCGCGGGATGGCGGCGGGAAGCATCGACCTGTTCTGAGCCATCAACTGCGCAACAGCAACCGATAGGCCGGATGTGCGCTCTCGTCCACATGCGGATAGCCGAGCGTGGCGAGGAAGCGCTGGAACAGCGGTCGTTCGGCCACGGGTACCTGGATGCCGACCAGGATGCGGCCGTGGTCGGCGCCGTGGTTGCGGTAGTGGAACAGGCTGATGTTCCAGTCCGGATGCAGTCGGCCGAGGAAGTCGGTCAGTGCGCCGGGGCGTTCGGGGAACTCGAAGCGGTACAGCCGCTCGTCCTGCGCCAGCGGCGAACGGCCACCGATCATGTGGCGCAGGTGCAGCTTGGCCAGCTCATCGCCGGTGAGGTCGAGCAAGTCGAACTGCTGTGCGCGGAATGCAGCGGCCAGCGCCTCGCGCCCGTCGCGGCTGGCGACCTGCACGCCCACGAAGAGGTGCGCGCGTCGCGCGTCGCCGATGCGGTAGTTGAACTCGGTGATGGCGTGCCGGCCCAGCGCGTCGCAGAAGCGGCGGAAGCTGCCGCGTTCCTCCGGGATGGTCACGGCGAACACCGCCTCGCGCTGCTCGCCGACCTCGGCGCGTTCGGCGACGAAGCGCAGGCGGTCGAAATTCATGTTTGCACCGGAAACGATCGCCACCAGCGCACCGTCGCCGGCGCCGTGTGCGGCGACGTACTGCTTCAGGCCGGCCAGCGCCAGCGCACCGGACGGCTCCGGCACGCTGCGGGTGTCCTGGTAGATGTCGCGGATCGCGGCGCAGATCGCGTCGGTGTCCACCCGCAGCATCGCGTCCACGTGTTGCCGGCACAGCGCGAAAGTGAGTGCGCCGACCTGCTTCACCGCAGTGCCGTCGGCGAACAGGCCGACCTCGTCCAGCGTGAGGCGTGAGCCGACTTCCAGCGAGCGCGCCATCGCGTCCGAATCCGCCGCCTGCACGCCGATCACCTTCACCGCGGGCCGCAGCGCCTTGACGCCGGCGGCCACGCCGGCCAGCAGGCCACCGCCACCGACCGGCACGAACACCGCTTCAAGCGGACCCGGATGCTGGCGCAGAATCTCCAGCGCGACCGTGCCCTGGCCGGCGATCACCGCCGGATCGTCGAACGGATGCACGAACACCGCGCCGCGCTCGACCTGCAGCCGCGCGGCGGCGACCTGCGCATCGCTGTAGGAATCGCCGGCCAGCACCACCTCGACCATTGCTCCGCCGAAGCGGCGCACCGCGTCCACCTTCACTTGCGGCGCGGTCACCGGCATCACGATGGTGGCGCGAATGCCGAGCTTCGCCGCGGCCAGCGCCACGCCTTGCGCATGGTTGCCGGCGGAGGCGGCGACCACTCCACGCGCGCGCTGCGCCGCATCCAGTTGCACCATGCGGTTGTACGCGCCGCGCAGCTTGAACGAGAACACGCACTGCTGGTCCTCGCGCTTGAGCAGGACGCGCTGGCCCAGGCGCGCACTCAGCAGCGGCGCCGGTTCCAGCGCCGATTCGTGCGCCACCTCGTAGACGCGCGCGGCCCGGATCTGCGCCAGCAGGTCGCCGCCCACCGTTTCATTCTCGGCGGCCAGCGCATTCATGCGGCCAAGGTCGTCGCCGGGTGCGCCACCTGCAGCACGTCGACCAGTTTGCGGGTTTGCTGCAGGATCTGGCCGAGCGCGTCGTCGTCGCATTGCAGGCTCAGGGTCAGCCGTGAGACGGCGGGATCATGCGTGGCGGCCACGGTCAGCGTGTCGATGTTGTAGCCGCGCGCGGCGAACAGCCCGGCCACGCGCACCAGCGCGCCGGCTTCGTTCTGCAACAGGATGGACAGGGTGTGGTTCATGGCGGGGTTCCGGTAGTGAGTCCCTCTCCCTTTGGGAGAGGGTGCCGACAGGCGGGTGAGGGTACGGGCGGAGCGCGGCGCTGAGGCTCGCCCGCACCCTCATCCGACCCTACGGGCCACCTTCTCACCCGCAAGGGGACTTCCTTCGGTCGCCGGGGGGAGAAGGGAGAGGTCAAAAGCTCAGAACATGTGGGACGGCGAGTCGTCGCGTGCGGCAGACACCGCACGCGAAGAAATGAAGTCGCCGGTGATCATCTGCGCGTAACTGGCGCCGGGGCCGACCATCGGATACACGCCGGCATCCGGATCGATCATCACTTCGAGAAACGCCGGGCCGTCGAAGGCGAGGAAATCGGCGATCGTCGCCTCCAGCTCGTCCACGCGTTCCAGGCGCCGCGCCCAGTCGAAGCCGTCGGCCTGCGCGGCCGAGTACGAAGTCCTTCTTGTGCAGGCTCTTGTCGGAGGCGGCGAAGCGGCCCTTGAAGTACAGCTTCTGCCATTGCCGCACCATGCCGTCGCCGACGTTGTTGAGCACCACGACCTTCAGCGGCAGGCCATAGGTGGTGACCGTTTCCAGCTCGCCGATGTTCATGCGGATGCTGGCGTCGCCGTCGATGTCGATGACGAGTTTGTGCGGGTGCGCGAACTGCGCGCCGATCGCCGCGGGCAAGCCGAAACCCATCGTGCCCATCGAGCCGGAGGTGAGCCAATGCCGCGGTGCGCGGAAGTCGAAGTACTGCGCCGCCCACATCTGGTGCTGGCCGACGCCGGTGCTGACGATGGCGCGGCCCCGGGTGTGTCGGTTGATCGCTTCCAGCACTGCGTACGGCTGGATCAGCGCCGCTCTCGCGGTCGTAGTTCATCGCGTGCACGCGCTTCAGTTCCGCCACGTGCGCATGCCACTTGGCGAGCTGCGGCTTGATGCCGTGCGCACGGCCCCAGGCGGCGAGCCGTTCCAGCGCCTGCCGCAGCGGACCGACGTGATGCCAGTCGACCGGTTTCACCTTGCCGACCTCGGCCGGGTCGATGTCGATCTGCGCGATGAACTTCGCGCGCGGTGCGAACTTGTCCGGCACGCCGGCCACGCGGTCGTCGAAGCGCGCACCCAGCGTCAACACGAAGTCGCAATCCTCCACCGCATAGTTCGCGTACGCGGTGCCGTGCATGCCGAGCATGTGCAGTGCCAGCGGGTCGGTGGTGTCGAAGCCGCCCAGGCCCATCAAGGTGGTGGTGACCGGCAACCCGAACGCATCGACGAACGCGCGCAGCGCCGCACTCGCCTCGGCCGAGATCACGCCGCCGCCGGCGTAGATCAGCGGGCGCTCGGCCTGCATCAGCGCGGTGAACAGCGCGGCGCAGTCGGCGTCGCTCAAGGTCGCCTGTTCCACCGCGCGCAGCCGTGCGCGGTAGCCGCTTAATGCCAGCTCGCCGGCACCGCGGAACGACAGCGCGGTGTTCTGCACGTCCTTCGGCACGTCCACCACCACCGGCCCGGGCCGGCCGCTGCGGGCGATGGTGAACGCGGTGCGCACGGTCGCTTCCAGCTGCGCCGCATCGGTGACCAGGAACACGTGCTTGGCGCAGGCGCCCATGATGTTGCTGATCGGCGCTTCCTGGAACGCATCGCTGCCGATCGCTGCGGTGCGCACCTGGCCGCAGATCACCACCAGCGGAATCGAGTCGGCCATCGAGTCGCGCACCGGCGTGACCATGTTGGTGGCGCCGGGACCGGAGGTGACGATGGCCACGCCGACCTTGCCGGAAGCACGCGCGTACCCCGCGGCCATGAAGCCCGCACCCTGCTCGTTGGCCGGCACGATCAGCGGCATCGACTCGCGCATGACCTCCCCGGTGCCGGAACCGGCACCGGGGCCATCGGCGCGCGCGTGTTCGGCGTTGTAGCGGAACACCGCGTCGTACACCGGCAGGATCGCGCCGCCGGAATAGCCGAATAGGACGTCGACGCCTTCGTCGGCGAGTACCTGCACGATCACGTCGGCGCCGCTCATGTTCTGACCGGCCAGCGGATGCCGGTCGGCGGTGGTCTCGGCTTGCAGTGGTTGCGCATTCACAAGAAAAACCCCCAAGGGTTCGATGCCGCGCTCCCTCACACGCAAAGCAGGGGAGGGTTGGGGAGGGGTTGCTCTTGCTCGAAAAGTCAAAAGCGCAATCCCCTCCCGACCTCCCCCTGTTCCACGGGGGAGGAGCAGAAGCGGTCAGCCGACCTTCTTCAGCGGCGCGACGCAGCGGGTGCCGCGTTCGGCTGCAGCCACGGCATCCGCGCGCGCAACGCGGCGCCGACCTCCTCGATCGGATGATCGAGATCGGCCTGCTTCAGACGCTTGTAGTTCGGCAGGCCGGCCTGCGTACTCGGCGATCCAGTTGCGCGCGAAGGTGCCGTCCTGGATGTCGGTGAGCACCTCCTTCATGCGCGCCTTCGTGCCGGCGTCGACGACGCGCGGGCCGCTGACGTAGTCGCCGTACTGCGCGGTCTCGGAGACGAACTCGCAGCATCTTGGTGAGGCCGCCTTCGTAGAACAGGTCGACGATCAGCTTCAGCTCGTGCATGCACTTCGTAGTAGGCGATCTCCGGCTGGTAGCCGGCCTCGACCAGGGTCTCGAAACCCGTGATGCACCAGCTCGCTGGCGCCGCCGCACAGCACGGCCTGTTCGCCGAACAGATCGGTCTCGGTCTCTTCCTTGAAGTCGGTCTCGATCAGCATCGCGCGGCGCGCCGCCGATGCCGTCGGCATAGCCCATGGCCTTCGCTTCGGCGCTGGCCGCTGACGTCCTGGTGCACGGCGCACAGAGCACGGCACGCCGCGACCGCGCTCGTACTCGCTGCGCACCAGCGCGCCGGGGCCCTTCGGCGCGACCAGGATCACGTCGATGTCGGCGCGCGGCGTGATCTGCTTGAAGTGCACGTTGAAGCCGTGCGCGAACAGCAGCGCCGCGCCCGGCTTGATGTTCGGCTCGATCGCTTCGCGGTACAGCTCCGGCTGCACCATGTCCGGCGTCAGCACGGCGACCAGGTCGGCGCCGCGCACCGCTTCGGCCGGCTCGACGACGGCGAAGCCGTCGGCCTCGGCCTTGTGCCAGGTCGGGCCGCCCGGGCGCAGGCCGACCACGACGTCGAGGCCGGAATCGCGCAGGTTCAGCGCATGCGCGCGGCCCTGGCTGCCGTAGCCGAGCACGGCGATGCGGGATGTGGCGAGTGGTGTTGGTGGTGGCTGTCTCATGCGGTGACTCCCTGGTTGGATTTCGGTGTGGATGTGCTTGGGTGTGGACGAGCGGTGGTGTCGGGATGCGTGGTGGCGCCGTCGGAGGCGGAGCCGACCAGCTGCGCGTACTTGGCCAGCACGCCGCGGCGTGACCTTCGGTGCGGGCGGTTGCCAGCCGGCGCGGCGTGCGGCGAGATCGGCGTCGGTGTCGATCTCGCGGCGTGCGCGCGTCGATCACGATGCGATCGCCGTCGCGCAGCAGCGCGATCGGGCCGCCGCGCGCCGCTTCCGGCGCGATGTGGCCGACCATGAAGCCGTGCGTGGCGCCGCTGAAGCGGCCGTCGGTGATCAGCGCGACGTCGTCGCCGAGGCCGCGGCCGATCAGCGCCGCGGTGACGCCGAGCATCTCGCGCATGCCGGGGCCGCCGGCCGGGCCTTCGTTGCGGATCACGATGACGTCGCCGGCCTGCGATCGCGCCGGCCTGCACCGCGGCGAACGCGTCTTCCTCGCTCTCGAACACGCGCGCGCGGCCTTCGAAGTGCGTCGCGCCCTTGCCGGCCAGCTTCAGGACGCAGCCTTCCGGCGCGAGGTTGCCGTACAGGATCGAATAGCCGCCGCGCGGCTTGAGCGGCTGCGCGACCGGATGCACCACGTCCTGCGCTTCGGCGCGCGGCGCGGCGGTCGAGCTTCGGCGAACAGGCTGCGGCCGGTGACGGTCGGCGCGTCGTCGAGCATGCCGGCCGCGATCAGTTCGCTGCGCGACCGCGCGCGCTGCCGCCGGCGCCGAACAGCTCGACCGCGGTGTAGCGGCCGCCGGGCTTCAGGTCGGCGATCACCGGCGTGTGCGCCGAGGCCGGCTCGAAATCCTCGAGCGTCCACGTCGACGCCGGCCTCGCGCGCGATCGCGAGCAGGTGCAGCACCGCGTTGGTCGAGCCGGCGGTGGCGGCGACCATGCGCGCGGCGTTGCGGAACGCGGTCGCGCGTGAGCATGTCGCGCGGCGTGCGGTTGTCGCGCAGGCATTCCATCACCAGCTCGCCGCAGCGGTACGCGGCCGCGCGCCTTGGCCGGATGCGGTCGCGGGGATGTCGTTGCAGCCCATCGGCGACAGGCCCAGCGTGGTCAGCACCATCGCCATCGTGTTGGCGGTGAACTGGCCGCCGCAGGCGCCGGCGCCGGGACAGGCGTCGCGTTCGACCGCGGTCAGCTCGCTCGTCGTCGATCTTGCCCGCGCCGTGCGCGCCGACCGCCTCGAACACCTCCTGGATCGTGATCGGATGGTCGTCGTGGCGTGCCGTGCGCGATGCTGCCGCCGTACAGCGCCACGCCGGGGATGTTCAGCCGCGCCAGCGCCATCGCCGCGGCCGGAATGGTCTTGTCGCAGCCGCACAGCACCACCATCGCGTCGAGGCAGTGGCCGTCCACCGCCAGCTCGATCGAGTCGGCGATCACCTCGCGGCTGATCAGCGAGGCGCGCATGCCGGGCGTGCCCATCGCGATGCCGTCGGTGACGGCGATGGTGTTGAACTCGATCGGCGTGCCGCCGGCGGCGCGGATGCCGGCCGCGCGCTGCGACCGCCAGATCGCGCAGGTTGAGGTTGCACGGCGCTCACGTTCGACCAGGTGTGCACCACCGCGACCAGCGGCCGCGCGATCGCCTCGTCGTCGAGGCCGGTGGCGCGCAGCATCGCGCGGGCGGGTGCGCGGTCGGGGCCGCTCTTGATCAGGTCACTGCGCATGAAGGAGTTCCGAAGGACAGAATCCCTTCTCCCCCTTGCGGGAGAAGGTGCCCCAAAGGGGCGGATGAGTGGCGGGTGCTCGCGAAAGAGCTGATCGAAGCGGCGCGCGTCGGGCGTCAGCGCGGCACGAGCGAATTTTCGACTGCTGAGGGCGGCAAAAAAACACAGACACATCCCTGTGCCCGCCGGGGGAACCTGGCTGCATCAACCGCATGCGCGTGCTCCGCAGAAGAACGCAGCGGCGTGGTCGGCGTGGTCTCGATGGCGACGAGTACCGCGTCGAGTACCTCATCGGTGCTCGCGCTGCCGCCGATATCGCGCGTGTGCGGGCCGTGCTCGAGCACGTGCTCGACCGCCGCTTCGATCGCCACCGCTTCGGCCTCCAGGCCCAGCGAATGGCGCAGCAGCAGCGCCGCGGAGAGGATCGTGCCGACCGGATTGGCCACGCCTTGGCCGGCGATGTCCGGCGCCGAGCCGTGGATCGGTTCGTACAGGCCGGCCTTGCCGTCGCCCAGCGACGCCGACGGCAGCAGGCCGAGCGAGCCGGCCAGCGCCGCGGCCTCGTCGGTGAGGATGTCGCCGAACAGGTTCTCGGTGACGATCACGTCGTAGCGCGTCGGCTGCGTCAGCAGCAGCATCGCCATCGAGTCGACCAGCTGGTGCTCGAGCTTCACGTCGGGATAGTCGGCGGCGATGCGCGTGCACCGTGCTGCGCCACAGGCGCGAGGTCTCCAGCACGTTGGCCTTGTCGACCGAGGTGACGTGCCGGCGACGGCCGCGCGCCAGCTCGAACGCGCGGCGCACCACGCGCTCGATCTCGGCGACGGTGTACTTGCACTCGTCGGTGGCGGTGTCGTCGCTGCGCGTCTTCGCGCCGAAGTAGGCGCCGCCGGTCAGCTCGCGCACGAACAGCACGTCGACGTGCTTCAGCTTCTCGTTCTTCAGCGGCGACAGCGTTGGTCAGTGCCGGGTGCACCTGCAGCGGGCGCAGGTTCGCGTACACGCCGAGCGCGGCGCGCAGCGCCAGCAGGCCCTGCTCGGGCCGCACCGTTGCGTTCGGATCGGACCACTTCGGTCCGCCGACGGCGCCGAGCAGCACGGCGTCGGCGGCCTGGCAGGCGGCGAGCGTCGCGGCCGGCAGCGGCTCGCCGGTGGCGTCGATCGCGGCGCCGCCGATCAGCTGTTCGTCGAACGCGAAATCGTGCTCGTAGCGCGCGGCGACGGCTTGCAGCACGGCGACCGCGGCGGCGGTGACCTCGGGGCCGACGCCGTCGCCGGGCAGGGTAACGATGCGTGCCTTCATGCCGCTTGCTCCTGTTGTTCGTACCGATGGATGGCCTCACCGTGCTGCAGCAGGTAGCCGAGCTGGTCGACGCCGTCGAGCAGGCAGTGCCGCGCGAACGGTTCGAGCGCGAACGGGATGCGGCCGCCATCGGGCAGCGCGATGAACTGCTCGCGCACATCGATCGCCAGCTCGATGCCGGGGTGCTTGAGCAGCCAGCGGTGTTCCAGCTCGTCGAGCACGATCGCCAGCAGGCCGTTCTTCAGCGCGTTGCCGCGGAAGATGTCCGCGATCTCGCTGCACAGCACCGCGCGGATGCCGTAGTCGAGCAAGGCCCACGGCGCGTGCTCGCGCGAGGAGCCGCAACCGAAGTTGCGCCCGGCGACCAGGATCGCGCAGCCGCGCGCCTCGGGCTGGTTCAGCGGAAAGGCCGGGTTGTCGCTGCCGTCGGCCTGATAGCGCCAGTCGTGGAAGCACAGCTTGCCCAGGCCCTCGCGCGTGGTGGTGGTGAGGAAGCGCGCCGGGATGATGCGGTCGGTGTCGATGTTCTCGTCGGCCAGCACGGCGGTGCGCGAGTGGAGGCGCATTAGAAAATCTCCGAAGGGCAAAGTCCCTTCTCCCCGGCGGGGAGAAGGTGCCCCGAAGGGGCGGATGAGGGGCGGGTGCTCGCCGTGTTGTTGATCGAAGCGGGCTCTGATGTGGCTTTTGCTCCAGCGTGGCCCCTCACCCCAGCCCTCCTCCACCCGCAAGGGGACTCCCTTCGGTCGCCGAAGGGGAGAGGGAGCAATACGCGGCGCTGTCGTGCGTTCATGCCGCCACCTCCACCAGGTACTCGCGCGGATCGGCGATGCGCCCGGCGATCGCCGACGCGGCGGCGGTGGCGGGGCTGGCCAGCACGGTGCGCGCGCCCTTGCCCTGGCGGCCTTCGAAGTTGCGGTTGGAGGTGCTCACCACCAGCTGGCCCGGCTGCGCGAGATCGCCGTTCATCGCGATGCACATCGAGCAGCCGGGCTACGCGCCACTCGGCGCCGGCGGCGGTGAACACCTGATGCAGGCCTTCGCGCTCGGCGTCGCGACGCACCGCTTCGGAGCCGGGCACCACCAGCATGCGCACGCCGTCGGCGACGCGCCGGCCGCGCAGCACGTGGGCGGCTTCGCGCAGATCGGACAGGCGCGAGTTGGTGCAGCTGCCGACGAACACCACGTCGACCGGCGTGCCCTGCATCGGCTGGCCGGGCTTGCTCTGCATGTAGTCGAGCGCGCGGCGTTCCTGTGCATTGGTCGCTGCCGGCACCGGCGCGTCCATGGCGATCGCCATGCCGGGATGGGTGCCGTAGGTGACGGTGGGTTTCACCGCGCCGGCGTCGATGCGCACCTCGCGGTCGTAACGTGCGCCGTCGTCGCTGCGCAGCGTCGCGCCAGTTCGCGCACCGCCGCGTCCCACGCCGCGCCCTGCGGCGCGCGCGGGCGGCCCTTCAGCCAGGCGAACGTGGTCTCGTCCGGCGCGATCAGCCCGGCGCGCGCGCCGGCCTCGATCGACATGTTGCAGACGGTCATGCGCTCTTCCATCGACAGCGCCTCGATCGCCGCGCCGCGGTACTCGAGCACGTAGCCGGTGCCGCCATCGACGCCGATCGTGCCGATGATGTGCAGGATCAGGTCCTTCGCGCCGACGCCGGGCGGCAGCTGGCCGTCGACGTGGATCGCCAAGGTCTTCGGCTTGCGCTGCAGCAGGCACTGCGTCGCCAGCACGTGGCCGACCTCGGTGGTGCCGATGCCGAACGCCAGCGCGCCGAACGCGCCGTGCGTCGAGGTGTGGCTGTCGCCGCAGACGATCGTCATGCCCGGGCTGCGTCGCGCCCAGCTCGGGTCCGATCACGTGCACGATGCCGCGGTCGGCGCTGTCCCAGCCGTGCAGCTCGACGCCGAATTCGCGCGCAGTTGCTTTCCAGCTGCGCGACCTGCGCCTGCGCCTCGGCGTTCGCGTACGGACGGCTGCCGTCGGCGTCGGTCGGCAGGGTCGGGGTGGAGTGATCCAGCGTGGCCAGCATGCGATCGGGCCGGCGCAGCGGCAGGCCGCGCTCGCGCAGTTCGCTGAAGGCCTGCGGCGAGGTGACTTCGTGCACCAGGTGCAGGTCGACGTAGAGGATCGCCGGCGTGTCGGCGGTTTCGGCGGCGACGACGTGGGCGTCCCAGACTTTCTCGAAGCAGGGTCTTGGGCGCGCCATCACGCGAGCCTCCTGCGCAGTGGCTTCACTTTGCCGACCGGCGTCAACCAGCGACCAGCGATCGTCCGTGCGGCCATCGAACAGGCCGAAGAACGCTTGTTGCAAAGCCTTCGTGATCGGACCCGGCGTGCCCTTGCCGATCGCCTTGCGATCGACCGAGCGCACCGGCGTGATCTCGGCGGCGGTGCCGGTCATGAACACCTCGTCGGCGGAGTACAGCGCCTCGCGCGGCAGGTCGCGCTCCTCCACCGCGATGCCGAGATCGGCAGCCAGCGTGATCACCGCGTCGCGCGTGATGCCGGCCAGGATGCCGGCGCTGGTCGGCGGCGTGAGCAGCTTGCCGCGCTTCACCAGGAACAGGTTTTCGCCGGCGCCTTCGCTGAGCAGGCCGTTGTGGCCGAGCGCGATGCCCTCGTCGTAGCCGTCGCGGCGCGCTTCCAGCCCGATCAGCTGGCTGGACAGATAGTTGCCGCCGGCCTTGGCCCAGCTCGGGAGGGTGTTCGGCGCGGGGCGATTCCACGACGATACGCAGACGTCGGCGCCGCGTTCGGCGGCTTCGCCCAGATATGCGCCCCAGTTCAGCGCGATGATCGCCACCTCCACCGGCGCGTCATCCTTCGGCAGCACGCCCAGCCCGCTGGCACCGCGGAACACGATCGGCCGCACATAGGCTGAAGGCATCCGGTTCGCGCGGATGACCTCGAGGCAGGCGGCGTTGATCTCGTCCTCGCTGTAGCCGATCTCGATCTCGTAGACGCGCGCCGACTCGAACAGCCGGCGGGTGTGCTCGGCCAGGCGGAAGTACGCCGGGCCGCGCGGCGTCGCGTACACGCGCTCGCCCTCGAACACCGACGAGCCGTAATGCAGCGCATGCGCGCTGACGTGGGTGGTGGCCTCGGCCCACGGCTTGATCTGGCCGTTGTGCCAGAGAAACGGTGTGCTCATGCGATGGTCTCCTTGTGCGCGCGTCCGTGCGCGAGCGCGGCGGCCATGGAAGGCCGCTTGTTGATCTGCGTGTTCGGCGCTGCCTGCGGGCGATCCGGTTGACGACGGCCAGCACGGCCAGCGCGGTGGCTTCGACGATGTCGGTGCTGGCGCCGTGGCCGCGCCAGTCGCGCTCGGCGTGACGTGCGCTCAGCTGCGCGTGGCCCTGCGCGTCGCCGCCTTCGCCGATCGCGTCGATCTGGAAGCGGGTGAGTTCCAGCGGCGTGCCGGTGGCGCGCTCGATCGCGCGCAGCACCGCGTCGACCGGGCCATCGCCGATCGCCGCCTCGCCGATCTCGTGGCCGTCGTCGTGAGCCAGCTTCACCGAGGCCGACGCGCTGCCGCCCAGATGCGAGCTGGTGTGCAGCTGCACCAGGTGCCACGGGCCGCCGGCCTGCAGGTCGTGGCCCAGCGCCAGCGCTTCCAGGTCGTCGTCGTGCAGTTCGCGGCCGTGGTCGGCCAGCGTCTTGAAGCGGATGAAGATGTCGTCCAGCGCCGCGTCGCCGGGCATGTGGCCCAGCGCCTGCAGGCGCTGGCGCAGCGCAGCGCGGCCGGAGTGCTTGCCCATCACCAGGCGAGTTTCGGCGATGCCGACGTCCTGCGGCAGCATGATTTCGTAGGTGCCGCGATGCTTGAGCATGCCGTGCTGGTGGATGCCCGACTCGTGCGCGAACGCGTTGGCGCCCACGATCGCCTTGTTGCGCGGTACCGTCTGTGCCGGTCAGCTCGGTCAGCAGGCGCGAGGTGGGATACAGCTGGCGGGTGTCGATGCGCGTATCGACGCCGAAGTGCGGCGCGCGCACCTTCAGCGCCATCACCATCTCCTCGAGCGCGGCGTTGCCGGCGCGCTCGCCGATGCCGTTGATGGTGCACTCGACCTGGCGCGCGCCGGCGCTCACCGCGGCCAGGCTGTTGGCCACCGCCATGCCGAGGTCGTCGTGGCAGTGGCTGGAGAACACCACCCGCTCCGCTCCGAGCACGTGCTGGCGCAGGTAGCGGAACAGCGCGACGATCTCGCCCGGCGTGGTGTAGCCGACCGTGTCCGGCGCGTTCAGCGTGGTGGCGCCGGCGGCCACCGCGGCGCTGAACACCTCGGCGAGGAATTCGGGCTCGGTGCGCATCGCGTCCTCGGCGGAGAATTCGACCTCGTCGCAGAAGCCGCAGGCGCGTTCGATCGCGCGCACCGCGGTCTCCAGCACCTGCGCCTTGCTCATGCCCAGCTTGTGCTCGCGGTGCAGCGGGCTGGTCGACAGGAACAGATGGATGCGCGAATGGCGCGCCGCCTCGAGCGCGCGGGCGGCGCTGTCGATGTCGCCGTCCTGGCAGCGCGCCAGTGCGCACACCGTGGTGCTTTTCAGCGCCCCGGCGATTTGCGCAACTGCAGCAAAATCGTCCGGCGAAGCCTGCGGAAAACCCGCCTCGAGGATGTCCACGCCGAGCGCTTATGGGCTGAGAAACACGGATATAAAGCCACC
>CAVOOH010000003.1:0-211437 GCA_963697495.1 uncultured Gammaproteobacteria bacterium | reverse complement strand
TGCCAGGGCGGGCGCAACGGCGGTCAATGGCGATACCAACCAGCAAAGGGGGAACGACTCATGTGGATCACGATTCTGAAGTACGGCGATCGCGGGCCTGGTCGTCGGCGGGCTGATGTTCGCCACCTTCCTCGGCTTCGACGGGATGCCACCGCTGAAGTACGGCATGCTGATCGGCTACACGACGATGCTGATCGCGCTGAGCGCGGTGTTCGTGGGGATCAAGCGGCACCGCGACGTGGACCGCGGCGGGGTGATCGGGTTCTGGCCGCGCTCGGGATCGGGCTGGGCGTCAGCTTCATCGCCGGGATCATCTACGTGGTCGCGTGGGAAACGCTGCAGGCGATGACGCACATGGATTTCGCCGCTTCTTATTCGAACGCGATCATCGGGAGCGAGCAGGCGAAGGGCGCGAGCGCCGAGGCGCTGGCGAAGCTGAGCACCGAGATGGAGGCGTTCAAGGTGCAGTACGCCGACCCGATGTTCCGCCTGCCGATGACCTTCGCGGAGATCTTCCCGGTCGGCGTGCTGGTGTCGCTGGTCTCGGCGGGCCTGCTGCGCAACAGCCGGTTTTTGCCCGCGCGGCTGGGGTGAGGGGTTTTACGAGTGCGGGTGGGTCGTGTGACGCGGTGCGCAGGTTTCAAACCATGCAGTTTTTATCCGCGAGGCAGCACCCTTGATCCCAGGCGGAATGCAGGCCAGAGCTGAAAGCCGCAAGCTTGCTAGGCTTCCGCGCGGTAGCCGCGCATGGCCACGTCGCACCTTGCATAGCGTGCCCCATAGCGGGCCATGATTTCAGCATCGTGCTGAAGCCAAGCTTCTCGTACAGGTGAATGGCAGCAGCGCATTTGGAGTTGGTGAGCAGGTACAGAGGCTCGGCTCCCAGCGACTTTGCCCGCTCGATGATCGCGGAGAGCAGAAACTCCCCGACCTTCATGCCGCGTGCCGACTCGCGCACGCCCATCTTGGTGAGCTCATAGCAGGTCGCCCCCGTCTTCTGCAGGGCGCATGCACCAACTATCCCGAGCCCGCTTGCCTCGACGAAGAGAATGACGCCCCCCGCGTCGATAATCCTCGCCCGCGGGTTCTCCAGCACTTCCCGATCGGTTTCCTCGAGGCGGAACATGGCGTTGATCCATTCCGCATCGATGTCATGGAAGTGCACGGCGAGTTCATCGCTGAACTCATGGATGGTAAGGACGTCGCTCATGGCGCTCCCGGGCTTGCAGGGTGGAACGTATCCTAACGGTTGCCGGCGAAGTGATCGGCGAGCAGGGGCCCGAAACGAGAGGCCAGTGCAGTCATGCAGGCCAGGAGGCCGTCGCGCGCACAAGGATGGGGCGCGCGTCAATAGCTCTTCCCGCGCGCCGATACCGGCCAGACCACTTCCACCTTGCCGTTGCGCACGCCGACGTACCAGTCGTGCAGGTTGCAGGTCGGGTCGCAATGGCCGGGGACGAGCTTCAGCTTTTCGTTGATGCGCAGGACGCCGCGTTTGTCCTCGATCACGCCGTGTTCGTCCGAGGCGCCGATGTAAGGTCACGTCGTCGCGGCCGTGGATGACGGGCAGGCCACTGTCGAGCGACTGCACCTTGAGGCCCGCGTCGCAGACCACCTGGCCAGGTTTGGCACGGCTCATCACCGAGGTCAGGATGAACAGCGCGTTCTCCCATTCGCCATGGTCGATGCGTTGGCCGTGCTCGTCCCGGATGCGCCCGTAGTCCGCATCCATGAACGCGTAGCTGCCGCATTGCAATTCGTTGTAGACACCCGAATTCGATTCGAAGTAAATACGAGCCCGTGCCGCCGCCGGAGACCAGTGCGGGCGTCAAGCCCGGCGGCTTGCAGACCGTCGACGAATGGTCTTCACCACGGCGATGGCATGGTCGAGCTTCGCCTTGCCGCTCCCCACATAGCTTTCCAGATGTTGGCATGGCGCCCTGGTATGCCTGGATGCCGGCGAAGGCCAGGCCCGGCGCGGCGTCGATAGGCTTGGGCAATTTCGATCGCTGCGCCGGTCGTGGCAACCCCGCAGCGGCCCGCGCCGCAGTCGATCTCGACAGAGGCATTCCCCAGCGTGGTGCCGTGCTTTTGCGCCGCCGGCCCGAAAGCTCGGCCACCGTTCGCCACGTCGTCGACGCAGACGGTGAGCCTGTGCGCCGTAGCGCGGCAGGCGCGCGAGCCGGGGTCACTCTTGCCCGGGTCGCGCACCTGGTTCATCAGGATGGAGTCCCTGATGCCGCCACGCGCAAAGGCCTCCGCTTCGGAAACCTTCTGGCAGCAGACGCCGACCGCACCGCCCAGTCTTTCCTGCAATTTCTGCACATCCACGGACTTGTGCATCTTGCCGTGGCTGCGGTGGCGCACGCCGTGCGCTTTCGCGTAGTTGCCCATCTTGGCGATGTTGCGCTCCAGCGCGTCGAGGTCGAGGACCAGGCACGGCGTCTGGATATCTGCCTCGTCCATGCCCGGCAGGGCGGGGATGTCGTAGCCGACGTCGCAATCGGCGAGGTCCATCGTTGCGTTCACGGGAATCTCCGCGGTTCTTGGGTGCTTGTCGAGGCCGGCATGGCTTCCGGTGATGATGACATCGACGCGCTTGCCTGGGGATCGACCGGCTTGCCCGAAAAATCCACCGCAGCGGCTGCGGCGGGGCCGATGCGGCGTGCAGCATCGGCAAGAAGAGTCAGACCCGAATGGCAGCCACTCGTACACCCGTTCGTCCTGAGCGCAGGCCGGAGGCCGAAGTCGAAGGACACGCCGGCGATGGACTGGTCCAACACCCGTTCGTCCTGAGCGGAGGCCGCAGGCCGAAGTCGAAGGACATGCCGGCGGTGGCCCATGCCGGGCGGCGCTTCGACTCCGCCCGCAGCGCGGGCTGCGCTCAGCGCGAACGGTTGGGGCTACCCGAGGAAGTGCCATGCGGGGCAGGTCTGGCTTCCTGCCTTGATCGCGCGAGTTTGGCGAGCACCAGAACGGAGGAGCGTCATGAAGCTTTGGGTCATTGCGCTGGGTCTCGTGGCTGCATGCGGCGGCGCGCATGCGAAGACAATGGTTTGGCAACCGGCCGCCGGGCACGTGCAGATGCCTTTGTGGCCGGGCACGCCACCCGATGCCCCGGCGATGCCGGGGCCGGAGTACAGCGCGACCGGCGGGAAATTGGTCGGGGGCAAAACCATCACGGGCGTCTACAACGTGTGTCGCAGCCGACGCTGACGGTCTACGCGCCGACCGCGAAAAACACGGGAACCGCGGTGGTGGTGTTCCCGGGCGGCGGTTTCCAGGTGCTGGCGATGGATCTCGAAGGCACCGAAGTCTGCGACTGGCTGACATCCAGGGGCATCACCTGCGTCCTGTTGAAGTATCGCGTTCCGAGTGTGCCTTATGTCGGCAATGCGATTGCCGTCCGCACAATCGCGCGTGTCGGTGCCGTCGTTGCAGGACGCGCAACGAACGATGCGGCTGGTGCGCCTCACGCCGCGGAGTGGCATATCGATCCGCACAAGATCGGCGTGCTCGGGTTTTCGGCGGGCGGCTATCTGGTGGCGGAGATCAGCACGAACTTCGCGCGGCGCCTGTATGCACCCGTCGACGCCGCCGACAAGGAAAGCGCCCGCCCGGATTTCGCCATGCCGATCTATCCGGGGCATCTCGCGATGGACGATGGCAAGTTGAATCCGAATGTTCCGGTCTCCCGCGACACGCCGCCGACGTTTCTGCTGCAGGCAGAAGACGACAACGTGGACGGCGTGGAGCAGGCCCTGGTTTATTTCACCGCGCTGAAGAACGCCGGCGCGCCGGTGGAGATGCACCTGTATGCCCACGGCGGCCATGCGTTCGGGCTGAGGCCGACGTCGAATCCGATCACACGCTGGCCAGCGCTGGCCGAGACATGGATGAGCACCATCGGGATGATTCCTGCTGCAGGCCGATAGACACGGTTGCCGCTCGCGCCGTCGCGGCTTGCCGCATGCTGCAAGAAGCCCGCATGGCGGACTCTGCTGGTGCGCGCCCACGGAATTCCGACGCCGGTGCTGCGCAGGGCGAGCGCACGCCACGGGTCGATGAACGCCAGGTGGCCTCCACTTCGGGTTCGCGAATGGTGCACATGCGCTTCACTCGGCTTGCCGGATAACCCGTACCCCCGGAGCAGACTTGCTTCGTCGGTCCATTCCCCGAGGACTTCATTCATGCGAAATACCCCCTGCTCGCCTCCTTACAACCGCTGCCTGCATCGCGGCGCTGGCGATTGCCGCCGATGCATCGGCGCAGCAAAGCGCGTCCAGCAGCGCACCGGTGGCCGCCGCCTCGGCCGACAACTCCACGATGAACCAGCGTGATCGTTCGTCGAGCACGGTCACTCCGGTCGACCAGCCGAACGACAAGGCCGACATCAAGCTGGCGGCTGCCGTTCGCCGGGCCATCGTCAAGGACAAATCCCTCTCGATGACGGCCCACAACGTCAAGCTGGTGGCGGCGGGCGGCGTGGTGACGCTGCGCGGACCGGTGCAAAGTGCCGATGAAAAAGCCCGTCTCGAGTCCCTCGTGCGGGGCGTTTCCGGCGTATCGCGCGTCGACGACCAGCTCGATATCAAAACCCCATAAAGGATTCCCCGATGAAAGCTTCCGTCTATTGCACCACCAAGACCGTCGAGCAAGCCGAGAACATCGTGCTCGAACTGAAACAGGCCGGCTTCACCAGCGACGATATCTCTCTGCGCTGCTTCCCGACAAGCGGGGCACGAAGGATTTTGCCCACGAGCACAATACCAAGGCACCGGAAGGCGCGACGACCGGTGGCATTGCCGGCCTCGGCGTCGGCGGCGCTGGCCTGGGTGGCTCGCGGGCATCGGCGCCCTCGCCATTCCCGGCGTCGGCCCCTTCATCGCCGCGGGCCCGATCATGGCTGCGCTGGGCGGTGCCGCCGTCGGCGCCACCGCCGGCGGCATCGTCGGCGGCCTGATCGGCCTCGGCATTCCCGAGATCGAGGCCAAGCGCTACGAAGCCAAGATACGCGAGGGCAACATCCTGATCTCGGTCCATACCGAGGATGGCAAGCAGAAGAGCGTGGCCAAGGA
The DNA here is from genome assembly GCA_963697495.1 of uncultured Gammaproteobacteria bacterium. Taxonomy (GTDB): domain Bacteria; phylum Pseudomonadota; class Gammaproteobacteria; order Xanthomonadales; family Rhodanobacteraceae; genus Rhodanobacter. Next base: position 206,359 of record CAVOOH010000003.1, on the reverse strand, counting down.
AATCTTCGAGCGCAACCACGCCGACGATGTGTCGAGCGCCTCGGAAGCGACTGCCAAGTAGGTCGCGTCTTTCCCGTTGGACGTAGCCCATGAAGAGATCAGGCTGAACTGGCTTGATCTCTTCATGGGTGCCGGCTGAACCGCGCCGCGCCCGATGCACAGGCCGCGCATCGCGCGCATCGATCGCGGCGCGCCGGGCGGATATCCGGCCGGTCACTGTCTGCGAACAGAATCGCAGCGGCCATGCTGCACGGTTAGCGTCCCGGTCATCCAGGTTGCCGCAGGCGGCAACGACGTCGGCGCGCTTGCCGATGACGATTCCACCCTGATCGATGGGGTAATGGTGGTCCCGCAACCGCCCCGGCACGCACCGCCATGTGTCCAACTATCTGCGTCCGCGTGCTTGCCGCCGCGCTTTGCCTGTTCGTATCGCTGCCGTCGGCAGCCGGCGAACAGCGCGCCCCGACCATCGGCCAGCAACGCGAGGCGGTGCTGTTCTGGCCGCAGGCGCAGCGCGAAGCGCAGTTCCGGCAGATGGACAAACTGTTTCCCAGTGACCGTGCCGCGCACGGCCCGCGGGTCCATGCGCTGCCGCCGGGCCAGCCGCTGGTCATGCCGGGGCAGGATACGTCGGCGTGGCTCACCGGCTACATGGATCAGCACCACCTGGCCGGCGTGCTGGTGCTGCAGCGCGGCCGCGTGCGCCTGCAGCGGTATGCGCTGGGCTTCGGGCCGGAGCAGCGCTGGGAGTCGTTCTCGGTGGCCAAGTCGGTGACATCCGCCTTGCTCGGGGTCGCGTTGCAGCGTGGTGACGTCCACGGCCTGGACGACACGCTGGAAACCTACATTCCGGAATTGCGCGACTCAGCCTACGCCAGGGTCACGGTGCAGCAGTTATTGACGATGACCTCCGGCGTGCGCTGGAACGAGGACTACGCCGACGCCAAGTCGGACGTGGCGCAGATGTATCGCGGCGCCTGCGTCGACGGCCAGGCGCACGTGCTGTCGTACCTGCGCAAACAGCCGCGGCAATGGCCTGCCGGAACGCACTTCAACTACAACACCGCCGAAACGGACCTGCTCGGCATCCTGGTGCAGCGGGCCACGCACCGTTCGCTGGCGGCGTATCTATCGCAGACGATCTGGCAGCCGTACGGCATGGCCGCCGACGCGTACTGGATCAAGGACGAATGCGATGGCAGCGACACCGGCGGCAGCGGTTTGTCGGCCACGCTGGCTGATTATGCGCGGCTGGGGCAGTTCATGCTTGATGGGGGCCGTATCGACGGCAAGCCGGTGATCGCGGCAGCCTGGCTGCAGGGCGCGGTGCGTCGTCATGCCAGCGTCGATGCGCCGGATCGCGGTTACGGTTACCTGTGGTGGACGGATACCGACGGCAGCTATGCCGCCATCGGCATCTTCGGCCAGATGGTCTACGTCGATCCTGCGCGCCAGCTGGTGATCGCCCAGGTCGGCGCATGGCCGCATGCCACGTCCGACGAACTGGTGGCTGCGCGGCGCGAGTTCGTGCCCGCGGTGAAGCGCGCGGTAGATGCGGACCCGCGGAAACCGAAGCACTGAAGCAGGGACGATGGCAGGTGGCACGCAAGCCACCCGCCTCCGAACAGGCTTCTACTTCGTCAGCGGCAGGATGCGCTCCTTGAGCATCTTGTACTCGGCGTCCACGACATCCTGGTTGGGGTCGTGGCCGGCGTGTTCGAGCACCACCATGTCCTTCTGCGGCGCCTTCAGGCTGTCGTAGTAGCGTTTGGCTACATCGGGGGTGGCGAGCAGGTCATGCGCGCCTTCGACGAAGAACATCGGGATCGCGAAGTCGGTGCCCAGCTTGGGCAGGTCGACCTGCGACGCCATGCCGTCGCCGTGCATGCCGACGAAATTGATGAAGGAATAGTCCTCACCGGCCTCGTAGTCGGCCAGCGCCTTGGGCGTCGGCGTATTCGGCGGCCGGCTTCCACCATGCGGCCGGCGGTGGCGTGGTGACCTTGGTCTCGTACTTGCGGATCACCCGGCGCACCTTGCCGAAGCTGCGCGGATCGGTCCACGGCGGCGCGCCCACGCCTTCCAGCACGGCGAGCGCGGCCTTGTCGTCGGCGGTGCGCGCCAGGGCGAGCAGACCGGCGTAGCTGATCGCCTCGTTCTCGCGACTGTTGACCAGCTGCGACGTGCCCAGGTAGGCGTAGAACAGGTCGGGCTGTGCCTTGGCCATGTGCACGCCGAGGATCGAGCCCCACGAGCTGCCCCACAGGATCACTTTTTTCTTGCCGTAGCGCCGGGCGAGGTAGGCCGCCAGCTCGTTGCCGTCATCGCGCATCTGCTCGATCGTCAGCAGAGCGTCCTCTGGCGGCGGACTGCGGCCGTAGGTCATGCCGGCACCGCGCTGATCCCATTGCACCAGGGTGAAGTCCTTGCTCCATGCGCCATAGATCGCATCCGAGTAGGGACTGAGCGGGTTGCCCGGACCGCCGCTGATGAACAGGATGATCGGATTGGCGCAACTGTCGCCCTTGACCGTGACCCATTGCTCGATGCCGCCGATCACGACAAAACCCTTCTCGTCCAGCTTGCCTTTTTCAGCCGAAGCACACGCGGGCGCGATGCCGGCATCGCTCGCCGCCTTGGCGGCAAGGGCAGCGGGTGCCGCAAGGGTGGTCTGCGAAAACGCGCACAGCAGCATGGCCGCGCAAATACGCGATGACTTGAACACGGTCGACCTTCCGTGAATGAGCCGGCAAATCGCCGGCCAGACATCATACGAAACGTTGTCAATGAAAACGGACGGGTTCGCTTGCCGCCTTCACGCCAACCATCAGCTCCGATTCCGCAACGCCTCCACCAGCAGCGAAAACGCCGGCGACGGTTGCCGCCGGCTCGGGTAGTAAAGGTGGTAGCCGGGAAAGGGCGGGCACCAGTCCGCGAGCAGGCGTATGCAGCTTGCCGTTCGCGATGTCCGCCGCAACCATGTCCTCCGGCAGACAGGCCAGGCCGAAGCCATCGAGTGCCGATGCGATGCACGTGGCTGGGTGCTGTTGAAGATCAGCCGTCCATCCACGCGCACGTTCAGGGCGTGGCCGTTCCTCTCGAACTCCCACGCGTACAGGCCGCCATGGGTGAGGAAGCGGATGTTGATGCAGTCGTGGCCGGTGAGGTCGCGCGGTGTCTTGACCGGCGGGCGCGCAGCCAGGTAGTCCGGCGAGCCGACCACCGCCATCCGCATCGGCGGGCCGATCGGCACGGCGATCATGTCCCTGGCCACCTGCTCGCCGAGACGGATGCCGGCGTCGAAGCGTTCGGTCACGATGTCGGTCAGGCTGGAATCGCTGATCACCTCGACGCGGATGTCCGGGTAATCCGGCAGCAGCTTGCGCAGCACCGGCCACAGGATGGTGCTGGCGGCGTGCTCGCCGGTGGTGATGCGGATCGTGCCGCCGGGTTTGTCGCGCAGGTCGCTCAGGTTGGCGAGCGCCGCGTCGATGTCCTCGAAGTTCGGTGCCAGTCGCTGGCACAGCCGCTCGCCCGCTTCGGTGGCGGCGACGTTGCGCGTGGTGCGCGTCAGCAGGCGCAGGCCGAGCCGCGCCTCCAGTCCGCGGATGGTGTGGCTGAGCGCCGACTGCGACACGCCGAGCTGTGCGGCGGCGCGGGTGAAGCTGCGTTCGCGTGCCACGGCGAGGAAGGCCTGCAGGTCGTTGTAGTTTTCGCGTGCCATGGAGCGACGGCCGATTGATGAGTTTTGATCATAAGTCCATTCGAATTATGGGGTCTAATCAAATCGAACCGGCGCGCACAGACTATGCGCATCCCACTCCCCAGGAGCAACGTGATGCAAACGCGCACCCTCGGCCGCAACGGCCCCGCGGTTTCCGCCATCGGCTTCGGCTGCATGGGCCTGAGCTTCGGCTACGGGCCCGGTCTGGGCAAGCAGGAGGCGATCGCGCTGATCCGCGCCGCCTTCGAGCAGCGGCGTCACCTTCTTCGACACCGCCGAAGCCTATGGTCCGTTCACCAACGAGGAACTGGTCGGCGAGGCGCTGGCGCCGATCCGCGACCAGGTGGTGATCGCCACCAAGTTCGGCTTCAAGGACGGCGATGCGAACCGACCGGCATGGACAGCCGGCCGGAGCGCATCCGCGCGGTCGCCGAGGCCTCGCTCAAGCGGCTGAGGACCGACCGCATCGACCTGTTCTATCAGCACCGCGTCGATCCGAACGTGCCGATGGAAGACGTGGCCGGCACGGTCAAGGAGCTGATCGCCGAAGGCAAGGTGAAGCACTTCGGCCTGTCCGAAGCCGGCGTGCAGTCGATCCGCCGCGCGCACGCGGTGCAGCCGGTGGCCGCGCTGCAAAGCGAGTATTCGCTGTGGTGGCGCGAGCCGGAGCAGGAGGTGCTGCCGACCTGCGAGGAACTGGGCATCGGCTTCGTGCCGTTCAGTCCGCTCGGCAAGGGCTTCCTGACCGGCAAGATCGACGAGAGCACCTCGTTCGCCAAGGACGACTTCCGCAACATCGTGCCGCGCTTCTCGCCGGAGGCGCGCAAGGCCAACCAGGCGCTGGTCGATCTGCTCGGCGCGCATCGCCGCCGGCAAGCAGGCGACGCCGGCGCAGATCGCGCTGGCGTGGCTGCTGGCGCAGAAGCCGTGGATCGTGCCGATTCCGGGCACCACCAAGCTGCATCGCCTGAAGGAAAACATCGGCGCCGCGGACATCGCGCTGAGCGCCGGACGATCTCGAGCAGATCGCCGAGTCGCTGGCGCAGATCCAGGTGCAAGGCGACCGCTATCCGGCGCACCTGGCGGCGCACGCGCCGGCAAGTGAACGAACAGGATCATCGAGGCAGGACCCGATGGCAATCACTGAAGCAGCACAGCGCAACCACGACCAACTGTTTCCCGGCCACGTCTCGACGCTCAAGGTCAGCGATCCCGAACTGATCGAAATCTTCGACAACTGGGCCTTCGACGACGTGGTCGAAGCCGCCGACATGGATGTCCGCCTGCGCCTGATGGTGCAACTGGCGGCGCTCATCGCCTGCCACGCGGTCAACGAGTATCGCGTCATGCTGGGTGCCGCGATCGAACGTCGGCGTGACGCCGGTCGAGGTCAAGGAGATCGTCTATCAGGCCGTGCCGTATGTCGGCATGGCCCGGGTCTTCGATTTCCTTGCACGCCACCAACGAAGTGTTGCAGGAACGCGGCATCGCGCTGCCGCTGGAAGGACAATCCACCACTACCGCGCGACACGCGCTTCGACGAGGGCTGGCGCGCAGAAACGCATATTCGGCGACGCATCGACGCAATGGATGCATGCGGACCGCCGAACGATCAGCTGCATATCCAGGCTTCCTCTCGGCCAACTGCTTCGGCGACTACTACACCCGCAACGGCCTGGATCTGCAAGACGCGCGAACTGCTGACCTTCGTCCTGCTTGCCGCGCTCGGCGGTTGCGAGCCGCAAGTGGCCGGCGCACGTGCGGGGCAACCTCGCCGTCGGCAACGACCGCCAGCGTGCTGCATCGGCGCGCGTCACGCAGCTGCTGCCCTTCATCGGCTATCCGCGCACGCTTGAACGCCTGCGAGTGATCAACGAAGGCGCGCCGGCCTGAGCGAGTCGGGCCGATCGAACACGGGCGGAGCCCGCGACCGTTTGGCGCAAGCGCTTGCGTTCCTTTTCCGAACATCAACTTTTCATCACCTGCAGGAGCGTTCCCATGGAGATCATCCGCAACGGCTCGCAGCCCTCCGTCACCGGGCCGGCCGAATACTTCACCGGCAAGGTGCGCATCGATTCGCCGTTCAAGGGCATCGGTGGCGCGAACGTATCCGGCGCCATCGTCACCTTCGAGCCGGGCGCGCGCAGCGCCTGGCATACCCATCCGCTGGGGCAGATCCTGATCGTCACGGCGGGCAAGGGCTGGACCCAGTGCGAAGGCGGCCCGATCGTCGAGATCAACGCCGGCGACATCATCTGCTGCCCGTCGAACCACCGACACTGGCACGGCGCCACGCCGACCACGGCGATGACCCATATCGCCATCCAGGAGGCGAAGGACGGCAAGGTCGTCGAATGGATGGAGAAGGTGACCGATGAGGAATATCTTGTAGGGCCGACATCCTGATTCCGTTCACCCATTCCCCAGCCAAGGAACAGCCCCATGACCACCAAAGCCTACGGCGCACACGCCGCCGACAAGCCGCTGCAAGTCCATCGACATCGAGCGCCGCGCGCCCGGCCCGCACGATGTGCAGATCGAGATCGCCTATTGCGGCGTCTGCCATTCCGACCTGCACACCGTGCGCTCGGAGTGGGGTGGCACGCTGTATCCCTGCGTGCCCGGCCACGAGATCGTCGGCCACGTCAGCGCCGTGGGCAGCGAGGTGACCGGCTTCAAGGTCGGCGACACCGTGGGCGTCGGCTGCCTGGTCGACAGTTGCCAGCATTGCGCGGCCTGCGACGAGGGCCTGGAGCAGTACTGCGAGAACGGCTTCGTCGGCACCTACAACGGCCCGACGCCGGATGCGCCCGGGCACACGCTGGGCGGCTACTCGCAGCGCATCGTGGTCGACGAGAAGTTCGTGCTGAAGATCCGCCACCCCGAAGCGCAGCTCGCCGCGGTCGCGCCGCTGCTGTGCGCGGGCATCACCACCTATTCGCCGCTGCGGCACTGGAAGGTCGGTCCCGGCAGCAAGGTCGGCATCGTCGGCATCGGCGGCCTGGGCCACATGGGCGTGAAGCTCGCGCACGCGATGGGCGCGCACGTGGTGGCGTTCACCACCTCGCGAAGGCAAGCGCCAGGCGGCGCTGGATCTGGGCGCGGACGAGGTGGTGGTCTCGCGCAACGAGAGCGAGATGAAGGCGCACGCCAACAGCTTCGACTTCATCCTCAACACCGTGGCCGCCAGCCATTCGCTGGACGCCTTCACCGGCTTGCTCAAGCGCGACGGCACCATGGTGCTGGTCGGCGTGCCGGAGCACCCGCATCCGTCGCCCAGCGTCGCCAACCTGATCTTCAAGCGCCGGGCGATCGCCGGCTCGCTGATCGGCGGCATCGCCGAAACCCAGGAGATGCTGGATTTCTGCGCGGACAAGGGCATCGTCTCCGACATCGAGATGATCCCGGTGCAGAAGATCGACGAGGCCTACGACCGCATGGTGAAGGGCGACGTGAAATACCGCTTCGTGATCGACAGCGCCACCTTGGCGGGTTGAGGCGACGTTCGATTTTTTGTAGGGGCGCACCCCTGTGCGCGATCGCTTGTTGTCACGTGACGAAGAGTGGTCGCGCACAGGGTGCGCCCCTACAGGTGCTCTGCGCGATGGGGCGGGGCTGTCCTCAGGCCACGAACTGCAGTCAAAACTGAGGCTTCGTAGGGCGGACGCCGTCCGCCGCCGCGCGTCAAGGCACAAGGCAAGGCCGGCGGGTCGTGACCGCCCTGCGAAACCGAACCCCATCGACGGGCGCGGATTGACGCCTCTCACAGGCGCCTGGAAACCGCATCCCCGCACAGGTCGACGATCGTGCTGCCGGTGCTCGTGTAGATCGTGGACTTGACCGGTCCGGAGGCCAGTTTGCCGTCGGCGCTCAGTACGATGTCGCGATTCACCGTACCGATGCCGTAGGACACCCCGTCCACGAAAAAGTCGTAGCGCAGGCTCATCGAATAGTGGTGCGTCAACGGGTTGTACGACCAGGTTCCCATGCCAACGGTGCGTGTGAAAAGCCCGGGGATGCCGAACACGTTGTAATCCCCGGCGGGCGGAAAGCGCGGGCTTTCTATCATGGTGCCGCCTGCGTTGAAGATGATGTTGTTGGTCACGTGACCGGGCGGGAAGGTCGTCCCGCATTTCCTGACATCGGCATCGGTCTGGTAGGCGCCGACGATGCGGTTTGCCGCCCAGCCCGAGACGATCTGGACATTGTCGCTTGGGGCGGATGCGGCGGCATTGGACGGTTGTCCGGCGGCAGCGACGACGGCGATACCGGCCAAGCTGACGGTAATGACGATCGCGTGAGGTTTCATGGTGGTTTCTCCCAGCGGACGGAGGGGACGTCCACCCGGTGGACGCCACCGTCGGAGCGGTTTCAGACGGCGCGGCCACCATCGCCGGCTTTCGCTCGGGAATCCTGCTAAATTCCCTGAAGAATCCTGAATTCTTCTGAGGCGTATGGGGGTCGAACCTAAGCGTCGCTTCTACGAATTCCCCGGCTTCCGGCTGGATGCCGTGTCGCGGGAGTTGTTCGGTGCGGACCGCGCCTCGATTCCGATCACATCCAAGGCGCTGGACGTGCTGGTGTATCTGGTCGAACACCGCGACCGGACAATCGGCAAGGACGAACTCCTTGCTGTCGTGTGGGAGGGCCGGGTGGTCGAGGAGAACAATCTGACCCAGGCCATTTCGGCAGTGCGCAAGGCGTTCGGCGTCGCTGCCGGCGAGCATCGTTACATCGTCACCATTCCGGGCCGCGGGTATCGCTTCGTCGCACAGCCCACTTCCGGGTCGTTCGCAGAGAGGCGCAACTCCGAGGGTGCCGCTGAACCCACCGCGTCGGCCGAACGGCTTTACCTCGCCGGGCGCGATCTGATCGATGCGCCGAACCCGTCCCGGTGCAAGCGTGCGATCGGTGTGTTCAGGCAAGTGCTCGACATCGATCCGCGATACGCACGCGCTTGGAGCGGGCAGGCATTCGCATGGCGCGCGATGACCATGAATGGCGACATGGATCCGAAGCAGGCTTTCCCGCTGTCGAAGTCGGCCGTCCAGCATGCTCTCGCGCTCGACCCCGAACTGCCGGAGGCGCACGCGGCACGTGGCTTCAACCTGTTCTGGAACGACTGGGACTGGCGTGGTGCCGAGCTCGTGCTGCAGCATGCCATCAACCTCGATCCGCGTGTCCCTGATGGGCATTTTGCCTACGCCCACCTGCTCAACAATCTTGGGCGATTCGATGAAGCGCTGGCGCAGGTACGCCAGGCGCGCGAGCTGGATCCGCTGTCGCCCTTGATCAATGTGCTCGAGGGAGGCTTCCTGGCCGCCGCCGGGCGCACGGAGGAAGCCGGCGCGCGCGTTGCGCAGGCGCTCGAGATGGCGCCTGAATTCTGGATCGCGTTGCTGGCGCGCGCGGGAATGGCCAACGCGCGCGGGGATCCGGCGGCGGCCATCAACATACTCGAACACGCGGCGAAGCTGTCTGGGCGCAGCAGCATTGTGCTGGCCGTGCTCGCTGCGGCGTTGATCGCGACCGGCAACCGGACTGGGGCCGAGCAGTTGCGCAGGGAGTTGTCTGCACTTTCAGAAACCACCTATGTGCCGGCTGCCAGTCGTGCCGCGATCAGCAATGCCTTGGGCGACCACGATGAAGCGCTTGGCCTGCTTGAACTGGCTTATGAGCAACGCGACGTGCGCATGATCTTCCTCAAGACCGACGCGCGCTGGAACAATCTGCGGGAGCAGCCCCGATTCCAGGCGCTAATGGAGCGCATGCGGTTTGCCGCCGGCGCCGCGCACGGGATCCTGTAGGCCGTTGCCGGGCTATCCGGCATCAGGTGTCGGAATGAAGCGGCTCCGCTTGCGATGAGAGGCTCACCTGACGCGGCCGCCGTTCACCCGCGCCAATTCGCATGCTGCTCCCAGAAGGCCACGGCTCGGCGATACGCCTCGCGGTCCAGCGGCACGCCCGAGCCACCTTCTTCCACGCCCAGCGCATTGCGCAGCATGGTGATCGGAACCATCGGAATCTCTTCCGGCTCGGTGGTGTACAGGCAGCCGACCACGCCCCAGTCGGCGTCGATCGGCGAGCCTTCCTTCGCCAGTTGCTCACGGCTGTAGAGGATCGGCAGCAGGTAGTTCGCGACGGGCGGGTCGATGCCTTCGAACCAGCGCACCAGCACCGGCAGTTCGTCGGTGCTGCGGGCCTCGTAGGCCGAGCGCAACAGGCGGCGGTTGGCCTCGGTGATCGGCACGGCGGTGCAGCGGGTCGAGGTCCAGTTGTGGTGCACGTGCAGGCGACAGAACGCGGCGTAGCCGCGCAACACATCCAGTGGCGCCTCGGCGTTGAGGCGATGTTCGAAAGCGTCGGCGCTGCAATCCTGGATGCCGTTGCGTCGTTGGTCGCGCGGGAACAGGCGAGCGCGGGCGAAGGGTGTCAGGACGATGGACATGGGAGGCCGTGAGCAAGGTTCAGCGCAAGAGGGTAACGCGTTGGACGGACGAGCTTGACGCGCGACGAGGCCTAGGCCACGAATTGCAGCCGCGCCAGCTCCGCGTACAACCCGCCCTCGGCCAACAAACTCTCGTGCGTGCCTTGCGCGACGATGCGGCCGCCGTCCATCACCACGATGCGGTCGGCGCGCTGCACGGTGGCGAGGCGATGGGCGATCACCAGGGTGGTGCGGCCCTGTTCCAGTCGCGCCAGCGCCTGCTGGATCGCCGCTTCGGATTGCGCGTCCAGCGCCGAGGTGGCTTCGTCCAGCAACAGCAGCGGCGCGTCGCGCAGGATCGCGCGCGCGATCGCGATGCGCTGGCGCTGGCCGCCGGACAGGCGCACGCCGCGCTCGCCCAGCTCGGCGTCGTAGCCGCCGTCCAGCGCGCCGATGAACTCGTGTGCCTCGGCGGCGCGGGCGGCCTCGCGCACCTCGTCGTCGCCGGCGTCCTGGCGGCCGAAGCGGATGTTGTCGGCGGCGCTGCCGGCGAAGATCACGGTTTCCTGCGGCACCAAGGCGATCGCGCCGCGCAGGTCGGCCAGGGTGGTCGCGCGCAGGTCGATGCCGTCGATGCGGATGCTGCCGCTCTGCGGGTCGTAGAAGCGCAACAGCAGGGCGAACACCGTGCTCTTGCCGGCGCCGGAGGGGCCGACCAGGGCCACCGTCTCGCCGGGGCGCACCGTGAGGCTGAAGTCGTGCAGCGCCGCCGCATCGGGGCGGGTAGGGTAGTGGAAGGTCACGCCGTCGAAGCGCAGCTCGCCGCGCATCGGTTGCGGCAGCGCCTGCGGCTGCGCCGGGTCGACGATGTCGGCGCGTTCGGCCAGCAGTTCGCCGATGCGCTCCATCGCACCGGCCGCACGCAGCACGTCGCCCCACACTTCGGACAGGCCGGCCACCGAACCGGCGGCGAACACTGCGTACAGCACGAACTGGCCGAGCACGCCGACGCCGAGGGTGCCGGCCAGCACATGGCGCGCACCGACCCACAGCACCAGGGTGATCGCGCCGAACACCAGCACGATCACCGCCATGGTCAGCAGCGAGCGCATGCCGATGCGCTGGCGTGCGGTAGCCAGTGCGCGGGCGATCGCGCTGCCGTAGCGGGTGCTCTCGATGCGCTCGCGGGCATACGCCTTCACCGCGGTGGAGGCGTTCAGGGTTTCGTTGGCGATCGCGGCGGCATCGGCGAGACGGTCCTGGCTGGCCCGCGACAGCTTCTGCACGCGGCGGCCGAACAGCAGGATCGGCAGCATCACCGCCGGAATCACCAGCGCGGTCAGGCCGGCCAGCGACGGCGCCGTCCACACCATCATGGCGCTGGCGCCGATCAGCATCACCACGCTGCGCAGCGCCACCGACACGCCCGAGCCGATCAGCGCCTGCACCACCTCGGTATCGGCACTCAGCCGCGACAGCAGCTCGCCCACGCGGCTCTTCTCGAAGAAGCCCACGTCGAGGCGGATCACATGCGCGTACAGCGCCTGCCGCAAGCGCGGCCAGCGCGCGTTCGCTGAGCAGGGTGATGCAGAAGTAGCGCGCGGCGGTGGCGAAGGCCAGCACCAGGGCCACGCCGAACAGGGCGATGAAGGTCTGGTTGATCACCGCCGGGCTGGAATGCCCGAAGCCCTGGTCGATGATGTGGCGGAACGCCATCGGCAGCGCGAGCGAGGCGCCCGAGGACAGCGCCAGGAACAGCAGCCAACCGAGCGCCAGCGCGCGATGCGGCTTCAGGAACGGCCAGAGTTCGCGCAGCGCGCCGATGCGGCGGGAAGGGCGGGGCGTATCGGTGGTGGTCATGGGGTCTCGCAAAGGGGCGGCATCGACCCCATGAGGTTGGGCGGCCGGCGGGTTGATTCAATGCGCGGGCGCGACATGGATGGCGCCGCCGTGTTGCACCCGCCGCCGCGCGGCGATCTTCAGGCTGCCGGCTGCGCCTCGCAACCCCAGCCGTCGTTGCGCCCGCCGAAATCTTCGGCGGCTTCCCCCAGGAGGCGCTCGAAGCCGGAAATGTTCTCATGGCTGGCCTCCATGAAGGGATGGGCCAGGACCTGCCAGGGAAGTTCCTCGTGTTCCTCGTAGGACGAGAACGACACCTTCTGGTCGCTGCGCAGCAGGTGCACGGCAAATTTCAGGGCCACGTCTTCCGAAGGAAAGATCACCGCGAAATCGACCTCGCGGGGAATCGACAGATCGTCGCCGGCTTCGGCCATTTGCCATAGCACGTCGCCGTTTTCGTCGTCGGGGAAAAGCAGGGGGTCGCGATTCATCGGATGGTTTCCTGGGTGGGGGATGTCTGGACTGTTCAGTCGAGGGGCGTTGCGATGGCCTCGCCCCGCGTGAGGTCGGCGATGCGGCGGACCGCTTCGTCCACGCGCGTGACGGGCAGCGTGAGTTGCAGGTCGGCGCCGCGGGTGGTGAAGGTTTCGCCGGCGATGCTGGCATCGAGCTCATGCAGCCGCGCCTTGAGCAGGGCCAGGTCGGCAAAGCCGCATGACAGCGCAAGTGTGGCTATCGGAATGATCGGCACGCGCTCGGCGCGACGCAGGCATTCCGCCGCGGTGCCGCCGTAGGCGCGCACCAGGCCGCCGGCACCGAGCTTGATGCCGCCGTACCAGCGCGTCACCACCACCACGACGCGATCCATCTCCTGCCCCTCGATCGCCTGCAGGATCGGCCGGCCGGCGGTGCCGCCGGGTTCGCCGTCGTCGTTGAAACGGTAGTCCTGGCCGATGCGGTACGCCCAGCAGTTGTGCGTGGCGGCGGGATCGCCTACTTCGCGCACGAACGCCAGCGCCCGCTCGGTGGAATCGACCGGAGCGGCTTGCGCCAGGAAGCGGCTTTTCCTGATCTCTTCCTGATGGCGGCACGGCTGGGGCAGGGTGAACAGGGTTCCACTCATGGCTGGCGCAGTTTCGCCTGCAGCTCCGGCGGCAGCTCCCATTGCGGATGCGCGTGCCGGAACGCGGTCAGGCGCTGTTGCGCCTGGTCGTCATGGCCTTGCGCGAACAGCTGCCGGATCTTGTCCAGTTCCTGCGCCGGCGTGTCGCTGGGGTTCGTCGCGGTGCCGGCGTCGGCCGCTGCCGCGACGAGTGCCGGTGCGGTCGACGTCGGCCGCAGGGCGGTTGCATTGGTCGTGATAGCGGGAGGCGTTGCGTCGACCATCCTCGGCGGTGGTTGCTTCGGCGCAGGTGACGTGGGTGCGTTCGATGCGGCAGTCGTCGCTTCGGCCTGCACCGGCGCAGCGCTGCCGCTCGTTACTGGCGCAGACCCGGTCGGGGGCAATCCGTGCAGATGCCAGCCGAGCCCGGCGGCGAGCATCAGGGCAGCGGCACTGCCCAAGCCAACCAGCCAGCGCGACCGGGATTTTCTGGCCGGCTCGGCGGGCGACGCGGTGAGCGGCTTCGGATGCACCCAGTCGCCGCGCTCGCGTGGCGACTTGCGGCGCTCGACCGGGACGCCGGCCTGTGCGCGATCCGTTTCCAGCGCCTGCGCAGCGGCGCGCAGCACGGTCGCATCCAGCGTCGGGCCGGGTTCGCTCCGCGGCAGCTGGCGGTACAGCGTGGCCAGCTCGGCTTCGCCGGGCAGCATCCCGTCGGGCGAGTGGGGATCCTGTGGTGGCAATGGGGTAGTCATTCGGGCAGCACTTCGCGTAAACGGCTCATGGCATAACGCAGGCGCGACTTCACGGTTTCGCGGCCGGTGCCGGTCACCGCGGCGATCTCCTCCAGGCTCAGTTCCTGTTCCAGCCGCAACAGCACCACCATGCGTTGTTCATCCGGCAACTGTTCGATCGCGCGCTGCAGGCTGCGGCGGCGCTCGAACTCGGACAGGGTGTGATCCGGTTGTTCCCGCTCCGGCGTGGCGACGTTGGCCAGTGCGGTTTCGGCCTCGTCGCCGTCAACCATCGGCCGCTGGCGACGCACGTTGTCGATCATCAGGTTGTGCGCAATCTGCAGCAGCCAGGTGCTGAACTTCGCCTGCGGCTGGTAGCGGGTCCGCGCGCTGATCACCCGGCTCCAGGTTTCCTGGAACAATTCGTCGGTGCGATGCGGGTCGCGCACGCTGCGCAGCAGGAACCGGTACAGCATGCCGCGGTGGCGCGCATACAGCGCCTCGAACGCGGCCAGGTCGCCGCGCGCGTAGGCAAGCATCAGCATCGCATCCAGATCGACCGCGGCATCCATGGGGTGCGAGGGTAAGCCAAATTACCGGGCAGCGGGTAGGTTGTGGAACCTGGCGGCATCCGTCCGCCTGTGTGTTTCTCCCATCCGCGCATGTCCCAAAGGGACTTCCCTGGGTCGCGGCGGGGAGCTGCGACGGCGGGGACGGTGAGGGAAGGCTTGTCAGCATCGGCGTGGCCACGCCTTCAGGTACATGGGGCGGTGCTCCGTCGGTTCGTCCGAGATGAAACGCCGGCATGCGGTACATGGGGTTAATCGTGCCGGGCGTGGCGCGGTAGCATGGCGCCCCCAGTGATCCCCATCGGAACGACATGATCAACAACGACGTACTGCGTGCCATCCGCTACATGCTCGACCTCAGCGACGGCAAGGTCGTCGACATCATCCACCTGGCGGACCCGTCGGCTCCACTCGGGAAAGAGGATGTGCAGGCGTTCCTGAAGAAGGACGACGAGCCCGGCTACGTCGAATGCAGCAACAAGCTGCTGGCCATCTTCCTCGACGGCCTGGTGTTCCACCGCCGTGGCAAGGACGAAAGCCGGCCGCCGCGCCCGCCGGAAAAGCGCGTCACCAACAACGTCGTGCTGAAGAAGCTGCGGGTGGCGTTCGAGTTGAAGGACGTGGACATGCACGAAATCCTGGAAGCCGCAGGCTTCCCGATCTCCAAGCCGGAACTCAGTGCGTTGTTCCGCCAGCCCGACCACAAGAACTTCAGACTGTGCGGCGATCAGCTGCTGCGCAATTTCCTGAAGGGGCTGACGATGCGGATGCGCCGGGACGGCTGAGCCGCACCGCGGCCGGGACGTCCTTCGCTTGGCGCGAAGCGTGCAGTGACAAATGGGCTCATTGACGCTTGCAAATACTGGGCGTAGCGTCGGTCGGCGCTGCATATCCATGCAGTATTGTCAAGGAGACGGACTGTGAAACGTATCGTGATGCTTCTCGTGTCATTGCTGATGTGCACCGTTGCAGGGTCGGTATTTGCGCAGGAGACGAAACCCTACAAGGAAGGCCATGTCCTGCAAGTCAGCTTCATCAAGATCAAGCCCGGGCAGTTCAACAACTACATGAAATACCTGGATGGGCCCTACAAGGCCAACATGGAAGCGATGAAGAAGGCGGGCCTGATCATCGGCTACGCCGTGTACCGTTCGCAGGCGCACACGCCACAGGATGCCGACCTGATCCTGACGGTCGCCTTCCCGAACATGGCTGCGCTCGATCGGACCGACGAGGCCGATGCGATCTCGACCAAGGTGCTGGGCCCCATGGACAGCCGGGACAAGGCCAGCATGGATCGGGAATCGATGCGTGAGCTGCTAGGCAGCGAACTGACGCGGGAATTGGTCCTGAAATAGTGCTTGCCTCGGGATGCGTGGGCGTGCATCTGCCCTGCATTCTGCGTTGATTTTGGCGTTACCGGCGGCGCATCGAAGGTGATGCCATTTCGGTTTTTTGAGCGGTGACGGATTGCTGGGTTTTACAGGGGACAACCATGTTGAACCGCGTTGAAAAGGCCCTTGCCCGTCAAGGGCTTTTTTGTGCGGCACGCTCCGCCTGCATGCCGGTCGATCAAGTCCTCGCCTGTTCTCCAGGCGGGTGCCAGGTCTCAATGCGGTGTTTCGCCCCGCGCGTTCATCGTCGCCCCGGGTGAACGTCGCTGGCTGAATGAGGGAGGCCAATCGTGCTGCACATTGCTGTCAGGCGCTGTCAGCAGTGGCGACAGCGAGACGGCCGCCATGCTGGGTTTCGCCGGGGTCTGCGCGCATCATGGCAGGGTGTTCCGCCATGGCTTCGCTCATGTCATCACGCTCCACCGTTGCTCCGCTCGTGCTCGCGATCGGCGCGCTGTTGATCAGCATGGTTTCGTACCAATGCGGCGCGTCGCTGGCCAAGCACCTGTTCCCGCAGGTCGGCGCGCAGGGCGCCACTGCCTATCGGCTGGGGCTCAGCGCGCTGATCCTGCTGATGTGGCGGCGACCGTGGCGCCGGTCCAGCACAGGTCAGGGCGCAGCTCAGCGCGACTGGCGCGCGCTGTGGGGATATGGCCTCTCGATGGGAGCGATGAACCTGGTGTTCTACATGTCGCTGCGCACGATCCCGCTGGGCATCGCGGTGGCGTTGGAATTCACCGGGCCGCTGGCGCTGGCGTTGCTCGGTTCGCGCCGGTTGCTCGACTTCGTGTGGATCGCGCTGGTAGTGGCCGGGCTGGCCTTGTTGCTGCCGCTGCGCGGGCAGGTGCAGACGCTCGATCCGGTGGGCGTGATCTACGCGCTGGCGGCCGGCGTGGGCTGGGCGCTGTACATCGTGCTGGGGAAGAAGGCGGGGGCGGCCCACGGCGCCGATGCGGTGACGCTGGGCACGTCGATCGGTGCCTTGCTGGCGATCCCGTTCGGTATCGCGCATGCCGGCAGCGCGCTGCTGTCGCCGGCGCTTTTGCCGTATGCGCTGGGCGTGGCGGTGCTCAGTTCGGCGCTGCCGTATTCGCTGGAGATGGTCGCGCTGACCCGGTTGCCGGCACGCACGTTCAGCACCTTGTTGAGCCTGGAGCCGGCCATCGCGGCGGTAGCCGGCGTGGCCTTGCTGGGCGAACGGCTCAGCCTGCTGCAGTGGCTGGCCATCGTGACGATCATCGTGGCGGCGGCGGGCACCGCGTTGAGCGTGCGCCAGCCCATGCTGGCTGAGCCGGCTGGCGAACTGAGAGTTTGTGAAACAACCTCTCAGTCCGGTCACGGATGGCCGGTCGCGAACCGGGCACGCAAGTGCCTGATTCGCGCGAGCGAGTACGGCCATGCGCCGGAATCGCGATGGAAAAACCACAGGAAGTGTTTTCTCACAAGCTCCGAGAGGCAGCGACGTCGCTCACGAGCTCAATTCCCCGCTGGTGTTCACGGTCGCCTTGCGCTCCTGCCGGCCCCAGCCTACCGACGGGCCGCGGATGGCCGTCCAGACCGAGCGCACCACCACGTAGTACATCAGCTGGCGGTAGCCGAAGCGTTGCAGCACCAGCCACCACAGCAGGCTCCACTTTTCCTTCTTCTCCATCGCGAACGCGAGCGCCGACGCACCGAGGTCGACAGCCATGAAGGCGGCGTAGAACGCCAGCATCCGCAGCAGGTTGGTGTCGTCGAACTGGCCGCGGTGCTGCAGGTAGTCGAGGCCGGTGGAGATGATCTGCCAGACCAGCACCAGGTCGACCAGCGGCGACACCACCGAGAACAGGATCTGGAACAGCCACACCTGCGGCAATGCCACCAGGCCGAGCGCGCCGTAGCGCGGATTGAAGGTGGCGTCGCGATGCTTCCACAGGCATTGCAGGGTGCCGTAGGCCCAGCGGAAGCGCTGGCGGGCGAGGCCGCGGGCGGTGTCGGGCGCCTCGGTCCAGGCGATGGCCTCGGCGTCGAACAGGGTGTGATAGCCGGCCTTCTGCACGGCAATGGTGAGGTCCTGGTCTTCCGCCAGCGTGTCGGCAGGGAAGCCGCCGAGCTGTTCCAGCGCGTTCGCGCCGCCAGGCGCCGACGGCGCCGGGCACCACGGTGATCGCGCCCAGCGCGGCCAGCGCGCGGCGTTCCAGGTTCTGCGCGGTGATGTATTCCAGCGCCTGCCACAGGGTGATCAGGTTGATCCGGTTGCCGACCTTGGCGTTGCCGGCCACGGCGCCGACCTTCGGGTCGGCGAACCAGCGCACCAGCCGCGGGATGGTGTCTGGCTCGAACTGGGTATCGGCGTCCAGCGCCACCACCACCGCGCCGTGCGACTCGTGCAGCGCGGTATTGACCGCGTGCGCCTTGCCGCCGTTGGGGATGGTGATCAGCCGCACGCGCGGCTCGTGTGCGTAATGCTCGCGCACCACCGCCGAGGTGGCATCGACGGAACCGTCGTCGACGACGATGACTTCGAGGTTCGCGTAGCGGCTCCTGAGGATCTGACGGATCGAGCTGGCGATCACCTTTTCCTCGTTGTAGGCGGGGATCAGCACCGAGACCAGTGGCGCGTCGTCGCCCAGCACCGGCAGGATGCGCCGGCGTTCCCTGGCGCGGTTGAGCAGGGCCAGCCCGCCAAGCAGCACCAGCCGGGCCACGCCCAGCGTGATGGCCGCGGCCAGCAGCCAGCGGATCAGGTGACCGAACAGGCCCAGCGAGAGGAAGACCGAGCGGTCGGCCCAGCGCGCCAGCGAACCGGGCGCCAGCGGCGGCATCGTCTGCTCGCGGGTGAGGCCGGCCAGCGTCGACACGGTGACGAAGTCGTAGCCCTGCGCGCGCAGGCCGTCGATGATCCGCGGCAGCGCCGCCACCGTCTGCGAGCGCTCGCCGCCGCCGTCGTGCAGCAGCACCACCTGGCCCTTGCGGTCCGGGTTGAGGGTGGCGATCTGCTTCAGCGTGCTGTCGACGATCTGGTCGGCGCCCGGTCGTTGCCAGTCGTCAGGGTCGATGTGCAGGCCGACCGAGAGGTAACCCATCTTCTGCGCGATCTGGATCGGCACCAGCTCGTCGGCGGTGGTCGGTTCGGCGTCGCCGAAGTAGGGCGCGCGGAACAGCCGCATCGAATGGCCGGTGAGCGCCTCGAACAGGCGCTGGGTGGCGTTGAGTTCCAGCGCCACGATGCCGGGCGGGCTGTCGCCGAGGTTCGGGTGGGTGAAGGTGTGGTTGCCGACGTCGTGGCCCTCGGCGACCTCGCGTTGTACCAGCTTCGGCGACATCTCGGCGTTCGCGCCGATGATGAAGAACGTGGCCGGCACCTGCTTCGCCTTGAGGATGTCGAGGATCTGTGGCGTCCACTCCGGATCCGGGCCGTCGTCGAAGGTCAGCGCGATCTTGTGCGGCAAGGTGCCGGCGCGCCGGATCACGTAGGAGCTGGGCAGGGCGGCATAGCTTTCGTCGTCGATGCTGTCGTCGTCCTTGTTCACCTCGACGATGCGCCGGCCGGGCGCCGGCTGCGCGGCGATTTCCAGCACCTCGCCCTGGCCCTCGATGTCGATGTCCTCGCTCTGGCCGATCGTACTCAACTGCTCCGGCACCGCGGCGCCGTAGTCGCGGCCGAGCACCGACCACACCGACGGATCCTCCGAGCCCAGTCGCCACAGCGCATAGCCGTAGGGCTTGTAGTCGTCGGCGGCGTGGATCTGGTTGTAGGCGGTGACGCCGTCGAGGAACCAGACCCGGTGCGTGCTGCCGTCGTCTTCGCTGTAGGAGAAATTCGGGTTCTGCGTATCCGGGTCGAACGCGATGTCGGCTTGCGCATCGCTGGCGCGATCCATCGCGTCCTGGAAGGTCAGCGCCTCGGCGTTCTGCCCATGCGACCAGTCGTAACCGTAGCTGCCGATCGCCACGATGACCTGGTCCGGATCGAGCACCTTCATGCGCTTGTCGAGCGTGCGCTCGAACCAGTCCTGGCTGGCGATGCTGCCGGCGTCCTTGCCGGCCCAGTGCTCGTCGTAGGCCATCAGCAGCTCGAAGTCGACGATGTCGGCGTAGCCGGCGTAATCCCAGCTGGCATCGTCGAACGGTACCGACAGCACGATGCCCCAGCCGCGCGGGTCGAACGCATCGTTGAGTTCGTTGAGAAAGGCCTTGAGGTTCGCCTGGGCGCCATCGGGCACATCCTCGAAGTCGATCGTCACGCCCTGGAAGCGGTTGGTGTCCAGGAAGGCGACGATCTGCGCGATGCGGGCCTGGCGCGCGGCGGGATCGGCCAGCATGCGCGCCAGGCCGGGGCCGTCCCAGTTGCTGTTCACCGCGTTCTGCAGCAGCGGCAGGATCGGGATGGACGGTTTCTGCGTGCGGATCAGGTTCAGTGCCCTGGCGTCGACGCTGGTGTGCAGCGCCATGTCGGGGCCGCTCACGCTCATCCAGGTCGGGATCACCCAGTCCAGCGTGGGCAGCGCGCGCTTCAGCGATGGGTAGCTGCTGTCGTCCCAGTTGACGTAGAAGCCGATCGCCAGCGGCCGGCCGGCGGGCTTGTTCAATGACGGTGGCGGCGTACGCGTGGAGGCCGCCTTGCCGGCGTGCGATCGCGGCGGGTGCAGCAGCTTCTGCCGGGCACGCACCTCCGCGGCCAGCTTGGCCGCCGGCGTCAGCAGTTCCGGCGCCGCCGCCTTCACCCCGGCCAGCGCATGCCGGGTGCGGGCCTGCTCGCCGATGTGCAAGCCATCCATGCTGGGCCCGAAGAACAGGCTGAGCGCGCACGCCACCACGAACAGCGTGCTGATGACGCCGGCCAGCAAGGCCAGCCGCGAGACATGGCTGGCCCGCCGGCCGGTGGGGTCGAAGAAGATCGGTTTCTTTTGCATGCCCTTGGCGAGTCGGCGGACGCTGAGGGACCAGTGTGCACCACATCGCTTAACGGCAGCGGAGCAAATCGCTCAGCCGATGACGTCGCCCGGCACCGGCCTGCGGAAGTCCTCCGGCGTCAGTGTCTGGGTCAGCCGGAACACGCCTTCGTGGATCTTGCGCGGCAGCACCACGTCGAGCACGGTGGTCTGGTGCGGGCCGAGCATGGCGAACAGGTCGTCGCCGGTGGCGCTTCGCGCCAGCGCGTGGTGGACCAGGCCGCCGAGGTCGACGGGCTGCACGCTGGCGCCGTAGGGGCGGTGGCTGGCGACGGCGGGGCGCAGCGTCTTGCGGCTGTTGCGCGGGTCGGCCACGCGGTCGTCGCCGGCAAGCAGGCTGTGGTCGAGGAACAGCGAGATGGTGGTGCGCTGTTTCGAATTTGCCTGGCGGTCGAGCATGAAGCCGTCCGGCAGCAAATCGGCGCTGGCCTGCGCGCCGGCAGTGAGCAGGAAGCCGGCGCCGTTAAGCGGCTCGCCGGCCTCGTCGGTGAGCCGCACGATCAGCAGGCTGCGCGGGTCGTGGATGTGCACGCGCGGCGCGAACGGGCCGGCCGGTTCCAGCTCCACCTTGTCGGCGTCGCGCAGGGCATTCTCCTGGTCGAACGCATCGCAAAGGGCGGCATAGTCGCCGGCGCTGCGCACCTGCAGGCAGCGCAGGACCGCCTGCACGGTGGCCGGCGCGGCACGTGCCATGATGCCGCACTCGTCGCCGGAGTGCGCCGCGTCGGCGACCAGCTTGAACGCGCAGCGCGGGCCGCGGTCGAGGGTGAGCACCAGCGTGTCGATGCCGCCGCGGGCACTGGTCTGCGGGGACAGCACGGCGTGGTGGGCGTTGAGGTTGGCGGCGGCGATGCGTACCACGCCGTCGGACCCGTCCTCGCCGGTATAGCTGTTGAGGTGGTCGTACAGCTTGCGGTCGGGGCGGTCGCCGGTCAGCACGAACAGGAACTGGCCGCGCTGCACCGGGTCGTCGCCGTGGATGTAGTCGAGGTTGAGCGACAGCGATTCGGCGCTGCCCAGCTCCAGCCAGTCGAGGATGCGTTGGCCCGGCTCCACGCCGCCGAACCAGGCCTTGAGCCGGCCGAGCAGGCCCTTGCCCAGTTGCGCCAGCGCCGAGCCGAAGTTCGCCGGCGCCAGCATCACCAGATGGCTGAGCCGGATCGTGCTGTGCGTGGCCGGTTTGTCGCGCTGTGCACGCAGCCATTCGCGCACCACCGGGCCGCCGGTGGAATGGGTGATGCAGGCGAAGCTGGCGTCGACCAGGTGCAGGTCGCGCAAGGCATGGTCGAACGCGCGGACCAGGTCGGGCATGGTCACCGCGTCGTCGAAGCTCACGTACTCGGACAGCCAGATGTCGGCCAGGGTCAGCGCAAGGCCGGCCGCCGCGGCCTGCTGCTGCAGTTGCAGCGGCAGCTGGCCGTAGGTCGAGGTGTTGGTGACGCTCCAGCCGTGGACGAAGACGAGGGTGGTCATGGCTCAGCTCCCGTGCAATGGCCCAGTCCATCAAGGATCCGCGACCGCGGACTCATGCTGCATGGCGATCCTGCCCGCGCAGCGCATCGGCATAATGGCATCCGCGCTCCGTCATCTCCACCGGCCTTGCCCATGACCGTGAACGTGCTGCTGATCCTGATCGTGCTTGCCGTTGTGCTGGCGCGATTGAAGTGGCGCCGCTGCAGCCGCGTGCTGCTGGCGTCGGCGCTGGTCCTGCTGCTGGCGGTCGGCTGCGGGCCGTTGCCGATCTGGCTGCTGGCGCGACTGCAAGCGGATTATGCGGCGGTGGCGCCGATCGCCTGGGGCCAGCGCAATGCGATCGTGTTGCTGGGTGCGGGTGCGGTGCAGGTGGCCGGCAGCGGCGGAGTCGAGGCGAGCCTGTATGGCTACGGGCGCATCGGCAAGGCCGCGCAGCTGTACCGCGAATGCCGGCAGGCCGGGCGCGAGTGCAAGGTCGAGGTGAGCGGCGGCGATGCGCAAGGACTCGGCCAACCGGAAGCGGCCATCTATGCCGGCGACCTGCAACGGCTTGGCGTGGATGCCGGCGACCTGCTGCTGGAACCGCGCAGCATGAATACCTGGCAGAACGCGCAGTTCAGCGGCCCGCTGCTGAAGGCGTACGGTGCCGACCAGGTGCTGCTGGTGTCGTCCGCCTACCACCTGCGCCGCGGCACGCTGTACTTCGCGCATTTCGGCATCCATGTCACGCCGGTGCGGGCCGACTACCTCGACGGCATGCTGTCCTGGCTGCCGCTGTCGTACAACTTCGCCGTGGCCGACCTGGCCCTGCACGAGTACGCCGGCATCGCGCGCTATCGCTGGTACAACGCGATGGGCTGGAACGTGCGGGCGACGGCGCGCCGGTTCACTGTGACGTACGATTCGCGCATCACCATCAGGCGGACTTCGCTCATGTCCTCGATCGCGTAGCGCACGCCCTCGCGGCCCAGGCCGGACAGCTTGACGCCGCCGTACGGCATGTTGTCCACGCGGAAGCTGGGAATGTCGTTGACGATCACGCCGCCCTGTTCCAGCTCGTTCCACGCGCGCATCGCGTGCGCGAGGCTGTCGGTGAAGATGCCGGCCTGCAGGCCGTAGTCGGAGTCGTTGACCAGCGCGATGGCGTCGTCGAATTTCGCGAACGGGGCGAGCAGGGCGAACGGGCCGAACGCTTCCAGCCGGTTCGCCTTCGCGTCGGCAGGCACGTCTTCCATCAGGGTGGCGTCGAGCATGTTGCCGTGGCGCTTGCCGCCGCACAGGATTCTGCCGCCGGCCTTCTTCGCCTCGGCGATCCAGCCATGCAGGCGTTCGGCGGCGGCCTCGTCGATCATCGGGCCGAGGAACACATTCTTGTCCTTCGGATCACCGGCCTTGAGCTTCTTCGTGGCGGCGACCAGCCGGCGCTTCAGCGCGTCGTAGACGTCGGCGTGCGCGTAGATGCGCTGCACGCCGATGCAGCTCTGGCCGGACTGGTAGAACGCGCCGAAGATCAGACGCTCGACGACCCGATCCAGTTTCGGGCCCTGGTCGGCGTCGACGATGCAGGCCGCGTTGCCGCCCAGTTCCAGCGTCACCTTCTTGTGCCCGGCGCGGGCCTTGAGATCCCAGCCGATCTGGCCGCCGGTGAACGAGAGCAGCTTGAAGCGCGGGTCCTCGACCAGAGGAGCGGCGTGTGCGCCATCCAGGGTGAGGATCGAGAACGCGCCTTTCGGCAGGTCGGTCTCGGCCAGCACCTCGCCGATGATCAGCGCGCCGATCGGCGTCTTCTCCGACGGCTTCAGCACGAACGGGCAGCCGGCGGCGATCGCCGGCGCGACCTTGTGCGCGACCAGGTTCAGCGGAAAGTTGAATGGCGTGATGAACGACACCGGGCCCAGCGGCACGCGTTTTGTGTAGCCGTGATAGCCGTCCAGACGGCTGGCCAACTCCAGGTTGAGCGTCTCGCCGTTGATCCGCACGGACTCCTCGGCGGCGATGCGGAACGTCTCGATCAGCCGCGTCACCTCGCCGGCGGCATCCTTGATCGGCTTGCCCGCCTCGATGCACAGCGCCTCGGCCAATTCGTCGCGGCGTTCGGCGAAGCGCTGCGCGCAATGCTGCAGCACCGCCTGGCGTGCCCACGGCTTGTACTCGCGCATCGGCTTCGCCGCTTTCACCGCGGCGGCGATCGCCTTCTCGGTGGCCTTCGCATCCGGCACCGCCACCCGCGTGGCGAGCTTGCCGCTGTACTTGTCGCGCACGTCCAGCATGAGCTTCGACGTCTGCGGCTGGTTGGCGAGGTAATAGGGATAGGTTTTGTTGAGCATGCGATGTCCCGGAGTCATTGCCGTATTTCCCTGCAAGGCAACATGGTCGGGCACAATGCGCAACCATGCGTTCAGGTTGTGTGACGCGCCGCAGGTTTGGAGCATATGCACGACAACCAGGCTCTACCTCCAAGGATTACGCCACGATGGCGCATCTGGATGGCCACTTTGGTCGGCATCATTGGCGGTGCTCTCTATGCGTTCATGCTGTATCGGCTGCTTGAGTTGCACTGGCTGCCACAGGAGTTCGTCTCGGTTGCTGGCATCTTTGGTACGCCGGTCGCGGTCGGGGCGATCTGCGTTGGCCTGAGTTCTCCTACTCAGCAGGCGAATTTGTCATACCGAATCACCGCCCCATGGGTTTCGATTTTCATCGCGGCGGTGATCCTGCTTGCCGCCCGTTTCGAGACGATGATCTGCATTGTCATGCTTACCCCTCCGTTGATGTTGCTCACCAGCATCGGCGGATTGATGGCTGGCTACCTGGCGACGGTGTTACGTGGGCGCCGGGGGCGACGTGGCGTATTGGGCTGTTTTGCGGTGCTGCCGATCCTGCTCGGTCATGCCGAGCAGCGGATCGCACCGGTTACCGAGTACCACACAGTCACCGATAGCATCATGATCGACGCGGCTCCCGCGGTGGTCTGGCGCAACCTGATCGATGTGCCTGATATCCGCCGCGATGAACTGCGTTGGAGCTTCTCCCATGCTATCGGTTTGCCTCGGCCGCGAGCCGCGATCCTTCACGGGCAAGGTGTTGGCGCGGTGCGCGATTTGTACTGGGACGATGGCATCCACTTCCGTGAGCGCGTTACCACGTGGCAGCCCGCGCAGAGGCTGGCGTACGACGTCGACGTTTCGCCAGCCGTGATTGCCCTGCGCAAACTTGACACTCACGTGGTCATCGGTGATCGCTATTTCGACGTCTTGCGTGGTGAGTATCGACTGCGCGCCATCTCTCATGCCCAGACCGAGCTGGTACTGACAACAACATATCGCATCAGCACCAACGTGAACGGCTACGGCAATCTATGGGCCCGCAACACCTTGGACGATTTCCAGGTCGTGGTGCTGGATTTATTGAAGAAACGCGCGGAAGTCGCCGACTACCAGCCTGCTGCAGTCAGTCCTCACTGACCCGCAGCGGCAGTTCGCCATCGGCGAGGCGGGCGCGCAGGGATGTGCCGACGGCGACGTTCTTCGCCGAACGCAGTACCTGGCCGTCGGCACCGAACAGGATCGCGTAGCCGCGTTCCAGCGTGGCCAACGGGCTCATCGCATGCAGGGCGTGACCGGCATGCTGCAAGGCAGTCTGCCGGCGCTCGAGGACATGCGCCATCGCGCGGCGCAGGCGCTGGTCCTGTTCGGCCAGCCGGCGCGCCAGCAGCGGCATCCGCGCGCGCGGATGCTGCGCCAGCAGGCGCGCGTGCAGGCGTTCCAACCGGGTGTGGCGCAACTGGCTCTGCTCGCGCAGCACGGCCGTGATGCGGCGCTGCAGGTTCTGCAGCCGTTCGCGGTCGCGCTGAAGGCGCGCCTGCGGCCGTTGCGCCTGCAGTCGCGCCAGCAGGTGGTCGACGCGCTGCGCCTGCGCCTGCAACTGGCGTTGCAGCAAGGCGGCCAGGCGTTGCTGCAGCTGCCGCAGGTGGCGGTCGACCGCCACCGCATCGGGCACCAGCAGTTCGGCGGCGGCCGAGGGCGTGGGCGCGCGCAGGTCGGCGACGAAGTCGGCGATGCTGAAGTCGATCTCGTGGCCCACCGCGGATACCACCGGCACCGCGCTGGCATGGATCGCCCGCGCCACCGCTTCGTCGTTGAACGCCCACAGGTCTTCCAGCGAGCCGCCGCCGCGGGTCAGCAGCAGCACGTCGTAGCGCGCGCTGGTTGATGCCTTGCGCAGCATCGCAACGATCGCCGGCGGCGCCTCGCGGCCTTGCACCGGCACCGGCAACACCTCGACGTCGGCCAGCGGCCAGCGCCGCGCCAGCACGCTGAGCACATCGCGGATCGCTGCGCCGGTGGCCGAAGTGATCACGCCGATGCGCCGCGCGTAACCGGGCAGGGCGCGCTTGCGCGCCGGATCGAACAGGCCTTCGGCATCGAGCCTGGCCTTGAGCTGCTCGAACTCGCGCTGCAGCGCGCCTTCGCCGGCCGGCTCCATGTATTCGGCGACCAGCTGGAATTCGCCGCGTGGCTCGTACAGGCCCACCTTGGCGCGCAGCAGCACGTGCATGCCGTCGACCGGACGGAAGCGCAGCACCGAGGCCTTCATCTTGAACATCGCGCAGCGCACCTGGGCGCCGCTGTCTTTCAGGGTGAAGTACAGATGGCCGGAGGCGGGCTTGGCCACGTTCGACAGCTCACCCTCGATCCACACCTGCGGCAAGGCGTCGCCCAGCAGGTCGCGCACCAGCCGGTTGAGCGAGCTGGGGGTGAGGACGTGGCGCGGCGTGGCGTTGTCGAATGGCTCTGGCATGAGGGCGCGAGCCTAGCATGCCGGCGGTATCAAGTTGTGAGAAAACATCCGCTTGACGCAGGAAGCGCATGAAAAGCATCAAGAGAGTAAACGCTGGCTTCAATCGTCGCCCACGTCACGCAGTTCACGCCAATGGCGCTTGCGTGCGCGCCAGCTGCGGATGCCCAGGTTCAGCGCGAGCCACGCGGCGATGGCGCCGAACGGCCAGCCGATCCATGCCGGCCACAGGAACGCGACCACCGCCAGCGCGGCGAGCAGCACGGTGCCGAGTGTCAGCGGCCCACTGCTGGTGTCGCCGAGCACGCGGCGATTGGTGAGCGCGGCGCCGACGCTGTTGGCGATGCGCAGGGCGCCGGCGGCGGCGCGACCGGAACTGCCGCCGGCGTGGCGCACCCGCGGCGGCCGCGTCTCGCTGCTGCATACTCGTTCGCTGCTGCCGTGGCCGTGCCGGTGGCGGCGCGGCGCCAGCACGATTTCAGTGGCGTTGCCCAGGTCCTTTTCGTATTGCGCGGCGAGTTTGCCGGCAAAACCGGCATCCTCGATCGCCACGTCCAGCTCCTGGTTGCCGAGCCAGCTGGCGATGTTGAGGTTGGACGAACCGACCCGCGCCCATTGGCCGTCGGCCACCGCGGTCTTGGCGTGCAACATCGAGCCATTCCACTCGAACACGCGGATGCCGGCCTTCAGCAGCGGCCGGTAGCCCGAGCGCGACATCCCGGCCACGGCCGGGATGTCGCTGCTGCCGGGCACCAGCAGGCGCACGTCCACGCCATCGCGCGCGGCCGCCACCAGCGCCTGCACGTACGGGGCGAGGCCCACGAAGTAGGCGTCGGTGAGCCACAGTGTCTTGCGCGCCATCGAGGCGATCAGCTGGTCGAGCCGGTACATGCCGGCGGTGGCCGGCTGGGTGACGATCAGCCGCAGCGAGACGTCGCCAGCCGGTGTGGCCGGTTCCGGCGCAGGTAAGAATGGCCTGAGCGCGGCGCCGGTCTCGCCCCAGCTTTGCGCGAACGCGGCTTCCAGCTCGGCCACGGCCGGGCCGCGCAGCGCCACGCCGGTGTCGCGCCA
Organism: uncultured Gammaproteobacteria bacterium; assembly: GCA_963697495.1. Lineage (GTDB taxonomy): Bacteria > Pseudomonadota > Gammaproteobacteria > Xanthomonadales > Rhodanobacteraceae > Rhodanobacter. Next base: position 178,295 of record CAVOOH010000003.1, on the reverse strand, counting down.
CGGCGGCACGTCGCGCGTCGGGTCGCCCAGCCACTTCGCGCTGATGCACACGCCGGACAGGAAGCCGAGCACGCCGTCGACCACCAGCAGCTTGCGATGATCGCGGCTGATCCAGCCCAGCGGCTGGCCCAAGCGGGGCGGATTGAACACCCGTACCTCGCCGCCGGCTGCGCGCAGCGGTGCCCAGAACGCGCCGCGGGACTGGCCCAGGCAGCCGAGCCAGTCGGCCACTACCGCGACGAACACGCCGGCCTGCACGCGCTCGACCAGGGCATCGCGAAACGCACGACCCACGTCGTCGTCGCGGATGATGTAGTTCTCCAGCAACACGCGCTGCCGCGCGCCGCGGATCGCCGCCAGCCAGGCGTCGTAGTGGGCGGCCGCGTCGATCAGCAGTTCCACCGCGTTGCCGCTGAGCAGCGGCGCGCCGGCGGTGCGGCTCAACGCCTGCTCCGCCAGCAGGCGGCTCGGGGTGGTCGGGATCAGTGGCATCGGCATGGCCCGAGTGTAGGCGATGGCTCATTGGTACGCCTCCCGCGGGGCTTCTGGCATGATCCGGTGCATGCCGATCGAGCACCGCTACGCCGACACCGATGCCTGCGCGCGCTACCTCGCCGACGAGCTGGGGCCGGACCTGCGCATCGCCGCGCCGCTGGGCCTGGGCAAGCCGCACGGATTGCTCAACGCGCTGTATCGGCTGGTTGCCGCCGACGCCAGCCGCTCGATGCGCCTGTATACCGCGCTGTCGCTGACCCGGCCGCAGCCGGCACCCGGGCTGGAGCGGCGTTTCCTCGGGCCGTTCCTCGAACGCCATTTCGGCGTCGATGCGGTCGATCCGCAATACGCGCTGGACCAGGCGCGCGATGCGCTGCCGCCGAATGTCGCGGTGCACGAGTTCTACCTGCAGTCCGGCGCGCTGCTTCGCTCGGCCAGCGCCCAGCGCAGCTACATCAGCCAGAACTACACGCATGTGGCGCGTGACCTGACGGTGCAGGACATCAATCTGCTGGTGCAACTGGTGGCGCGCCGCGAGGGGCCGGATGGCGTGCACTACAGCCTGTCGTGCAACCCGGACCTGACCCTGGATTTCCTGCGCCAGGTGCAACTGGCCGGCAGGCGGCGGCCGCTGTGCGTGGCGGTGGTGCACCCGGACCTGCCGTACCTCGGCGGCGAAGCCGAGGTGGCGGAAGCGTATTTCGACGTGGAATTGCGTCCGGAAACGTCGCCACCGCTGTTCGCGCTGCCGCGCTCGCCGGTAGGTCTGGCCGAATACGCGCTGGGCCTGCACGCCAGCGCCCTGGTTACGGACGGCGGCTGCCTGCAGATCGGCATCGGTGCGTTGTCCGACGCGCTGGTCAAGGCGCTGCTGCTGCGCCAACACGACAATGTCCAGTGGCGCCGCGCGCTGGTGGCGCTGGATCCGGTCGGCGCCACGCACGCGCTGGCTGGCCAGCTGGGCGGCCTGGCGCCGTTGGAGAGCGGCCTGTACGGCGCCAGCGAGATGGTGATGGACGGCTTCATGCACCTGCAGCGCGGCGGCATCCTGAAGCGGCGCAGCTGGGACGACCTGGCGCTGGAACGCGCCGCGGTCGCCGGCCGGCTGAACCCGGCCACGCCTGGTGGGCACTACCTGCGCGGCGCGTTCTTCCTGGGTTCGCGCGAGCTGTACGCCTGGCTGGGCGCCACCGAGGCGGCCGACCCGGACGCGATCGACATGTGCGCGGTGTCCAACGTCAACCAGCTGTACGGCGACCACCAGCCGCTGGCGGCGTTGCAGCGTCGCGGCGCGCGCTTCTTCAACACCTGCATGATGGCGACCCTGCTTGGTGCGGCGGTATCCGACACGCTGGAGGACGGCGCGGTGGTCAGCGGCGTCGGCGGCCAGTACAACTTCGTGGCGATGGCGCACGAATTGCCGGATGGCCGCTCGATGCTGCTGCTGCGCGCCACGCGCAGCAGCAGCGGCGGGATCGAGAGCAACATCCGCTGGAGCTACGGCCAGACCACCATCCCGCGCCACCTGCGTGACATCGTGATCACCGAGTACGGCATCGCCGACCTGCGCGGCAAGAGCGACAGCGAATGCATCGAGGCGATGCTGGCGATCGCCGACGCACGGTTCCTCGACGCGCTGTGCGCAGAGGCAAAGGCGCACGGCAAGCTGGCCGCGGATTTCGTGATACCGGAAGCCTGGCGCCGCCATCGTCCGGACCATCTGCACGAGGTATTGGCGCCGTTCCGGCACGCAGGCCTGTTGCCGAAGTTTCCGTTCGGCAGCGATTTCACCGAGGTCGAGCAGCGCCTTTTGCCGGCGCTGGAGTGGCTGAAGGCTGACGCTGGCAGCTGGCGCGGCAGGTGGCGCCTGTTGCGTGCGGCCTGCAGGCCCGGCGCGATGGCGCCTGGCGAGGCCGAGGCGTTGGCGCGGATGGGTCTGGAGGCGCCGGCGACGCTGGCCGATCGCCTGCAGCGACGCCTGCTGCAGGCCGCCTTGCGCCGAAACACGTAACAGCGGGTTACGTGTCTTGCGGGGGCTGATCCTTTTCTTCGGGCGACTCGGGGACCGGTTCTTCCGGTGCCGGGTCGTCCATCAGCGGCATCACCGACGGGCTGTCCAGGTCGTCGAACTGCTGGTGGTTGACCGCCCAGAAGAACAACCACACCCCGACCCCCACGATCAGCGAGGTGACCGGGATCAGCACCAGCAGGATGTTCACGCGCGCAGCTCGCGTGGCCGCAGCGTGGGGCCGGTGGCGTCGGCCGGGCCGGGCGCGCCCTCGCCGATGCGCAGCGCATTCAGCACCACCAGCAGCGAGCTCAGTGACATGCCGATCGCGGCCAGCCACGGCGTCACCAGGCCGAGCGCGGCGAACGGCACCGCGGCCAGGTTGTACCACAGCGACCAGTACCGGCCCTGCTGCGCCACCCGCTGCACCCGGCGGGCGATCGCACGGGCGTCGGCCAGGCTGCCGAGGTGGCCGTCGAGCAGCAGCAGGTCGGCGTGCGCCTGCGCCAGCTCGGTGCCCGAGGCCAGCGCGGCGGAGACGTCGGCGCCGGCCAGCACCGGGGCGTCGTTGCTGCCGTCGCCGACGGCGAGGGTGATGTGGCCTTCGGCGCGTGCCGCCTGCAGGCGGGCCAGCTTGTCCTCGGGTGACTGGCGTGCGTGCCGGTCGGCGACGTCGAGGCGGTCGGCGAGCGCGGCCACGCGGGATGCGTGGTCGCCGCTGGCGATGACGACGGCGACGCCGTCGGCGCGCAGTGTGTCGAGCAAGCGGCGAGTCTCGGCGCGCGGCTGCTCGGCAAGGTGAAAGGCGGCGATTGCGCCGTCGGCGTCGGCCAGCACCAGCGCGTCGGCGAGCTCGGCCGGCACGGCCTGGTCACTTGGTGCCAGTGCGAAATCGGCGCGACCGAGCCGCAGCGCGCGGCCGTCGACCTCGCCGCTGATGCCGGCGCCGGCGCTGACCCGCACCGACTGCGCCTGCAGCGGCAGCACCTGCTGGCGGGCCGCGTCGGCGAGCGCGCGGGCCAGCGGGTGCGAACTCTCGTGGGCCAGCGCGTCGGCCAGTTGCAGCACCCGTTCCGTCGTGTCGCCGCGCAGGGGTTCGATCGCGCTGCGGTCCAGCTGCGGCACGGTCAGCGTGCCGGTCTTGTCGAACAGCGCGTAGTCGACCTTGGCCAACGTTGCCAAGGCCTTGCCGTCGGTGACCAGCACGCCGCGCGCGGCCAGCACGCCGAGCGCGCGCGTCAGCGCGGCCGGGCGGGCCAGCGCGAACGAGCAGGGGCAGGCCACCACCAGCACGGCCACCGCAGCCTCGAACGCGCGGGATGGGTCGACCAGCAGCCAGCCCAAGGCGGTGAGCACGGTCAGCACCAATATGCGGGCGACGAAGCGGCCGATCTCGCGATCGCTGGGCGCGATCAGCGAACGCGCCTGGCGCGCGCGGGTCGCCAGGGCACCCAGCCGTGCCGCGGTGGTGGTGGCGCCGCTGTGCTCCACGCGCAGCGCGGCCGGCCCGGACAGCAGCACGCTGCCGGCAACCAGCCGTTCGCCGCGTTCGCGCCGTACCGGGTGCGATTCGCCCGACAGCAGCGCCTCATCCACCTGCACGCCGGCGCTTTCCAGCACGCCGTCCGCCGGCACCGTGCTGCCTTCGGCGACGTGCACGCGGTCGCCGGGCAGCAGGGCGATCGCCGCCACCGTCTCCAGCTCGCCGTCGGCGCGACGGCGCTGCGCCAGCAACGGCGCGGCGTCGATCGCCGCATCGCCCAGCGCCCCACTGCGGTGGCGCGAGCGCAGTTCCACGTAGCGCCCGCCGAGCAGCAGGAACACGAACATGGTCACCGAGTCGAAGTAGATCTCGCCGCTGCCGCGCAGCGTATTGAACAGGCTGGCCAGGAACACCAGCAGCACCGCCAGCGCCACCGGCAGGTTGATGCCCAGCCGGCGCTCGTTCAGCTCGTGCACGGCACCGGCGAAGAACGGCTGCGCCGAGTAGAACACCACCGGCAGGGTGGTCAGCAGGCCGAGCCAGCGGAACAGGTTGCGCGTGCTGAAGTCGACGAAGTCGACCACGCCGATGTAGATCACGAAGGCGTACGTCATCACCTGCATCGAACACATGCCGGCGACCAGCAGGTGCTTCAGCGCGTCGTGCTGTTCGCGCGAACGCGCGTCGTCGATGTTGTCGTGCCGCAGCGGCTGCGCCGGGCAGTCCGCGGCGGCGAAATTGTCGAGCAGGGCGGGCAGCGAGGTGCGTCGTGCATCCCATACGACCCGCACGCGCCGCGCCGGACGATCGATGGCGACACGCCGCACGCCGGGCAAGGCGCGGATCCGCTGCTCCAGCCACAGCACCTGGCGTGCGTCGTCCAGCGACTCGACCCGCAGCGCGATTTCGTTGCAACCGTCGCGGCGTGGGCGCACTACCTGCGCGGCGAGTTGTGGATGGGCCCACGCCGCGTTGGTGCTCATCGCGGCGGGTCGGTCGGTGGGTGGGGCGGCGGCTTGGCGCTGCTGTGCGCGCTGACCGGCACGCCGAATACGGTGTGCGGGGTATCCAGTGGCGTGTCGGCGTGCTTCGCGCCGAGCACGATCATCCAAACGCAGCCGGCGAGCGATGCCACGAAGACGAACACGCCCAGCCACAGCACCGGCTGGTGATACCAGGCCGATGCCGTGCGGGCAGCGATGTCATTGCTTGCTTTCATTGCCGGGGTGCGACAGGTGATAAACGTAGGCGGCGAGGACGCGGATCTGGTCGTCGGACAGCCGCGGGCTCCACGCCGGCATGTGGCCCTGGCGGCCCTCGCCGATGCTCTTCTCGATGTCGGCCACGCTGCCGCCGTGCAGCCAGATGCGGTCGGTGAGGTTGGGCGCGCCGAGTGCATGGTTGCCCTTGCCGTCGGCGCCGTGGCAGGCCGCGCAGGTGGTGAACAGCGGCTGGCCGGCCGCCGCCTTGGTCGCGTCGTGCGGCGAGCCGGACAGGCTCAGCACGTACTGCGCGAGGTTCTTCACGTTGTCCGCACCGAGGCTGGACCACGGCGGCATCACGCCGCTGCGGCCGTCACGGATCGAGGTGGTGATATCGCTGCCGCTGCCACCGTACAGCCAGTCGTCGTCGGTGAGGTCGGGCGCGCCAAGCAGCACGTTGCCGTTGGCGGCGCGCTGGTGGCAGGCGGCGCAGTTGTCCTCGAACAGCACCTTGCCCATCTGCAACGCGGCCGGATCGTTGGCCAGCTGCTCCACCGGATACAGCTTGAAGCGCTCGACCAGCGGGGCGCGCCTGGCCTCGTTGTCGGCCACGGCATTCGCCAGTTCGCCGTGCGAGGTCCAGCCCAGCACGCCCTTGAAGTTGCCGAAGCCGGGGAACAGCGCCAGGTAGATGAAGCCGATCACGAACATCGCGCCGGAAAACAGCACCCACCACATCGGCAGCGGGCGCACGCCCTCGCGCAGCACGCCGTGGGCCCAGACGTGGCCGCTGGTGCCGTCGGGCAGGGTGGGGATCTTCGCGCGCGGTCCCCACAGGAACAGGAACAGCGTGATGCCAAGGTTGAGCACCACCAGGAACATCACCCACAACGACCATCCCGCACTCATGGGCGATCCTCCTTGTTGTCGAATTCGGGCTCGTCTTCCATCGGCAGACGTGCCATGCGGCTGAACGTGCGCTTGTGGCGCTTGCGCCAGGCCCAGATCCAGATGCCGATGAAGGTGAACATCATCAGCAGGATGAATACGCCGGTGATATCACCCCAGATCGGGTTCATCGGGATCATGGCGTGCCTCCCGCGCTTGCCGGGGCACTCGCCGCATCGGGCTCGTTCTTGATGCCCAGGCCCTGCAGGTATGCGATCAGCGCATCCATCTCGGTCTTGCCTTCCACCGCGGCCGGCGCGCTGGCGATTTCCGCGTCGCTGTACGAGTCGCCCAGCTTGCGCAGGACACGCATGCGCGCCTGGATGTCGGCGGCGTCGAGCTTCTTGCCGACCAGCCATGGGTAGGCGGGCATGTTCGACTGCGGCACCACCTGGCGCGGATCCAGCAGGTGGATGCGCTGCCAGTCGTCCGAGTACTTGCCGCCGACGCGGGCCAGGTCCGGGCCGGTGCGCTTGGAACCCCACTGGAACGGACGGTCGTAGACCGATTCGGCGGCGGTCGAGAAGTGGCCGTAGCGCTCGGTCTCGAAACGCAGTGCGCGGATCATCTGCGAGTGGCACAGGTAGCAGCCCTCGCGCACATAGACGTCCTTGCCGGCCAGCCGCAGCGGGTCGTACGGGTGCACGCCAGGAGGCGCCTCGAGCTTGTGCGCCTCGACGAAGAGCGGGGTGATCTCGGCGAGGCCGCCCAGCGAGACCATGATCGCGATGCCGATCGCGAGCAGGCCGGCGTGTTTCTCGATTGCTTCGAAATGCTTGTAAGCCATGGTGGTGTCGTCCTCAACCGGCGGCGGGCAGTGGCGTCGGTACCTGGTGAGGTACGGGTTCGGGGATCGGCACCGGGATCGGCTTGATCAGCCGGGCGCGCGCATCCGCCGCGGTATGCCACAGGTTCCATGCCATCACGACCATGCCCGACAGGATCAGCACGCCGCCCATCCAGCGGATCAGGTACATCGGCTTGATCGCGATCAGGCTGTCCAGGAAGCCGTAGGTGAGCGCGCCGTCGGGCTGGGTGGCGCGCCACATGTGGCCTTCCACCCCGCCGGCGGTCCACATTGCGCCCACATAGAACAGGGTGCCCAGCATGTGCAGCCAGAAATGCAGTTCCATGCCCTTGTGCGAGTGCATCTCCGGGCGGCCCAGCGCCCGCGGCGCCATCGCGTACAACGAGCCGATGGTGATCATCGCCACCCAGCCGAGCGAGCCGGAGTGCACGTGCGCGATGGTCCAGTCGGTGTAGTGGGTGAACTGGTTCACCGTCTTGATCGCCATCATCGAGCCTTCGAAGGTCGATGCGGCGTAGAACACCAGCGCCATCACCATGAACTTCGCGGCGGGGTCGGTCCTCAGGCGCCACCACGAGCCGTTGAAGGTGAGCAAGCCGTTGGCGGCCGAGCCCCAGCTCGGCATCAGCAGCACCAGCGAGAAGGCCATGCCGACCGACTGCACCCAGTCCGGCAGCGCGGTATACATCAGGTGGTGCGCGCCGGCCCACATGTAGACCGAGATCAGCGCCCAGAAATTGACGATCGAGAAGCGGTAGCTCCACAGCGGCTGCTGTGCCTGCCGCGGCACGAAGTAATACATCATGCCGAGGAAGCCGGCGGTGAGGAAGAACGCCACGGCGTTGTGGCCGTACCACCACTGCACCATCGCGTCGACCACGCCCGAGTAGATCGGGTACGACTTGGCCCAGGACACCGGCAAGGCGAGGTTGTTGACGATGTGCAGCAGGCCCACGGCGATGATGAACGCGCCGTAGTACCAGTTCGCCACATAGATGTGCTTGATGCGCCGGCGCGCCAGGCTGGCGAAGAACACCACGCCGAAGCTCACCCAGACGACCGCGATCAGGATGTCGACGAACCATTCCGGCTCGGCGTATTCCTTGCTCTGGGTCAGGCCCAGCGGCATCGTGATCATCGCCAGCACGCAGCTCAGCTGCCAGCCCCAGAAGGTGAATTCCGCAAGCCGCCCCAGCGCCAGCCGCGCGTGGCCGGTGCGCTGCACCACGTAGTAGCAGGTGCCCATCAGTGCCGAGCCGCCGAACGCGAAGATCACGCCGAAGGTGTGGTCGGGGCGAAGCCGGCTGAAGGTCAGCCAGGGGATCTCGAAATTCAGTGCAGGCCACATAAGCTCGGCGGCGGCGTAGACGCCGACCGACATGCCGATGATGCCCCAGACTGCTGCGGCCAGCAGGAACTGGCGCACAACCTTGTCGTTGTAGTACTCGGTATTCGGCATGGGGTTTCCCGGCTGGATATCTGGACAATTTTAGAACGAAGCATGCGACGCCGCATTGACTCCGATCAAGCTGCTGCGGCAATCCGTCCACGCGCCGATGACGCAGGAGCAACCGTGCGCCGTGTGCAGACAGCCAGCGTGCGCCGATTTGTCACAGGAAGGCAAGCTCGATCGGGTATCCTTGGCGCATCGCCGCGAGCGATCGCGACCTGTCATCCCGGTTGATTCCATGAGTGAGATTGCTACACAGAAACCGCGTCCCGCCGCGCCGGCGTTGCGCCGGCCCAGCGTGGCCGTGCAGATCGGCAAGGTGATGGTGGGTGGCGGCGCGCCGGTGGTGGTGCAGTCGATGACCAACACCGACACCGAGGACCCGGCCAGCACCGCGAAGCAGATCGCCGAACTGGCCCGCGCCGGCTCCGAACTGGTGCGCATCACGGTGAACACGCCGGCCGCCGCCGCCGCGGTGCCGCGGATTGCCGAACGGCTGGCGATGATGGGTGTGGATGTGCCGATCATCGGCGACTTCCATTACAACGGCCACCAGCTGCTGGAGCGCGAACCCGCCTGTGCCGAGGCGCTGGCGAAGTACCGCATCAATCCCGGCAACGTCGGTTTCGGCAAGAAGAAAGACAGCCAGTTCGGTGCAATCATCGAGATGGCGCTGCGTTACGGCAAGCCGGTGCGCATCGGCGCGAACTGGGGCTCGCTGGACCAGAGCATGGTCACCACGCTGATGGACGAGAACGCCCGGCGCGCCGAGCCGTGGGACGCCTCGCACGTGGCACGCGAGGCGTTGATCCGCTCGGCGCTGGATTCGGCCGCGCTGGCCGAGAAGATCGGCCTGGCCCGCGACCGCATCATCCTCTCGTGCAAGGTTTCCGGCGTGCAGGAGCTGATTGCGGTGTACCGCGATCTCGCTGCACGCTGCGACTACGCGCTGCACTTGGGTCTGACCGAGGCGGGCATGGGTTCGAAGGGCATCACCGCGTCGAGCGCCGCGCTGGCCGTGCTGCTGCAGGAAGGTATCGGCGACACCATCCGCATCTCGCTTACCCCGGAACCGGGCGCCTCGCGCACCGGCGAAGTGATCGTGGCGCAGGAACTGCTGCAGACCATGGGCCTGCGCTCGTTCACCCCGCTGGTCACCGCCTGCCCGGGCTGCGGCCGCACCACCAGCGAGTTCTTCCAGGAGCTGGCCAAGACCGTGCAGGAACACGTGCGCGAGCAGATGCCGACCTGGCGCATCAAGTACGACGGCGTGGAGAACCTCACCCTGGCGGTGATGGGTTGCATCGTCAACGGCCCGGGCGAGTCCAAGCACGCCAACATCGGCATCTCGCTGCCGGGCAACGGCGAGGCACCGGCGGCGCCGGTCTTCATCGACGGCGAGAAGGCGATGACCTTGCGCGGCGACGATATCGCCAACGAATTCGTGGGCATCCTCGACGACTATGTTGCCCGCAAATATGCAGCGCGGACGGGCTGAGGCCACCGTCACATCGTCACGGCTGGCGCTGGTTCATTCTCCTGTTGGCGTCCAGGGGGCGCCGCATGCATGCCGCGCTCGAAATGATCTCTTCGGAGAACCGCCGTGAGAATCAGCCCTCAGTCCCGTACCGTCCTGCTCTACATGCTGCTGTCCGCGCTGTGGATCTGGTTCTCCGATCACGCGCTGGATGCCCTGGTGCACGATCAGGCCGAACTGACCTCGCTGCAGAACATCAAGGGCTGGCTGTTCGTGGCGAGCACGGGCGCATTGTTGTACTGGATGATCGGCCGCGACCTGCGTCGTCTGCAGGCCGCCAACCGGAAGCTGCTGGACGGGCACACCCAGGCCTTGCGCGTGCTGGTGTCGGCGATGGACATCCGTCACAAGGAAACCGGCGACCATTCGGACCGGGTGATGCGGATGGCCGCCGGCCTGGCCCGACTGGCCGGCGTGCATGGCGAGGCGTTGCGCAACCTGAGCTTCGGCGCCTTGCTGCACGACATCGGCAAGCTGGCCTTGCCGGACGCGGTGCTGATCAAGCCGGGCAAGCTCGACGACGAGGAAATGGCGGTGATGCGCCGCCATCCGCAACTCGGCTACGAGCTGTTGCAGCGGGTGGATTTCCTGCGCGACGCCGGCGAGATCCCGCATAGCCATCACGAGCGCTGGGACGGCAGCGGTTATCCGCAGGGCCTGCGCGGCGAGCAGATTCCGTTGGCTGCGCGCATCTTCAGCGTCGTCGACGTGTGGGATGCGCTGATCACCGCGCGCGTGTACAAGCCGGCGTGGCCCGAGCCCGCGGTGCTGGATTACCTGCGCGAGGCGGCCGGCAGCCAACTCGATCCCGACCTGGTGGCGCTGTTCCTCGAGAACTACGCCGGACTCAAGGCACTCGGGCGCTGAAGTCAGTCACCGGCACAGGGCTGGATCAGCCGCGGGTTGAAGGCGGCCCAGCTGCCCACCAGCCCGGACATCTGGCCGAGCCGGGCAACCTGCTGCAGGAACTGCATCCGCGGCATCTCGATCGCACCCAGGCCGAGCGTGTGCGGGTTGCTGACCTGGGTGTCGAGCAGCGGGAAACCCATGTCGCGCAGCAGCCGCGCCAGCACCACCAGGGCGAGCTTCGAGCCGCCGCTTTCCGCGCTGAACATCGACTCGCCGCAGAACAGCCGGCCGACCGCCACACCATAGATGCCGCCGACCAGGCGTTCGCCGTCCCACACCTCGACGCTGTGCGCATACCCCAGCCGATGCAGCTGAACGTAGGCGTCGATCATCGCCGGCACCAGCCAGGTGCCGGAATCGCTGGCGCGCGGCGCGGCGCAGGCGCGGATGACCTGGTCGAACGCCATGTCCACGGTGAGCCGCCACGGCTTGCCCCTGAGCTGGCGGCGCAGGCTGCGATTGATCCGCAGGTGTTCGGTGCGGAACACGCAGCGGGGGTCGGGCGACCACCACAGGATCGGCTCGCTCTCGCCGAACCACGGAAAGATGCCGAGGCTGTACGCGGCTAGCAGCCGCCGGGGCGACAAGTCGCCGCCGAACGCGAGCAGGCCGTTCGGCTCGGCCAGCGCCTGGCGCGGGTCGGGGAAGCGATCCCAGCGTTCGGCATCCAGCAGCGGCAGCCTGTTCATCGTTCGACGTGACCGTGATCGGCATAGGGGCTGTGGCTTCGCAGCCCGGCGGCATAAGCGTCGACCGCTTCGTCCTCGCTGGCAAGCGCCTTTGCCACCGCGGCTCGGAAATCGGGGTTCGCCAGGTAGTGGCGCGAGTGCGTGCGCACCGGCAGGAACCCGCGCGCCAGCTTGTGCTCGCCCTGTGCACCCGGCTCGAAGCGCTCCAGCTTATGGGCGATCGCGTGCTCGATGCCGCGGTAGTAGCACAGCTCGAAGTGCAGGCCGGGCACGTCCATCGATGCCCCCCAGTAGCGGCCGTACAGCACGTCGCCGCCCTGCACAAACAGCGCCATCGCCACGATGGCTGCGCCGTCGCGGGCCAGTGCGAGCTGTGCGGTCGATCCCAGCGTGCCGAGCCGGCGGAAGAACGCGGCGGTCAGCGCGGCGTGGTTGCCCTTCATGTCGAAGGTGGCTTCGTACAGCGCATGCACCCGACGCCACTCGTCGCCGCTGAGCGTGTCGCCGCCGCGCCATTCGATGGCCAGCCCGCTCGCCGCCACCTGGCGGCGTTCGCGCAAAATGTTCTTGCGCTTCTTGTGGTTGAGCGCGCCGAGGAAATCCGGGAAATGGCGGTAACCGCTGTTGTGCCAGTGGAACTGCACGTCCGAGCGTGCCAGCCAGCCTTGATCAGCGTCGAACGCAGCGAGTTCGGCGGGTTGCAGGAAATTCGAGTGCACCGACGACAGCCCCAGCCGCTCGGCTTGGCGACGCATGGCTCCGACCAGTTCGCATTGCAACGACGGTGTGCGCGCGTGGTCGCCGGCCAGCAGGCGCGGACCGGGCACGGGCGAGTAGGGCACGCCGTTGAGCAGCTTCGGGTAGTACTCGCCACCGGCGCGCTGCCAGGCATGCGCCCAGCTCCAGTCGAACACGAACTCGCCGTGCGAGTTGCCCTTCAGGTACAGCGGCGCGGCGGCCACCAGTCGGCCCGCCTCGTACAGGCCCAGGTGGTGCGCTTGCCAGCCCCAGTCGGGACGGATGCAGCCGCTGCGCTCCAACGCGTCCAGGAAGGCGTGCGACACGAACGGGTTCGCGTCGGCACGCAGGGCATCCCACTCCGCGGCTGGCAGTTCGGCGATCGCGTCGTGGAAGCGGGTGGTCAGCATGGAATGGTTGGGGATGAATTTCGCCGCGCGTATCGCAAGGGAATGACTTGCCGATGGATAAGCATAAGCTTTCGCCTCACCCGAGCCTCTCCCCCAACTGCATTGGGGGAGAGGGGTAAAAGCATCAGCCGGCCGGCGTCTGCTGGTCCAGCCAGCGTTCGGCGTCCAGCGCGGCCATGCAGCCGAAGCCGGCCGAAGTGACGGCCTGGCGGTAGATGTGGTCAGCCACATCGCCAGCGGCGAACACGCCGGGCACCGAGGTCATCGTGGCCATGCCATGCTGGCCGCTGCGGATCCTGATGTAGCCGTCGTGCATGTCGAGCTGGCCCTCGAAGATGCCGGTGTTCGGCGTGTGGCCGATCGCCACGAAGAAGCCGGTCGCCTCGATGTCGCGGGTGGCGCCGGAGTTGACGTCTTTCACGCGCACGCCGGTGACGCCGCTTTCGTCGCCCAGCACCTCGTCGATGCTGTGGTTCCAGACCAGCTCGATCTTGCCGGCGGCGGCTTTTTCGAACAGCTTGTCCTGCATGATCTTCTCGGCGCGCAGCTTGTCGCGGCGATGCACCAGGTAGACCTTGCGGCCGATGTTGGCCAGGTACAGCGCTTCCTCGACCGCGGTGTTGCCGCCGCCGATCACCACCACGTCCTGGTCGCGGAAGAAGAAGCCGTCGCAGGTGGCGCAGGCGGACACGCCCTTGCCCTTGTACTTCTCCTCGCTGGCGATGCCGAGGTATTTGGCGGTGGCGCCGGTGGTGATGATCAGTGCGTCGGCCGTGTATTCGCCGGAATCGCCCTTGAGCCGGAACGGGCGCTGCTTCAGGTCCGCCGTGTGGATGTGGTCGAAGATCATCTCGGTGTGGAAGCGTTCGGCGTGCTCGGCCATGCGCTGCATCAGCGCCGGTCCCTGCAGGCCCTCGACGTCGCCCGGCCAGTTGTCCACGTCGGTGGTGGTCATCAGCTGGCCGCCCTGCTGCAGGCCGGTGATCATGGTCGGCTTGAGATTGGCGCGGGCCGCATACACCGCAGCGGTGTAGCCGGCGGGACCGGAGCCGAGGATCAGCAGGCGGCTGTGTTTGGGGGCGACGCTCATGATTATAATCCTTGGAGTTTTCTGATGGCTTGAGTGACTATTCGCTCCGATCCCTGCGGCCGTTTCCCTCAGGGCAGCAGCGGGCGATGACGACGGAGCGCACGACCCCGGAAGAATGGGGAATACGCAGCACCGATTCAAGGCATCGGCAGATCGGCGGCATGACCGCAGCGATGGCGCGATGGATTTGCACATCCACAGGATTCCTCCTTCATGCGCATCGGCATCCCCTGCGAAACCAAGACGATGGAAGGGCGCGTCGCCCTCATCCCCGCCGCCGCCGCCGACCTGGTGCACCGTGGCCATGAGGTGTTCATCCAGTCCGGCGCCGGCCTGGAAAGCGGGTTTGCCGACGCCGCTTATGCAAGGGAAGGCGTCACGGTGGTGGCGGACGCCGCCGCGCTGTACGGCGCCGGCGAGCTGATCGTCAAGGTGAAGGAGCCGATCGCCGGCGACCTGGCCTTGCTGAAGAAGCACCATCTGCTGTTTTGCTACCTGCACCTGGCCGCGGAGCCGGCATTGACCCGCAGCCTGCTCGACATCGGCCTGACCGGTGTGGCGTTCGAGTCGGTGATGGAAAACGGCATGCTGCCGCTGCTGTTGCCGATGTCGGTGATCGCCGGCCGCATCTCCACCCAGATCGGCACCACCCTGCTGCATCGCCCGCAGGGCGGCAAGGGCAAGCTGCTCGGCGGCATGGCCTCTACCCCGCGCGGCAAGGTGGTGGTGCTGGGCGCCGGCGCGGCCGGCGGCAATGCCGTCGCGCTGGCTGCTGCCGCCGGCGCCAATGTGGTGGTGTTCGACAAACGCCGGGACCGCCTGGCCGAGATGATGGCGATGGGCCCGAACGTCACCGCGCTGTATGCCTACGAGTCGTCGGTGGCCGAGGAAGTGCGCGACGCCGACATCGTGGTCGGCGCGGTGCTGATCCCCAGCGCCCGGGCGCCGCACGTAGTCAGCGAGGCAATGGTCAGGACGATGGAGCCGGGCAGCGTGCTGGTGGATATCGCGATCGACCAGGGCGGCTGCTTCGAGACTTCGCATCCGACCAGCTGGAAGGAGCCCACCTACGAGGTCCACGGCGTCACCCACTTCTGCGTGACCAACATGCCAGGCGCGGTGCCGCAGACTTCGTCGCTGGCGATTTCCGCCGCGATCCTGCCGTATGTGCAGCGTCTGGCCGCGGGCAACGCGTGGCGCCAGTTCGCCCCGCTGAATAGCGGCATCAATGTCGACGGCGGCAAGCTGGTGCATCCTGCGCTGCAAGGTATGCTTTAACCCTTGGCAGACAGGAAGGGGACACCCAGGGTGGCGCGCAACACGAACGCAAAGCAACAACCTAAGGAAGGCCTCAGCGAGGAGGTGAAGCGCCGGCTGCGTGAGGCCGGTGCCCTGCTGTTGCTGCCGCTGGCGCTGTACCTGCTGGTGTGCCTGTTCAGCTACAACCCGCACGACCCCAGCTGGACGAACGCCGGCCAGCTGGAACATGCGCGCAATTTCGGCGGCACCGTGGGGGCGTACATTGCCGACCTGCTGCGCTGGATCTTTGGCCTGGTCGCCTACTGCTTCCCGTTGCTGCTGCTGTTGCTGGGCGTGCAGGTGCTGCGCCAGCGCGGCGAACAGGTGGTGCACCCTTGGGAGCCGGCGCTGCGCCTGGTCGGCTTCGTGTTCTTCTTCATCACCGGCCCGGCACTGCTGTACCTCAATTTTCATGACGAGCCGGTGCTGCCGCAGGGCGTGGGCGGCATCATCGGCGTGTGGGTCGGCGACGCCCTGCTCAGCGCGTTCGGCGCCAAGGGTGCGCCGCTGCTGCTGCTGGCGCTGTTCCTGATCGCGGTGACCCTGGCCACCGGCTTGTCCTGGTTCAAGCTGATGGACTGGACCGGGCAGGGCGTGCTGAAACTGGTCGACTGGCTCAAGGGCAAGCTGCGCGAGGCGCCGCAGGCGCTGGCCGCACGGCAGGCGCGCACCGAGCGCGAAGTGGTCAAGAAGGCCGACGCGGTGCGCCAAGCCAAGCGCGAGCCGGTGCGCATCGAGGCGCCGCCCGCGCCGGTGACCAAGAGCGAGCGGGCGAAGCTGGAAACGCAGATCCCGTTGTTCGTCGGCGCCGCCACGCCCGGCGAACTGCCGCCGCTGTCGCTGCTGGACGAGGCGCCGCCGCAGGGGCCGGGTTATTCCGAGGAGACCCTCGAGGTGCTCTCGCGCCAGGTCGAGTTCAAGCTGAAGGACTTCAAGATCGACGTGAAGGTGGTCGGCGCCTATCCGGGCCCGGTGATCACCCGCTTCGAGATGGAGCCGGCGCCGGGCATCCGCGGCTCGCAGGTGTCGAGCCTGGACAAGGACATCGCGCGCGGCCTGTCGGTGGTCAGCGTGCGCGTGGTCGACGTGATCCCGGGCAAGAACGTGATCGGGCTGGAGATCCCCAACACCCACAAGCAGATCGTGTACCTCTCCGAGATCCTGCGTTCGGACAAGTACGACCAGCAGAAATCGCCGCTGACGCTGGCGCTGGGCAAGGACATCGGCGGCAAGCCGGTCGTCGTCGACCTGGCGCAAGATGCCGCACCTGCTGGTCGCCGGCACCACCGGCTCCGGCAAGTCGGTGGCGGTCAACGCGATGGTGCTGAGCCTGCTGTACAAGGCCAGCCCGAAGACGTGCGCATGATCATGATCGACCCGAAGATGCTGGAGCTCTCGATCTACGAGGGCATCCCGCACCTGCTGGCGCCGGTCGTCACCGACATGAAGGAGGCCGCCAACGCGCTGCGCTGGTGCGTGGCCGAGATGGAGCGCCGCTACAAGCTGATGGCGGCGGTGGGCGTGCGCAACCTGGCCGGCTTCAACAAGAAGGTGAAGGACGCCGAGAACGCCGGCCAGCCGCTGCTGGATCCGCTGTTCCGGCCGAACCCGGAGATGCCGAACCTCGCCGCCGAGCCGCTGGAGCCGCTGCCGTACATCGTGGTCTTCATCGACGAATTCGCCGACATGATGATGATCGTCGGCAAGAAGGTGGAGGAACTGATCGCGCGCCTCGCGCAGAAGGCGCGCGCCGCCGGCATGCACCTGATCCTGGCCACGCAGCGGCCGTCGGTGGACGTGATCACCGGCCTGATCAAGGCCAACATCCCGACCCGCATCGCGTTCCAGGTCTCGAGCAAGATCGACTCGCGCACGATCCTCGACCAGTGCGGCGCCGAAACGCTGCTCGGCCACGGCGACATGCTGTACCTGCCGCCCGGCACCGCCACGCCGGAGCGCGTGCACGGCGCCTTCGTCGACGACGACGAGGTGCACCGCGTGGTCGCCTGGCTGAAGTCGCAGGGCGCGCCGAACTACATCGACGGCGTGCTGGAAGAAGTGCAGGCCACCGGCGACGGCAAGTTCATCGACGACTCCGGCCTGCCGCAGGAAGGCGAGGCAGGGCGGCGACGCCGACGCCCAGCTGTACGACAAGGCCGTGCGCGATCGTCACCGCAGACGCGGCGCGCCTCGATCTCCGGCGTGCAGCGCCACCTGCGCATCGGCTACAACCGCGCCGCGCGGCTGGTCGAGCAGATGGAAGCAGGACGGCGTGGTCAGCGCCCCGCAGCACAACGGCAACCGCGAAGTGCTGGCGCCGCCGCCACCGAAGAATTGAGCCGGCTTCGACGGACGCGTAGGAGCCCGCTGGCGGGCGATGCATCTGATCTGAACCGCACGGGAAGGCATCGCCCGCCAGCGGGCTCCTACAGTTCCGTTAAGCCAGTACTGCCCACACTTCCGACTGCCATCATCATGTTCCGGGAATCCGATGAAACGCCTCATGCTTGTCCTGTCCGCCGTCGTGCTGACGCTGTCGCTGAGCGCCATGGCGCAGGCCGCCGGCGGCCCAGCGCGCGCGCGCCTGGATGCGTTCGCCACCGGCCTGCACTCGCTGACCGGCCACTTCAGCCAGACCCTGACCGACATCAACGGCAAGAGCAGCAAGAACAGTTCCGGCACGCTGGCGCTGCAGGCGCCGCGCCAGTTCCGCTGGGACACGCTGGCGCCGTACAAGCAGACCATCGTCGCCGACGGCAGCCGGGTGTGGATGTACGACCCGGAGCTCGAACAGGTCACCGTGCGCGTGCAGAGCACCGAGGAGGCGCACAGTCCGCTCACCGTGCTGACCGACCTCAAGCAGATGGACAAGGATTTCAAGGTGGTCGAGCAGGGCGAGCATGACGGCCTGGTCTGGCTGCGGCTCAGCTCCACCGCGAAGGACCCGCAGTTCGACTACGCCGACCTCGGCTTCGACGCGAAGGGGCTGGCCCGCATGACGTTCCGCGACCAGCTCGGTTCCACCACCGACATCCGCTTCTCCGCCTGGCAGCGCAATGCGCCGGTTCCGCCGGCCACCTTCAACTTCGTGCCGCCGAAGGGCGCCGACGTGATCGGCGACGCGCCGGTGATCGACGTGCAGCCGCTGAAGGACTGATGCGCTCATGACCGTGCTGCGCCGGTTGCCGCGCTGGGCCTGGATCGGCGGCGGCATCCTCGCCTTCATCGCCGGCATGATCAATGCCGCCGGCTACATGGGCTTCCGGCACCAGTCGATCACCAACCTGACCGGATCCACCAGCTTGCTCGGCATCGCGGTAGGCACCGGCGACGGCGCCGAGGCATGGCACTGGCTGCTGTCGATCGGCGCCTTCGTGTTCGGCGCGCTGCTCAGTGGCTTGATCGTGCAGCAGAACACGCTGAAGCTCGGCCGCCGCTACGGGGTGGCGCTGGTGCTGGAATCGTTGCTGCTGTTCGCCGCGGTGCCGCTGCTGGACGGCGGCAGTTCGTTCGGCCTGGACCTGGCCGCGATGGCGGCCGGGCTGCAGAACGGCATGGCCAGCACCTACAGCGGCATGGTGTTCCGCACCACCCATGTCTCGGGCATGTTCACGGACTTGGGCATCTACATCGGCCAGCGCCTGCGCGGGCTGGAGGTGGATACCTTGCGCATCCGCGTCTGCCTGCTGGTGGTCAGCACCTTCACGCTGGGCAGTGCCGCCGGGGCGGTGCTGTTCCAGGTGCTGGGCGAACGCAGCTTGCTGATCCCGGCGGTGCTTACCGGCTTGTGCGGCCTGAGCTACGGCATCTACCGCCAGTACACGACGATGACGCGCGGGGGCGACGCCGACCCGGCTTGACCGTGTCGTAGCCGGTCCACCGCGTGCCGGACCACACCGGCAATCGGCCGCGGCCGGATGAACCGGCGGGCATGGCTTATCATGCGCGGATGTCACGCTCCGTCTCGCCATCCGCTCCCGGCCTGTTCGCCGAACCCGATGCGCTCAAGCCGCTGGCCGAGCGCATGCGCCCGCGCAGCCTCGACGAAATCGTCGGCCAGCAGCGCCTGGTCGGTCCCGACAAGGCGCTGCGCCGCGCGCTGGAGGCCGGCAAGATGCACTCGATGGTGCTGTGGGGGCCGCCCGGTTGCGGCAAGACCACGCTGGCGCTGCTGGTGGCGCGCTACGCCGACGCCGATTTCCGCGCGATCTCGGCGGTGCTGTCGGGCCTGCCGGACGTGCGCAAGGCGCTGGCCGAAGCCGAGGTGAACTTCGCCCAAGGCCGGCGCACCGTGCTGTTCGTCGACGAGGTGCACCGCTTCAACAAGACCCAGCAGGACGCCTTCCTGCCGCACATCGAGCGCGGCGTGATCATCTTCATCGGCGCCACCACCGAGAACCCCTCGTTCGAGCTGAACTCCGCGCTGCTGTCGCGCTGCCGCGTGCACGTGCTGGAGCCGGTCTCCACCGACGACATCGTCGCCGCGCTGCAGCGCGCGCTGGCCGACAGCGAACGCGGCCTCGGCGCACTGCAACTGCAGGTGGACGACGAGGCATTGCGACTGATCGCCCAGGCCGCCGACGGCGACGTGCGCCGCGCGCTGACCTTGCTGGAAATCGCCGCCGAGCTGGCCGACGACAACGATACCGATCACCGCAGCATCGACGAAGCCACCCTGGTCCAGGTGCTGGCCGACCGCACCCGCCGCTTCGACAAGCAGGGCGAGCAGTTCTACGACCAGATCTCGGCGCTGCACAAGTCGGTGCGCTCGTCCGATCCCGACGCCGCGGTGTACTGGCTGTGCCGCATGCTCGACGGCGGCGTCGACCCGCTGTACCTGGCGCGGCGGCTGACCCGCATGGCGGTGGAGGACGTCGGCCTGGCCGAGCCGCGCGCCTGGCGCATGGCGCTGGACGCGTGGGATACCTACGAGCGCCTGGGCAGCCCCGAAGGCGAACTGGGCCTGGCGCAGCTGGCGATCTGGCTGGCCATCTCGCCGAAGAGCAACGCCGCCTACATGGCCTACAACAAGGCCCGCGACGCGGTGCGCGAGGGCGGCACGCTGGAGGTGCCGATGCACCTGCGCAACGCGCCGACGAAGCTGATGAAAGGCCTCGGCTACGGCAAGGGCTACCAGTACGACCACGACGCCGAAGGCGGTATCGCGCTGGATCAGCAGTGCCTGCCCGACGCGCTGGCCGGCAGCATCTTCTACGAGCCGGTGGAACGGGGCCTGGAACTGCAGCTGCGCGAAAAATTGCTGGCACTGCGCGCCGCCCGCGCCAAGGCGCGCAAGTAGGAGCCCGCTCGCGGGCGATGCTCCATTAGGAAACGGGATTCGGACGCTGCTGCGTGCGCCCTTGCCGTCGCCGCACGCCCCGGCTTAGATTCGCTGCCACCAACAGGGGAGAGGGGAAAACCATGCGCGTACTCGTGGCAGGTCTGATCGGCGGCATCGTGGTCTTTGTGTGGGGCGTGCTGGCGCACATGGCGCTGGGACTCGGCAACGTCGGCATCCAGATGCCGGCCAACGAAAACGTCGTGCTGAGCAGCCTGCATGAAGGGCTCGGCAACCAGCCGGGCGTCTACATCCTGCCGTCGCTGGACCCGAAGCGGATGGGCGACGAAGCCGTGATCAAGGCTTATTCGGCCAAGGCAGCGACTTCGCCTTACGCCTGGGTGGTCTATCTGCCGCAAGGCGACGACATGATGCAGATGGGGCCGCAGATCGGCCGGCAGTGGGCGTCCGATACACTTGCCGCGCTGGCGCTGGCCTTCGTCATGGGATGCGCCGGTCTGGCGTTCCGGCGACGTATCGCCGTTGCCGCCGCGGCAGCCGTGTTTGCCTGGCTGAGCACGACGCTGCCGTACTGGAACTGGTATCGCTTCCCGCTCGATTTCACCCTGGCCGCGCTGGTCGAGCAACTCGTCGGCTGGCTGCTCGCCGGCGCCGCGATGGCCTGGTGGCTGGGTCGCAGCGAACGCAAGCTGGCCAGCTGACTTTCCAGCCGTTCGCCCTGCGCGTGGCGCAGCGAAGTCGAAGGGCTGTCCTTCGACTTCGGCCCTGCGGGCCTGCGCTCCGGGCGAACGGCTATGTTGGTGACACGGTTCGCTTTCGTTGCTTGCATTGCGGCCGTAGCCACCCGGCAGCGATAATTCACGGTTCAAGCCTTCATCTGGACTTTGATCATGCTGGATCCCGCCCTGCTGCGTTCGCGTCTCGCCGAAACCGCTGCACGCCTCGCCGAAACCCGCGGCTACACGCTGGACGTGGCCGCCGTCGAGGCGCTGGAGAGCAGCCGCAAGCAGCTGGCGATGGAGACGCAGGAACTGCAGAACCTGCGCAACACGCGCTCCAAGGCGATCGGCCAGGCCAAGGCCAAGGGCGAGGATGTGGCGCCGCTGATGGCCGAGGTCGCCGGCATCGGCGACAGGCTCAAGGCCAACGAACAGGCGCTGGCCGACGCGCAGGCGAAGCTGGCCGAAATCGCGCTGGGCATTCCCAACATCCCGCACGAGTCGGTGCCGCTGGGCAAGGACGAGAGCGACAACGTCGAAGTCAGCCGCTGGGGCGCGCCGCGCGAGTTCGCCTTCGAGGTCAAGGACCACGTCGAACTGGGCGAACGCCACGGCTGGCTCGACGGCGAGGCCGGCGCCAAGCTGTCCGGCGCGCGCTTCACCGTGCTGCGCGGCCAGCTCGCCCACCTGCATCGCGCACTCGGCCAGTTCATGCTGGACCTGCACACCGCCGAGCACGGCTACCTCGAATGCAACGTGCCGGTGATCGTCAACGCCGACAGCATGCAAGGCACCGGCCAGCTGCCGAAGTTCGAGGAAGACCTGTTCGCCACCAAGGTCGGCGAGGCGAAGCGCTACCTGATTCCCACCGCCGAAGTGTCGCTGACCAACCTGGTGCGCGACACCATCCAGGACGCCGACGCGCTGCCGCTGCGCATGACCGCGCACACGCTGTGCTTCCGCGCCGAGGCCGGCAGCTACGGCCGCGACACCCGCGGCATGATCCGCCAGCACCAGTTCGAGAAGGTCGAGATGGTGCAGATCGCCCGCGCCGGCGACTCCTACGCGCAACTGGAGGAAATGGTCGGCCACGCCGAGAAGGTGCTGCAGAAACTCGGCCTGCCGTACCGCAAGCTGCTGCTGTGCACCGGCGACATGGGCTTCGGCTCGACCAAGACCTACGACCTCGAAGTGTGGCTGCCCAGCCAGCAGACCTACCGCGAGATCTCCAGCTGCTCCAACTGCGAAGACTTCCAGGCCCGCCGCCTGCAGGCGCGCGTGCGCAACGCCGACACCGGCAAGCCCGAACTCGTGCACACCCTCAACGGCTCCGGCCTCGCCATCGGCCGCACCCTGATCGCGGTGATGGAGAACTACCAGAACGCCGACGGCTCGATCAACGTGCCCGAGGTACTGCGCCCGTACATGGCCGGGCTGGACCGCATCGCATGAACGCACCGGCGCCCGTTCGCGGGACATGGGGCAGGGTGGAGTTCTACACCAGCTTCTTCCTGCTGGCGGTGCTGGCCTCGGTGATCGGCACGCGGCTCGGTTTCGCCAGTGTTTGGCGGCTGCCGACGCTCGACCTCGACCTGTCCGTGGTCGCGCTGGCACTGGTCCTCGCCAGCTTCTGGTTCGGCCGTCACAGCCGCCGCTGGCGCCTGTGCACGGTCGGTTTTGCCACCGCCACCCAGATCGTGCCGATGGTGGTCCGCGAACCCGTGCTGCTGTTTCCGCTGATTGGTGCACTGATCCCGATCGCGATCCTGGTGGGTTGCCTGATTGCGCTGTCGAAGAAGGGCGCAAACGTTCATCCCCCGCAGGGTCCCTGACGTCCGCCGGCAACGTGCGCCTGCTGGCGACATGTTCTGGGAATTGTCGAGCACTTCAAGGCCGCCGTCCTGGCAGCTTCATCGGTCGACATTGCCCTGGGGCGCCTGGTCAGTAAAGAATCAAGCCGCCTCGTGGACAGCCTCGAAGTCCGATGCTTTCGAGGGCAATATCACGGTTTTATGCGCCGGATTTCTTGATCGATCTCGCTGCGAAGCAGCTTTGCCAGCACCGGATTTTCAATGTGCCGGATGCTTGATCGAAGAACCTGCAAATCCTGGCGCCAGCCGAGTCTGTCCGCGAGACGACGCAGCGAGCGGGTGGATTTCACCTTGCGTTTGACGACTTCGAGACCTTTCTTGCTGGCCGAGTCGGCAGTGCCATTCAATGTTTCGAGTTGTAGCCGAAGGCGACGCGCACGCTTGCGCCAACGATGAATACTCGTCGCTGAACCTTCTGCCCGCGCAATCCCATGTGCCTTCTCCAGGCGCTTCAGGCTGTGCAGGACAGCGTTGCGCACAACCTTCCTCGTCAATTCAGTCCATTGCAGATCCGCTATCGCCAGTTCGATCCGGCTTGTCCGGGCGCGCCGTTTCGAAAAATCCGGATCGAGGAGCAACGCGGTGTCGAGCAAGAGGTCGCGGCGGTGCTTCAGCTGACCGGATATCTTTTTCCAGTACGGATGATGATCGTTCGCCAGCTCGACGGCAGCCTCCACCACCACTTGGGCGTCACGAAGCGCGGACAGGCCAGCAGCCAATCGATCCAGTGATCCATCAATCGCAGCAAACTCCGCGCCGAAAACGTCCCGGCCCAGAGCCAGCGTAGCCCGAAGCCTTCGGATCGCCCTGCGGGCCGCGTGTACAGCCAGGTGACGATCGCGCTTCTTTTCGAGCGCCTGCCGTACTTCGTGCGCCTGTCTGGATGCTATTTCAGCAAGCTCCAGCCCCAACAGTTTCGATGCCATATGCCGCAGGCTTCATCTGAAGACGGGCAACAGTCTAGTCTGGCGATTCGCTGCCCGCGCAGCCTTCGCATGTGACACGGCAACCATCTTCGGCGAGCCATGAGCCGGGCCTGACCGTCGCGTTGGCTAGCGACGCGACTGGCCGTACAATGCGCGCTCCGCGGAGAGATGGCCGAATGGTTTAAGTCAGCAGGAGCTTGACGCGTAGGCAGGATGCCGAAGCGGACAGCGGCAACGCCGCTGGCCCCGAAGGGGTGGAGGGCAGGATGCCCGGAACAAAACTGCCGTAGTGGCGCGCGACGCGCGCCTTCGGCAGGACAACGAGTTTATGGAGAGATGGCCGAGTGGTTTAAGGCGGCAGTCTTGACGCGAAGGCAGGAAGCCGAAGCGGACAGCGGCAACGCCGCTGGCCCCGAAGGGGTGGAGGGCAGGATGCCCGTAGCAAAACTGCCGTAGTGACGCGCAACGCGCGTCTTGCCGCAGACAACGAGTTCAAGGAGAGATGGCCGAGCGGTTTAAGGCAGCAGTCTTGAAAACTGCCGTAGTGGTAACACTACCGTGGGTTCGAATCCCACTCTCTCCGCCAGAAAAGCGAAACGCCCCTGAGTGGGGCGTTTTGTTTTTCTGATGGTGACGACGGGGATGAGAACCCACCGCGTTCGACAAATTCGTCTGGAACGAATTTGGACAGCCGAAGGCTGGCCCCGTAGCGCTTAGCGCGAAAGGGTGAGGCTCAGGATGAGCCGAACAATCCTGCTGGGCAGGCTACCGCGGCCAATTAAGTGAGTCTGACCCGCTTAGTTGGGGTGCGCCTCGGCACTTCGAAGGAAGCGGTGCAGCGGCGGCGCGCAGTACCTAAGTAGCGAGCCATTCGAGTAGGTCACGAACGGACTGTGCATCTGGGGCAGTCGCATCCAACCCCTTGTCCAAGGTCTCCTGATGGAAACGGCGCCACTCGGTTTCCTTCTTGGCTTTCAGGCCCAATGGCACCTCAATCGCTCCCGCGGTCCACAGCCAGATGTTTTTCTGCTGCAACTTCTCTGCCAGGCTTGCGATGGGAGGCTTTGCGTCCGGGTGCGCTGCAAGCACCTCAAAAGCCTGCGATGCTTTGAGCTTTCCACCCTTCTCTGGCAGTCCATCCTTGCTTAAGCAAAAACCCGAATCGATGTGGATACGCTGCATCACATCTTTGCAAGCGGCAATGTCGACATCGTCTCCAGCCAGATAGCCGTGAGTGGCTGCGTTCCGGAATGCAAAGTCCAAGTCCACCACCGCCTTAGCGGGAATGCCCATGGCACCCAAGACCGCCATGCATTTCGGGGTGTCGTTGACTCCGGTCTGAGCGACGAGCGCTATGCCTGCTTGTCCCAGCGTTTTCCCCTTCGCGACCTGGAAGAGGTGGGGAAGCAGCCGCAGTTCGGTCTTACCCTCGGTCAAAACAACACGGTCGGCAAAAAACACTTGCGAAGCGTGAGTCAAGGTGAATATGAGACCGATTTGATGATCCGCGTCGGGCACGGCAGTTTCTAGGGCGTCAGCCAAACGAGGCCGCGCTCGTGTGCCGTCTGCGGCCGTCTTGGTCATGAGCAACGCAGACGACGCGTCCGCGGGAGTAATCATCTGAGCCGAGTGGGTGGTGAACACAACCTGGTAGCCGGAAGCAGCCAAAGTTTTCAACGCTTCTCGGATGTGCTCCACGGCAAAAGGATGCAAATACAGCTCTGGCTCGTCGATGAGGAGCAGGTTGACACCGCCATTCACCGCTTGACCTCGCCGGAGTTCGGCCAGATGGCGCACGAGTGCCATTTGAATCGCGCGTTGCGACCCGTGGCCGAAGCTGCCAAAAGCCCTTCCTGGGCCGTTCGGGTCTTCGTCCTCGAACACCCTCACTGTGCCCGCCTTAATCAGCTCTTCGATAAGGGGAACAGGGAAGTCTAAGCGGACAGAAACGCCAGGAAATAAGTCGCGGACTTTGGCATTGATGGAAGCGTCAATCTGGTCCAGTTCGGCAAACCGCTGGGCACCTTTGGCCGAAATTTGGGTGGTGAGCGCATCCAGGTGCACCTGCAGATCTGCCTCGTGCTGCTGGCGGATGCCTTCCAAGAGCGTAGCGAGCAGCTTACCAATCGTCGTTGTAGTCTTGGATTTTGCTGCATCTTCAGCGGCATCCTCCATAGCCGCGATGTGGATAGGCTCTGGGAAGAGCGCATTCAAGGCGGCGTCGATGCCCCGTAGGGTTGTCGACCCATTCGCCAGTCTCGGGGTCTTTCACCGCGAGCTTCGGCGCGATTTTTGGGGTGGCCTGTACCCGCTTAATATGCAATGTCCCATCTTGCACATACTTGGCGATGGCGGCCTGATGTTTAGGGTCTGGAAGTGTATCGATGTCAGCCTGCTGGATGCCTACGAGCGTGCCGGCCACTTCGAGGTGGCGGTCCACTTGATTGAAGTAGTCCTCAGACAGCGTCGACCTTCGGATAAGCCAACTTAGTGCGGCGACCACATTGCTCTTGCCACAGTTGTTGCGTCCAACAATTGGCGTGTAGGCCGACAAGACGACGGCGAGGTCTCGGCATGAACGAAAATTGCGCACTTCGAGTGCGCCGACACTAACGGCCATAATGTTCCCCTGTTCTTGTGCGTCGAGGCTAAGAGGTCTTGCTAGCACTCGTCCACCTTCAGAAGAACTACTGAACGCAAATTTTCGCCACTTCCTTAGCTAATAACCGGGCCATGTCAGGTCCACTTCCACGCCTCCAACGCCCCAACTCCCGTCCTGCCACCCAGGTCGCAAGTACATACGAAGAGACCAGCGCCGGCATGCCCAGAATGTCGGCGGAGCGGGGCGCGGCGCGGCGTCATGCCTCATCACGATGCCGGTGACGAGTGCGCCGCGAATGGCGAAGCCTTCGCCAGCTGGATGGCTCCACATTCGCAACTTCTTGACGGGCCTTTTCCGGCAGATCGGGCAGGAGTAGGTTGCGGCGCTGGGGGCTAATGGGGCCAAGTCGAAGGGGAGTGCAGATGCCTAACCAAACGGGTGTCAACGTGATGCTTATGCGTGCGGTGCGCGCGGCGCTTGCCGCCGCGGCGCTGCTGGCATGGTCGGCGCAGGCGCAGGATCCGGGGGCGGCGGACAGTGGGCAGGCCACGGCCACTCAGGCGACCAAGCCGCAGGGACAGAAGGATGCGGCGAACAACAAGGCGATCACCAACCTGCAGCAGGTGGTGGTGACCGGCACGCACCGGGCCGGCTTGTCGCCGACCGAATCCATTTCGCCGATCGACGCGTTCAGCGGCAGCCAGATCGCGAACCAGCCATCGGCGGACCTGACCGACTCGCTGACCAATATCGTGCCGTCGCTGACCAGCCAGCGTTTTCCGATCGCTGACGGCACGGCGTTCGTGCGGCCGGTGTCGCTGCGCAACCTGTCGCCCGACCAGACCCTGGTGCTGGTCAACGGCGAGCGCTTCCATCGTTCGGCGCTGGTCAACCTGCAGATCGATCCGCTCGGCACCTTCAACCAGGGCGCGCAGGCGGTCGATTTCTCGGTGTTTCCATCCAACGCGATCGAACGCGTCGAGGTACTGCGTGATGGCGCCTCGGTGCTGTACGGCTCGGACGCGATCGCCGGCGTGGTCAACGTCATCCTGAAGAAGGACCCCACGGGCGTGACGGTCAGCGCGGAAATAGGCAAATACGGCAAGGGCGACGGCGCTCTGCGGCGTTACGATGCCGATGCGGGTTTCCCGCTCGGAGCCGACGGCTTCGTGCACGTGAGCGCCGAGCGCGAAACCACCGATCCCACCTCGCGTGGCGTTCCGCAAGGGGGCGCGGCGGCCGTGGCGGCGGCGGTGGGCGCGAACGTGGTGCCATACAACGGCCTCGGCCAGCGCTGGGGCGACCCGCAGACCAAATCGAACAAGTTGTTCGTCAATGCAGGCCTGCCGCTGACCGGTGACGTGCAGCTCTACGGCTATGGCAACTTCATGGACAAGAAGGTCCTGTCCAGCTTCTTCTACCGCAGCCCGGTGCTGCCGCCGCAATACGGCATCAGCGGCCGCTCCACGCTGGTCAGCTACGCCGACGGCACCCTGACGCCGGCGAACGCACCACAGTCGCTCGTGAACAGCATCACCGCTGGCGGCGGCAACCCGGCGAACTACCTCACGGCCGACGCAACGAGCCCGAGTGGCTGGGTGCTGCTCAATCCGATCTACAAGCAGTTCCCTGGCGGCTACAGCCCGATGTTCGGCGCCAACATCGCCGACCACCAGCTGGTCGGCGGCGTGCGTGGCGGCGGGCAGAGCAACTTGCAGTGGGACGTGCACTACCGCAACGGCAGCAACGAGGTCGACTACCGGCTGCAGGGCTCGATCAATCCCAGCTTGGGCAGCCTTTCGCCCACGAGCTTCCATCCCGGCAAGCTGACCCAGCGCGAGCAGGGCGCCGGTGCGGACTTCGTCCGTTCGTTCGACAACTCGCCGCTCACGCTCGCCTTCGGCGCGCAGTGGCGCCAGGAAACCTACATCATCCACCAGGGCGACGCCGGTTCAACCGAGGTGGGGCCGACCGCGTCGGTGTTCGGGGTGGGGTCGGACGCCTTCCAGGGCTTTCCGGCCAACGCGGCCGGACGGTTCACCCAGAACAGCGATTCGGCCTACTTCGACGCCGAGACGAACCTCACCGACAAATGGTCGGGCGCGGCGGCGGTGCGCTACGAGCATGCGAACGGCTACGGTTCCAAGGTGGTGTACAAGCTTTCCAGCCGCTACGCGTTCACCGACACGTTCGCGCTGCGCGGCACGTACAACACCGGCTTCCGCACGCCGACGCCAGGCCAGGCGAACACGCTGAACGTCACCACCACCGCGAACGCCCAGGGCGGCCTGATCCCCAGCGGCACCTATCCGGTGAACAATCCGGTGGCGCGCGCGCTTGGCTCGGCACCGCTGCAGACCGAGACGTCGAAGAGCCTGTCCGTCGGCGCCGTGTGGACGCCGGTCGACAACATCACGACGAGCCTGGATTATTACCGGATCAGGATCGACAACCGCATCGGCCTGGTCAGCAAGACCTTGACCCAGGCCACCGTCGACCAGCTCGCCGCCGGTGGCTACCCGAATGCGCAACTGCTGCTCGGCAGCGATGCCAGCTATTTCGGCAATGCGTTCGGCTCCCGTGTCCACGGCCTCGACTTCGTGGTCGACACCCGGCACCAGCTGGGCAACGGCAGGCTCAACATCGACTTCCGCTACAACCGCAACACGCAGAGCGTGGTCAAGGTCAAACCCAACACGCTCAACAACGATTTCGTGTACGACCTTGAACACCAGGTGCCCAAGAGCCGGTCGGTGCTCAGCTTCGACTACGGGTTGCACCGGTTCGACGCCATCGCCCGGATCAACCGTTACGGCGGCTGGAGCACCACGGTCGGTCTGTTCGGCAGCAACAACCCGCCGGACGACGTGAATCACTACAGCGGCAAGACGCTGCTCGACCTGGAGGCGCGCTACAAGTTCAACGACACCTTCTCGGTGGCTGTCGGAGGCAACAACGTCTTCAACACCTACCCGGGCAAGGAGCAGAACGCCACGCTTCAATTCCTGGGCGTCAAGTACGCGCTCACCTCGCCGTTCGGTTTCAACGGCGCGTTCTGGTACGCGCGCGTGACGGCCAGCTTCTGAACCGACCGCTCCGTCATGCGAAACGCCCCATTCGGGGCGTTTCGTCTTTCGGGGCCGGAGCGGGTCAGCGCGGTGGCGTATTTCCCGGCGTATACCGCAGCAACCACGCCAGCACCGGTGGCGCCATCATCGCGGTGAACAGCGACATCGCCACGATGATCGAGTGGAAATGGTGCCAGGATCGGGTCAGGGGAGGACCTTTGCATACTGGCGACAATGTTCCAGGTAACCACCCTCGTGGGCTTGCACCAGTTCCACGACGCTGCGCCATAGCCAGGACGGCGTGTCGATGGTTTTGGGCCGGGCGCGGCCCAGGTCCTGCAACCAGCGTTTTCGATCCTCGTTTTCCATCTGGTGGGCATGCGCCCGTCCCGCGATATTCCCGAGGTAGGCAGCTACCTCCATCGCCTGGGTGCGGTCCAGGCGATCGATGTCGACTTTCAGATCCTGCGGCAGCAATTCCCGCAGAAAGACGGTCTTGCCCTGGATGCGCCCGGCAAGCATGCGTTCGCCGAGGTTGGGGGCCAGGTGGAGTGCGCCCTGGATGATCCGCAAGGCATTGTCCCTGGGCATCCGGGCGTTCTTGGCCCTTGGCGCTGCGGCGCGGACGGCCTCCTTGATGTCGATGAGGCAAAGGCTGCTCTCCGGGTCCTTCGACTCACCTACCCTGAGCAGGATGGCGTACCTCAACAGTCCCAGCGAGCTGCAGCCCTTGACCCAATAGGCGGCGTCCAGCATCTCCACTTGGTCCCCGGCGTCGCGGTGGCTCAGGGAAGTGGCGAGCTGACGGACCTCCTCGGTCGACATCAGTGCCTTCAGTTCTGTCCGCTCCGATTCGGAGATCGGCCAGTATTTCTTCGACAAGGGGATATTGGGTTCAAGGCCTTCGATGCGTTCGGCAGCCAGATGCCGCCACTTGCGCCGCATCGCTCGCTTCATGATGAGTTGAATCGTGTCCGGCCGTTTTCGCATCGTCTTGCGGCTGCCCGACCCGGCGCTCAGCGCCACTTCGTAACCGACGATGAGTTGTTCCATCATCTTCGCGGTGACCACTCCCGGCAGGTCGGACCCGCGCGCAGCCATGGCCAGCGAAACCCCGAGCCGGATGATGTCGTGCGCGGGGTTGCCGATGACGGTCTGGTCCAGATCGCGGATCTGGACATTGATGTTGCCGTCCGCGTCCGCGATGGGTCCGATGTTGCTGACGTGGCAATCACCACAGATCCACACGGGTGGGCCATGGGGAAGCACGCGGTCCGACGCCTCCAGCCATTCGTAGAACTGGACCGTATTGCCGCGTACATAGGCATGCGCGGACTTCGCCATCTTCAGGTTGCGCAACCGGGTGAGCTTCTCGCCGCGATGCACGGGAGTCGGGTACTTATTGCCCATGTCTGATTGCTCTGAAAGTTTCCGGTGATGCCAGGCAGCGCCAGACTGCGCGTGGCGCCCTTGCGTGGTTGATCAGGGAGTATTTTCTTCGTGACGTGAAGAGGGCATGCGCGTGTGGGCTGCGAAGGCCATTGCGCTTGCGCGCCGCAGTCGATGAACCTGACACGGTGGGCTTGAGCTTGAGGGGAGTGCAGGCGCACGGCGCCGGGATCAGACGCGGCGGCTCGCCGCTATGCGCGCTTTCGGGTCGGCCCGGGCGTGCCGGACTACCTGCCCGGACTTGTCGCAGGCAGGCCGCGTTGACGCAAGTGGTCGCAGTTGCCGGCCAGCCGGCATGCGGGTCGACGCAGCGGGATTGCTCGATGCCAGGGAACGCATCATTCAAGCCGCCGCACGAGCCAATGCTTGCCCGATTGCCTCCAGCAACTGTTCTCCGCCAAACGGCTTGCGCAGGAAGACGCCGCGTTCGGGGATCTCTGCGCAGTGAACCTCGGTGTCGGCGGTGATCACGACGACCGCGATGGCGGGGTAGCGTTCGATCGCCTTCTGGCAGAGCTCGATGCCGCTCATGCTGCCGGCCAGGATGACGTCGGCCACGATGATGTCGATGGTCGGCGCGTTCTGCATGTGGCTGATT
The DNA here is from genome assembly GCA_963697495.1 of uncultured Gammaproteobacteria bacterium. Classification (GTDB taxonomy): domain Bacteria; phylum Pseudomonadota; class Gammaproteobacteria; order Xanthomonadales; family Rhodanobacteraceae; genus Rhodanobacter. The sequence continues at coordinate 146,697 of CAVOOH010000003.1, read as the reverse complement.
GCTCCCGCGCAACCCAGCACCCGAATGGTCTGGAATTCGCCGGTCATCGACAGGTGCAGATCGATGGATTCCAGCACCAGGGCATCGTCATCGACGATGAGTACGGTTTTCTTCGTATCCACGCATGGCCCCCAAGGCCGTTCCGGCATGGCACAGCATATTCCCAGTCTGCGCACAAAAGGACGCAAGCCGATGGCGGTCCTTCAATCCCCCCACGTAACGGACATCACCACGGCCGCCGCTGCCATCACGACCGAGGCCAGCCAGCCGAACAGTCCGAACAGTTTCAGCGGCCACGGCATGGTGAATTCGCCCATGACCTTGCGCTGCGAGCCCATCAGCATCATCGCGACCATCAGCGGTACCGCGGCCACGCCATTGACCAGCGTGCTCCAGTACAGCGCCTTGATAGGGCGGCGGTGTCCGATGCGTCATCCCGGTCAGGCGCCGCGCCTGCATGACGCAGCGGATGGAGGTGTCTCGAAGCTGTAGAGTCCTGCGTGTGACGAGGTGCCGCAGCGAAATTCACGGCCCGTGGGGTACATAGTGCGCCGAGTCGGATTTTCGCGTTCACCGGGATTGCCAGACCATGACCAACGAAACCCTGGGCCACCAGCCGCTTGACCCCGACCAGTTGCATGGCATCGACGCCTAGTGGCGCGCCGCGAACTACCTTTCGGTCGGGCAGATCTACCTGCGCGACAATCCCTTGCTGAAGCGAGCCGCTGGCACTGGCGCACATCAAGCGCATGCTGCTGGGCCACTGGGGCACGACGCCGGGGCAGAACTTCATCTACGCGCACCTGAACCGGGTGATCCGGCAACACGACCTCGACATGATCTACATCTCCGGTCCCGGCCATGGCGGCCCCGCGGTGGTGGCCAACACCTACCTGGAAGGCACCTACAGCGAGGTCTACCCGGACATCAGCCAGGACGAGGCGGGGCTGCAGCGGCTGTTCAAGCAGTTCTCGTTTCCCGGCGGCATCCCCAGCCATGCCTCGCCGGAGTGTCCGGGCTCGCATCCACGAGGGCGGCGAGCTGGGCTACTCGCTGAGCCACGCGTTCGGCGCGGTGTTCGACAACCCCGGACTGATCGTCGCCTGCGTCGTCGGCGACGGCGAGGCGGAGACCGGGCCGCTGGCCACCGCCTGGCATTCGAACAAGTTCCTCAACCCGGTCAGCGACGGCGCCGTGCTGCCGATCCTGCACCTGAACGGCTACAAGATCGCCAACCCGACGGTGCTGGCGCGCATCGCGCCGCGAGGAACTGGAGCAGCTGCTGCGCGGCTACGGCTGGACGCCATATTTCGTCGAGGGCAGCGAGCCCGCGGCGATGCACCAGGCGATGGCCGCGACGCTGGATGCGGTGGTGGCGCAGATCCGGCAGATCCAGCGCGATGCGCGCGAGGGCGGCGTCCGCACGCGGCCGCGCTGGCCGATGATCGTGCTCGATTCGCCCAAGGGCTGGACCGGGCCGAAGCTGGTCGACGGCCAGCCGAACGAGGGCACCTTCCGCGCGCACCAGGTGCCGCTGTCGGTCTCCGCCAGCAGCCCGCCGGAACACCTGCAGCAGCTCGAGGCGTGGCTGCGCAGCTACCGGCCGCAAGAGCTGTTCGATGCCGATGGCCGGCTGCGGCCGGAGCTGGCCGCGCTCGCGCCCACCGGCACGCGCCGCATGGGCGCGAACCCGCATGCCAACGGCGGCCTGCTGCTGCGCGACCTGCGCCTGCCGGACTTCCGCGACTACGCGGTCGCGGTGCCGCAGCCCGGCGTGCGCGGGATCGGCGACACGCGCGTGCTGGGGCCGTTCCTGCGCGACGTGATCCGGTTGAACGAGCCGTCGCGCAACTTCCGCCTCTTCGGTCCGGACGAGACGGTATCGAACGGCCTCGGCGCAGTGTTCGAGGTCACCAATCGCCAGTGGGAGGCCGACACTGCAGCCGAACGACGAGTTCCTTGCGCCGCAGGGCCGCGTGATGGAGATGCTCAGCGAGCACCAGTGCGAAGGCTGGCTGGAAGGCTACCTGCTGACCGGGCGGCACGGCCTGTTCAACTGCTACGAGGCGTTCATCCACATCGTCGACTCGATGTTCAACCAGCACGCCAAGTGGCTGAAGATGACCGCGGCGATCCCGTGGCGGCGCCCGCTCGCCTCGCTGAACTACCTGCTGGCCTCGCATGTCTGGCGGCAGGACCACAACGGCTTCACCCACCAGGATCCGGGCTTCATCGACCACGTGGTGAACAAGAAGGCGAGCATCGTGCGCGTCTACCTGCCGCCGGACGCGAACTGCCTGCTGTCGGTGATCGACCACTGCCTGCGCAGCCGGCACTACGTCAACGTGGTCATCGCCGGCAAGCATCCGGCGCCGCAATGGCTGGCGATGGACGCGGCGCAGCGGCACTGCAGCCTGGGCATCGGCATCTGGCCGTGGGCCAGCAGCGACCAGCACGGCGAGCCCGACGTGGTGATGGCCTGCGCCGGCGACGTGCCGACGCTGGAGACGCTGGCGGCGGTGTCGATCCTGCGCGCGCACCTGCCGGAACTGAAGCTGCGCGTGGTCAACGTGGTCGACCTGATGAAGCTGCAGTCGCCCAGCGAGCATCCGCACGGCCTGGACGACGACGATTTCGACCAGCTGTTCACCCGCGACAAGCCGGTGATCTTCGCGTTCCACGGCTACCCGTGCCTGATCCACCGGCTGACCTACCGGCGCACGCAACCACGACAACCTGCACGTGCACGGCTACAAGGAGGAGGGCACCATCACCACGGCGTTCGACATGACCGTGCTGAACGACGCTGGACCGCTTCCACCTGGTGATCGACGTGATCGACCGCGTGCCACGGACGGGCGAGCGCGGCATCTACCTCAAGCAGAAGCTGCTGGACAAGCTGATCGAGCACAAGCAGTACATCGACGAGAACGGCGAGGATCTGCCGGAAATCCGGGGTTGGGCGTGGGGCGCGCCGGAGGCCGGCATGCTGGCCTAGCGTCAGTGGCGGATGAGCGTCGCCGCGGCTGTCGCGGCCACCCATTCCTCGTTGGTGGGCTCCACCAGCACCGTCACCTTGCTGGATGCGCTGGAAATGACCGGCGCATGGGCGGCGTTGGCGGCCGGGTCGATCGCCACGCCGAGGAAGCCCAGGCCGGCGCACACGCGTTCGCGGATCATCGCCTGGTGCTCGCCGATGCCGGCGGTGAAGACCAGCATGTCCAGGCCATCCAGCGTGGCCGTCAGGGCGCCCACTTCGCGCACGATGCCGCGCACGTACAGTGCCAGCGCCTGCTGCACCGGCGGTTCGCCTTCGCGCGGCAACAACACGCGCGGGTCGGGGGAAACCCCGGAAACGCCGAGCAGGCCGGATTCGTGGTACAGCATGCGGCCCACGCGTTCGAGCGACAGCTTGCCGATCTCCATCAGGTAGATCACCGCGCCGGGGTCCAGCGCACCGCAGCGCGTGCCCATCATCAGCCCGTCCAGCGCCGAGAAGCCCATCGTGGTGGCGACGCTTTGCAGATTCCGCATCGCGCACAGGCTGGCGCCGCTGCCCAGGTGCGCCACGATGGTGCGGCCGCGCGCGGTGTCGCCGTAGCGCTCGCCCAGCACCTGCGCCACGTAGGTGTACGACAGCCCGTGGAAACCGTAGCGGCGCAGGCCCTGGTCCCAGGCTGAGCGCGGCAGCGGCAGCATCTTCTCGACCATCGGCATGCTCTGGTGGAAGGCGGTGTCGAAGCAGGCCACCTGCGGCAACTGCGGCAGTTCGGTCAGCAGCGCGTCGATCGCCTCCAGGGCGAACGGCTGGTGCAGCGGCGCCAGCGGGATGTAGCTCTTCAGGTCGGCCAGCACCGCGGCATCGACCCGCACCGGCTCGAAATACTTGCTGCCGCCGTGCACCACGCGGTGCGCGATCGCCACGATGCGGCGGCCGCCCAGCCGCGCCAGAATGCGCTGGCGCAGATGGGTCAGCGCGGCCAGGTAGGGGCGCTCCGGGTCCGGCGTCAGCGTCTCGGCCGTGGCGCCGCTTTCGCTGAACACCGGGGTATCGCCGGTGATGCCCTCGACCTTGCCGCCCCAGGCGGGCGTGCGCGCCAGCGGCGTCTCGTCCGCGTCGAACAGCGCGAACTTGATGCTGGACGAGCCGCAGTTCAGGACCAGGATCAGCGCGCCGCCGCCACCGTCGGTCATGGCGGGCTGAGCCGGTAACGGTGGGCCACCAGCGAGGCGAGCGCGCACGAGGCGATGCGCGATTCGCGCGAGTCGGCGCGGCTGGTCAGCACGATCGGCACGCGCGCGCCCATCACCACCGCCGCGCTGGCGGCGCCGCCGAGGTACTCCAGCTGCTTGGCCAGCATGTTGCCGCTTTCCAGGTCGGGCACCAGCAGGATGTCGGCGAGGCCGGCCACATCCGAGACGATGCCCTTGATCCGCGCGGCAACCGCGGAGATCGCGTTGTCGAATGCCAGCGGCCCGTCCAGCACGGCGCCGGTGATCTGGCCGCGGTCGGCCATCTTGCACAACGCGGCGGCATCGAGCGTGGTCTGCATGCGCGGGTTGACCGTTTCCACCGCGGCGAGGATCGCCACCCGCGGCAAGGCCACGCCCACGATGTGCGCCAGGTCGATCGCGTTGCGCACGATGTCGGCCTTCTCTTCCAGCGTCGGCGTGATGTTGACCGCGCCGTCGGTGATGATGAACGGCCGCGGATAGGCCGGGCTGTGCATCAGGTAGCAGTGCGATATGCGCCGCGCCGTGCGCAGGCCCGCGGCGGAAGCCACCACGGCCGACATCAGCTCGTCGGTATGCAGGCTGCCCTTCATCAGCGCGTCGACGCGGCCGCCGGCGGCGAGTTCGACCGCGCGCGCGGCAGCGGCATGGCTGTGCGGCACGTCCTCGATGGCGATGCCGGAAAGATCGAGCCCGGCCTTGCGCGCCACCTCCGCGAGTTTTGCCTTCGGCGCCACCAATATCGGTTCGATCAGGCCGGCCGCATGCGCGTCCAGCGCGGCGGCGAGGCTGGTTTCGTCGCAGGGATGCACCACCGCGACGCGGATCGCGCCCAGCGCCAGGGCGCGGGCGGCCAGCGAATGACCGGCGCCGTCGGACGGGCGCACTTCCGGCAGTCGGGTGCGGGCGTATTCGATGCGCTCGCCGGGTGCGATCACGTCGACCGTGCCGTCGATCGCCAGTACGCCGAGCTGGTTCGTGCAGCGGCAGGCGAAACGGATCCGCCGAGTCGCTGCGTCCCGCGCGATCGCCTGCACCTGCACCGCCAGCGTGTCGCCGATGCGCACCGGCGCGTGGAAACGCAGCGCCTGTTCCAGGCAGGCAGTGCCGGCGCCGGGCAGGCGCGTGCCCAGCACGGCGGAGATCAGCGCCGCGCCCCACATGCCGTGGCCGATCACGCCGTGGAAGCCAGGCGAGGCAGCGCACGTTGGATCCAACTGCTGTGGATCGCCGTCGCCATAGAGGGTCGCCAGCAATTGCACGTCTTCGGCGGTCAGCGACCGTTCGATCGTCGCGCTGTCGCCGATGGCGATCTCGTCGAACGCGCGGTTGCGGATCAGCGGCGCGGCGGTGTCGGGCATGGTCTTGTCCATAGCTTCTGTTCCGGTCGGTATCTGCGACACCCATGGTAGTACGGCGCCGGCCCTGATCGACTTGGCAATCGCGGGCGCGCCAAGCGCACGCATGATCCCGGCATGGCGATGAAGTCCCGCCCGCACCGTGGCCTGGCGCCTTGTACAGGCTCCCGCGTCCCTAACCGCGGTTCTCGGCTGCGCGCCCGTGCTGCGGGCGCGGCGCCTCACCCATCAATCCCCACGATCCCCTGCGCCCGCTCCCGCTCTGCACAACGCTGCGCCAGCTCCGCGAACGCCGCCCGATACGCATAGTCCAGTCCATCCAGCAGCAGCCCCGCGGGCTCGATGAAATCCTTCGGGCTGGCTGAAGAGGTACCGAGCCGCGGGCAGCGCTTGCGCAGGTAGCCGCCCATGCTGCCGCCTTCGAGCAGGGTTTGCGGAACGTTGTCGCATTTGTGCAGCAGGCGCATGGCGTAGTCCTGGCAGGCGACCATGGCATCGTGGCGAAAGCGGTTCAGGTGCGCGTTCTGTTCGGGATCCTTGCTGTCCGGAAACTGGCGTGCCACGAACCAGGCTTCCTGCAGGCACTCGATGTCGGCGTAGAGCGGGCTGAGGGCGAACACCAGCTCGCCGACCAGATGTTCTTTTCCCAGAGCGTGCTCGAGGCGGCGCCGGTAGAGGCCGGCCACGCGAATCAGCGCCTGGCGTGCCGGGGTCTTCCACTCGGCGATCCGCTGGTACTCGGGCAGATGACGCTCTTCGTCGAACGCTTCCACGCGGTTCAGATGGCTGGGTATGTCGTGCCGGTCCAGCGTGCCGGAGAAAGCCAGACGCATGCGCCGCTTGCCCTCCTGTTCCGCCGCTTCCCAGTTCCGGGTGATCGCGGGCGAATCCAGGCGCAGTTCGTCGATGCACGCCTGCCAGGACAACGACGACTGGCCGTCCGGGAGCGCCAGCTGCAGCGGCAGCCAGGGATGGCTGCGCCATTGCCGTCCTGTCCATCGATGCAGGCCGTCGAGTGCCGTGGTTCGTTGCGTGTTGAGGCCGGTGACCACCTGGCTGTCGCAGAGTTCGGCGGTCTGGTAGTTGACCCCCAATTGCCGGTAGTACGCCCGGGTAGCGTTTTCGCAATGCTCGGCAAAGTGCTTGAACATGACCGCGGCCGGACGATCGTCGTGGAACAGGCCGGCCGCTTGCAGGTCCTGCGCGTTGCGGATGCGCTCGAGGTCGGCCGGGTGGGTATCCCAGTAACGCGTGGCGCCATAACCGAGGCTGCGTTTCAGCTTTGCCCAGGTCTGCGCATCGAAGGTGTCGACGTGGGCTGCCGCAGCCTGCGGGAAGTTCCGCAGCAATTTGTGCTCGCGCCAGGTGCGCGCATTCTGCTCGTCGATCTCGCCGAATGCCTGGCTCAGCGCGCGCAAGCGCAGTGCGGTCTCGCGGAAGTTCTCGCTGCCCGCGAGCACCGCCTCGTAGCGGTCCGCGTCGAATTCCATCTGCCGCGACAGACGAGCGCGACAGCCGGAAGCTCAGCAGGAAAAGCCCGTGCAGCAGGGCACGCGAGGCCTTGATGCCGAGCTGGGTGAAGATCACCACGATGCGGATCACGGCCTCGTCGTTTTCCTCGGCCCAGCGCTCAAGGCGTTCGTCCCACGGGTCGGCTTGGTGCGCGCGCACATCCAGCCACGCGTTGACGTGATTGACCAGGAAGCTGCAACGCATGCCGAAGCGCTGGGCGAAATGGCCGAACTCATGTGCCAGCACGCCGAGGAATTGCTGGCTGCTCAGCCCGGCGACCAGCGGCAGGCCGATGGTCAGCACCTTGCGGCCGCTGAAGAAACCAGGCCAGCCGCCTTCGAAGTGCACGCTGGCATTCACCTGGTTGGACATTTTCAGGGCCACCGGAGGGCGGATGCCGATGGCGCTGGTCAGTACCTGTACCGCTTCTGCCAGTCTCGGCTCGTCGGCGGGGTCGAGCGACAGCGAGCGGTCCCTGCCGCTGCGCCCGAACAGCATGGGACGGGCCAGAAAAAGCAGCAGGATGCCGCCGCTCAAACCCGGCACGCCATAAACGAGGATCAAGGGCCAGAGGCCGTGCACCCGCCCCCCGGTGAGCAAGTGGGCGTGGCCGAGATACCAGTACAAGACATAGGCCAGCGTGGCCACCAGGCCGAGATAGAGCAGCGGTATGAGCACGCAGCACAGCGTCACCAGGCCCAAGTGGATACCGTAGAGCGGGCTCGGCCGGCGCCTGGAAAATCCCTGGGCGAGGCGTGTTCGCAAGTTGTCCAGCGGGTCGCCGGGGGCCTCGGGCTGGCTGGCCGGACCGGGCTGCGCTTCCTTGCGGGCGTCCAGGCCGGCTTGGGTCAACGCCTGGTGCCAGCGCTCGGCGTTCTGCGCATCCAGTCCGGACTTGACCACGCGCTGCGCCGGCGGCAGCAATGCCTGGACGTGGGTCGGGTTGAGCCCCATCTGCCGTTTGAGCGCATCGGCGATGCTTTCAACGGTGTGCCCGGGAAGGGCACGGCCGGTGAGCCTCACGAGGTATTGGTTCATGGCAGTCCATTGCGGGATTTCTTTCGGTGCCGGGATATTCACAAAACCGTTTCAAATGGGCAATGCGCTTTTGCGTAACCCCTTTCGTACGCCGAGTGCCGGCCTGCCGGGCCCCGTCAGCCCTTCGCGTCAGGTACCGCCACGGCAGCTTTCCCGTCGCCGGATCGCTTCAGCAACCAGCGCCAGCACCGGTGGCGTGACCATCGCGGTGAGCAGCGACATCGCCACGATGATCGCGTAGATGCGGTTGTCGAACGCGCCGGCGGCGAGGCCCAGGGTGGCGACCACGATGCCCACTTCGCCGCGCGGCACCATGCCGACGCCGATGATGGTGGCGCTGCGCGGGCCCAGCGAGCGCGAGCCGAGCCAGCCGCCGATGAACTTGGAGACGATCGCGATCGCGGTGGCCACGGCCAGCATCAGCAGGGCGTCCGCACTGGCCAGTTCGTGCAGGTCGACCTTGCTGCCGGTGACCACGAAGAAGAACGGGGTAAGCAAGGCCAGCAGCGGCTGGGTCTGTTTTTCCAGGGTGTGCTGCTGGCGGGTTTCCGAGGCGATCATGCCGGCCAGGAACGCGCCGATGATCGCGGCCAGGCCGAACTGGGTGGACAGCCAGGCCAGGCCCAGGCACAGCGCCAGCACGATCATCAGCGGCGAATGCGGCCCCAGCGGCTTGTCCAGCCAGGCGGAGTTCCAGCGCATCACCCGTGCGCCGCCCCAGCCGATCACCGCGATGAAGCCGACCGCACCGGCCAGCACCACCAGCAGGTGCGAGGCGTTGATGCTGCCGCCGCCCTGCAGCGACACCACGACGCCGAGCAGCAGCATGGCGAGGACGTCGTCGATCACCGCGGCGCCGAGGATCACCTTGCTTTCGATGCGCTGCAGTGCGTTCAGTTCCTGCAGCACGCGGGCGGTGATGCCGGCCGAGGTGGCCACGAACGCGGCGGCGACGAACAGCGAGTGGTCCCAGTCGAAGCCGTTGCCGTGGGCCCACACGCTGCCCATGCCGAACGGCACCAGCACGCCGACCACGCCGACCACGAACGCCACCTTGCCGACCTTCTTCAGATCTTCCAGCCGTGTTTCCAGGCCCACCGCGAACAGCAGCAGCACCACGCCGATCTCGGCCAGCACGTCGAGCGGGGTGCCGGCGGCGATCTGCTCGAGGCTGATCCAGCCCAGCAGGGAAGGGCCGATCGCGCAGCCGGCGGCGATCTCGCCGACCACCCCGGGCAGTTTCAGCCGCTGCGCGATCTCGCCGCCGATCTGGGCGGCGACGAACACGACGAACAGGGTGAACAGGATTTCGCTGGCGTGGTGCATGCGGCGGGGGCCCGGACTTTCGACAAAGACTGCATGCTACATGCAGGTTCCTGCGTCAGGCAGCACCGGGCAACGAGCGATCGCGCGGCAGCCGGCCGAACACGCGGCTGGCCACCGCGGTGATCACCGCCAGCAGGACCATCGTCCAGCGGAATGCCACCACGTAGTCCTCATGGGCGTGGCCTTGCAGCATCGCTTCCATCAGCAGGGTGGACAGCGCGATGCCGAAACTCATCGCCAGGTACTGCACGGTCGAGGCCATCGACGAGGCCATCGAGGCGTGCTGGATGTCCAGGTCGGCGTAGATCAGGGTGTTCATGGTGGTGTACTGCAGGCCCGTGAAAGCGCCATAGGTGAACGTAAGCAGGGCGATCACCCACACCGGCGAACCCGGGCCGAGCAGGGCGAAAGTCGCCAGCAGCGCAGCCACGATCAGCGTGTTGCCCAGCAGCAGGCGGCGGTAGCCGTAGTGCACCAGGGCGCGGTGGACGGCCCACTTCGCGACGATCGAGCCCAGCGCCTGCGGCACCATCATCAGGCCGGCCATCAACGGCGACCAGCCGCAGCCGACCTGCAGGAACAGCACCAGCAGCAGGAACATGCCGGAAATGCCGAGCCGGGTGAACAGGCCGCCGGCCAGCGACACCCACACGCTGCGCACGCGCAGCAGCTGCAGGTCCGCCACCGGGTACCGGGTGCGCCGGCTGTGCCACACATAGATCGTGCCGAGCAGCACGGCAACCAGCGCGCACAGGCCCATCCGCAGCCACGGCACCGGCGTGCTGCCGGCCAGTTCCGAGGCGGTGAGCAGCAGGGCCGAGGCCGCGCCGAACAGCAGGAAGCCGGAAAGGTCGAAGCGGTTCGCGCGATCGAGCCGGTAGTCGGGCATGTCGCGCAGGTTCATCCACACGCCGGCGATCGCCACCGGCACGTTGATCAGGAAGATCAGCCGCCACGAGGTGAACTCGACGATCGCGCCGCCCAGCAGGGGGCCGAGCACCGAGCCGAGCAGGCCGAACGTGGCCACCGTGCTCATCGCCCGCACGAACTCGCGCTTGTCGATGCTGCGCACCAGCACGTAGCGGCCCACCGGCATCAGCGCGGCGCCACCGATGCCCTGCACCACGCGCGCGGCGACCAGTTGCGGCAGCGTCTGCGCCATGCCGCACAGCAGCGAGCCCAGGCCGAACACCACGATCGCCGCGCCGAACACCCGCCGCGTGCCGAAGCGGTCGCACAGCCACGGGCTGGCCGGAATCAGGATCGCCAGGGTGAGCACGTAGCTGGTCAGTGCAGTGCGCATGCCCAGCGGGGTCACCGCGAGCGCCTCGGCCATTACCGGCACCGCGGTGTTGACCACGGTGGAATCCAGCGCCTGCATGAAGAACGCGGCGGCGACCAGCCACAGCAGCCCGCGGAAGCGTTCGCGGGTGGACGTTTCGGCCAGATCGTCGACCCCATCCGCCGGCGGCGCGGGGGCGTCAGCGGGCGATGGCGTGGGGATTCGCGGCGGTTTGGGGAGGCATTTTCGGCATGGTAACTGCTATGACAGCTTGATTTTCGCCGGCGGTATCCGCACAGTGGACCTTGTTTCACCTGCCAGTCATGCGCAGATAGGCATCAAGGCCATCAACAACCACACGCGCCGGGGCGTCTTCGTTCCGGCGTGTGCTTTTGTGCGGCAGGAGCCGCGAGCATCAGGAAAAGCCATGAGCAAGCCACCGATCACTGTTTCCCGCATCGACCTGGAACGCATCGAAGCGTTGCTGGAGCGCCTGCCGGCCGCCGATGCCGACAAGCTCGACGCGCTGCGCGCGGAGCTGGACCGTGCCGAGGTGGTCGAGCCGGCGGCGATGCCGCAGCACATCGTGACGATGAACTCCACCGTCACGTTCGAGGACGAAAGCAACGGCGAGAAGCTGACCCTGACCCTGGTCTACCCGGCGGCTGCCGGTGCGCCCGGCACGGTATCGATCCTGGCGCCGGTGGGCAGCGCCCTGCTTGGGCTGGCGCGCGACCAGCAGATCGACTGGCCGACGCCGGACGGCCGCAAGCGTCGCCTTAAGGTGCTGGAGATCGCCTACCAGCCGGAAGCGGCGGGACACTTCCACCGCTAAAGCTGCATCGCGCGCCGGTGTCGTTAAACTGCGGGGGATTCACAAGGAGACCCGCATGACCGAACGCCCGGCCCCGGCCGAGACTGTCGCACGCGCCGCCGCGCTGCGGGCGCAGATCGAGCAGGCCAACTACCGCTACCACGTGCTCGACGAACCGGACATCACCGACGCCGAGTACGACCGGCTGATGCGCGAGCTCGAAGCGCTGGAAGCCGAGCATCCCGCACTGGCCTCGCCCGATTCGCCGACCCGCAAGGTCGGCGCGCGGGCGCAAGGCGGTTTCGCCGAAGTGCGCCACGCGATCCCGATGCTGTCGCTGGGCAACGCGTTCGAGCAGGACGGCGACACCGATCGCGAACGTTTCCGCGAAGTGGCCGAGTTCGAGCGCCGGATCGAGCAGACGACCGAAGCGGACCGAACCCGTTTTCTCGGTGGAACCCAAGCTCGACGGCCTGGCGATCAGCCTGCGCTACGAGCACGGCGTGTTCGTGCAGGGCGCCACCCGCGGCGACGGCGAGACCGGCGAGGATGTCACCGCCAACCTGCGCACGGTGCGCGCCATCCCGTTGAAGCTGCGCGGCAAGGGCTGGCCCGAGGTGCTCGAAGTGCGCGGCGAAGTGATCATGCTGCGCAAGGATTTCGAGGCGTTCAACGAATACGCCCGCAAGCACGGCGAGAAGCCGCTGGCGAACCCGCGCAACGGCGCGGCCGGCTCGCTGCGCCAGCTCGATCCGGCGATCACCGCGAAGCGGCGGCTGAGTTTCTTCGCCTACGCGATCGGCGTGGTCGAGGGCGGCGAGCTGCCGCCGACGCATTCGGCCACGCTGCGGCAACTGCGCGAGTGGGGCTTCCCGGTATCGCCGGAAGTGGATACGGCGTGCGGCTTCGACGGCCTGATCGCGTACTTCCGCCGCATCGGCGCGAAGCGCGACAGCCTGCCGTACGACATCGACGGCGTGGTCTACAAGCTGGACGACTACGCCGGCCAGCGCGAGATGGGTTTCGTCTCGCGCGCGCCGCGCTGGGCGATCGCGCACAAGTTCCCGGCGCAGGAGCAGGTCACCCGCCTGCTCGACATCGAGATCCAGATCGGCCGCACCGGCGCCGCCACGCCGCGCGCGCGGATGGAGCCGGTGCAGGTGGCCGGGGTGACGGTGACCTACGCCACGCTGCACAACGCCGACCAGGTCGCGCGGCTCGACGTGCGCGTGGGCGACACGGTGATCGTGCGCCGCGCCGGCGACGTGATCCCGGAAGTGGTGCGCGTGATCCGAGAACAGCGGCCGCCGCATACGCGTGCCCTGGCACGATGCCCACGCACTGCCCGGTGTGCGGTTCCGAACTGTTGCGCGAGGAGGGCGCCGCCGCGTGGCGCTGCTCGGGCGGGTTGATCTGCGCGGCGCAGCGCAAGGAGGCGCTGATCCACTTCGCCTCGCGGCGCGCGATGGACATCGAAGGGCTGGGCGAACGCTTCGCCGAGGCGCTGGTGGAACTCGACATCGTGCACTCGCCGGCCGACCTGTATGCGCTGACGGTCGAACGCTTCGTGGCGATGAAGCAGGCCATCGACGAGCGCGACGGCACCACGCCGGAAACCGTGAAGGCCGGCAAGGTGGCGACCAAGTGGGCGGAAAACCTGGTGGACGGGATCGAGGCCAGCAAGCACACCACGCTGGCGCGTTTCCTGTACGCGCTGGGCATCATGCACATCGGCGAGAGCACGGCGAAGACGCTGGCGGCCTGGCTGGGCCGGCTGGAGTTCGTGCGCAGCATGCCGGCCGCCGTGCTGCGCGTGCTGCCGGACATCGGCAGCGAAGTGGCCACCTCGATCGCCGGTTTCTTTGCCCAAGCCGGCAATCAGCAGGTGGTCGATGCCCTGCTGGAAGCCGGCATCACGTTCAGCGACGAGGGCGCGCCGTCGCCGTTGTTGCGCGAACGCCTGGATCTCGGCGTGTTGCTGGACATGGCCAAGATCAACAAGCTCGGTCCCAAGAGCTGCAAGTTGCTGGCACAACACTTCCCCACGCTCGACCAGCTGCGCGCCGGCGGTCCGGCGCACTGGATCACCGCCGGCGTGCCGCAGGCAGCGGCGACCGGCCTGGAAAATCACCTCGCCGATCCGGCTGCGCTGGCCGAAGCTGCGCGAGGCCGAGGCGGCGATGCAGCGCCTGCTCAAGGCGATCCCGCACACGGCCAAGGCTGCCGCTGCGCCGCTGGACGGACAGACCTTCGTGCTTACCGGCACGCTGGCCTCGCTCAGCCGCGACGAGGCGAAGGACCGACTCGAAGCGCTCGGCGCCAAGGTCTCCGGCTCGGTGTCGAAGAAGACCAGCGTGGTGGTCGCCGGCGAAGCCGCCGGCTCCAAGCTGGACAAGGCGCAGGAGCTGGGCGTGCCGGTGTGGGACGAGGCGCAGCTGCTGGCCTTGCTCGGCGAACACGAGGCCGGCTGATGGGCCACGCTCCGCTTGTTGCGCTGCAACTGCGCGCGCGGCTGTACGCGCTGGTGCGCGCGTATTTCGCCGAGCGCCAGGTGCTGGAGGTGGAGACGCCGATCCTGTCGGCGGCCGGCAATACCGAGCCGAACATCGAAAGCTTCAGCACGCGTTTCAGCGGCCACGTCGACGCTGGCGCGCGCGAGCGCTGGCTGCGAACCTCGCCGGAGTACCCGTTGAAGCGGCTGCTCGCCGCCGGCATCGGCGACTGCTACGAGCTGGGCCGGGTGTTCCGCAACGGCGAGGCGGGCGGCCGGCACAACCCCGAGTTCACCATGCTGGAGTGGTACCGGGTCGGCTGGGACCATCGCCGGCTGATGCAGGAAACCATCGGGCTGGTCGAGGCGGCGCTGGCGATGCTGGGACGGCGTGCCGAAGTGGTGGTGACGAGCTACCGGCAGCTGTTCCTGGACGGGCTGGGCATCGATCCGGTGCATGCCTCGATCGACGAGCTGCGTGCCCCGCTGGCCGAGTTCGGCATCGACCCGGAGGGACTCGGCCACGACGACTGGCTCGACCTGCTGATCACCCATCGGCTGCAACCGGCGTTTCCGCGTGACCGCATCACGGTGATCCACGACTACCCGGCCAGCCAGTGCGCGCTGGCGAGGATCCGTCCCGGCGAGCCGCCGCTGGCCGAACGCTTCGAGCTGTACCTGGGCCGCTACGAGCTGGCCAACGGTTATCACGAGTTGAACGATGCAGCCGAACAGCGCGGACGCTTCGAGCGCGACAACGCGGTGCGGCGTGCGCGTGGCCAGCGCGAGATCCCGCTCGACGAACGCCTGCTTGGTGTGCTCGACGCGCTGCCCGACTGCGCTGGCGTGGCGCTGGGCGTGGAGCGCCTGCTGATGTGCCTGGCCGACACCGACGCGATCGCCGACGTGCTGGCTTTCCCGTTTTCCGAAGCCTGAAACGGTCCCGCCCTCTGGCGGGCCGTCGCGGATCAGTCGCGGCTTTCCAGCAGGTAGCGGTAGATCAGGCCACCGACGATGCCGCCGATCAGCGGCACCAGCCAGAACACCCACAGCTGGTCGATCGCCCAGCCACCGTGGAACAGCGCCACGCCGGTGGAGCGGGCCGGATTGACCGAGGTGTTGGTGATCGGGATGCCGACCAGGTGGATCAGGGTCAGCGCCAGGCCGATCGCGATGCCGGCGAAACCGGCCGGGGCGCGCTTGTCGGTGGCACCGTGGATCACGATCAGGAAGAACGCGGTGAGCACCAGTTCGGCCACGATCGCCGCGTGCATCGAGTAGTGGTCGGGCGAGTGTTCGCCGTAGCCGTTGGAGGCGAAGCTGCCGGCGGCCACGTCGAAGCCGGCCTTGCCGCTGGCGATGATGTACAGCACCGCGCCGGCGGCGATCGCGCCGAGCACCTGGATCGCCACGTATGGCATCACATCCTTCGCCGGGAAACGGCCGCCGGCGCACAGGCCCACGGTGACTGCCGGGTTGAAGTGCCCACCGGAGATGTGTCCGACCGCATAGACCATGGTCAGCACGGTGAGGCCGAAGGCCAGCGCCACTCCGGCGAAACCGATGCCCAGTTCCGGGAACGCCGCCGCGAAGATCGCACTGCCGCAACCACCAAACACCAGCCAGAACGTGCCGAAGAATTCGGCACCGAGACGCTTGCTCATGTTCATCATGGGAACTCCTGCTGCAAGGGGAAGGAGATGCCTGACGTGCCCATGCGCATGTCGCGGCAGCGCATGGCGCGCCAAGTCAAGCACACCCGGGTGCCGACCGCCATGGCGCCGCCGTCGCCGGCGAACCCGGGGCGATCTGGGGTAAGGTGGCGCGCCCTCCGCCGCCGGGATCGTCCGTTGATGCATGCGCCGTCCGAAACCGACCACGAGCGCCTGCGTCCGCGCGACGTGAAGACCCTGCTGCTGTCCGCGCTGGGCGGCGCGCTGGAGTTCTACGACTTCGTGGTGTTCGTGTTCTTCGCGATCCCGCTGAGCCATCTGTTCTTTCCGCCCGACACCGCGCCGTGGCTGGCCCAGCTGCAGGTGTTCGGCATCTTCGCCGCCGGCTATCTGGCACGGCCGCTGGGCGGCATCGTGATGGCGCACTACGGCGACAAGCTGGGGCGCAAGCGGATGTTCACGCTCAGCGTATTCCTGATGGCGGTGCCGACGCTGGCCATCGGCCTGCTGCCGGTGTATGCGCAGGTCGGCATGCTGGCGCCGCTGCTGTTGCTGTTGATGCGGGTGGTGCAGGGCATTGCGGTGGGCGGCGAGGTGCCCGGCGCGTGGGTGTTCGTGGCCGAGCACGTGCCCGCGCGGCGGATCGGCTTCGCCTGCGCCAGCCTCACCTCGGGGCTTACCGTGGGCATCCTGATCGGTTCGCTGGTGGCGGCGGCGATCAACGGCCGCCTGACCCCGGCCGAGGTGCTCGACTATGGCTGGCGGCTGCCGTTCCTGGCCGGCGGCGTGTTCGGTTTCTTCGCGGTGTGGCTGCGCCGCTGGCTCAGCGAGACGCCGGTGTTCGAGGCAATGCATGCGCGCAGGGAGCTGGCCGCGGGCTTGCCGCTGCGGCGGGTATTCGAACGGCACCTGCCCGGCGTGCTGCTGTCGATGCTGATGACCTGGATGCTCACCGCCGCGATCGTGGTGCTGATCCTGATGACGCCGACCCTGGTGCAGTCGGTATTCCATGTCGCGCCGGCGCGCGCGTTCCTCGGCAACAGCGTGGCCTCGTTCGCGCTGGCGCTAGGCTGCCTGTTTTACGGCTGGCTGGCCGATCGCATCGGCTACGCACGTGCGCTGTTGTGCGGTGCGATCGGCTTGCTGGCGTGCAGTTACGCGTTGTACTTCGACCTGCAGGCCGGTGCCGGCGCATTTCGTCGCGCTGTACGCGCTGGCCGGCTTCGCCGTGGGCGTGGTCGGCGTGGTGCCGGCGCTGATGGTGATGGCGTTTCCGCCGGCGGTGCGTTTTTCCGGCGTGTCGTTCTCATACAACATCGCCTACGCATTGTTCGGCGGACTCACGCCGCCGCTGATCGGATGGCTGGTGACGCAGTTCGGCGTGCTCGCGCCGGCGCACTACGTGGCGTTCACCGCCGTGATCGGGGCCGCCGTCGCGGCGTGGCTGCTGGCCGCGCGGCGCGGCGGCGTCACCGTGGCTGCGCTCTAGAACTCCAGCTCCTGCGCTGCGCACAGGTAATCGACCAGCGGCGCGACCTGCTTGAACGTAGCCACCGCCCACGGCAGCAGTTCGTCGGAGCAGGCCAGCGCTTCGCTGAACGCGGCGGTGGCGACGAAGTCCTTGCGCTTGAGGTCGTCGATCAGCTCGTGCGCAGGGTCGTAGCCGCGCGGCGGGCGGACCAGCGATTCGCCGCCCAGCTGCAGGTGCTCGCGGAAGGTCTTGCTCTGGGTGGCCCGTTTCCATGCGGCCGGGTTGTCGACCAGGAAAGCGCGGATGTGCTTCAGCGCATCCGGCTCCGGGTGCCACATGCCGCCGCCGGCGAAGCACTCGCCGGGCTCGATGTGCAGGTAGAACCCCGGCGCCTGGATCTCGTGCCGGCGCTCGTGGAAGAAGCGCGAACCCTGCCATGACTTGTACGGCAGCTTGTTGTTGGAGTAGCGGGTGTCGCGGTAGATGCGGTACAGCGAGCCGCCGTTCTTGCGCGGGTCGGCGCGGTAGTGCGGGCTGATCTTCGCCAGCGGCGCCTGCAGGTCGGTGATCAGTTGCAGGAACGGCTCGCGCACGTGGCGCTCGTAGTCGTCCTTGTGCGCGTGGAACCATTCGCGGTTGTTGTTGCGCCCGAGCGTGCGCAGGAAACGGAAGGTGGCGGGGGTGAAATAGCTCTGGGGCATGGCAGGTCTTGAAAGTGGATCGGGCAGGTGCGATCAGCTGGGTTCGACACTGGCGGCAAGTTGTTCGCCCCAGGCCTGCAACTGGTCGAGCAGGGCCAGCTTGTCCTGTGCCTGCGGATCGCTGCGCAGTTCGCCGAGGCGTGCGAAGTAGTCGTCGAGGGTGAGCCCGGTCAGTGGCGTGTGCCGGGTCAGTCGCGCCTGGCGGAAGCTTTCCCAGCGGGCGTGGTCATCGGCATCCAGCGTTTCAGGCCAGTTGCGCGCGCGGTAGCGGAACAGCAGCTCCGGATAACGCGGGTCGCGGAACGGGAACGCGCGGGTGCCCAGTTCGCGCGGCGGCGTGGCGCGCACCTGGGCCAGCAGGCGCTTGTCGGCATCGGGCAGGAAACCGCCGCCGTACAGGGCCAGTTCGGGATCTTCCGGCGGCGGCAGTTCGGCCGCGCGCTGGAACACGCGGCGCAGTTTTTCGGCGAGCCCGTCGACGGCACGCAGCACGTCGCGATGGGCCTGGCAACGGCCCAGGTCCAGTTGCAGGCGCTGCAGGTCCACGCCCTGCAGCACCGACAGCGGAGCCAGCGCCGGCGCGTGGTTCGCACGCACGGTGCGCAGCGGGATGCGCTCGACGTCTTCGGGCAGGTCGGCGCGCGCGGTGAAGATGCGGTCGGCGATCTCGTCCTCGTCCAGCGCCAGCCATGCGGCCGGGTCGGTAGCCAGGTCGTACACGATCACCTCGCCGGCGCGGCTGGGGTGGGGCGCCAGCGGCGCGATCACGGCCAGGCAGTGGCGGCTGGCCGGGTAGCGCGAGGAGACGTGCACCACCGGTGTCATGTTCACCACGTCGAGCAGCTCGAACACCTTCTGCTTGCGGCGCAGGCCGTAGTACCAGTCCCACAGCCGCGGCTGGCGCACGCGGATCAGCCGGGCCAGGTCGATCAGCGCATGCACGTCCGACAAAGCGTCGTGGGCGCGCTCCTGGTTGAGCTGGTTGGCCCTCGCCAGGTGCTCCAGCTTGAAGCTGGGCGAGCCATCCTCGCGGGTCGGCCAGACGATGCCTTCGGGGCGCAGCGCCTGGCACAGGCGCACCAGGTCGATCAGGTCCCAGCGCGAGTTGCCGTTTTCCCACTCGCGGCCATATGGCTCGTAGAAGTTGCGGTACAGCATCTGCCGGGTGAATTCGTCGTCGAAGCGCAGCGAGTTGTAGCCCACGCCGCAGGTGCCCGGCGCGGCCAGCTGTTCATGCACGCGGGCGGCGAACTCGGCCTCGCTGACCCCTTCGCGCTCGGCCTGCTGCGGAGTGATGCCGGTGATCAGGCAGGCATCGGGGTGCGGCGGCATCTCCAGCGGCGGCTTGCCGTAGAACATCACCGGCTCGCCGACGATCTCCAGTTCCAGGGTGGTGCGGATGCCGGCGAACTGCAGCGGACGGTCACGCCGCGGGTCGGCGCCGGAGGTCTCGTAGTCGTGCCAGAAGAAGGTCTGCATGCGGGCATGATCGCATGGCCGAAAGCCGGGCCGGCATGCGGGCTGATAAACTCCGGCGCACAAGGAGAGCCCATGAGCCAAGCCCACGAAGACAACCTGATCTGGATCGATCTGGAGATGACCGGCCTCGACACCGACAACGACTCGATCCTGGAGATCGCCACGGTGGTCACCGACAAGGAGCTGAACGTACTGGCCGACGGCCCGGTGTTCGCGATACGCCACGAAATCGACCGGCTGGAGTCGATGGACAGCTGGAACTGCAACCAGCACCACAAGTCGGGCCTGTGGCGGCAGGTGCTGATCTCGGAAACCGACCATGCGATGGCCGAGCAGGCCACGGTGGATTTCCTGCGCATGTGGGTGCCGCCGGGCAAGTCGCCGATGTGCGGCAACTCGATCTGCCAGGATCGCCGCTTCCTGCACCGGCAGATGCCGCGGCTGGAACGCTACTTCCATTACCGCAACCTGGACGTCTCCACGCTGAAGGAACTGGCCCGGCGCTGGGCGCCGGAGATCGCCAAGAGCGTCGGCAAGGAATCGGCGCACACGGCGCTGTCGGACATCCGCGACTCCATCGCCGAGCTGCGCCATTATCGCCGCTTCATGGGCGAGCTGGGCGGCAGGATCGAAGCCTGAGCGCCGCGCCGTTTCCCGGAATTGACGAGGTCATGAGCATGTCGAACGATCTGTTTGCGCCGGTGCTGGATTGCGCCGGGCGCCCGTTGCGGCTCGATCGCGCGCGGGTGGTCGGCATCCTCAATGTCACTCCCGATTCGTTCTCCGACGGCGGTACGCACGACAGCGTCGAGGCGGCCGTGGCGCACGGCCTGCGCCTGGCGGAGGAGGGCGCCGACATGCTCGACGTCGGCGGCGAGTCGACCCGCCCCGGTGCGGCCGACGTATCGGCTCGAGGAAGAGCTGCGCCGCGTGCTGCCGGTGATCGAGCAGTTGATCGCGCGCACCGCGCTGCCGATCGCGATCGACACCTCCAAGCCCGAGGTGATGCGCGCGGCGGTGGCGGCCGGTGCCGGCATGATCAACGACGTGTACGCGCTGCGCCGCGACGGTGCGATGGAGGCCGCGGCCGAACTGGGCGTGCCGGTCTGCCTGATGCACATGCAGGGCGAGCCGCGCAGCATGCAGGCCGAGCCGCATTACGACGACGTGGTCGGCGAGGTGCACCGGTTCCTCGCCGATCGGCTGTTCGCCTGCGAGCTGGCCGGGATCGACCGGCGCAAGGTGCTGGTCGACCCGGGGTTCGGCTTCGGCAAGACACTGCAGCACAACCTGGCGCTGCTGTGCGCGCTGGAGCGCTTCGCCGACCTGGGCAGCGGGGCGTACATCGGGCTGTCGCGCAAGACGATGATCGGCGACGATGACCGGCAGGACCGTGCCGGCCGAGCGCGCGGCCGGTTCCGTGGCGGCCGCGCTGATCGCGGTCCAGCGTGGCGCGCGCATGGTGCGCGTGCACGACGTGGCGGCCACCGTGGACGCGCTGGCGGTGTGGCAGGCGGTACACGCCGTCGACGAGGTGCCGCGCCGCACCGACAAGCCCGCCATCCCGCGCTGGCCGGACGACGATTGATTGGCCGGGTGGA
Source organism: uncultured Gammaproteobacteria bacterium (assembly GCA_963697495.1). GTDB lineage: Bacteria > Pseudomonadota > Gammaproteobacteria > Xanthomonadales > Rhodanobacteraceae > Rhodanobacter. The sequence goes on along the minus strand of CAVOOH010000003.1, from coordinate 125,718 downwards.
GTGGCGCGACGATGACACGGAAAACCTCTCGGAATGATGGACACGATGAACCAGCGCAAGTATTTCGGCACGGACGGCATTCGCGGACCGGTCGGGCAGTGGCCGATCAGCGCGGACTTCATGCTGCGGCTGGGCCGCGCCGTCGGCAGCGTGCTGGCGCGTGACGGCAACGAGCGGCCGAGGGTGCTGATCGGCAAGGACACCCGCATCTCGGGCTACATGTTCGAGTCTGCACTGGAGGCAGGCCTGGTCGCCGCCGGCGCCGACGTGGGCCTGCTCGGCCCGATGCCGACCCCGGCGGTGGCCTACCTGACCCGCTCGATGCGTGCGCAGACCGGCATCGTGATCAGTGCCTCGCACAACCCGCATCACGACAACGGCATCAAGTTCTTCTCCGCCAACGGCGAGAAGCTGTCCGACGAGGTCGAAGCTGGCGATCGAACGCGAGGTCGACGCCGCGTTCGTCACGGTGCCGTCCGAACGGCTCGGCAAGGCCCGTCGGATCGATGACGCGGTGGCCCGTTACGCGGAATACTGCAAGGGAACCGTGGCCCATGATTTCAGCCTGCGCGGACTCAGGCTGGTGCTGGACTGCGCCCATGGCGCGACCTACCAGGTGGCGCCGAAGGTGTTCGCCGAACTGGGCGCGGAGGTGGTCGCGATCGGCGACAAGCCGGATGGTTTCAACATCAATCGCGACGTCGGCTCGACCCATCCGCACTCCTTGCAGCGGTCTGTGCTGGCGCATGGCGCCGACATCGGCATCGCGTTCGACGGCGACGGCGACCGCGTGCAGCTGGTCGACCGGCACGGGGCGCTGGCCGACGGCGACGACATTCTCTACGTGCTGGCGCGCAGCTGGCATGCGCAGGGAATGCTGAAGGGCCCGGTGGTGGGCACCCTGATGAGCAACTACGGCCTGCAGCTGGCATTGGCCGAGCTCGGCGTGCCGCTGATCCGCGCCAACGTGGGCGACCGCTACGTGCTGCAGCAGCTGAAGGAGCACGACGGCATGCTCGGCGGCGAGACCTCGGGCCACATCCTGTGCCTGGACCGCGCCACCACCGGCGACGGCATCGTTGCCGCACTGGCCGTGCTGGAGGCGCTCGCGCGGTCCGGCGAGGACCTGGCAACGGCGCGCCAAGGCCTGCAGAAGATGCCGCAAGTGATGTTGAACGTGCGCGCCGCGGGAGCCCGCGAAGCGCTGGCCAGCAGCGAAGTGCAGCAGGCGCTGGCCGACGTGGAGCAGATCCTGCACGGCCGCGGCCGGGTGGTGCTGCGGGCCTCCGGCACCGAGCCGCTGGTGCGCGTCACCATCGAGGGCGCCGATGCGGCGGAAGTGCAGCAGTTGGCAGAAAGGCTCGCCGAGACGGTAAAATCCGCCGCCGAACGCTCGTGAACCTGTAGCTGTACCGGGTCGCCATGGAATGGCCCGACGTGCCCCGCCCCTTGCGGTGGCGGATGAATCGACCGCACGCCCAACCTGGTGACTACAGTCATGAAGAATGTTCCAACCCTCGACATCCGCCGTTACGACACCGACCGCGAGGCTTTCGTCGCCGAGCTCGGCGCGGCCTACCGCGAATTCGGTTTCTGCTGCATCAGCGGCCACGGCATCCCGCGCGAGCTGATCGACGGCTCGTACGACGTGTTCCAGCGCTTCTTCGCGCTGCCGACCGAAACCAAGATGAAGTACCACGTCGCCGGCAGCGGCGGCGCGCGCGGCTACACGCCGTTCAAGGTGGAGACCGCCAAGGACAGCCAATACGCCGACCTCAAGGAGTTCTGGCACATCGGCCGCGAGATTCCGCGCGACTCGAAATTCGCCGACGTGATGCCGCCGAACCTGTGGCCGAGCGAAGTGCCGGATTTCAGGCAGTACGGCTACGGCCTGTACGAGGCGCTCGACCAGCTCGGCACGCGCGTGCTGCGTGCGCTGGCGCTGCATATCGATCGAGCCGGAACATTTCTTCGACGACAAGACCGACGTCGGCAACTCGATCCTGCGTCCGATCCATTATCCGCCGATCACCCAGGACAACATCCCGAACGTGCGCGCCGGCGCGCACGAAGACATCAACTTCATCACCCTGCTGGTCGGCGCCAGCGCCGAGGGGCTGGAAGTGCTCAGCGCACGGCGAATGGCTGCCGATCACCACCGAGGGCGACGCGATCGTGGTGAACATCGGCGACATGCTGCAGCGGCTGAGCAACCATGTATACCCGTCCACCTCGCATCGGGTGGTCAACCCGCAGAACGAGAACGCACGCAAGCCGCGCTATTCGGTACCGTTCTTCCTGCACCCGAATCCCGACGTGGTGCTGGACCCGCTCGACTCGTGCATCACGCCGGACAACCCGCGCCGCTACGACACCTCGATCACCTCGCACGAGTACCTGCTGCAGCGCCTGCGCGAGATCAAGCTGATCTGACCGGTCATCGAGCCGGTGGCGTCAGGCCATCCAGAAGAACACGGCGGTCATGCGTTTGGCCGCCGTTTCCAGTCCCCAGTACGCGCTGGCGCTGTGGATCAGGTTGGCCTTGTAGACCAGCAGCCGGTTGAAGCGATGCGGCCACGCGCACGTCCTCGACGAAGGCATTCGGCTGCACGAAACGATTGCCCAGCGCCTCGGCCAGGTTGCGGTGCGGCGGCAGCACGATATTGCCGCCAAGCTGGCCGCCCGGCATGCGCTGGCGGAAGAAGCTGGTGCCGCATTGGTCCGGCACGTCGGGATTGAGATACAGCACGGCGGCGTAGCGGCACAGGTTCGACGAATCGGTATGCGGTTTGATCGTGCCTTCGACCGCGCCGACCACCTGCACGCAATTGTGGTTGAGCCGGATGCCGGCTTCGGTCTGCTCGACCCAGACTTTCGTGGCGCCGGTCAGCTGGCACACCCGCGCATCCAGTGCCGCCAACTCCTCGTCCAGCAGGGCAGGTGTGGCACGCATGCCCGGCCACACCTCGCCGGTGTATGGATAACCCATTTCCCAATCGGTCTTGGCCAGGCAGCGGGCGCGCACCTCATCGACATTCCGCAGCATGTCATCGACCACCCAGTAATCGCGGCCTTCGACAGGCTTGCGATAAGGCAGCGGACGCATCTGGGTCGGGAACAGGGACATGCCGACGAAACCGATGGTGAATATGGGACGGCTGTAGCCGATGCGACGGCGTGAAGCCGTGAGGCAGGCGCGCGGCGGGCTAGACCTGGGTATTCCGGTAGCGTTTCGATTCCCGTGCGGAAAGCCACAGGGCCAAGCGATCCGGCAGCAACTGGATCACCGTCTTGATCGTCCGGTTGACCCGGCCCGGGATGAACACGGCATCGCCGCGCTCGACCGCCGCGATGCCCTGGCGCACCACGTCCTCCGCGCCCAGCCACATGAAGCCGGGCAGCTTGTTCATCTTGTCGCGGGTGCGGGTGACGTCGTGGAACTCCGACCAGGTAAAGCCGGGACACAGCGCGCAGACATTCACGCCAGCCGCGCGATTTTCCAGCGCCAGCGATTGCGAGAACTTGATCAGATACGCCTTGCTGGCCGCGTACAAAGTGTGCCCGGCCGGACCGGGGACATGCCCGGCGAGCGAGGCGACGTTGATGATGCGGCCATGTCCGCGTCGACGCATGCCGGGGAGCAGCCGCCACGCCAGCTCGGTGGGCGCGGTCAGCAGAACCTGCAGGAAATCCGCGTGGGTCGCCCAGTCGTTGGCGACGAAGGTGCCAGGTACGCCGTAACCGGCGTTGTTGATCAGCCAGTCCACCTGCAGGCCATGCTGCTCCAGCGCAACGCACAACGCTTGCGGCGTGGCCGGGTCGGCCAGATCGTATGGCAGCACGGTGACCTGGGCGGCATGTCGCGCGCGGAGTTCGGCGGCGAGGGTTTCCAGCCGGTCGGCGCGGCGCGCGGTCAGCACCAGGTCGTGGCCGAGGGCGGCGAGTTGCCGGGCAAACGCGGCACCAATGCCGGACGAGGCGCCGGTGACCAGACTGAGTGGGCGGGAAAGCGTCATGCGTCGTTCCGTGTGGCGAACCGTCATTCTTGACCGGGCCGGGCGGTCGGCGCCACTGGTCGGCGCGGGTTTGCCCATATCCGGGGCGCTCGGTAAGCTTGTGGTCTGATCGCAACGGAAGCAGATACATGCGCAAGAAATTCGTCGCCGGCAACTGGAAAATGCACGGCAGCCGTTCGATGGCCAAGGCCCTGGTGAACGACATCAGCGCCGGCATGCCGGACGATATCGACGTAGCGGTATTCCCGCCGTTTCCGTACCTGGCCGAGCTGGCCTGGCAGCACGCTGATTCCGGACTGGGCATTGGTGCCCAGGACGTCAGTGAACATGAGGGGCAGGGCGCGTACACCGGCGAAGTCTCCGCCGCCATGCTGGCGGACATCGGCGCGAGATGGGTGCTGGTCGGCCATTCCGAGCGCCGCCAATACCACGCCGAGAGCGATGCGTTGGTTGCACGCAAGTTCGCTGCGGCCCGTGCCGGTGGTCTCACGCCGATCCTGTGCGTGGGCGAGACGCTGGAGCAGCGCGAAGCCGGCGAGACCGAGGCGGTCATCGCGCGGCAGTTGCAGGCGGTGCTGGCGCTCAGCGGCGTGGCCAGTTTCGACACGGCGGTGATCGCCTACGAGCCGGTATGGGCGATCGGCACCGGCCGCACCGCCAGCCCGGAGCAGGCGCAGCAGGTGCACGCCTTCATTCGTAGCCAACTGGAAAAAGAAGATGTTATGATTGCCCGTCTGACCCGACTGCTTTACGGCGGCAGCGTCAAGGCGGCCAATGCCGCGGAATTGTTCGCGCAGGCGGACGTGGATGGTGGACTGATCGGCGGTGCCTCTCTGGCCGCATCCGACTTCCTGGGAATCTGCGCCGCGGCGCACCAGACGCTACAGGCTCGATAGAAACCTTATGTTCGTCATTTTCAGCGTGTTTTACATTCTGATCGCTGCGGCGATGATCGTGCTGATCCTGCTGCAGAACGGCGCTGGCGCCGATGCCGGCTCGGGCTTCGGCGGCGGTGCATCGGCCACGGTGTTCGGCGCGCGTGGTTCGTCCACGTTCCTGACCCGTGCCACCGGCGTGCTTGCCGGTCTGTTCTTCCTGCTCAGCCTCGGCATGGGGATCTACCTGCACGGTAACGGTGCGCCGCACAGCAATACGGAGGACCTGGGCGTGATGGCCGGGCTCACCAACAAACCGGCAGCCGACAAGGCGGCTCCGGCTGCGCCGGCAACTGGCTCGGAAGTGCCATCGGCGGTCCCCGCTGCAACCAACAACGCCGTTCCGGCCGCACAGCCGGCGGCAACCCCCGCCCCGACTCAGAGTCAGGGCGAAGTGCCGGCAGCCACCGAGCCGCCGGCCAAGCACTGAGCAACACACCTGCCCAGGTGGCGGAACTGGTAGACGCACTACCTTGAGGTGGTAGCGACGTAAGTCGTAGGGGTTCGAGTCCCCTCTTGGGCACCATTTGACTGTTTCAGGACGTCCCATGAAGTCCCAGAAACACACTGAAACCCGCATAACAGCGGGTTTTTTTGTGCCTGTAGCGTCCAGAGGCGTCTAGTGCGGTCTATTGCAATACCCGCAGGTGTGGGGGCATATTCGGGGGCATAAGCGGTGGATGGCCCTGCCGTGCTAACCGAGATGCCCCCATGCCCCTGACTGATACCGCCGTCCGCAAGGCTGCCCCGCGCGCCAAGGTGTACAAGCTGGCCGATGGTGGGGGCATGTATCTGGAAGTGATGCCCACTGGCGCGAAGTACTGGCGCATGAAGTACCGGCACGGTGGCAAGGAGAAGCGGCTGGCGCTTGGCGTCTATGACCGCGTGACGCTGGCAGCCGCAAGAAACCGGCGCGACGATGCCCGCCGCTTGCTTGCCGATGGCGTAGACCCCGGCGCAGCCCGTAAGCAGGCCAAACAGGTTGCAGCGGAAGCCGTGGCCGTGGCGGCGGACACGTTCGAGGCCGTGGCGCGCGAATGGATGGCGCGGCAGGAAGTGGCCGAAGTGACGGCCAACAAGTCCCGCTGGATTCTTGAAACATTCCTGTTCCCCGAAATTGGCAGCCGCCCGATTGCCGAGATTAAGGCGCGCGAGCTGCTGGACGCGCTGCGCAAGATCGAGGACACCGGCAAGCTGGAAACGGCCAAGCGCGCCAAGATCAAGGCCGGGCAGGTGTTCCGCTATGCCGTGCTGGAAGGCAAGGCAGACAGTGACCCCACGGCTACCCTGCGCAAGGCGTTGAAGGCTCCCAAGGGCAAGCACCATGCCGCGATCACTGACCCCGCCAAGATGGGCGAGCTGCTGCGGGCTATCGACGGCTTCACCGGGCAATACGTCACGCTGGCCGCGTTGAAGCTGGCCCCGCTGGTATTTGTGCGGCCGGGCGAGCTGCGGCAGGCAGAGTGGGCAGAGTTTGATCTGGACGGCGCTATCTGGCGCATACCGGGCGAGCGCATGAAGATGAAGTCCGCGCACCTTGTGCCACTGTCCGCGCAGGCCGTGACGATCATGCGCGAGCTGCACCCGTTGACTGGCGTCGCGCGCTTTGTGTTTCCTGGACTGCGCACCGCAACTCGCCCAATGTCAGAGAACACCGTCAACGCTGCATTGCGACGGCTCGGCTACACCGGCGACGAAATGACCGGCCACGGCTTCCGCAGCATGGCAGCGACGCGGCTAAATGAAATGGGCTGGAACGCCGATGCTATCGAGCGCCAGCTTGCCCACGCCGAAAACAATAAGGTACGCGACGCCTACACGCACGCCGCGCAATATCTGGACGAACGCACCCGCATGATGCAGGCATGGGCCGACTATCTGGATGGTCTGCGGGCGGGTGGCGACGTGGTGCCGTTCAAGCGCAAGGCAGTCTGATGGCAGGACGTGGCAGGCCAAGAAAGCCCGATGCAAAAACGCCAGCGCAAAGGGCGCGCGAGTACCGGCAACGCAAGCGTGCCGCGAATGAGTTAGGCGAAAAAATTCGCAATGAAGCGACGATACTGCAATCCGTCGTGGCCACCATGCGCAACAACGGAATGGTGCGGGGGCAGGAAGCTCATTGGATGGGTCTGCGGATTGCCGCGGCTGCCAGACATTGGGAGGAATACGCAAGAGAGGAAATATGGGTTGAAAGGATGCTGGCGCAGGACGAGGTGGATGTATTGCGCGATGAACTTGCCCTTGCACGACGCTTGCTTAACAAGCACGGCATTTCTGTTACGGACGTAAACGTCACGAAAAAATCGTAACTAGCTGATATAACGAAACAATCATTTTTCACGACGGTTCCCATTTTTTTATGGATAAGTGCGCCTCTTAGTGGGGTTATATAAGCATCGCCCGTTCAACCGCGACGAAGGGACAACCCGGCGCGGGGAGACACGGACAGGGCGATGCCTTTGGCTGTTCACCACCACCTGAACCGCTGGGACTAAAAGAGCATCGCCCCATCCAAGGGCCGCGCGTAGCAAGCCGCTACGGCGACACCTGCACAAGGCGATGCCATGCAAGTACAACCCGAACCGTTCCGCTTCCTGCGCCTGCCGGAAGTCTGCCGTGTCACTGGCCTAAGCCGCTCGCAAATCTACCGTCTGGAAGCTGCCGGACAATTCCCCCAGCACGTCAAGCTCGGTGCATCCGCGTCCGCGTGGATTGATCGAGAGATTGCCCAATGGCAAGCCGATCGCATCGCAGCATCGCGTAAGGTGGCCGCATGAAGCCGGACTTTCCGGGCACCCAAAAAAGGGCGCTTCCCGCTGCCCACGCTTCGATAACTGCAATGCCCCCGTCTGCCCGCTGGACGATTGGCAACGCGCGCAGCACCTGGACGGCGAACCCGTCTGCGGCCTGCTATGCGAACTGGTAAAGGATGGCGGGGAAGCCCGTTTAAGGGCGTGCCTGCCGGGCGCGATGGTGGACACCCTTGCCGAGGTATTCCCCAAGATTGCCGCACGCTGGGAACGTGTGCGTTCGCGGCTTGCTCGGGCATCGCGTACCGGATCAAAGCTGGAATCAGTGCAACGCCTGCACCAGCGAAAAAAGGGCGGCCCTACGGATGACAGCACCCGACCCGCTACCGTGGCACCCGTTGGCGCGAGTCTCCCCGTAACAACCCCCCCTTAACGGCGGTTCCAGCGCCATAGGGGGCACCGATGGGCGCCGCTGAGAAATGGGACGTGCCTGCCATTGATCTGTACGCGGCCCGCGTGTTCCTGGCCCGGCTGGGTTCCGGCTTCACGTTCCAGACGTTCGACGAAACAGGCGGCAAGCGTGGCGACCTGAACCGCGTGCTGCATGGTGACTTGACGCAGCACGCCGCGACGCTGGCCCGATTGAATCAACGGGGTGCGGGCGTTTTCGTCATGGTGAACGCTGGCGATGGCAAGGCTCGCAAGACGGGCAACGTGCAAGCCGTCCGCGCCGTCTTTGCCGATCTGGACGGCGCACCACTGGCACCCGTTCGCGCGGCTGATCTGGTGCCGCATGCCATCGTGGAATCATCGCCCGGACGCTGGCATGCCTACTGGCTGGCCGATGGTGTGCCGCTGGAACAGTTCAAGCCATTGCAACAGGCGATAGCGGCGCGGTTCGCCAGTGACCCCAAGGTGTGCGACCTGCCGCGCGTCATGCGCCTGCCCGGCTTTCTGCACAACAAGGGCGAGCCGTTTCTGTCACGCATCATCGAACAGCATGACGAGCCGCCATATCCGTATGCGGCCATCGTGGCATGGCTGGGTTTCGGTGAAGCGTCCAATGAGGCGCCAGCCCCAGCACCCATAACACCCGTGCGCAAGCTGGCGGACACGATCCCCGAAGGCGAGCGCAACAGCACACTGTTTGCACTGGCGCGCGGACTGGTGAACCGGGGCATTACGCCGCAAGGCGTCAACGAGCGCCTACAACGCATGAACGCCGAGCGATGCCAGCTGCCACTATGCGCCAGCGAGGTGGACGCCATCGCGGCCCATGCCAGCGGACACGGCGCGCAAGGATGGTCAATGCTGCTGTATGCCTTGCAAGACTCCCCGGAATGGCGGGCGCTGCCTGCCGCGTCCGTGGCCATCGTGCTGGCGTTCTATCGGCGGTTCGACGGCTCCAACAATGGGCGCTTGTGCGTGCCGTGGTCAGACTTCAACGGCCAGCACGGCATAGACAGCAGTAGGCGGTTCTATGACTACCTGCGCCGTGCCGTGTCCGCTGGCTTCCTGATCCAGACAGCGGAACCCCGTAACGGGCAGACGGGCAGGGTGCCCGCGATGTATGCCATCCCCGAGCAGTACCTGCCCAAGTGTCAAAACAGCACATGGGGCCAAGTGTCAAAACAGCACACTTAAGTAAATAAACAGCTATAGGCAGCTTGAGAGCTTCCAAGGCTATCGGTACCGAGGAAAACGACAATGACCCGAAAGACTCGACTATCCCCGGACGTCCTGGCGGCGCTTGCTGCTGCCGACCGCTCGCCCGGCTGGAACAATCGCCCGCGTGACGTGCAACGGTTCGACGTGGGCACCTGCGCGCTGTACGTGGTGCCCTATCGGCGCTGGGCCTACCGGCGGCAGGAACAGCAGACGGCGGCATGGTGGCGCGTGCATGGGCGGGAGGTGGGCGCATGACCTGGCAACCTGGACAACCCATCTTGAGCGCCAGCGACGATGCCGAGTGGCGGACATGGCGCAAGGCTCAGAAGAGGGAACAGCAACGCTATCGGCGCAGCGTCTATCGACGGATCGACTATTACCCCAGCGACGAAGCACAAGCCGTCATTGATGCGCGCACCGGCAACCATGCTGGCGGGGATTACAGCGCCGTGATTGATCGCCTGATCCTGACCGCTGCTGGCGAGCTTCCGGAATAAAGTGGGGCAAAGTACGAACCGCACAGCGTCCTGATTCCGCCAGCATCGCGCGCGTGCGCGTGGATGCGTCCAAAAACTCACCAAATCGTGTGCTGGTACACGACCCAGAGTGCGGAAAATGGCGCGAAGGTGTATGAACCCTTCAATGGCGTGCCTACGTGTTGCACATTCCGCGCTTAGGTGCACCATGAACATGTTGCAGCAAACGGGAGGGGGTTATGCGTCGCCTATTCTGCGTGCTTGGTTTGAGCGGAGTTTGTGTTGCTGTCTCGGCACAGAACTCCACCACAAATTGCTATTTCGATCAGCTTGGCAATACCCGGTGCCAAACGACCGGGGAACGTCAGACCCAGTTGCCGCCGCTCTTGATGCCCGACATGTACGAAGCGGCGCAAAAAGGCATTAGGGATGGTCAAGAGCAAAGGCAGCGAGCTCTTGCAATCCAGCGGGAGCAGGAGCGCCTTAAAGCCGAACAACAACAGCAAGCGGATACCTGGGCGCAGCTAGCGGCTCAGGTGCAAGCCCAACAGGCACAACAGCAGCAAGCTGTTGCCTCTGCGCGTGTCAAGGCATTGGGAGCACAAGCCATTGCCGCATCTGGTGATGATAGAAGATCGCTACTCGGGCAAATTGCGACGATTGATCCTCTATACGCAACACAGCTTCAGCAGTTTCTGACTGAGCGGGATGCCCACGATTCTGCTGCAATGGCGAAGCCTGCGAACATGCCAAGGCAAGGTGCCAGCGGCGCAGGCGAGTCACACTAGCCGGCAAGACCATGACCGTCCACATCGCACGCGCACACATCTTGCCGTTGTGACGTTGTGTGGCACCGCGTAAAACGTGCAGCGGTTCAAGCTGGGGGAGCAAATCGGAACAACCCCGCCGACATCGCGCGCGTGCGCATGGATGCGTAAAAAAACTCCCGCTATCGTGCGCTGGCGCTTGACCCAGAGCGTCTTGACGCGGGGAGGTCACAGGGAGTTTCGGCACACCAAGAAAAGCCCGCGCAGTGGGGCAAAATCACGGCAAGGGCGGGGGCGGCCTAAACTCTGGCAACCCTGCCCATTAGACCGGTGGCTTCCCTTTCTTCGTGTATCCACAATTCAGAAGATGACCTGCCTACAATGCCGCAGCATTGCCCTACATACACGGCGAACCGATACAGGCAATGTGCCCAAGCCCGCTAGTCTGGCCCGAACCGACGCGCGTCCAGCGCAAGCCGACACGATCAAGTCAGGTGGAACCGACGAACGGGCAACCTAGACCCTTTGGGGGCATATTTGGGGGCACATATTCATTCATGCCGCCACAAGCCCCGTTAACACTGGCTTTGTGTTGCCCCTCTTGGCACCAACAAAGGGCTTCGGCGAACTTCGCCGGAGCCGCTACAGACAAGAAAACCGCCAACTGGCGGTTTTTTTGTTTATAGCCTGAGGCATCTGCGGACTCGTCATGGATGGTGCACCCGCATGGTGAGGCCCTTGAACAGTCTGCACGAGTACTCACAGAGCTTCCCGCACAGCGAACGTAGGCGCCGGCCGACATATCGAGCGTTGCGGCCATGACAGATTGCACTGACCGGCAGCCGGGGGCGGGGCGAGGAGAAGGGGATCGAGCCTGCCGGGGGAAATGGTTCGCGGCGAGCATCCGCGGCTTGGACCGCCAGGTCCGCGTGGGAATGTCCGGACCGACTTCCGTCACCGTGCTGGTGTTTTAATGCGGGCGGCGGTGGCAAGGGTGCCCTGATCCGGCCTGCGCTCCGCCTGTCAGGTCAGCCCTCCACACCTGCTCACTGTGGATGACGGCACGCTGCAGGCGGTATCTCACTGCTGCATCGAACTACTTGCAATGGGACACGGCGCAGCCTAATTTCATGCAGCCAACCAAGGAGGGCGTGAAGTGATCAATGTGGTCCTGGTGGATGATCACGAGCTGGTCCGCACCGGCTTTCGAATGATCCTGCAGCAGCAGCCGGATATCCATGTCGGCGGCGAAGCGGGGAGCGCTGAAGAGGGGCTGCGGCTGATCCGGACGCTGGCGCCGGACATCGCCCTGGTTGACGTGCACATGCCTGGCATGAGCGGGATCGAACTCACCGAGCGTGTATGCCGATCGAAGCTGTCTACGCACGTCGTCATCGTGACGGTGGTCGATGACGCGCGTTTTCCCAAACGCCTGCTCGACGCTGGCGCGCTCGGTTACCTGACCAAGGGTTGCAGTGCCGAAGAACTGGTGTCCGCCGTGCGCCAGGTGGCTGGTGGCCGCCGTTATCTTGCTCCGGCCGTCGCACAGCAGCTTGCGCTGGCCACCCTCGACGGCAGTGCCTCGCCGTTCGACGTGCTGTCCAGCCGCGAACTCGAAGTGGCGATGATGCTGGTGCGCGGCAAGCCGCTGACGATCATCGGCGAGCAGCTCAACCTGAGCCCAAAAACCGTATCCACCTACAAGCAGCGCCTGATGGAAAAGCTGCATGTGGATCATGTACTCAGCCTGGCCCATCTGATGACGGTACACGGCTTGATCGACACGCCGAACCACCAAGTCGGCAACTGACGCGCCGAACCGCGGTGCCGCGCGGTTCGAGGCAATAAAAAACCGGACATGCGTCCGGTTTCTTATTGTTTGTGTGGTGGTGCCGCTATCACTCAGCCGTGCAAGTCGCCCTCGCGGGCCTCGGGCTCGTCATGTTGCGACAGTGGCGAGGCGGGCTGCGTGTCCTCGACAGTCGGGACGGCCGGCTTCGCCGGAAGGATCGGCTGGGCCAGCAAGTCTCCCTGCTTGGGCAGTGGCAGAGAAGCCGCGGGACTGGCGACGGCCGGCTCTTCCGATGCATTGGCCGAGACTTCCGGTGCCCTCGTGCTTACTTCATGGTCTCCCTGATGAACAGGATTGGGCACCGTCGGAGTCGCCGCAACCGGAGCAGGACTGGGCGTCTCCACCGGAGCGGTAGCAACCGGGGCCGCACCGGCGGGACTTGCCGGAGCAGTTGCCGCTGCGGTCGACGGGACGGTGACCGCTGCCTGTGCCGTCGCCGCCGCCGGCCGGTTGATCGTCGTCGCTGGCGTGGCGGCGGTGGCGATGACCGGCGCCGCGGCAGGAGCGGCGGCATCCGGCTTGGTCAGGGCAGCAGAGGCGACCTCGGCCTTGTGCGCGGGGGCATCGGACGGAGTGACCCTGATGGTGTTCTGTTCACCAGCCTCGACCGGTGCCGTCGCGGGTTTGGAGGTATCGGGAATCGGCGGCAAGGCCGGCAGGTTGAATGCTGTGACAGCGGGTATCGCGGAGCTGATCGCCGCCGCAACGGTGGTGGCGACGGGCTTTTCGGCCGGTGGGGCAGCAACCGGTTGACGAACCGGCGGCACGGTGCGGCCAGCCATGTCACCGCCGCTCACCGCGGGAGTGATCCCGGGTGACGGTTCGCGCAGTGGTTGATCGTCGCGCATCGCCGCTGCGGGAGCCGCGGCGGTTTCATCACGGTCTTCGTCATCCAGCGCCTGCGCCTGGGCACTGTCCGCGCCTGTGCCGTTGGTGGCGGTTTCATCGTGACGGCGCCGGCGGCGACCGCCGCGGCGGCCGCGGCGGCGACGCGACTGGCTGCCTTCGGCATCCGATGCATTGTCGGCGGACTCCGGTGCTGTTGAGTCGGCCTGCGGCGCGAGCCGCAACTCCGCTTCCTGGGCTGCCTCGTCCAGCGGCGCGGCGGCAGGGCGTTCATCGGCGACGGCGCGTGGCTGCCGCTCGGCTTTCGGCTGCTGCGACGGGTTCGGATTTGGCTTGCGCTCGGCGCGCACCTGGTTGTTCTCGCCCGTCGCCGGCTTGGGCTGGCGTTCCGCCTTCGCGGTCTGCGTCTGGGGCTGCTGCGACGGGCGCGATTGCGCCTCGTTGCCGCGCTGGCGGTTGCTGCGGGCCTGCTGCTGGGCAGCGGATTTCGGCGAACCCTGCTGACCTTGCTGGGCTGTGTCACGACGCGGCTGGCGCGACGACGATGCGTTCGCGCTGTTGCCGATGCGGTTGCCGCGCTCGTCACGACGATTGCGGTTGCTGCCGTCGTTGCTGGGTTCGCTGCGCTTCGACGCCGGCGTCGGCGCTGCCGCTTCAGCACTGCGGAACCAGCCGAGCAGACGCGAGATGATGCCGCCGGCGGGTGCGGTACGGGCAGCCGGGGGCGCCGGCTGACGGCGTGCGGCCGGCTGGGCGGGAGCGACCGGTGCGGCAATCTCTTCGCGCACCGGAGCCGGACTGGACGGCACGATGCCGCTCACCGCTGGTTGTTCGCCGCTGCCCAGGGCCTGGCCCATCTTGGGCAGTTCGGCGGTTTCCACCGTGGTCAGGCGCTCGTAGCTGGGCTTGCTGTGCTCGCCCATCTCGGCTTCGCGGATGCGCTGGATCTCGATATGCGGAGTTTCCAGTTTCTCGTCGGCCACGATCATCACGTGCACCTTGTGGCGCAGTTCGATCTCGACCACGCTGGCACGCTTCTCGTTGAGCAGGAAGTTGGCGACGCTGCTCGGCGCCTGCACCAGCACCTGGCCGGTGTTGTCCTTCATCGCGTGTTCTTCGATCAGGCGCAAGGTCGACAGCGACAGCGATTCCACGCCGCGGATGTGGCCATGGCCCTCGCAGCGCGGGCAGACGATCTGGGTGGCTTCGCCGAGGCTGGGGCGCAGGCGCTGGCGCGACATCTCGAGCAGGCCGAAGCGCGAGATGCGGCCGATCTGCACACGGGCGCGATCCTGCTTCAGCGCTTCCTTCAGGCGGTCTTCCACCTCGCGCTGGTGCTTCGGGCTGTCCATGTCGATGAAATCGATCACGATCAGGCCGCCGGCATCGCGGATGCGCGCCTGGCGGGCGATTTCCACCGCCGCCTCGCAATTGGTGTTGAACGCGGTCTCCTCGATGTCGCTGCCCTTGGTGGCCTTGGAGGAGTTGATGTCGATCGCGGTCAGCGCCTCGGTCTGGTCGATCACGATCGAGCCGCCCGAGGGCAGGCGCACCTGGCGGTCGAACGCGCTCTCGATCTGCGTCTCGATCTGGTAGCGGGTGAACAGCGGGGTGTCGTCCTTGTACAGCTTGAGCTTGCGCAGGGCGTTCGGCATCACCTGCTGCATGAAATCGCGGGCGTCGTTGTACAGCGACTCCTCGTCGATCAGGATCTCGCCGATGTCGCTGCGCAGGTAGTCGCGCAGGGCACGGATGAACAGCTTCGATTCCTGGTAGATCAGGAACGGCGCCCGCTGCTTGCTGGCCGCGTCGGAGATCGACTTCCACAGCTGCAGCAGGTAGTCCAGATCCCACTGCAGTTCTTCGGCGTCGCGGCCGAGGCCGGCGGTGCGCACGATCAGGCCGACGTCGTCGGGAACGGTGACGTGGTCCAGCGCTTCCTTCAGCGCCTGCCGATCCTCGCCCTCGATGCGGCGCGAGACGCCGCCGGCCTTCGGGTTGTTCGGCATCAGCACCATGTAGCGGCCGGCCAGGCTGATGAACGTGGTCAGGGCGGCGCCCTTGTTGCCGCGCTCTTCCTTTTCCACCTGGACGACGACTTCCTGACCTTCCTTGATCAGTTCGCGGATGTTCGCCTTGTGCGGGTCCAGACCCGGGGTGAAGTAATCGCGGGAGATTTCCTTCAGCGGCAGGAAGCCGTGGCGTTCGGCGCCGTACTCGACGAAGCAGGCTTCGAGCGAAGCCTCAACTCGGGTGATCCGACCCTTGTAAATATTGGACTTTTTCTGTTCCCGCGACGGGATTTCGATGTCCAGGTCGTACAGGTTCTGGCCATCGACAATGGCCACGCGCAACTCTTCACGCTGAGTCGCGTTGATCAACATACGTTTCATGGTGGTAATCCTCGGCTTGGCCGCGCGTCGCGTGCCGCGGTGGCGCCACAGTGGCGGCCTGCCGCGGATCGCGCCGCTGCGGTTAAGCGGCAATAAAAACGGCACCGTTTCCGGCGTCGGGATGATTCGGTCAGCTGCGCTTGCCGCCCCGATACCGCGATGGCATCGGACAAACAGCGGTCCAACCGTTACGATGAAAGGGAGTCGTGACCGATCCGCCCGAGGGCAACCGGAGCAATCCTCGCCGACGTTACGGCCGGGCACCCGACCCGATCCAGACTTCGATGGGCAGAATGCAGCGCCCGCCGAGTATCCTATTTAAGCAGGTTTTTTTCAATGCAGACGGCAACTTCCCATGACGCACCTCACGGTGTACGTCAAGTCGAGATCGGTCCCGAGCGCGACGGCCAGCGTATCGACAACGCGCTGATGACCCTGCTCAAAGGTGTGCCCAAGAGCATGATTTACCGGCTTTTACGTACCGGCCAAGTGCGCGTTAACGGCAAGCGAGCGAAGCCGGACACCCGTCTCACTGATGGCGATACGCTGCGTATCCCACCCGTGCGGGTGGCCGAGCGCCCGGCGCTGCAAGGGCCTCCTGGCGGCCAGGTCGCCGAGGTGGCGGACGCCATCATCTTCGAGGACAAGCACTTCCTGGTCATCGACAAGCCCGCCGGCGTGGCCAGCCACGGTGGCAGCGGGGTCAGTCATGGCGCGATCGAGCTGCTGCGGGCGGCCCGGCCGCAGGAACACCTGGAACTGGTGCACCGGCTCGACCGCGATACCAGCGGCGTGCTGGTGTTTGCCCGCACGCGGGCCGGGCTGACCGGTCTGCAGGCGGCGATCCGTGCCGGTGAGGTCACCAAACAATACCTGTGCCTGATGCTCGGCCACCCGTCCAAGGCGAAGTTCGACGTCAATGCGCCGTTGCTGAAATCGGTGATGCAGGGCGGCGAGCGGATGGTGCGAGTGGCCGACAACGGCAAGCCGTCGTTGACGTTTTTCCGCGAAATGGAGCAGTACCCCAGCGCCCGCCTGATGCAGGCCACGCTGGGCACCGGCCGCACCCACCAGATCCGCGTGCACGCGGCGCATATCGGCCACCCGCTGGCCGGCGACCCGAAATACGGCGACCGCGAGATGAACAAGCGCTTCCGCGAGATGGGCCTGAACCGGATGTTCCTGCACGCCTCGCACATGAGCTTCGACCTGGACGGGCGCGCCTACAGCTTCTCCGCGCCGCTGCCGGATGACCTGAAGGATTTCCTCGACGTGCTGTCGGTGAAAGGCAAGCGGCTGCTGTGGATGAAGGAAAAGTCGCGCACCGACTTCTGATCAGCGCGCCAGCAGGGCCTCGACCCGCGCGGCGCAGATGAAGTCGTTCAGTGACAGCCCGCCGACATCATGGGTTGACCACAGCAGCTGGCAATGGCCGTAGCCGGCTTCCAGATCCGGGTGGTGATCCTCATGGTTGGCCATGAAGCCCACCGCATTGATGAAGCCCAGCGTGTGGTGGAAGTCGGCAAACTTGAAGTCCTTGACAATGGCTGCGCCGTCGCCGCGCAACTGCCAGCCCGGCGGCAGTTGCTGCAGCAGTTCGGCCACCTGCGCAGCACCCAGCGCGTGTTCCTTGCCCTTGCGCGGCTGGCAGTGCCGGCTGGCCAGGTCGTCTACGTTCATGGGGATCTCCGTCAGGGCTGAAAGTCTTGGGGTGCGAAGCGTCGAAGTTGTGCGCGCAAAAGTCAAAGCGCGCAAGGAATTGGAAACAGGACTAAAATGGTGCTGTATCGCCGGTGGAGGCTGCCGGCATCGTATTCGTGACACTGGAGCAGGCATGGTCGACATTTCCGAACGCGCGCAGCAGCATTTTCTGCGGCTTCTCTCACAGCAGGGCATCGATGGGCTGGGCATCCGCCTGCGGGTGACTTCGCCGGGCACGCCGGCGGCCAACTGCGAGCTGGAGTTCTGCGAGCGCGCTGATCTGGCTGGCGGGGAGTGGACGATCGAGTGTGCCGGTTTCGACTTCCATATCGACGGCGACAGCGCCAGTTGGCTGGACCACGCCAGCATCGACTTCGAGCCGAATGCCACCGGTGGCCAGCTCAACATCCGCGCGCCGAAGATCAAGGGCGACGTGCCGGGCGTGGAAGCGGGCCTGATCGAGCGCGTGCGCTACGTGCTGGAGGCGGAGATCAACCCGAAGCTGGCCTCGCACGGCGGGCGGGTCAGCCTGCTGGAGATCGATGCCGATGGCGCGGTGCTGCTGCAGTTCGGCGGCGGCTGCCATGGCTGCGGCATGGTCGACGTGACGCTGAAGCAGGGCGTGGAAAAGACCTTGCGCGAGCGGGTGCCGGAAATCACCGCGGTGCGCGATGCCACCGACCACGCCGCCGGCGAAAAGCCTTACTACAGCAAGGCTGGGGGCAAATCGGCGATTGCCTGAATCGCCGGTGCGGAGCGTACAAAAGCAAAGGGCCCGCCATGCGGGCCCTTTGCTTTGATGCGGCAGGACGCCGGCGGACTTACTTCTCGCCGCTGATGTGACCCTTCAGCGTATCGAGCTTGCTCGGCAGGCTGGAGAAATAGGTGGAAATATCCTGGATATCCTGGTCGGACAGGGTGGCCACCATGCCCTTCATGATCGGATTGTCGCGCTGGCCATTCTTGTACTCATGCAGCACGCGCTGCAGGTACAGGTTGTACTGGCCGGCGAGGCGCGGATATTGCGGGTCGATCGCATTGCCGTCGACACCGTGGCAGGCGAAACAGGTGGCTGCCTTCTGCTTGCCGTTCTCGGCGTTGCCGGCGGCAGGCGACTGGGTGGAAGCGAACGCCAGGATGGCGCCGAATGAAAGCAGGGTGATCACACGTTTCATGCGGGAAGTCCTTGGCGGCTTACTTGGCGAGACTGGAAAGATAGGCGGCAATGTTCTGGATATCCGTGGCCGAAAGGCTCTGCGCCTGCGCGTCCATGGTCGGATGCTTGCGGCCACCGTTCTGGTAGCCCTGCAGCGCATTGACGATGTACTGCTCGTTCTGGCCGGCGATCTTCGGCACCGGGTATTGCGGGTAGGCGTTGGTGTAGCCGGGCACCCCATGGCAGCCAGCGCACGTATAAACGAGTTTGCGTCCGGCAGCCTTGTCGCCTTCAGCATGAGCGCTGGTGGCAGCGAAGAGGGCTGTGGCCACGGCCAGGCCAAGCAATTGCAATCGAGTCATCGAGATCATTCCCACGAGTGCGACGGGTACAGGGTCATGTAAGCCACCAAGTATAGACGTTGCTTTAACGCCTGAACAACACTCCGCTCAAGCGTGATCAACGTCTGCACAGAACGTATCCCGTCCCGCTGCATTCGCATACTCACGGGATCAGAGGACCGACCGCTTCAGGCGCTGCCGTCGCCGCTGCACCAGCCAGCCGCCGCCGCAGATGGCGGCGACCGCCAGCGCGTCCAGGCCGTAGGTTGCCCAGCTGTGTGCGTCGAACCAGCCGCTGAGCAGTTGATCGTGGGCGATCATGCGCCCGGCCGTGATCGCGATCGCGGCGGCCCCGATGTACATGATGGCGGGGAAACGGTCGATCAGCTTCAGGATAAGGGTCGAGCCCCAGACCACCAGCGGCACACTGATCAGCAGGCCCAGGATGACAAGGACCAGGTGTCCCTTTGACGCGCCGGCGATCGCCAGCACGTTGTCCAGGCCCATCAGCGCGTCGGCGGCGATGATCGTGCGCAATGCACTCCAGAACGTATTACCGGCCTTGATGTCGGGTCCGTGCTCATCACCGTGGTTCAGCAGATTCCAGGCGATCGGCAGCAGCAGCACGCCACCAGCCAGCATCAGTCCCGGCAGTTTCAGCAGATAGACAACGACGGCGGTGAGTGCAAAACGGACCGCGACGGCGCCGAACGTGCCCCAGAACACCGCCTTCTTCTGCAGCTCCCTGGGCAGGCGACTGGCAGCCATGGCGATGACGATGGCGTTGTCGCCAGCCAGCACGAGGTCGAGCAGGATGATGGCCAGCAGGCCGGAGAGGAAGTTGGGGGCGAGGAGTTCCATGCGGGTTTCCATGCGCGTCGGACGATTGCGGTGGGCACGGGCGCGCGCGACCCGTGAACCACCACAAAAGTCTCGTTCGCGGCAGAACCGCTGCAGTGACCGGAGCGGTGTTCCGCTCGTGATGACGACCACTGCACGGACACCCTATGCAACGGCGTCCGGAACTACTCCCTTTTGGGATGAAGTGTCCGGCTATTGTCGGTGCCGTCATGCAGACCAGTCAAGCCAAAGCCCTTAAGGAAAAGGTCCACTCCCGCTAAAATGTGGCGGAAACACGTCAGCCCGGCGTCTATCTCCAGAGTTCCTGATATCCATGAATACCGCCTACCGCCAATCCCTTCCCGGCACGTCGCTGGACTATTTCGACGCGCGTGCCGCCGTGGAGGCGATCCAGCCGGGCGCCTATGCCGCGCTGCCGTACACCTCGCGCGTGCTGGCCGAGAACCTGGTGCGCCGCTGCGATCCGGCGATCCTCACCGAGTCGCTCACGCAGCTCATCGAGCGCAAGCGCGAACGCGATTTCCCGTGGTTCCCTGCGCGCGTGGTGTGCCACGACATCCTCGGCCAGACGGCGCTGGTGGACCTGGCCGGGCTGCGCGACGCGATCGCCGAGCGCGGCGGCGACCCGGCCAAGGTTAACCCCGTGGTGCCGGTGCAGCTGATCGTCGATCACTCGCTGGCGGTCGAGTGCGGCGGCTTCGATCCGGACGCGTTCGCGAAGAACCGCGCGATCGAGGATCGCCGCAACGAGGACCGCTTCCACTTCATCGAGTGGACCAAGAAGGCGTTCGAGAACGTCGACGTCATCCCGCCGGGCAACGGCATCATGCACCAGATCAACCTGGAGAAGATGTCGCCGGTGATCCAGGTACGGCGCGATGACCGGGGCAGGGGCGTGGCCTATCCGGACACCTGCGTGGGCACCGACAGCCACACGCCGCACGTGGATGCGCTCGGCGTCATCGCCGTCGGCGTCGGCGGCCTGGAGGCCGAGAGCGTAATGCTCGGCCGCGCCTCGTGGATGCGCCTGCCCGACATCGTCGGCGTCGAGCTCACCGGCAAGCGCCAGAGCGGCATCACCGCCACCGACATCGTGCTGGCGCTCACCGAGTTCCTGCGCAAGGAGAAGGTGGTCGGTGCGTACCTGGAATTCCGCGGCGAAGGCGCAGCCAGCCTGACGCTGGGCGATCGCGCCACCATCTCCAACATGGCGCCCGAATACGGCGCCACCGCCGCGATGTTCTTCATCGACGGCCAGACCCTCGACTACCTGCGCCTCACCGGCCGCAGCGACGAGCAGGTCAAGCTGGTGGAAACCTATGCCAAGACCGCGGGCCTGTGGGCCGACACGCTGGCCGACGCGCAGTACGAGCGCATGCTGACGTTCGACCTGTCCTCGGTGGTGCGCAACATGGCCGGCCCGTCCAACCCGCACAAGCGCCTGCCCACGTCCGATCTGGCCGCACGCGGCATCGCCGGCGAGTGGAAAGAGCAGCCGGGCCAGATGCCCGATGGCGCCGTGATCATCGCCGCCATCACCAGCTGCACCAACACCAGCAACCCGCGCAACGTGATCGCGGCGGCCCTGCTGGCGCGCAACGCGAACGCGCGCGGCCTCACCCGCAAGCCGTGGGTGAAGAGTTCGCTCGCGCCTGGCTCCAAGGCGGTGCAGCTGTACCTGGAGGAGGCGAACCTGTTGCCCGAGCTGGAACAGCTCGGCTTCGGCATAGTCGGGTTCGCCTGCACCACCTGCAACGGCATGTCCGGCGCGCTCGATCCGGCGATCCAGCAGGAGATCATCGACCGCGACTTGTATGCCACGGCCGTGCTGTCCGGCAACCGCAACTTCGACGGCCGCATCCACCCGTATGCCAAGCAGGCCTTCCTGGCCTCGCCGCCGCTGGTGGTCGCCTACGCCATCGCCGGCACCATCCGCTTCGACATCGAGCAGGGCGTGCTCGGCATCGACGCCAATGGCCAGCCGGTGACGCTGAAGGACATCTGGCCCAGCGACGAGGAGATCGACGCGATCGTGGCTTCCAGCGTGAAGCCCGAGCAGTTCCGCAAGGTCTACGAGCCGATGTTCGCGCGCAGCGGCCGCACCGGCACCAGCGCCGCACCGCTGTACGACTGGCGTCCGCAAAGCACCTATATCCGCCGTCCGCCGTACTGGGAGGGTGCCCTTGCCGGCGCGCGCACGCTCAAGGGCATGCGACCGCTGGCGGTACTCGGCGACAACATCACCACCGATCACCTGTCGCCGTCGAACGCGATCCTGCTGGACAGCGCCGCCGGCGAGTACCTGGCGAAGATGGGCTTGCCGGAAGAAGACTTCAATTCGTACGCGACTCACCGCGGCGACCACCTCACCGCGCAGCGCGCTACCTTCGCCAATCCCACGCTGATCAACGAAATGGTGATGGTCGATGGCGAAGTGAGAAAGGGTTCGCTGGCCCGCGTGGAGCCGGACGGCCAGGTCATGCGCATGTGGGAAGCGATCGAGACCTACATGGACCGCAAGCAGCCGCTGATCGTGATCGCCGGCGCCGACTACGGCCAGGGTTCGTCGCGCGACTGGGCCGCGAAGGGCGTGCGCCTGGCCGGCGTGGAAGCGATCGCGGCCGAAGGCTTCGAGCGCATCCACCGCACCAACCTGATCGGCATGGGCGTGCTGCCGCTGGAGTTCAAGCTCGGCACCAACCGCAATACGCTGGCCATCGACGGCACCGAAACCTTCGACGTGATGGGTGAACGCACGCCAGGCGCGGATCTCACGCTGGTCATCCACCGCAAGAGCGGCGAGCGTGTCGAGGTACCGGTGACCTGCCGTCTGGACACCGCCGAGGAAGTGTCGATCTACGAGGCTGGCGGCGTGCTGCAGCGCTTCGCGCAAGACTTCCTCGAATCATCGCAGGCGGCATGAGCCGGATTGCGGAGCCGCGTTTGTTCTTCATGGCCATGCCTCCGCCGGCATGGGTGGATGACACGCGTGCTCTGCTGGTGCGGCTTGGGCTGGACAAGCATCCGCGAAGCGCCCTGTTTGCACCGGCGAATTGGCATCAGTCGTTTTCCGAGCGCATTTTTTCGCCGACCGAGGAAGAATGCGCAGCGCTGCTGCAGGTTGGCTCGGCCGTTTCCGCATCCTCGTGCACGCTGCATTTCAACCGCATCGACGGACCGGCCGACATGCCAGGCCGGATCCATTGGACGATGCGTGCACGTGGCGTGCCGAAAGCCGTTTGCCGCCTTGTTGCAGGAGGTTCGTGACCGCCTTGGCCATGCAGGATTCGGCCGCATCGCCACTGGCGTGACGCCGCACATGACCTTGAGCTATTGCGCGCGCGATGCACTGGACAAGATCGTGCTCGATCCGCCCGTCGCATGGACCATCGACGAATTGTGTCTCGCCATCGGTGGCGGCAATCCGTATCGCTACGACATCATCGGCCGCTGGCCATTGCTGCCTGAAATTGATCCGCCCGCCACGCAATCCGGCTTGTTTTGAGGCGGCGGCGAACACTTCCGGAGATCCCCATGTCGCATGCTGCACAAATCCGCATTCCCGCCACCTACCTGCGCGGCGGCACCAGCAAGGGTGTGTTCTTCCGCCTGCAGGACCTGCCCGAAGCCGCGCAGCTGCCAGGCACCGCGCGCGATGCGCTGCTGCAGCGCGTGATCGGCAGTCCCGATCCCTACGCCAAGCAGATCGACGGCATGGGCGGCGCGACTTCCAGCACCAGCAAGACGGTGATCGTGTCCAGCAGCACGCGACCGGACCACGACGTGGATTACCTGTTCGGCCAGGTGGCGATCGACCAGGCCCTCGTCGACTGGAGCGGCAACTGCGGCAACCTATCGGCGGCGGTCGGACCGTTCGCCATCGCCGGCGGCCTGGTCGATCCCGCACGCGTACCGCGCGACGGCATGGCCACCGTGCGCATCTGGCAGGCCAACATCGGCAAGACGATCATCGCCCACGTGCCGATGACCGACGGCGCGGTGCAGGAAACCGGCGATTTCGAACTGGACGGCGTGACGTTTCCGGCGGCCGAAGTGCGGCTAGAATTCATGGATCCGGCCGCCGAGGAAGACGGCGCCGGTGGCGCGATGTTCCCGACCGGGCATCTGGTCGACGACCTGGACGTGCCGGGCATTGGCACGCTCAAGGCGACCATGATCAACGCCGGCATCCCGACGATCTTCGTCGAGGCGGCCGCGATCGGCTATACCGGCACCGAGCTGCAGGACGCCATCAACGGCGACGCCAGGGCGTTGGCGATGTTCGAGGCCATTCGCGCGCATGGCGCGCTGCGCATGGGCCTGATCGGCTCGCTCGACGAGATCGCCACGCGCCAGCACACGCCCAAGCTGGCCTTCGTCGCCGGGCCGGCCGATTACGTCGCATCAAGTGGCAAGCCCGTCAAGGTGGGCGACATCGACCTGCTGGTGCGCGCCATGTCGATGGGCAAGCTGCACCACGCCATGATGGGGACGGCGGCGGTGGCCATCGGCACCGCCGCGGCCATTCCAGGCACGCTGGTGAATGCGGCGGCAGGCGGTGGCGAGCGCCGGGCCGTGCGCTTCGGCCATCCGTCGGGGACGTTGCGCGTCGGCGCCGAGGCGGCGCTGGTCGACGGTACGTGGACCGTCACCAAGGCGATCATGAGCCGCAGCGCACGTGTCTTGATGGAAGGCTGGGTACGCGTGCCGGCGGAATGAGTCCGCAAGGGCAGGGACTGGCTCCTTGCTGCGACCGCGACATGCTCAGGCAGCTTCGACAAAGCCTGCGTCGAGCGACAGGGCTGGATTATCCTTGGATAATGGCGGTTTCCCTGTTGCCAGGAGGTGAGCCTCATGAGTGCGCACGACATCCGCTCCGCCAGGCGCCCCGACCCCGACCAGCCGATGGTCGACATCGCCAACTACGTGGCCGATTACCGGATCGACTCGAAGGAGGCCTACGACACCGCGCGCTACATGCTGCTGGACTCGCTCGGCACCGCGATGCTGGCGATGAAGTTTCCCGAATGCGTGAAGCACCTCGGTCCGCTGGTGCCCGGCGCCACGCTGCCGGGCGGCGCCCGCGTGCCCGGTACCAGCCATGAGCTGGACCCGGTGCAGGCCGCGTTCGCGATCGGCACGCAGATCCGCTGGCTCGACTTCAACGACACCTGGCTGGCGGCCGAGTGGGGCCATCCGTCGGACAACCTGGGCAGCATCCTGGCGGTGGGCGACTACCTCAGCCGCAAGGCCGAACGCGAGGGCGGCCAGCCGCTGACCGTGCGCGACGTGCTGTCCTACGCGATCAAGGCGCACGAGATCCAGGGCTGCTACGCCCTGCTGAACAGCTACAACCGGGTCGGCCTGGACCACGTGATCCTGGTGCGGCTGGCCTCCACCGCGGTCGCCACCGCGATGCTCGGCGGCGACAAGGAGCAGATCACCACCGCCGTGTCGCACAGCTGGATCGACAACGGCGCGCTGCGCACCTATCGCCACGCGCCGAACACCGGCCCGCGCAAGAGCTGGGCCGCCGGCGACGCTTGCCGCCGTGCGGTGACCCACGCGATCAATGCGGTGTACCGCGGCGTGGTCGGCTATCCGTCGGCGCTGTCGGCAAAAACCTGGGGCTTTTACGACGTGGCGTTCAAGGGCAAGCCGTTCGAGTTCGAGCGCCCGTTCGGCAGCTACGTGATGGAGAACGTGCTGTTCAAGATCAGCTATCCGGCCGAGTTCCACGCGCAGACCGCGGTGGAGTGTGCGATGAAGCTGCACGGTGAAGTGGCGGGCAAGCTCGATCAGGTCGAAAAGATCGTCATCGAGACGCAGGAAGCCGGCTGCCGCATCATCGACAAGACCGGCCCGCTGGCGAACTACGCGGACCGCGACCACTGCATCCAGTACATGGTGGCGGTGCCGCTGATCTTCGGTCGGCTGGTGGCCAGCGACTACAACGATGACGTTGCCGCCGATCCCCGCATCGATGCCTTGCGCGACAAGATGAAGGTTATCGAGAATCCGCAATTCACGCGCGACTACTTCGACCCCGCCAAGCGCTATATCGGCAATTCGGTGCAGGTGTTCTTCAAGGACGGCAGCAGCACCGAAAAGGTCTCGATCGATTATCCGATCGGCCATCGCAAGCGCCGTGCCGAGGGCATTCCAGTGCTGCTGCAGAAGTTCGAAGCGGCCATGCGCGACCATTTGCCGGCGCATCGGGTCAAGGCGATCATGGCGGCGTCGAAGGATCCGGCACAACTGGATTCGATGCCGCTGCACCAGTTCCTGGGGCTCTTCACATTGTAAAGACGATGTGAGTGGAAGATTAAGCCCAGGGACGGGCTGCCCGACACGGGAACCCTGCCAACCGTACTGCCATGGACCAACGTGAACGTTGCGTGTACCAAAATCGGCAGTGAACTTTTCTGAACGAAGCCTCACCAGGAATTAGTTGCAACGCTGTTAATCCGCTTCCTGCTTAACGATTTTGCTACAATCCCGCCGCTTGCCGCATAAACGCCAAGCAGGGGCTGTAAAAGCCCTGAGTGACGTGGTTCAGTTCTGACGCGTGATTTTCCGGTTGGGGTTGAACGGACGCGAAACCTAATAAATAGAGGAGACACCTGATGAAACGTAAGGGCTTGTATTTTCTGATTGCGCTGGCCCTGGGCGGCGTAGGTGCCGTTCATGCACAGGACACGGCTGCTCCCGCAACCACCGAATCGGCTACCTCGTCCTATGATGGGCGCTGGTATATCGCACCGACCGTGGGTGGTTATTACAACGACACCGATCGCAATACCAATAGCCGTCAGTTCTATTACGGCTTGGGTGTGGGTCGCTTCATTTCGCCGAATGCGTCGATCGATATTTTCGTCGATCGCACCAAGCGCAAATCCGACGCCGGCGGCAATTGGTCCAACAACAATGTTGGCGCAGTGGCACGTTTCTATGCGGGTGACTGGAATGCCTGGCGTCCGTACCTGCTGGCTGGCGTGATGGGCAGCAACCATCATTCGCGTGGCGACAGCGGCTGGTCGCCGGCGGCCGAGCTGGGCGGCGGCGTGTCCAAGACCATCACCGACAGCTCCGATGTTCGCGTCGAAGCCGGTTACCGTTATGACTGGGACAACAAGACCCAGCCGGCAAAAAGCGGTTACGGCGACTGGTTCCTCGGTTTCAGCATCGTGTCGCGTTTCGGCGCCCCGGCCGCTGCGCCGGCGCCGGTAGCGGCGACTCCGCCGCCGGCTGATTGCTCGACAATGGACAGCGACAATGACGGCGTGAACGATTGCGACGACAAGTGCCCGGGCACCGCCCCCGGTACGATCGTCGGTCCGGACGGCTGCCCGCAGAAGGTCGTGATCGACCTGCGCGGCGTGAACTTCAAGTTCGATCGCCCGAAGAAGGGCGAGACCGACATCTCGAAGTCGCTGGCCGAGCCGAGCGCTGACTCGATCGCCGTGCTGAACCAGGCCGTCGATACCCTGCAGCGTTACCCGCAGGTGCACGTGACGGTTGCCGGTTACACCGACGCGAAGGGCACTGACGAGTACAACCAGTCCCTGTCCGAGCGTCGTGCCTCGATCGTCTACAACTACCTGACCAGCCATGGCATTGATGCCAGCCGCCTGGAAGGCCCGATCGGTCACGGCAAGAACAACCCGATCGGTGACAATGCCACCGATGAGGGTCGCGCGCAGAACCGTCGTACCGAACTGCAGGTTCAGCAGTAATCGAACCGCGGTAACGCAGTAATGAAAAAACCCGGCTTCGGCCGGGTTTTTTTTTGCTTGCCGGTCGCCGATGCAGTGATGCGTCTTCTTGTTCCATTGCGGCCGAGGCCTATACGCTAGCGCCGATGCCTCGGCCGCCTTCCTCCCGCCCCGCACGCTCCGCTGCTTCCGTGCAAACACCGCGGCATGGGCTGGCCCGCGTGCTGTCCAAATTGGGGGCCTGTTCCCGCAGCCAGGCCGAGCAGTGGATCCGCGCCGGCCGCGTCAGCCTGGATGGGCGCGTCGTCCGCGATCCGGATCACCCGACCGCTGATCGATCGGCAACAGGTTTCTGTCGACGGCCAGCTGGTGAAGCCGGCCGAAGGGCGTCTATGTCGCCTTCAACAAGCCGCGGGGGCTGGTGGTCAGCGCGGCGGACGAGCATGGTCGCGCTACGGTCTATACCGCGCTGGCCGCCGCCGGCTTGCCGTGGCTGGGACCGGTCGGCCGGCTGGACAAGGCAAGCGAAGGGCTGTTGCTGCTCAGCAACGACACCGTCTGGGCAGCCGGCATCACCGATCCGGCCACGCATCTGGACAAGACCTACCACGTGCAAGTGGCTGGCCGGCCGGATGCGGCGGCGCTGGCCGCGATGCTGACGGGCATCATTGATGCGGGCGACCTGCTGAAGGCGCGCCGGGCCACGTTGTTGCGCGCGGGCGAGAAGAATGCCTGGCTTGAAGTGGTGCTGGATGAGGGCCGCAACCGGCAGATCCGCCGGTTGCTGGCCGCCTTGGGTTTCGACGTATTGCGGCTGATCCGGGTGGCGATCGGGCCGCTTGCGTTGGGCGAACTGGCGAAAGGACAGTGGCGCCAACTGAGTGCTGGACGAAGTGAGAGCTCTCGACACCCGCAAGCGCCTCGTAGGGCTGGCATCGCCGACCGGCTTTTGACGGCAAGAGCGGCGGGCAATGCCCGCCCTACGAAACGATGCGTGCCCTCAATTGCCGATCACGCCCAGCTTCCGACCCACCTTGGTGAACGCGGCAATGGCCCGATCGAGATGCTCGCGGGTATGCGCCGCACTCATCTGCGTGCGGATGCGCGCCTGGCCCTGCGGCACCACCGGGATAGAAGAAGCCGATGACGTAGATGCCTTCCTCCAGCAGGGCGGCCGCCATCGCCTGCGCCTTCGGTGCGTCGTAGATCATCACCGGCACGATCGGGTGCACGCCCGGCTTGATGTCGAAGCCGGCCGCGGTCATCTGCTCGCGGAAGTAGCGCGTGTTCTCCTGCCAGCTTGTCGCGCAGGTCGCCGGCGCTGGCCAGCATGTCGAACACCTTGATCGCGGCGGCGACCACGATGCGGCGGCAGCGAGTTGGAGAACAGGTACGGGCGCGAGCGCTGGCGCAGCAGCTCGATCACTTCCTTGCGGCCGGTGGTGAAGCCGCCCAGCGCGCCGCCGAGCGCCTTGCCCAGCGTGCCGGTGAAGATGTCGATCTTGTC
Organism: uncultured Gammaproteobacteria bacterium; assembly: GCA_963697495.1. Classification (GTDB taxonomy): domain Bacteria; phylum Pseudomonadota; class Gammaproteobacteria; order Xanthomonadales; family Rhodanobacteraceae; genus Rhodanobacter. The sequence continues at coordinate 96,734 of CAVOOH010000003.1, read as the reverse complement.
CATCACGCCGTTGACCTCGGCCGTGCCGCGGCCGCTGTGCGCCGAGGAAGCCGGTGGCAGTGGCATTCGTCGATGTGCACCAGCGCGCCGTACTTCGCGCCAGTGCGGTGATCTTGTCGAGCTGGGCGATGAAGCCGTCCATCGAGAACGCGCCGTCGCTGGTGATCAGCTTGGTGCGCGCGCCGGCGGCGTCGGCCGCCTTGCAGCTGCGCCTCCAGGTCGGCCATGTCGCTGTTGGCGTAGCGGAAGCGCTTGGCCTTGCACAGGCGGATGCCGTCGATGATCGAGGCGTGGTTCAGCGCGTCGGAAATGATCGCGTCCTCCTCGCCCAGCAGCGGCTCGAACAGGCCGCCATTGGCGTCGAAGCAGGCGGCGTAGAGGATGGTGTCCTCGGTGCCGAAGAACGCGGCGATCTTCGCTTCCAGCTGCTTGTGCAGGTCCTGCGTGCCGCAGATGAAGCGCACGCGGGCCATGCCGAAGCCGTGCGTGTCGCAGCGCGTCCTTGGCCGCCTGGATCACCGTCGGGGTGATCGGCCAGGCCCAGGTAGTTGTTGGCGCAGAAGTTCAGCACCTCTGCGGCCGCCTTCCAGTTCGATCTCGGCGGACTGCGGCGAGGTGATGATGCGCTCGGCCTTGAACAGGCCCTGTTCGCGGATGGAGTCGAGTTCGCTGGCGTAACGTGCCTGGCCGGAGTAGCTCATGGGGGGATTCCGGCGGTGGACAAAGCGCCATTGTAGGCGCGCCAGCCGATCGCGCGCATGCAGCGGTCGCGCGGCGCGACGATCAGTGCAGGCCGAAATCCGCGCGCGTGCTCTTGCCCTTGTCGTCGATGCCCTTGGCATCGAGTCTGGGCGGCTTGATCGCGATACCCGCTTGTCGTCCAGCTTGCCGTGCAGCCAGTCCTGCACCGCGGCGGCGCGGCGTTCGGCCAGCGCGCGCATCGCGGCGGCGTCCGTGGTCACGTGGGTTTCCAGCAGGCTGCGCATCTCGTCCGGTTCCAGCGACTTGCTGAGGCCGAGCACGTTCTTCGGCTTTTCGAAATCGGCACGTGCGGTAGGCGCGCCGCAGATACCGCTCGTACTCATCGGGCGTCACCGTCACCGCGGCCAGCGCTGCTGTCGGGGCGTCCGCGGCGTCCTTGTCGCCCGACTCGTGCGCCAGCTTCTCGCGGCGGACCATGGTCGTCCACGGTCACCTTGCGCAGGCCGGCCTCGATCCAGCGACGGATCCACGCGTCCGCTGATGTCGAGGTGCAGCGCGGGCTTCTGGTTGAGCATCGCGACGATCTGGCCCAGGCGCTCCTTGGCGGTGCCCGTCCAGCACAGCCGAGCCCGGGGCGAACTCCACGTAGCCCAGATCCTCATGGCTGCCGCCGCCGAACGCCGAGCGAGCAGGCGGAACGGTGCGGTGGCGGCCTTGGCGATCAGGTTGCCGAACGCACGCAGATCATGCCGCCGAGGCTGAACTGCGGATCGTCCAGCGAGCCGGACACCGGCACGTTCACGTCGATGTTGCCGTCGGTATCCTTCAGCAGGGCCACCGCCAGCTTCACCGGCAGATGCGGATGCCCGGGCTGTCCGTCGCGATCGCCGAAGGTCAGCTGGGTGATGAAGATGTGGTTGTCGGCATTGAGCTTGCGCTGGTCCAGCAGGTAGTGCACGTCGACGGTCAGCCTGCCTGCGGTGATCGGGTAGCCGGTGTACTTGCCGGAGTAGGCGCTGAGCCGGGTCAGCTCGACGTCGTTGGCCTTGCCCTTGATGTCGAGGAAGGCCACCGGCAGCAGCGGGTTGATGGTGCCGTTGATGTCCACCGGCGAGGCATCGTCCAGCTTCGCCTGCACCGACGAGTGTCGGCCGGCGGCTCGCCAGCGGTGGTGCCGAACGCGCCGATCTTGCCGGTGAGGCTGGTGAGGTTGGCGGTGTAGTTGGGCTTGATGAAATTGTCGGTGTAGTTGAGCTGGCCGTTGAGCCAGCGTGATCTCGCCGATGCGGATGTCTGCAGCGGGCGCTGCCGCGCACACCGGCTTTGGCGCTGCCGGTGCGTTGTTGCCGGCGCGGGTCACCGATACCGGTGCCTGTTGCTCGCCGCTGGCGATCACGTCGGACAGGTTCAGGCGCCCGTTGCTGTTGACGATCACGCGGGCGTAGAAGGCGTCCAGCACCAGCCCACCCAGGTGCACACGCGGCGCGCCGTCGCCGTAGCGCAGGTCGATGTGCGAGCCGCCCAGCGAGCGCCAGCGCATGAAGTCGTCGCCGGTGAGCTTGTCCTGCACGCGCACGTGCTCGAATGCGGCATTGCCCTTGTAGTCGAAGCGGAGCTCGGGCCTGCGGCCGTCGTAATGCAGCTTGCCGTCGCTGCTGAGGCGCGCGCTGGTGACCTGCACGTTCAGCGGCACGCTGGCGTAGGGCACGAAGCCGGCGATGTCCAGCCGCTTGGTGACCAGTTGCAGGTCAGCCACGGTGGGCAGCGGCTGCAGCGTGCCGGTGGCGGCGAAACTGCCCTTGTCGATGCGGCCTTCCAGCTTGATCGGGCGCGGCTGGCCCAACTTGTCGTTGAGCCCGTCGATGCTGCCGTTGAGTGACGTCGATGAACAACATCGGCTTGGGCATGGTCCAGACTGCGGTCGGTGAGGCGCAGCGAACCTTGTTCGAGGCTCAGGTGGGCGATGCTCCAGCGCCATGCCGGTCGCTTGGTCGTGGCTGTCGCTGGAGCGGACTGCTTGCCGGCGAACAGACTGGCCAGGCTGATCCGGTTGTCGGGCTCGCGCACGTCGCATTGATCTGCAGGCCGTTTGCCGTGACCTTGTCCAGCCGGGCTTCGCGGGCTGGCCAGGTCGAGCCGGGTGACGCTCACGTCCAGTTTGCGCCATGCCAGGGGCGTGGCCTGTCCCTTGGCCGGCGGTTGCAATGCGAGATCGCTGATGCCGAGCTGGGCCGGCTCGATATGCACGTTGAGCGCCTTGCCCCAGTCCAGCCGCAGCTGGCCGCTGGCGTCGAGCTTGCCTTTGGCGACACGGACGGCGGCGCCAGATGCCGCCAGCGCCTGCAGCGGCGCCAGCTGCACCTGTTTCAGCGCCACCGCGCCGGCGTAGCGGCCGGCGGCGAGATCGACGTCGCCCACGCACGCTGAGGTTGCCGCCAGCGAGCTGGCTGGCCAGATCGATTTTGGCCGCGGGCCCGGCGAGCGTACCCAGGCCGAGCAGGTTGCCGTGCAGTTGGGTCAGCTGCAGCTTGGCCTGGTTGGCGTCGACGTAGGTGAGTTCGCTGTCCGTGCAGCGTCAGCGAGGCGATGCGCAAGTCGGTCGGCGGCCGTCTTTTTGGCATCTGCGGCGGGGGCGGGTGGGCTGGTGAGCGTATCGAAGTTGCTGTGGCCGTCGGCATGCTGCGTGTAGAACAGCGCGGCGTGCTCCAGCTTCATCGCGCCGAGGTGGTAGCGCGAGTCCAGTGGCTGCACGTCGGCCAGTGCGATGCTGCCTTGCCCGAGCTCTGACGATGGCGTCGCCGCGGCTGCTGTCGAGGGCGAAGTCGTCCAGTTGCAGATTGCCGGTGAGTTGCAGTTGCGGGGACGGCTGCGCCTGCACGAAATGCAGGGTCAGCTTGCCGCTGAGCAGGCCCTTGGGAATCGCCACCGGCATCGGCGCTGGCACGTAGCCCAGGTAGCGCGGCAAGTCGAGCCGGTCGAGCTGGAAGTCGATGGTCGACTCACGACTGCTGGCGAATGGCTTGGTCCGGCCGTCGATGCGCAGCGGGCTGCCGTCCACCGTCATGGCCAGCAGCGGCTGCACGAAGATCTCGGTGGAACTGGGCAGGTTGGCCAGGAACGGGATACCCAGTTCGAGCTTCTCGACGTGGTGCTGCGCGCCCAGCAGGCGATCGTCGAAGCGGATGTCGCCGCCGTGGACGCTGATGTTGGAGACGGAGAAACGTGCCGGTTTGCTGTCCGGCGGCGACGGCTTCGCGGTGAAGCGGTCAACCAGGTCGGAGAAGTTGAAGCGCCGGTCCTTGTTTCGGCTGAGGGTGACATGCGGCTGATCGAGCCGCAGTTCGTCCAGCACCGGGGCCAGGCGGAAAAGCGAGCCCCACGACGCATTGACCGTGAGCTGGTCGATGTCGACGAACGGAGTTTTGCCGTCCGCGTCAGGCAGGTGCAGTTTGCCGGCACGCAGGTTCAGCGTGAACGGGTTGAAGCGCACCTGCCCGAGGCTCAGCGGTCGCCCCAGCATTTCCGCGGAGTGGTTCTGCAGGTAGTTGCGCAGCAGCGGCGGAACGGCAAGGAAACCGAACAGCGCATAGGCCAGCAGCACGGCCGCAAGAATCGCGGCAATGCGACGCGCGCGCGGCGAACGGCCCAGCCCTTGCGCACGCGTGCGTGCCGAATCCCAGGACGCGCGCAAAAACGCACGCAGCGGCGGCAAGCTCGACCCGGACATACCGACTCCCTGGAAATGCTGAATGGCTTGGTTCGACCAGCCCTGCCTGCGCGACCGGAGGGGCTGGTGACAAAATCTACCGCGGCCAGACTTAACACGAGAACACCGCTCGCGGCCTTCAGGCACGGCGAGCGGTCACGGTCAGTCCAGGTTCCTGCGACGGCCGACCGCCGCCGCATGGCTCAATGCCAGGAGCAGACGACCTTGCCGCAAGTGCCGGCGTCCATCAGGTCGAAACCCTTCTGGAAATCGTCGATGTGGATCTGGTGGGTGAGCACCTTCTGCAGCGGGAAACCGGTCAGCACCATCTGGGTCATCTTGTACCAGGTCTCGTACATGCGCCGGCCGTAGATGCCCTGCAGGGTGAGGCCCTTGAAGATCACCTTGTCCCAGTCGATGCCGGCGCCCTTGGGCTGGATGCCGAGCAGGGCGATCTTGCCGCCGTGGTACATGCAGTCGAGCATGTCGTTGAACGCGCGCGGGTTGCCGCTCATCTCCATGCCCACGTCGAAGCCTTCCATGTGAAGGTCCTTCATCACGTCCCTGAGCGACTGGTTGGCAACGTTGACCACCCGGGTGGCGCCCATCTCGGCGGCCAGCTTCAGGCGGTAGTCGTTGACGTCGGTGACCACCACATTGCGCGCGCCGACGTGCTTGGCGATGCCGGCGGCGATGATGCCGATCGGGCCGGCGCCGGTGATCAGCACGTCTTCGCCGATCAAGTCGAACTCCAGCGCGCAGTGCGCGGCGTTGCCATAGGGGTCGAAGAACGCAGCCAGTTCGGACGGGATCTGGTCGGGAATCGGCCACAGGTTCGAGGCCGGCATGCTCATGTACTCGGCGAACGCGCCGTTGCGATTCACACCGATGCCGACGGTGTTCGGGCACAGGTGCTGGCGGCCGGCGCGGCAGTTGCGGCAGTGCCCGCAGACGATGTGGCCTTCGGCCGAGACGCGGTCGCCGATCTTGTAGCCGGTCACGCCCGGGCCGATCTCGGCAATGCGGCCGACGAACTCGTGGCCGATGGTGAGGCCCGGCTTGATCGTGCGCTGGCTCCACTCGTCCCACTTGTAGATGTGCAAGTCAGTACCGCAGATCGCGGTCTTCTCGATCTTGATCAGCACCTCGTTCGGGCCGACCTGGGGCAGCGGCACTTCTTCCATCCAGATGCCCTGCTCGGGCTTGCGCTTGACCAGGGCTTTCATCGTCTGCGGCATGAGGAATCCATCGGTTGGCCCGTGGAGCGGGCGGATAAATCACAATTATAGAACTTCGCCCGCGGCGACCGTTCCGGACGGCATCTTGCGCCGCGGCGCCCCGGCAAACTATGGTCGCAAGTTTATGCGATGGCGCAGAGGGCCGGTTCAATGCGATTGAAGAGAATGTTGTGGTCCACCGCGGTGGCGATGTCACTGAGTCCGCTGGCACAGGCGGACGAGGGCATGTGGATGCCGTCGCAACTGCCGTCGATCGGCCAGCAGCTGAAGGCCGCCGGCTACCGGGGCGACTCCGCCGCGCTGGCCGACCTGACCCGCCCGCCGCTCAGTGCCGTGGTCAAGGTCGGCGGTGCCACCGGCGCCTTCGTCAGCGACCAGGGCCTGGTGCTGACCAACCACCACGTGGCGTTCGGCGTGATCCAGTACAACAGCAACGCGCAGCGCAACCTGATCGAGCAGGGCTACGTGGCGGCCAGCCGCAGCGAGGAGCTGCCGGCCAACCCTGATTTCCGCCTGCGCGTCACGGTCGGCTTCGATCAGGTCACCGACCGGGTACTGGCCAATGCCCGCGGCAAGACCGGCCGCGCCTACTACGACGCGGTGGACACGGCGAGCAAGGCGCTGGTCGCCGCCTGCGAGCGCGAAGCCGGCATGCGCTGCAGCGTTGCCAACATGTTCTACGGGCGCGATTTCTATTTGGTGAAGCAGCTGGAGCTGCGCGACGTGCGGCTGGTCTACGCGCCGCCGCGCGCGATCGGCAACTACGGCGACGAGGTGGACAACTTCATGTGGCCGCGCCACAGCGGCGACTTCACCGTGCTGCGCGCCTATGTCGGGCCGGACGGCAAGCCGGCGGATTATTCGAAGGACAACCGGCCATACACGCCGCCCGCGCATCTGCAGGTCGCCCGTGAGGGGGTCAACGCGGGCGACTACGTGATGCTGGCTGGTTATCCCGGCATCACCTACCGCCATCGCAGCGCTGCCGAGTTCGCCGATCAGGTGCAATGGCGCCTGCCCGCGGCGGTCGCGGCCATGAAGCAATTGCAGGATGTGATCGAGGACGCGGGCGAGAGGGACGAGCAGGCGAAGATCCGTTACGCCTCGCAACTGCAATCGCTGAAGAACGGCATCAAGCGCTTCAGCGGCGAGCTGGAAGGCCTCAAGCGCAGCGACGCGGTCACCGTGCGACAACAGGACGAGGCGGCGATGCTGGCCTGGCTGGGCAAGCAGGGCACGGCGAAGGCGCTGCGTCCGCAAATCGATGCGGCAATGACGCTGATCGCCGATGGCAACGCCACCCGCGAGCGCGACCTGCTGCTCGGCCTGATCCAGTCGCAGACCCAGCTGATGCGCTCGGCGCTGCGCCTGCAGCGGCTGGCGCACGAGCGCGGCAAGCCCGATGCCGAGCGCGATGACGGCTACCAGCAGCGCGACGAGCAGCTGATCGCCAGTACCCTGCGCCAGGTGCAGCGCCGCTACGATCCGGCGGTCGAGAAACGCCTGCTGGGTGCATTGCTGGCGCGATACCAGCAACTGCCCGTCGCGCAGCATGTGGCGGAGTTCGATGCCGCGTTCGGCCGCACGCCGGCCGAGCTCACGGCCACGCTGGATCGCGTCTACGCCGCCACCCGACTGGGGGAGGAAGCGCAGCGCCTGCACTGGATGGACGCCGATGCGTCGGCTCTGGCCACGGCCGACGACAGCCTGCTGCAACTGGCAGCGAAGCTGCAGCCGGCGCTGCTGCGCATCGAGGACCAGCGCAAGGCGCGCGAAGGCGATCTGTTGCGGCTGCGCCCGGCCTACATGCAGGCATTGATCTCCTATCGCGAACAGCAGAGCCGCGCGGTCTACCCGGATGCGAACTCCACCCTGCGCGTGAGCTACGGCAAGGTCACCCCGCTGAAGGCGCGCGATGCGGTGGCTTACGCGCCGCTGACCAGCACGGACGGCATCGTCGAGAAGAACACCGGCGTGGCGCCGTTCGATGCGCCGAAGCCGCTGCTCGACGCGATCGCCAAGGGCGATTTTGCCGGCTACCTGGATCCGAAGTCGGGCGTCATGCCGGTGAACTTCCTCAGCAACCTCGACACCACCGGCGGCAATTCCGGTTCGCCGGTGCTGAACGCGAAGGGCGAACTCGTCGGCCTCAACTTCGACAGCAACTGGGAAGCGGTCAGCGCCAGCTGGATGTTCGACCCGCGCTACAAGCGCGCCATCCACGTCGACATGCGCTACATGCGCTGGCTGATGGACAAGGTCTACCCGGCGCCACACCTGCTCAAGGAGCTGGGCGTGCCGGCGGGCTGAATGCCGCAGCCATGACTTGCGGCATATGCCCGCGCCGCGCGCGTGGGGCATAAGTCGAGGGTTGTTTTGCCATATATTGCCGGCCTTTGCGGGCCGGCTTTCCACCAGGAGAATTCCGTGCGTCGTCTATTGCTTGCTGCTGCCGTGTCCGTCGGCCTCATTTCATCCGCCCATGCCGTCGAAGGCATGTGGCAGCCCGCCCAGTTGCCGGGCATCGCCGCCACGCTGCAGCAGCACGGCCTGAAGCTCGACCCGAAGACGCTGACCGACCTCACCGCCTACCCGATGGGCGCGATCGTCAGCCTCGGCGGCTGCACCGCCTCGTTCGTCTCGCCCCAGGGCCTGGTGGTGAGCAACCACCACTGCGTCTACGGCGCGCTGCAGCTGAACTCCACGCCGGAGAACAACCTGATCGAGAAGGGCTTCCTGGCGAAGACCCAGGCGGATGAACTCTCTGCCGGCCCGTCCTCGCGCATCTTCGTCACCGAGGAAATCCGCGACGTCACGAAAGAGATCACCGCGAAGCTCAACGACGCGATGAGCGGCGCCGAGCGCTACAAGGCGATCGAGCTGGCGATCAAGGAGCAGGTCAAGGCGTGCGAGAGCGACGGCTACCGCTGCGACGTCTACACCTTCCACGGCGGCTACAGCTACCAGCTGATCAAGCAGCTGGAGATCAAGGACGTGCGCCTGGTCTACGCGCCGCCGGAATCCATCGGCAAGTTCGGCGGCGACGTCGACAACTGGATGTGGCCGCGCCATACCGGCGACTTCGGTCTACCTGCGCGCCTACGTCGGAAGGACGGCAAGTCGGCCGCCTACGCGAAGGACAACGTGCCGTACCAGCCCAAGCACGTGCTCAAGGTCGAATCCGCACGGCGTGGAAGCCGGGCGACTTCGTGATGGTCGTCGGCTACCCGGGCCGCACCAACCGCTACCGCCTGGCCGACGAGGTGCAGAGCTGCGATCGACTGGGCTACCCGACCCAGATCAAGTGTACGAGGACACGCTCAACATCATCAACACGCCGGCAAGGCCGACAAGGTGGCCGTGAGAGTACGCCAGCACGGTCGCCGGCCTGAACAACTACCTGAAGAACTTCAGCGGCCAGCTCGAAGGCCTCGCAGTCGCGCGATGCGGTCGAAGTGAAGCGCGCGCAGGAAGCGAAGCTGGAGGCGTGGCTGAAGCAGCAGGGCGGCGCGGAGAATGCCACGCTGGCGAGCGACATCGTCAAACTGCGCCAGCAGATTGCGGCCGACCAGGCCAAGCGCGAGCGCGACCTGGCCATCGGCCTGGTCACCCGCGCGTCGATGTTCAGCACGGCGGTGCGCCTGACCCATCTGGCCAAGGAGCGCCCGAAGGCCGACCTCGACCGCGATGCCGGCTACCAGCAGCGTGACTGGGTGCGCATCGAGGGTGGCCTGAAGCAGATGGACCGCCGCTTCGATCCGAAGGTCGATCAGCAACTGATGGTCTACGGCCTGCAGCGTTACGTGGCCTTGCCGCAGGCGCAGCGGCTGCCCGCGCTGGACGCGTGGCTGGCCGGGGCGAAGACCGAAGCCCAGCTCGAAGCAGAAGGTCGCCGCGCTGTATGCCGGCAGCAAGCTGGACAACGTCGACGAGCGCATGAAGTGGTTCGACGCCGACAGCAAGGCGATCGACGCCAGCGGCGACAGCATGCTGCAAGCTCGCCCGCGCGGTGCAGCCGCAGCTGCAGGCGCTGGAAGACGCCGCCGATGCTCGTGCCGGCGAGATGAGCAAGCTGCGCCCGCGCTACATGCAGGCGATGATCGCGTGGAAGGACTCGCAGAAGCTGCCGGTCTACCCGGACGCGAACAGCTCGCTGCGCGTCACCTTCGGCAACGTGCAGGGCGTGGCGCCGCGCGACGGCGTCAGCTACGCGCCGTTCACCACCGCGCAGGGCATCGTCGAGAAGGACACCGGCGTGGAACCGTTCAACTCGCCCAAGGCCGAGCTGGCCGCGATCAAGGCGAAGGCGTTCGACAGCTACGCGTCGCCCAAGCTGGGCACGCTGCCGGTCAACTTCCTGGCCGACCTGGACATCACCGGCGGCAACTCCGGCTCGCCGGCGATGGACGCGAACGGCCAGCTGGTCGGCCTGGCGTTCGACGGCAACTGGGAGTCGGTCAGCGGCGACTGGCTGTTCAACCCGCAGCTCAACCGCTCGATCCAGGTCGACGTGCGCTACATGCTGTGGGTGATGCACCACCTCGACCACGCCGACAACCTGCTGAAGGAAATGGGCGTGCCGGCGAAGTAAGCCGCTCGCCCGCGCAAGTCCCGGGGCCCGCGTCGTCGACGCGGGCCTCTTGCGTTGCGGCAACCTCTAAACTATCGCCCGATGCCGATCGACACCCGCCCGCTCGCCATCTTCCTGATGGGTCCTACCGCCTCCGGCAAGACCGCGCTGGCGTGCGAGCTGAGCGAGCGGTTTCCGCTGGACCTGGTCAGCGTCGATTCGGCGCTGGTCTACCGCGGCATGGACATTGGCACGGCCAAACCCGATCCGGCGACGCTGGCGCGCTATCCGCATGCGCTGGTCGACATCCGCGATCCCGGCCAGCCGTATTCGGCGGCGGATTTCTGCGCCGATGCGCTGCCGGTGATGCAGCGGATCAGCGCGCGGGGCAGGGTGCCGCTGCTGGTCGGCGGCACCGGCCTGTATTTCCGCGCGTTGCAACAAGGGTTGTCCGACCTGCCGGAGGCCGACCCGGCCACCCGGGCGCGGCTGGCCGCCGAGGCGCAGCAGCTCGGCTGGCCGGCCATGCATGCGCGGTTGACGGCGGTCGATCCGGTCGCCGCTGGCCGGATCGGCTGCAACGACGTGCAGCGCCTGCAGCGTGCGCTGGAAGTGATCGAGCTGACCGGCCAGCCCTTGTCCGAGCTGCAGCGCGGCGGTGCGGCGGCGTGCTTCCCGTGGCGCGTGCTGAAGCTGGCCCTGCTGCCGGCCGACCGGCGCGTGCTGCACGAACGCATCGCCGGGCGCTTCGACGCGATGCTGGCGGAGGGCTTCCTGGACGAGGTGCGCGCGCTGCGCGCGCGGGGCGACCTGCATGCCGACCTGCCGGCGATCCGCGCAGTCGGCTACCGGCAGGCGTGGGAGTACCTGGATGGCCAGGCCGATGCCGCCGGATTCCGCGATCGCGCCATCTTTGCCACCCGTCAGCTGGCCAAGCGGCAGATCACCTGGTTGCGCAGCGACTACAGCGCCCGCCTGTTCGACCCGGACCAGCCCGGCCTGGCTACCCGCGCAGCCGTTGCCGTGCGGCTGTTTCTGGGCCGGCGGGGCGGTCCGGTGCCGCCAGCGTGACCCAGCGCACCGGCACGACGCAAAAATCTTCTTTCATCAAGTATTTGAAAACAGCTAACATCCCGGCATGTTGGGCCGGGCGCCGTCGGCGTTTTTCTCCGGTCTGTCCGTGAAAGGGGAGAACAAGAAATGTCCAAAGGGCAGTCGTTGCAGGATCCGTTTTTGAATGCATTGCGGCGCGAACGCGTGCCGGTGGCCATTTATCTGGTCAATGGCATCAAGCTGCAGGGGACGGTCGAGTCGTTCGATCAGTTTGTGGTGTTGCTGCGCAACCAGGTGAGCCAGATGGTGTACAAGCACGCCATCTCCACCGTGGTGCCGAGCCGCAATGTGCGTATCGGCAATGGCCACGACGGCCATGAAGGCCACGACCATCATCCCGACGCATCGGCCGCCTCCGCCGACGCGGACGCTTGATAGAAGGGGCATCAGCCCGCATGAAGTGGGTCTGTCCCTGAAGGATCACGCCCACTCGTGTTTGACCGACAAAAGAAAGGCGACCGCGCCGTACTGGTCCTGCCGCATTCGCGCGGCGAAGGCGATGCGGTGCGTCGCGCCGAGGAATTCGCCGAGTTGGTGAAGTCCGCCGGGGCCGAGGTGCTGGGCGTGATCAGCGCCCGCGTCGAGGATCCCAACCCCCGCTACTACATCGGTACCGGCAAGGCGACCGAGGTGGCCGAGGCCGCGCGTGCGCTGGAAGCCGACCTGGTGCTGGTCGACCACGTGCTGACCCCGGTGCAGGAACGCAACCTGGAAAAGCACCTGGGCATCCGCGTGGTCGATCGCGCCGGCCTGATCCTGGACATCTTCGCCCAGCGCGCCCGTTCGCACGAAGGCAAGCTGGAAGTGGAACTGGCCCAGCTGAAGCACCTGGCCACCAGGCTGGTGCGCGGCTGGACCCATCTGGACGCCCAGCGCGGCGGCGCCATCGGCAACCGCGGTCCCGGTGAAACCCAGCTGGAAACCGACCGCCGCCTGCTCGGCGAGCGGGTCAAGATGCTCAGCAAGCGGCTGGAGAAGGTGCAGACCCAGCGCGGCCAGCAACGTCGCGCGCGGTTGCGCAACACGGTGCCGCGGGTCGCCCTGGTCGGCTACACCAATGCCGGCAAGTCGACCCTGTTCAATGCGCTGACCACCGGCGACGTCTACGCCGCCGACCTGCTGTTCGCCACGCTGGATCCCACCGTGCGCAAGCTGGAGGACCTCAGCTGCGGCCCGGCGGTGCTGGCCGATACCGTCGGCTTCATCCGCGAGTTGCCGCACGACCTGGTCGCCGCTTTCCGCGCCACGCTGGCCGAGGCGCGCGACGCCGACCTGCTGCTGCACGTCAGCGACGCCGCCGACGAGGAACGCGACCGCCTGCACCGCGTGGTCGACAACGTGCTGGAGGAGATCGATGCCGGCGACGTGCCGCAACTGCATGTGATGAACAAGATCGACCTGGCCGGCGCCGAACCGCGGATCGAGCGCGACGGCACCGGCAAGCCGGTGCGGGTGTGGCTGTCCGCCGCCACCGGCGCCGGGCTGGGCCTGCTGCGCCAGGCGCTGGGCGAACTGCTCGGCGGCGAACGGGTGCAGTCGGCGCTGCAGCTGCCGCTGTCGGCCGGGCGCCTGCATGCGCGGCTGAAGGCCGCTGGTGCGATCAGCGGCGAGACGGTGGACGAGCACGGCTGGCAGCTGCGCATCGACGCGCCGCGCAGCGTGATCGCCCCGCTCAGCGGCGGCGACGCCACCGAGACGCTGCTGCTCCGTCAGTTGCTGGCCGTGGCGGAATGACGCCAGCGCACGACGCGCGGCGCCAGCCGCGCTCTGCTAGAATGCCCGGTGTTTGCGCGGCCCCGAAAGGCGGTTGGTGCGACATCCCGACAGCCTTGGCTGAATCTCATGTGTAACCCGGTGCAACGCGTGTTCCGGCCGTGGTTGCCGGCCTCCCGACGGCCCCTAGGAGACTGACTCGTGGCATGGAATGAACCCGGCAACAACGGGCAACGTGATCCGTGGAACAGGAATCGCCAAGGCGGCAAGTCGCCGCTGGACAACCTGCTCAACAATGCCAGGAAGCACCTGGGCAAGCTGGGGCAGGGCCCCGGCAGCATCCTCACCGGCGTGATGGTGGTGCTCATCGTCGGCCTGCTGTTCAGCAGCTACACCATCATCGGCGCGCGCCAGGCCGGCGTGGTGCTGCGCTTCGGTGAGTACGCGCGCACCTTGCCGCCGGGTTTTCACCTGAAGCTGCCGCAGCCGATCGAGTCGGTCACCAAGGTCGAGGCCACGCGGATCCGCTCGGTCACCGACAAGGTGGCGATGCTGACGAAGGACGAAAACATCATCACGATCGACTTCACCGTGCAGTACCAGGTGGACGATTCGCGCAAGTACCTGTTCTCGCTGAACGACCCGGACGGCACCATCGGCGCCGCCGCCGAGGCCGCCGTGCGCTCGGCAATCGGCAGCAGCGACATGGACCAGATCCTGTCCGCCGCCGGCGCCAGCCTGGTGGCGCAGGCGCAGGAAACCCTGCAGAAGACCCTGGACACCTACGACTCCGGCCTGCGCGTCACCGAAGTCAGTTTCCAGAACGTGGCACCGCCGAACGAGGTGAGGGACGCGTTCGACGACGTCAACAACGCCCGCGAAGACAAGCAGAGCATCGAGAACGCCGCCCTGGCCTACGCCAGCAAGGTGGTGCCGGTGGCGCGCGGCGATGCCGCGCGCATCGCCGCCGAGGCCGCCGGCTACAAGGCCGAGCGCGTCGCCCGTGCCACCGGTGACGCCGCCCGCTTCGAGTTGCTGCTGAAGGAATACAAGACCGCGCCCGAAGTGACCCGCAAGCGGCTGTGGCTGGAAACGATGGAACAGGTAATGGCGAAGAATCCCAAGGTGATCGACGGCTCCGGCGGCCGCAACATCATCAATCTGCCGACACTGCAGGGCTCGCCGGCGGCGCAGCCGGACGCGGGCACCGTCGGTGCGGTGGCTTCGCCGCCGACCAGCAATGCCGCCGACAAGGGAGCGCAGCCATGATGAGGATCGGTTCCGTCGTCGTCGCGCTCCTGGTGGTCCTGCTCGGCCTCAACAGCATGTTCGTGGTCAGCGAAGGGCACAGCGCGCTGCTGCTGCAATTCGGCCGCATCGTGCGCACCGACTACCAGCCGGGCCTGCACTTCAAGCTGCCGGTGATCCAGCAGGCGATGCACTTCGACAAGCGCATCCTGTCGCTGGACGCGCCGCCGGAGCGCTACTTCACTTCCGAGAAAAAGAGCGTCAACGTCGACTTCTACGTGAAGTGGCGCGTGGCCGACAACGCCGCTTACTACCGTGCCACCGGCGGCGACCAGCTGCAGGCGGCGCAGCGGCTGACCCCGATCGTGAAGGACGCGCTGCGCTTCGAGTTCAACGCACGCACCTTGCCCGACCTGATCTCCGGCGGGCGCAAGGACATCACCGAACGCGTGCGTGTGCAGACCGACGCCTCGGCGCGCAAGAACCTCGGCATCGCCGTGGTCGACGTGCGCATCAAGCGCATCGACCTGCCGAACGAGGTCAGCGAATCGGTGTACAAGCGCATGCGCGCCGAGCGCCTGCAACTGGCCAACGAACTGCGCTTCACCGGCCAGGAATCGGCCGAGACGATCCAGGCCGACGCCGATCGCCAGAGCCAGGTGCTGAAGGCCGACGCACAGCGCGAAGCGGCCAAGGTGAAGGGCGAGGGCGATGCGGAAGCGGCGGCCATCTACGCGCAGGCGTACACCCGGGATCCGGAGTTCTTCACGTTCTACCGCAGCCTCGCCGCGTACCGTACCTCGTTCGAGGACGGCAAGGGCGTGCTGATCATGAAGCCCGACGACGAGTTCCTGCGCTACTTCGGCCAGCCCGCGCAGAAACGCTGAGCCGAACCCGATGCACCAGCTGACAGCCGCGTTGTGCCTGATGCTGGTGGTCGAGGGCCTGCTGCTGTTCACGGCGCCGCAAGGCTGGCAGGCGATGATGCGCGCGGCGCTGAAGCTGCCGCCGCGCAGCTTGCGGCTGTTCGGCGCCGGTGCGATGGCGGCTGGCCTGGTGCTGTTGCAGTTTTTCCATTGATACGCGTGGTCCCGCCGACGGGACGCCACAAACCTGAGCGAGAACATTCTCGGAGTAATGCAGCATGGGCAAGTCAGTAGTCATTCTGGGTGCGCAGTGGGGCGACGAGGGTAAGGGCAAGATCGTCGACCTGCTGACCGAGCGGGTCAGCGCCGTGGCGCGCTTCCAGGGCGGCCACAATGCCGGCCACACCCTGGTCATCAAGGGCAAGAAGACCGTGCTGCACCTGATCCCCTCGGGCATCCTGCGCGAAGACGCGCTGTGCCTGATCGGCAACGGCGTGGTGCTGTCGCCGGCCGCGCTGATGACCGAGATCGCCGAGCTGGAAGCGAACGGCGTCGAGGTGCGCTCGCGCGTGAAGATCAGCCCGGCCACGCCGCTGATCATGCCGTACCACATCGCCGTGGATAAGGCGCGCGAGATCGCCGCCGGCGGCAAGGCGATCGGCACCACCGGCCGCGGCATCGGCCCGGCCTACGAGGACAAGGTAGCGCGCCGCTCGATCCGCGTGGCCGACCTGATGTATCCGCACGAGCTGCCGGCGCTGCTGAAGACCGCCGTCGATTACCACAACTTCATCCTCACCCAGTGGCTGAAGGCCGAGCCGGTCGACTACCAGCAGGTGCTCGACGACGCGCTGGCCTGGGGCGAGTACATCCGTCCGCTGGTCGACGACGTCGCCACCATCTTGCACGACGTGCGCAAGGACGGCGGCAACATTCTGTACGAGGGCGCGCAGGGCGCGCTGCTCGACATCGACCACGGCACCTATCCCTACGTCACCTCGTCCAACACCACCATCGGCGGCGCGCTTGCCGGCACCGGCGTGGGCGTGGGCGACATCGACTACGTGCTGGGCATCTGCAAGGCCTACGCCACCCGCGTCGGCAGCGGTCCGTTCCCGACCGAGCTCCACGACGAGATGGGCGAACTGCTGCGCAAGAAGGGCAACGAGTTCGGCGCCAGCACCGGCCGCCCGCGCCGCTGCGGCTGGATCGACCTGGTCGCGCTGAAGCGCGCCACCCAGATCAATGGCATCAATGGCCTGGCCATCACCAAGCTCGACGTGCTCGACGGCCTGGACACGGTCAAGGTCTGCATCGCCTACGAATATCGCGGCAAGCGCCGCGAGCTGGCCCCGCTGGATGCGGATGGCTGGGACGAGTGCAAGCCGGTCTACCTGGAATTCCCCGGCTGGCAGGAATCCACGGCGGGCATCCGCGACTGGAACCAGCTGCCGCCCGCCGCCCGCGCCTACCTGCGCGCGGTCGAGGAACTCTCCGGCTGCCGCCTGGCCCTGGTCGCCACCGGCGCCGACCGCGACGACACCATCGTGCTGGACGACCCGTTCGCCTGAGCGCCGCCACTGCGTTGCGCCACACCGACAGGCCTCGCACCATGCGGGGCCTGTCCGTTTCTGGGGAGCGGCCTCCCGCTACCTCGCGGCATCGCTTTCGTTGCGCCCGCCGCGTTCGCCCACTGGCAGGCTGAGCGTTTCCTTGACCTCTTCCATCACGATGTAGCTCTTCGAGTCGCGCACGTTCGGCAGGGTCAGCAAGGTATTGCCGAGCAGCTTGCGGTACGAAGCCATGCCCGAGATGCGCGCCTTGATCAGGTAGTCGAACGCGCCGGAGACCAGGTGGCACTCCAGCACGTTGGGCAGGCGCAGCGCGGCGTTGCGGAATTCCTCGAAAATATTGCCCGACTTGTAGGCCAGGCTGATCTCCACGAACACCAGCAGGCCGGCGCCGACCAGGTGCGGGTCGAGCCGCGCGTGGTAGCCGGTGATCACGCCGTCGCGCTCCAGCCGGCGCACGCGCTCGGTGCACGGCGTGGTGGACAGGCCGACCCGCTCGCCGAGCTCGGTGAACGAGATCCGCCCATCGTCCTGCAACACCCGGAGTATTTTCCGGTCGATTTTGTCGAATTCCCGCCGTCTTGCCGTCATGGGGTCCCCAGAGCATGCCAATTTGGCAGTGATTTTACCCGTCAATCTGGCAAAAGACAGAAAACACGCCTGGCTGATCGTTCCTATACTCGCCTGCGTTCAATCCTGCGGCCGGCCCGCGGGGCCAACCGGTGCAAGGGGAGCGTGATGCGGGTACTGATTTTGGGCAGCGGCGTGATCGGAACGTGCAGCGCGTGGTACCTGGCGCGCGCCGGTTTCGAGGTCACCGTGGTCGATCGCGAAAGCGCGCCGGCCCGCGAAACCAGCTTCGCCAACGCCGGCCAGATCTCGCCCGGCTACGCCTCGCCGTGGGCCGCCCCCGGGGTGCCGTTGAAGGCGCTGAAGTGGCTGTTCATGCGCCACGCGCCGCTGGCGATCCGGCCCGGCCTCGACCCGCAGCAATACCTGTGGCTGCTGCAGATGCTGCGCAACTGCACTGCCAGCCGCTACGCCGTCAACAAGGCACGCATGGTGCGCCTGTCCGAATACAGCCGCGACTGCATGGACGAATTGCGCGCCGAGACCGGGCTGGATTACGAGGACCGCCAGCTCGGCACCGTGCAGTTGTTCCGCACCCAGGCGCAGCTGGACGACGCAGCCAAGGACATCGCCGTGCTCAAGCAGTATGGCGTGCCGTACGAGCTGCTCGACCGCGCCGGCATCGTGCGGGTGGAGCCGGCGCTGGCCGGGGTGGTCGACCAGCTCAGCGGCGCGCTGCGCCTGCCGAACGACCAGACCGGCGACTGCGAACTGTTCACCCGCCTGCTCGCCGCGCGGGCGCAGGAAGCCGGCGTCGAGTTCCGCTTCGGCGCCACCGTCGAAAAGCTCGAACACGACGGCGGCCGCCTCAGCGGCGTGCGCATCGACGGTAAGCTCGAACGCGCCGACCGCTACGTGCTGGCGCTGGGCAGCTACTCCCCACAGCTGCTGGCGCCGCTGGGCATCCGCCTGCCGGTGTACCCGCTGAAGGGCTACTCGCTGACCCTGCCGATCACCGACCCGGCGATGGCGCCCACCTCGACCATCCTCGACGAAACCTACAAGGTGGCGGTGACCCGCTTCGACCAGCGCATCCGCGTCGGCGGCATGGCCGAGGTGTCCGGCTTCGACCTGTCGCTGTCGCCGCGCCGCCGCGCCACCCTGGAAAAAGTGGTCGGCGACCTGTACCCGCACGGCGGCGACCTGAGCCACTCGACGTTCTGGACCGGCCTGCGCCCGGCCACCCCGGACGGCACGCCGGTGGTCGGCGCCACCCGGCTGGACAACCTCTACCTCAACACCGGTCACGGCACCCTGGGCTGGACCATGGCCTGCGGTTCCGGCCGCTATCTGGCCGACCTGATCGCGGGGCGCAAGCCGCAGATCAGCAGCGAGGGCCTGGACATCTCGCGTTACAGCACGCGCTCCGCCGCGGGAGTCCCCGCCTGATGCGCCCGGCACGTGCCCTGATCGACCTGGCCGCACTGCGCCACAACTACCGCCTGGCACGCGAGCTGGGCGGACGCAAGGCGCTGGCCGTGGTCAAGGCCGACGCCTACGGTCACGGTGCCGTGCGCTGCGCGCAGGCGCTGGAAAGCGAAGCCGACGGTTTCGCGGTGGCCTGCATCGAGGAAGCGCTGGAACTGCGCGAGGCCGGCATCCGCGCGCCGATCCTGCTGCTGGAAGGTTTCTTCGAGGCGGACGAACTGGCGCTGATCGACGCCTACGACCTGTGGTGCGTGGTGCAGGCCGAATGGCAGATCGACGCGATCGAGCGCGCGCGCCCGGCCAAGCCATTCACGATCTGGCTGAAGCTCGATTCGGGCATGCACCGGCTGGGCCTGGCCGCGGCGGACTACCGTGCCGGCCTGCAGCGCCTGCAGGCGCTGCCGCACGTGCGCGACGTGGTGGCGATGACCCACTTCGCCCGCGCCGATGAACTCGACAGCGCCCGCACCGACGAGCAGCGCGCGCTGTTCCACCAGGTGTGCGACGAGCTGCACCTGGCCACCAGCCTCAGCAATTCCCCCGCGGTGCTCGGCTGGCCCACGGCGCAGGGCGACTGGGCGCGGCCCGGCCTGATGCTGTACGGCGCCACGCCGTTCGCAGGCCCGCACCCGGTCGCCGACCGCCTGCAACCGGTGATGACGTTGACCTCGAAGGTGATCGGCGTGCGCGACCTGGCGGTGGGCGAACCCATCGGCTACGGCGCCCGCTTCATCACCCGGCGTCCCAGCCGCATCGGCGTCGTCGCCATGGGCTACGCCGACGGCTACCCGCAATTCGCCCCCAATGGCACCCCGGTCACCATAGACGGCCAGCCCGGCGAGCTGGTCGGCCGCGTGTCAATGGACATGCTCACCGTCGATCTCACCGACCATCCGGCCGCCGGCCTCGGCAGCGAGGTCGAACTGTGGGGCAGGCAGGTGTCGGTCAGCGAACTGGGGCTGCACAGCGACAACAGCGCGTACCAGCTGCTGTGCGGGTTGAAGCGCGTGCCGCGCAGCTACGTCGGCGAGTGAATGCTTCCCCCTGCCTGCAGAAGGGCAGAAAGTAAGGTTCCTGACCTCCGGGACGGCCAGCCCCGATCTCGCCCCCTGCGACCCGCTACGGCGACCATCGCGCGATGGAACCAATCAGGGGGAACGCCATGACCGCATTCACCGACCGCTTCAGCCGTGCCGTCGACTACGCCCGCATCGCCCACGCCGCGCAATGCCGCAAGGGCTCGAGCATCCCGTACCTCTACCATCTGCTCGGCGTGGCTAGCCTGGTGATCGAGTTCGGCGGCAACGAGGACCAGACCATCGCCGGCCTGCTGCACGACACCATCGAGGATTGCGGCGCCGAGCATGAAACAACGATCCGCGCGCAGTTCGGCGACGCCGTCGCCGACATCGTCAAGGACTGCACCGACGGCACCGCCGAAGGCAAGGCCAGCCACACCGACGCCGAGGCCAAACGCCGCGACTGGATCGAACGCAAACTCGCCTACCTCGCGCATCTGAAAGACGCCCCCGATGCGACGCTGCTGGTCAGCGCCTGCGACAAGCTGCACAACGCCCGCGCCATCGTGCAGGACCTCGAAGACCCCGATGTCGGCACCCGCGTATTCGACCGCTTCACCGGCGGCCGCACCGGCACGCTGGGCTACTACCAGGCACTGGCTGAGATCTTCTCGGCACGTGGCGTCCAGGTCGCCAAGGTGCTTGATGCCACAGTGGGGTGGATGCACGAACTGGCTGGAGCAGATGCGCGCACGTCTCTTTAGAACGCATGCGCTTCGTCTCGATTGATTGTGATGAATGAGGCCTGTGTTCGAAGGGAACGCTCGACGACATCTTGACCTCCACTTCGCGCGTGCCGACGTACGATCCCGGCGAACGGCTCGGGCCAGCGGGCAGGTGTCGCCGTGACGCCGAAGTACTGCGTCGCCCCACAGCCAGCGCAGCCACATTATCGCCAGGAGGAACCACCATGTCCGACGAACATGCCAAGACGCCTGCCGACCATATCGGCGACACGGTGGCGCAGCTCAAGGAGATGCGGCACTACTCGAAGAACAACGTGGAAGCGCTGACGGCGGAATGGCTGCTGTTTGACGGTGAGTTGTCCAAACTGAAGCTGGCCGACAAGATCGCCGATCTGATGGATCGCCAGGGCCAGCTGCACGAGGCGCTGGAGCAGACCATTGCCGATCTTGAAGAGGTGCTGGAGAAGATGAAGCCCGAACCGGAGGCCGAGGCATAGCGGAGACGGGATGCCGTCGCCGGCGTGATGAATCGAAAAAAAGGCCCCGGCAGCGGGGCCTTTTCTTTGCGGTCGATCAGTGACGCTGACGGTGGATGGCGCGGCTGTTGCGGTTTTCCGCGCAGTTGAGATGGCGGTTCCGGCCTTGGTCAGGTGGCCGTTTGGCTTCGCCTCGTCGGCGCTTGCGCGCCAGGTGATGTTGGCGTCGCGCCGTTCATCGTTGGCCGCCTGTTTGCCAGGCCCACGGCGCAAGCCATGCCATGAGTCATGCGCAACCCTGTGCCGGCTGCCTGCATCAGTAACTCTGTGAGCCGCGCCAGCGTTGCGGTTTTTTCCACCGCGCGGATCGCGAATCGATTGGATGATCGATCGGATGGCGCCGCTGTGGTGGCGCCAGGTGGTTTCCTTTGCCTGACTATTTGCGAGGTACTCTCATGCGCGCGCTACTGGGTCTGGTTCTGTTTGGCGGCATGGTGGCGGTGGCTGCGGCCACGCCTGTCTATTACGTGGATGTGGTGAACGATGCAGCAAGCAGCGTGGCGGCGCTGTCCGCGACGGTGCCGGATGGCTCGCGCTGGGAGCGGCTGGTTGTCGGCGGGCGAGCGCTGCAGGCGAACAGCGCGACGACGCTGGCCGTGCCGCACGAAGGCGGTTGCCGGCGTGATTTTCTGGTCGACTTCGTCGATGGGCGGCAGATGACGGTGAAGGGTTTCGATGTCTGCCGCAACCGCAGCCTGCATCTGCGCACGGCACTGGCGCGGGCGAGGTGAGACGACGCTCCCTTCCCTCAGGAGGGAAGGGAGCGCAAGCCGTGGTCAGTGGCAGCAGGCCGGCAGTGGCTATGCCAGCGTGCGCAGCTTCGCTTCGCGCGCCCACTGTCGGGTCTTCGCCGCCTGGATGAAGCCGGCGCTGTCGCTGGCGTCGAGCACGCCGGCATCCTTCCAGATGCCGCCGGCTTTCAGCACGGCCTGTGCGCCGGCGTCGGCGGCGATGGCCTTCAGGTGGCCGAAGGCGTCGCGCACGAAGTCGACCGCCGCGGCTTCCTTCGCCAGCAGCTTGGCGCAGCCGTCGTCCGGACAGCACCAGCGCCACCGCGTCGAACAGCACCGAGGGCGTGCCGGCGAGCTGGCCGTCGGCCGGCTAGCTGCTTGCCGTCCGTCGAGCTTGGCGCCGCCGACCTTGGGCGCGACGATCTTGACGCTGGCGCCGGCCGTCTTCGGCCGCCTTGCGCAGCGCCTTGACCGCGGCGCCGTCGGCGCCGTCGGTGACCAGGATGCCGACCGCGCGGCCCTTCAGGGTGTCCTTCATCTTGCCGATGATCCGCAGCGGCCGGCGACGGCGCCATGGTCCGATCGCAGGCGCCGCCGGCGCCTGCGCGGCGGCGGCAGGTCGGCATGCCCAGGCCGTCGGCGACGCGCTTGGCGAGGTCCTCGTCGACGTTGCGCAGGTTGCCGACCATCGCGGCGCGCACGTGCGGCGTGCTCGACCTTCGACAGCTCGAACACCAGCGCCGAGGCGAGGTGCGCCTGCTCGATGCTCGGTCTGGGAGCGGAAGAACAGGCGCGCCTGGCTGTAGTGGTCGGCGAAGCTCTCGGCGCGGATGCGGACCTTGCTCGCCGTCGTCGGTCGGCTCGGCGAAGCTGCGGAAGCCGCTCGCCGGGTCTTCGCGCGGCCGCCGATCTCGCCGGCTCGGCGAGGCTGTTGGGCTCGTAGTTGGCGCGGCCCTTGGGCACGCTGCATCTGCATATGGCCGTCGCGCTGGAAGTTCGGGAACGGGCACTTCGGCGCGTTGATCGGGAGCTGGTGGAAGTTGGGCGTGCCCAGCCGCGACAGCTGCGTGTCGAGGTAGGAGAACAGCCGGCCCTGCAGCAGCGGATCGTTCGGAGAAGTCGATGCCGGGCACGATGTTGGCGGGGCAGGAAGGCGACCTGCTCGGTCTCGGCGAAGAAGTTGTCCGGGCTGCGGTCGAGCACCATGCGGCCGATCACGCGCATCGGCACCACCTCCTCGGGGATCAGCTTGGTCGCGTCGAGGATGTCGAACGGCAGGGCGTCGGCCTCGGCCTGGGTGAACAGCTGCACGCCGAGCTCCCACTCGGGGAAGTCGCCGCGTGTCGATCGCCTCGAACAGGTCGCGGCGGTGGAAGTCGGGATCGGCGCCGGCGATCTTCACCGCCTCGTCCCAGCACGGTCGACTGCAGGCCCGAGCTTGGGCCGCCAGTGGAACTTGACGAAGGTCGACTTCGCCCGTCGTCGTTGACCAGCCGGAAGGTGTGGACGCCGAAGCCCTCCATCATCCGCAGCGAGCGCGGGATCGTGCGGTCGGACATCGCCCACATGATCATGTGGGTCGATCTCGGGCATCAGGACGATGAAGTCCCAGAAGGTGTCGTGCGCGCTGGCCGCCTGCGGATAGCCGCGGTCGGCCTCCATCTTCACCGCGTGGATCAGGTCGGGAAACTTGATCGCGTCCTGGATGAAGAAGACCGGGATGTTGTTGCCGACGAGATCCCAGTTGCCTTCCTTGGTGTAGAACTTGACCGCGAAGCCGCGCACGTCGCGCGGCGTGTCGACCGAGCCGGCGCCGCCGGCGACGGTCGAGAAGCGGGTGAACACCGCGGTCTTCTCGCCGACCTCGGTGAGGATCTTGGCGCGTGGTGTATGTCGGCCAGCGACTTGGTCAGCTCGAAGTAGCCGTGCGCGGCCGAGCCGCGGGCGTGGACGATGCGCTCGGGGATGCGCTCGTGGTCGAAGTGGTTGATCTTCTCGCGCAGGACGAAGTCCTCCAGCAGCGTCGGGCCGCGCGGGCCGGCCTTCAGCGAGTTCTGGTTGTCGCGAGACCGGCATGCCCTGGTTGGTGGTCAGCGGCGGGTGGCCACCGCCGGCCATTTGGTGCAGTTCGTCGCCGCGGCCACGGCGGTCGTTGGTGGGCGGGACGGCGGATGGTGTGGCGGACGGTTTCTTCGTAGCCATGGCGGACGCTCCTGCTGGGTCGTTGGTGCGGCGCGGGGCGTCGCGGTCGAACGGCCATCCTGCGGCGGGCGCCGTCAACGTGACGTCGTTCCTGCGAGTGATCCCTGATCTAGGCCGCATGGCGCGTGGCCCCATGACTTCCGGCCGTGTCCGGACGCGCTGGCGGGCGTCACTATCGCGGCGGGCAAGGTCTGCACCCGATCCATCTGCAGCAACGGCAGCGGGTTCTCCGGCTGCCGCACCATCAATCAACGAGGGGATTTCATGCGTAGCATTCTGGTTTCGGCAATCGCCCTGGCGCTCGCCGGTGTCTCCATGACGGTCATGGCCGAAACGCCTGCCGCTGCACCTGCGGCGGATCTCGCCACCACCCAGCTGCCGCGCACCGTGCGACCCAGCCACTACGACGTGGCCGTGACCCCGCACGCGGACAAGCTGGCTTTCGACGGCACGGTCACGATCGACGTCGATGTGCTGCAGCCGACCAGCAGCATCACGCTGAACGCGGTCGACATGGATTTCACGCGGGTGAGCCTGACCCCGGCCACGGCTCCGGATCGCCATCGCGGCGCCGAAGGTGACGGTCGACGCGGAGGCGCAGACCGCCACCTTCACCTTCGCCCAGCCGATCGCGCCCGGCAGCTACAAGCTGGCGATGGACTACACCGGCAAGATCGGCACCCAGGCCACCGGCCTGTTCGCGCTCGACTACGACACCGCAGGCGGGCAAGCAGCGCGCGCTGTTCACCCAGTTCGAGAACTCCGACGCGCGCCGCTTCATCCCGTCGCTGGGACGAGCCGGCGTACAAGGCCACCTTCGACGCTCGAGGCGACCGTGCCCGAGCGGCGCAGATGGCGGTCAGCAACATGCCGGTCGGCGCACGACGCACCGACCTCGGCAACGGCCTGGTCGCGCGTGCGTTTCGCAGCCGTCGCCGAAGATGTCGACCTACCTGCTGTTCTTCGGCCTGGGCGACTTCGAGCGCGCCACCGCCATGAGTCGACGGCACCGAGGTCGGCGTGGTCACCCAGCGGGGCTGGCGTCGACCAGGCCGCGCTTCGCGCTGGAGTCGTCCTCGGACGCGTCCTGCGCGAGTACAACGACTACTTCGGCGTGCCCTACCCGCTGCCCAAGCTCGACAACATCGCCGCGCCCGGCAGCAGCCAGTTCTTCGGCGCGATGGAGAACTGGGGCGCGATCTTCACCTTCGAATACGCGCTGCTGCTCGACCCGGCGATCTCGACCCAGGCCGACAAGCAGAGCGATCTTCGACACCGCCGCGCACGAGATGGCGCACCAGTGGTTCGGCGACCTGGTCACGATGCGCTGGTGGGACGACCTGTGGCTCAACGAGGGCTTCGCCTCGTGGATGGAAGCGCGCACCACCGAGCACCTGCACCCGGAGTGGAACACCGCGCTGGACGCGGTCGGCAGCGCGCGAGGCGGCGATGGCGCGCGACGCGGTCGCCGACCACGCACCCGGTGGTGCAGCACGTCGAGACGGTCGAGCAGGCCAGCCAGGCGTTCGACGCGATCACCTACTCGAAGGGCGAGGCGGTGATCCGCATGCTGGAGGACTACGTCGGCGCCGACGCCTGGCGCGACGGCGTGCGCACCTACATCAAGGCGCACGCCTACGGCAACACCGTCTCCGACGACCTGTGGCGCGAGCTCGACAGGCGGCAGCCGGCAAGCCGATCACCGCGATCGCGCACGACTTCACCCTGCAGCCGGGCGTGCCGCTGATCCGCGTGGACGCGGCGGCGTGCAGCGGCGGCAAGACCACGCTGAAGCTGAGCCAGGGCGAGTTCACCAAGGACCGGCCGGACAAGAAGCCGCTGCGCTGGCGCGTGCCGGTGATCGCGCAGGGCGTCGGCGGCGACGCCGGCGCGCACCCTGGTGACCGGCGGCAAGGCCACGCTGACGGTGCCCGGCTGCGGCGCCGGTGATCGTCAACGCCGGCCAGAGCGGCTACTACCGCACGCTGTACACGCCCGGCCCAGTTCGCCGCGATCAAGGCGCGGCTTCGCCAAGCTGGCGCCGATCGACCAGCTCGGCCTGATGAGCGACACCTGGGCGCTGGGCATGGCCGGCCTGCAGCCGGCGTCGACTTACCTGGACCTGGCCCAGGCCACGCCGGCGGATGCCGATCCGCAGGTCTGGGGCGAGATCGCCGGCACCCTCGGCAACCTGGACAACTACTACCGCGGCGATGCAGCACGCCAGCGCGCGCTTCCGCGCGTTCGCGGTGAAGCGCGCCTGGCGCCGGTGCTTGCGCGCATCGGCTGGGACGGCGAAGCCGGGCGAGAGCGATCCGGTGGCGATCCTGCGCACGCAGCTGATCGGCACGCTGGGCAACCTGGGCGACACCGGCGTGATCGCCGAGGCGCGCCGCCGCTTCGCGGCCAGGAACACGACCCGAAGGCCGTGCCCGTGGCGCTGCGCAAGACCATCCTCGGCGATCGTGGCCCGGCACGCCGACGCCGCGACCTGGGACGAGCTGCACGCGCTGGCGCAGGCGGAGAAGACCCCGCTGATCAAGGACCAGCTGTACTCGCTGCTGGCCTACGCCGACAACGAGGCGCTGGCCCAGCGCGCGCTGGAGCTGGCGCTCACCGACGAGCCGGGCGCGACCAACAGCGCCGGCATGATCGGCATCGCCGCCTACCAGCATCCCGGAGATGGCGTTCGACTTCGCGCTGGCCCACCGCGCCAAGGTGGACACCGCTGGTCGACGCCACCTCGAGCAGCCGCTACTACCCGCGCCTGGGCGGTTCCTCGTTCGACCCGGCGATGATCGGCAAGATCGAGGCCTACGCCGACGCCCACATCGCCGCCGGCTCGCGCCGCGCCGCCGACAGCGTGATCGCGAACATCAAGTACCGCATGATGGTCCGCAACGAACGGCTGCCGGCGATCGACGCCTGGCTGGCGCAGAACGGCGGCTGAGCCGGCGCGGCAAGTCGCATGTAATGACAGGAAGGCCCCGCCGTGCGGGGCCTTCCTGCCGTCGGCTGATCGGCGTTGCGGGGCTGCGCGGCTGGGCCGGTCTCGTGTGCGCGGCGGCTTGATATATATTTTGCGCGGGTGCCAGCCGCGCTGTGTGGGCCCGGGCGTCCCTGGGGATCGGAAGATGGTGGATATCGACAACCGGATGGCGCCTGGCAGCGCCGTCTACAAGACGCTGCTGGAATCGACCAAGGCGATCCCGTGGAAGATCGACTGGAACAGCAAGCGGTTCACCTATATCGGGCCGCAGATCGAGGCGCTGCTGGGCTGGGCGCCGTCGAGCTGGGAGAGCGTGGGCGACTGGGCCAGCCGCATGCATCCGGACGACCGCGAGTGGGTGGTGGATTTCTGCGTGGCGCAGTCGCAGGCCGGCGTGGATCACGAAGCCGACTACCGCGCGCTGACCCGCGACGGCCGCTACGTGTGGATCCGCGACGTGGTGCACGTGGTGCGCAACCCGGACGGCACGGTCGACTCGCTGATCGGCTTCATGTTCGACATCAGCGAACGCAAGCGCACCGAGCAGCAGCTGATCAGCCTGCAGAAGGAGATGGAGGAGCTTTCCTTCCGCGATGGCCTGACCGGCGTCGCCAACCGGCGGCGCTTCGACGCGATCATCGAGCTCGAATGGAGCAACGCGCGGCGCAACCGGCAGCCGCTGTCGCTGCTCATGATGGATATCGACTACTTCAAGCAGTACAACGACCGCTACGGTCACCTGGAGGGCGACGTCTGCCTGAAGCACGTGGCGCGTATCCTGAATGCGGCCGCGACGCGCGCGCGCGACCTGCTGGCCCGCTTCGGCGGCGAGGAGTTCGTGCTGGTGCTGCCGGAAACCGACGAGGCCGCCGCGTGCAAGCTGGCCGAACGTTGCCGCGAGCTGATCCTGGCCCAGCAGATCCCGCACGAGTCATCGCCGATCGGCCCCGCACTGACGATCAGCCTTGGCGTGGGCACCGTGATCCCTGGCCACGACGACGAGTTGCTGTCGTTCATCGATATGGTGGACAAGCGGCTGTACCAGGCCAAGCAGCAGGGGCGCAACTGCATCGTGGCGAAGTAGGTCGGGCTCACGCCTGAAAAGGGAAGGCCCCGCGTGCGGGGCCTTCGTTCTTTCCGGGATGGATGGCCGCGACTTACGCCTCGACCTCATCCTTGTACGCATCCACCGGGATGCAGGCGCACATGATGTTCTTGTCGCCGTAGACGTTGTCGACGCGGGCGACCGGCGGCCAGTACTTCTGCAACTTCAGGCTGGCCAGCGGGAACGCGGCCAGTTCGCGCGGGTAGGCGTGGGTCCAGTCGCTGCCGCTGACCATGGTGGCGGTGTGCGGAGCGTTCTTCAGCGGGTTGTCCTCGCGGTCCAGCTTGCCGTTCCTCCACCGCGCGGATCTCGTCGCGGATCTGGATCATCGCGTCGAAGAAGCGGTCCAGTTCGTCCTTGCGATTCGCTTTCGGTCGGCTCGACCATCAGCGTGCCGGCGACCGGGAAGCTCAGGGTCGGCGCGTGGAAGCCGAAGTCGATCAGGCGCTTGGCGACGTCCTCGACGCTGATGCCGGTGGCGTCCTTGAGCGGGCGCAGGTCGAGGATGCACTCGTGCGCCACCAGGCCGTTGCGGCCGGTGTACAGCGTCGGGTAGTGCGCTTCGAGTCGCCTGGCGATGTAGTTGGCGTTGAGCATCGCCACCTGCGTGCGCCTTGCGCAGGCCGGCGCTGCCCATCATGCGTGATGTACATCCACGTGATCGGCAGGATGCTCGCGCTGCCGAAGCTGGCGGCGCAGACCATGCCGACCGTGCCTTCGCTCGCCGAGCGTGGCCCGGCAGGAACGGCGCGAGGTGCGACTTCACCGCGCATCGGGCCGACGCCCGGGCCGCCACCGCCGTGCGGAATGCAGAAGGTCTTGTGCAGGTTCAGGTGCGACACGTCCCCGCCCCACTTGCCGGGCTTGGCCACGCCGACCAGCGCGTTCATGTTGGCGCCGTCGATGTACACCTGGCCGCCGTGCTGCGTGGACGATGTCGCAGATTTCGACGATGTCTTCCTCGAACACGCCGTGGGTGGACGGGTAGGTGATCATCAGCGCGGCGAGGCGGTCGCGGTATTTCTCGCGGCTTGCGCGCGGATGTCTTCGATGTCGACGTTGCCGTTGGCGTCGCACTTGGTCACCACCACGCGTCATGCCGCACATGTGCGCGGAGGCCGGGTTGGTGCCGTGGGCGGACTCGGGGATCAGGCAGATGTCGCGATGGTCTTCGCCGCGCGAGCGGTGATACGCGCGGATCGCCAGCAGGCCGGCGTATTCGCCCTGCGCGCCGGAGTTCGGCTGCAGGCTGACCGCGTCGTAGCCGGTGCATTCGACCAGCATCGCTTCCAGTTCGTCGATCAGCTGCTTGTAGCCGGCGCCTGCGCGGCCGGGGCGAGCGGGTGGATGTTGCGCGAACTCCGGCCAGGTGACCGGGATCATCTCGGCGGTGGCGTTGAGCTTCATGGTGCACGAGCCCAGCGGGATCATGGTGCGATCCAGCGCCAGGTCCTTGTCGGCCAGCGCGCGCAGGTAGCGCAGCAGCTCGTGCTCGCTGTGATGCGTGTTGAACACCGGGTGGCTGAGGAACGCGCGACTGGCGCACCAGGGCGGCGGGCAGGTGCGTCGGCGGTGGCGGCGTCGAGCGCGTCGATAGTCCGCGCACGGTCTTGCCGTCGGCCGAACAGGCCGCCAGCGCGACGACGTCGGCGCGGGTGGTGGTTTCGTCGAGGCTGAAGCCGACGCTCTGGTCGTCGATCGCGCGCAGGTTGATGCGTGCGGCGCGTGGCCTTCGCGTGCAGCGCGGCGGCATCGACGCCGGTGACGTGCAGGGTGTCGAAGAAGTCCTTGCCCACGGCGACGCCGGCCTGGCGCAGCGCGGCGGCAAGGATCGCGGTCAGGCGATGCGTGCGGCGGGCGATGCGGGTCAGGCCCTTCGGGCCGTGGTAGACCGCGTACATGCTGGCCATCACCGCCAGCAGCACCTGCGCGGTGCAGATGTTGGAGGTGGCCTTCTCGCGGCGGATGTGCTGCTCGCGGGTCTGCAGGGTCAGGCGGTAGGCCGGCTTGCCTTCGGTATCGATCGACACGCCGATCAGGCGGCCCGGCATCGAGCGCTTGTACGCATCGCGGCAGGCCATGAACGCGGCGTGCGGGCCACCGAAGCCGAACGGCACGCCGAAGCGCTGCGAGTTGCCGACCACGATGTCCGCGCCCCATTCGCCCGGTGCGGCGATCAGGGTCAGCGCCAGCAGGTCGGTGGCGACCGCGACCAGTGCCGCCGCGCGCGTGCACGGCGTCGGCGATCGCCTGGTAGTCATGGATGCCGCCGAAGGTGTCGGGGTACTGCAGCAGCACGCCGAACGCCTCGGTGCCGGCTGCGTCGGCATCGGCGCCGACCACCAGTTCGATGCCCAGCGGCTCGGCGCGCGTGCGCAGCACTTCGAGGGTCTGCGGGTGCACGCCGTTCGACACGAAGAACACGTTCGATTTCGACTTGCACGAGCGCTTGGCCAGGGTCATCGCCTCGGCCGCGGCGGTGGCTTCGTCCAGCAGCGAGGCGTTGGCGATCTCCATGCCGGTCAGGTCGGCGCACATGGTCTGGAAGTTGATCAGCGCCTCCATGCGGCCCTGCGAGATCTCCGCCTGGTACGGCGTGTACGCGGTGTACCAGGCGGGGTTCTCCAGGATGTTGCGCAGGATGACGTTCGGCGTGAGGGTGCCGTAGTAGCCCTGGCCGATGAAGCTGCGGAACACCTGGTTCTTGTCCGCGATGGCGCGGATCTTGGCCAGCGCTTCCTCTTCGGTGACCGCTTCGGGCAACGCCAGCGGCGCGGCGGACTTGATCGAGCCGGGAACGATGGCGTCGGTCATCGATTCCAGCGAATCGTGGCCGATCACGCGCAGCATCTGCGCGACCTCGGCGTCGTCCGGACCGATGTGACGTTCGATGAACGCGCCGTGGTGTTCGAGGTCGCGCAGGGAAGGGGAGGAGTTGTGGCTCATGAGCGGGCATCCGAAGACTCGCGTGCCGTGCCGCACGCGGGGCGCCCCTCTGTCCTTTTGCCTGAGAGTTTGGAAACGCGATGGCTGCGCTTCGTGCCCCTTCGGCGCCGGATTCAACCGGTCTCTCCAGAGTGTTCGCACATGATGGTATGGGAGCCTGAGCGATTACGGGCGTTGCGTCTTCGGCAGCGGCACGTGCCCGGTCTCCGGGCCGCCCGCTTCTCCCACCATGCGTTTACCGTGGCGATTATACAGGGGGATCCGGGGCGTGTTGCAGCCTGCCAGGGCCGGGTTCAGGGAATTCCAATCGCCGGCCCGCGGTATGCTCGGGTCCCCCCCCGACCTGCCGGAGTAGCCATGATCCGTATCGGCGAAATCGACCACGTGGTGTTGCGCGCCATCGACATCGCCGCCATGCAACGCTTCTACTGCGACGTGCTCGGCTGCCGCGAGGAGCGTCGGCAGGACGAGATCGGCCTGGTGCAGCTGCGCGCCGGCGCCTCGCTGATCGACCTGGTGTCCATCGACGGCAAGCTCGGCCGCCATGGCGGCGCCGCGCCAGGCAACGAAGGCCACAACATGGATCACCTGTGCCTGCGCGTGGAGGATTACGACGAGGCGGCGATCCTGGCGCACCTGAAGGCACATGGCGTGCGCATCGGCGAGCTGGGTTCGCGCTACGGCGCACAGGGCGAGGGACGGTCGATCTATCTGTACGACCCGCAGGGCAACATGATCGAGTTGAAGGGACCAGCGCGGGTTTGAGACTTTGCTGCGGGTCACCGTTTGCCCGTAGCACTCTTCGTAGTCCATCCCTTTCCGTTCGTTCTGAGCCTGTCGAAGGATGGGCGGAAAGGGATAGGGCGTCCGGGAGGCGCCCTTCGACAAGCTCAGGGCGAACGGACGGTGTCGCAGAAAGATGGTTCCCTGGCCTTCCTGACCTCAGGCAAATCCGGAAAAGACGAAGACAGTCTCGGGAGGCGGCCTTCCTGACTTTAATCAAACCCGGAAAAGACGAAGGCCGCCTCCAGAGGCGGCCTTCGTTTACAATTGGTGCCAGGAGAGGAACCGAACAGACGTCTAAGTGGCTGAAAAACATGGGCGCTATGCGTTGCGTATTGGCCTACATACTCAAGAACATACTCAAAACAGATTACTTTGCCTGTTCTGACTATTCGGTTCAGTAATTCAAGCGGCCAGCTGCTGCGGCTGCTGTGGTGCTACCCGGGCATCCATGCGATCAGTGATCCACTGGATAACTTCGGTGCGCAGCCATCCCACAGCCGATCGGCCCAGCTTCACCTGCTGCGGGAATTCTCCCAGCTTTATCAGGCGGTACACGCTGGGGCGGGAGAGGCCGATGGTCTGTAAGACCTCGGGCAATCGAATGATGGTGGGCAGCGTCGGTGCTGTGATGTGCTGCTGGTTGCTGCTGGTGTCGTCGTTCATGGCTGTCATTCCTTCGCGCACGGCAAGGCAGCCGATGGACTGGCTGCGGTGCCTGCGTGTGTTGTGGTTATCAGGGTGCCCGCTGGGCGGCCGCGTGGTCTCTGCGGCGCCCTGCTGGGCGGGCGTGGTGTCGTCGGTGGTGTGGTGGCGCTGGGGGGCTACGGGGGGCAAGCGCGGATCGTCAGATCGTCATATACCCCTGCGGAAATTTCCGGTGAATCTTTTGCACTTCTGTCCGTGACGCACTCTGTGGTGCGTGCGCCTCCATCCGTGCCTGCCGGGCATCCGCTTGCGGAAGCAGACTCGTCACAGGTGTCCGTGCGTTGCCCTTCTTTACCAGCAGGTTCTCAGGTAGCAGGTTCAAGCGATCGCCATCGGCATACTTCACGATCTGCCCCTTGCCGGCTCGGGCGACCAACCGGGCAACCGGAGTGGTTCGCTGGCCTTCTTTTGGAATGAGCACGTTCACCAGTACATACCGAACGCGGCTGCCTGTGGAGACCAGCGTCCAGAATTGCGAATAGCCGTCCGTCAGTATTCGCTCCAGGTCTTCGGCGAGCATCTTGGTTCGCTCATTCGTGCCGGCCAGTGCAACGTGGGCGATGCGGCGGCCGTCGTGGTCGGTGGTGAAGATGGTGGCGGCTCGCTGTTTCTGTTTCTTCATCTGTCAGTTCCTTTTTCTATGGTATAGCCGCCCGTCACCGTCTGCGGGGCAGGCAGTGAAGGGGGCTGTATGGGTGGGGTGGTGGGTGTTGCTGGTCTGCTACGGTCGGCCAATCAGGCGGCCTGCAACGTCCCCAGGAGGGTCTGCGGATTCAGAGGGCACTGCGCATCCCAATGGGATGACTGGCTGTCCCAAACCCTGTCCCTTGTGGGATGGTTCGTGGCTATCTGGAGCTATTCCTGCCGATCGAGTAATCGGCCTCGTCGTCTGCGGTTTCCCGTGCAAAGTCCAGGGCATCCTCATTGACGGCCTCCATCTGAGCCTCAATCCTGAGCAACTGAAATGCGCGCCGGACTTCCTCGGGTGTAGCTCTGTCAATCAGTGCGCCGAGCTTCTTGGCGAGCTGCTGGGCGCCGCAGCTCGAGCACCGGGACAAGGTCTACGTCATCGTCCGGTTCACCTTGATGCACGAGGTGACGGAATGCTGTCCGATCAACGCGCCGCACTTCCAGTGCAAGCCGCATCGTGCCGATAAATTCCTCGCTCCGGTTCTCGACCTTTGTCTGCTCCCTGTAAGGCACCAGCTGGTTTTCTCGGGGCTGCAATGCCTCGTCGGTATTCAGCGCTTTCAGGGGCAGTTGTTGCACCTCGGCGACCTGGAGTCGCTGGAGTGTCCGTTCAACGTCCATCGCCCAGCGCCTTCACCTCCGGGTGCGTGTGGATCAGATACTTCAAAATCTCGGCGTTGCCGGTGGCCCTGCGGATGAAGCTTTCCAGCTTTCGCTGAAATCCTTTCAGGCGATCGAAGGTGGGCACATCGAAGGCGATGGTGCGGATGATTAGTGGCTCGGTCAGTGCAATAGCTGCGGCGAGGTGTGCGGGATCGAAGTCGATCATGCGTCTGTGTCTCTCTGTGGTCGGTGGTGGTGGGTCGCCCGAATGACGGGCACGGTGAAACGCCGGGGCCGCTGGGGCGCCCTCGGGTGGTCGGTGGTGGTGCTGGGTATGGCAGATGGTGGCGCGATCGGCGGACGTTGTTCAGAAGGGATGA
This sequence comes from uncultured Gammaproteobacteria bacterium, assembly GCA_963697495.1. Taxonomy (GTDB): domain Bacteria; phylum Pseudomonadota; class Gammaproteobacteria; order Xanthomonadales; family Rhodanobacteraceae; genus Rhodanobacter. The sequence goes on along the minus strand of CAVOOH010000003.1, from coordinate 62,511 downwards.
CCGGCGGCTGCGCAGTTCTTTCCGGTGAGGGTGACGACTAAATTAATTCAGCGCTTCCCGCTTCTATGTTGACGACTAAATGTCTCGCCAAGTATCAGGGCAGCTCCGTGGCGGCCATCTGAGGGCCAGCTGGGTCAACGGCGGCGGCTGTGCGGTTCCCTTCTGGTGATATTGACCACTTAATTCTCGGACGGTCTCAGGGCAGCGCGAGGGGGTGACTCGGCGTCTCTTTATGCTAAGTTGACTGTTAAATTAAAATCCTTTCCAATCAAATATTTGTGGATACCCCATTGGGCGCATCCCTTGACTGGGCTGACTCGCCCCGGTTGATTTTTCCGGGTTATCCCGTGCTTGACGTCGCGGCTCAAGGCTCGCACCATCCTTTGCATACCCCCGGATTCGGGGTCTAAGTAAGCGTTAGACGTGAATGGAGATTGCAATGGGATTTGCAGCAATTGACGTCGAAACTGCCAACGCTGATCTTTCAAGCATCTGCCAAGTAGGTGTCGCAATCTTCCAAGATGGCGTACTTGTAAGTTCGTGGTCATCATTCGTTGACCCTGAGGACGAATTTGATGGCTTCAATACATCAATACACGGAATCGACGAGCAAACCGTTAAAGGCGTGTAATGACCCAGTGATTTCCTGCTCAGGTGTTACCTTTTCCCGAGGACACACTGATGAGCAACGTGATGGACGAAGAGATCAAGCGCTGGACGGCACGGCGCAAGTCGTCGCTGGTACTGGACATCATTCAAGGCAAGACGACCGTGGCCGAGGCCAGCCGACAGTTCGATCTGCCGCCCTCGGAGATCGAGAGCTGGGTCGAAGACGGCAAGCGCGGCATGGAGAACGCGTTGCGGGCCAAGCCGGAAGACGTACGGGAACAATACGAGCGCCAGCTGAAGGACCTGCAGGAAGCCTACGGTGAGGCGATGCTGGAGCTGCGCGCCCGAAAAAAATTGCAGTCCCTGTTGGGCAAGGACGAGACGTGATCATCTCGATCCAGCAGGGACTGCGTGCGGAAGGGCTGGACGTGTCGGTCGCCAAGCTGTGCCACTGGTTCGGCGTGGCACGGCGAACGATGTACTACCGACCAACGAAGTCGCCACCGAAGGTTCGGGACGAACTGGCGACGCCGGTCAAGCAGTTGATCGAGCAAGAGCCGTCGTTCGGCTACCGCACGGTGGCGTGGTTGCTGGGCATGAACAAGAACACCGTGCAGCGGCTGTTCCAGCTCAAGGGCTGGCAGGTGCGAAAGCGTCCGATCGGACGTCGGCCGCGCATTGAGGCACTGCCGTCGGTGGCCCAGGCACCGGACGAACGATGGTCGACGGACCTTTGCCGCATCTGGGCCGGCCGCGATGGCTGGCTGACCCTGGCGTTGGTGATGGATTGCCATACCCGACAACTGCTGGGTTGGCATCTCTCACGCAGCGCCAAGTCCAAAACCGCCGAAGCCGCTTTGGAGCAGGCTCTGATCAGCCGCTTTGGCAGCCTGGGCCGCGTGCGCGAGCCGTTCCTGCTGCGCTCGGACAATGGCTTGGTGTTCACCAGTCGCAGCTACACCGCCCTGGTGCGCAGCTACGGTCTGAAGCAGGAGTTCATCACCCCGCACTGCCCCCAGCAGAACGGCATGGTCGAGCGACTGATCCGCACGCTCAAGGAGCAATGCGCTCACCGTCACCGCTTTGAAACCCAGCAACACGCCAGCCGCGTGATCGGCGACTGGATCGCGTTCTACAACCACCGACGCCCGCACCAGGCGCTCGGCATGAAGACACCCGCCGAGGCTTATGCTTTAGCGGCCTGACCTGTGCAGGAAGTGCTGGGTCATTACAGGCGCTCCAAAATGGCCATCTGTAGCTGCGGAGCTACGCACCTTGCTTGCAGGTTCCATTGCTGCATGCCATACCCCGTTTGATCGCGCCGCGACGGCTCTAGCGTGCGACAAGTACAGCCTTGAGCAATTTGATTGTCGTTGGCTTGACACTGCCCGTGTCGTACGTCGCGCATGGCCAGAAAAATTCGCCGCTACTGGCTACGGCTTGCGCAATGTAGCCAAATTTCTTGGCATTGATTTCAAGCACCATGACGCCCTAGAGGATGCCCGCGCTGCGGGAGAGGTGTTGTGCAGAGCTATCGCTCATGCCGGGCTAACCGTCGATGATTGGTGTGCTCGGGTACAGCGCCCAATTGACCTATCCTCCGATCAACCAATCACTCGCGATGGAAACACCGAAGGCCCACTTTTTGGCAACGTCGCAGTATTCACCGGCTCACTTGCCATCCCGCGCCGAGAAGCCGCTGACCTAGCTGCGCGAGCCGGGTGTGATGTGGGTGCTAGTGTCACAAAAAAGACCACATTGCTCATTGTTGGCGACCAGGACATTTCTAAGCTCGCTGGAAAATCCAAGAGTTCTAAGCATTTAAAAGCCGAGGAACTGATAAGCCAAGGCTGCCAAATCCGAGTACTCCGTGAGTCTGACTTCCAGAGCATTGTTGTGGCTCAGGCGGTTCGCGGTTAACAATTCAGGCCGCTTAATTCGGGCGTTACGTCCACCCGCATCTCTATTAGTCGGGGTCACGCTTGAGCTAGTGTATGGGCGGTCCGTGCTGGCCTTCTAAACGGCCATATGATACCCGCTGGCGTTCTACTGGCGTCCCCATGCTTCCGATGCAAAACAACAGATCAGAGCAGACAGACGGCGAATACGTGCGGGTCTGCACCCTCAAGCCTTACGCTTGAACTCGACCACGTTGCCGGCCTTCAACTTATCCAGATAGTCGGCCCATGCCTGCATGACCTCCCGGCGCTGTTCTTTGAACTTCACCCGAGCGTAAGCCGCTGCCACTTCGTCCTTCGGTGCATGGGCAAGCTGTGCCTCCAAAACGTCCACATCCACCTTCAATCGTTCGCGGCCCAGCGTGCGGAAGGATGCACGGAAACCGTGGGCAGAGTGTTCACCCTGAAAACCCAGCTCGCGCAATGCCTTGCTCAGTGAATCGCGGTGAAGGTGTGGCGTCTTCTGGCGGGCCTGTGGCGGGAAGACGTATTCATTGTCGCCTCTGCGCTCATGCATCTCACGCAACACCTCCAGTACCTGCTGGGGCAGGGAGGTGGTGAAGGGTTGCCGGGTCTTCATTACCTCGGCGGGAATCTTCCACTCGCCGGCCTTTAAGTGCATATCTGTCCAGCGGGCCGCCGCTGCAACGCCGGGACGAACCACGGTCAACGAGGTCAACGTCAGCGCAGCGCGCACGACACTCCCCGGATAGCCGTCGATGGCACGCATGATCTCTCCGAGCTTCGCTTCGTCTTCCGTGACGGACGGCATGTGCCCGCTGCGGGTCGTGGGGAGAATCCGGCTCAGGCGAAGCATGCTTTCATCTGACCGCAGACCTTCATTGATCGCCTGTTCCACGATCGCTTTGGCGTACTGCACCGCCTTCCGGGCCAGTGCCGGCGTACTCGCAGCCATGGTCACCAGTACAGGGCGGACGTCTTTGGTCTCGATCGTGCGCATGTCTGAGTCACCCAGTACCGGCATCAGGTGCGAGTCCACCACGAGCCGCGCCTTCCGGTACGTCTCGGCACTCCAGCTGGGCGCTTCTCAGCCAACCAGCGGCCCGAGACGGCGCGGAAGGAAGAATGCTCAGTCTCTGCCTGTGCCACTGCCTCGGCTGTGGTCTTGGCATCGCTTGCCGCTGCGGCGGCCTGCTGCGCCTTGCGCACGCCTGCGGTCATCTTTCCTTGCTTGGCATCGCGTAGCACTTCCACGGCCCGCACGCGCGCATCAGCAAGCGACAGGGCGGGGTAGTGGCCGATGGTGGCCGGCGACGGCTGTCTTCCATCGGGCAGGCGATAACGCACCTTCCATGCTTTCAGCCCGGCAGTGCCCACAGCAAGGTACAATCCATTGCCATCCGGCAGCGTGTATGGCTCTTTCTTGGCCTTCGCTTTGCTGACCTGTACCTCTGTCAGTGGCTGTGCGAGCTTGGGCATGTGTGGAGACCTGTTTGAGTAATTGGCCTTCAACATACTCAAAAACATACTCAAAAGCACGAGCTTCCACGATATGCCGCGAGACGCCATAAAACACGCACGCACAAAAAACCCCGCTGTTATGCGGGGTTTCAGGGAATCAGGAGAGTTGGTAAGACTCTCCGATACTGCATGTGGTGCCCAGGAGAGGACTCGAACCTCCACGGAGTTGCCCCCGCTAGCACCTGAAGCTAGTGCGTCTACCAATTCCGCCACCTGGGCAGGTGTCACGTCGCTCAGCGAGCTGCGTGAGCCGCGTAATTTAGGCATCTGCCGACGGCTTGTCAACACTTTTTCACATCCATTCACTGCGACGTGGCATTCTCCGCGGCGCAAACATCACAAGGATCTTGAGTGACCAGAAAAACTCCCCCCCATTCCGGCAATCCCCACGACACGCATTCCGCGAAGAAGCCTGCCAAGCGGGCGCCGCGAGCCCCTGCTGCACCGGACAAGCGCAACAAGGCCGCCGCCGCAGGCGCCGTGCGCGACCCCTACGCCAATCGCGAGGCGCAGCGTTATGCGCGCCCGATTCCCAGCCGCGAGGCAATCCTCGACCTGCTCGAGCAGCGCGGCGAACTGCTGACCGAGGCGCGCATCGCCGACGCGCTGGATATCCACGACGAAACCGACCTCGAGGCGCTGCGCAAGCGGCTCGCCGCGATGGTGCGCGACGGCCAGCTGCTGCTGGGCCGGCGCGGCGGTTATGCGCCGACCCAGAAGCTCGACCTGATCGCCGGCGTGGTGCTGGCCAATGCCGAGGGCTACGGCTTCCTGCGCCCGGACGAGGGCGGCGACGACCTGTACCTGTCGCCGCAGCAGATGCGCGCGGTGATGCACGGCGACCGCGTGCTGGCCAGCGTGGTCGGCATCGACCGCCGTGGCCGCCGGCAGGGCGCGGTCGCCGAAGTGCTGCAGCGCCGTTCGCCGCGACTGGTCGGCCGGGTGGTGGTCGACAACGGCGTGACCCTGGTGACTCCCGACGACCGCCGCCTGAACCAGGACGTGATGATCAAGCCCGGCTGCGAGCAGGGCGCCCGTTCCGGCCAGATCGTGGTGGCCGAGATCACCGACCCGCCGACCTTGCAGCGCGGTCCGATCGGCGAGATCCGCGCGGTGCTGGGCGAACGCCTGCAGCCGTCGCTGGTGGTGGAAATGGCGATCGCCAGCCACGACCTGCCGCACGAGTGGCCGGCCGAGGTGCTGCGCGACGCAGCACAGGTGGAATCGGTGGTGACCGCCGCCGAGCGCGAGGGGCGCACCGATATCCGCCAGCTGCCGCTGGTGACGATCGACGGCGCCGATGCGCGCGACTTCGACGACGCGGTGTATGCGGAGCCGCGGCGCGGCGGCGGCTGGCGCCTGATCGTGGCGATCGCCGACGTCTCGCATTACGTGCCGGTCGGCAAGGTGCTGGATCGCGAGGCGTACGAGCGCAGCACCTCGACCTACTTCCCCGGGTTCGTGGTGCCGATGCTGCCGGAGACCTTGTCCAACGGCATCTGCTCGCTGAATCCGAACGTCGAGCGGCTGTGCATGGTCTGCGACATGCTGGTCGACGCCGAGGGCAATGTGGTCAAGTCGAAGTTCTACGACGCGGTGATGCTGTCGCACGCGCGGCTCACCTACGACAAGGTGTGGCAGGCGGTGGGCCTGCGCGAGCAGGATGCACGCCACGAGGTGGCCGACGTGCTGCCGCAGCTGGAGAACCTGCATGCGCTGTACAAGGCGATGGCGCAGCAGCGCAAGCGCCGCGGCGCGATCGACTTCGAGACGCCGGAAGTGAAATTCCGCCTCGACCAGACCGGCGGCGTGGAGTCGATGGGCGCCACCGAGCGCAACGACGCGCACAAGCTGATCGAGGAATGCATGATCGCCGCCAACGTGCAGGCGGCGCTGTTCCTGGAGAAGAAGAAAATCCCCGCGCTGTTCCGCGCGCACGAGCCGCCGCCGGCGGAGAAGTACGAGGACCTGCAGCAGTTCCTGCGCGAGTTCAAGCTGCGCATGCCGCCGGTGGACGAAGTGACGCCGGCGGATTTCGCCGAGATCCTGCGCATGGTGCACGACCGTCCGGAGCGCGAACTGATCCAGTCGGTGCTGTTGCGCTCGCAGAGCATGGCCGCCTATCAGCCCGACAATCGGGGCCACTTCGGCCTGGCGCTGCAGGCATATGCGCATTTCACCTCGCCGATCCGCCGCTACCCCGATCTGCTGGTGCATCGCGCGATCCGCTACGCGTTGACCGGCCGCAAGCCGGCCGACTACACCTACACGCCCGCCGAGATGGCGGCGATGGCGATCCACTGCTCGCAGCGCGAGCGCCGTGCCGAGGAAGCCGAGCGCGACGTGGACGAGCGCTTCAAGTGCGCATGGATGGAAAAGCACGTCGGCAGCGAGTTCGAGGGCGTGGTCACCGGCGTCACCTCGTTCGGCCTGTTCGTGGAGCTGGACGAGTCGAAGGTATCCGGCCTGGTGCACATCAGCCAGCTCGCCAACGACTACTACCACTTCGACGCGACCCGCAAGCTGCTGAAGGGCGAGCGCACCGGTGCGCAATTCCGCCTGGGCGACCACGTGCGCATCCAGGTGCTGCGCGCCAGCCTGGAGGACCGCAAGATCGACTTCCGGCTGGTGTCGCCGCGCACGCCGGCCACGGCGCCGACCGGCAGCGGCAAGGCGTATGACTATGCCGCCGCGGGCGAGCGTTATTCGTTGCCGAAGAAGGCCGCCGCCACGACCAAGGCGCCGGGCATGTTCGGTCGCGCCGCCAAGGCGATCGGCCGCGCGTTCGGCCGCAAGGAAGTCGAGGTCCCCGCACCGGCGCCGGTCCCGCGGAAGGCCGCGGTGAGCGATAATCCGCCGCCGCGTGCGCAGCCGGCGCCAACGCGGCAGCCCGCCGGCGTGCAGCAGCCGGGCCGCAAGGCCGGGCCGTCGTCCGATCGACGTCCGCGCAAGGACGGTTCGGCCAAGCGCGGGCCGGCACCGGCTGTCGCTTCGCCGGCACCGAAGAAACACGGCGGCCGCAAACCGAAACCGAAAGGCAAGTCATGAGCGAGAGTTGGATCGTCGGGATCAATCCGGTCGAAGGCGCGTTGAGCAACGACGCCGAGCGTGTGCGCGAAGTGCTGGTCGAGAATGGCCAGCGCAATGCCCGCGTGCTGGATCTGGCCGAGCGCGCGAAAAAGCTGAAGATTCCGGTACAGCATCGCCCGCGCGACGAGCTGGACAAGCTGGCCGGCGAGGCGCGTCACCAGGGCGTGGCGGCACGCTACGAGGCGGCGCCGGCGGCGCATGAGAGCGACCTGGCCGGCCTGCTGGAGCGCGACGGCAGCGATACGCTGGTGCTGGTGCTCGACGGCGTCACCGACCCGCACAACCTCGGCGCCTGCCTGCGCAGCGCGGCGGCGGCGAAGGTCACCGCGGTGATCGTGCCGAAGGACCGCGCAGTCGGGCTGACTCCGGTGGTGCGCCGCGCCTCGGCCGGCGGCGCCGACCGGGTGCCGCTGATCGCGGTGACCAACCTGGCGCGCACGCTGCGCGAGCTGAAGGATGCCGGCGTGTGGATCACCGGCCTGGCTGGCGACACCGACACCACCATCTACGGCGTCGACTTCAAGGGTCCGGTGGCGCTGGTGCTGGGCAGCGAGGGCGAGGGCATCCGCCGGCTCACCCGCGAGCTGTGCGATTTCGTGGCGCAGATCCCGATGCCGGGCACGATGGAAAGCCTCAACGTTTCCGTCGCCACCGGCGTGGTGCTGTTCGAGGCCTTGCGCCAGCGCGGAGCGAAACGATGAGTTTCTTCTGGTACGACTGGGCCGGTTACATCGGCGTGACGCTGGTGCTGCTGGCGTTTTTCCTGCTGCAGGAGCGCAAGCTGCAAGGCAGCGGGCTGGTCTACCAGTTGATGAACGTGCTGGGCGCGATCGGCGTGATGCTGTCGCTGGGGTTCGGCAACTTCAACCTGGCGGCGTTCGTCATGCAGGTGGCCTGGCTGCTGATCGGCAGCTACGGCATCGTGCGCGGCATCAAGCGCCGCCGCGAGACGCGCGAGTTGCCGTAACGGTCGCTCACTGGCCGGGGACGACCCCGCGCCCCCTTCCATCGCGGGGACGGCCCTGCAGCGAACCGAGGAGCGTCGTCATGGCGTGGATCTATCTGCTGCTGGCCGGCTTGTTCGAAATCGTGTGGGCCATCGGCCTCAAGTACACCGATGGCTTCAGCCGGCTCTGGCCCAGCGTCGGCACGCTGGCGGCGATGGCGGTCAGCATCGTGCTGCTGGCGATGGCGGTGAAAACGCTGCCGATCGGCACCGCGTACGCGGTGTGGACCGGCATCGGTGCGGTCGGTGCGGTGGCGCTCGGCATCGTGCTGTTCGGCGATCCGGCCACGCTGCCGCGGCTGCTGTGCGTTGCGCTGATCCTGGTGGGCATCGTTGGCCTCAAGCTCACGGCCAGCTAGCTGAAGCCCAGAATGTCGTGGCGCGGGCACGGCCCGCCGCTCTGGTGGCCACCATTCAACTGCAGAAGCCGGCGGCCCGTACCCGCCCTACAGGGCAGCGTACCTCCGGGTCATTCGCCGAGCTTGGTCATTTCCGGACTCGAGGTGAGGTCGCGCTTGCTGCGCTGCTTGTCCAGCGGCTCGCCGGTGACCTGGAACCACACGTTCTCGGCGATGTTGGTGGCGTGGTCGCCGATGCGCTCGATGTTCTTGGCCATGAACAGCAGGTGGGTGCACGGGGTGATGTTGCGCGGATCTTCCATCATGTAGGTGAGCAGCTCGCGGAAGTAGCCGGTATAGGCCTCGTCCAGCACCACGTCGTCCTTCCACACCTGATAGGCGCGCTCGGCGTCGCGGTCGCGGTAGGCCACCAGTACTTCGCGCACCTCGCCGGCGGCGAGCATCGGCGAGCTGGTGCAGGCCGCCGACCGGCGCCACCGGCGCCACCATCGACAGCGGGATCGAGCGCTTCGCCACGTTGGCGGCGTAGTCGCCGATGCGTTCGATGTCGGAGGCGATGCGCAGCGCGGCATACACGTTGCGCAGGTCGCCGGCCATCGGCGCCCGCAGCGCCAGCAGGCGCACCACGTCGTGGCCGATTTCCTGTTCCAGCTGGTCGATCGCGTCGTCGTTGCCGACCACGCGCTGGGCGGCGCGCTCGTCGCGGCGTTCGAGCACGTCGATGGCGGCTTCCAGCTGGGTCACCGACAGCTCGCCCATGCGCACGATCTCGCCGGTGAGCCGGGCCAGTTCGCTGTCGTAACTCTTGATGATGTGGTCGGTGCCGGTGTTCATGGTGTGGTCCTGTGTGATCAGCCGAAGCGCCCGGTGATGTAATCCTCGGTCTGCTTCTTGCCCGGCTTGGTGAAGATCTTCTCGGTCTGGTCGAACTCGATCAGCTCGCCAAGGTACATGAAGGCGGTGAGGTCGGAAACGCGCGCCGCCTGCTGCATGTTGTGGGTGACGATGACGATGGTGAACTGGCTTTTCAGTTCTTCGACCAACTGTTCGATGCGGCCGGTGGCGATCGGGTCGAGTGCCGAGGTCGGCTCATCCAGCAGCAGCACTTCCGGCCGCAGCGCGATCGCGCGGGCGATGCACAGGCGCTGCTGCTGGCCGCCGGAAAGGCCGAGCGCGTTCTGCTTGAGCTTGTCCTTCACCTCGTCCCACAGCGCGGCGCTGCGCAGCGCCTGCTCGACGCGACCTTCCATGTCCGGCTTGGACAGCTTTTCGTGGTGGCGGATGCCGTAGGCGACGTTCTCGAAGATCGTCATCGGGAACGGCACCGGCTTCTGGAACACCATGCCGACCTTGCTGCGCAGGCGGTTCAGCGAATAGCCGGGGTCGAGGATGTTCTCGCCGTCCAGCTCGATCGAGCCCTTCGCCTCGAGCTTCGGGTAGATCGCGTAGATGCGGTTGAAGATGCGCAGCAGGGTCGACTTGCCGCAGCCGGACGGGCCGATGATCGCGGTGACCTGCTTCTCCGGGATGTCCATGCTGATGCCTTTCAGCGCCTGGAAGCCGTTGTAATAGAAGTTCAGGTCGCGCACGACGAGCTTGGGCGCCACAGTCGCCGCTGCCGCCACCGGCGGCGGGTTCGTGGCGAGGGCTGAATCAGTCATGGGACACCTTGTTGCGGGAAAGGATCAGGCGGGAGGCCAGGCTCAGCAACAGCACGAACATGGTGATCACGAACGCGCCGGCCCAGGCCAGGGCATGCATCGCGTCGCCCGGGTCGTTGGCGTACTGGTAGATGATCTGCGGCAGGCTGGACATCTTGTCCATCGGGTTGATCGCCATGTAGTTGTTGCCGAACGCCGTGAACAGCAGCGGCGCAGTTTCGCCGCTGATTCGCGCCAGCGCCAGCAGCACGCCGGTGATGATGCCCGAGCGCGCCGCGCGGATCAGGATCTGCAGGGTCAGCTTCCACTGCGGCACGCCGAGCGACAGCGCCGCCTCGCGCAGCGTGGACGGGCACCAGTCGCAGCATCTCGTCGGTGGTGCGCACGATCACCGGCAGCGCGATCAGCGCCAGCGCCACGCCGCCGGCGAAGCCGGAGAACGTGGTCGAGCCGTGGGTGAGGGCGGTGCTCGGCAGCACGATGATGGTGTAGACGAACAGGCCCATCACGATCGACGGCGCCGACAGCAGGATGTCGTTGAGGAAGCGGATCGACTCGCCCAGCCGGGTGCGGTTCGCGTATTCGGCCAGCCAGGTGCCGGCCAGCACGCCGATCGGCGTGGCGATGCCGATGCCGATGAAGTTGATCACCAGGCTGCCGACCATGGAGTTGAGCAGGCCGCCGTCCTCGCCGTAGGCGGTGACCTTGGTGAACAGCTTCAGGTCCAGCGCGCTGATGCCCTGGCGCAGGGTTTCCCACAGGATCCAGGCCAGGAACGCCAGGCCGATCACGGTGGCCAGCGTGCTCAGCACCATCGCCAGCGCGTTGGTGATGCGGCGGCGCAGATAGGGCGAGTTCATCAGCGGCCCTCCTTGTTGGCCAGCCGGCGCAGCATCAGCCGCGCGATCAGCAACACGATGAAGGTCACCACGAACAGCAGGAAGGCCAACGCCATCAGCGCGGATTTCTGCAGGCCGGCCGCCTCGCTGAACTGGTTCGCGATGGTCGAGGCGATCGAGGTGCCGGGATCGAGCAGCGAGGCCGACAGATGCATCGCGTTGCCGAGCACGAAGGTCACCGCCATGGTCTCGCCCAGCGCGCGGCCGAGACCGAGGAAGATGCCGCCGATCACCGCCGAGCGGGTGTACGGCAGCACGATGTCCCAGGACACCTCCCAGGTGCTGGAACCCAGCGCATAGGCCGACTCCTTCAGCCGGGTCGGCACGGTCTGGAACACCTCGCGCATCACCGAGGAGATGAACGGGATCACCATGATCGCCAGCACGATGCCGGCGACCAGGATGCTGGCGCCGAACGGATAGTCGCTGCCGAACAGCTTGCCGACGAACGGCACGTGTTCGGCCACCCACGACAGCTTGCCGTCGTCGGGCTTGTTGCCGAGGTTGCTGGTCAGCCACGGCTTGATGTGATCGGCGAAGAACGGGGCGAAGACGAACAGGCCCCACATGCCGTAGATGATCGAGGGGATGCCGGCCAGCAGTTCGATCGCCGAGGCGACCGGCGTGCGCAGCCAGGCGGGTGCGACTTCGGAAAGGTAGACCGCGATGCCGAAGCTGATCGGTACCGCGATCAGCAGCGCGATGAACGAGGTGACGACCGTGCCGTAGACCGGCACCAGGGCGCCGTAGACGTCGTTGCCCGGGTCCCACTCCGAGCTGACCAGGAAGTGCCAGCCGAACGTGCCGAACGCCTCGCGGCCGCCCCACAGCGTGGCGCCGGCGGCGCCGAGCAGGGAGGCCAGCACGATCAGCGCACAGCCCTTCAACAGCCAGCGGAACAGCCGCTCGTGGCGGGCATCGCGACGGCTGCGCTGTTCCAGGATGTCGGTGGTGGAGATGGCCGTTTCGATCGCTGGCATGGTGGTCCAGTGGTGCGGAATGAAAACTCGCACTCCCCCGCCGACACGAGCCGGCGGGGGAGTGCGCTTTACTGCATCTGCATCAATGCTTGAACTCGGACGCCCAGTACGCCTCGATCTTGCTGACCAGGGCCGGCGGCAGCGGTACGTAGTCCAGTTCGCTGGCGGCCTGCTGGCCGTTGCTCCAGGGCGGACTTGAAGAAGTCGAACGCCACCTTGCTGTTGCGTCGCATTCTTCGGGTTCTTGTACATGATCATCCAGGTCGTGGCTGTGATCGGCCACGCCTGGTCGCCCGGTGCATTGGTCATGATCAGGTTGAAGTCCTTGGCGCTGGCCCAGTCGGCCGTCGCGGCGGCGGCGGCGAAGCTGGCGGCGGTCGGCGAGACGACGTTGCCGGTGGCGTTCTTCAGGTCGACCCAGCTGATCTTGTTCTTCACCGCGTAGGCGTATTCGACGTAACCGATCGAGCCCTTGATCTGGCGCACGTACTGCGACACGCCTTCGTTGCCCTTGCCGCCCACGCCGGTCGGCCATTCCACGGCGGTGCCGAACTTCACCTTGCTGGCCCACTCCGGGCTGACCTTGGACAGGTAGTTGGTGAAGTTGAACGAGGTGCCCGAACCGTCCGAGCGATGCACCACGGTGATCTTGCCGGCCGGCAGGGTCAGGCCGGCGTTCAGCGCGGCGATCTTCGGGTCGTTCCAGTTGGTGATCTTGCCCAGGAAGATGTCGGCGAGGGTGGCGCCGTCCAGCTTGATCTGACCGGCCTGCACGCCGGCGATGTTGACCACCGGCACGATGCCGCCGACCACGACCGGGAACTGGCCGAGGCCGAACTTCTGCAGGTCCTCGGCCTTCATCGGCGCGTCGGAGGCGCCGAAGTCGATGGTGCCTTCCTTGATCTGCGCGATGCCGGCGCCGGAGCCGACCGACTGGTAGTTCAGGTGGTTGCCGGTCTTTTCCGCGTACGCGGCCGACCACTTGGACATGACCGGGTAGACGAAGCTGGAGCCGGCGCCGGTGATATCGGTGGCGTGTGCGGCCGCACCGAAGGTCGAGGCCACGGCAAGCGTGGCGACGGCGGCGAAGCGAAGCGGGGATTTGTTGATGGTCAACACGGTAGCTCCTTGGAGGGAAGTCGGATGCGACCCCGCCATTTCAGGCTTTTCGTGTTGCCATTGGATGAAATGAATGTTGCAGCCGTATGACAAACTGTCATATTGGCTGAGTGATTCAGGAGGCGGCGCCCGCCCGAAGCGAGTTCAGGCCGCGCTGGGGCTGCGATGTGCCTGCTCCAGCAGCTCCAGCTGGCGCCAGCGGTTGACCACGCTGCAGAACAGTTCGGCGGTGCGCTCGGCGTCATACACCGCCGAATGCGCCTCGCGGCTGTCGAACGTGTGGCCGGCCGCCAGCACCGCCTTGCTCAGCACGGTCTGGCCGTAGGCGAGGCCGCCAAGACTGACCGTGTCGAAACAGCTGAACGGGTGAAAGGGATTGCGCTTGTGGCCACAGCGGCGCACCGCCTGATTCAGGAAGCCCAGGTCGAACGCGGCGTTGTGGCCGACCAGGATCGCCCGCTGGCAGCCGGCTTCGCGCACCGCCTCACGCACCACCTGGAAGATATGGTCCAGCGCCTGGCGTTCGGCCAGTGCGCCGCGCAGCGGGTTGGTCGGGTCGATGCCGGTGATTTCCAGCGAGCGCGGGTCCAGATTCGCGCCGGGGAACGGCTCGACATGGGTGGACACGGCAGGCTGCAACTGCAGATAGCCCCCGTCGTCCATCACCAGCGGCACGGCGGCGATTTCAAGCAGCGCGTCATGTTCGGCGTCGAAGCCGCCGGTTTCCACGTCGACCACCACCGGCAGAAAACCGCGGAACCGCTCGGCCATGCGCGGTGCGGTGCTGTTGCTGAGAATGTCCATCGGCGAAGCATATCAGCCGCCGCAAGGCTGTCCGATACGCGCGGCATCCGCGACGTGCGGGCGCGGCTGTCTTGAAGTTGTCATCAAAACGGCATCCAGCCGTAAAAAATCCTCGGCAAACTTTTAACGAATCGCTGGCCGGCCGTCGGATCGATGGGGCGATCGATATGTCTTCCACCCAACTTGCGGAGAATCACATGCGTTCCAAACTGATTGCGGTGGCGATTGCCGCCGGCCTCGGCATCACCAGTCTCACGGCTGCCGCCGCTCCGGCGCAGCAAAAGACGACGCCGGCCGCCAGCAGCGCCGAGGTCGAGATGCTGAAGGCGCAGCTCGCCGCGCTGCAGGCCAAGGTGGAGGAACTGGAACAGCGTACCGACGCACAGTCCGACATCAACGTCAGCACCGGCCAGGCGGTGGAGAAGGCCACCAACGTGACGACAGCCAGCGACAAGAAGCTCGCTGCGCTGGAGAAGGCGGTCAACAACACCACGCTGTCGGGCAAGATGTTCTTCGACTTCACCAGCATCGACGACAAGAACAGCGACAAGGGCAAGAGCGACAAGTCCGGCATCGGCCTGGACGTGAAGCGCTTCTACCTCGGCGTCGACCACAAGTTCAACGACATCTGGTCGGCCAACCTCACCACCGATTTCAACTATTCCAGCACCGACGGCCAGACCAGCGTGTTCGTCAAGAAGGCCTACGTGCAGGGCAAGTTCGACGACGCCGCGGTGTTCCGCATCGGTTCGTCCGACATGCCGTGGATCCCGTTCGCCGAGAAGTACTACGGTTTCCGCTACGTCGAGAACACCATCACCGACCGCCTGAAGTACGGCAACTCGGCCGACTGGGGCCTGCACCTGGGCGGCGACATCGGCGCCAGCAAGTCGCTCAACTACGCGGTGTCGGTGGTCAACGGCAACGGCTACAAGAATCCGGGCCGCAGCAAGGGCGTGGACTTCGAAGGCCGCGTGGGCTTCGTGCCGTTCGAGAACATGGTGGTGGCGGTCGGCGGCTACAGCGGCCACCGCGGCCAGGAAACCGAGAACATCGCCGCGGCACACACCGCCGAGCGTGGCGACTTCATGGTGGCCTACGCCAGCAAGGCCTTCCGCCTCGGCGCCGAGTACTTCACCGCGAAGAACTGGAACAACGTGCTCAGCCCGCTCGCCGACAAGGCCGATGGTTACTCGGCTCTGGGGCAGCGTGGCGGTGGCCGACAACGTGAACCTGTTCGCCCGCTACGACAACTCCAAGCTCAGCAAGAACCTGGATCGCAACGCCAAGGACACGTACTACAACGCCGGCGTCGAGTACCAGGTGACCAAGGGCTTCAAGCTGGCCGGCGTGTGGAAGCACGGCAAGGTCGACAAGTCGGTCGCCACCCCGGTGCCGCCGCACGTGCAGAACACCAAGACCAACGAGATCGGCGTGTTCGGCGAAGTGTCATTCTGATGCAATGCGCGGGCGGCATGCTGCCCGCGCGGCATGAGTGACGGACGGTCTATCGCAACGGAGTTCGACCCAGGGACGGAAAACGGCGGGCATTTGCCCGCCGTTTGCTTTTCCGCCATCCGGAATAGCTCCCGTCAACGATGGTCGAGCGTGGCCCCGGTCAGCAGGCCGCGAGCGAGCATGCTGCACTGGCGCCGGTACAGCAGCAGCTGCCACTGGCGCCCGCCGACCTGCCGCCAGAGCACCGCCGAGCGCACCGCGGCGAGCAGGTTGGTGCGCACCTTTTCCACCACGGCGGGCTGTTGCAGCTGCTGCGGATTGCCGCTGACCATCACGCGCGGCCTGAGGATCGACAGGGTGGACGCATAGACCTCGGCCAGGCGGCTGTTGACCTGGCTGGAATCCTGGCCGAAATGCTCGACCTGCCGCTGCGCGGCGACGATGCCCTGCTGCAGCTTGTCGAGCAGGTCCGCGCGCGCCGACAGGCTGCGCTCCAGCCGCATCACGGTTACCGTCATGCGCGTCACCGACATGTCGGCGGTCGCTTTCGTCCAGCTGCGCGATCAGCGTGCGCAGCCCGAGCCGCACATTCGAGATATTGCCGTACACGCCGACCACCGACGGCGCGTCGATGCGGAACACGCTGGCCACGCTGGCCTCCATCGCGCCGTCGTCGCAGCGCCCCTCGTTGGCCAGCTGCTGCGCCAGCGCGCAGGCCTGGAACAGGCCGGCGAGGGCGAGCACGCGCTCTTCAGTCATGGAAAAGGTTTCAAACACGAGGTTGCGATTCTCTTGCTGGGGACGTGGGGGAGGGAGTGAATACCGGCAGCAGGCCACCGTAAGGCGCATCGGTGGCGGCGATCACCGCGCCGCCGAGGCAGACCTCGCCATCGTAGAGGACCACCGACTGTCCCGGGGTGACCGCACGCTGGGGTTCGTCGAAGCACACCTCCAGGCCGGTCGCCGGTGCACGCTCGACCACGCAAGCCTGGTCGGCCTGCCGGTAGCGGGTACGCGCGGTGCAGCGGAAGCGGGCGGAGGGCGCGGCGCCATCGACCCAGCTCGGCGTCTCCGACTGCAGGCGATGCGAGTACAAGCCAGTGGTTCTCGCCGCCCTGGGCGACGTACAGCACGTTCGCCGCCACGTCCTTGCCGACCACGTACCAGGCCTCGCCGCTGGCGCCATGGCGGCCGCCGATGCCCAGGCCGTTGCGCTGACCCAGGGTGTAGTACATCACGCCCTGGTGCTCGCCGATCAGCTCGCCGCCGGGGGTGCGCATCTCGCCGGGGCGAGCCGGGATGTACTGCGACAGGAAGCCGCGGAAATCGCGCTCGCCGATGAAGCAGATGCCGGTGGAATCCTTTTTCGCGTGGGTCGGCAGCGCCGCTTCGCGGGCCAGTCTCGCGCACGCGCGGCTTCTCGATCCCGCCGAGCGGGAACAGCGTGGCGGCGAGTTGCCGCTGGCCCAGCGCGTGCAGGAAGTAGCTCTGGTCCTTGGCGGCGTCCACCGCGCGCAGCAACCGATAACGGCCGTCCGCGCAGTCGACGCGGGCATAGTGGCCGGTGGCGATCTTGTCGGCGCCCAGCGCGCGGGCCTCGTCCAGGAAGGTCTTGAACTTGATCTCGCGATTGCACAGCACGTCGGGGTTCGGCGTGCGCCCGGCGCGATACTCGGCGAGGAAGTGCTCGAACACGCCGTCCCAGTATTCCGCGGCGAAGTTGCGCGCGTGGAACGGAATGCCGAGTCGGCCACACACGGCCACGGCGTCCTTGCGATCGGCGTCGGTGGTGCAGGGACCGCTGCGCTCGTCCTCCTCCCAGTTCTGCATGAACAGGCCTTCGACCTCGTAGCCGGCCTGCTGCAGCAGCAGCGCGGCGACCGAGGAGTCGACGCCGCCGGAAATGCCCAGCATCACCTTCATGGCGTGCCGCCTTCAGGCAGACGGCTCAGGGTTTCCAATGGCAATCGCTGGCCGCCCAGCCACAGGTCGATGCTCTGCAGGATCATCGGGCTGCGCAGGCGCTCGCCCAGCGCGGCGATCTCGGCGCGGGTCAGCCACAGGCACGGCGGATGTCGGTGTCCAGCGGGCGCTCCGGATCGTGGCTGAGCGCGCGGGCGGCGAAGCTGAAGCGGACCACGGCGTCGCCATGCTCGGTGCTGCGCCATTGATGCACGCCGATCAGGTGTTGCAGCTCCACCGTCCAGCCGGTTTCCTCCAGCGTTTCGCGCGAGGCGGCCGCGGCAAGGCTTTCGCCGTCGTCCAGATGGCCGGCTGGCTGGTTGTAGACAATCCGCCCGTCGACTTCTTCCTCGACCATCAGATAACGCTCGCCGTCAGCCACCACGCAGGCGACGGTGACGTGCGGGCGCCAGATCTCGGCGGAGGTGGTGGAATCGACCATGGCGCGGCAAGCGGGGACTGGAAAAGCAGCCATTGTGCCATCACCTCCCTTGTCACACCGCTGCAGGGTGCAACATCGACACTGCGGCGTATACTTCGTACCAGAGATCACTCCCCAAGAAACCATGGCCCACGAACCCGAACACGAGCAGGACAGCGGCCGCGGCCTGGCGCTGGAAACCGCAAAGCCCGAGGTGGCGCGGCCACCGCTATTCCAGGTGCTGCTGCTGAATGACGACTTCACCCCGATGGATTTCGTGGTCGAGGTGTTGCGCACCTTCTTCAGCCTGGACCAGGAGCAGGCGGTGCAGGTGATGCTGCACGTACACACCCGTGGGCGAGGGCGTGTGCGGCGTGTTTACCCGCGAAGTGGCCGAAACCAAGGTAACCCACGTCAACGAATATTCACGTTCCCATCAGCACCCATTGTTGTGCACTATGGAAAAGCTCTGAGCGACCCCATTTTGTGCTCATTGCGGCGCTGAAGGCCGCTCACAATGCAAAGCGGAGACGATCCGAATGTTCAGCAAGGATCTGGAAGTCACCATCGGCCATTGCTACAAGCAGGCCCGCGAACAGCGCCATGAATTCATGACGGTGGAGCACCTGCTGCTGGCGCTGACCGAGAATCAGTCGGCGCTCGGCGCCCTGCGTGCCTGCGGGGTTGATCTGCCGCGGCTGTCGGCCGACCTGGGGCGCATCATCAACGAGACCGTGCCGGTGCTGCCGCCCGGCGACGAGCGCGATACGCAGCCCACGCTGGGCTTCCAGCGCGTGCTGCAGCGCGCGGTGTACCACGTGCAGTCCTCCGGCCGGAAGGAGGTCACCGGCGCGAACGTGCTGGTGGCGATCTTCGGCGAGAAGGATTCGCACGCCGTGTATTTCATGCACCAGCAGGAAATCACCCGGCTCGACGTGGTCAATTACATTTCGCACGGCATCGCCAAGATCGGCGACGAGCCGGCCGCCGGCGTGTCCGGCGGCGAGCGCGAAGGCGAGGAGGGCGGGGAGCCGAAGGGCAATCCGCTGCACGAGTTCGCCAGCAACCTCAACGAGCTGGCGCTGGAGGGCAAGATCGACCCGCTGATCGGGCGCGCCGACGAGATCGAGCGCACCATCCAGGTGCTGTGCCGCCGGCGCAAGAACAACCCGCTGTACGTCGGCGAGGCCGGCGTGGGCAAGACCGCGCTGGCCGAGGGCCTGGCCAAGCGCATCGTCGACGGCGAGGTGCCCGAGGTGCTGGAAGACGCCACGATCTGGTCGCTCGACCTGGGTGCGCTGGTGGCCGGCACCAAGTACCGCGGCGACTTCGAGAAGCGCCTGAAGGGCGTGATCGCGCAGTTGAAGAAACAGCCGGGCGCGATCCTGTTCATCGACGAGATCCACACCATCATCGGCGCCGGTTCGGCCTCCGGCGGCACCATGGACGCGTCGCAACCTGATCAAGCCGATGCTGGCTTCCGGCGAGCTGCGCTGCATCGGTTCGACCACGTTCCAGGAATACCGCGGCGTGTTCGAGAAGGACCGCGCGCTGGCCCGTCGTTTCCAGAAGATCGACGTGGTCGAGCCGACCGTGGCCGACAGCATCGAGATCCTCAAGGGCCTGCGCTCGCGCTTCGAGGAGCATCACCACGTCGCCTATACCAACGAGGCGCTGAAGGCGGCGGTGGATCTGTCGGTCAAGCACATTCCCGACCGGCTGCTGCCGGACAAGGCGATCGACGTGATCGACGAGGCCGGCGCGCGCCAGCGGCTGCTGCCGCGAAGACCAGCGCACCGGCACGGTCGACGTGGGCGAGGTCGAGTACATCGTCGCGAAGATGGCGCGGATCCCGGCCAAGCAGGTCTCCGCATCGGATCGCGACGTGCTGCGCAACCTCGAGCGCAACCTGAAGATGGTGGTGTTCGGACAGGACCCGGCGATCGAGGCGCTGGCCGCGTCGATCAAGATGGCCCGATCGGGCCTGGCCGATCCGTCCAAGCCGATCGGCTGCTTCCTGCTGGCCGGCCCGACCGGCGTGGGCAAGACCGAGGTGACCAAGCAGCTGGCGATGCAGCTCGGCATCGAAATGATCCGCTTCGACATGTCCGAGTACATGGAAGGGCATTCGGTGTCGCGGCTGGTCGGCGCGCCCCCGGGGTACGTCGGGTTCGACCAGGGTGGCCTGCTGACCGAGGCGGTGACCAAGCATCCGCACGCGGTGCTGCTGCTGGACGAGATCGAGAAGGCGCACCCGGATGTGTTCAACATCCTGTTGCAGGTGATGGATCGCGGCGTGCTGACCGACACCAACGGCCGCGAGGCGAACTTCAAGAACGTGGTGGTGGTGATGACCACCAACGCCGGTGCGGCGATCGCCGCACGTCGCAGCATGGGCTTCGTCGAGCAGAAGCACGAGTCGGACGCGATGGAAGTGATCCGCCGCATCTTCACGCCGGAGTTCCGCAACCGGCTGGACGCGATCATCCAGTTCGCCGCGCTCGACTTCGAGCACATCCTGCGCGTGGTCGACAAATTCCTGATCGAGCTGGAGAGCCAGCTGACCGACAAGCAGGTGAGCCTGGACGTGGACGCGGACGCCCGTCGCTGGCTGGCCGAGCACGGCTTCGACCCGCAGATGGGCGCACGGCCGATGGCGCGGGTGATCCAGGAGAAGGTGAAGCGCGCGCTGGCCGACGAACTGCTGTTCGGCAAGCTGGCCGATGGCGGGGTGGTCCACCTGAGCGTGGCGGACGGCGAGCTGAAGGTCGATTGCAAGGCAGCCGAGAAGCTGCCTGCCGTGGTCGAATAAACCGTGACGCTGGGCAAAGCAAAGGCGGCGCATTGCGCCGCCTTTGTCATGTCTGGCACCACCATCCCGTGAGCGAAGCGTTGCGCGCAGGCGCAACAGCCCGGCGCAGCCGCGCTTACTTCATGCGGTAGGTGATGCGCCCCTTGCTCAGGTCGTACGGGGTCATTTCGATCTTGACCTTGTCGCCGGTAAGGATGCGGATGTAGTGCTTGCGCATGCGGCCGGAGATGTGGGCGATGATCACGTGCCCGTTCTCCAGTTGCACACGAAACATAGTGTTCGGCAGGGTCTCCTGGACCGTGCCTTCCATTTCGATGACGTCGTCTTTGGCCATGTGTTCCGGGGTTCACGCACAGCCGTCATGGCTGCGTAAGCCGTCGATTATGCCACGGATGAGTGTCTGGTTAAAGAATCATCAAACGCGGCCCGGCCGGGCGGGTCAGGCGAAGTGTTCATCCAGCTTGCGCCGGATTTCCTGCTCGACCATGCCCTTCAGTGGCGCCAGCATCAGGCCCAGCTCGGCCTTGACCTGGATCGCGTCGCTGCCGACGGCGATCGAGCCGCTGACGCCGGGACGGGAAAACAGCAGCGTGTCGTCCTGCCAGCGCCCTTCCATGCCGAATTTCTCATGCATGCGCGCAGCCACCTGGTCGACCACGGCACGGGCCTGCGTGATCGACAACTGGTGCGGGCGGCGGATATCGATCTTGGGCATGGCGTGCTCCGTGGAAATATCCCATCTTAATGCCATGTGGCTGCATGCTAGAGTTTCGCGGTCCATCGACCGGTTCATTCATGCGTATCGAATTTCCCAATGCGGCCCGTGAGGATTTCCATTGGGCGCAGGCGCAGTTGCGCATCGGCAGCGCGCCCGACAACGACCTAGTGCTGGCCGCCAGTCAGGCAGCGCCGCAGCATCTGCGGATCCAGCAGGATCGCCGCGGCTGGGTGTTGCAGGTGTTGCCGTCGGCCGACCGCATCTACGTCAATGCACGTCCGGTGCGCGAACGGGCCCTGCTGCGCGCCGGCGACGTGGTCAGTGTGGGCGATTGCCGCCTGCTGCTGCGCGCCGATGAGGACCTCGCCCGCCGCCCGCCGCTGAACGTGCCGGAGCAGGGCCGCTGCACGGTGGCCTTGCGCGCCGTGGCCGGCCCGTTGTCCGGACGCGTGCTGCCGCTGAAGGACAGCCTGGTGTTCGGGCCGCACGGCGATTGCCCGCTGGAGCTGCCACAGGGCGACATCGTCGCGCTGCGGGTATTCTGGGAAGGCGGCCAGCTGTGGCTGGAGGCTACCCAATCCTGCGAACGCCACCCGCTGCGGGTCAATGGCGTGGCGGTGCGGAAACTGGCGCTGCAGCCTGGCGACCAGACTCGGCGTGGCGATGCATCGCTTCGTGGTCGACGGGCCGGGCATGGAGCCGGAGCCGGAGATCGGGATGGCCGAACCGTCGCCGCAGCACCTGCCGGAGGAGTCGGCCGGCCCGAGCGGCGAAGTGTGGTGGCTGATCGTCACCGCCGCCGTGCTGGCGCTTGGTATCGCGCTGGTGCTGCTGATCCGGTTCTGAAAAGTCTGCCCCGAGGTTGACCGCGTCGTGCTGCGCTGCGCCATAATGCGGCGAATACCCTCGACAGGACGCAGGCGCACGTGAGCAGAGTCTGGAATTTCAGCGCCGGTCCGGCGGCGCTGCCGCAGGCGGTACTCGAACGCGCCCAGCGCGAGATGCTGGACTGGAACGGCAGCGGCGCCTCGGTGATGGAGCAGTCCCATCGCGGCAAGCGCTTCATCGCGATGGCCGCCCAGGCCGAAGCCGACCTGCGCGGGCTTGATGGCGAATCCCGGCCGACTACGCCGTGCTGTTCCTGCAGGGCGGCGCCACCCAGCACTTCGCGCAGATCCCGATGAACCTGGCCGGCGAGGGCGACAGCGCCGACTACATCGTCAGCGGCCACTGGAGCGCGAAGGCGGTCAGCGAGGCCAAGCCCGTATGTGCAGGTGAACGTCGCGGCCAGCGGCGAAGCGGACGATTACCTGAAGCTGCCCCCGCGCGACAGCTGGCAGCTCGACCCGAATGCCGCCTACGTGCATTACACGCCGAACGAGACGATCCACGGCGTGGAGTTCCACGACATACCCGAGTCCGGCGCGGTGCCGCTGGTCGCGGACATGTCCTCGAACATCCTGTCCGAACCGCTGGACGTCTGCCGCTTCGGGCTGATCTATGCCGGTGCGCAGAAGAACATCGGCCCGTCCGGCCTGGTGCTGATGATCGTCCGCCGCGACCTGCTGCAGCGGGCCGGCCGGCCGATGGCGAAGATCTTCCGCTACGCCGAGCATGCCGCCGCCGATTCGATGCTCAACACGCCGAACACCTGGGGCTGGTACGTGGCCGGGCTGACCTTCCAGTGGCTGCTGGCGCAGGGCGGGCTGGGCGCGATGGCCGAGCGCAACCGCGCCAAGGCCGAATTGCTGTACCAGGCCATCGACGGCTCCGGCGGCTACTACCGCAACCCGATCGAGCGGTCCGCGCGCTCACGCATGAACGTGCCGTTCACCCTGCACGACGCCGCGCTGGACGCGGCGTTCCTGCAGGAGTCCGAGGCCGCCGGCCTGCTTGCGCTGAAAGGCCACAAGGCGCTCGGCGGGATGCGCGCGTCGCTGTACAACGCGGTGCCGCTCGAGGCCGTCGCAGGCGCTGGTGGCATTCATGCGGGACTTCGCGCAGCGGCACGGCTGACCGGGCCATGGCGAAGTTGTTCAGGCAAGATGCCGCTTCATCATTTGGACTTCTATCCATCCAGGCGGCTAAAGCATGACCGATCCGAAAACCCCGTTGAGCGAGATGCGCGAGCGCATCGACAGCATCGACCGGCAGATCCAGCAGCTGATTTCCGAACGCGCGAACCATGCGCTGACGGTGGCGAAGGTGAAGGGGGAAGGGCTTTCCGCCATCGACTATTACCGTCCCGAGCGCGAGGCCCACGTGCTGCGCATGGTGGTGGACCGCAACGACGGCCCGTTGTCCGACGCCGAGATGGTGCGGCTGTTCCGCGAGATCATGTCGTCCTGCCTCGCCCAGGAAGACCCTTTGAAGATCGGTTTCCTGGGCCCGGAGGGCACCTTCAGCGAACAGGCGGTGCGCAAGCATTTCGGCCACGCCGCCTATGGCCTGCCGCTGGGCAGCATCGAGGAGGTGTTCCAGGAAGTCGCCGCAGGACATGCCGACTTCGGCGTGGTGCCGGTGGAGAACTCCGGCCAGGGCATGATCCAGGTCACCCTGGACATGTTCCTCACCTCCGAGGCCACCATCTGCGGCGAGATCGAGCTGCGCGTGCACCAGTGCCTGCATTCGCTGACCGGCCGCCTGGAGGACGTGCGCCGGGTCTACGCGCACGCGCAATCGCTGCAGCAGTGCAAGACCTGGCTGCGCATCAACCTGCCCGAGGTGGAGTGCATCGCGGTCGGCAGCAATGCCGAAGCGGCACGACTGGCCCGGCATGCCGACGACGCGGCGGCGATCGCCGGCGAGACGGCGGGCAAGGTCTATGGCCTGAAGACCGTGGCCAAGGGCATCGAGGACCGCGCCGACAACACCACGCGCTTCCTGGTGATCGGCCGCTCGCTGTTTCCGCCCTCGGGCAACGACCGCACCTCGCTGCTGATCACCGTGAACGACAAGCCCGGCGCGCTGTATGACGTGCTCAGCCCGTTCGCCAAGCACGGCATCAGCCTGAACCGGATCGAGTCGCGGCCGGCGCACACCGGCAAGTGGCAGTACGCGTTCTTCATCGACGTCTCCGGCCATATCGACGACGCCGCGCTGCAGGCGGCGGTGCAGGACATCGGCGCATCGGCGGCGACGATCCGCGTGCTCGGTTCCTACCCGGTGGCCTTGCCTTGAGCGTCTCGCCTGGACTGGAGCAGCCAACCGGGCCGGCCGCTGCGAGGCGGCGTGCGCGTACCCGGCGACAAGTCGGTCTCGCACCGCGCGCTGATGCTGGCCGCGATCGCCGAAGGGGACTCGCGCATCAGTGGCTTCCTCGAAGGCGAGGACACCCGCGCCACCGCCGCCGTGCTGGCGCAGCTCGGCGTGCGCATCGACACGCCGTCGGCCGGCGAGCGCGTGGTCCACGGCGTGGGCCTGCACGGCCTGCGCGGCACGGCGCAGCCGCTGGACTGCGGCAACGCCGGCACCGGCATGCGCCTGCTGACCGGCCTGCTGGCCGGGCAGGCGTTCGACAGTACCTTGGTCGGCGACGCCTCGCTGTCGAAGCGGCCGATGCGCCGCGTAACCGATCCGCTGGCCGCTGATGGGCGCGCGCATCGACGCGCACGACGGCCTGCCGCCACTGCACGTGCATGGCGGCCAGCCACTGCGTGGCATCCGCTACGAGCTGCCGGTCGCCAGCGCGCAGGTGAAGTCCGCGCTGCTGCTGGCCGGTCTGTATGCCGCATGGCGACACCGAGGTCATCGAACCGCACCCGACCCGCGACTACACCGAGCGCATGCTGGCCGCGTTCGGCTGGCCGATCGCGTTCGCGCCGGGTCGCGCGAAACTGGAAGGTGGCCATCGCATTGCGTGCCACCGACGTCGACGTGCCGGCCGACTTTTCCTCGGCCGCGTTCTTCCTGGTCGCCGCCAGCATCGTGCCGGGCTCCGAACTGCGCCTGCCTGCGGTGGGCCTGAATCCGCGCCGCACCGGCCTGCTGCAGGCGCTGCGCCTGATGGGCGCAGACATCACGATCGAACAGGAACGCGAAAGCGGCGGCGAGCCGGTGGGCGATCTGGTGGTGCGCCACGCGCCGCTGCATGGCGTCGAGCTGCCCGAGGCGCTGGTGCCGGACATGATCGACGAGTTCCCCGCGCTGTTCATCGCCGCGGCGGTGGCCAGCGGCAGCACGGTCATCCGCGGCGCGGCCGAACTGCGCGTGAAGGAATCCGACCGCATCGCGACGATGGCCAGCGGCCTGCGCGCGCTCGGCGCAGCGATCGAGGAAACCCCGGACGGCGCAATCATCCACGGCGGCAGGCTCGGTGCCGGCAGCGGTGGAAAGCCACCTCGACCATCGCATCGCGATGAGCTTCGCGGTGGCCGGGCTGGTCGCTGCCGGCCCGGTGCGGATCAACGACTGCAGCCATGTCGCCACCTCGTTTCCCGGTTTTCTGGAACTGGCCAACGGCTGCGGCTTCGCGCTGCGCGGCGTGGGCTGAACTGTCCGCGTCGGTGCATGTATCGTTGCGGCACAGCTCGCCGCCAGTCTGAAGGCTTCTACCATGTCCAACGCCGTGCCCCCATTCATCGTCGCCATTCCCGCCCGCTACGGCTCGACCCGCCTGCCGGCCAAGCCGCTGCGCGAGATCGACGGCGTGCCGATGGTGGTGCGGGTGGCGCAGCGCGCACTTGCAGGCTGGTGCCAGCCAGGTGGTGGTGGCGGTGGACGACCAGCGCATCGCCGATGCGCTGGCCGGGCAGGGCGGAGTGGAAATCTGCATGACCCGCAGCGACCATGCCTCGGGCAGCGACCGTCTGGCCGAATGCGCGCCGCACTACGGCTGGGCCGACGACAGCATCGTGGTGAACCTGCAGGGCGACGAACCGTTCGCGCCGGCGGCCGGCATTCGCGCGGTGGCGCAGGCGCTGGCCGGCGACGATGCACCGATGGCGACCCTGGCCACGCCGATCATCGATGCCGAGGAGCTGTTCGATCCGAACGTGGTGAAGCTGGTGCGCGCCGTCGACGGGCGTGCGCTGTATTTCAGCCGGGCGCCGCTGCCGTGGGCGCGCGATGCGTTTGCCACCGATCGGCATGCGTTGCCGTCGGGCTCGCCGTTCCTGCGGCATATCGGCATCTACGCCTACCGGGCCGGTTTTCTGCGGCCGCTACAGCCGACTGCCGCGCACGCCGCTGGAGCAGACCGAATCGCTGGAGCAGTTGCGCGTGCTGGAACACGGCCACGCGATCGCGGTGCGGCTGACCCCCGAGCCGTTTCCGCCGGGCATCGACACCGAAGCCGACCTGGAGCGCGCGGAAGTGTGGTTGCGCACGCAGCATTGAGAGTTTGCAGAACAAACTCTCAAGCCGGCCATGGATGGCCGGCCGCGAATCGGGCACGCCGGTGACTGATTCGCGTGAGCGAGTCCGGACATGCGCCGGACTCGTGATGAAATAAGCCGCAGGAAGCGGCTTTTTTCACAGGCATTGAGCCACCACATCGGACGGGTCACCCTCCGCACCCGTTAGACTTCCCTCCATGCAACCCGCACAACTGCCACCTTTCGACGGCAAGGCCTTCGTCAGTACGCTCACCTCCTCGCCCGGTGTCTACCGTCACATCGACGCGGCCGGCGAGCTGCTCTACGTCGGCAAGGCCGGCAATCTCAGGAAGCGCGTCGGCAGCTATTTCCTGAAGCCGCGGATGGAGCCGCGCATCGCGGCGATGGTGGCGCAGATCGCCCGCGTCGAGATCACCGTGACGCGCACCGAAGGCGAGGCGCTGCTGCTGGAATCGCAGCTGATCAAGTCGCTGAAACCGCGCTACAACATCCTGCTGCGCGACGACAAGAGCTACCCGTACATCTACCTGTCCGGTGGCGAGGACTTTCCGCGACTGGCGTTCCACCGCGGCGCGAAGAACCTGCCGGGACGCTACTTCGGGCCGTATCCGAGCACCTACGCCGTGCGCGAAAGCCTCAGCCTGATGCAGAAGCTGTTCAAGGTGCGCCAGTGCGAGGACAGCTACTTCCGCAACCGCACGCGGCCCTGCCTGCAGTACCAGATCGGCCGCTGCAGCGCCCCGTGCGTGCAGCTGATCAGCGTCGAGGATTACCGCAGCGACGTACGTCACGCCGAGATGTTTCTCGAAGGACGCAGCAACGCCGTGATCGACGAGCTGGCCGAGGCGATGGAGAAGGCCAGCAAGGCGCTGCAGTTCGAGCGCGCGGCGAAACTGCGCGACCAGGTGGCCGCCTTGCGCCAACTGCAGGCGCAGCACCACGTGCAGGGCGCCAGCGCCGACATGGACGTGATCGCCTGCCGCATCGAGGCTGGCATGGCGTGCATCAGCGTGCTGTTCTTCCGCAACGGCATCAGCCTGGGCACGCGCGACTTCTTCCCGCGCCTGCCGCTGGATGCCGAGCCGGCCGATGTGATGGCGCAATTCATCGCGCAGTACTACCTGGACCGGCCGGTGCCGCGCGAACTGATCCTGGGCGAGCCACTGGCCGACCAGCAGATCCTCGCCGAGATGCTCGGCCAGCACGCTGGCCACGCCGTGGAGCTGAAGTCCAGCGTGCGTGGCGAGCGTGCGCAGTTCCTGCAGATGGCCGAGCGCAATGCGCAGGCCTCGCTGACCGCGCGACTGGCCAGCCGGCAGACTCTGGGCACGCGTTTCGATGACCTGCAGAAGGTACTCGGACTGGCGATGCCACCACGGCGCATCGAGTGCTTCGACATCAGCCACACGCTGGGCGAGCTGACCGTCGCCTCATGCGTGGTGTTCGGCCCGGAGGGGCCGGAAAAATCGCACTACCGTCGCTTCAACATCACCGGGATCACCCCCGGCGACGACTACGCGGCGATGCACCAGGCGTTGACCCGACGCTT
Source organism: uncultured Gammaproteobacteria bacterium (assembly GCA_963697495.1). GTDB lineage: Bacteria > Pseudomonadota > Gammaproteobacteria > Xanthomonadales > Rhodanobacteraceae > Rhodanobacter. The sequence goes on along the minus strand of CAVOOH010000003.1, from coordinate 34,288 downwards.
CCGCAAGGTGGCCGAAGGCGAGGGCGCGCGCCCCGACATTTTGTTGATCGACGGCGGCAGCGGCCAGGTGGCGCAGGCGCTGGACGTGCTGAAGGAGCTCAGCGTCGACGGCATTGAAGTGGTGGGCGTGGCGAAGGGACCGGGCCGACGCGCCGGCGAGGAAACCCTGGTGCTGGCCCGGCTTGAAGCAGGGTACCCCGAGCGCGAACTGCATCCCGGCTCGTCGTCGCCCGCGCTGCACCTGGTCGCGGCGGTACGCGACGAAGCACATCGCTTCGCGATCAGCGGCCATCGCAAGCGGCGCGAGAAAGCGCGCGAACGCAGCGTGCTGGAAGACGTGCCGGGCATCGGTGCGCGCCGGCGTTCCGCCCTGCTTAAGGCGTTCGGTGGCATGCAGGGATTGGAGCGCGCCGGCGTGGAGGAGTTGATGCAGGTGAAGGGCATCGACCGTGGCCTGGCCGAACGCATCTATGCCAGCCTGCATGGCTGAACGTCGCCCCTTGCCTTCACTCGGCAGTGGCGCAGCGGCGTGCGAAACTGCATCAAATCATCGGAACGAATCATGCACATCAACCTGCCGACCTGGCTGACCCTGTTTCGCGTTGCCTTGCTGCCGGTCATGGTGGTGGTGTTCTACGTGCCGTTTCCGGGGCACAACATCACCGCGGCAATCGTGTTCCTGCTGGCGGCGATTACCGACTGGCTGGATGGTTACCTGGCGCGTCGGATGAACCTCACTTCGGCGTTCGGCGCGTTCCTGGACCCGGTCGCCGACAAGCTGATGGTGGCGGTGACCTTGTTCCTGCTGGTCGAATCGCATCGCGGCGGCTGGCCCGGCATCCTGATGGCGGTGACCGCGGCGGTGATCGTCGGGCGCGAGATCAGCGTATCGGCGCTGCGCGAATGGATGGCGGAGATCGGCATGCGAGCCACCGTCAAGGTCGCCTTTATCGGCAAGCTGAAGACGGTGATGCAGATGGTCGCGCTGGTGGTGCTGATCGTGCAGCACGAGAAGGCTGCCGAGGCGCTGCGGCTGTATCACATCGGCGAGGGCCTGCTGGTGGTTGCCGGCGTGCTCACGATCTGGTCGGGCCTGTACTACCTGCGCGCTGCCTGGCCGATCCTCAGCGGTATGCCGGCGCCTTCCCCCGCCGACAGGGGTGATGCCTGAGCGCGGGACATCGCTTGGTCGATGCGGGCTTGACGATCCGTATTCACGTATTAGAATGCGCGGCTCCAATGCGGGAATAGCTCAGTTGGTAGAGCACGACCTTGCCAAGGTCGGGGTCGCGAGTTCGAGTCTCGTTTCCCGCTCCAGTTTGCAGACAAGGCCCCGATCCGTTCGGGGCCTTGTCGTTTCAGCGACCCGCGGACCATGGCCGGATGTTGGGATTCGCGGCGAAAAACGTTGTCGCAGCTATTCACAAACGACTCCGTTCTGCTATGATTCGCGGCTCCGATGCGGGAATAGCTCAGTTGGTAGAGCACGACCTTGCCAAGGTCGGGGTCGCGAGTTCGAGTCTCGTTTCCCGCTCCAGTTTGCAAGCAGAACCTCGGCCTACCGGGGTTTTGTTTTTTAGAGGCAACCTGCGATCATCATGGTCGCGATGCACCAAGCAATGGCCAGGTGGCAGAGTGGTCATGCAGCGGACTGCAAATCCGCGTACGCCGGTTCGATTCCGACCTTGGCCTCCATTGCGCAACCGGCTGCCAGCCAGCCCCGAAAACCCGCCGACGGCGGGTTTTTTGTTGCTCCGGAACCGGGCCATATTGGCGGCGTGGCAGCTTGCGATGCGCAGGCGTGCCCGGCCCTCAGCGCATCCGGCGGCAAACGTTTGCTGAAGATTTTGCGACCGGGAAAGCATGTTTTGCTGTCGAACCCGTTGGCGGCATCACCGAATTCCCCTACATTCAGCGTGCCGTGAGGCAATACAGACATTCCATCACCAGTAGACAAGGGGGAAATTCATGGCGAAGACGCAGAAAGCAGCGGTCAAGAGCAAACCGGCACCCAAGGCCAAGGCTGCATCGACGGCACCCAAGCCGATCAAGGAAGCATTGAACAAGTCCAGCCTGGTGGCGCATATCGCGGAAGCCAGTGGCGTGGTCGCCAAGGACGTTCGCGCCGTGCTCGCCGCGCTGGAAGGCGCGGTTGCCGGTTCCGTGCACAAGAAGGGCGCCGGTTCGTTCCAGTTGCCCGGGCTGCTGAAGATCACGGCGGTGAGCGTGCCGGCCAAGCCGAAGCGCAAGGGCATCAATCCGTTCACCAAGGAAGAGCAGTGGTTCGCGGCCAAGCCGGCGTCGGTCAAGGTCAAGATCCGTCCGCTGAAGAAACTGAAGGACGCGGCGGCCTGATCCAGGCCATGCGTCATCGTGGAGTGCGGCGAGACGTTCGCCGCACTCCATCGTTTGAGCGGGTATCACGCGGTCATTGGTGCCCGGAGCGGGGGTCGAACCCGCATGGCCTTGCGGCCGAGGGATTTTAAGTCCCTTGCGTATACCAGTTTCGCCATCCGGGCCGGGCCGCGAAGCACATTGCAGACCAGGGCTGCAGGCGGCGCAAATCGTAGCATGCGAGCCGGCCGCGACTTATCGCGTCACGAGGGTCAGAACAGGCTCTTGAAGATGTGGATGCCGGCGCTGTACTCGCCGATGATCGTGCCCACGCTGACCAGGAAGAAATTCAGCAGGGTGCGCGCGACGCGGTTCTTCCACCAGCCGCTCCAGTGCCCGATGTCGTCGCGCAAGGTGTCGAAATCGACCACCCGCGGGCGGCGCACCCAGGCTTCGGCCATCGCGCTGATGCCGCCGGCCGGGATGCCGGGACGGAACGGCTTGATCGGGGCGGCGATGAAAGCGGCGACGATGCTGAGCGGATGGCCGCCAGCGGCCAGGGCACCGAGCGCGGCGAAACCGCCGGTGAACAGTACCCAGTCGCGCAACGCCTGCGTACCCAGTGCGGTGTTCTGGTGGAACGCCCAGGCGATCGCGGCGAATACCAGCAGCACCAGACCTGCTGCGACCCACTTCGGCCAGCGGGCCTTCGGCGGAGAGACGGCCAGTTCGGCGACCGTGCTGGCCGGATCGTCCTGCTGTTCGCGCAACAGCGTGCACAGTCCCTTGAGGTGGCCGGCGCCGATCACCACCAGCACGCGGCGGCTCGCGGTTGCCGTCGGCCGCGCCGCTTCCTCGCGCAGGCGCGCGGCCATGAACGCGTCGCGCTCGCCGATCAGGCTGTCGTAGAGCGGTTTCGAGCTGCTGGCGAATTCGCTGAATGCGCTTTCCAGCAGGTCGCCCTGTTTCAGTTTCTCGATCTCGCCCTGCTCGATGTCCTCGCGATCGAACACGCTGGCCAGCAGGCCGCCGAGCAGCCCGAAGCGCTGCCAGAAGCCCACGCTGCGCCAGGCGCGCTTGAGCGTGGTGCCGACCTCGCGGTCGATCAGCCACAACGGCAGGCCGCGCTGTTCGGCGCCGTCCATCGCCGCCTTCATCTCGGCGCCGGGCTGGATGCCGGACTGGTCGGCCAGACGTTTCTGGAACGTCGACAGCACCAGGCTGGCGGCGACCATGCCGGCCTTGCCCTGGCGGATCACCTTGAACAGGTCCAACTGCTTGAACGCTTCCGGATCGCGCATGCTTTGCGCGCGGCTGTCGCACAACTCCACCGCCACGGCGTCGAACTGTTCGCGGGCGAGCAGCGCCTCGACCGCCTCCACGCTGCTGCGCGAGACGTGCGCCGTGCCCAGCACCACGTATTCCACGCCGTCGCGCTGCACGCGCTCGATCGGCTGGCCTTGCAAGGCGACGGGCAACGCGGTGGCTTCGGTTTCGGGAACGCTCATGCGGTCAGCAGGCCGGTCGTGGAGGGGAATCCAAGCATGGGGACGATGGCCATGCGGCACAAGCAACCGGGTGGGGTTTCAATCACGGAAGCGCTTGAGCAGGTCGGCATAGGCGTCGATGCGCCGGTCGCGCAGGAACGGCCAGATCCGCCGCACATGCTCGCTGCGCGCCAGGTCGACCTCGGCCAGCAGCAGCTCGCGCGCATCGGTGCCGGCCTGGGCCAGGAATTCGCCTTGCGGGCCGGCCACGAAGCTGGAGCCCCAGAACTGGATGCCGGCGCCGACACCGGAGGGATCGGCCTCGATAGCCGGTGCGGTTGCACGACAGCAGGGGCAGGCCATTGGCCACGGCGTGGCCGCGCTGCACGGTGACCCAGGCGTCGCGCTGGCGATCCTTCTCGGCCTGCTCATCGTGCGGGTCCCAGCCGATCGCGGTGGGGTAGAGCAGCAGTTCGGCGCCGGCCAGCGCCATCAGGCGTGCCGCTTCCGGATACCACTGGTCCCAGCACACCAGCACGCCGAGCCGGCCGACCGAGGTGTCGATCGGTTCGAAGCCGAGATCACCCGGCGTGAAGTAGAACTTCTCGTAGAACGCTGGATCGTCCGGGATGTGCATCTTGCGGTAGTTGCCGGCGATCGCCGCCGAGCGGTCGAACACCACCGCAGTGTTGTGATACAGCCCGGCGGCGCGGCGCTCGAACAGCGAGGCGACCACGACCAGCTTCAACTCCTCGGCCAGCTTGCCGATGCGCGCGGTACCCGGGCCAGGAATGCTCTCGGCCTGGTCGAATACGTCCACCGATCTCGTGCTGGCAGAAGTACGGGCCGTTGTGCAGTTCCTGCAGCAGCACCAGTTCGGCGCCGGCCGTGGCGGCTTCGCGCAGGCCGGTTTCGATGGCGTCGAGGTTGGCGTCGCGGCTGCCGCGGTCGGTTTCCTGCAGCAGCGCGACCTTGAGGGTCTTGCGGGTCATCGGCGTGAATCCTCGGCGTGTCGCCAAGCGTAACGGACCGTACAGTTTAGCCGATGCGGCTCAGGCCAGCCCGGCCGGCAGCTGCATGGTGATGCAATGCAGGCTGCCGTTCTGCCAGATCAGCGGGCGGCACGGCACCTGCACCACGTCGCGGCCCGGATGGGCGCTGCCGATGATGCGCGCTGCCTCGGCGTCGGCCGGGTCGCCGTAGGCGGGCACCAGCACGGCGCCGTTGACGATCAGGTAGTTCGCGTAGGACGCGGCCAGCCGGCGGCCTTCGTCGAGGATGGGCTTGGCCCAAGGCAGCGGATACAGCTGGTACGCGCGGCCATCGACGGTGCGCAGTGCGGCCAGCTCGACGCGCCATGCGCTGCAGTTCGTCGTGGTGCGGGTCGCTAGCGTCGTCGCAGGCCTGGAACACGATGCGATCGTCCGGGCGCGAAGCGGGCGAGCGTGTCGATGTGCGCGTCGGTGTCGTCGCCTTCGAGATAGCCGTGGTCCAGCCACAGCACGCGATCGGCGTGCAGGCTGTCGCGCAGGATCGCGCTCATCTCCTCGCGCGACTGTTCCGGATGCCGCTGCACCAGGCAGCGCCAGGTGGTCAGCACGGTGCCGTTGCCGTCGCTCTCGATGCCGCCGCCTTCCAGCGCCCAGTCGATGCGCTTGTGCGCGGCATGACCGAACACGCCGGCGTCGACCAGGCCGGCGACCAGGGCATCGTCCTGCTCGGCGCCGAACTTGCCGCCCCAGCCGGTGAAGCGGAAATCGGTGAGCTGGAACCCGTCGCCGCCGTTTTTCAGGGTGATCGGGCCGGAATCGCGCAGCCAGGTGTCGTCGTACGGCAGTTCGACGAAGCGGATCCGGGCGAGGTCGACCTGGGCGTTGCGCAGCAGGGTTTCGACATGAGCCTGCAGCGGGCCGTCGGCGACGACGATGATCAGTGGCTGAAACCGGGTGACCGCCGCGGCCAGCGCCGCGTAGGTGGTTTCCACCGCGGCCAGCCGCTCGGCCCAGTCCGTGCCGGCATGCGGCCAGGCGATCAGCACCGCGGCCTGCGGTTCCCATTCCGCCGGCAGGCGCAAGGAGTGGTCGGTCATGCTGGAATGTCTCGTGCAGTCGGGAGGCGCCAGTTCAGGCGCAGGACCGCGGATTGTACGACGAGGTGCCGCCCACACAAAAACGCGGCCCGTGTCGCCACAGGCCGCGCGGTCGGAAAAACAGGATCAGTTGGCGGCAGCCGGGTTGGTGTTGTTGCCGGCCGGCGTGTTGAGCACCGCGTGGATCACGTGGCTGTGCTCGAAGTACACGATGAAGTTCGAGTACTCCCAGCGATTGATCTGGGGATGCTTCTTGCTGTCGCCGCCGCGCGGCGACAGCTTGCGCTGCGGCGCGCCCCAGGTCTTCTCGACTTGGGCCATGCTCAGCCCGCGGCGGGGCAGGTTCATGTCCTTTTCCTGCTGCACGCGGTGGATCAGCAGGCTGTCGCCGTGCTCCGCCCGCGATTGCGCCGCACTGGCCAGCCGTGGTGCGGCCAGGCCGGCAACAACGGCCAGCATGATGACGATCGGCAAACTGCGCGTGAACTTGACCATGGCTCCCCTCTCCATACAAGGCTGTATGCGGCGTCGTTGTAGCAGAACCGCCTGTGCCGCGCCATGCCGGTTGCCGCCGATTGCGATGGGTTCGGCATTCACCCAGGGCATGGCGCCACCGGCTGTTCGCCGAGAATAGCGCCATCACCGCTATCATGGGCGGCTGCGGGCAACGGCCTGCCCAGTTCCGATCCAGGTTTTTCATGATTTCCTTTCGACATTTCGCCTTGCGCCGCGGCAGCCGGCTGCTGCTTTCCGACATCGACCTGGTGATCCAGAGCGGCTGGCGGCTCGGTGTGATCGGCCGCAACGGCTGCGGCAAGTCCAGCCTGTTCGCCGCGCTGCAGGGCAAGCTGGAGAGCGACGCCGGCGAGCTGGACATGCCGGGCAAGCTGCGGCTGGCCTCGGTGGCGCAGGAAACCCCGGCGCTGCCGGACGCGGCGATCGACTACGTGCTGGGCGGCGACGAGGAACTGGCCGCGGCGATCCGCGACGAGGCCGACGCCGGCGAGCGCGGCGACATGGAGGCGATGGCCAAGGCGCACCACCGCATCGAGGAGCTGAACGGTTACGACGGCCGTGCCCGCGCCGGCCGCCTGCTGCACGGTTTGGGTTTCCCGCCGGAAACCCACGAGCGTGCGGTGCAGGAATTCTCCGGTGGCTGGCGCGGCCGGCTGAACCTGGCCCGGGCGCTGATGTGCCCGTCCGACCTGCTGCTGCTCGACGAGCCGACCAACCACCTCGATCTCGATGCCGTGCTGTGGCTGGAGGAGTGGCTGCGCCGCTACCAGGGCACCTTGCTGATCATCTCGCACGACCGCGAATTCCTCGACGGCGTGATCACCCACACGCTGCACCTCAACGACGGCAAGGCCAAGCTGTACACCGGCAACTACAGCGCGTTCGAGCGCCTGCGCGCCGAGCAGTTGCGCCAGCAGCAGATCTCGCACGAGCGCGAACAGGCCGAGCGGGCGCACCTGCAGTCCTTCGTCGACCGCTTCAAGGCCAAGGCCAGCAAAGCCAAGCAGGCGCAGTCGCGGATGAAACGGCTGGAGAAGCTGGCCGGCACCGAGGCGGTGCGCGCGGAGCGGCCTTTCAGCTTCCAGTTCCCGGTGCCGGGGCGACTGCCCGATTCGATGCTGCAGCTGGAGGACATCACCGCCGGCTACGAATTGCTCCCTCTCCCCGCCGGGGAGAAGGTTGGGGTGAGGGGACACGGCCGAGGTGAAGATGGGTCGGAGCGCGCTTCGATGAACTCCAGCGCAAGCCCCAGCCCCTCACCTCATTCCTCTCCCCGGCGGGGAGAGGAGGTCAACGTCATCCTGTCGGACGTGCGTTTCTCTATTGAAGCGGGCGAACGGATCGGCCTGCTCGGTCCGAATGGCGCCGGCAAATCCACTCTCGTGAAAACCCTGGTCGGCGAACTCGAACCGTTCGGCGGCGAGCGCAAGGCGCACAAGGATCTGAAGATCGGCTACTTCGCCCAACACACGGTGGAAAGCCTGCGCGAAGGCGCCAGCCCGCTCGACCATCTGATGGACAAGGCGCCGGGCGTGGCGACCCAGGTCATGCGCGATTTCCTCGGTACCTGGAATTTTGCTGGCGACCGCGCGTTCGAGTCGGTCGACGGTTTCTCCGGCGGCGAGCGCGCGCGCCTGGCGCTGGCGCTGATCGCGTGGGACAAGCCGAACCTGCTGCTGCTCGACGAACCGACCAACCATCTCGACCTAGACATGCGCGAAGCGCTGGCCGATGCGCTGGCCGACTTCGACGGCGCGTTGGTGCTGGTCTCGCATGACCGCCACCTGCTCGGCATGGTCTGCGACAGTTTCTGGCGCGTCGCCGACGGCGTGGTCGAGCCGTTCGACGGCGACCTCGACGATTACGCGCGCTGGCTGAAAACCCGCGGTGCCGCGAACAAGAAGGCGGCGAAGGCCGAAGCTGCCACGACCAAGCCGGTGGTCAAGGTGGTGGAGGTGTCGCCGGAGGAACGCCGCCGCCAGGCCGCCGCCCAGCGTGACAGCGATAAGGCCGGGCGCCAGCGGGTGAAGAAGATCGAAACCCGTACTGCCACGATCGACGCCGAACTGGCCGCGCTGGAGGCGCAACTGGCCGATCCGGCGACCTACAACGGCTCGACCAGCGAAATGATGCGGCTGGGCCAGCGCCAGACCGAGTTGCGCCGCGAGAAGGAAGCACTGGAAACGGAGTGGCTGACGCTGGTCGAACAACTGGAGGCCTAGGCATGGCGACGCCGGACACATCGCTGCACCTGTGGCTGCCCGCGCTGGCGCATTTCGAGCCGGGTCACCCACTGCGCGAATGGCTCCCTCGTGCAGACCAGCTGCGCGATGGCGGCAGCGGTTACCTGGGTGGCCTAGGCGACCATTTTCCCGGCGTCGACGCCAGCGTGCCGGCGGCGGCGATCACCCGCCAGTTCCTGGCCGGCGATGCGGGCGACGAACTCTGGCTGTCGGCCGATCCGGCCTGGGTGCAGCCGGACATGAACGGCGTGCGCCTGTTGGCCTGCGGCCGTATGCAACTGGACATGGATGCAGCGCAGGCGCTGGCCGAACCGCTGCGAGCGGTGTTCGGCGAGGCCGGCATGCAACTGGAGATCTCCACGCCGGATCGCTGGCATCTGCGTCTGGCGCCCGAGACATGGCTGCCGGATTTCGCTGTACCGGAACAGGCGCTGGGCGAAGACCTGGCGCAGCATCTCCCGCAGGGTGAACAAGGACGTCGCTGGCGCGTGCTGCTCAACGACATCCAGGTGCTGCTGCACCAGCATCCGCTGAATGCGCGGCGGCAGGCCCGCGGACAGGCGCCGGTCAACAGCCTGTGGTTGTGGGGCGGCGGACGTCTGCCGCAAGCGCTGTCCAGCCTGCGTACCGGCGTGGTCAGCGATGACCTGCTGCTGCGCGCGTTGGCCGCGCGTGCCGGCATCGCGCAACAGGCGCGCACGCCGGACGCGATGGCTGCGGCGACGGCCGGCTGGCTGATCGATCTGCAGGATCTGCCGGCAAGCGCCATCGCCACGCACTGGTGGCCAACGCTGCAACGCATGCTTGGGCGGCGCGACGTACTGCTGCATTTCGCCAGCGGCGAACGCTGGTGGCACAAGCCGTGGCACCGCTGGCGCTTCTGGCGTGGGGCAGGACGTTGAGCGTGCTGCAACTGCGCCGGCGCGAGAGCAAGGGCGTGCCCCATGGCTGGCCGGATTCGGTGCATCCGGTACTGCAACGGATCTACGCCGCCCGCGGTGTGCTGGAACCTGGCCAGGTCGAACACCGGCTGGCGCGGATGCTGTCGCCGCAGTTGCTCGGCGGCATGGCGCAAGCGGTTGAACTGCTGGTTGAGGCGATTCGCGACGACTGCTCGATCCTGATCGCCGGCGACTACGACTGCGACGGCGCCACCGGCACCGCCGTGGCGGTGCGCGGGCTGCGCCTGCTCGGCGCACGACGGGTGGACTATGCGATCCCGAACCGCTTCGCGCACGGCTACGGCCTGAGCCCGGCCTTCGTCGCCTCGCTGCAACCCACGCCGCAGCTGATCGTCACCGTCGACAACGGCGTGGCCAGCGTGGCCGGCGTGGCGGCGGCCAAGGCGCGCGGCATCCGCGTCATCGTCACCGACCATCACCTGCCTGGCGAGCAGTTGCCGGCATGCGATGCGATGGTCAATCCGAATCTGGCCGGCGACCCGTTCCCGAGCAAGATGCTGGCCGGCGTGGGCGTGATGTTCTACCTGCTGCTGGCGCTGCGCGCGAAGTTGCGGGAGATCGGTTGGTTCGTGCAGCCAGGAGAACACACGAAGGGATGCGCACTGGTCGACACGGGCGATCAGGATGATCGCAAAGGTACAGTCCCCGATCTTTCCGGCTTGCTCGATCTGGTCGCGCTGGGCACGGTGGCGGATCTGGTGCCGCTGGATTTCAACAATCGCGTGCTGGTGGAGGCGGGCCTGCAAGCGCATGCGCAGCGGCCGCGCCTGTGCCGGCATCACCGCCTTGGTCGAAGCGGGCAAACGCAGTCGCTGGCGACGTTGTGCTCGAGCGACCTCGGTTTCGCCGTCGGGCCGCGGCTGAATGCGGCGGGGCGGCTGGAGGACATGCGCCTGGGCGTGGAGTGCCTGCTCACCGACGACATGGCGCATGGCGCGTGGCTACGCCGAGCAGCTCGACGCGATCAACCGCGAGCGCCGCGACCTGCAGGCATCGATGGTGGCCGAAGCAGAAATGATGGCGGCGGGCCTGGGACACATCGACGCGGTCGGCGTGGCGCTGTATGAGCCGTCGTGGCATGCCGGCGTGGTCGGCCTGGTCGCCTCCAAGTTGAAGGAGCGGCTGCATCGCCCGGTGATCGCGTTCGCTCCGGCCGGCGAGGAGGATACCGCGCATCTGCGCGGCTCGGCACGCTCGATTCCCGGCTTCCATATCCGCGATGCGCTGGCGGCGATCGACGCGCGCCAGCCCGGCCTGATCGAACGCTTCGGCGGCCACGCGATGGCCGCGGGGCTGAGCCTGAAGACCGACCACTACCTGCGCTTCGCCGCCGCCTTCGACGCGATCGCGCGCGAGCTGATCGACGCCGAGCGCCTGCAGGCGGTGCTGTACACCGATGGCGAGTTGCCGCCCGGTACCGCCACGCTGGCGCTGGCCCGGCAATTGCGCGGGGCCGGACCGTGGGGCCAGGCGTTCCCCGAGCCGCTGTTCGACAACCTGTTCGAATGCGCCGGCTGGAAGGTGATGGGCGAGCGCCACCTGCGCCTGCAGCTGCGCGATCCGCGCGACGGCGCGACGCACGACGCGGTGATGTTCAACGCGTATCACGGCCAGCCACCGCCGCCGCGACTGCGCGCGGCCTACGAGCTGGCCATCAACGACTGGCAAGGCCGCGAGACGCCACGCCTGCTGCTACGGCATATGGAACCGGCTTGATTTCCCTTGCATGTTTTTCACGCGGCTTGATCCAGACTGGCGATCACTTCGCTCGTGGAGAACGCCAGTGATCGCCCTGATCGAAGGACTGCCGCCCGGTACGCTGGGTTTCCGCGCCCATGGCCAGGTCACGGCGGCGGATTACGAGAACGTCATCGTGCCCGACGTCGAGGCGGCGTTCGCGCTCAACCGCAAGCTGCGCATGCTGTATGTCACCGCCGACGACTTCACCGGCTTCGATCCCGGCGCGATGTGGGACGACGCCAAGCTGGGTGTGCGCCACTTCAGCGGCTGGGATCGTGTTGCGCTGGTCACCGACGTGCTCTGGCTGCGCGGCACGGCAATGGCCTTCAGCTTCGCGATCCCGGCGCAGTTCCGCCTGTTCCACGGCGCTGAAATCGAGGAAGCCACCCGCTGGATCACCGAGCCAGCGAGCAAGTGACGCGCCTGCCCGGGTGTCGCGGCACTTGCCAAAGCTCAGGTGGATCTGTTCAAGTCGGCACATGCATCCCGTCGCAGCCAACCTTCTGACCCCAATCGCGCTTCCTGCGCTGGGCGTCGTGCTGGCCGGCAACGACAATAATCGCGCGAACAATAACGCCAACCGTTGGCGGGCCCGCGCGTAGCAGCAAGTTTTCATTGAATGCGCGACGAAGGCCCGCCCACAGCGGGCCTTCGTCGTTTTGGGCGCACGGACGAAAGTATCGTGCCGTCGTGAATAGCGCGGGCACGGATGCCTGCTTTTCGACCCTCGCGACCAGGGATGCTCGCAAAGGAGATATCAGATGTGTTCGATCCTTGGAATGTTCGACCTGCAGCCGGGCGACGACCTGGTCGCGTTGCGCCGGCTGGCGCTGGAGCTGTCGCAGCGCCAGCGCCATCGCGGGCCGGACTGGAGCGGGGTGTTCGTGGACGCCGGGGTGATCCTGGTGCACGAGCGCCTGGCCATCGTCGATCCGGCCAGCGGCGCGCAGCCGTTGCGTTCGCGTGACGGTGCACTGGCGCTGGCGGTGAACGGCGAGATCTACAACCACCGCGAATTGCGCGCGGCCAGCACGTATGACTTCACCACCGGTTCGGACTGCGAGGTGATCAACGCGCTGTATCGCGACGCAGGGCAGCGACTTCCTGGGCAAGCTCAACGGCATCTTCGCGTTCGCGCTGTGGGACGGCGAGGCGCAGCGCTACCTGATCGCGCGCGACCCGATCGGCGTCTGCCCGCTGTACTGGGGCCACGATGCGCAAGGCCGCCTGTGCGTGGCCTCGGAGATGAAGGCGCTGGTCGGCGTATGCGCCGACGTGGCGCCGTTTCCGCCCGGCCACATCTACGACAGCGCCGGTGGTGAACTGCGCCGCTACTACGCCAGGCCATGGCGCGACTACGCCGCCACGCGCGGCCACGACGTGGCCGCGCCGGCGTTGCGCAAGGCGTTCGAGCAGGCCGTGCATCGCCAGCTGATGACGGACGTGCCGTACGGCGTGCTGCTGTCCGGCGGGCTGGATTCCTCGCTGGTCGCCGCCTGCGCCGCGCAGTTCGCACGCGAGCGGGTCGAGGACGACGACCGCAGCGAGGCCTGGTGGCCGCGCCTGCATTCGTTCGCGATCGGGCTGGAAGGCTCGCCCGACCTGGCCGCCGCGCAGATCGCCGCCGACGCGCTGGGCACCGTGCATCACGGCTTCGTCTACACGTTCTGGGAGGGCCTGGACGCGCTGCCCGAGGTCATCCGCCACATCGAGACCTACGACGTCACCACCATCCGCGCGGCCACGCCGATGTACCTGCTGGCGCGACGGATCAAGGCGATGGGCGTGAAGATGGTGCTGTCCGGCGAAGGCTCGGACGAGATGTTCGGCGGCTATCTGTACTTCCACAAGGCGCCGTCGGCCGAGGCGTTCCACGAGGAAACCGTGCGCAAGCTGGACGCGCTGCACAGCTACGACTGCCTGCGCGCGAACAAGGCGATGATGGCCTGGGGCGTGGAGGCGCGCGTGCCGTTCCTCGACCTGGAGTTCATCGACGTGGCGATGGGACTGGATGCCGCGCACAAAATGGTTGATGAGAGCGGGGCGGGGCAGCACCGGATCGAGAAGGCGGTGCTGCGCGAGGCGTTCGAAGGCGCGCTGCCGGACTCGATCCTGTGGCGGCAGAAGGAGCAGTTCAGCGACGGCGTCGGCTACGGCTGGATCGACGGACTCAAGGCGCACGCGGAACAGGCGGTCAGCGACCGCGAGTTCGCCGCCGCGGCCGCGCGCTACCCGTTCAACACGCCGGCGAGCAAGGAAGCGTATTTCTACCGCCGCATCTTCGAACAGCACTTCCCCGGCGAGGCTTGCGCGGCCACCGTGCCGGGCGGCAAGTCGATCGCCTGCTCGTCATCGGCGGCGCTGGCGTGGGACCCGGCGTTCGCGAACGCGGCCGATCCGTCCGGGCGGGCGGTCAAGGGCGTGCATCGGCAGGCGCTGGCCTGAACGGCGGATCGGCAAGCCGGCCACAGCATTCCGCCACTGTCGCCGCGACCGTGGCGGTGCGTCCGCGCGGGGGCGTCTGTTATCCTAGACAGCTTGCATCCAACACTGATACCGACATGATCGAGACCAATCCCATCCATGCGCAGATCGCCGACCTTCGTGGCCGCGTCGAGTCGCTTAGGGGGTATCTTTGACTACGCCACAAAAAGCGAACGTCTGGAAGAAGTAACCCGCGAACTGGAGAACCCCAACGTCTGGGACGACCCGGCGCGCGCGCAGGAACTGGGCCGCGAACGCGCCCGCCTGCACACCATCGTCGATGGCATCGGAACGCTGACCGCCGGCCTGACCGATGCCAGCGAACTGCTGGAGATGGCGATCGCCGACAGTGACGACGAGACCGCGCAATCGGTGATCGACGATCTGGCCAAGCTCGAGGCGCAGGTCGGCAAGCTGGAATTCCAGCGCATGTTCTCCGGCAAGATGGACGCGATCAATGCATTCGTCGACATCCAGGCCGGCGCCGGCGGCACCGAGGCGCAGGACTGGGCCGAGATGCTGCTGCGCATGTACCTGCGCTGGTGCGAGTCGCGCGGCTGGAAGACCGAGTTGATGGAAGTCAGCGGCGGCGACGTCGCCGGCATCAAGTCCGCCACGTTCCGCGTCGAGGGCGACTACGCCTACGGCTGGCTGAAGACCGAGATCGGCGTGCACCGCCTCGTGCGCAAGTCGCCGTTCGATTCGGACAACCGCCGGCACACCAGCTTCACCTCGGTGTTCGTGTCGCCGGAAGTCGACGACGACATCGACATCGAGATCAACCCGGCCGACCTGCGCACCGACGTCTACCGCTCATCCGGCGCCGGTGGCCAGCACGTCAACAAGACCGAGTCGGCGGTGCGCATCACGCACATCCCGACCAACACCGTGGTGGCCTGCCAGACCGGCCGCAGCCAGCACGCGAACCGCGACACCGCGATGAAGATGCTGGCCGCCAAGCTGTACGAGCTGGAAGTGCAGAAGCGCAATGTCGAGAAGGATGCGCTGGAAGCGACCAAGTCCGACATCGGCTGGGGCAGCCAGATCCGCAACTACGTGCTGGACCAGAGCCGCATCAAGGACCTGCGCACCGGCATCGAGCGCACCGACACGCAGAAGGTGCTGGATGGCGACCTCGACGAGTTCATCGAGGCCAGCCTGAAATCCGGCCTTGAAGCGGGTTCGAAACGCAGCGACGCGTAATGCCCGATTCCTTCCGCTCCGCTCACTGACGAGGTGGTCTGCATGAACAGCCAGAAGATCTGCGCAATCCTGATCGCTTCTGCCGTGCTGGCCGCATTCGGGGCGGCGGCGCAGTCGCAGCAAGGCAGCGGCGGCCAAGGCATCAAGCAGGATGCCAAGGCCGTCGGCCACGGCGTCGCCGACGGCGCCCGCGATGTCGGCCACGCGACCAAGCACGTCGCCAAGAAGGTCGGCCACGGCGCGAAGGAAGCCGGCACCGGCATCGGCCACGGCGCAAAGAAGGCCGGAATCGCCGTCGGCCACGGGGCGCGCGAAGGCTGGGACGCGACGAAGCATGCGGTCAAGCAGGTGTTCGGCAAGGACGATTGACGCGCGTTGCCGCCGCGGAGAGACACCGGCACGTATCAAAGCGGCAACTCGATAGACGAAGAAGCGCCCGCCAACCGGCGAGAGCGCAGGCAGCATTGGAATCCTCATGAGTGAAACGACCGATACTCCGACCATCGACGAAAACAGGCTGATCGCCGAACGCCGCGAGAAACTCACGGCGCTGCGCGGGCAGGGCATCGCGTTTCCGAACGATTTCAAGGTCGACAGCTTCGCCGGCGACCTGCAGTCGGACTACGCCGACAAGGATCTGCACACGGCCGAGGCGATCGACGCGCTGGCACGCCGCGTGAAGATGGCCGGTCGCATCGTGCTCAAGCGCGTGCAGGGCAAGGTCAGCTTCGTGCAGCTGCAGGACTTCAGCGGGCGCATCCAGCTGTTCATCCACCAGGGCACGCTGGGCGATGCCTACGAGGCGTTCAAGGGCTGGGACGTGGGCGACATCGTCGGCGCCGAAGGCGTGCTGATGCGCACCAAGACCGGCGAGCTGTCGGTGAAGGTGGACGCGCTGCGCCTGCTGACCAAGAGCCTGCGCCCGCTGCCGGACAAGTTCCATGGCCTGGCCGACGTGGAGCAGCGCTATCGCCAGCGCTACGTCGACCTGATCGTCACCGAGGAAGCGCGGCGTACTTTCATGCTGCGCTCGCGGATCATCGGCTACATGCGCCAGTGGCTGGAAGCGCCGTCGCGCCGCTTCATGGAAGTGGAGACGCCGATGATGCACATGATCCCCGGCGGCGCCACGGCGAAGCCGTTCACCACCCACCACAACGCGCTGGATCTGGACCTGTACCTGCGCGTGGCGCCGGAGCTGTACCTCAAGCGCCTGGTCGTCGGCGGCTTCGACCGCGTCTACGAGATCAACCGCAACTTCCGCAACGAGGGCGTGTCGACCCGGCACAACCCCGAGTTCACCATGCTGGAGCTGTATCAGGCCTACGCCACCTACCACGAGATCATGGACCTCACCGAGGCGGTGATCCGCGATACCGCGCAGGCACGTGCTGGGCACCACGCAGCTGGAGTGGGACGGCGCCGCGATCGACGTCGGCCCGGCATTCCGCCGCTGGCGCATGGAAGACGCCGTGCTGGAACTCAACCCCGAAATCAAACGCGAGGAACTGCGCGATCGCGAGGCGATGGCCGCGCACGCAAGGCGCCTCGGCGCGCAGGTCAAGCCCGGCTACGGCTGGGGCAAGCTGCTGCTGGAAATCTTCGAGAAGACCGTCGAGCACACCCTGATCCAGCCCACCTTCATCACCGATCATCCGGTCGAGGTGTCGCCGCTGGCGCGCGAGAGCGACACCGACCAGGGCATCACCGACCGCTTCGAGCTGTTCGTCAACGGCAAGGAACTGGCCAACGGCTTCTCCGAGTTGAACGACCCGGAAGACCAGGCCGCACGCTTCCAGGCCCAGGTCGACGCGAAGGACGCCGGCGACGACGAGGCGATGCACTTCGACGCCGACTACATCCGCGCGCTGGAAGTGGGCCTGCCGCCCACCGGCGGCCTCGGCATCGGCATCGACCGGCTGGTGATGCTGCTGACCGGCTCGGCCTCGATCCGCGACGTGCTGCTGTTCCCGTACATGCGCCCGGAGGCCTGAACCATGTGGTACGCGATCATCGGCACCGACCACCCGGACTCGCTGGAAGCGCGCAAGTCCGCGCGACCGGCGCACCTGGCCCGTCTGCGGCAGTTGCAGGACGAAGGCCGCATGCTGCTGGCCGGGCCGTTCCCGGCGATCGACGCGGAAGATCCGGGCCCGTCCGGCTTCAGCGGCAGCCTGATCGTGGCCGAATTCCCCTCGCTGGCCGAGGCCGAGGCCTGGGCTTCGGCCGATCCCTATGTTGCCGCCGGCGTGTACCGCGAAACCGTGGTGAAGCCGTTCCGCAAAGTGCTGCCATGAACACGGCGCCGCCCGTCATTGTCCAGATCCGCGAACGCCTGCAGGCAGCATTCGCGCCGACCGAGCTGGACGTGCTGGACGAGGGCCACAAGCACGTCGGCCATGCGGGGGAGGGCAAGGGGCACTTCCACGTGCGCATCGTCAGCGCCGCCTTCGCCGGCCAGTCGCCGATCAAGCGCCATCGGATGGTCTATGCGGCGCTCGATGGGCTGATGGACAACGGCATCCACGCCCTGTCGATCGATGCAAAGTGAAATAGTCATATATAACAAGATATTGGAATATATTGTTCAAGTGGCGCAGCATGCAGGAACGCATTGCGGCGCTGTCCCGCGTTTGGCACAGTGCCTTGTCGCCCGACCTGCGCGGGCATTACCGATGACCCATTGATGACCGCATGCGCCTGACCACGATCAAACTCGCCGGTTTCAAGTCCTTCGTCGACCCGACCACCCTGCACCTGCCGAGCAACATGATCGGCGTCGTCGGCCCGAACGGCTGCGGCAAATCCAACATCATCGACGCGATCCGCTGGGTGATGGGCGAGAGCGCGGCCAGCCGCCTGCGCGGCGATTCGCTGACCGACGTGATCTTCTCCGGCTCCAACACGCGCAAGCCGGTGGGCCAGGCCACGGTCGAGCTGATCTTCGACAACGCCGACGGTTCCATCCAGGGCGAGTACGGCCAGTACGCCGAGATCTCGGTGAAGCGCCAGGTCACCCGCGACGGCCAGTCCGCCTATTACCTCAACGGCGCGCGCTGCCGCCGCCGCGACATCACCGACCTGTTCCTCGGCACCGGCCTGGGCCCGCGCAGCTACTCGATCATCGAGCAGGGCATGATCAGCCAGATCATCGAAGCGCACCCGGAAGAACTGCGCATGCATCTGGAAGAGGCCGCCGGCATCTCCAAGTACAAGGAGCGCCGCAAGGAAACCGAAAGCCGCATCAAGGCCACCCGCGAAAACCTCGACCGCGTGCGCGACGTGCGCGACGAGGTGGACAAGCAGCTCGAACACCTCAACCGCCAGGCGCGCGCCGCCGAGCGCTGGAAGGCGCTGAAGGAAGAGCAGACGCGCAAGGAAGCCGAGCTGCGCGCGCTGGAATACCGCGGCCTGAAGAGCCAGCACGACGGCGAGGGCGCGCGGCCTGTCCGCCGCCGAGATCGAGATCGAGAAACAGCTGGCCGGCCAGCGCCAGATCGAGGCGCAGCTGGAAAGCGTGCGCGAGCGCCACACCGACGCCAGCGAGCATCTGAACGCGGTGCAGGCCGAGGTCTACAAGGTCGGCGCCGAGATCGCGCGGGTCGAGCAGCAGGTCCGCTACAACAAGCGAAACCGCCGACCGCCTGCAGCGCGCCCATGGCGACGCCGAGCGCGAACACGCCGAGCTGGCCGCACACATCGCCACCGACCGCGAGCAGGTCGAAACGCTGCGCATGGCCCTGGCCGAGGGCGAGCCGAAACTCGAGGCCCTGCAGCAGTTGCAGGACGACACCGCCGAGGCCCAGCGCGGCACCGAAGCGAAGCTGGCCGACTGGCAGCAGCGCTGGGACAGCCACACCCGCAACGCCGGCGAATCCAACCGCGCGGCCGAAGTGGAACGCACCAAGCTCAACTACCTCGATCGCCAGGCGATCGATCTGTCGCGCCGACGCGAGGCGCTGGAAGCCGAGCAGAAGGCCACCGACGTCGCCGCACTGGACGCCGCCGGCCAGCAGCTGCATCGACGACCACGAGACCCAGCGCGAGCGCGTCGAAACCCTCGGCAGCCTGCTCGACCAGCACAAGTCCAGCCACGAAAAAGTGCTGGAGGAAGAACGCCAGGTGCAGTCGGCGCTGAACGAGGCGCGCCAGCAGTTGCAGACGGCGCGCGGCCGGCAGGCCTCGCTGGAAGCGTTGCAGCACGCCGCACTGGGCCAGGAAGAAAGCGCCGCCAGCGGCTGGCTGGCGCGGCTCGGGCTCGACCAGCTCGCGCCGCCTCGGCGAATCGCTGCAGGTCGAAGCCGGTTGGGAAACCGCGGTGGAAACCGTGCTGAGCGGTTTCCTCGACAGCGTGCTGGTGGATGGCGCGCACGCGCTCGCCGCCGAATTCGCTGCGCTCGAGAATGCCGACGTGGCGCTGCTCGATGCCGCCGACGGCGGTGCCAACACCGCCGGCACGCTGGCCGCGCACGTGCGCGGACCGGCGGCGGCGCTGGCGATCCTCGGCCACGTGCTGACCGCCGAATCGCTCGACGAAGCGCATCAGCGCGTGGCCGCGCTGTCCGCCCTGGCGCCGTACCAGTCGGTGATCACCCGCAGCGGCGAATGGCTGGGCCCGGGCTGGGCTCGCGTGCGCCGGGCGCAGGGCAGCCAGGTCGGCGTGCTGGCGCGCGAGCGCGAGATCTGCGCCTGCTGGTCGAGCAGATCGCCACGCTGGAAGCGCAGCTGGAGGAAGCCAGCGAACGGCTCGACACACTGCGCACCAGCAAGTTCGAGGCCGAGCGCGCGCGCGACGACGCGCAGCGCGAGCTGTACAACGCGCATCGCCGCCAGTCCGAACTGGCCGGCCAGCTGCAAAGCCATCGCGGCAAGCTGGAAACCGCCCGCGCCCGCGCCGAGAAGGTCAGCGGCGAGCTGGGCGACCTGGCTCGCCCAGATCGACGAACTGCAGAGCCAGACCCGCGAGGCACGCGCGCGGCTGGACGAATCGGTCGGCCTGATGGGCGACCTGGAAGACCAGCGCCGCGAACTGGAAAACGAGCGCCGCGCGCTGCTCGAAGCGCGCGAAGAAGCGCGCATGAACGCGCGCGAAGCCGCCGAGCAGTCGCATGCGCTGGCGCTGGCGCTGGAATCGAAGCGTTCCTCGCTGGGCTCGCTGGAGCAGGCGCTGGGCCGCATGGACAGCCAGTTGCGCCAGATCGAATCGCGCCGCAACGAGATCACCGAACAGCTCGCCGCCGGCTCCGATCCGATCGCCGAACTCGAAGCCGAACGACAGACCTATCTCGACCAGCGCCTGCTGGTCGACAAGCAGCTGGTCGAGGCGCGCCGCGCGCTGGAAGATTGCGACCTCGAATTCCGCAAGCTGGAACAGCAGCGGCATCTGGCGGAGCAGGGCCTGGCCAGCCTGCGCGAAGGCCTGTCCGAAAAGCGCCTCGCCGCGCAGGCGCTGCAACTGCGCGCCGAACAACTGGCCGAAGCGATCGCCGCGTCCGGCCTGCGAACTGGAGACCCTGCTGGCCGAACTGGCCGAGGACATCGACGCGAACCAGTGGCGGTCGCAGCTCACCGACATCGGCCAGAAGATCGCCCGACTGGAACCGGTCAACCTCGCCGCGATCCAGGAGCACGCCGAACAGAGCGAGCGCAAGACCTACCTGGACAACCAGCTGGCCGACCTCATCAGTGCGATGGAAACGCTGGAAGGCGCGATCAAGAAGATCGACCGCGAGACCCGCCAGCGCTTCAAGGAAACCTTCGACAAGGTCAACGCCGGCGTGCAGGAACTGTTCCCGCGCCTGTTCGGCGGCGGCCATGCCTACCTGGAACTGACCGGCGACGACCTGCTCAACACCGGCGTGTCGATCATGGCGCGGCCGCCGGGCAAGCGCGTGTCCAACATCACCCTGCTTTCCGGCGGCGAGAAGGCGCTGACCGCGGTGGCGCTGGTGTTCGCGATCTTCAGCCTGAACCCCGCGCCGTTCTGCCTGCTCGACGAGGTGGACGCGCCGCTGGACGAGGCGAACGTCGGACGCTTCTCCAAGCATGGTGCGCGAGATGAGCGAAAAGGTGCAGTTCATCTTCATCAGCCACAACAAGGCCACCATGGAAGCGGCCACCCAGCTGTGCGGCGTGACCATGCGCGAGCCGGGCGTGTCGCGACTGGTGCAGGTGGATCTGGCCGAAGCGGCTAAACTGGCAGGAGCTGCCTGAAGGACTCCGTGATGACGATTGCCTTTGCTTGGAACCCCGCCGTCGGCATCCCGATGCTGATCGTCGGCATCATCGTGCTGGCGCTGATCTGGCTGTTCGGTCAGCCGAAGAAGGAACAGGGCAGACGCAGGGTCGTGTCGGACCACCACGCCGGCGAGCGTCGCGAACCTACCCTGGGCGAGCCGGATGACGAGCCGGTTGTGGAGGATCCCTTCGTCGGCGTCGGTGCGAGGCCACTGCAGGGTGAGCTGGAGGTCGGCCTGCGCGAGGAACTTGAACGACTCGGTGCCACGCTGTCCGGTGAACATGCCAAGGCTTCCGTGTCCGCCGCACCCAAGGCCAAACCCAAGCCGCAGCCCAAGCTGGCCGATCATGTCGCCTCGATCATCGATGCCTTGCGCGCGCCCAGCTCCGGCGAGCCGGCGACTCAGGACGCCGCGCCCGCGGCGGAGGAAGCCACGGCACCAGCCCCTGCCGCGGCAGCCGGCACACCGCCGCGCTCCGATCTGGGCCGGCGCCCGCCCCAGTTGCCGGTGGAACGCATCGTCACGCTGTTCGTGGTGGCCCGCGACGGCGGGCGCTTCCATGGCCCGGACCTGGTCGTGGCCGCCGAGAAAGCCGGCCTGGAATTCGGCGACATGGGCATCTACCACCGCCTGGTCGACGGCAAGCGCGAACTGGGACCGATCTTCAGTGTCGCGAACATGCTCAAGCCGGGCAATTTCGACCTGGCCCGGCTGGATACCTTGCACACGCCGGGCGTGAGCTTCTTCATGACGTTGCCGGCGCCGTTGTCCGCGCTGGATGCCTGGGACGCCATGCTGCCCACGGCGCAGCGCCTGGCCGAGCTGCTGGATGGCCAGGTGCTGGACGAGGAGCGCAACGCGCTCGGTCGCCAGCGCATCGCCCATATCCGCGACCAACTGCGCGGCTGGGACCGCGACCACGAGGGCAAGGAAATCATCTTCGGCCGCTGAAGGCCTGACAGCAGCGATTTGCCGCTGGCTGGCGTCAGCTGGTGGCGTTGCGGTGGGGCAGTTTCCAGTCGGGCCGGATGAAGTGGCAGGTGTAACCATCGGGATAGTGTTCGAGGTAATCCTGATGCTCGGGCTCGGCTTCCCAGAAGTCGCCGACCGGCGCCACCTCGGTCACCACCTTGCCGGGCCACAGGCCCGAGGCATCCACATCGGCAATGGTGTCCTCGGCGATTCGCTTCTGTTCCTTCGATGTGTAGAAGATCGCCGAGCGGTAGGAACTGCCGCGATCGTTGCCCTGCCGATTCAGCGTGGACGGGTCGTGGATCTGGAAAAAGAATTCCAGCAGCGTGCGGTAGCTGATCCGCGCGGGATCGAACACGATCTCGATCGCCTCGGCATGGCCTGCCATGGTTGCGATAGGTGGCGTTCGGCACGTCGCCGCCGGTGTAGCCGACCCGGGTCGAGACGACGCCGTCCTGGCGGCGGATCAGATCCTGCATGCCCCAGAAGCAGCCGCCGGCCAGCACGGCACGTTCGGTGGTCATCGCACATCCTCCACCTGGTCCAGGTAAGCGCCGTAGCCCTCGGCCTGCCATGTCGTCGCGATGGACGAAGCGCAACGAGGCCGAGTTGATGCAGTAGCGCAACCCGCCGCGATCAGCCGGGCCGTCGGGGAAAACGTGGCCGAGGTGGCTGTCGCCGTGCACCGAGCGCACTTCGGTGCGGATCATGCCGTGCGAGGCATCGCGCAGTTCGTTGACGTGGGCCGGCTCGATCGGCCTGGTGAAACTCGGCCAGCCGCAGCCCGATTCGAATTTGTCGGACGAGGCGAACAGCGGTTCGCCCGACACGATGTCGACGTAGATGCCCGGCTCCTTGTTGTGCAGGTATTCGCCGGTGCCGGGGCGTTCCGTGCCGCCCTGCTGGGTTACCCGGTATTGCTCGGGGTTGAGGCGCAGCAATGCATCGGGGTTCCTGGTGTAGCGGGACATGGCGAGCCTCCTCCGGTTCGTTTCCAGTCTGGATGAAGATGGCTGTCGCCGCGTCCATATCAAGTCCCGGCATGCGACGCGGCGGGGCGCCGCCTGGGAGAAGAGGGCGGCGGCCCAGGGGACGATGCGCCCGAATCGCCACAACGCACAGGCGCAGCAGCCGTCCGACCATCGCAGAGATGGTGGCCGACGGCTTCCCACTGCCGTACGGATGCGCTCGGTGGGTTATTTCCCCCACGTCGCAAACATCACGATTGCGGCAGCCGCCATCGCGGCCGTGGCGAGCCAGCCAAAGACCTTCAGAAACCACGGCGTCGTGAATTCGCCCATGACTTTGCGGCGCGCGCTCATCAGCATCATCACGATCATCAAGGGCACGGCAGCCACGCCATTGATCACCGCACTCCAATAGAGCGCCTTGATCGGATCGAGCGGAGTAAGGTTCAGACCGATGCCGGCCAGTGTGGCCACGATCAGCACGCCATAGAAGAATTTCGCCTTCGGCGGTTCGTGCTCCAGCCCCGCGCGTTGTGCAAATGCGCCAGCCGTGGCGTAGGCGGTTGCCCCGGCGAGTACCGGCACGGCGAGAAGGCCGGTACCGATAATGCCCGCGGCGAAAAGGGCGAACGCCAGCTTCCCGGCCAAGGGCCGAAGCGCTTCGGCGGCATCAGAAGATGTCTGGATGTCGGTCTTGCCGTGCGCGTGCAGCACCACGGCTGCGGTCAGGATGATGAAAAAGGCGATCACATTGGAAAAAATCATGCCGATGGTGGTATCGACACCAATGCGCCTTAATGCGTCTGGTGCCTGGTGGGGCGCCTTCTTCAGCGGCTGACGCTTGTCGCTGGCGCGGATTTCCTCTACTTCCTGAGATGCCTGCCAGCAAAACAAATATGGACTGATGGTGGTGCCCAACAAGGCCACCAGGCCCACCGCGTACTTGGCATTCCAGGCAATCGGCGGCATGACGATACTTTTGAACACGTCACCCCATGGCACATGGATCACCAGTACGGTCACGACGTAGGCGAACAGGCTCAAGGTGAGCACCTTGAGGATAGGCGAGTAGCGCGAGAACGGAATGAACATCTGCAGCAGGAGCGATACCAACCCGAACGCCGCGGCATAGGCAAGCGCAGGACCGCCGATCAGCAGCTTGAGTGCCGCACCCATCGCGCCGATGTCCGCCGCGAGGTTGATGACGTTGGCGACCACGATGCAGACCGTCAATCCGTAAACCAGCGGCTTGGCGTAATACTTCCGGATATTGTCCATCAGGCCTTGACCGGTCACTCGCCCGATCCCGGCACTGACTCCCTGGATGGCGATCATCAAGGGCATCGTCAGCAAGATCGACCACAACATGCCATAGCCAAACGCGGCGCCCACCTGCGAGTACGTCGCAATACCGCTGGGGTCGTCGTCAGCGGCGCCGGTGATCAGGCCAGCGCTCAAGCGGCGCCACAGGGATTTTTTCGACTTGGGTGCGTCGGAAGAGACTTGCGCGACCATGAAGGCCTTCCCGGTAAGGCGTTTGAATGCGCCGAAGTACTCGGCGCACCATCGCGGATAACGGCGGCAGCATCGGCAAAGCAACGCATCCGCAACGTGAACTCCGCAGCTTGTCCGGATGAACCGGCCCAGCCCTTCCGGAGGCTGCGAACTCCACCGCGAAAGATCGTGCCGGTTTGCCCCGGCCGTCAGCCCAACCCGTTTTACCGGTGGGGCAGCTGGGCCAGGTACAGCAAAATACCAGCCAAGCTCTTCAAGTCTTGAGTGTTGTGCGCCATCACTCGCCTCAAGTTCAGCGCCGACCCTCCGCGCAGATAGCTGAGCCAGGCGGCGGGGGCTTCCGAGCCTGGCAAATCGTCTTCCCGTACCACGCCGAGCAGTTCGCGCTCGGCGGTGGCCAGGCGACAGTTCTCCCACACGCCTTTCCAGTGCCGGCGCACGGGATGGAGCAGATCCAGATGGCCCAGGCCAGACAACGGATCCGGCAGTCGCGCCAGGCGGAAGCGTGTCTTCAGCAGCGGTGAGTCGTAGCACTTGCCGTTGTAGCTGACGAGCACCGTGTCTGGCTGTAACCACTGGGCAAAGGTTCGCAGCATCGCGGTTTCCGCACCCATGGTGGTCGTTGTCAGTTGGCGCAGGCGGAAGCGGCCATCGGCCAGCCAGTCCGCGGCCCCGATCATCCACGCGCGCGTGCCGGTGCCTCCGGCCAGACCGGTCGTCTCGGTGTCGAAGTGCAGCAGTCGGCTGTGGGCAACCGGCTCGTCCCATCGCGCGAAGGCGGTGTCGATCAACGGGGCGGGACATCCCCAATTCATGATCGCCTCGGTGAGGAACAGCCCGGGTGCGATCTCGACTCCGGGTACCGTGCGGTCACTGGACAGAGCGCGCTGTCCCACGCCCTGCATGCGTGAGCGCCCCTGAATCAATCGGAGCACGTCGGGCGCAAGGCTGGGTGTTGGCGTAGCCACTTCGGGCGGGCGCGATTGACCTGACTCCGTGCGCAGCTGGCGCAACCGCGCCGCCAAGGCGCTCACAGGGCCACCAGCAGCGCCAGCACGCGCAACGCCAAAGCCTTGGGCGTTGTGGCTGCGTCCTCGTCGGCGGCAAGCACCGGGCCGACGCAGCCCGGGCAGCCACCACGACAATCGCAACGTTCAATGAGGGTCACCGATTGCGCCACCAGGTCTTCGCGCCGGTTGAACAACGGTTCGCTCTGGCCGATGCCACCGGGGAAGGCGTCGTAGAGGTAAACCGTCGGCGTGAACGGGGCATCAGCCGCCAGAGCGGCAGGCTGCCCATCGCTGCCGCGGATCTGTCCGCGACCCGTGATGTCCGCGCTGACGAACCACGCGCCGTCGCCACTGCCCACGGACTTCTGCAGGTCACGTGCTTCAGCCATCACGGCCACGGTCGCCACGATGTGCAGCGCGTAGGCCGCTCCGAGAAAACCGTCGAGTGCTTGCTGCCGGTCCTCGAAGGCAGCATCGAGCACGACCTGCGCGAGCTGCCACCACACCGCCGTCGTGTGCAGTTCCTGGTCGGGCAGGTTGACGGGGCCGAAGCCGATGTTCTCGTGCGAGTAGAAGCGGATCTTCTTGTAGCCCGGCACGCGACGCACGACATGCACTTCGCCGTGGTGGGCCTGCCCACATCCGGCGTTGGACGTGTCGAAGCAATCGAGCACCTTGAGCTTCGTGTAGTCGATCGCGTCGGTGTAGTAGTCCACATGGGTGCGCGTGACGTAGGCCTTGCGACCCTCCCAGTCGAGCCGTTCCACCTGGTAGGGCACGGACTGGATCATGTGGATGGCGCCCTCGTAGAGCGTCACCGGCGCGGCGGTGTAGTCGACTTCGGCGATGATCGTCTGGCGTCCGTTGGTGCGATCGACCACCACGAAGTTGCCGTCGGCCACCGAGCGCAGCGACACGGCGATGGCCGGGTAGCTGTCGGCGATCCACTCCCAACGATCGCCTTCGCGATGCAGCACGCCTTCCTCGCCCAGCACGTCGAGCCAGGGCGTGGCCACTTCGGTGCCGAACATCTCGTCGCCGATGAAGGGCAACTCGAAGGCAGCGCAACGAATGTGGTCGAGCAGGATCAGCGGCTGATCGGGCTGGATGCGTGCGTGCTCCGGCGGCGCGCCCTGGAAGAACTCCGGATGGCGCACGAGGTATTGATCGAGCGGATCGGAACTGGCCACCAGCACCCCCAGCGCCGATTGCTGCCGGCGACCGGCGCGGCCGAACCGCTGCCAGGTGGCGGCGACGGAACCGGGATAGCCGTTGAGCACGACGACATCGAGGC
The DNA here is from genome assembly GCA_963697495.1 of uncultured Gammaproteobacteria bacterium. Lineage (GTDB taxonomy): Bacteria > Pseudomonadota > Gammaproteobacteria > Xanthomonadales > Rhodanobacteraceae > Rhodanobacter. The sequence goes on along the minus strand of CAVOOH010000003.1, from coordinate 7,232 downwards.
TGCCGATGTCCACGCCCAGTTCCAGCGCCGACGTGCTCACGATTCCGTCGATGGTGCCGGCACGCATCTCGCGTTCGGCCGCACGCCGTTCCCTGGGCAGGTAGCCGCCGCGGTAGGCGCGGATCCGCGCGGGCTTGCGCGGGTCGCTGTCGAACACGTCTTTCAGATACTTGGTCAGCACTTCGACCATGGTGCGCGATTGCGCAAACACCAGCGTCTTCATCCCCGACTTGATCGCCAGCCGCGCGATGCGGTTGGTCTGCGACCGCGCCGAGGCGCGCAGGCCGAGGTCGGGATTCACCACCGGCGGGTTCCACAGCAGCACGTGCTTGTCGCCGGTCGGTGCGCCGCTTTCCGTGATCGCGGTGACCGTATCTTCGATCAGCGCTTCGGCATGTTCCTTCGGATTGCCGATCGTGGCCGAGCAGAGGATGAACTGTGGCGTCACGCCATAGAACGCGCACACGCGCTTGAGCCGGCGAATGACATTGGCCACGTGCGAGCCGAACACGCCACGGTAGGTGTGCACCTCGTCGATCACCACGTAGCGCAGGTTCTCGAAGAACTGCGCCCACTTGGTGTGATGCGGCAGGATCGCCTGGTGCAGCATGTCCGGGTTGCTGACCACGATGTCGCCATGCAGCCGGATGGCCTGGCGCGCGTCACCGGGCGTGTCGCCATCGAAGGTGAAGGCTTTGACGCCCAGATCCCCGGCTTGATTGAGTTCGAGCAACTCGGCCACCTGATCCTGCGCCAGCGCTTTCGTCGGAAACAGATACAGCGCCTTGGCGTGCTGCGTCATCGCCGCGGTGATGACCGGCAGCGTGTAGCAGAGCGACTTGCCGGAAGCGGTGGGCGTGACGATGGCGACATGCGCGCCGGATTGCGTCGCCGCCCACGCCTCGGCCTGGTGGCTATACAGCTGGTCGATGCCACGCGAGCGCAAGGCTTGCGCGAGCGCGGGTGGCAGGTTGTCCGGCAGCGGCGCGAATGAACCTTCACGGCCAGGCACGACGAAGGCGCCGGTGATCCTCGCCGCATACCGCTTCGAGAGACGCTGGGCCAGCGTGCGGCCATCGCTGGGGTTGCGCAGGACCAGTTCATCGGAAGCGTAGCGGTCGGGAAGGGCGTTCATGCGGTGGCCTGGTCGGGTGATGGGAGCAGTGAATCGCGGACGCCATCTCATCCCGTGAGATGGCGTTCGGCGGACGCTGGGGCTGAAACGCCGTTCGAAGCCGGAGTGCGATCCCGCGCTAACCCCTTGATCCGTCACAGGTGGTTCGGCGCGGCTTTCTTTCATCTTTCATTTTCACCCATTTAGGTGAAAACTAGGCGAGCCATGACCATCCAGATCACCAACCGCCAATCGAACGTCCTCGCCTTCATCCGCGCACGGATCGAGCGCGACGGGCAGTCGCCCACGCTTGAAGAAATCGGCGAGGCGTCTGGGGATCGGCAACGTCAGCGCCGTGCTCAAACACGTGCGGTCGCTGGAAGCGAAGGGCCGGCTGACCATCGAACCCAACCGCGCCCGCAGCATCCGGCTGGTGCGCGAGTCCGATCCCATGGACGCGGACACGCTGGATCTACCGCTGATCGGTCGCATCGCGGCGGGTGAGCCGCTTGTTTTCGGAGTCACGGGTCGATCGCAGCTTGCGCGTGTCCCGTTCGCTGTTCCGGTTGCGACCGGACTACCTGGTGAAAGTGGTCGGCGACTCGATGCGCGACGAAGGCATCCTGGATGGCGATCTGGTGGCGGTGCACGCCACGCCGGTGGCCCGTCACGGCCAAGTCGTGGCCGCACGTGTGGACGGCGACCGTTTCACCATCAAGCGCCTGCACTGGAAGGGCGATGTGATCCGGTTGATGCCGAACAGTCCCGGGCTTCAAACCCATCGACGTGGATCCGACCGAAGACTTCGCGATTGAAGGTCTGTTTGCAGGCCTGTTGCGGGGCAGCTGATGAGCGCCGTGGTTCCACTCTCCGCCTTGCTCGATGCACGTCAGGTCTGGCGTGGTCGTGCCCCCGAGGTGCCGGTCGGCGATCAGCCCACCGGGTGGCGCGCACTCGATGCCGTGCTGCCCGCAGGCGGTTGGCCCGAGGCTTCGCTGTCCGAGATCCTGTTGCCGGTCGATGGCGTGGGCGAACTTCGCCTGGTGCTGCCCACGCTCGCGCGATTGACCCAAGGCCAGCGCCACGTGGTGATCGTGTCGCCGCCGTATGCGCCGTGTGTCGCTGGCTGGCGCCAGCACGGCGTCGACATGCGCCGCGTGGAAATCGTGGATGCCGGCGAGAAGGATGTGCTCTGGGCCACCGAGCAGTGCTTGCGATCGGGAAGCTGCGCCGCCGTGCTGGCGTGGCCGCATCACGCCGACGATCGCGCCCTGCGTCGCCTGCAGGTGGCCGCGGTCACCGGGCAGGCTCTCGCTTTCGTGTTCCGCGATCGCTCCCACCTGTCCAACGCATCGCCTGCCGCGCTGCGTCTGGAACTGGAAGCGCCGCCGCGCCCGCAGATCTGGGTGCGCAAATGCCGCGGCGGGGCCGTGCCCGCCCACGCCATTCCTTTGCCGCGTCTCTGCCCATTGATGGCGGCCAGACATGCTTTGGGCCTGCATCTACCTGCCGAGTCTGGCGCTGGACGGGATTCTCCGACGCCGTCCCACGGAGGGACCGTTGGTGCTCGTCGACGGACCGATCAACGCACGTACGATCGTTTCGGCCAATGAAGCCGCCCGAGCGGCAGGCTTGCATGTCGGTCAGCGACTGAGCGCCGCGCAAGCGCTGCTGTCGCAGTTCGAAGCGATCCCGTATGACCGCGAATCGGTGGAGCGGTGGCACCGGTTCCTGGCCGCCGTGGCTTACCGCTACAGCTCCGAGGTCAGCCTGCTGCCGCATGCGATCGTGCTGGAAGTCAGCAAGAGCATGGGCCTGTTCGGGCCGTGGCCACGGCTTGAATCCATGCTGCGGGCGGACTTCACCGAGCTGGGATTCCGCCATCGCATGGCGGCGGCGCCGACGCGCTCATGCCGCCCATGTGCTGACCACGGTTTCCGATGGACAAGCGGTGCTGTCGATGGACACGCTGCGCAACGCCCTGCAACGGGTGCCGATCGCGAAGAGCCGATTGCCCGCGAATGCCATCGCAGGCGTTGCCGAGCATGGGCATCCGCACGCTTGGGTCAAGTGATGGCGTTGCCGCGCGATGGGCTGCGTCGACGCTTTGGTGCGGAACTGTTGGCGTCGCTGGATCGCCTGACTGGTGACCTGCCCTCGGGCCTGGAGCCGTATCGTCCGCCGGACACGTTCGACCTGCGCATCGAGTTGCTCCACGAGGTGGAGAACCAATCCGCGCTGATCTTTCCGGTGCGGCGCATGGTCGATGATCTGGCTGCCTATCTGGCCGGTCGCGATGGCGGCGTGCAACGCTTCCTGTTGCGCCTGGAACACCGCGAAGGTCGATTCACCGATGTGCCGGTGGGGCTGCTGGCGTCGGAGCGCGACGGTGCCATGTTGTTCGAGTTCGCACGAGGCCGGCTGGAACACGTCACGCTTCCCGAGCCGGTGCTGGCGCTGCGCCTGATCGCCCGAGATCTGCCGGCGTTCGTGCCCGCCGGGCGGGATCTGTTCGATGAGCGACCGGCCAATGCGTTGCCGATCGAGCAACTGCGCGAACGCCTGCGCGCGCGGCTGGGCGATCGGGCTGTCTATCGGCTGGGCAGCACCACCGATCCACGGCCCGAACGCGCACAGGCGCGAGGCCCGCATGCGATGACAGTGCCGACGAGCCGCACCCACGGCCCACCTGGCTGCTGACGCATCCGATTCCGCTTGCGCGGTCCGGCGCCGCGATCATCCTGGCCGGTCCCGAGCGGCTCGAAACCGGCTGGTGGGATGGCGCCGAAGTCATGCCGCGACTACTACGTGATCGAGACCTCGCTGGGCCAGCGAGGCGTGGGCGTTCTGCCCACCCGATGAGCAGAGCGGCTGGATGATCCACGGGTGGTTCGCATGAGCGCCTACGCCGAACTCCATTGCCTGTCGAACTTCTCCTTCGGTCGCGGTGCCTCCAGCGCGGGCGAGCTGTTCGAGCGTGCGAAGGCATGCGGCTATCGCGCGCTGGCGATCACCGATGAATGTTCGCTGGCCGGCATCGTGCGCGCGCTGGAAGCATCGCGCGAGACCGGCGTGCCGCTGATCGTGGGCGCGGAGTTCCAGCTCGACGATGGCCCGAAGATCGTACGTGCTGTGCGAAACGAAGGCAGGGCTATGCCGCGACTCTGCCGGCTGATCACGCACGGGCGGCGCGCCTCGGAAAAAGGCACCTACCGGTTGACTCGCGCCGACCTGGCGAGATGGCGTGCCGGGCACGCTGGTCCTGTGGATGCCGCAACTGCAACCGGACATCGACGCACGGTCGCTGGGTGCGACAGACGTTCGGCGATCGCGCATGGCTGGCGGTGGAACTGCATCGCGGACCCGAACGATGCCGCACGATTGCGCGAGCTGCAGGCGCTTGGTCGTGCAGCTGGATCTGCCGCTGGTGGCCAGCGGCGACGTGCACATGCACGTGCGACGTCGGCTCGCCTTGCAGCACACGCTCACGGCGATCCGCCATCGCGTGCCGATCACCGAAGCGGGCGCGCTGATTTTCCGCAATGGCGAACGGCACCTGCGTCGGCGCGACGTGCTGGCCGATATCTATCCCATGGCCTTGCTGGAGGAAAGTGTGCGCATCGCCGAACGCTGCACATTCCAGATGGACGAGCTGCAATACGACTATCCGACGGAGCTGGTGCCGGAAGACCACACGCCCACCAGCTGGTTGCGCCAGCTGGCCGAGGAGGGCATACGGTGGCGCTGGCCACAGGGCGTCAGCGGCAAAGTGCGCAAGCTGATCGATGCACGAATTGGCTCTGATCGCATCGAAGAAGTACGAACCTTTCTTTCTCACCGTGCATGACATCGTCCGCTTTGCACGCGGTCGAGGCATTCTTTGCCAGGGTCGCGGCTCGGCGGCCAATTCCGCCGTGTGTTTCGCGCTGGGCGTGACCGAGGTGGACCCGGACGTCAACCAGCCTGCTGGTCGAGCGCTTCATCTGCGAGGAGCGCGACGAACCGCCCGACATCGACATCGATTTCGAACACGAACGACGCGAAGAGGTCATCCAGTACATCTACGGTAAATATGGACGCGAGCGTGCCGCGCTGGCGGCCACCGTCATCTGCTACCGCGGCCAGCAGCGCGGTTCGCGACGTGGCCAAGGCGCTGGGCCTGCCGCTGGACCAGGTCGACCAGCTGAGCGATGTCTTTGCGCGCGGCTGGGGCGACGAGCACGGCCGAGGAACGCCTGCGCGAACAGGGTTTCGATCCGGACAGCCCGATCATCCGCCGGATATTGAAGCTCACCCATGAACTGCTCGGCATGCCGCGGCACCTGTCGCAACACGTCGGCGGCTTCGTGATTTCGGATGCCTCGCTGAGCGAAATGGTGCCGGTGGAAAACGCGGCGATGCCCGATCGCACCATCATCCAGTGGGACAAAGACGACCTGGATTACATGCGCATGCTGAAAGTCGACTGTCTGGCGCTGGGCATGCTGACCTGCGTGCAGCAAATGCCTTGACCTTCTGAAAAACGAGCATGGTGTGGTGAAGGCCATCGCAACGATCGAGCCGGATGACGCCGCAACCTACGCAATGATCCAGCGCGCGGATACCGTCGGCGTCTTCCAGATCGAAAGCCGCGCGCAGATGGCGATGTTGCCGCGGCATCGGCCGGCGAATTTCTATCGACCTGGTGATCCAGGTGGCGATCGTGCGGCCCGGCCCGATCCAGGGCGACATGGTGCATCCGTACCTGCGGCGACGTAACAAGGAAGAAGACGTCGACTATCCGTCGCCGCAATTCAAGGAGGTGCTCGAACGCACGCTCGGCGTGCCGTTGTTCCAGGAGCAGGTCATGAAGCTGGCCATGGTCGCGGCGGATTTCACGGCCGACGAAGCCGACAAGCTGCGCCGCGTCGATGGCCGCGTGGAAACGTCACGGCGGGCTGGAGCCGCATCGCGACAAGCTGATGCAGGGCATGTCGAAGAACGGTTACACGGCGGAATTCGCCGCGCAGCTCTTCGAGCAGATCAAGGGCTTCGGTTCCTACGGCTTTCCCGAATCGCACGCGGCCAGCTTCGCCAACCTCGTCTACGCCTCGTGCTGGCTGAAATGCCATGACGCCGGCGGCGTTCGCCTGCGCGTTGCTCAACGCGCAGCCCATGGGTTTCTACGGACCGAGCCAGATCGTGCAGGATGTGCGGCGCCATCGTGTCGCGGTGCGCCCGGTGGACGTGCGCTTCAGCGACTGGGATTGCACACTGGAACCCAGCCCGCATGGTGCCGCCGATGCGCGCGCGATCCGGTTGGGGCTGCGCATGGTGCGCGGGTGTTCCGAAGCGACAGCGCTTCGCCTCGTCGCGGCGCGCAGACAGCGTCCCTTCACCGACATCGCCGACCTGTGCGTGCGTGCCGATCTGGATCGTCGTCACCAGGAACTGCTGGCCGATGCGGCGGCTTTGCGCGGGCTGGCCGGTCATCGCCATCGCGCGCGCTGGGCGGTAGCCGGAGTCGAGCCACAATTGCCGTTGTTCGGCAGCGAAAGCCCGGTCGAGCGAGCGGTGGCCTTGCCGCTGCCCACGCAAGCCGAGGACACGCTGGCGGACTACGCGCGCGTCGGTCTCAGCCTGGGCGCGCATCCGCTGCGGCAGATTCGCAGCCGGCTGAGCGCGGCGCGTTGCATCGACGGAAAAGCACTGCGCCGGCAGCCGCACAACAGCCGCGTGCGCGTGGCCGGGCTGGTGACGTCGCGACAGCAACCGCAAACCGCCAGCGGAATCATCTTCGTGACGCTGGAGGACGAGCATGGCCTGATCAACGTCGTCGTATGGCGGCATGTAGCTGAAGCACAGCGTCGTCCGCTGTTGCAGGCGCGGCTGCTTGCGGTGGAAGGGCAGTGGGAGAGCGAGGAGGGTGTCAGTCACCTGATTGCGCACCGGCTGACCGATCTCACGCCACTGCTTGGCGTACTGGATGCACGCTCTCGGGATTTCCATTGAAGTCATACCAGATCACCCGTCGTTGACCTGCATTGCGCATACTCGCTGCGGATGGCCAGCCCTGCACACGAAGAAGCCCCGGATCCACGCCTCGAAACGCGCGCCATGGGCCTGGTCTACGTCAACG